>NZ_BCYV01000017.1 GCF_001598375.1 Novosphingobium capsulatum NBRC 12533
CTTTGCGCAGTTCCTGGCTGACAAGGGCGTGACCGACGTGGTGCTGTTCGGCGATTGCCGCGATCATCACCGCCCCGCCACCGGCATCTGCAAGGAGCGCGGCGTGCCGGTCCACGTGTTCGAGGAAGGCTATGTCAGGCCCGATTGGGTCACGCTGGAACTGGGCGGGGTGAACGGCAATTCCCGGCTGCCGAGCGACCCGGCGTGGTATCGCGCCACCGCTGCGACGCTGCCGCCGGTGCCGCCCCATGCCCAGGTGCCATCCTCGTTCCGCCGCCGTGCGGCCGAGGGGCTGCTCTACAACTGCGCCGACGTGTTCACGCGGTGGCACTATCCGCACTGGACCAATCATCGCCCGTGGCATCCGCTGGTCGAGGCGATGGGCTGGTGGCGCAAGCTATCGCGCCGCAAGCTGCGCCAGCGCGAGGCCGATGCCCTGCTGCACCGCCTGGAAACAGCGGGAGAGCGCTATTTCCTGTTTCCGCTGCAACTCGATTCCGATGCGCAGATCCGCCTGCATTCACCGTTTGCCGGGATTGCTGACGCGCTGCGGCTGATCCTCGAATCCTTTGCCGCCAACGCCCCGGCCGATGTGCGGCTGGTGGTCAAGGAGCATCCGCTCGACAACGGGGTGCGCGATTGGCAGCAGGAAACCGCCGATCTGGCGCGCCTGTTCGGCGTGGCTGACCGGGTCGATTACCTGAGCATGGGCGATATCGTGCCGGTGACCCGCAGGGCGCTGGGCGTGGTGACGATCAACAGCACGAGCGGCACCCTGGCCCTGGCCGAGGGCATCCCCGTCGTGGCGCTGGGCCACGCGGTCTATGACATGCCCGATATCACCTATCAGGACGGGCTCGATGCGTTCTGGACCAATCCGGTGCCGCCCGATGCCACCACGTTCGCCGCGTTTCGCCGCGTGCTGATCGAACGCTGCCTGATTCCGGGCGGGTTCTTTTCTGCACCGGCGCTGCAAAAGGTGGTGCGCCACGCCGTGGCCCGGTTGGAACGTCGACCGATCGTGCCGGAATAAGCCCCGGAACAAGCCGATGCGTTCTGTGCAAGTGACGCATGGGGAAAGCAGGGCGGACTTCCCGCTGTCCTGCCCAAGCTGCACGACGCGGTGATCTGCCCATCGCTTCGCCGCTGTTAACGATCATCATGGCGGTGAAGCGGGCAAAAAAAAGGCCGATCTTGCGACCGGCCTTGGAAAGTTTGGGAGAGGATGCCTGAAAGGCCCGCTCTAGATGGGCCAGATCGCCGGGGCTGACAAATGCGAATAACGGCGTTGCAGTTGCATTTCGCGCAATTATCATATTTATAGACAGTGTTTGCGGGGCTTGGGTTCCGGCAGCAAAGTCAGCTAGAGTGCGCAAGGCGATGGAAGGGAGCGCTTGAGCCATGACCGAAAGCCTGGCCTGGCCCAGCCTGCGGCAGTTGCGCTGCCTGGTCGCCTTGGCCGATTGCGGCAATTTCACCCGGGGCGCGGCGGCGATGGGTGTGTCGCAGCCGTCGTTCTCGCAACAGATCCACCTGCTGGAAGGCTTGCTGGGCGGCGCCGTAGCCGAACGGGGCGGGCGCATGGTGCTGACGCCGCTGGGCCGTGAGGCGGTGGCGGCGGCGCGGCGCGTGCTGACCGAGGCCGAAGGCTTTGCCGATCTCGCCCGGCGCCATCGCCAGGGCGAACTGGCCGGCACGCTGCGCCTGGGCGTCTCGCCCACGCTCGGGCCCTATATCCTGCCGCAACTGGTGGCGCGGCTGCACGCCACGCATCCCGATCTCAAGGTGCACGTGCGCGAAGGATTGCCCGATGCCCTGCTCGACCATCTGGGCGATGGGCGCCATGATACCGTGCTGGTGCAACTGCCCGTCACCGACGCGCGCTTTCATATCGAGCGGCTGTTTCGTGAACCGATGTTTCTGGCGATGGCGGCCGACGATCCCATGGCGGCGGTGCGCGTGGTGCGGCCCGAGCATCTCGCCGGGCGCGGTCTCTTGACCATGCAGCCCGAATACCGGCTGAGCCAACAGGTGGCAGCCCTGGCCGAACGCTGCGGCGCGCAGGTCTTGCGCGATTACGAGGGCACCAGCCTCGATGCGGTGCGGCAGATGGCCGGAATGGGCATGGGGCTGGCCCTTTTGCCCGAACTCTATGTGCGCCAGGAAATTGCCGAGGGCGGTGACGTGGTGGTGCGCCCTTTTGCCGGCGGGCGGCCCTATCGCGAAATCGGGCTGATCTGGCGCATCGGCGCGGGTCGGTCGGGCGACCTCATGCTCCTCGCCGAGACATTGCGGAGCATTGCCCAGCGATAGGAAAAACCTATCGGATCGATAGGTGACCACCGTATTGGCGGATCACGCGGCGATCGTCATCTTGATGGGCACACCTTTAGCCCGCCAAGGAAAGCCGCCCGTTCATGGACGCCCGCGACCATACCGCCGCCCATTCGCCACACCATCACGGCGCCCACCATAGCCACCGTCCCACCATGCGCGATCTGCGCCGCTGGGCCAGCCTGGTCATGGCGCCCGACAAGGCTTTTATCCGCCTGGCGCTGGTGTTCGGCGCGGCGATCTCACTCTTGTCGCTGGCCACGCCGATCTCGGTGCAGCTGCTGATCAATGCGGTGGCCAACATCGCACTGCCCGCGCCGCTGTTCACGCTCGCCCTCGTGCTCTTTGCCCTGCTGCTGCTGGCCGGCGCGCTGATGGCGTTGCGCGTGGCAGTGATGGCGCGGTTCGAGCAGCGCTTCTTTGCCCGGCTGATGGCCGAGATCACCACGCGGGCGATCCACGCGCAGAACCCGTTCTTCGTCGACGCGCGGCACGGCGATCTGTTCAACCGCTTCTTCGACATGGGCACGGTGCAAAAGGCGTTGACCAGCCTGGTCATCGGCGGGTTCGCCATCGTGCTGCAAAGCCTGGTCGGGCTGGTGGTGACGAGTTTCTATCACCCGTTCTTCCTGGCGTTCAACGTGGTGCTGGTCCTGGTCGTGCTGGTGATCTGGCGCGCCTGGTTGCTGCCCTCGCTCGATAGCGCCGTGGCCAAGAGCCACGCCAAGCACGCCGCGGCGCATTGGCTGGAAAGCCTGGGTGCCTCCAACGGGTTCTATAAATCCGGCCGCCACATCAGCTTTGCGATCGACCGCAGCGAGGCGATGACCGCCACTTATGTGGCCGCGCACCGCCGCCATTTCCGCCACACGTTCAGCCAGACGCTGTGCCTCCTGCTGCTCTATGCGCTGGCCAGCGCGGGTCTGCTCGCCATGGGTGGCTGGCTGATCCTGCAGGGCGAACTGTCGGTGGGGCAGCTGGTCGCGGCCGAGCTGATCCTGTCGGGCGTGTTCTATGGCATTGCCCAGCTCGGCGGCTATCTCGAGGTGTTCTACGATCTGGCCGCGGGCCTGGAAGAACTCGCCCTGTTCTGGGACGTGCCGCAGGAAGCGCCGCCGGCGGCCGATGCCATCGGCCCCGCCCACGGCGCGATCCGCTTCCAGGGCGTGGTCCTGGGCAATCATCGCCTCGACTTTGCGATCGACAGCGGCGAGCACGTCGGCGTGCTGGCCGCGCCCGGCGTGGAGCGCAGTGTCGCCACCCTGCTCAAGCGGCTGGCCACACCCGAGCGCGGGCTGGTGCGCGTCGGCGGCGCAGACCTTGGCAGTTTCGACATGGTGCGCCTGCGCGCCGATGTGATCGTGCTCGATCGGCCGACGATCGTGGAAATGACCGTGCGCGATTACCTGCGGCTATCAGGATCAGGGCGTGCCGATACGCAGTGGCAGGGCGGGGCGATGCTCGACGCCCTGGCGCTGGTCGGGCTGGAAGAGCGTGTCAGCGCCTTGCCCCAGGGCCTCGATACCATGCTGTCGAGTTCGGGCTGGCCGCTGGCGGTAGGGGAAACCATGCTGCTCAAGCTGGCCGGCGCAATCCTCGCCAGCCCGCGCGTGCTGATGCTCTCTCCGCTCTACGACATGCTCGATCCGGCGCGCCTGTCGCGTGTGCTGAACGCCTTGCGCCCGCAAGGCACAACCGTGCTGCACTTTACCGACCGGCCGGGCGGACCGGCCCACGATGCCTGGCTGCGCCTGGGCGAAACCGCGCAGCAGCGCAGCGCTGATCGCCCCGCTGTTGAACCCGTCGCCCCGCCCACTGCCGGCAAGGAGGATTGAGCCATGGCCAGCCATGCCCAAGACATGACGCGCTTTTCCACGCTGGCCAGCCTGCGACCCCCGCGCACGGCTGTGGCGGTGGCCTGGATGATCGGCATTGCCATTCCGCTGGTGGTGCTGGGCCTGCTGTTCGTGCCCTGGGTGCAGACGGCGCCCGGCACGGGGCAGATCGTCGCGCTCGATCCGGCAGACCGGGTGCAGCAGGTGACCGCGCTGGTGCCCGGCCGGGTCGAGCGCTGGTATGTGACCGACGGGCAAAGCGTAAAGGCGGGTGACCCGATCGCGCGGGTGGTGGACAACGATCCCGGCCTGCTCGAACGCCTGGCGGCCGAGCGCGCCCAAGTGCTGGCGCAGATCACCGCCAGCGAACAGGCCATGGCCGTGGCGCGCATCGATGTCGGCCGCTCTGCCCAGTTGCTGGCCGATGGCCTGGCCGCGCGGCGCGATTTTGAAAACGCGCAGATCAAGGTTGCCGAACATGGCGCCAAGCTGGCCGAGGCGCGCGCCAAGCTCAGCCGCGTCGACATTGCCCGCACGCGCCAATCGGCCCAGCTGGTGCGCGCGCCGCGCGATGGGCGCATCCAGTCGCTCAATACGGCGGCCGGTGCCACGCTGGTAAGCGCGGGTGATTGGCTGGCCACGGTGGCGCCGGAAAGCGCGGTGCGCGTGGTGGAACTGATGGTCGATGGCCGCGACGTGGCGCTGGTGCGGCGCGGCCAGCCGGTGCGGCTGCATTTCGAAGGCTGGCCGGCGATCCAGTTCAGCGGCTGGCCTTCGGTGGCGCAGGGCATGTTCGATGGGCGCGTGCGCAGCATCGATCCTTCGGCCCAGGCCAGCGGCCTGTTCCGCGTGCTGGTGGAACCGATGCCGGGCAAGCCGGCCTGGCCCGGCAACCAGTTCACCCGCCTGGGTTCGCGCGTGCGCGGCTGGATCCAGATGGAAACCGTCTCGGTCGGTTATGAACTGTGGCGCCAGCTCAACGATTTCCCGCTGGAATTCCAGCGCCCGGTGGAAACCGGCCCGCGCAAGGGCGCCGGCAAAGGCCTGGCCGACAAGGACGCGGCCAAGAAGGCCAAGCCCGCCAAGGATAGCACCAAGGACGGCGGGGAGGAAGAAAAGTGATCCGCACACTGCTCGCTGTTGCCGCTCTGCTGTGCAGCCAGGCGGCCTGGGCCGGCGAATTGACCCTCGATACCGTGCTGCGCGCCTCGGCCCGGCATCAGCCGCTGGTGCTGGAAGCCATGGCCCGCCAGCGCGCGGCCGATGCGCGCACGCTGGCTGCGCAAGGCCTGTTCGACATGGTCTTCGATGCCGAAGTGCAGGCGCGCCCGCTGGGCTATTACGACAATGCCCTGGCCGAGGCGAAGCTGACCCGGCCGTTCGCTACCAATGGTGGCCAGGTCTATGGCGGCTATCGCGTGTCGAGCGGGCGCTTTGCCGTCTATGACGGCAAGAACGTGACCAATGCTCTAGGCGAAGTGCGCGCCGGCGCCGTGTTTTCCCTGCTGCGCGATCGGCTGGTGGATGAACGCCGCACCAAGCTGGCGCAGGCGCAGGCCGATGCTGAGATCGCCGGGCTGGACCAGGCGATGGTGATGATCGGCGTGCAGCGCCGCGCGGCCGATGCCTATCAGCAATGGGTGGCGTCGGGCCTGCGTATGCGCACGTATCGCGATCTGCTGGCCCTGGCGCGCGAACGCCAGGCCTCGATCGAGTGGCAGGTGACGCTGGGCGCGCGCCCGGCGGTGCTGGCAGTGGAAAACCGCCAGAACATCGTGCGCCGCGAAGCGCTGCTGGTGCGCGCCGAACAGGATCTGGCCGTGGCGGCACAGGCGCTTTCACTGTTCTGGCGCGATGATCTGGGCCAGCCGATGGTGGCCCAGCCTGAAGACCTGCCGGCGGCCTTTCCCGAAGGCGTGGCGCCACGCCTGGCGGATACCGCCACGGTTCTGGCGGGACGGCCCGACCTGCAGATCCTGCTGAACCGGGCCGAGCAGGCGCGGTTGCGCGGTGACCTGGCCGGTAACGACCTGCTCCCCCGGCTCGATCTGCGGGTGGAAGCGGCCAAGGATTTCGGCAGCGGCAGCCCCACGCGCGTGCCGGGCGAGGTGATGTTCGGGGTGCGCCTGTCGATGCCGCTGGAACAGCGCGCGGCGCGCGGCCGCCTGGCCGAGGCAGAGGCCGATGCCGATGCCCTCACGCATCGCTTGCGCCTGGCCGAGCAGCAGATCACCGCCGATCTCACCAGCCTGCGCGTGCAGGTGAGCGGGGCGGAGCGCCTGGCCACGCTGGCCGGTGACGAGGCAGGCCTGGCCCGCCGCATGGCCGAAGCCGAACGCCGCCGCTTTGCCCTGGGCGCGAGCGATTTCCTGCCGGTGAACCTGCGCGAGGAAGCCGCCGCCGACGCACAACTGCGCCAGATCGACGCCCAATACCGCCACGCCGCTGCCCGTGCCGAACTCGCCGCCAGCCTGATGGACAGCGCCAGCCTGGGCTTGGATTGAACGGTTGCTCGGCTTTCCACCGAATAGCGGTAGCTTCAAGGCCTGGGTCCACTATGATCGGCCCAATGGCATATCGATGGCGATCGTGCCACGGATCGCGGAGTGTAGGCCGATCGTGCGTGTGCGGACAATCGATCTCAGCGTCGGGTATTTCGGGCTGCAGATCGCGTTCGGTATCCAGAGCGCCAGCCTGAGCCGGGTTTTCCAGGGCCTGGGCGCGTCGGTCGATCAACTGGCCATCCTGTGGTTGGCCGGGCCAGTGACCGGGTTGCTGGTGCAGCCGGTGGTTGGCGCGCTGAGCGATCGGGCGCCCACGCGGTTCGGGCGGCGGCGGCCCTACATCCTGCTGTCGGCGCTGGTGGTGATCGCGGCACTGGCCGCCTTGCCGCTGGCGGCATCGCTGGTGGTGGCGGTGGCGGCGGTGTGGATGCTCGAAGCGGCGATGAACGCGCTGCATGCGCCCTATCGCGCGCTGGTGGCCGACACATTGCCGCCCGACGAACACGCGCGCGGCTATGCGATGCAGACTGTCTTCATCGGGCTGGGCGCGCTGGCGGGCGCCTGCGCACCGATCCTGCTGGCTTGGGGCGGCTGGTCCAATGTTGCGCTGCCGGGCCAGACTGCACCCTCGATCCGCGTTGCATTCGTTGCCGCTGCCATCGCCGTGGCGCTGTCGGTGGGCTGGACTGTGGCGCGGGTGCAGGAACCCCCGGGCAGTGGCGCGGGGGATGACAAAGCGGCGGCCACGATGGGCCGCAAAGCGGAAGTCGCCGCGCTGTGGCATGCGCTGCGGCCCGTGGCGGTGATCCAGTTTTTCAGCTGGTTCGGGCTCTATCTGTTGTGGGTCTATGCCACGCCGGTAGTCGCCGCGCAGCTTTATGGTGCCACGTCGCCATTCGACGCGGCCTATGGCAAAGGGGCAGACTTCGTGGGCGTGCTGTTCGGCACCTACAACGGCGTTGCCGGGGTGTTTGCCTTCCTGCTGCCCAGGCTGTTCCGCCGCTTTGGCGTCACCCGTGTGCATGCCGCGGCGCTGGCGCTGGGGGCAGCGGGGCTGAGTGGTTTGGCGTTGCTCACCCATCCTGCCGGGCTGATCGGTTGCGCGGTGTTGATCGGCATCGCCTATGCCTCGATCCTCAGCGCGCCGTTCGTGCTGGCTGGGCGGGCGGTATCGAGTGCGACGGCGGGCATGTTCATCGGGGTGATGAACATCTTCATCGTGGTGCCGCAGCTGTTTGCCGGGGTGAGCATGGGCTGGGTCATCGCGCATCTGCTCGGCGGAATGGCCTGGCCGGTGCTGCCCCTGGCCGGAGGGCTGATGGCTGCCGGCGCGCTGCTGAGCCTGTGTCTGTCAGGCATGGACGAGCGCGTTCCCGCAGCGTAGTGCAAGCTAATGCAAATGCTGGGCAGATCATGGCGCGGGTAAAGCGCGGCGGGCCAACGCTGGGCGGTGTTGCCGCAGAAGCAGGTGTATCGGTGGCTACCGTATCGCGCGTGCTGACCGGGCACAGCGCGATCAGCGAGGAGACGCGCGAGCGTGTGCTGAGCACCGCTGACCGGCTGGGCTATGTTCACGTGCCGCAGCGGGTGCGCCGGCATCAAACATCGCTGTCGGAGCAGATCTGCCTGGTCGTGCCGGTGGCAACCGCGCACGGCAGCCAGTTGGCCAACCCGTTCGAACTGGCGCTGATCGGCGGGGTTGGCACTGCGCTGCGCGAGCGGCGGCGCGATGTCTCGATCGTGTGGCAAACACCCTATGACGATGCCACGCTGGCGCAGTTTTTGGACCAGAGCGCCTATGCCGGGACGATCTTCCTGGGCCAGTCGCAGTTTCACGATACGCTCAACCGCTATGCCGCCATGGGCAAGCCGCTGGTGGCTTGGGGGGTGGAAGTGGCGGGGCAAAGCTATTGCTCGATCGGCAGCGACAATCACGAAGGCGGTTTCCAGGCCACGGCGCATCTGTTGCGCAAAGGGCGGCGGCGCATCGCCTTTATCGGTGCAATGCCGCCCATCCCCGCCGCCCGCACGCCGTTTTCGCAGATCGCGATCCGGCTCGACGGTTATCGCGCGGCACTGGCGGCGCATGATGTGCCGTTTGATCCCGACATGGTGCAGACGCCCACGGCCGGGCGGTTTGAAGGGGCAGAGGCGGTCGACAATCTGCTGGAGCGGGGCATCACATTCGATGCGATCGTTGCCGCGTCTGACCTGGTGGCGCTTGGCGCGATCCAGACGCTGCGGCAGCGGGGCATGCGCGTGCCCGATGATGTTGCGGTGATCGGCTATGACGATATCGACGCAGCCGCGCTGTCGACGCCGGGGCTCACCACCATCCGGCAGGATGTGATCAAGGCGGGCAATCTGCTGGTGGCCAAACTGCTGCGCATCATCGACGGCCATCGCGCCAAGTCGGAGCGGTTGCCGACGAACTTGATGATTCGGGAATCCTGCGGGCGCTGAGCATCTGTCGTTTGTGCAAAATAATGATGATGTTCATACATAAGGCGCTGTAAAAGTTATCATAAAATCAGATAGTATGTGCCTCGTCATGTAAATTGCAATCGTTTGCAGAAAATATTTGCATAAGTTTGCAAGTCGGGTCACTTTCCCTCGCATCAGGTGTGCCGCCCAGCAGAGGCGTCTAGGAGGGGATTATCATGCGTGCATGTCGTTTGGCATTGATGGCTTCGGTTGCGTGGATGGGGCCGATGACCCCCGCGCTGGCGCAATCCGCCCCGTCTTTAGCAACTCAGTCTTCGGCTACCCAGTCTGCCGCCGACGCGCCCGCCGCCGGCGCGGCACAGGGCAGCGACCTTGGTCTCAACGAGATCATCGTGACCGGTACGCGCACGGGCACCCGCAAGTTCGAAACATCGTACGCCATCACCACCATCGATCCGCAGGCGATCGCGCAGAAGGCGCCGCTCGGGATTGCCGATCTCATCGCCTCGACGCCGGGTATCTATGTCGAAAGCTCGGGCGGGGAAGTTGGCAACAACGTCTATTCGCGCGGTCTGCCGGCCGACAACTATCGCTATCTGCCGCTGCTCGAAGATGGCCTGCCGGTGTGGGAGGAAGGGGCAGGGGCCTTTACCAACGCCGACGAGTTCTTCCGCGTCGATGCCACGATCGACTCGCTCCAGATCGTGCGCGGCGGCTCGGCCTCGATCACCGCGTCGAATGCGCCGGGCGGCGTGGTCAACGTATTGACCAAGCGGCCGACCCGCACATTCCAGGGCATGGTCAAGAGCGAGATCGGCGATTGGGATCATTATCGTCTCGATGCCAATGTCTCGGGCCCGCTGACCGATCGCCTGTCGTTTGCGATCGGCGGCTTCTATCGTGAGGACAATGGCCTCAGGGACCCGGGCTTTACCGGCAACAAGGGTGGCCAGTTCCGCGTTGGTCTGCAGTATGACTTTGTCGATAGCGGCTCGCTGTTCGTCAGCTATCGCAAGCTCAACGACAAGAACATCTTCTATACCGCCATTCCGCTGGCCAGCCCCAGCCAGGGCCTGCCGGGCCTTGATGCCGGCACGGGAACGCTGGTCAACAATGCCTTTGGCCGGCTGACCGTGCCCGATGGCAATGGCGTGTTCGACAAGAATGTCGATCTCACCCAAGGCATCCACACCAATACCGACACCTTTACCGCCATCTTCAACAAGCCGCTGGGCGATGGCTGGGAGATCAACGACCGCGCGCGCTACACGTCTGGCACGGTTGATTTCAACGGACTGTTCAGTTCCGGCGTCGCCACCAGCCAGGGTTTTCTGGCGAACGCGCTGACCCGCTTGCAGGCCGCGCGGCCCGACACCGTATCGGCCGTCTATCGCGATGCCAGCAATGGCCAGACGGTGGCGGCATCGGCGCTGGGCAATCAGCTTGCCCTGACCGAGAGCATTTTCAACACCGTGGTGAACGTCAAGAACGTGATCAACGATCTGACTATCACCAAAAAGCTCGACACCGGCATGGGCCAGCATACCCTGACCGCTGGCTATTACTTCAGCCATTTCAACCAGACGCAAAACTGGAACTGGAACGATATCCTGGTCGAAGGCGTCAACCGTCCGCGCTATTTCGACGTGGTCGGGCTGAACGCCGCGGGGCAGCAAACCGTGGCGCTGACCAAGGACGGGCTGCTCAATCTGCACAGCAATTTGCAGCGTTTCCATGATGATGTGACGGTCAATGCGCTGTACCTGACCGATGCCTGGCAGGTTACCGATAAGCTGCGCATCGATCTGGGTGCGCGGTATCACCATGTCGCCAAGGAAGGCACGATCGCGCAGACCACCAGCGCCAATCTGGGCGATCCCTCGACCATTGCCGATGACAACGTGCTGGTCTTCACCGGGGCCAATACGCAATATCGGTTCAAGACCGGGCAATGGGCCTTTTCTGCCGGCGCCAATTATGAGTTCAGCAAGCGCGTTGCGGCCTTTGCCCGCTATAGCCGCAGCTTCCGGGTGACGCCGGAGTTCGTTCAGTGGTTTGGCGGTGTACCGGTGGAAAATCGCATCGACCTGGTCGAAGGCGGCGTGAAATATGCGACGCGGCCTTTCTCGGCCTTTGTCACGCTGTTCTACAACCGGTTTCCCAACGTCGCCTTCCAGACGACCGTTGCTGGGCCAAACGGGCAGGCGCAGACCATCAACCAGAAGGCGGCGGCGGAATCGCGCGGTATCGAGGTCGAACTTTCGCTGCGTCCGGCCAATTTCTTCGAACTGGCAGCCAGCGGCAATTACCAGAAGATCACCTATACCAGCTTTGCCGGACAGGACGCGAACGGCCCGTTCGATTTCAGCGGCAACCAGATCGTGCGCCAGCCAGAGGTGCAGTTTTCGATCCGGCCGACGCTGCATCTGTTGCGCGACCGGGTGAACATCTTTGGCGAGGCGGCCTATACCGGCAAGCGTTATGTCGACGTGGCCAACACCATCGTCCTGCCGCACTATACCGAGGTGCGGCTGGGTGCGAACTGGAAGATCACCGACGCGCTTCAGGCCCAGGTGGTGGCGACCAACCTGTTCAACACCGTTGGCTTGACCGAGGGCAATCCGCGTGCCGGCTCGATTGTCGGGGTGCAGGAAACCGCGTTCCAGGGTCGCCCGATCTTTGGCCGCCGCGTTCGCGCCAGCCTGACGTATAACTTCTGATGGAACAGCGGCTTGGCATGATCGTCGCGATCGCGGCGCTGGTCGTGGCCACTCCTGCCCTAGGGCAGGAGTGGCAGACGGTCACCTCGCCCGATGGCCGGATTGTGGTTGACCTGGCGGTCGACCAGGGCGAGGCGGTGTACCGTGCGCGGTATAACGGCAAGGCGATCCTCGATCGTTCGCGGCTCGGCTTCCGGTTCAAGGATGCCGCGCCGATCGATCATGACCTCGCGCTGGTGGCGAGCCGGGCGACCGAACTTGACCGGCCCTGGACCCAGCCATGGGGCGAACGCCGGCAGATGCGTGAGCACTATCGCGGCCTGGTTGCCACGCTTGCCGCGCCAGACGGCCGCAAGCTGGGCGTCGAGATCCGCGTGTTCGATGATGGCTTCGGTTTCCGCTATACCCTGCCCGGCTCGGCGCAGCAGCCGCTGGTGATCAGCGACGAGGAGACCGAGTTCCACTTCGCGCAGAATTACCGCGCCTGGTCGATCCCGGCCTATCGCGAGAAATACAGCGAGTACGAATACAGCCGCTCGGCGCTGTCCGCGATCCAGACCGCGCAGACGCCGCTGACCCTCGAAGGCGATGGCGTTGCGCTGGCAGTGCACGAGGCGGCGTTGGTCGATTTCCCGTCGATGAACCTGCGGATGCCCGATGAAAACAGCCGTACCCTCAAAGCCGATCTGTCGCCTTGGTCCAATGGCGATCGGGCGCGGACGCATGGTGGAGCGGTAACCCCGTGGCGGGTGGTGATGGTGGCGCCCGACGCAGCGCATCTGGCGGATTCGACGATTGTCCTCAATCTCAACGAGCCCAACCGCCTGGGTGACGTATCCTGGGTGAAGCCCGAAAAATACATCGGCATCTTCTGGGCCATGCACACCGGGCTGCTGACCTGGGAGCCGGGGCCAAAGCTCGGGGCCACCACCGCGCGGGCCAAATCCTATATCGATTGGGCGGCGCAGCATGGCATTGCCGGCGTGCTGGTCGAAGGCTGGAACGTGGGCTGGGACGTGCCGGAATGGTGGAAGAACGGCCATTCCCGTTTCGTGTTCGACCGCGCCCAACCGGCCTTCGATATGGCCGAAGTATCCGCCTATGCCCGCGCCAAGGGGGTGGACCTGATCGGCCATCACGAAACCGGCGCGCAGGTGCAGGACTATCTTAGTCAGCTTGAGCCCGCGCTCGATTACTACGATCGCTATGGCGTGCGGGCGATCAAGCTGGGCTACGTCGGCACGCGGCTCGACCAGACCGAATGGCCCGACAGCCAATACGCGGTGCAGAGCCTGCAAACGGTCGTCGCCGCGGCGGCACGGCATCATATCGCCATCTTCCCGCATGAACCGGTCAAGGATACCGGCCTGCGCCGCACCTGGCCCAATCTGATGAGCCGCGAAGGCGCGCGGGGGCAGGAGTATAACGGCGGCAGCCCCGATGGCGGCAATGCACCCGACCATACCACCATCCTGCCGTTCACGCGGCTGCTGTCTGGCCCGTTCGATTACACGCCCGGCGTGGTCCATTTCGATTATCGCGCCAACCGGCCTGACAACCGCGTGCCGTCCACGCTGGCCAACCAGCTGGCGCTCTATGTCGTGTTGTATAGCCCGGTGCAGATGGCGGTTGACCTGCCCGAGCATTATGACGAGCACGCCGATGCCTTTCGCTTTATCCACGATGTCCCGACCGATTGGGAGGAAAGCCGCACGCTGCAGGGCGCGATTGGCGAATACGCGGTTGTTGCCCGGCGCGATCGGCATAGCCCGGATTGGTATCTGGGCGCGATCACCAATGATACCGCCCGCAGGCTGACCGTCCCACTCGATTTCCTCGACGCCGGCGCGCGGTATGAAGCGACGATCTATGCTGATGGGCCCGGCGCGGACTGGCGCACCGCGCCTGAAAAGATCGTGATCCGCCGGCAAACGATTACGGCGCGAGACACCCTTGCGCTTGATCTGGCGCGGGGTGGGGGGCAGGCGATCCGGTTTCGCATGCTGCGCTGATAGTCGATCAGCCTGGGCGGCTTGGACAAATTACGCAACCCCTGCCGGGCTGGACCAAAAACCGCACAGACTGCCATATTTGAGTTCGCAAATTAATCTTCCGGTGCGATTCGGACAAAGACGCCGTCGTGTTCGGCCGACAGGCGGACCTGGCACGAGAGCCGCGAATTGGCGCTACGGTGGGCAGAGGAGTCGAGCAGATCATCCTCGTCGCCCGAAATGCCGCTTTGGCCCAGCGGGCCTTCGACATAGACATGACATGTGGCGCACGAGCAGCAGCCACCACACAGGGCCAGCAACTGGTCGAAGCCATTGTCGCGAATGGCTTCCATCAGCGAAGTATCGGTATTGGCTGAAATCGCGGTGGTATTGCCCTGCCGATCCACAATATTGAGGGTGATCATGAATATAAAGCCCTTGGAATGTGATCGTGCGGGCGCGCTTAGATACACGCCCGCCAAAGTTTCAGTTGGTTTCCCAGCGCAGCATGAAGGGCTCGCATCCCCCCACGATGCCGCCACGGTGGCGCAGCGTCTGGCCCGGCTCCAGTTCGAACCGGGGGATACGGGCAAACCATTCCTCAAGCAGGACTTTCATTTCCATCCGGGCTAGGAACTGGCCCGGGCAGGTATGGTGGCCGCTGCCAAAGACCATGTGGTTGCGCACCTTACGGTCGAGGTCAAAGTCGAGCGGCCGCTCGTTCATTTTGGGGCTGAGCGCGTACAGTTCGGTGGGGGCGACCACCATGTCTCCCGCGCGCAATTGCACCCCATCGACAACCGTATCGGCGATCACTTCGCGCGCAGAAGAAACCAGCGGCAGGCGACGCAGAGACTCGTTGATCGCGGCGTGATGGAGGCCGTGATCGGTGGCGAGGCGGGCTTGGATGTCCGGCGCCTGCGCCAGGGCTCGCATGGTAAAGCTCATGAAGTTTACCACCGTGTCCAGCCCGCCGACAAGCACCTGGATTGCCAGGCGGGCTGCCTCGCTCAGCGTCATTGGGCGGCCGTTGACTTCGCTCGTCGCGATGTGAGTCAGCAGGTCGTCCCCGCCTGAAGCGCGCCGCTCCTCCAGGATTGGCGCGACATAGGCCTTGAACGCCTCGGTCGCCTGGGCCGGGGTGATGCTGCCGTCGGGGCGGGTGAACTGGTCGGCCAAGTGCTTGAGCCGGGGAAGATGCTCCACCGGCAAATCGACCAGTTCCATGAATACCCGCAAGGGCAGCTGTTCTGCGAACTCATGCACGAAATCGCAGCGTCCATTGGCGACAAAGCCGTCGATGAGGTCGGCCGTCAGCTTGCGCACCTTGGGCTCCAGCGGGTGGATTGCCGCACCATAGAGCTTGTCGTTCAAGACTTTGCGAAATGGACGATGCTCGGGCGGATCGAGCGAAAGCGGAATGAATTCGGCATAGGCTTCGCCTGCGGTCGACTTGGGCACCAGCACCACGCGGCTGGAAAAGCGCGTGGCGTCGGAATAGACTTGGCCGATCAGTTCTGGCGAAAGGGCGATCCAGTGCCCTTCGTTGTGCGGGGTCCACACGATCTCGTGTGGTGTCGATTGCTGCAACTCGGCCCAGGCCACGTGCAAGTCGAACTGGCCATGGAATGGGTTGTAGATATCGAAGTCGACGATCCGGTCCGGCGGCAGATCGACCGCCGGTGTGGCGAGAGTGGCGGTGTCGGTCATTCAAGCCTCCGCCTTGGCAAATGCGCCGCTGGGGAGTTTGGGCGCGATGTCCTGCGCCAGGCGGCGCATCGATTCGTTCCAGGGCGTGGGATTGTCGATGTAGTCGTAGCTGTAGAGCAGCATGGTGCCGAAGCCCCCGCCGAGCTTGTCAGTCCAGGCTTCCAGCTTTTCGGCCACGGTCTCGGGCGAACCGACGATCCAGAAGTTGTCGGCCAGGAATTCGGGCGTAACGTCGGAAACAGACTTGTCGGTCCCCTCGACCAGCGCTTCGGCAATGCCGAATGAGTGGTAGGTGGGCAGCAGATATTCGGTCCACGCCCGGCCCATACCCCCTTCCAGGGCCAGTTTGCGCGCCTCGGCATCGGTATCTGCAACGAACACGTCGCGTACCACGCGGTGCTTGGTGCGGTCTCCCGGGCGTCCGGCCTCCGCTGCTGCCTTGGCGAAGATATCGAAATGGTCGAGCAGCGCCGAATTGCTCGAGAACACCGAGCAGGGCGAATACCCGTGGGCGCCGGCATAGCGGATTGAGGGAGAATTGGGGCTGAGACCGGTCATCGCCATCGGCATGGTGCCACCCCATGGCTTCTGATCGCGCACCGGGTGCGCCGCGTCACCCTCGGGCAGGCCGGCATTCCAGAATTCGCCTTCATATTCGAAGGGTTCGCCCTTCCACACCATTTCCATGATCTTGACGGACTCGCCCATCATGCGGTGGTTCTTCGACATGTCCTTGATGCCGCGCAGCCGCGCATCGCTGGGATAGGCGCCGGGCGCCACGCCCATCTGGTAGCGGCCCTTGAGGATGTGGCTGAGCCAGGCGGCCTGGGCGGCCAGCGTGGCGGGGTGGTAATAGGGCAGCAGGTGGGCCAGCGGGCCCAGCTTGATCCGTTCGGTTTGGCGCGCAGCGGCGGCGATCACCAGTTCCGGGCTGGGAATGGCTTCCCAGTTCAGCGTGATGTGCTCACCGATCCAGTATTCGCTGAAACCCGCCTGATCGGCCGTAACAGCCTGCGCGACGGCCCAGTCGAACACTTCGGCGGGCGTGCGCTCGGGTGGCAGGAACGGCGTCTGGAACATACCAATTTCCATGGCATCTCTCTCCTTTGTGGATCAGCGTCGGGCGGCTGAATTATTACAGTTGTAATATGGATATGCCGTTTATGCCGATTCGTCCAATCATAATTCGGCGATATCGATGGAAATTAGCACATACGTTATAGCGTTGACATTTTATCCGGCCAGATTAGGCCCTTGGTGATGCCCACCACGACCGCCCCAGCCCGCAAGGTCCGTCCGCTAGCCACCGGCACGCGCGAACGGTTGATTCTGGAAGCAGAAGCATTGTTCGGCGAGCGCGGCATCGATGGCGTGACGATGCGGATGATCTGTGAGGCGGCAAACCAGAAATTTGCCGGTTCAGTGCAGTATCATTTCGGGGACCAGCTTGGGCTGCTCTATGCCGTGTTCGAATATCGCGAGGAGCAACTTCAGCCGCAGCGCGAAGCGTTGCTCAAGGCTGGGCGCAAGACGGGACAGCTGGACAATTTGCGCTATCTTTTACGGATTTTGTTCGAGCCCAATTTTGCCATGTATGAAGAAAAGGGCGTCATTTCCTATATGCGGTGCCATGCGGCCTATCTGGCAACGCACCGGCCACGTGGCGTGCCCCATCCGGTGGACCAAGGCAGCCCGGCGACGCGCGCACTGCGCGAGGCGATGACGCTGCTCGAAGCGAGGTTGGCCGCGCTGGGGCCGCAACTGGCCGCGTTCCGCCTCGAATGCGTGGGCGCGATGTTCCTTCAGGGCGTGACGCAATATGCATCCAGTCCTGAGCATTCGGGCATGACCGCGCGGCAATTCTACGATGACATGCTCGACATGATGACGCAGGCGATTTCAGTGCTGCCGCGCACGCCGCCTAGCCCGAGCGCGTCGCCTGGGAGCTAAAGAGCGGCGGGATCAGGGCCAATTCGTCTGCCGTGGCGGCAATGTCGAGGAAATTGCCCAAGGCGCGGATCGTTGCCGCATGGTCCCGCAAGTCTTCCGGCCCGTGGTCCGGATCGAACCAGCCTTGGCCCACGGCAAAGCCGACACGCGCCACCTTGCCCGAAGAACTGCTGAAGATTTCGCCGTTGATCGCAGTGCTGGCATGGGCAAGCCACAGCACGGTGGGGGCAACAGCCTCGGGCGGGCCCATTGGGATCCGGCCCGCGCGCATGTCGGCGCGCCAGTCGCCGGCCTCGCCATTTCCCGCCCCTGACTTGCTGGAACCTGTGTCTTTCCCGCCGAAGAAGGCGTCGCGGTTCATGCGCGTGATCGCCATCGGCGCGACCGCGTTCACGGTAACGCCCGTGCCCGCCACCTCGTGCGCCAGGCACCGGGTCAGGCCTGCCACTGCCATCTTGGCGGCGCCATAATGGCCCAGCGTCGAGGCGCCGCCAAACCCGGCATTCGAGGTGGTGTTGACGATGTGCCCGCGGCCCTGTGCCAGCATGAATGGCAACACCGCGCGACACATGAAAAATGTGCCGTCCACGGTCACCGACTGCATCTTGCGCCAGGCTGCATCGTCCAATTGCGCGATCGGTGAAAAGTCGATGATCCCGCATTGTTGACCAGCACGGTCACTTTGCCGAACGCGGCAATGGCGGCGGCGACCACGGCATCGGCGTTGCCCGGCTCGGTGATCGACCGGTGGTCGGCCAGGGCGCGGCCGCCCCTTCCGCGAATTTCCGCAACGACCTGGTCGGCAACCGGACGCAGCTGGCCTGCACCATCGGGTTCCTGGCCGATGTCGTTGACCACAACCGCCGCGCCGCGCTCGGCAAAGGCCAGGGCATAGGCACGCCCCAGGCCACGCCCCGCGCCGGTGACGATGACGACATCGTCGTCGAACCGCATCGGCCCTTGGGCAAGCGCGGTCATGCCGGAATCTCGAACAGCCCGGCGGCGCCCATGCCGCCGGCGATGCACATAGAGACTACCGCATAGCGCACCCCACGGCGCCGCGCCTCGATCAGCGCATGACCGGCCAGACGGCTGCCCGTCATGCCAAAGGGGTGCCCGATGGCAATGCCGCCGCCATCGACATTCAGCTTTGCAGGATCGATGCCCAGCTTGTCGCGGCAGTACAGAGCCTGGCTGGCGAAAGCCTCGTTGATTTCCCACAGGCCGATGTCGTCCACCGACAGGCCTGCGCGTTCCAGCAGCTTGGGAATGGCAAAGACCGGGCCGATGCCCATTTCCTCGGGCTTGCACCCGGCTGCCTGAAAGCCGCGAAAGATGCCCAGCACCGGAAGGCCTTCGCGCTCCGCCGTCTCGCGGTCCGTCAGCACTTGCGCCGAGGCGCCGTCGGAGAGCTGACTAGCGTTGCCGGCCGTGACGAATTGGCCTTCCTTCACAAGCTGTCCGTCCTTCCAGACCGGCTTCAGCTTGGCCAGGCCGTCGAGCGTGGTGTCCGGCCGCACGCCCTCGTCGGTGTCGAGCGTCATTTCCTCGCGGCCCGAGATTGTGCCATCGCGCTCGACCACGTTGCGCGTCACCGTGATCGGTACGATTTCGTCGGCGAGCCGGCCCTCGCGCAGCGCCGCGGCGGCGCGCAGGTGGCTTTCAACGGCAAAGGCGTCCTGCGCATCGCGCGGTATGCCATAGCGTTCGGCGACGATTTCGGCCGTCTCGATCATGGCCATGTAGGCGTGGGGATCGCCGGCCAGCACTTCGGCCGGTTGGGCACGATATGTCGGTGCGTGGGCGTTGCGGGTGTGGGTGATACTTTCGGTGCCGCCCGCTACCCCCACATCGATATCGCCCGCGATGATCGCGCGGGCGATATAGGCCAGCGTGGTCAGGCCCGAGCCGCACTTGCGGTCCAGCGTGGTGCCCGGAATGGTTTCGGGCAGGCCCGAGGCAATGATGGCCGTGCGCGCCAGATTGGAGCCTTGCGTACCCCATTGCGTGCCCACCCCGATCGCCACGTCGTCGATCCGCGCAGGATCGATGCCGGCGCGGGCCACGGCGGCTTCGATCACGTGCGCGGTAAGGCGCGGGGCATCGGTGTCGTTGAAGGCGCCTTTGAAGGCGCGGGCGACGCCGGTGCGGGCAGTGGAAACGATAACGGCTTCACGCATGGTCATGGGTCCTGTTGTGGGCATCGAGAAACGCACGGGTTTCGGCGATGAACCGGGATGTGAACTGGTGGTGCAGCCAGTGACCGGCACCGGTATAATGGCTGATCTGATGGTGTTTCAGGCGGGCCAGGCGTGCCGGGCCGGGCACGGGCACCCAACTGCCTGTGCCGTAGGAAAGCTGCACGGGGCACGCGATGGCATCGAGCACGTCGTCCAAGTCGTGCGCGCGCTGGTCTTCCGGCGCGCGCAGGCGCACGCGCGGGTCGAACTTCCACCGCCAGCCTTTGTCGGCATCGTGCACCAAGGCGTGGGCTGCCAGTGCATCGACCAGCTCCGTCGCCAAGTCAGGGTGCTGTCCATGCATCCGGGCCACGGCCTCTGCCCGGGTGGGATAATGGCGCGGGCCACGCGCACGGGCCTGCGCGCGCCGGTCCAGCCATTGGCGCAGGCGCACCGCATAGGGCGTGGCCGCCGCCGCCTCATCACGCTGGATCGGCAATTCGATGCATTCGATTCCGGCCAGGGCCCATACGCGATCGGCGTCGGCCGCGGCGAGGCGCAAGGCAATGGCCCCGCCCAGGGAATGGCCGACCAACGCATAGCGCACCAGCCCAAACGCGCGCGCGATATCATGGACGTCGGCCACAAACGCTGCCAGGGCATAGCCATCCGGTCCGGCCCAGTCGCTGTCACCATGGCCGCGCAGATCCGGTGCGATGACGCGATAACCGGTGGCAAGCGCGGCGGCGACACGGTCCCAACTGCGGCCGTGATCGCGCAATCCATGGACCAGGATCACGGCGGGCGCATCGCTATGGCCCCAGACGGCTACCTGGATGTGTCGCCCGTCGACGACCAGGGCCACCGTTTCAGGATGCCCGGTCATGACGCTGTCGCCAGGCTGGCCGCGCGATCACGCAGTGTGCGCCGCAGGATCTTGCCGGTCGACCCCTTGGGCAGTTCGTCGAGAAAGCGCACCGCGCTGGGCCATTTGTAGCGGGCCAGATGGGCCACACAATGCGCTAGCACCTGTTCGTCGCTCAGGGTGCAGCCCGGCCGCGTAGCGACAAAGGCTACCGGCACTTCGCCCAGCACCGCATCGGGCTGGGCAACGACCGCCACTTCACTGATCCCGTCGATGGCGTAGATGACCTCCTCGATGTCGACCGGATAGATGTTCTGGCCGCCCCTGATAATCACATCCTTCTTGCGGTCGACGATCCAGGCAAGGCCATCGGTATCGAGAAAGCCGATATCGCCAGTGCGCAGCCAGCCATCGTGCATGGCGTGGGCAGTATCGGTCGGCGCGTTGAAATAGCCCGCCATGACATTGGCGCCGCGCACGACCAGTTCGCCCGTGACACCACGCGGCAGGATCATGCCATCGTCGTCCATCGACTCGAGCGTCACGCCGGGCAGTGCACGGCCGATGGCCTTGCCACCGGCCAGCTCGCCGACAGGATCGCACGATACCCGATGCAATGTCACCAAGGCGGTCGCTTCGGTCAGGCCATAGCCGGTGCGCACGTCAACGGCAGATCCGGCCGCGGTAACGATCCGCTGCAGCAACGCGGCGGGCACCGGGGCGCCCCCGGTCATAATGCGCCGCAGGCTGCGCAGCGCGCCGGCCCGCAGACCGGGATGATCGACGATCTTCTGCAGCATCGTGGGCACGGCGGGCATGAATGTGCAGCCATGCTCGTCGATCGCCTCGATGCAGCGGGCCGCGTCGAAGCGGGGCAGCAGCACCATGCAGGCACCGGTGACCATGATGGCATTGATGCCCTGGTTGAGCCCGAACGTGTTGAACAGCGGCAGCGCGCAGAGGATCACATCCTCGGCGCCCAAGCCAAGCCAGCCGGGCGTGGCGTCGTAGTTGGCGGCGAGGTTGCCGGCGGTGAGCATGACGCCCTTGGATTTCCCGGTCGTCGCGCTGGTATTGAGCAGCAACGCCACGTCGGTCGGCGCGACGGTGGCGGGATGGGTCAGCGGCTGGGCCTTTGCCCTTGCATGATCGAGCGAGGCATAGCCGGGCAGCAGGTCCCGGCCCACGGCGCCCGCCGCGATCTTGATCGGCGGGGCCTGTGCGGGCATGCGGTCGCACCAGTCGGCGTGCAGCACGATGGCCTGCAGCCCGCAACTGTCGATCGCATGCGCCAGATCGGACTTCGTATAGGCGACGTTGAGCGGCGACACCGTGGCGCCCAGCAGCAGCAGGGCCTGTTGCACGACGATGAACTCGGGCTCTGCCGGAAGTATGATGCCCACCCGCGTGCCCGCGCCGATGCCCAGATCGCGCAGGGCACCGGCCGTGACGCGGGCACGTTGCGCCAGCGTCGCAAAATCGATCCGCTCGGCTTCGGCGATGATCGCCATCCGCTCGGGCGTCTGTTGCGCCCGATGCAGCAGATGCAGGGCGCGGTTGAAGTTGCGCGGCTCAGCCATGGACCAGCCGGCCTGGCGAGACGACTGCTTCAGGGATGCGATAAAACCGGGCGGCAGTGCCGCTGAACAGCGCCTGGCGCTCGGCGCCGGAGGCAGAGGCTGTGAGACGCGCGAACGCGTTCCACAGTGTGCGATAGGAGTACATCGCCTTGTCGACCGGAAAATTGCTTTCGAACATGCAGCGATTGGCGCCGAACAGTTCGATGCAGGTTTCCACATAAGGCCGCCACGCCTGCGCCAGGGTGGCGGAAGAGGGCGGGCATTCCGCTTCGTGCCAGCGCGCCCCGCACACGATCATGCCAAAGCCGCCGATCTTGACCGAAACGTTGTCGCGCTTGGCCAGGTCGGCCATGTCGAGGCGCCAGCGCGCAAATAGTTCGCCGGCCCGGCCAGCATAAGGGCCGACACCCAGGATGCAGCCGATGTGATCGAGCACGATCGGCAAGCTGGGGAGTGCATCGGCCATGGCTGCCAGTTCGCCGATCTGCCCGTGATATAGCATGGCATCGTAGCCAAGGCCGAGCCGCTGGACCGTGCGCAGCCCCGCACGATAGGTAGGGTCGCCCAACAGTCCGGCGGGAGCAGGCCGGATCACCACGCCATCGGGAAAGGCCAGATCGCGTGAGACGCTGTGGCGGATACCGCGTAGCGCACCCTCGGCGGCCTGGGCATGGGCCTCGATCACGGTCTCAACCGCATCGCCCAGGGCAAGGTCGGCAAAGGCGACGATCGCCGACGCGACGTGGGGCAGCCTCTGCGCGCGGGCCGCGCGGGCGATAGCTGCCACCTTCTCGGTTTCGCCGATGGGGGCGAGGTGGGCGGGGCCGTTGTCGCGATAGCCATAGTGAGCCTGGACGAAGACGGTGGCCTTCACGCCCGGTACCGTGGCGAGATCGTCGGCCAACTGGTCGAGCAGATAGGGATGCCCATCTTGGACCCACAGGTGATGGTGCGAATCGATGATCGGGAGGTCCGGATCGAGCAGGGGCTCTTCGTGCCGCGCGAGCCAGGCAGCGTTGGGTGGCGGGTACCGAAACCGCCCCGTTACATCTAGTCCCACATTCCGCTCCCTCGCCTTGTTCTATCCGATAATGTTTCGGGGAAAATGAAATTGCAAGGCCCAAAAACCGCAGATATCACGGGTTAGATCGCGCATATACTGAAATTCCATCTCCAAAATTCCGACGAAACGTCGAATTTTGTTTTTGACATCGGCGACGCGCCGGGCATACAAGATGGGGGAGAGGCCGAAGGAGTCCGCAGCGGCGAATTTCGGCGAATGACAGGGTGAGGAAGCCAATGGGTCTCAGTAAGGTTGCGGTGCTCGCCTCCGCACAAACCGAGTTGCGTCCGGCGTGGCGTGACGCGCAGCACATCGATCTTATTTCGTCCGTCGTCGCCAACGTGTTCAAGGGCACCGGCCTGACGCTGGACGATGTCGATTTCGTCATCGACTCCGGCAGCGACGTTCTAGACGGTCGCTCGATCTCAAATTGCGGTTTCCTGGGCGCGCTTGGCGCTCACCACAAGGAAGAGGCGCGCGTCGAGGAGGACGGGCTGTGGGGCGCGCTTTATGGCGTCAACAAGATCCGCTCGGGCGCTTCGTCGATCGGACTGATCGTTGCTTATTCCAAGCCTTCGGAATCCGACATCGACCTTTACTGGTCGGCGATGGTCGAGCCGTTCTACCAGCGCCCGGTGGGCTTTGGTCAAAAGGCCGCCCTGGGTATCCAGGCGCAGCGCTATCTTGCCGCGCACGGGATCACCGATGAAGCCCTTGCCGCGATCGTGGCCAAGCGCTGGGCCGACGCGGCCGCCAACGGCAAGGTGGCAATCGATACCTTGCCCGATGCCGCGGCCGTGTTGGCTGGCGACGAGGCGGCGTGGCCGCTGACGGATTTGATGATTTCCCGCCCGCTCGATGGCGCGGTCGCCGTGCTGATTTGCAACGAAGACGTGGCGCGCCGCACGGGGCGTCCGCCGGTGTTCATTACCGGCATGGGCACCAGCCTGGAAACGCACAACTTTGCTGACCGCAGCATCAACCGGCTGGATTCGGTCGCGGCCGCCACGCGCATGGCGCTGGGCAAGGCCGGTTGGGACAAGGCGGCAGCCGAGGTGGTCGAAACCAGTGGCAGTTCGGTGGTGGGCGAATTGCTCGCGCTTGAAGGACTGGGCCTGGCGGCTACGGGCCGGGGCGCCGAGATCGCGCTCGATCCGGCGGTCAACGCTTCAGGTGGGGCGCTGCCGGCTGATCCGATCATGGCAACCGGCCTGGTCCGGCTGGCCGAGGCGGCCAAGCGGCTTTCGACGCCGGTTGCGGCAGGGGCAAAGGCTCCCGCGACCGCACTCGTTCATGGCACCGGCGGTGTCGCGATGCAGACCAACTGCGTCTTCACTCTCGAGGTTTGATCATGGGTCGCGAAGTAGGAATCGTTGGCGTCGGGCAGACGCATCACGCGCGTCGCCGTACCGACGTCAGCCAGGCAGGCCTCGTGCGCGAGGCCGTGGACCGGGCATTGGCCGACGCCAATCTGTCGATGGACGACATCGACACGGTGGTGATTGCCACCGGGCCGGTGCTGTTTGCCGCGGTGAACCAGCCGGAAAAGTGGGTTGTCGACGCGATCGGGGCGCAAGGCAAGTCGGTGGTCCGGCTTACCAGCGGTGGCGGCGCCGGGTTTGCTGGTGCGCTGGCTGGCTATTACCAGGTAGCCGGCGGCTATTCCGACCGCACGCTGGTGGTTGCCTACGACAAGCTGTCCGAAGGTCAGCTGCAGTACTCGATCTCGACGCTTTACGATCCCTTCTGGGGCCGGGAATTCGCGGTGGGGATCATGGGCTTTTCGGCCGCCTACTGGCGCGCCCGCATGGACGTGCTGGGCCACACCGAGGAAGCGGCGGCTATGGTTGCGGCCAAGAACCGCAACAACGCCCTCAAAAACCCCTATGCGCACCAGAAGAAGGCGGTGACGGTCGAGGATGTGCTGGCGTCCAAGCCGCTGTGCTGGCCGATCAAGCTGCTCGACGTGCCGCCGATTTCCGACGGTGCCGCAGCGATCGTCTTGGCGTCGGACAAGGTGGCCCACCATTCGACCACGCGCCCGGCCTGGATCCGTGGCATGGCCTATTGCTGCGAAGCGGATAACGCGCCCGAGCGCTCGCTGATGCTGTCCGAGCCGCTCGCCATCGCATCGCGCCAGGTCTATCGTGCCGCTGGCATCACCAACCCGCGTCGCCAGTTCGACGTGGTCGAGGTGCAGGAACCCTACTCCTGCTTCGAACTGAACTATTACGAAAGCCTGGGCCTATGCCCGCCGGGGCAGGCGGCGGACCTGGTGGCTTCGGGCGCGACGCAAGTCGACGGTGACATTCCGGTCAACCCCTCGGGCGGGTGCATGGGCGCAAATCCGATCGGTGCGGTTGGGGTCATTCGCCTGATCGAGGCGGCGACCCAGGTGATGGGCCGCAACGAGACGCACCAGATCAAGGACGCCAAGCTGGCGCTGGTCCAGTCCGGCGGCGGTTGGGCCAACTTGCGCGGCTGCGCCGTGCTTAGCGCCTGAGGAGGGATAGACGATGTTCTACGCACCTGAAACCGCACCGATCGATCTGCCCACGTTCAAGAGCACGATCTCGCTGCCCTACACGCTCACCCCCGGCAAGTCGGCGGGGACGTTCCTGGCCGAAATGCCCAATCGCCGCATCGTCGGCACGCGGTTTGCCGATGGCGCGGTGATCGCGCCGGGGCAGGATTTCTCGCCGGTCGATGGCGAGGAGCCGGTGGCCCTCGTCCAGGCGCCGGAAACCGGCGAACTGACGGCCTTTACCCGCACCGGTGGCGTGGTTCTCGGCCTTGTCCGGCTGGACGGCTGCCGCAATGCCTTCGTGCACAAGATCCTTGCCGATATCTACACGCTGGCGGTGGGACAGCGCGTGGCAGCGCGCTGGTCGACCAGCGAGCAGGGCACGTCGATCACCGCGATCGAAGGCTTTGTGCCAGCGCCCGACGCTCCGGTTGGGAACGTGCTGCCACTCGATACCCCGGCCGAACCGCTTGGCGTAATCAACTATGCCATGGCGCTGCACTATGACCATGCCTACGGCCCCTATTACGGCCGCATGTTCGACGAAATCCGCCAGAATGGCGTGGTCATGGGGGTGCGTGGTTCCAACGCCGACGAGGCCCTGCTGCCCCCGCGCGAGATCGACGACATCACGCACAAGCGCACCGGCACGTGGAAGGCCTGCGCCGATACCGGCACGATCCGCGCCTGCTCGCTGATCAACATGGAGGTCTATGGCCAGACCCGGCCGGTTCCTTACGCTTACGCGGAGATCGTGCTCGACGGCGCTTCCACCAAGATGATCCACATCATCGAAATTGATGACCTGGAAACCGCCAAGCAGACGATCAAACCCGGCACGCGCGTGCGCGCGGTGTGGACGCAAGGCGAACGCAAAGGTGCGGTTTCCGACATCGAGCGTTTCGAGGTGATCGGCGAATGACCCACTGGACGGTCACCACGCTGCGCATCGGCGAGCTATACCTGCAGCACGGCGGGGCCATCGTACGCGATCCCGTGCACGTGTGGCTGGTACGCGGCGCGGTGGCCGGCAAGGCGGTGAACCTACTGGTCGATAGCGGCATGGCCGACATTCCAACCGTGCATCAGCGCCTGAAGGTCAAAGGTTGGGGCGGCGGCCACGCCGCGCTGACTGCGGCCCTGGGGCAAGAGGGACTGGGGCCGCAGGACATCGACTATGTCGTGTGTACTCACCTGCATTTCGACCATGCCGACAACCTCGACCTGTTTCCCCAGGCTTGCGTGGTGGTACAACGGGCCGAACTGATGGCGGCGGTCGACCCCGTGCCCTCGCAGCGGATCTTTTACTGGAAATCCACGCTGCGCAACCTGAGCGAGCGCAAGCGACCAGCGCAGTTGCGCCTGGTCGAAGGCGACACCGACCTTCTCCCCGGCATCCGCTTGCTGAGCGTGCCGAGTCATACCGAGGGCATGCAGGTGGTGGTGGTGACGACGGAAAAGGGGCGCGTCGCGCTCGTTTCGGACCTGGGCGATCACTATCGCTATTGGTATCCAGCCGATCCGCGCGCGACCGACCACCCGCTGCGTTCGCTGTCCGACGCATTCCTTACCGGAAACATCCGCAGCGAGAGTGAGCGCGTGTGGCAAGCAGCCATGCGCCGCGTTCTGGACAATGCAGATATCGTCGTGCCCGCGCACGACTTCCGCATCCCGCTGCGCATGCCGGAACAGTGGTTTGCCATCCCGGACAGCACCGACGGCGATCTGGCGCACGTGCCGCCGGCCGACGACGAAAATTGACAGGGGCCGACATGGACTACGAGAACATTATCTACGATGTGAGCGAGCGCATCGCCACCGTTACGCTCAACCGGCCCGACGCGATGAACGCGACGACGGACCAGCTCTACAGTGAACTGCAGCACCTGATCCCGCGCATCGCCGCCGATCCGGGCGTGTCGGTGGTGATCCTGACCGGTGCGGGCCGTGGCTTTTGCGCCGGTGCCGATCTCAAGGCCAGCAAGGACAGCCTGACCCCGCTGCAGCGCCGCGCGCGCCATCGCTGGATACTCAAGGAAGTGCTCGAACCGCTCTACAAGCTGGAAAAGCCGGTGATCGCCGCGGTCAACGGGGCAGCGGCAGGGGCTGGCGCCAATATAGCGCTGTCGTGCGACATCATCATCGCCAGCGAAAAGGCCAGTTTCATCCAGGCTTTCGCCAAGGTGGGGCTGATGCCCGATCTGGGCGGCATGTTTTTCCTGTCGCGCGCGGTCGGGATCAACAAGGCGAAGGAACTGTGCTTTACCGCGCGCAAGGTTCCCGCCGAAGAAGCGCTGGCGCTGGGCATTGCCAACAAGGTCGTTCCGCACGACGCGCTGATGGACGAGGCGCGTGCCATGGCGCGCCAGATCGCCGCTGGATCGCCCACGGCCATGGCGATGAGCAAGCGGCTGCTCAACATGTCGCAGACCGCGACGTTCGAGCAAATGCTCGAATTTGAAGCCTATTCCCAGACCATCGCCTATCTCACTCCCGAATACCGCGAGGGTGTCATGGCGTTCCGCGAAAAGCGCGCGCCCGATTTTGCCGGGGCCGCCGAGCGAGCCTCGGCGGGCCAGGACTGACAGGGAGCACCGCGATGGATTTCAACTACACGCCTGAGGAGAGCGCGTTCCGGGCCGAACTGCGGGCGTGGCTGGCCGATGCGCTGCCCAAGGGTTGGGGCGACACCGTATTCGAGCCCGAGGACGAGCACGAACGGGCGATGTTCCGGCTCGATTGGGAACGCAAGCTCCACGCCGGCGGCTGGAGCGGGATCAACTGGCCCAAGGAATATGGCGGGCGCGGCGCGACGCTGATCGAGCGCGGCATCTTTGCCGAGGAAATGGCCCGTGCCTCCGCGCCCGAGGGTATCAACATCATCGGCCACAACCTGGCCGGGCCAACCATCCTGGCCCACGGCAGCGAGGCGCAAAAGCAACGCTTCCTGCCGCCGATCATTTCGTCCGACGAAATCTGGTGCCAGGGATTTTCGGAACCCAATGCCGGTTCCGACCTCGCCTCGGTGCGCACCCGCGCGGAGCTTGTGGGCGACAAGTTCATCGTCAACGGCCAGAAGATCTGGACCAGCTATGCCCAATATGCCCAGTGGTGCTTTGCCCTGGTGCGGACGAATCCCGATGTGCCCAAGCATCGGGGCCTGTCGTTCCTGCTGATCGACATGCGTTCTCCGGGCATCACGATTCGCCCGCTGCGGCAGATTTCCGGCGAATCCGAGTTCAACGAGACCTTCTTCGACAATGTCGAAGTGCCGGTGGAGAACGTGGTCGGAGCGGTCAACGAAGGCTGGAAGATCGCGATGACCACGCTGGCCTATGAGCGCGGCCCGGAAGACGCGCTGGGGCGCCAGGTCCGCTTCAAGCAGGAACTGGACAAGTTGGTCGCCACATTGTGCCAAACCACGCAGGGCGGCCGCGCCGCGATCGACAATCCAGCGATACGTCAACGCCTGGCGCGGGCCATCACCGAGATCGAGATCGTCCGTCTCAACGCCCTGCGCTCGTTCAGCCGCTATCTCGATGGTGCGGATCGCGGTGCCGATGCCTCGATGACCAAGCTCTACTGGAGCCACGCTGCCCAGCGCATGTACGAATTGGCGATGGACGCCCTCGGCCCTGTCGCGCCGATATCGGGTCACGATCCAGCCGCTCTCGCGCTGGGCCGTTTCCAGCTCAGTTGGCTGCAATCCAAGGCCTTCACCATCTACTCCGGCTCGTCGGAAATCCAGCGCAACATCATCGGCGAGCGCGTGCTCGGGCTTCCGCGCTGACGCGCGGCTGCTGCAAGGATACTGAACCATGTATTTTGCCTTTGACGAGGACCAGAAAAGCCTGGGCGATACCGTCGCCCGGCTGCTTGCCGACCAAGACGGGTTGCGCGCGCCAGACCTGGGTCGTGATGCCGTCGACCCGGCGCGTACCGCGCTGGCCGAGCTGGGCCTGTTTGCCATGATGGTGCCCGAGGAACAGGGCGGAGCAGGGCTCAAGGCTGTCGATCTTGCTCTTTCGCTGGAAGCCCTGGGTGGCGCGCTTGCTCCGGCAGCGGTGCTTGATACTCTGCTGCTCTCCGAAGTGTTGGGTTCGCATGGCACGGCGGCACAGCGGGACGCATTCCTGCCGCCGCTTGCCGCTGGCGAATTGCGCGTTTCCGTCGCCCTGTCTGAAAAGGGCTGCGACGACGCGCCCCATGCGGTGCTGGCGCGCGTGTCCGACGGGAGGTTGACCGGAACCAAGCTGCTGGTCCGCGAGGCCGCCGATGCAACCCACTTTGCGGTGGCGGCACAGGGGCCCGCCGGGCCAGGCCTGTTCCTCGTGTCGGCGAAAGCCGCTGGCGTCTCGATCCGGGCGCACCAGGACATCGATCCCACGTCGGGCCTGGGCGCTGTAACGTTCGACGATGTCGTCCTCGATCCCGACGCATTGGTCGGCGCTGGCCATTCCGCTGCGGCAGTCGAGCGCCTGTTCGATGGCGGGGCGGCAATGAGCGCCTGTCTGCAATTGGGCATCGCGGCACGGATGCTGGATTCAGCCGTGGAATATGCCCGAACCCGTGTCCAATTCGGCAAGCCGATCGGTTCGTTCCAGGCGCTCAAGCATCGCTGCGCCGATCTTGCCGTGGCATTGGAGGCCGCACGGTCGGCAACCTATTATGGCATCTGGGCTTATTCCGAGGATGCCCCCGATCGGGCCCGCGCCGTGTCCATGGCCAAGGCCTATGCCGGCGAAGTGGTGCGTGAGGTTTGCAACGAGGCCATCCAGATCCACGGGGGCATGGGGTTCACCTGGGAACTGGGCCTGCACCGCTATTTGCGCCGCGCCAAAGTGATCGAACATGCCTTTGGCGCCGCCATCTGGCACAACGAACGGATTCTGATCGAAACCCTGCGCGACGAGTTTGGGCAAGACGCCACCGTGGATTGGAAAGTGGCCTGAGCGATGGCCGCCGCCGGTTCGATTCCGATCGATAACGAGTGATGGTTCCGCCTGCGGCATGACGTGGGCTGATGGAAGGGAGAGCGTGGGGTATGGCCCACATTGATTTTCTCGACGAGACGATGCGCGATGGCCAGCAGAGCTTGTGGGGCTTGCGGATGCGTGCGGGAATGGCCTTGCCGGTCACTCCGCTGATCGACCGCACCGGCTTCAGCACGATCGACCTGACGGGCGGCGGCATGCTCGACGTGCTGACGCGCTATTGCCAGGAGAACTATTGGGAGGGCCTCGACCTGCTGGTCGCCTCGATGCCCAATACGCCGTTGCGGGCGGGCCTGCGTGCCAATGCCAACGTGACGTTCGGGATCACTCCGCCGGCCTTGATGGACTTGTGGGTGCAGCGGCTTTGCGCGCACGGCATCCGCTCGTTCTGGATCTATGATGTGCTGTTCGGCATGGACAACATGCTGCGCCTCGCCAAGGTTGCCAAGGAGGCCAATGGTGCCTGGGTGGCCGGGGCGATCATGTTCGCGCTTTCTCCGGTGCACACGGATGAATTCTTCATCGCGAATGCGAAGAAGCTGGCGGACAGCCCGCACATCGATTCCATTCTGCTTTATGATACGGCGGGAGTTCTGGAGAAGTACCGGATCCAGCAACTCGTGCCTGGGCTGGTCCAGGCAGCCGGCGGCAAGCCGATCGAATTTCACTCGAACAACCTGCTGGGGCTTTCGGCCAAGGCCTATCTCGACGCGATTGACTGCGGGGTTTCGGTTATCCACACCGCCAGCCGGCCGATGGCCAACGGTCCTTCGGTGCCCTCCACCGAGATCATGGCGCGTAATATCCAGTTGCGCGGGCATACCCACGGCCTCGATGAATCGCTGTTCCAGCCCGTGGCCGACCATTTCCGCGCCGTGGGCAAGGCATCGGGCAACCTTGTCGACCAATATGCCGAATACGACGAGTTCTCGATCCAGCACCAGATTCCCGGCGGGATGATGGGGACGTTCAAGGCCCAGCTCGCCATGCACAAGATGATGGACAAGCTGCCCGAGGTGCTCGACGAAGTCGCCGCCGTGCGCCGCGACTTGGGCTATCCGGGCATGGCCACCCCGTTCAGCCAGCTGGTCGGCATCCAGGCGGTGCTCAATGTCGTCACTGGCAAGCGCTATGGCACCGTGCCCGACGAAGTGATCCAGTATGCGGCCGGTTTCTATGGCGAACCCGTGGCGCCGGTCGATGCCGATGTGCTGGACCGGATCATGGCGGCGCCCCGCGCCAAGGACGTGATGGCCCAGCCGCCGGAAATGCCCGACCTCGACACGCTGAAGAAGCGCTACGGCACGCAGGACGAGGACGAACTGCTTTACCGCGCATTCGTGCCGCAGCCCGATATCGACAAGATGCGCGCGGCCGGGCCGGTGCGTCGCGATTATCCGCTGCTCTCGTCGCCCGAACTGGAAGACGTGCGCAAGCTCATGCAGGTCGCGACGCTGCCGGTGGTGGAACTGAAGTCCGAAGGTTTGAGCCTCAGCCTTCGCCGTTGAACGCGCTCCCAGGGGGGCAAGCCGCCACGCCACGGCGTGCTGAAAACCAAAACCAGAGGATGGTTCTGAGCCATGACGCACAAACCAGTCATCGACAATCCGGTCGATCAGGTTCGCCTGCTGATCGAGGAGTTCACCCGGTCCGGGATCGCGACGCTGCACATGCGGTCCGGTCCGTTCGAACTGCTGCTGTCCAACGATCCGGCGGCCGGCGCGCTGGTCACTGCCCAGCCTGCCGCGGCCGCGCCGACTACGCCCGCTGCTGCCGCAGCTGTGGCGCCGGCAGCAACGCCTCCGGCGTCAGCGGCGCCAGCCGCAGCACCCCCGGTGACCGCGCCCGGTGCCATTCCCGAAGGCGCAGTGATCATCGTTGCGCCCAATCTGGGCACGTTTTACCGCGCGCCCAAGCCCGGCGCGGCGGCCTATGTCGAAGTAGGCGGCAAAGTGGGCGGCGAAGATGAAATCTGCCTGATCGAGGTGATGAAGCTGTTCACGGCCGTCAAGGCGGGGCAGGCCGGCACGATCGTCGCCGTATTGGCAGACGATGGCGCGATGGTCGAGGCGGGGCAGCCGCTGTTCGCCCTGATGGCCGACTGATGGCGATCCGGCGTCTCTTTGTCGCCAATCGTGGCGAGATCGCTTTGCGCATAGTCCGCGCCGCGCAGGCGCTCGGGATCGAGACGGTCGTGGCCGTGTCCGATGCTGATCGTGACAGTGTGGCGGCGCGACTGGCCGATCGGGCAGTCGTACTCGGCCCGGCGCAGGCTGCGCGCAGCTATCTCGATCCGCGGCTGGTGGTCCATGCGGCCAAGGCCAGTGGATGCGATGGCCTCCATCCCGGTTATGGCTTCCTGTCGGAACGGGCCATCCTGCCCCGGCTCTGTGCTGAAAACGGGATCGCTTTTGTCGGCCCGGAACCCGATGTGATCGACTCGCTGGGCGACAAGATTCAGGCGCGGGCCATGGCGCGCGCGGCCGGGGTGCCGCTGGTGCCGGGTTGCGATGGCGTGGCGACCGCTGCAGACGCCCGCCGGGAAGGGGATCGGATCGGCTATCCCGTGCTGCTCAAGGCCGCAGCCGGCGGCGGTGGGCGCGGCATGGTCATTGCCCACAACGGCGACGAGGCCGAAGCCGGCTTCCACCGCGCCTCGGCCGAAGCGGTTGCCGCCTTTGGCGATGGCACGCTGTTCATGGAACGCTTCGTGCCCCAGGCCCGCCATGTCGAGGTCCAGCTGATGGGCGATGGCAAGGGCGGAGTGGTGCATTTCGGCGAGCGCGACTGTTCGGTGCAGCGCCGCTACCAGAAGCTGATCGAGGAAGCGCCCTGCGTGGCCATGCCGGATCACTTGCGCCAGCAGTTGCACGAAAGCGCCTGCGCGCTGGCAGCTTCGGTCAACTATCGCAACGCCGGCACGTGCGAGTTCCTCTATGACGTGGCGCGCGAAGAATTCTACTTCATCGAGGTCAACGCCCGCATCCAGGTGGAGCATCCGGTCAGCGAGATGATCGCAGGCTTTGACCTGGTGCAGGAGCAGTTGCGCATTGCCGGAGGGTCGCCCCTGTCCGTATCGCAGGACCAGGTCAGGCTCACGGGCCACGCCATCGAATGCCGCATCAACGCCGAAGACACCGCACGCGATTTCATGCCCTCGCCCGGGCGGATCACGCGCTGGGCGCCACCAACCGGCGAGGGAGTGCGTCTCGACAGCCATATGTCGGAAGGGGCGATGATCCCGCCCTATTACGACAGCATGATCGGCAAGCTGATCGTGCATGCGCCAACGCGCGATCTTGCGATCGACCGGCTCGACGCTGCGCTGGCCGATTTTCGCGTGGAAGGCATCGCCACGACCATCGGCTTGCATCGCGAAATCATCGCGCACCCGGATTTCCGGGCCAATCGCATCCACACCCGTTGGCTTGAACAAGTGCTGCTCGCCGAACGGAAAGGGGCCGCCGCATGATCGCACTGGACGACAATGCCCGCCGCACGATTACCAATGCGCGCGCCTTGCTCGACGCGATGCTGGCGGGCGGCTGGCAGCAGGTTTGCCTGCAAAGCGCGGAAGGGGATTTCTTCCTGGCCCGTTCGCTGGGGACGCCCAATCCGCTGCTGGCCCCCGCACCCGTGGTGGCGCCGGCCGTGCCGCCTCCGCCGCCGGCGGTCGCCGCGCAGGCCTGCACGATCAGAGCACCGCATGTCGGCACGGTGGCATGGTTGTTGCCTATCGGGAGCCAGCCGGGCAAGGGCGACGCGGTGGCGCGGCTGGCTGTGCTCGATACGCTGGTCGATGTGCCCGCGCCGCTGGCCGGGGTGGTCGTATCCCATGGGATGGCTGCGAACGACCTTGCCGAATACGGCACAATCCTGCTCGGCATGGAGGGCTGATATGGCGTCGATAGCGCGCATTGATCCCTCCGTCC
>NZ_BCYV01000018.1 GCF_001598375.1 Novosphingobium capsulatum NBRC 12533
GGCCACGGCGGCCGCCGCGCTGGCCACGCCCGCCGTTGCCGCCCCGGCCAAGTCTGCCTCCCCCACCGCCGCCCTGCCCGTGCATCCTGGCGAACCGGGGGGTTACTATCCGCCGCTGCGCACTGGCCTGCGCGGATCGCACGTTGGCTCGTTCGAAGTGGCCCATGCCCTGCGGGATGGCCAGGCGGTGGGCCAGGCGCTGGCCGGCCCGGCGCACGAAAGCTATGACCTGGTCGTCGTCGGCGGCGGGATCAGCGGCCTGTCTGCGGCGCTGTTCTACCGTGATCGCAACCCGGCCGCGCGCATCCTCATCCTCGAAAACCACGATGATTTCGGCGGCCATGCCAAACGCAACGAATTTCGCGTGCGCGGCCATACCCTGCTGATGAACGGCGGCACCGCCGGCATCGAAAGCCCCACGCCCTACAGCAAGGTGGCCGATGGCCTGCTGCGCCGCCTCGGGATCGATGTGCCGGCGCTGGCCAAGGCCTATGGCGGCGATACCGAGGTGGAGGAAGGCACTTTTGCCGGGCTCAAGCTGGGCCGCGCCGCCTTCTTCGACAAGGAAAGCTTTGGCAGCGATGCGCTGGTACGCCTGCCCGATGATGTGCCGCTGGCCGATGCCCTGGCCAAGTCGCCGCTTTCGGCCACTGCGCGCGCCCAGATCGCCGCGCTGGAGGCTGGCGCCACCGATCCGCTCGGCACCATGGCGATGGACCAGCGCAAGGATTACCTCGCCACCATCAGCTATCGCGATTACCTGATGAAGCATGGCGGCCTGGGCGAAGAAGCCATGCTGTTCTACCAGAACCGCCCGCTCGGCTGGTGGTGCGTGGGCGCGGATGGGATCAGCGCGCTCGACGCCTGGGGCACCAGTTTCTTCCCCGGTTTCAAGGGCCTCAAGCTCGATCCCGGCGGCACGATGCGCATGGGCTATACCCCGCGCGGCTTTGCCAGCACCGGTGGCAGCTATGATTTCCATTTCCCCGACGGCAACGCCACGATCGCCCGCCGCCTGGTCGCCCAGTTGATCCCCGGCTTCATGGCGCCGGGCCTCACCGTCGAACAGTCGATCCTTGCCCCCACCGACTATGCCGCACTCGACCGGCCAGACAATGCAGTGCGCCTGCGCCTCTCCAGCATCGTCGTCCACGCCGTCAACCGCTCCCAGGCTGGGGCCGACGTGGTCTATTCCCACGCCGGCAAAGTGCACAAGGTGGCCGCGCGCCACGTGGTCATGGCCTGCTACAACATGATCATCCCCTACCTCGTGCCCAGCCTGCCCGCCGCGCAGAAAGAAGCCCTGCACGAACTGGTCAAGGAACCGCTGGTCTATGTCAGCGTCGCGCTCGACAACTGGCGCGCCTTTGCCAAGGCCGGGCTTTCCGGCATCCAGTTTCCCCAGGCCTGGTTCCAGAACGCCGGGCTGGACAAGGCCGTGCCGATCGGCGGCTATGCCGGCCCCAAATCACCCGACGATCCCATCGTCCTGCACATGACCGGCATTCCCCACCAGCCCGGCCTGCCCGAACACGACCAGAGCCGCGCCGGCCGCATGGAACTGCTCGGCACCGACCTCGCCACCTACGAAACCCGCGTCCGCGACCTGCTCACCCGGGCGCTCGGCCCCTATGGCTTTGACGCAGACAAGGATATCGCCGCGATCACGGTCAATCGCTGGCCCCACGGCTATGCCCCGGAATACAACGCCTTGTGGGACAAGCACCAGGACGACGACCCGCAAGCCCCCAACAAGATCGCCCGCCAACGCTTCGGCGCGATCACCATCGCCAACTCCGACAGCGGCCGCGCCGCCTACACCGACAGCGCCATCGATCAGGCCTGGCGCGCAGTGGGGGAATTGCTGGCGTGAGGTGAGCCAGCGCCAAAAGCCCCCTCCTCTTCAGAGGAGGGGGTTGGGGGTGGTGCGAAGCCTGGCGAAAGACTTCAAGAAAAAGGGAAACCGCAGGGGCCATCGCCCCTGCCCCCCCTTCTGTTGGTGGAGTGCTTGCGGAAGGAGCGGGTCTGAGCCAGCATTATTCATAACAATCAGTACCTTGACCGAGATTGGGACAAAGCCCGACGTAGCGAGTCGCGCCGGGAATGGCAGGTCCCCATCGAGCACCTGCCATTCCTGAAGCACTGGTGATAGTTCCGCGAATGCGCAGGGCTGAGCCTGCAACTGACTGTAAGGTTGGAGGTAAGAAAAGGACAAACCTCACGTTCAGTGGCACGGATTTGCGCCCTCAGATGGCATTTGCCGAATGTCATTTTCCTCCACGGCTAATCGGCGCACAAAGGCCTGTCCGGCAGCAGCGATCCCTCTATGAACGTCTGGTCAATAGCTTGATCGGTGAGGTGCAACGGACAGGATCAAGCCGCTTTGTAGGTCTGTAAGACAACGTGATTTTCCAGCGAGTCGCCAAAAGCTCGCATTAGGGAAATAGTACCATTCGCAACCTCATCGAGATCTCGTAAGTCAATTAGAGTTTCCTCGCCATGTGCAATGGCGTTTCGGCGTTTGAGCAGCATGACATCAATGAAATTTGATTTGTCAGAAAATGGCTTGTCAGCGACACCACATACGACACAAATATCTGAAAAAACTTCAAAATTCAGGTTTGCCCTGGTGTTAATTAGATCTTCGTTGACACGGCTAAACCGTCTGTCTGAAGAACTTAGTATCTCTTCCACCAGCGCACATCGTTCTGAAATGCTGAGCTTCCCGCTGTTGATTGAAGACAGCCTCGGCAGAAAATAATTCTTAAAAAATTGAGGACCAAGCTGGCTGTATTGAAACTTCCGCAACGCAACATGTTCAAGATACTTCTTCGCCGCGAAGCGCACATACCCCTCCCAATGAGCATAGCAAATTGTAATGAGCGCCCTTAAGAGCACTCGCCGGGCCCCTTCATCGCCTTGGCGTATTGCCGACTTGAGGTCGGAAATCTCTTTCATCCGCCAATTGCGATCTTCGGTGACTTGGGCCGAAAAATCGGCTTCCGAGTATGGCTTGCTCACGGCGTGAACCACGCTTCCCCGAACGGTACCGTCCGTTGAATGCGGACGGTGCCACGCAACCCTGGTGACGTGAATGTAGCCACCTCAGGTTGCTCCCAGAAAGTCTCAATCTTGTCCTTGATAAAGTCTTTGGCGGGCTGATATCCAAGCGCCTCAATAGCCGGAAGATTTTTGGCAACACCTACAGCAATCGCTTCGAGGCCAACTAAGCCAACCCTGCCGGAGTGTTGGCCATTCTCGAAACGCCGAAGCGCATCGCCTCCCGCCACCTCATGCAATAGTCCAAAGGTCTGATTAATAAGGCCTACTGCTCTGGCTGCATCACCTGCCTGGGCAAGGGAAACTGAACTTTCGTCGATGTATTCTTCGACGTCTAGTCGCCCATCGTAAGGCACCAATGAATGAGCAAGGAAGCGCATAGCCAGTTCCATGTGCCGCTGTTTTTCTATCTGGTCGTCACTCACCGAGACGACTGTTTGAAACATGGGCTGCTCTGCCGCCGTCCTTACATCACGGTAATAGTTACTGTTTATCATCAGCACCACGCAGTTGCGGAGCTCTTGTGCATTTGCTTGAGTTCCGCCAGCATTAAGACGTTGAAATAAGTCATACTTTGTCTGGTCATCGCTAGGTCGCTTTAAAATTTCTACTGCAATCCTGCTGCGCCGAATTGCGAGTTGAAGGCTCTTGTCGATTGCTGACTGCTCTTCCAGCGACACACCAATGATCCGATCTGATAACTCCCAAACACCGTTATGGAGGTAAGTGCCGACGGAACCCGGCCTTGTCAGGTTTTGGACGGTGGGGGAATTCGCGGGGCATAGGAGGCCTTGCGAGTGGGTATCGAGCAGTCAAACGAGCCTCGTATGAGCAGTCGGCACGATGGTGCGGTGCTCGTTCGAGTGGAGCGCCGGCGGCGCTGGAGCGATGATGAGAAGCTGGCGATCGTGAAGGAGACGACCGAGCCTGGCGCGATCATGGCGATGGTAGCGCGTCGGCACGGGATTGGAACCGGCCAGCTTTACACCTGGCGGCGGCAGCTCTTGCGCGGGGCGATGGCTGGGTTCGTGCCGGTGGAACTGGTCCCGGATGCGCCGGCGGTGGCATCAGATGCGCAAGGCCGGATCGATATCCGTGCGCCTGGCGGTTTTACGGTGTCGATCGACAGCCAGGTTGATCGCGGTGCGCTGAAGATGGTGCTCGAACTTGTCGGGGGGCTCGGGCTATGAGCCTAACGCTGCCACCATCGGCGAAAATCTACCTGTCGCTAGCGCCGTGTGACATGCGCAAGGGCTTTGACGGGTTGTCGGCGCAGGTGCGCAATATACTTCGGCTCGATCCGTTCTCGGGCGCGGTGTTCCTGTTCCGGGGCAAGCGCGGGAATCGCTTGAAGGCGCTGGTGTGGGATGGATCAGGCTTGTGCATGTATGCCAAACGCCTGGAACGCGGAAAGTTCGTCTGGCCCAGGTCGAGCGAAGGCGCGGTGCGGTTGTCGACGGCACAGATGGCAATGCTGCTCGAGGGGCTGAACTGGAAGCAGGCAATCGTTCACGACGAGGTGGAGACACCCAGCTTGGCCTAGTAAAAGTTCGCAGAAATCCGCGATTTTGCTGGGTTTTTGCCACCGCATCAGCTATGAGATGGCTATGCGGTTCGAGCTTGATCGCCTTCCTTCTGACCCGGTTCTCCTACAGCGGATGCTGCAGGAAATGGCCGAGGTACTGGAGCAGGAGCGTACCGCGTTGAAGGCCGTCAAAGCGGTCGTCACCACCCAGGGTCTCACGATCGAGAAGCTCGAGCATCGCCTGGCGCGCCTGTTGCGCGTTCAGTTCGGCCGCACATCCGAGAAGATGGACATCGCCCAGTTGCGGCTGATGTTCGATGAAATCGACACGCCTGTGGCTGCCAACGATGACGCGGGATCACCGGGCGGGGTGCAGACGCCGGCTCCGCGCAAGGCAGGGGCTAGGGTGCCGATCCCTGCGCATGTGTCGCGCAAGGTGGTCGAGCACCGGCCGGAGGCATGCACGCCGGGTTGTGCTGGCCAACAGACGCAGATCGGCGAGGATGTCACCGAAGTGCTCGACTATGTGCCGGCGAGCTTCCGCGTGATCCGACACGTACGCCCGCGCGTTGCCTGCCGGGTGTGCGAACGAATCCGCCAAGCTCCCGCAATCGACTTGCCACTGCCCAAGATCATGGTCAGCAGTGCCCTGCTGGCGCATCTGATCGTCAGCCGCTTCGTTGATCACCTGCCCTGGAACCGGCAGTCGATGATCCTGCGCCGGCAGGGCATCGTCATCGATCGCGACGTGATGAGCCGATGGGCCCGCAAGCTCGCCTGGCTGATGGCACCACTGGGCGAGCGGCTACTCGAGTACATCGTGGAAGCGCCCAAGATTCACGGCGACGACACGCCGGTTACCTTGCTGGGCACCGGGAACGGCAGCGCCACCGCGCGCTTCTGGGTCTATCTGCGTCATGGATGGTCTAGCGGCGACATGGGGCCGCCGGCCGTGGCCTACCGCTTCAGCACAGATCGCGGCGGTCATCATCCGGCCGCGCATCTCGCCAATTACTGCGGCTATCTGCAGGCGGACGGCTTTGCCGGCTACAACGCGCTCTACGAGGATCCGAAGACCAAGGTGCCGCGCGATGTTGTCGAGGTCGGCTGCTGGGCTCATGCGCGGCGCAAGTTCACCGACGTGCTCGACAAGACCCCGTCGCCGATCGCGGCCGAAGCCGTGGTCAGGATCGCTGAGCTGTTTGCGATCGAGCGTGAGATCAAGGGCGCGCCGCCAGACCAGAGACGACAGGTCAGGCAGGAGCGCGCCTTGCCCAGACTTGCTGCGTTGCGAAGCTGGCTAGAGACCATGGAGCGGGGGCTGTCATCCGACAGCACCTTGGCCAGGGCATGCCGTTATCCGTTGAACCGGTGGGCGGCGATGATCCGTTACTGCGATGATGGCCTGCTCGAGATCAGCAACAACCTGGTCGAGAATGCGCTGCGCGGTGTCGCCTTGGGGCGGCGCAACTGGTTGTTCGTCGGCTCGATCAAGGGCGGGCATGCCTCGGCGCTGTTCTATTCGCTGGTCGAATCCTGCAAGCTCAATGGTGTCGAGCCCGAGGCCTGGTTTACCGACGTGATCGAGCGGATCGGCAACCACCCGATCAACCAGATCGACGAACTCCTGCCATGGCGCTGGCAGGCGGCTCGCGATAGTGCCCTGGCGGCATGAGCACCGCGACATCATCACCACTTGCCCCTCTGGCCTTCCAAGGGCCGCTGGTCCGCGATCCCGGCCTCCTGCCGGTGTTGGAAATGGACGGCTACCTCACCGGCGTCCTGGTCACGCCGCACCTGGAAACCTCGCAATGGGTCATGGGCCTGTGGCGAGAACGGCCTGCCGTTGATCCTGCTCGGATCGAACAGGGCCTCATTACGGCGCTGACCCATCGCAAGGCCATCGAGACCAGCTTCGCCAAGGGGTGGCCCGGCTTCACCCCTGCCTTCTGTGAGCCAGGTCATAAGACCGAGCACGCCAAAGTCAGGACTTGGGTCAAGGGCTTCTGGAGCGCCATGAAGCTGGCGCCGGATTACTGGTCGGCCATCGCTGAGGACGAGAGAACCGCCACGTTCGTTGCCCTCTTCACTGGCTTCATGGACATCGGTGAGCCGTTCGAAGAGCGTGAGGACGCCGACGAAATCCGCGACGAGCACGCCGCGCTCCTGCCCCGGGCACTTGTCGGAATGCGCAAGCTGGCGCTCATGCGCGAGGAACAAAAGCCAGCACTCCGAGCCATGCACTCCGGCAAAGTGGGCCGAAACGAGCCGTGCCCATGCGGCTCGGGCAAAAAGTACAAGCGCTGCTGCGCGGCAGCCTGACGCCGCGTCAACGCCGCCTTCCGTCGGCGCTTACTTATGGAGTGATGGAAGGTACTTTGTAGCTTCCAGCACCGAAGGCGGGCGAAGCCCATCGCCTTCGCGCAAACGTCCCATAAATTCCAAGATCGTCGAAATTCGCTGGAGGCCATCGATCAGTTCCCATGTGCCATCGTCCTTCTCAAAAACGAAGATGGAAGGGATCGGAATGCCCAATAGTAGGGATTCGATCAGCTTTGATTTCTGGCCAATCTCCCAGCGAAAAAGTCGTTGAAATTCCGGATCTATTGTTATCTCATTGTCCTCGTACATAGTAATTATTTCGCCGACGGACATTTGATAGGCATCAGTGCGCACCAGGCGCTGTGCCTTATTAATTTCATTCAGAAGCATTACATAGTCCCCAGAGATAATCTTGCGATGCCAACGTCCGATAGCGCACTTCATCACATACTATCAGGCAACATTTGATCGGCAAGGACCAGTAGCACATTGAATGCCAAGGCATCGTTCTGGCGAGCTCGTGCTCATCCAAGAAGGTAGCTGGCGCCGCGGTTCCCACTCATAGCGACGCGCGAAAATCAGGCGAGGATGTCATCGCCTATGTCAGCGAGAACCAAGGGCTCCTTTTGGGAACCCGGTAGGACGGCTGCACGACGAGTATTGGCCGAATGCAGCCTCCCTCACCGCCCCTTCTTCGTCACACTCGCGGTAAAGTCCGGGTCCTTATTCGCCACCCAGTCCACGAACTTGCGGATCGGCGGGTGGGCGAGCAGCACGTCGACGTCGAGGCCGGCGCGCTGCAGTTCGGAGTTGGTGAAGTTGGCGATCAGGGTCTGCTGGCAAATGCCGTGCATCGGCACCACGTCGCGGCCGCCGCGGCTTTTGGGCACGGGGTGGTGCCACACGATGGTGGTGCCGGTGGGCCGGCCGCACAGCCAGCAGGGAACGGGCGGCGGGGCTTCGTCTTCGCTAGCTTCTGGTTCGTCGTCCGTCCAGCCGCCGCGCTTGGCGTGTTTTCTTGCCATTTAGGGTTCAAACTCGATTGACATAGGGTCGTGACGGAGCGCCTTTTGGCGCCAGGCGAGGAGCAAGGAGGGAGCGATGGCATTCCATCGTGACCGACGCGCGACGCTGCCTAGCGCCAAAAGGCGCCCGCCGCGAAGCGGTCCCCCATGGAAGCCCGCCGAGCAGCTTCGCTTGCTTGCGCGTAGCAGTGCTACGCGTCTGCGCTGCACTTCTTGTCGGCGGGCTTTCATGGGCGATCACGATTCCTATGCCAATCGAGTTTGAACCCTAAAGGTTCAGCCGTTCCCAATCCTGCATCAGATCGGCGCAATCGCCGATATCGCCGGCGATGGCATCGTGCAGCCCCTGCGCATCGCCCTTGGCGATCGCCTTGGCCGCGGCCTGGTGGTGATCGACCATCGCCGCCGTGCCATAGCGGCCATAGACCACGCGCATGAACGGGCCGAACTGCATCCACAGGCTTTCGATCATGCGGTTGGCCAGCGGCATCGGCGCGGCGCCATAGATCAGCGAGTGGAAGCGGAAGTTCGATTCCATGTAGGCGTTCACGTCACCCTCGCCCAGCGCGGCGTCGGTCGCCTCGTCGGCGGCGCGAATGTCGCGCAGGCGCTCGGCGCTGATGTGCGGCAGCGCGGCCACGGCGGCCACCGGTTCGAGCAGGGTGCGCAGGCGCATGATCTCGTCAAAGCGCTCCAGCGTCATCTTGGGCACCATCACCGCGCGCTTGGAGCGGATATCCACCGCCCCTTCGGCGGCGATGCGGCTGAGCGCATCGCGCACCGGCATCTGGCTCACGCCCAGTTGCTGCGCCAGGCCGCGCGTGGAAATGCCCACGCCCGGCGCGATCTTGCCGGTGATCAGGCGATAGCGCAGGTCTTCATAGACCTGTTCGCGCAACGACGACGTCGCTTCGCCTTCGTCAGCCTGGGCCACCGCCACCTTGGCCGCGCGGGCCGCCCGCGCGATGGGCGCCTTGGCCGCTGCCACCTTGGCAGCGCCGGTTTTTGCGGCGGATTTGGCCGCGCTCTTGGCCGCTACCTTGGCCGGGCTCTTGGCCGTGCCGGCGCCGTTTTTCATGCCTGTCTGTTCCAAATGAACCTGTCTGCCGTGATCTTGGGCCGTGCCCGTTCAATTGCCCACCGTGATGAACCTTTTGCACGCCAAGGCCAAGGCTTTTCGTTTGACGGCCCGATCGGGCAACCGTATCTGTGATCTTAGAATCCATCAGGACCGTTTCATGACCACCGTTCGCAATCACGACATCGCCACCCTGCGCCAGCTCGACATGGCGCACCATCTGCCCGCGCAATCCAGCTATGCCCTGCAACAGCAACTGGGCGGCAGCCGTGTGATCACGCACGCGCGCGGGTGCACGATCACCGATGGCGAAGGGCACAGCCTGCTCGATGGCATGGCGGGGCTGTGGTGCGTCAACGTGGGCTATGGCCGCGAGGAACTGGCCGAGGTGGCACGCACGCAGATGCTGGAGCTGCCGTTCTACAACACCTTTTTCCGCACCGCCACGCCGCCGCCGATCGAACTGGCTGCGCGCCTGGCCGGCCTGCTCGGCGGCAACCTGCAGCATGTGTTCTTCAACAACAGCGGATCGGAATCCAACGATACGGTGTTTCGCCTGGTGCGCACCTATTGGGCGCTCAAGGGGCAACCCCAGCGCACCGTGTTCATCAGCCGGCGCAATGCCTATCACGGTTCCACCGTCGCCTCCGCCAGCCTGGGCGGCATGGATTTCATGCACGTGCAGGGCGGCATGCCGATCCCCGGCGTGGAACACGTGATGCAGCCCTATCATTTCGGTGAAGGCTTTGGCGAAGACCCCGAAAGCTTTGCCGCGCGCGCTGCCGCCGCGATCGAGGAACGCATCCTGGCGGTCGGCCCGGAAAACGTTGCCGCGTTCATCGGCGAACCGGTGCAGGGCGCGGGCGGCGTGATCATTCCCCCGCCCACCTACTGGCAACGGGTTGAGGCAATCTGCCGCAAGTATGGCATCCTGCTGGTGTCTGACGAGGTGATCTGCGGCTTTGGCCGGCTGGGCGCCTGGTTCGGCTTCCAGCATTTCGGCTTCACCCCCGATATTGTCTCGATGGCCAAGGGGCTGTCATCGGGCTACCTGCCGATTTCGGCCACCGGCGTCAGTCGCGAGATCGTCGAGACGCTACGCGCTTCGGGCGAAGAGTTCACCCATGGCTACACCTATTCCGGCCATCCGGTCTGCGCCGCTGTCGCGCTGCGTAATCTCGATATCATCGAGCGCGAAGACCTGGTCGGCCGCACCGCGCGCGACACGGGCCCCTACCTTGCCGCCGCGCTGGCAGAGCGGCTGGCCCCGCACCCGCTGGTGGGTGAGGCGCGCTCGCTCGGCCTGATCGGCGCGGTAGAGATCGTGGCGGAAAAGGGCACCAACCGGCGCCATGGCAAGGGCGGGCAAGCCGCGCCGATCGTGCGCGACCATTGCATCGCGCGCGGGCTGATGGTGCGCGCGGTGCGCGATGCCATCGTGATGAGCCCGCCGCTGGTGATCAGCCATGCCGAGATCGACCAGCTAGTGGACACTATCAAGGCCGCGCTCGACGCCGCGCAAGCCGAACTGGCCACGCTCTGAACCGCACAACGCCGGCTGCGCTTGCGCTCAGCCGGCCATGCCCAGCACGATATCGCGCAGCGCGGCGGGTGCATCAGCCATGACGAAATGGCCGCCGCCCACCTCGTGGTATTCCCAGGCGGGATCGGCGCGCGCTGCCTCGGCAAAGCGGGCAAACGGCGTGGGCTGCCACCCGGTGGCGAAGATATAGCTGCGCCGCGGCACCTTGGCCTCTTCCCCAGTCAGTTGCACCGCTTCAACCAGCGTCAGCAGCGGATGCGGTGTCAGGCGCGGATCGGCAAAACCGGGCAGCGGGGCGATGGCGCCGGGGCTGTGTTTTTGCCCATCAATATAATGGGCATGCTCCCATTCCCCGGTCAGATCCCACAGCGACTGGCCATCGGCCGGCACGAAGGCATCGACATAGACCAGCGCATCGATCCGCGCGCCCAGCCGCGCCGCCACGCCGGTGATGACCATGCCGCCATAGCTATGCCCGACCAGCACGAAGCGATCGAGCCCGGCCCGCGCCACTTCGTTTTCGACATGGGCAATATGGTCACGCAGCGAAATGCCGGGATGGAACCGGGCGGCATCAGCCCCCAGCCCCGGCAGATCGACCGCCACCACGCGGTGGCCGGCGGCGCGCAGTTCGCCCGCCAGCCGATCATAACACCAGGCGCCGCACCAGGCGCCATGCACCAGTACGTAATCGGTCATGATCAGTGCCTTTCAGGCGGGATGGCGGCGGCGATAGTCCTCGATCCATTCCACGGTCTTGGCGAGGCCACCGAACGGATAGAAATGCAGCCGCACGCGGCCATGCTGCGGCCCCAGGCCACTGGCAAAGGCATCGACCAGCTTGTCCGGCCCGGCGCTGCCGAGCAGATTGCCCAGCGAAATGCCGTACTTCTTCATCACGCTGGCCGAGGCGCCCACGCCACAGCGGGCGGCAAAGCCCAGCAGGCGCTTGATCCCGGCCGGGCCCGGCACGCCGATCCGCACCGGCGCATCGATGCCGCGCGCGCGCAGCTTTTCCAGCCAGACCAGGAAGGAATCGGCATCAAACCCGAACTGGGTGACGATCAGCGGCGCCATGCCGCGCGCGGTGATTTCGGCCACCTTCTTGTCCAGCACGGCCCAGCATTCCGCCTCGGTCATGTTGGGGTGGCCATCGGGGTGGCCGCCGATGCCGATCGCGGTGATCCCGGCACGTTCGAACGCGCCGGTGGCGATCAGCGCAGAGCTGTCGAAAAACGGCCCCTGCGGCTCTGCCGGGTCACCGGCCACGATGAAGCAGCGGCGCACGCCAGCCTGTTCCACCACGGCCTTCAGATAGGCTTCGAATTCGGGCACATTGATGATCCGCCGCGCCGAAAAATGCGGCATCGGTTCAAAGCCCAGCTCGCGCACGGCCACGGTGGCGGCAATGCGGGCCTGGGCTTCCTCGCCCGGCAGATAGGTGACGGCAACGGGCGTTTCAGGGGGGATCAGAGGCGCCGCCTCGCGCAGGGACGCAATGTCCTTGGCGGTCATTTCCAGCGAATACCCATCGGTAATCCCGGCGGGTTCCTTGTCCCAATTGGGATGAATCTGTGCGTATGCCATCCTCTGATCCCTCGCCCATTCGTGTTGTTATGCTTGGGGTAGTGCCCCTCCCCGCCAAGCGGCAGGGAGAGAGCGGTGACGAGGTCCGGTCGCCATTGTGGCCAGACCGAGCCGAGAATGGTGCTGTTTCGCGAGCCGGAGCGCAGCGTACTTTAGGTACGTGAGCACCGGAAGCGCGAAACAGTGCCGTTCGCAGGCCGGTATGGGCGCAATGGCGGCTGGGCCTCAGCGACCGGTGCGCCAGCCTTCGGCGTAGGCTTCGCGGGCCACGCGGCTGTACGGCACGGGCGATACGATCGCGCGCACTTCCAGCTGCTTGTGCGGTTCAACGGTGGTCTTCTTGGTGCCGCCGTTTTCTTCGCCCCACACCACGCGCACTTCGGTGCCGACCGGGATTTCCGGATCGATCGTGGCGAGGCTCAGCGCCTGCTTTTCGTTGTAGGAATAGCCGGTGAACATCGACAGGCCCACGGTCTTGCCGCCGGCATCGACCACGCGGTCATAGTTCGACGAGGCATAGTTGGCGAGCGGCACGTCGAAGAACTTGTACTGGTCACCATCGGGGTTGAACAGCGAAGCCATGATCTTGGCCATGTCTTCGGGATGCCAGGCCAGCGTGACCTTCTTGCGCTGTTCGGCCGGGTTCAGCGCCTGCAGCGCTTCACGCCCATGGAACTCATGGTCGAACTTCACGAACGAGCCATAGCCCAGTTCCCACGGGTTGAGGTAATAGTCCTCGATGTTGTCCGACACGAACGAACCGCCGATCGAGCCGGTGGCTTCATAGCTGTCGGCACCCAGCCATTCGCGGAAACCCTTGAGCTTTTCGCCGGTGTAGATGGCGGGCAGCGGCGAGGGGATCCAGCCCGATTCCAGCGTGTTCGACGGATAGGCGCGGCTGCCGCACGCGATCAGGCCGAATTCCTTGCCGGCTTCGAGAATGGCGGCGCGGATTTCGTCCTGCTCTTCATAGGGGCCCCAGATTTCCAGGCCCGGCGCGCCCGACATGCCGTGGCGCAGCGTGCGCACGGTCTTGCCGGCGATGTTCATCGTGCTCATGTTGAAGAACTTGAGCTGTTCCAGCGGGCCGCCGTGCAGCTTTTCGATCACGGCCCAGGCATTGGGGCCCTGGATCTGGAAGCGCCATTCCTTGCGCTTGGCCGGCTTGCCCATCAGGCGCATGGGCGAGCGGTCGTCCAGCTCGATTTCCACGTCATAGCCACCGGTGGCGGCGTGATAGCGCAGCCAGTTCGAAGCCGGCGCGCGGCCGACATAGGTGAAGCTTTCTTCTTCTTCCCAGAAGATGATGCCGTCACCAATCACGTGGCCATAGGGGGTGGTGGGCACATACTGCTTGGCCTTGTTCACCGCCCAGCCCTTGGGGCTGTTGATCATGGTGTCGGACAGCAGCTTGAGCGCGTCTTTACCACGGATGTAGAGGTTCACCATGTGGTGCGACTGGTCGAACAGCACGGCCGAGTGCTGCCAGGCCCACTGTTCCGAACGCCAGTTGGAAAATTCCGGTGCTACCACCGGATAGACATAGGCACCCAGCTGCGAGTTGCGCAGCATGCCGACGATGTCGCCATTTTGCTGCAGCAGCTGGTCAAGGTTGGTCGCGGCCATGCAATCTTCTCCCGACTAAAAATGCTTGGTTGAAATTTGTATGCAACACATACAATATCAAATCAGATTCGCAATGGCAAAATCGACAGGCCGGCGCGAGACAACGACGGGAGAGACACTGACCATGGCCGCACCGCTGATTCTCACCATTTCCTGCACCGACGTGCCGGGAATCGTTGCCCGCGTATCGGGCACGCTGTTCGAACAGGGCGCCAACGTGCTGGAGGCGCAGCAGTTCGACGACCTTGAATCCGGGCGCTTTTTCATGCGTGTGGTGTTCGATCCGGGCGAAAAGAGCGCGCAAATGCTGCGCGATGCCCTCACCCCGGTGGCGCAGCAATATGGCATGGACTGGAACCTGCGCGACACCGCGCAAAAGCGCCGCGTGGTGATGATGGTTTCCAAGTTCGACCACTGCCTGGGCGATCTGCTCTATCGCGCGCGAATCGGCGAGCTGCCGATGGAAGTGGTCGCCATCCTGGGCAACCATCCCAAGGAAGCGCTGTCGATCTCGCTGATCGGCGACATCCCCTATTACCACCTGCCGATCACCAAGGACACCAAGCCGCAGCAGGAAGCGGAAGTGAAGCGCATCGTCACCGAAACCGGCGCCGAGCTGGTCGTGCTGGCCCGCTACATGCAAATCCTGTCGGATGACCTGGCCAGGTTCCTGTCGGGCCGCTGCATCAACATCCACCACTCGTTCCTGCCCAGCTTCAAGGGCGCCAAGCCCTATCACCAGGCCCACGCGCGCGGCGTGAAGATGATCGGCGCGACCGGGCATTATGTGACGGCAGACCTCGACGAAGGCCCGATCATCCATCAGGATGTCGAAACCGTGACTCATGCCGATCGGCCAGATGATCTGGTGCGCAAGGGCCGCGATATCGAACGCCGCGTGCTGGCCGAAGCCGTGCGGCTGCACCTGGAAGACCGCGCGCTGCTCAACGGCAACAAGACGGTCGTGTTCAAAAGCTGACGGGAAAGGAAGCACGATGCAGGTCAACGCCCTCGATCATGTGAACATCATCACCGACCGCCTGGGCGAAACCTGCGCTTTCTACGTCGCGCTGCTCGGGCTTGAGCAGCGCGACGCGCCCCCGCCCTTGACCCCGAAAAACGCGCAGTGGCTCTATGACAAGGGCGGGCGGGCCGTGCTGCACATCAACAGCACCGATTGCCCGCGCACCTATGACCGCGCGGTGGAGCCGGGCCGGGTAACCGGCGCGATCCACCATGTCGCGCTCAACTGTTCCGGGCATGACACCGTCAGCACGCGGATCGCGGCCATGGGGCTGGAGGCCAAGACCAACTTCGTCGCGGCGATCGGCCTGCGCCAGATTTTCGTGGCCGATCCCAACAACGTGCTGCTGGAATTGAACTTCTTCGCCGATTGATCCTCCCCGACACGGAGAGGGGGACCAGCCGCAGGCTGGTGGAGGGGCGTTTCTACCTTGAACGCCGCTTCAGTGGCCAATCCCCACCACCACGCTTCGCGCGGTCCCCCTCCCCGATACGGGGAGGATCAGATCGCCGCTTCGAGCGCGTCGGCCAGGGCCTCTGGCATCGACAGGTAGGGGCTGTGGTCCGCCTCCAGCGTGATCACCTGCGCACCGGGCGACATGGCGATCATGCGGCGCTGGCTGTCGATCGGGATCGTGCGATCCTGCGTGCACGCGATATAGGTGCGCGGCTTGCTGCCCCAACGCTCGGGCGTGACGACGATCTTCTGCCGGCGCGGCTCGCTCGGCTCGGCCATCAGGCGGGGCAGCACGGCAGCCACCGCGTCAGGGGGAGACAGCTGCGCAAAAACATCGCCTGCCCCGTCGAGTGGATCGATCACCGTGGCAATGCTGCCATGCAGCGGCTTGATGATCGCCTCGAACGGCGCATTGGGGCCAACGATCTCCTTGAATTCCGCGCGCGACAGGCCAGCGGGCAGCATCATCGCGCAGATATAGGCCAGGCTGTCCATCGCCTCGGGATGGCGTTCGGCCGCCGTGCTCACCACCAGCCCGCCACGGCTGTGCCCGCCCAGAACCACCGGCGCGCCACCCAGCCGGGCCTTGAGATCGGCGCAATGCTGCGCGGCAAAATCGCCCCAGTCCTCCAGTGTCACCGCCGCCATTTCCTCGGCCGTGCCCCCCATGCCGGGCAGCGTCGGCGCCACCACGGTATGCCCGCGCGCGGCCAGGATCGCGGCCACGGTGTCAAAGCACCAGCCACCATGCCACGAACCATGGATCAGAACGAAACCGGCCATTTTCCTGCAATCCTCTTTTAACGCGCGTGCCCGGTCCAGGTGCGCAGGCCGGGCGCGGTGCGATCCTCGCCCGCCAGCGCAGCGGCCACGGCGGGCCGTGCGGTCATGCGATCGCGCCAGGCCACCAGGCGCGGCGCGCGCACGGCGATATCCAGTTCGGGGAACATCCGCTCCACCATCATCCCGCAATGGGCATAAAAGTTGATGTCGGCAAGCGTATAGCTGTCCCCGGCAAGCCAGGCGGTTTCGCCCAGCTGGCGTTCCACCTTGTCCACCGCATAGGTGATCTTGTCCAGGGCATGGGCCAGGTCGCTTTCGGAAAAGCCCGATCGCGCCGTCGCCCATTTCTTGCGCTGGTCGGGCAGCGGGATGTTTTCCAGCAGCTTTTCGAATTCGCCGTTCTCGATGTTGCGTGCAATGATCCCAACCATGCGGTGCCAGCCATGCATCGACACGTGGTTCATCACATGCTCGTCAACAAACTTGTTCCAATAGCGCATCCGCGCCGCGTCCACGGGGTCGCGCGGTCGCAACGGGCCATCGGCCGGCTGGGCATCGGGGAAGGCATCCTCCAGGTATTCGTTGATCACGGTGGTGTGCGTGATGATCGTGCCATCGTGATCGAGCACGGGCACCTGTCCTTCGGGATTGATCGCGGTGAACCACGGCTGGTGCTGCTCGAACTTGTGCAGATCGACATAGCGACTGGCATAGCCCAGACCCTTTTCCTTGAGCGGAATCATCGATTTGAGCGAGTTCGCCACGGGTTCGGCGTGGTAATAGGTCAAGGCCATGGTCGCACTCCGTTACAGCGACAGGGTTCCCAAAAGGCCGCCATCCACGGCCCAGCTTTGCGCGGTGACATGGGCTGCGGCATCCGACAGCAGAAAGGCGGCGACCTGCGCCAGTTCATCGGCACTGCCGGTGCGCCCCTGCGGCACGCGGGCGGCCATCGCCGTTGCGGCATCGGGTGGCAGGGCATCGAGCATCGGGGTTTCGATGAAACCGGGCACCACGCAATTGCAGCGCACGCCGAACGGCGCCAGTTCCAGCGCGACCGCGCGCGACAGGCCGAGCACCGCGTGCTTTGACGCGACATAGCCCGCGTTCATCGCCATGCCGCGCTCGCTCGCCAGGCTGCCGGTCACCAGGATCGCGCCGCGCCGCCGCTGCTTCATCGCCGGAACGACATGGGCAATAGCGTGGAATACCGCCGTGACATTGACCGCCATGACCGCCGCAAACGCCGCGTCGCCATAGTCTTCCACCGCCGCAAATGTGCCGCCAATACCGGCGTTGCAGAACAGGCCGTCGATGGCGCCGCGCGCAGCCACAGCCGCGTCCAGCGCCGCCAGCAATTGCGGCTTGTCAGCCACGTCTGCCACTGCCCATCCGGCCGCGCCGCCCAATTCTGCCACCGCCTCTTCCAGCAAGGCGGCGCGCCTGGCAATCAGGGTTACCGTGCCGCCGCCGGCCACCACGCGCTGCGACGTCGCGCGGCCGATCCCGCTGGAAGCCCCGGTGATCACCACATGGCGGCCGGCGAAATCCGTCATGCCCGCCCGCCTGCGATGAACGCGGCCCAGACCTGGGCCTCGGGCCGGTCAGACCCTTCTGGCGTCCATTGCCGGGCCATCAGCGCGCGCGCCTGCCCCTCGCCCATGCCGGCCACCGCGCGGTGCCAGCGATAGAAGAACGCCGCCACCCGCCAATTCATGATGCAATGCACGTGCACCGGGCGCGGCGCTGCATCCAGTGCTGCGCAGAACGCGGCGAAATGCCCGTCATCGGGCGCATCGAACGGCACGGGGATATGGGTATAGCCGATGCCCGCCGTCGCCAGCCGCGCGCCCTCTTCGGGCAGGGCCTCTGGGTGGGTTTCCAGCGCCAGGTTGATCACATGGGCCACGCCCAGCCCGGCTAGCCGCGCCACGTCGCGCGGCTCCAGCCGGCACGACGTGGTGACATCGGCCCCCAGCCGCTGCCACGCGCGGATGTCGGCCGGATCGGAGGTCATTCCAGGCCCAGCAACCGCACGGCGTTGTCCTTCATGATGCCCGGCAGCACATCGTCGCGGAAGCCGACCTGGCGCGCGGCATCGAGCCACTTGTCGGGCCGGATCAGCGGGAAATCGCTGCCGAACAGCATCTTCTTGCGCAGCTGGGTATTGGCATACTGGATGATCTGCGGCTGGAAATACTTGGGGCTCCAGCCCGACAGGTCGATGAACACGTTGTCCTTGTGCAGCGCCATCGACAGGCTTTCATCCACCCACGGCCACGAGGGGTGCGCCAGGATGATCTTCATGTCGGGGAAATCCACCGCCACATCATCGACCAGCATCGGCTGCCCGTATTTCAGGCGGATGCCCCCGCCCCCGCGCATGCCGGTGCCCATGCCGGAATGCCCGGTGTGGAAGATCGCCGGCAGCTTGTAGTGGTTGATCACCTCGTAGATGGCATAGCCAACCTGCTCGGCCGGATGGATGTTCTGGCAGATATGGTGAAACTTGAAGCCCTTGACGCCATAGTTTTCGATCAGGTCACGCGCCTCGCGCGCGCCATACTTGCCCTTGTGCGGATCGATCGAGGCAAAGGGAATGCACACGTCGTCGTTCTGCGCGGCAAATTCGGCGATTTCATAGTTCGACACGCGCTTGGCGCCGATCCCGCTCTCGCAGTCCACCGTGAACAGGCAGAACGCGATGTTCTGGTCGCGATAGATCTGCGCGATCTCGGGCATCTTGGGCCGCTCGCGCGGCGCCTTGAAATAGCTCGATGCCGCATCGAAAAACTTGCCCATCACCGGATCTTCGGGATCGTGGCACGAAACTTCGGCATGCACGTGCACGTCGATGGCGGTGATCTTGGACAGGTCTATGGGCATCAATGCAGTCCTTGCGATGTGCGCCTCATCTTTCGTCACCCCGGACTTGATCCGGGGTCCCGCTTGGCACCTAAACCGGCACTGCGGAACGAAGAAGCGGGACCCCGGGTCGAGCCCGGGGTGACGAAGAGAAAAAGGCGCGCTTTAAATCAGCGCCTTACAGCTGAATGATCACGGTCTTGGTTTCGAGATAGGCCTCCACGCCCTGGCGGCCCTGTTCGCGGCCCAGGCCCGATTCCTTGTAGCCGCCGAACGGCAGCGCGGTATCGATCATGGCGTGGCAATTGCCCCAGACGGTGCCCGATTTGATCTTGGCCGCCAGCTTGTGCATCGTCGCCACATCCTTGGTCCAGATGCCGGCGCCCAGGCCAAAGCAGGTGTCGTTGGCCATGCGCGCCACTTCATCCAGGTCTTCAAAGCGCTGCGCCACCACGACCGGGCCAAAGATTTCCTCGCGCACCACGCTCATCTGCGGGTTCACGTTGGCCAGGATCGTGGGGTTGACGTAATAGCCGCCATCGCTGGCCGGCACGTCGCCGCCCATCACCACGCTGGCACCATCGCGCTTGCCCGCTTCGATATAGCCCATCACCCGCTCGTGCTGTTCCTTGCTGACCAGCGGCCCCATGTGCGCCTCGGGATCGAGGCTGGGGCGCGGGCTCCAGAACGGGGCGGTGGCGGCCATGCCTTCGAGAACCTGATCGAACACCGACTTGTGCGCGAACAGGCGCGAGCCCGCCACACAGACCTGGCCCGAATTGAAGAAGATCGCACCCGCCGCGCCCGGCGCTGCCTGCGCCACGTCGACATCGGGCATCACCACCACCGGGCTCTTGCCGCCCAGTTCCAGCGTCACGCGCTTCATGCTGGCAGTGGCATTGCGGTTGATCAGCTTGCCGATCTCGGTCGATCCGGTGAAGGCCACCTTGTCGACATCGGGGTGCTTGACCATGCGATCACCAGCAGTGTGGCCATTGCCGGTGATGATGTTGATGACGCCGGCGGGGAAGCCGGCTTCCACCACCAGATCAGCGAGCTTGAGCGCAGTGAGCGAGGTCTGCTCGGCGGGCTTCAATACCAGGGTGCAGCCCGCCGCCAGGGCTGGCGCGATCTTGAGCGAAGCCATCAGCAGCGGGAAGTTCCACGGCACGATCTGCGCGCACACGCCCACCGGCTCGCGCACGGTATAGCTGAATACCTGCCCGCCGGGCATGGTATAGGGCTGCGTGGTTTCGCCCGAAATCTTGCTGGCCCAGCCGGCCATGAAGCGCAACTGGCTGATCGCACCGGGAATATCGATGGCGCCGGCCATGGTCTTGGGCTTGCCGTTGTCGATCGCTTCGAGTTCGGCAAAGAGATCGGCATTGGCTTCGAGCAGATCGGCCAGGCGGTTCATGGTGCGATCGCGCACCATCGGCGGCAGGCCAGACCAGCGGCCATCATCGAACGCGGCGCGCGCGGCAGCGACGGCGCGATCCACGTCCTTGTCCGATGCATCGACCACGTGGCCCACGATCTTGCCGCTCGAGGGGTCTTCCACGTCGATCACGGCATCGTGGCTGCTGTCCACCCATTCGTTGTTGATGAACAGCTGCGGCTTGCGCGCCAGAAAGGCCGACGCTTGCGGGGAATAGGCGCGCTGCTCGCGCGAAATCGTCGTCATCTCGTTCATGGCCGACTCCTCTCCATTATTTGTAATGTATCATAACAGTTTCACCGGGCCAAGCGCGCGTCAATTGCGCGCCGTGCCCTTGCCGATGCGCTGGCCGGTCTTGGCCTCCAGCGCCTTGTCCTGGTTGGCGCGCGCGATCAGGTACTGGCGGATCGCCTCGGCATCGTCGGCGGTCAGCACGCTCTTGAACGAGACCATTCCGGCCTCGTGCAGCGCGCCATCGAGCACGACCATCTTGATGCCCTCGGCCGAACCGATCGCACCCGAATGGCGCAGATCCGGGTTCACCCCACCGGCCACCGCAGCGTCGCCATGGCAGACGTTGCAATAACGGCCATAGAGCATGCCGCCATGGGCGACCTGCTCGGGCGTGCCGGTCAGCGGCGGCGGATCGAGCGGGCCGGCATTGCTGGGTGGTGGTGGCGGCAATTGCCCCTTGGCGCCCAGCTTGAACACCATCAGGCGGCTGATGTTGCGCGATGCCCCACCCTTGTGCGCGAGAATGCCGGTGGCCACGTCCCACACGCCGCCCCAGCCGACCATCACCGCCACATATTGCTCGCCGCCGATGGCATAGGTCATCGGCGCGGCAACGATGCCGCTCTGCGCCGGGAACGACCACAGCTTCTGGCCCTTGTCGGCGCTGTAGGCGACGAACTGCCCCTGGGCATTGCCCTGGAACACGAGGTTGCCGGCGGTCGACAGGATGCCGCCGTTCCACGGCGAAACCTGGTCCACCCGCCAGGCCACCTTGCGATTGGCCACGTCCCACGCGATCAGCGCACCGGTCGTGCCGGCCAGCGCACCGGCCTGCACCTTGGGATCGGCCGGCATCGACGTGGTGTAACCGTCGATCCCGGTCTGGAAGCCCATGCCGCTGGGCTTCCAGTCCTTGGCCGCGAAATAGGGGAAACCGGCAACGTTGGCCGGAATATACAAGAGGTTGGTCTTGGGGCTGAAGCTTTGCGGCTGCCACGAATGGGCCCCGCCCGCACCCGGCAGGCCGATGAACGGCTTGCCGGTCTTCTCATAGCGCGCCTCGGGGTTGATCGTCGGCCGGCCGGTCTTGGGATCGATCCCGGTGTTCCAGTTCACCGGCACGAAGGGCGTCGCCGACAGGAACTGCCCGGTCTGCGCATCGAGCACATAGACATGGCCGTTCTTGGGCGCATGCAGCGCGACATGGCGCGGCTTGCCGTCGATCGTCATGTCGGCCAGCGTGATCTGCGCGTCGGAATCGAAATCCCAGCGGTCCTCGGGCGTTTCCTGATAGTGCCAGGCATAGGCGCCGGTATCGGCATTCACCGCCACGATCGACGAGGTGTAGAGCGAATCCCCACTGCGCCCGGCGGGCGCCGGGTTCCACGGCTCGGCATTGCCGGTGCCGAACAGGATCAGGTTGGTCTTGGGATCATAGGTGATCGAATCCCACACCGTGCCGCCACCGCCCAGCGTCCACCAGTCGCCGGTCCAGGTCTTGGCGGCGGCTTCCATCGCCTTGTTCTCGAACCCGTCCTTGGGATTGCCCGGCACGGTGTTGAACTTCCACACCTGCGCGCCGGTCTGCGCGTCATAAGCCGCGATATAGCCACGCGCGCGGTATTCCCCGCCGCCCGAACCGATGACGATGCGCCCCTTCACCACGCGCGGCGCACCGGTGATGGCATAGTTCTTGGGATCGGGCACGACGACCTTGTCGAACACGACATGGCCGGTCTTCTGGTCGAGCGCGATCAGCCGCCCATCCAGCGTGCCGACATAGATCTTGTCACCATAGAGCGCCGCCCCGCGGTTGACCGCGTCGCAGCAGGCCGAAACCAGGGTTTCGCGCGGCACCTTGGGATCGTATTGCCAGATCACCTTGCCGGTGCGCGCGTCATAGGCCTTGACCATCGACCAGGCGGTGGTGGTGTAGAGCACGCCATCGTGCATCAGCGGCGTGGCTTCCTGGCCGCGCGCGGTATCGAGATCGACCGACCAGGCCAGGCCCAGTTGCCCGACGTTGCCGGTGTTGATCTTGTCGAGCGGCGAGAAGCGCTGCTCGCCGTAATCGCGCCCGTAGCTGAGCCATTCATCCTGCGGGGCCGCGGCAATCAGGGCATCGGTCACCCCGCTTGTCGCCGCACCCGCCGGCGCATCACCCACCGCCTTGCCACACCCTGCCAGCGCCAGCGCCGCCAGCGATGCGAGGCCCAACCCAGCCACGAACCCGTTCCGCATCACTCTCTCCATGTCACGTCGTTCTTGCGCCTGATTTTTCAGGTCAGTTCACTGTGTTCAGTTCACCATGCGCTGGGCATTGCCCCAGTATTTCGTGCGCAGGGCCTTCTTGTCCATCTTGCCGGCCGCCGTGCGGGGAATGGCGTCGACAAACTCCACCGACTTGGGCGCCTTCACCCCGCCAAGGCGAGCCTTGGCAAAGCTGATGATGTCCGCCTCGCTCACCCCTTGGGCCACGACCACGGCATGCACCTGCTCGCCCCACTTTTCGTGCGGGATGCCAAACACGCAGGCCTCGCGCACCTGGGGCAGTTCGGTCACGGCCGCCTCGACTTCGGCGGTGAAGACGTTGAACCCGCCAGAGACCACCATGTCCTTCTTGCGATCGACGATATAGAGGTAGCCGTCCTGATCGAGCTTGCCCACGTCCCCGGTGTGGTGCCAGCCGAACTTGCGGATTTCGGCGGTTTCCTCGGGCTTTTCGAAATAGCTGTGCGTCACCAGCGCGCCCCGCACGCAAATTTCGCCAGCCTCGCCCAAGGCGACCGGCTGCCCATCATCGTCGAGCAGCGCCACCTTGATCGAGCGGGTCGGCTTGCCGCAGGCGGCCAGCTTTTCGGGCGCCTCCTGGGCAAAGCGGGCCACGTCTTCGGGTGGGAACCAGGCCACGATCATCGGGCATTCCACCTGGCCATAGGCCTGGCACATGCACGGGCCAAAGATTTCCACCGCCTGGCGCAGCTTTTCGGGCGAGCAGGGCGACCCCACCAGGATGAAGATCTTCAGGCTCGAATAATCATGCGCGCCGATCTGCGGCGAGGCCATGAGCTGGTACAACGCCGTGGGCGGCAGGTACATGTGGGTGACCTTGTGCTCCTCGATCGCGGAAAGCACGGCTTCGGCATCGAAGCCGGGCAGGATCACCTGCGTCGCGCCCAGGCTGAGCGTGGACAGTGAAATCGGCCCGGCGGCGTGAGTGATCGGCGCAGACACCAGCGCCACAGGATCGGCGGTGCGCCCGCCCATGCCATCGGCCGCCGTCTCGATCATCGTGCCCCAACCCAGGTTGGTGACATTGGCACCCTTCGAAGGGCCGGTAGTGCCGCCGGTGGGAAAGATGCCGACCAGATCGAACAGGTTGCCGAATGCGTCGATCTCGGGCTCGACGAAATCCTGCGCGGTCACCCCGGCGATGAATTCTTCCAGGCTGGGATCGTCGCCCATGCGCCGATCAAGGCAGACGAAATGCTGCATCACCGGGCACAGCGCTTTCAACTGCGCCACTTCATCGGCCTTGCTGGAATGATAGACCAGCCACTTGCAGCGCACATAGTTGATATAGGCAGCGTTGGCATCGATGGCATTGCGGGTGTTGACCGGGATCCACTTGCCATTGGCGCGCCACATCGCCAGCAGCACCACCAGCAGCATGCCATCGTTGGGGCCATAGAGGCCCAGCAGATCCTGGTTTTCAAAGCCGTGGCGTTGCAGCGCGGCGGCGATCTGCTCGCTCAATTCCTTGGTTTGGGCAAAGGTCAGCTTCAGGCCGGTTTGCGTATCGACAATCGCCAGCCGCGCGGGATCGCGGTCATGGCCCCGGTCGAAGTAATCAATCGCACGCATGGCTTCTCCTCATCCGCATATCGGCGGAACCGGGAAGCGCCAGGCTGGCGGGCAAAAACCACAGGCGAACACGCGGCTATGGCATCGACTCTCCCGATTCCGGTTACCCCGGTATTTGTTAGTGTTGCATACTAAATGCGGATTGCCGGCGGTCAAGCCGCCATCTGCGTGCGTTTCACGTTTGCTGCCTCAAAGGGCAGATCAACTCCGCGCCGCCATGCTCCAGCGGAACAGGTGCCGCTTGCCCGAAAGCGGCGCAGCCACCGCGCGCTCGGCCGTGGTCCGCAAACCCTGCCCGCGCGCGGCACCGCGCAGCATAACCCAGTCGCTCCACCCCGTCAGCCCTTCGACGCGCCCCTGGTCCAGCGTGGCCAGGCGGCGGTGCAGCGCCAGAGGGCCGAGCGCCAGATCGTGACGCGCAGCCAGCGGAAAGCCGGCGGCAAAGGCGCGGCTTTCTGCTACGCGGCTGTCAAACACCACCAGCGCGGGTGGCACCATGGCCTGGGCACCGGCCGGCAGGGCCACGCCGGCAGCCCCCAGCGCGCCGCTGCGCAGCAGCGTGCGGCGATCGAGCCTCACGCGCATCAGCCCGCCTTCCCCAGGTACTTTGCCACGGCATCGAGTTCGGCATCGGTGATATCGACGCGGGTCTGCGTAGGCATGGCGCCCTTACCGCCGCGCACCACGGCCTTGACGTAATCGGCGGTAAGATCGGTGCGGTTGGCCAGCAGGCCCTGGTCGGGTGTGCGACCCATCATCATCTGCTGCTTGGTCACCAGGTTGGTGCCCATGCCCCCGGCCAAGTGGCAATAGCCGCAGTGTGCCTCGAACAGCACCTTGCCATTGCCGCCCGCGGCGGTGCGATCGCCCGCCGGATAGGCCGGGCGCAACTGATAGGGTGGCGGCGGCCCCGGCGGCGGCCCCATCGGCGCATGCGGCGCCCCGGCCTGCGCCAGCGCAACCGAGGCGCCCAGAACGATCGCCGCAACGGCGAGAATGGTGCGCGTCATGCCTTGCCTCCCTTGGTCACGCTATCCTGCGGCGCGGAATGGCGCTGCGCGGCATAGGCGGCGGGCCACACGCCCTGCTTGCCCGGGGCGATGATGCCGTTGGGATCGAGCGCGTTCTTCACCCGCTCGTCGAACCGGCGCAGCGCGTGGTTGTTGTAATCGAACGTGTCCATCACCGGGTCCATCCAGCCCAGGTGCGTGCGGTATTCGCCATAGCCAGCCTTGGCCGTCTCGCTGATCAGCGCGTTGAACAGCGCCTTCATGTTCGAAACCATCGCGGCATCGTCGCGATCGTACATCAGCATGTTGATGTTGTTGGCAAAGCGCCCGCCGATGGTGAAGCTGGCATAGAAATCCACGTCATGATCGGCGATGATCTTCCGGCTGCGCTTCAACTGACCCAGCACATGCTCGCTGCTCGCCGGCACCACCGGGGAAAAGCCCATGTGCGCGCCGCGCCCGCCGATCCAGTCAGACATCTGTAGCGGCACAGCCGAGGGCACGCCCATAGTGATCTCGTACTGGCCGATGGCGTCGCCTTGCCGCCACCAGTTTTCCTGCGGCGGCGCGGCCAGATGGCGCTTCATCGCCGCCTTGACGATCTCGGCCTTGGCCTTGATCACGCTTTCCTCGCCATAGAGGCGCAGCGCCACCTGCCAGTAGCCCAGCTTGTACTGCTTGAGCAGCTCGGCCACGCGCCATTCGGGGATGGCGCCCGGCTTGTCCCAGAAATCGTGGCGCTGCCCTTTCAGCACCATCTTGCCCAGCCAGCTGGGGATGAACACGTTCTGCTCGATCAGCCCGGAAATCTTGAGCGGGGCGATGGTATCGACCACCCAGCCGATATCCCCCTCTTCGGGAATGTCGAAGATCAGCTCGAGCGAGGCTTCAGGCGCGGGTTGCAGCCACAGCCCGGCCTTGGTGACCACGCCCAGGTTCGACTGGGTGAACGCCAGGTCATAGGTCGGGCCATAGCTGAACGGAAACAGGTGCCAGGCCGGGTTGCCGGTCATCGCCCCCATGCCGGTGCGCAGCAGGTCGCCATCGGGCAGTACTACTTCCAGCCCGCACAGGTTGCGGGCATGGAGGCCATAAGGGGTATAGCCGATGCCGTGATCGAGCGCGTTGCCGATCACCGAGCCCCAGCCATTGCCCGGCACGCTCATCCACAACGGATGGTTGCCGCGCAGGATCGCATCGTGCAGGTCAAAGAACCCCACGCCCGGCTCCACCACGCAGGTGGCCAGCTTGGGATCGATATCGATGATCTTGTTCATGCGCCCCAGATCGAGCACGATCGACCCGGCCATGCGCGGCGCGGCCGTGCCATAGCCCAGGTTCTTGCCGCGCGCGACCGGCCACAGCGGGGTCTTGTGCTCGTTGGCAAGGCGCACGACCGCCCGCACTTCCTCGACATTGGCCGGCGCCACGGCGGCGCTGGCGGCCCATTGCTCGGCATCGCCAGGGGCATAGATGTCGGAATAGGCGTCACGGTCGCTTTCGCTGGCCATGACCCAGTCCTTGCCCACCACGCCTTCATAGGCCTTGAGCGCGGCGGCAAAGCCCTGGGGGCTGACGCGGGGCGGCAGGTGCAGTTTCACCGGCAGATCTCTCCCATCATGGTCCCGCAACCGGGACTCATTTTCTAACAATTGTTATTGTTCTGCCTGTAATCCCGCGGTCGGTCAAGCCGCCATCACATGATTTGTATCGCCAAGCCGCCCAGCCCCGGCTATCATCGCAGGCGGGGACCAGGACTTTGCAGCGAGCCAAGCACCTGGCATGAAGACCAAGCCTTTCGTCACCATCGCTCTCGCCACGGCCGTGCTGGCCGGCACCACTGGCTGCAGCCAGCTGTCGCGGCTGTTCTCGCACGATGGCGATACGCCCGATATCGCCGGCACGCTCGATGCCGAGCCGTCCGGCGCCAGCAGCCAGGCCGGCATCTTCTCGGCGGCGACACCCGATGATCCCACCGCATTTCTCAAGGCCATGTTTGCCGACGATGGCCTGGGCGGGGCGGTTTCCACCGTGGGCGACCTGCGCCACCGCTATTTTTCCGAGGAAATGGCCGGCCTGCTCGCCGATACCACCCGCGGCACCGGCTCGTCGCTGGCCGGCAATCCGCTCTGCCTGTGCAACAACCCCACCGATCTGCAACAGACCATCATGATCACCCATGCCGATGCCCACAAGGCCCTGGCCCACGTCACCGTGACCCGCAGCGGCGTGGCCGATGGCCCCACCGTGCACCTAGTGATCGCCATGGCGCGCAAGGAGGAAGGCTGGAAAATCACCGACATCCGCTATCCCGACGAAAACGTCGGGCTGCGCGATATCCTGGCCAAGGCCAACGCCCCGTCGCTTGATGTCAACGCGGCGTATTAGCCGGCGTGGGCCAATTCGAATGAGCGGTTTCGCTTATTTGAGGACATGCTGGCGTTTTGCACAAGCAGAACAGCGGGACCCCGGATCAAGTCCGGGGTGACGAGAAAATATAGATACCGCAAAAATTTATCGTCACCCCGGACTTGATCCGGGGTCCCGCTTGATAACGGGCGCCATGCCTGCGGTCACCGCGCGAACGGCACCTTCCCACCCATTCTCGCCCGTTCACCTTCTACCCGCCGCCTAATCAACCGCGTTGCGCCGCCCCAGGATGCGCTCGAACGGCAGGCTGACGATGGCCTTGACGATCGTGGTATCGGCATTGGTGCCATAGCCGTGGCCAACCCCCAGGTTGAGCGCCCAGCGCCCCAGGTCCACGTCGGCCACGGCAAAGATCGACTGGTCGCTGCCATGCAGGTTGCCGAAATGGGCAAAGCTGCCCGTGCCGTTATAGCTTTCGATGCCCAGCGAGACCTTCTTCGTCATCGCATAGGCGACGCGGGTGTCGAACTCGACTTCGGGGGAATGGCCGACCGGGCCTGACACCACGAAATCGACATTGGCGTTTTCGGCCAGGGTCCACTTGCCCAGCCGCGTGCCGACGATACCTTTCAGCTCGGCATTCCACGGATTGATGTCGAGCTTGTGATCGACGTGGCCGATCTCGAAATTGGCCCCCCACCACCAGTTCTGTCCGGGGCGGCGCGGCGCGATGAACTTGAGCCGGGTCTTGACCCCGCCAGGATCGAGCCGGCCCTGCCCATCGAGCGTCGCCAGCGGCAGATAGAGCCCTGCTTCCAGATAGGGCGTGATGCCATAGGAGAACTCGGGCGTGACGCGCAGGCGGTGCAGCGCCTGCTGCGCCCCGGCATAGTCATCGGTGGAGGTGCCATCGGCCACATAGTTGATGTGGGTATCGAGGCCGAAATGGCCGGGCTGGTCCATCTCGTCCATGTAGACCTGGATTTCCTCTGGCGCGGCCAGGGCCGGCTGCGTTGCCGACACACCGCCCACCATCGCTGCCAGGGCCACACCCTGCCTCATCACACGCCACGCCATGCCACACGCCCCTCAAAGGAGCGCCGCCGATAGCAAAGCGGCCATCGCGAAGATAATTACAAAATGCCAACGTGCCCCTATGGGCCGCTCACGTCAGCGCGTAATACTTCACATGGTTGCCGTCCGGGCGCCGCTCGCCCACGCCGATGAACACGTGCCGCGTCAGCCAGTCGTGCGGGCCCTTGCTGGTCTCGAACGTGGGCTGGGCGCGCAGATAGTATTCGGCATGGGGAACCGGCGCGCCGCCGGCAAAGGCCCAGGCGCGCAAGCGATCCATCGTGCCGGCCTCGCGCCCCCACAAAAAGCCCTTGTTCTGCATGTAGATCAGCGTGCCATCGTCCACTTCCAAGACATAGCGCGCATCGAACACGGCAGTGTCATCGCTGCGGAAGAACGCATAGTCCCCGCCCGAATTGGGCACCGCCCGGCCTTTCAGGCGCGGCCCTTCGAACACGCCTTCGTCGACATAGACCGCGCTGCGCATGCCGCCGCTGGGCAAGTCGGGGATCATCTGCACCCGCGTGAATTTCAGCGTGCAGGCAAAGGCAAACTCCAGGCGGGGATTGTCGAGCGTGGAAAAGTCCATGAGGAAGCGGCCCGTTCGGTTCAATAGTTGGAAAGGATGGTCAGGCTCGGCCCGTCGAGCGGCTTGCCGGCCTTCTGCTTGGCCAGTTCATCGGCCCGCGTCTTGCCCTGCAGATCGATCAGGTAGGCATGGATCGCATCGGCATCATCAGGGCGCAAGACATCGTCCCAGCGTGGCATGCCGGCCGGCAGCAGCGCGCCTTCCAGCACGATCTGCTTGAACGCCTCGTGCGTGCCGGGCTGCATGCGGCGCAGGTCTGGCGCCATCGAACGGTGGATATTGGCATGGCAGATCGCGCAGTTGGCAAAGAACAGCCCCTGCCCGCGCGCAATCGTGGCCGCCGTCACCCCAGGCGCCTGGGCCGGCGGCGGCGGCGCCACCTCCAGCGGGGGCAGCAGCGGCGGCAGCGGCACCTTGCTGCCATCGAGGCGGAAGACCAGCAGGCGGTTCTGGTTGCCCCGGCTGTAGGCGGCCGAATAGCGCGGGGTAAAGGCCCAGCCGCCCCCGCCCCAGCCGGCCTGCACGGCAATGTACTGTACGCCGCGCACGGCATAGGTGATCGGCGCGGCCATGATCGGGCTGCCGGTCTCGATGCTTTTCAGCACGGCGCCATTGCGCGCATCGCGCACCACCAGCTTGCCCGACAGCGTACCCTGCACGATCAGGCCCGATGCCGTGGCCAGCACGCCGCCGCGGTCCTGCCAGCCTTCGCTGTCCACCGCCCACACCGTCTTGCCGGTAAGCGGATCGATCGCGCGCAACTGGCTCTTGCCGGGATCTGCCTTGGCCTGCGCATAGGCCGGCAGCGCCTTGACCGCCTGCGCCATCGGCGGCGGCAGCGTTTCCGTGGCTGCCACCACATCGGGGGTAAAGATCAGCGCGGCATCGTTGTTGAGCGCGCGGGCGCGATAGGGCTTGGCGCCCGGCGTCATGAAGATCAGGTTGCCGATATCAGCCACCGATCCGTAATAGAGGCCGGTCTGCGGGCTATAGGCCGCCGGAAACCAGTTGCGTGCCCCCACGGTGGAGGGAAACACGATCTTGGGCCCATCGGTATAGTCTGCAGCTTCCCTGTTGAGGATCGGCTTCATCGTGCCCGGCTCGAAGCCCTTGATCCAGTTGGCCCGCGCAATGGCATTGGCGCGCAGCACCTGGCCGGTCTTGCGATCGATCACATAGAGAAAGCCGTTCTTGGGCGCATGCAGGATCACCCCGCGCGTCTGCCCGTCGACTGCCATGTGCGTCAGGATCATCGGCTGGGTAGAGGTGAAATCCCAATTGTCTTCGGGCGTTTCCTGGTAATGCCAGACCATCCGCCCGGTCTTGGGATCGAGCGCGACGAGCGAGCCGAGATAGAGATTGTCGCCGCCGGCAGGCGAGCGTTTCGAGCGCGCATAAGGGCCGCCATTGCCGGTGCCGACCAGCACGTAACCGGTTTCAGGATCATAGTTGATCGCGTCCCACGGCGCGCCACCGCCGCCCACGTCCCAGCGGCTCTTGGGGTCCCAGGTCTTGAGCGCGGCTTCGAGTTCGGGGGTTTCCTGTGGGCCGAGCGCGGGATCATGCGGCACCACGTGCCAGCGCCAGCGGATCGCCCCGGTCTTGATATCGAGCGCCGTGACATAGCCGCGCACGTCATACTCCGCGCCGCCCATGCCGATGACCACCAGGTCGCCGGCCACTTCGGGCGCGCCGGTGGAGTTGTCGCCGCGCTTGCGGTCTTCGATGAAATCGGTCTTCCACACCACGGCGCCGGTCTTGGCGTCGAGCGCGTACATCCACCCGTCGAGCGCGGCGATGAACACCTTGCCGCCTGATACGGCCAGCCCGCGGTTGACCATGTCGCAGCACGCGGTGCGGTTGCGCTGCATGTCCACCTCCGGCTCGAACCGCCAGAGTTCGCGGCCACTTGCCGCGTCATAGGCATAGGCGCGCCCGGCATTGCCGGCGACATAGAGTACCCCGCCCACCATCACCGGGCTGGCTTCCTGCCCGCGCGCGGTGCCAAGGTCTGCTTCCCAGGCCAAGCCCAGCCGCGCCACATTGGCCGGGTTGATGGCGTCGAGCGTGGACCAATGCGTCTTGCCCGCGTCCCCGCCCGGCTCGATCCATTCGCTGCCGGCGCCTTGCGTCAGCGGCGCGGCCGCGGCCAGCGTCAGGCTTGCCGAAGCCAGAATGGCCAGGTTGCGCCAGCGCCCTTTGCCAAACCCCAGGCGAACGGAGATGGCGCTCTTCTCCCCCTCCTCTTCAGAGGAGGGGGTCGGGGGGTGGTGCATCCCTGGCGCCAGATTTCCACCACCCCCGGCCCCTCCTCTAAAGAGGAGGGGAGAGTGGGCCAGCTTCCGCCCGTCCCCGTTCGGGCTGAGCTTGTCGAAGCCCCCCGCAGTCGCGCGCCCCGCACAGCCCTTCGCCGAGCTCAGGGCGAACGGGAACCAAGTGAAGTGAGCTGTTCGGGCTGAGCCTGTCGAAGCCCCCCGCAACCATCCCCAAACCCCGCGCATCACAGCGCATCCCATGGGCTGGGCATGCGATAGGGCACGGTGATGAAATTGGCTTCGATCTGCTCGATCATGCCATGGTCGATCTTGAACAGCTCGGAGATGTAGAAGCTGTGCGGCCGGCGTACCGGGCTTTTCACGGTGCGGCCATCGGTCAGCTGATACTCATCGATCCGCCCGGAATGATCGATGAAGCCAAACGCCAGCACCAGCCCGCGCTCCTCGTCCACCAGGGGGAAGCGCCGCGCGCGCAGTTCGTCGTCATAGCGATAGTTGCCCATGCGGAACTGCTCTTCGCAGCCCAGCGCCGATACCGGCACGATCTTGGCAAATTCGGGGTTGCGCGTGGTCTGCACGCCGTTTTCCACCCGCTGGCAATCGGGGTGGAACCGGGTGTGGATCGTACCATCGTTGCGCTGCAGCGTGTCGAAATAGCCGTTGGACAGCCGCACCATCTCGGCCCGATCGACCGGGCTTTCCGGCTCGCGGTGCAGGATCGGCTTGTCCCAATAGCGCGGGTTTTCAAACTTGATGCCGCTGTCCGACTGGCGCACGATCAGCAGCTCGGCCTCCGCCACCTCGCCCGCCTCGTTCAGGGCCAGCCGCACGGTCAGTGCCGATTCCTCGATCGCCTCGATCAGCGTGCCGAAATAGCCGACCTGGCGGGTGCGCACATCGGCAAAGCGCAGGCGATAATCGCCCAGCCCCTGCACCGTGCCCCACACGCCATCGTCGGTGGCCAGCATAACATTGTTTTCGGAAAACAGCGCATCGCTCGCCCAGTTGACCTGGGCCGAAGCCCCTTGGCCGAGGGCAGCCAGAAAGGCATCGAGTGCGGCATAGAGGGCCTCGCGGTCCATCGTCTCTCCCTTTTCGCGGCCTTGGGGCAACAAGCCTTTGACGCGGTTATGCAACCGGCATATCCTATCAATTGTTAGAATGAAAGGGGGGAGATACCCTCTTGCCGCAGATGCAGCCCGGGAGAAATGCCAATGTCCAGAACGCCCGCCGAACAGGCCCTGCTCGATCGCGTGCTGGCGATGTACCACGATGTGCTGATCGCGATGGATAGCGGTGCGGTCGATCGCTACATCGCGCCCAGCTATGTCCAGCACAGCTCGCTGGCAGAGCCGGGCGTGCCCGCGCTCAAGGCCTTTCTCGACCGCGTCCGCCACGAATCGCCCGATGCCCGGCAAACCATCCATCGCAGCTTCGTCGATGGCGACCACGTCGTGGTGCACACCCATGTGCAGCGCTGGCCGGGCGATCCCGGCTTGGCCGTGGTCGATATCTTCCGGTGCGAAGATGACATGATCGTGGAGCACTGGGACGTGATCCAGGACGTGCCGACCGCACCGGTCAATCCTCTGCCGATGTTTTGAAAGGCCCCGCGATGCGCTTTGACAACACCTGCGTCGCTATCCTCGGCGGCAATTCCGGCATCGGCCTTGCCGCCGCGCGCCAGTTCGCGGCAGAGGGGGCCCGCCTGGCGCTGACCGGCCGCAACCCGCAAACCCTGCACGAGGCGGCCGAGGAACTCGGCGCGCTGGCAGTGCGCGCCGACATGGGCGATGTCGCGCAGACCCGCGCTGCCCTGGCCGAGATCGAGCAAGTGCTGGGCGGCATCGACGTGCTGTTCGTCAACGCCGGCGTCGGCGGCTTTGCCATGGTGCCCGAGGTGACCGAGACGTTCTGGGACGATATCCACACCGTCAACCTGCGCGGCGCGTTCTTTGCGATCCAGAATGCGCTGCCGCTGATGCGCGATGGCGGCGCCATCGTCATCACAGGCTCGATCGGATCGCTGGCCGCCGTGCCGGGCAACGTTGCCTATGCCGCCGCCAAGGCAGGCCTGCGCGCCATGGCGCGGATCGTGGCCAAGGAACTCCTCCCGCGCCGCATCCGCGTCAACCTGATCAGCCCCGGCCCCACCGAGACCGAAATCTTCAAGCGCGATGCCAGCCCCGAACAGATCGCCGGCATGCGGGAGATGCTGTCAGCCGTGGTGCCGATCGGCCGCATGGGCACGGCCGAAGAAGTAGCCAGCGCCGCGCTGTTCCTGGCCAGCCGCGAGGCCAGCTTCATCAACGGCATCGATCTCTATGTCGATGGGGGGTGTCTGGAGTTGGGGTGAGATGGAGTTGCCACCATTTTGGAATGTGTGTCGGATAATATCGTCTTGTTACAACCATGGGTTACCGATACGTCGATGCACACGGACGTTTCGTCATGGGGAGGAATTGGGGTGACTTCAGGATTTTTCAAAGCGGCGGCGCTCGCATTGTGCGTCGCTGCACCGCTCGGCTTGGGCATGCCGGTGGCCGTGGCACAGACGGCGGCCAAGGCCCTGCCGGCCAACACCATGGTCCAACTGACGCCCGAGGCGGAAATCTCGTCCAAGAAGATCAACCTGGGCGACAAGGTCGGCTTTGCCGTGGTCAACGACGTGACGGACGGCGGCCAGGTGGTGATCCCGCGCGGTAGCCATGTTGAAGGTGCGATCACCTTCAAGACCGGCAAGGCGATCGGCGGCAAGTCGGGCAAGTTCGAGGTGACCTTCGAAAAGATCACCGTGGGCGGCAAGACCTATGCCATGAAGGGCACCCACCGCCAGGAGGGCAAGGGCAACACCGTCGCTGCCGTGTTTGGTAGCATGCTGGTCAGCGGGCGTTCGGCCGTGATGCTGCCGGGCGACTTTGCCAATGCCTTTACCAACGAGCCGATCCCGTACTGATCAGGCGCGCCTGATTGCGGGAACAGACGAGGGGCCCGGCCGCGATCCAGTGCGGCCGGGCCTTGCTGTTTTCCGCGCTCAAAGCCCCTCGGGCAGGGCATCAAGCAGCATGGTCTTGGTTTCGACGTAGGGCATCAGCCCTTCGGGCCCGCCCTCGCGGCCCACGCCCGATTGCTTGAAGCCGCCGAACGGCAGGCCAAAATCCATGCGCAGGCCGTTCTGGCCAAAGCCGCCGGTGCGGATGCGTCGGCCGATCGTCCAGGCAGCCTGGGCATCGTGCGTCAGCACCGAACCGTTGAGGCCATAGGCACTGGCATTGGCCACCGCCACAGCCTCTTCCTCGTCCTCCACCGGGATCAGCGCCAGCACCGGACCAAAGATCTCTTCCTGGGCAATGGCATCGGCATTGTTCACATTGGCAAACAGCGTCGGCTCGATGAAATAGCCACGGTTGAGATGGCTGGGGCGGCTGCCGCCGGTCACCAGGTCAGCGCTGGCCTTGCCTTGCGCAATATAGCCCTCGATCCGCTCCAACTGGCGCTGCATTGCCACCGGGCCCAACTGGGCGGCGGGGTCATCGCTGTGGCCGATCACCACGCCGCGCATTTCCCGGGCGATGGCATCGGCCAGTTCATCATGGCGCGCGCGCGGCACGATCACCCGGCTCAGCATCGCGCAGACCTGCCCGCTCATCATCGTGATCGTGCCGGTCAGCAGCTTGGCCGCATGATCGATCGCGAAATCGTCGCGCACGATCGCGGCAGACTTGCCCCCCAGTTCCAGCGTGCAGCGCGCCACGCGCCCGGCGCAGACCTGGCCGATGCGCTTGCCCGCCACGGTCGATCCGGTGAAGCTCACCTTGTCCACGCCGGGATTGTTGACCAGGTGATCGGCCGCCTCGCGGTGGCTGGGCACGAGGTTGACCACGCCGGGCGGCAGGCCCGCCGCCTCTGCCGCCTCGGCAATGAGATAGGCTTCCAGCGGGGTTTCAGGCGATGGCTTCATCACCACGCAGCACCCCGTCAGCAGGGCATAGGCCACCTTGTTGGCCATGATGCCGAACGGGCCGTTCCACGGCGCGATGGCCGCCACCACGCCCACCGGTTCCTGCACGATCAGCGCCGCAGCGGCGGCATGGCTGGGGCGCTGCTCGATAAAGCGAAAGTCTTGCGCAAAGCCAGCGATGCCGTCGAGCGCGAACAGCGCGCCCTGGTGCATCGGCCCGGCAAAGCTGGCCAGCCCACCGATCTGCGCGGTCCAGGCGCGGGCGAGTTCATCGGCGCGTGGGCGCAGATGATCGATCATCGCGCGAAATGCCGCAATGCGCTGCGCCGGGGGCGTAGTGGGCCAGGGGCCATGATCGAACGCCGCGCGCGCCGCCGCGACGGCCGCATCCATGTCAGCTGCGTCCGCCTCGGCCACGCGGGCCACCACCTGCTCGCTATCAGGCGAAATAATCTCGATCAGGCGACCGCTGTGCGCGGGCACCCATTGCCCGCCGATATAGAGGCGTTCGGGATGGGCGATATGAACGCCGTGGGGAAGCAGCATGGACAATTCCTTTGATCGAACGCGGCAGGCCAAATGGTTCAGGCGGCAAGCGGGGGCGGCAAAGCGCATTCCACTTTTTCGATCCGGCCCTGGCGCGTGGTATAGAAGATGAACTGGCGGATTTCCTGCACCTCGCCCGCGCGGATGGGGAAGAAGCCGGTTGCGCCCTTGGCATCCAGTTCGTCGCGCGTCAGGTCGCGCAGCGCTTCGATCCGCACGATCGCATCCACCGCAGTTGCCGTCTCGCTGGCGGCAAAGTTATGGATCGAAACGGTTTCCTTTACGCAGGAATGCAGCCAGGCATAGAATGCCTTGAGCTCTTCCCGGGTGGTGATGACAATGCCGAAGAATTCCATGCGCGGCGGATCGACATAGAAATCGGCCACCCCGTCATAGTCCCTGGCGTTGAACGCGGCGAGATAGCGTTCATAGCCGGCGCGATCGAGCATCGGTCTCTCCCCTGGCCTGGCCGGATTCGGCCTTTCATCAACGCTAACAAATGATACGGTTAGGGCAAGCACAATCCGTGCGCCTGATCTGCCAAACGAAAAGGGGCAGCCCGCAAAGGCTGCCCCTTTCCCCTCATGACCGAAAAAGCGATCAGAACTTCTTGGCGACGCTCAGCGCCCATTCGCGCGGACGGCCCACATTGCTGTAAACCGTGCCAGCCGAGGCATAGAGCGCCGAGAAGCGGATCGGCAGGTAGTAGTACTTGTTGAACACGTTCTGCACTTCGAACGCGACGGTGAGGTCTTCCTTCTCGTTCCGCCACGTCAGGCGCGCGTTGCCCAGGGCAAAGGCCGGGTTGTAGTCGAGTGCGCTGGTGGGCGTGAGGCGGCCGATGTTCTGCTTGCCGGTATAGGCAAGGTCAAACCGCGGGGTGAGCGAGCCATGGCCTTCCACCGGGATGCGGTACTGGATGCCCAGGCTGCCGCGCCAGTGCGGGGTAACGATCGGGTCCTGCAGCTGGATGGACTGGCCCACCGTCGGCCCCAGGCGCTTCCATTCGCCGTCGATCCAGCTCAGCGTGGCGTCGATGTCCAGCCCTTCGACCGGGCGTGCGGTCAATTCCGCTTCAGCGCCCCACATCTTGCCGTCGCCGGCATTGCCCACTGCGGCGCATGGGAACGGATCGGTGCCGATCGGGAACCCGTCGAGCACCGAGCAATCGGCCAGGTTGAGCTGGATGTTCTTGTAATCGTTCACGAAGCCCGAAAGGTTGAAGCGTACCTTGCGATCGAACAGGTCAGACTTGATGCCGATTTCATAGGCAGTGAGCGTTTCGGGCGTGAACGTGCCGTTGACCGCCTGGTTCTTGGTGAACGGCCGCGCCGTCACGCCGCCGCCCTTGAAGCCGGTGCTGACCGTGGCATAGGCCAGCAGCTGCGGATTGAAGCGATAGTCAACCGACAGGCGCCAGTCCAGCTTGCTGCCATTGTAGTTGGCGACCGAGCCATTGAGCGCGCCCACGCCGAACGGATCGACCAGCGGGCCGCCAGCCCAGTTCTGGCGCACGAAGGTATAGTCCTTGTGCTCCTTGGTGTAGCGCAGGCCACCAGTGACGTTGAGGCCCGGCGCCGGGTGCAGGATCAGCGTGCCGAACGCGGCCTTGCTGTTGGCGTTGACCGGGTCGTTGCCCTGGAATTGCAGGAACAGGAACGGCGCGCCATGGCCGATGTAGCGGATGTCCTGCCGCGTGAAATAGACCGAGGTCTGGTCGTTGTAGAACCCGCCGACCGTCCAGTCCGCCAGATCGCCGATCTTGCCGTTGAGGCGCAGTTCCTGGCTGAAGAAGTGGAAGCGCAAGTCGTTGTAGCCGGCGCCGGCAATGTTCGGATCGGGGGTGAAATCGTCGTCGGTGCCGAACGTCTGCTTGTATTTGCGATAGGCGGTGATCGACACCAGCTTGAGATCGTCGGTCAGGCCCACGGTGAGGTTGCTGGAAACGCCCCAGCCGGAAAACACCGTGTTGCGCGGCATCGAATAGCTTTGCGCCGCCTGGCCGCCGGCCCCCATGTACCAGCTGGCATAGGTGCAGCGCGGGCCGCACATGAAATTGATGCCGTCGGTCTTGGTGGTATCGTCCACCGTCACCACGCCGGCCGCGTTGGAGCGGTTTTCGTAGGTATAGTCGCCGGTGACGACCCAATCGATGCGGTCGTTGGGGTTGTAGCGCAGTGATCCGCGCAGGCCGGAATAGTTCTTCTCGCCCAGCTTGCCGGTAACGCAGTTGGTTGGCACGTTGGCCCCCGCCGTCAGGCCCAGGCTGTTGCCCGGGTGCGCGCAGCCATAATCGACCACGTCGACATAGCCGTCCTGGCGCTTGTACACGCCCGACACGCGGGCATAGAGCCCATCGGCCAGCTGGAAGTTGAGGCTGCCACGAAGATCGACGCGGTTGCGCGCGCCATAGACCGCTTCGATCTGGCCGGAATCGCCCGGCTGCGGCTTGACCGAAAACATCTTGATCGCGCCACCGATGGAGTTGCGCCCGGTCAGCGTACCCTGTGGCCCGCGCAGCACTTCCACCCGCTCAAGATCGAGCAGGTCCATCACCGAGCCGGTCAGCGTGGCATAATAGACATCGTCGACATAGATGCCCACGCCCGGTTCATAGGCGGGGTTGAAGTCAGCCTGGCCGATACCGCGAATGTAGGCCGCCATCGACGAGCCATAGGCGCCGCCCATCTGCGTGAGCTGCACGTTGGGCGCTTGCGCGGCGATCTGCGAAATGTCGGTCTGGTTGCGCGCGGCGAGCAGCCCGGCGTCGACCGCGGTGATCGACAGCGGCGTATCCTGCAGGCGCTGGTTGCGGAACTGCGCGGTCACCACGATTTCGCGGATGCCCTGGTCATCGCCAGCGGCGGCGGCCTGCGCATCCCCCTGGGGCGACGCGGCCTGCGGGGCTGGTGCCTGGGCCTGGGGTGCCGGCTCGGCAGCGTGCGCCGCAGCGCCGAGGGCCAATGCCATGGCAGTAGCGCTGCCGGCGGCAAAAAGCCGCACCAAATGCGTGTTGGGAATCATGCTGGCCATAAGCCCCTCTCCTGGATCGGCCCGTTATCGAGCCTCGTTCTGTTTGTTAGTTAGGCATACTAATTAGCAGAGCGCAAGAGGGCGTTTTCAGCCGCACCCGGATAATAACATCTGATGCAATCCAACAACAAGCCCTATCGCGTGCCGCGCCGGAAAAACCGGCAGAAATCCGGGCCGTTTACCGTGCGGCGCAGCAATTCATGCGGCCCCTTGCCGCGCTTGCCAAGGTTGTCATAGTAAGTGCCATGACCAGCCGCACGCCGCCGCCAGCAGCCCCCGCCGAACCACCCCGCAACGCCATGGATGGCGTGGACGAGGATGCCGCCCTGCTGGTGGACCTGTTGAAACTTGCCACCTTTGTTTCCAATCCCATGCGCACCGGTGTGGCCGAGCCGCTGGACCTGGCGCCCACCGACCTACGCATCATCCTGGCGCTGGGCGGGGAAGGCGAAATGGCCGGGCACGAGCTGTCAGAGATCATGGGCGTGCCGCCGATGAACGTCAGCCGCGCGCTTGTTGCGTTGCACCAAAAGGGCCTGGTCGAACCGGGCGAAGACCTGCGCAATCGGCGGCGCAAACCCTTCCGCCTGAGCGCGGCCGGCCAGGCCATGTTCGATCGTACCGTGCCGGCCATGGCCCAGGTGAGTCGCCAGCTGTTCGCCGATTTCAACGCGCGCGACCGCGCCGCCTTCCGCCGCGCCTCCGGCCGCCTGCTGGCGCGGATGACGCAGTGGGAAGGCAGCAGCGACGGCTGACACCACGACCGCACTTGCCGCACCGAAGGAAGCGGGACCCCGGATCAAGTCCGGGGTGACGGTAAGTTGATAGATTGGTTCTCTTTTTATCGTCACCCCGGACTTGATCCGGGGTCCCGCTAGTGCATCGCTCAAGGCCACTTTTTCTGCAGCGGGGTGAAATCCCCCACGGCAAAGGCTGCGGCGAGCACCGGGTGGGCAAAGCTCATCGGCACTTCCTGGCGGTGCGGCCAGGTCTCGCGCACTTGCGTTTCGGGCAGGATCACATCAGGCCCGATCGGATTTTCGGGATAGCACATCACCGCCGGCTGCAGGTGGGCCGTGGTCTTGGCCCAGCCGGTTTCATAATCGGCCTGCCACTGCATCATGTAGTCCAGCCGCTTGATCTTCCAGATGCCGTCTTCATTGACGTAATCGTTTTCGTAGATGCCCGATTCCCAGAACTGCTGCGGCATGCCTTCGGGCTTGGCATCCAAGATCGCATCGTGCCACCCACCGGCGAGGATGCCACGGAAGCGGCCCTTGGCGGTCTGCCCATCGGGCGCCACGGTGATCACGTCCTGCAACTGGAAATGGTCGAGCAGCAGGCCTTTGACCGGACCGCGCCGCCCGCCGGTGAACAGGTTCTGGAACCAGGTGCCATAAAGGCGCATGATCCCTTCATAGCCGCGGTATTCGCCCGACAGGAACACCACCGCGCCATCGCGGGCAAACAGCCCAGCCACTTCCTCGGGCCGGTTATAGTCGATGTAATAGCCATAGGCCCATTGCAGGCGGCGGATGGCATTGACATCCTCGATCTGTGTCACCCGCGTTTCCAGGGCGGCAAGGCGCTGTTCCAAGTCGCTCACGATAGGCTCTCCCATTCTCTTTGTTAGTATGCAACACTAACGATTATAAAACGGATGGCGAGAGGAAAAACCATGCAAGCTGAACACGACACGGCTGGCGGAGTTGGAGGCTGGGCCGGGCAGGTGGCGCTCATCACCGGGGCAGGCACCGGCATCGGCCTGGGCGTGGCCCGCGCGTTCAGCGATGCCGGCTTGGCGCTGGCGCTGACTTATCGCAACGAGGCGCAGCGCACGGCGGTTGCGGCGCAATTTGCGGCAGAGGGCCGGCCGGCGCCGCTGTTCCTGCCACTCGACGTCACCGATCGCGCCCGCTGGGCCGACGTGGTGGCGCAGACGGTGGCGCATTTCGGCGCGCTGCATGTGCTGGTCAACAATGCCGGCGTGAGCGTGTTCGGCAACACCGACGAAGCCAGCCATGCCGATTACGACTGGATCATGGGTGTCAACTTTGGCGGCGTGGCCAATGGCCTGGTCGCCGCCCTGCCCGCGATCAAGGCGGCCAGCGGCAAACGCAGCGTGGTCAATATCGCCAGCATGGCCGCCTTCCTGCCCGGCCCGCAGGCGGGGATCTATACCGCCAGCAAGTTTGCCGTGCGGGGATTGACCGAATCGCTGCGCTATAACCTGGCGCAGCATGGCATCGGCTGCGCTTTGTGCTGCCCCGCGCTGACCCGCACCAATGCCTGGGACAGCGCGCTCAAGCGCCCCGATGCATTCGGCCAGAGCGGCTTTGCCCCGGTGAGCGAGGCGGAGCTGCGCCAGTTCGGCACCGCGTTCGAGGCCGGCATGGACCCGTATGAAGTGGGACAAAAGGTCTTTGCCGGCATGGCGCGCGGCGATGGTCTGATCCTGACCCACCCCGAATTCGCCGACGATTTTCGCGAGATCTACGAAGCCAGCATGGCCGCGCTGCCCGATGAAGTGGCGCCGCCCGCCCGGCTCGAAATCGAACGCCTGCGCCGCGCTGCCATGGCCCAGGCCAAGGCCGGCATCGCGGTGGGCCTCGCCGATCTGACCTGAACCAAATACCGATACCGCTTCCCCGCCGGTCTGCGCTAGACCACGCGCGGACGGGGAACAGGTTCTGGAGAGACGCGCCATGTGCGACAGCTTGACCGAAGACGACAACGCCCAGTGGCTGGCGATCAACCGCCGGCAATTCGCCGCCATTGGCGCCGGCGCGGCGACTCTGGCGATCGCGCCGGGCTGCGTGGCAGCAGCGCCTGCCGGCCTTGCCACGGAGTCGCGCCCGGTCACGATCGAAACCGCCGACGGCACCGCCGATGGCTTTTTCGTCTATCCGGCCAAGGGCAAGCACCCGGCCGTGCTGCTCTGGCCCGATATCGCCGGCCTGCGTGAAGCCTATCAGACCATGGCGACGCGCCTCGCTGCGGCGGGCTTTGCCGTGCTGGCGATCAACCACTATTACCGCAACAGCCCGGCGCCGGTGCTGCCCGATTTCGCCGCCTGGCGCACGCCCGAAGGCCAGCAAAAGCTGCAGCCGATGATCCAGGCGCTGACACCGGAAAAGATCCAGGCCGATGCCGGCAGCTATGTCGACTGGCTCGATCGCCAGCCGCAGGTCGATACCGCGCACAAGATCGGCACCCAGGGCTATTGCATGGGCGGCCCCTACACCGTGTTTGCCGCCTATGCCCGGCCCGCCCGCATTGGCGCGGCGGTGTCGTGCCACGGCGCCAACCTGGTCAACGATACGGCGCAAAGCCCGCACAAGCTGCTCGGCCAGACGCAGGCCTCGTTCATCTTCGCGATTGCGCAAAACGACGATGCCCGCGCGCCCGGTGACAAGACGGCCCTCAAAGATGCCGCCGCCGCGGCAGACCGCCCGGCCGACGTGGCAGTCTACCCCGCCCAGCACGGCTGGTGCACGATCGACGCGCCGGTCTATGACAAGGTCCAGGCCGAAAAGGTCTGGAGCAAGCTGCTCGCGCTCTACGCCAAGGCGCTGTGATCTAGGTCCAAGCCCCTCCACCACCCGCTGCGCGGGCGGTCCCCCTCCCCGTCGGTGACGGGGAGGATCGCCAAGGTCCTCCCCACAACGTGGGGAGGGGGACCAGCCGCAGGCTGGTGGAGGGGTTTCACCCCTGCCCCGCCCCCTACTTCCCCGCCGCCGCGCGCAGCATGGCCACGTTGGCTTCCACCATCTCGCGCGTCGATCGCGCGGGGCGGCCGGTCAGGCGCTCCACGTCGTCGGTGCAGATTTCCAGGAATCCCTCGCGGATGGCGCGGCCGAACGTGACCATGTCGTCGCTGTTCCACGGCACGCCGGCCACGGTCTGATCGTCCACCGGGCGGCGCGGAATGCCCAGGCTGTCAAACAGCGCATACTGCGCTTCGTCACTCAGGTCGTGGTAGGCCACCGGACAGCCGGTCACATCGGCCATCATGGCAGCCACCTCGGCAAAGGTTTCGAGGTGTGGCCCGGTGATGTTGTAGATGCGGTTTTCGTGGCCCGGGGTGGTGAGCACGGCCACCGCGCTGGCAATGCAATCGTCGCGCCAGACCATCGCCTCGCGCCCATTGCCGGCATTGGCATACCAGGTGCCGCTCTGCATCACCTGTGGCCCGGCCATCAGCAGCATCGCGTCGGCATAATGCGCGTCGCGCAGGAAAGTGAAGGCGCAACCCGAGGCGCGGATCAGGCGCTCGGTCTCGATATGGTCGTGCCGCACTTCGGCCGGGTTGGCCGGATCATCGATGCCGATGAAACTGGTATAGACGATGTGGCGGATACCAGCGGCCACGGCCGCATCGATCGCCGCCTGGTGCTGCACCACCCGCGCGCCCACGCGTGTGCCCGAAATCAGCAGCAGCACATCGCCGCCGGCCATGACCGCGGGCAGCGTGGCGGGATGATCGAAATCGCCCTGCCGCACCACGCAGCCCTGCGCCGCGCGCGCAGCCAGCTTGTCGGGCTTGCGCGTGATCAGGATCAGGTCTGCGGCGCGGCCCATCGCCACCAGGGCATCGGCCACGCCGCGGCCGTAGTTGCCCGATGCGCCGGTGATGACGATCCGCGTCATGCCGCCCCGCCTGTGCGCACGGCATCGAGCTGTGCCTGGGGCACCCACCAGCCATGCACCTGCGGGCGCAGGCGGGTGGGGATCTGCACCGTCGCCACCGGCCCTGCCCCCAGGTTGCCGGCATCGACCACCCAGGCGAAATGCTCGAACGCGTCCTCGCCGATCTGGTGGTCCACCATGGTCACCAGCCAGCCATCGTGGCCCGGTGTGGCGCTGGGCACGTGCACCGGCTCGTTATAGCACCAGCCCGGCTCCATCGGCAGGGCCTGGGTGATCTGCGGGCTGGCGGTGTCCATCCCGTCCAGCCGCACCAGCATGTCGAACATGCCCAGCACCGGCCCGCCCATCACCGGCGGCCCGCGCCGATCGGGGTTCATCGTCAGCATCCACCCCGTCTTATAGGGACGGCCCTGGCTCTTGGCCGGAATGATCGGGAAATCGCCCGGCGGGCCGATCACCGTTTCCGTGACCGGGCCGGCGGGCCCACGCGGATCGACCGTCCAGCGGGTGAGGCCGCCGGTAATCTCCCAGGGTTGCAGGAACAGGCCGGCCGGCTCGCGGATAAAGGCAAAGGCATTGCTGCTCGACAGGCACTGGTCGAAATGCAGCAGCCCCTCGGCATCCTCCCAAGCGTTCATCATGTGATAGCAATAGACCCCCTTGGGCCCCTGGAACCACTTGATGTCCTTCACATCGCCATCGCGCGGCATCACCCCCAGCCACGATTCCAGGCCCTGCTCGTGGTGCCAGTGCTCGCCGCCGGCCTTCATCCGCTCCAGCTCGGCCGTGGTCGGATAGACCGGGAACAGCGCCCAGTTCCGCGAAATGGTGAAGTCATGCATCATCGCGCAATAGGGCGCATCGAACCACTGTTCCGACTTGAGCGCGCCATCGGCCCCCACGCGGGCATAGGCCACCTTGGTAGAGGCCAGGCCATCGGCCTCGTAACCATAGAAATAGAGGTCGCCGCTATCAGGATCAATGCGCACGTGCGCGGTCATCGTTTCGGACTTGAGCAGGCCATCGAAATCGAACGAACCCAGCGTATCGAGCGTGTGCGGATCGATGCGATAGGGCCGCCCGTCTTCCTTGGTCATCAACAGCCGCCCGGCGTGCCACACCGGGGTGGTGTTGGCCACGGTGCGATCCACCCCGGCCATATCGGGATCGTCGGTAAAGGGATTGCGATAGCGGCCAAAGCGCGCACGGCCCGCCGCCTTTTCCGCCTGGTGACGCGCGGTTTCGACAAAGCGGATGGCATAATCGGCCGTGCCATCGGCGTTGAACCGCACGCGGCTGATCATGCCATCGCCCGACAGGGTGTGATCGTCGGCAAACTTGGGCGCAAAGGCCGGATCGGGCACGGCGCGGAAAAAGGCGCCGCGCACCTCGGGGGGCAAGGTGCCTTCGACGGGCAGCCCTTCGAGCGCCAGTTCAGTGCCCACGGGCGCGTTCAGCCCGATGAAATAGGGGGTTGGCGGAAAGTCGCCCATGGCATCCTCACGTTATCAATTGTTAGCATTGTTCTACCACGCGACGCCCGGTTTTCAAGAGCATTCGGCCAAACAAAAGGCCTCCTTCCCGGATGGGAAGGAGGCCCAGCATGCGCCGTCAGGCCGGCACATTTCGGTAACGCTTGATCAGAAGTTGCGTTTCACCGTCACCGCCCAGGTGCGCGGCAGCCCCGGCGCACCGGCGCTGGTGCCAATCGGGCCGAAATTGGCCGTCATCGACGTGAAGTAATACTTGTTGGTCAGGTTGCGCACTTCGGCGCTGACCGACCAGGTATCGGCATCGCTCTTCCAGGTCACGCGGGCGTTGGCCAGGAAATAGTCGTCGATCCGGTTGGTTGCCGTCTGGAATGCCAGCGGGCTGGGCGTGGCGGCAGGGATCGGCGCGGTATCGACATTGGTGGGATCGACATAGATGTGCGACTGGTAGCTGCCGTCCAGGCGCACGGTGACCAGGCCCTTGAGCACGTCGGGAATGTCATAGGACAGCCCGGCGTTCCATTTCCATTCCGGCGTATAGGGCGGCACCATGCTGGCCGTCACGCCGGTGTTGGCAGTATCGACCGTGGTATATTTGAACTTGAGCCACGAGATCGAGCCATCGATCGACAGGTGATCGATCGGGCGGATGGTGGTTTCCACCTCGATCCCCTTCACATGGGCCGAACCCACGTTCTTGGGCTGGAGGCAAGGCGTGGTGGGGAACCCGGCGGTGTTCGGGCAATTCAGCACCGTCAGAATGATGTTCTTGTAATCGTTGAAGAACGCCGAAACGTTGAAGCGCAGGCGGCGATCGAACAGGTCCGATTTGAAGCCAACTTCATAGGCCGTGATCGTCTCGGGCCGGAAATCCTCCACCTGGCTGGGATAGAACGGACGCGGGTTGACGCCGCCCGAACGATAGCCGGTGGAAACCTGGGCATAGGTCATCAACTGGGGCGAGACGCGATAGTCGGCCGCCACGCGCCAATCGAGGCGCGAGGCATCGAAGGTCTTGTACAGCCCGTTGAGCGCGGCGAGCGCGCAGTTGGGCGGCTGGTTCACGCCAAACGGATAGCCGGTGCACGGCTGGATGGTGGAGCCATCGGGATTGTGGCGGACATAGCCATATTCCTTGTGGTCCCACGATTCGCGCAGGCCCCCGGTCAGCGTGAACGCTTCGAACGGCTTCCAGCTGGCATTGGCAAAGACCGCCTTGTTTGTGGCCGGCGTGGGATCGGGGCCGTGCAGGAAATCGATGCCGGCATAGTTCAGGTCGATGCGACCGGTGAACATGCCCTTGGCGTGGAAATAGAACCCGCCCAGCACGAAATCGAGCGTGTTGTTGAGCGCCTTGCCGGTCAGGCGCAGTTCCTGGCTCCACTGCGAATTGCTCTGCGCCTGGTTGAGCATTGAGGGCACGACCGGCGCGCTTTCGGCAAACGACCAGTCGGAATCATAGTGGCGATAGGCAGTGATCGATTTCAGCGCCAGGCTGGGCCCAAGCGTCCAGTCGATCGTGCCGGCAAAGCCATAGTTATCAAGGTTGGAATGGCGGTTGAGCGCCAGGGGCTTGTACGGCACCTGGTGATCCGGCCGCGCCGCATCATAGAACGTGGCATAGCTGACATAGCGCTTGTCATAGCCGCTGAGCGTGTCGCAGCTGTTGCGACCGTTGGGCACGAACCGGCAATCGAGCGGGATCGGCGCGCCATTGGTGCCATAGAGCCAGGCGCGGTTGGGGTCCTTGGTGACCGGCGATCCGGCGAACTGGGCGATGTTGTTGCCATAGATCAGCACCGAAGCGCCCGGCTCGTCACGCTCGCGCGTATAGTCGGCCGACACGTTGACCTCGACATTGGCGTCGGGCGTCCAGCGCAGCGCCACCTTGCCGGCGGCAAAGCTGGTGCCGCCCAGCGTGCCAACCTGGGGATTGGCGCCGGTGGCCATCGTCGGCACATTGGTGCCCGGATGGGTCAGCGCATAGTCGAGGATCTTGACATAGCCATCGCGGTTCTTGCTCACGCCCGACACGCGCATGGCCAGGTTGTCGGTCAGCTTGAGATCGAAATGTCCACGCAGATCAACGCGATGATAGCTGCCATAGGTGGCTTCGAACGAACCGGAATTGTCGCCCTTGGGCTTGACGCCATAGAGCTTGATCGACCCGCCCAGCGAGTTGCGCCCAGCCAGCGTGCCCTGCGGCCCGCGCAGCACTTCGACGCGGTCGAGGTCCATCAGATCGAGCAGCGAGCCGGTCAGGGTGGGCAGATAGACATCGTCCACGTACATGCCCACGCCCGGTTCGAGGGCAAAGTTGGGGTCAGACTGCCCGACGCCGCGGATGAAGGCGATGATGCCGGGGCCAAGATACTGATTTTGCGGGGCCAGCGTCACGTTGGGGGTTTGCGCCGCCACTTCGGAAATGTTGGTCTGCCCGCGCGCGGCCAGCATGGCGCCGTTGACGGCGGTGATGGCCAGCGGCGTATCCTGCAACTTTTGGTTGCGGAACTGCGCCGTCACGACGATTTCAGGCGTGGTATTGCTGGCCGTTTCGGCGGGTTTTTGCGGGGTTTCGGGCGCTGACTGGGCCAGCGCGGGGGTGGCGACGAGCGACAGCAAAGCGGCTGCCGAGCACAGCAGATCGCAGCGTGAAAACGCCATTTCGGTATCCTCCCAAGGATAGCAGCCGGATGGTTCCGGTCTGAAATCTTAGGTATCACATATGCGAAACGTTCAGCAATGCGAAATAACAGTAGGACGATTATAATTCATAACTGTTGCACAAGTGCCTCGCCTCACACCTCCCAGAAGGCAGTGGCGCGCATTTCGATGCTGACGCGCGGCGGCGCATCGGCGGGGCAGCCGGGCAGATCGAAGGCCACGTGCGGCACATGCGTGGCGCGGCGTAGATCGCTGTCGAAGGTCTTGAACACGATCGCTTCATCGGCCGTCAGGTTGGAAAACCAGTTCCAGCGATGCGCGGGATTTGCCGCGATCACATAGCTTTCGAACGACCATTCCGGCGCGCCGCCGGGCGGATCGAAGATGGCATCGGCGGCGATGCAGTCTGCCGGGGACAGGCTGCGCGCATCGCACAGCGCCAGCGGCACGTCCTGCGGCGGGGCGGAGAGCGCGCGCCACACGTTGTATTGCGCCACGCGGGCATGCGGGCGCCCGGCCGCCAGGCGCTGGGTCATCGACAGGGCCGTTGCGGGCGACACGTCGATATGGGCAAAGCGTGCCGGCATCGAATTGTCGAGGCTGCCGGCCCGGCCCGAGCGTTCGGAAAAGCGCAGGAGCCCAGCGCCGGTTACCTCCACGCGGGTGGCCCCAGTCAAGTCCTTGATCAGCGTGGCGATTTCGGGAACGTGGATGGCCTTGACCTGCGCGGCATCGGCAAAATCGGTCACCGCGCTGCGATCGCGTACCAGTTCAAAGCCTTCAACGTCGAGGCTGGTGCCGCGCCCGCGCGCGTCGCGGATAGGCATGGCCAGCGGCGCGATCTCGACTTCGTCGCGGTCATGGGCATTGGCGTAATAGCGCGGACGCGCCAGGCCGCGCCCGGAATAGGCGATTACCGCTTCCATCCTTGCATCCTTTCCCAAGGCCCGGCGCCATGATTGCGCCGTGGCCCCAACAAAAAAGGCCCGCCACGATGGGCGGGCCTGATCTTGTAGCTTAACCGGCAGCGAGCTGCTTTTCCAGTTCGCCCAACACCCGATAGCAATCGAGCACCTTGCCCACCGAGCTGTTGGGTTCGCGCCCTTCGCGGATGGCGGCGACAAATTCGCGGTCCTGCAACTCGATGCCGTTCATCGACACATCGACATGGCTGACATCGATCGGCTCTTCCTTGCCGTTCACCAGATCATCGTAGCGCGCGATATAGGTGGCGGTGTCACCGATATAGCGGAAGAACGTGCCGAGCGGGCCGTCGTTGTTGAACGAGAGCGAGAGCGTGCAGATCGCGCCGCTTTCGCTCTTGAGCTGGATCGACATATCCATGGCGATGCCCAGTTCCGGGTGGATCGGCCCTTCGACGGCATTGGCCTTGACGATCTTGCCAGCCTGATAGGCAAACAGGTCCACCGTGTGGGCCGCGTGGTGCCACAGCAGGTGGTCGGTCCACGAGCGCGCTTCGCCCTTGGCGTTGATGTTCTTGCGGCGGAAGAAATAGGTCTGCACGTCCATCTGCTGGACGTTGAATTCGCCGGCCTTGATCTTGTTGTGCACGTACTGGTGCGAAGGGTTGAAACGGCGGGTGTGGCCGACCATGCAGACCAGCCCGGTTTCCTTCTGCTTGGCCACCACCGCTTCGGCATCGGCCCAGCTATCGGCCAGGGGGATTTCCACCTGGACGTGCTTGCCCGCGTTCATGCAGGCGATCGCCTGCTCGGCATGCATCTGCGTGGGCGTGCACAGGATCACCGCATCGACATCGGGCAGTGCCAGCGCTTCTTCCAGTTCGGTGCCGGAATGGCGCGCGCCATACTTGGCCGCCACGGCCGCAGCCTGATCGGCGCGGCGGCTGATCACCGAAACGATTTCGACGCCATCGATATTCTTGAGGCCGTCGAGGTGCTTTTCGCCAAAGGCGCCGGCACCGACCAGGGCAATACGCATGGGGGTAACTCCTGTTAAGCGCCCCGCGTGGGCAGGGGCTCTGCAATCTCCCCTCCCGCTGGCGGGAGAGGGTGGGGGAGGGATTGTTGCCCCTCCTGGAAACGTGGCTTGGGGGAGCGCACTGGAACATGCCCTCCCCCGGCCCCTCCCGCGCGCGGGAGGAGGGATTACGGCGAGCTTGCCTTAGGCCGGCACGGTTTCTTCTTCGACCGGTTCGAGCACGAGGTGCCCGATCGCGGTGTTGGAGCAGGGAATGTGGTAGTGCTTGTGCAGCAGGCGGGTCTTCTCACCCAGCGCGCCGCGCATGATCAGCCACATGACCATCTCGATCCCTTCCGAGCCGGTTTCGCGCAGGTATTCGATGTGCGGAATCCAGCGCGCGGCGTCGGTATCGCCCACCAGCAGGTCCATGAACCTGTTGTCCCACTCGCGGTTGAGCAGGCCGGCGCGCTTGCCCTGAAGCTGGTGGCTCATGCCGCCGGTGCCCCAGATCTGCACGTTGAGGTCTTCGGGGAAGCTTTCCACCGCGCGCTTGATCGCCTCGCCCAGCGCCCAGCAGCGGTTGCCCGAGGGCACCGGATAGGTCACGACGTTGACGGCCAGCGGAATGACCTTGGCCGGCCAGGCCTGGGGCTGGCCGAACATCATCGAGAGCGGCACGGTCAGGCCGTGGTCCACGTCCATCTCGTTGATGATCGTCATGTCGAATTCATCGAGGATCAGGCTCTGCGCGATGTGCCAGGCCAGATCGGGATGCCCTTCCACTTCGGGCACCTGGCGCGGGCCCCAGCCTTCATCGGCCGGCTTGTAGCGCTCGCCACAGCCGATCGCGAACGTGGGCACGATCTTCATGTCAAAGGCCGAAGCATGGTCGTTGTAGACCAGGATGATCACATCCGGCTTCTGTTCCTTTTCCCACTGCCGGGTCCATTCATAGCCGGCAAAGATCGGGCCGAAATAATCGTCACCCGTCTTGCCCTGGTCCACCGCCACGCCCAGCAGGGGCACGTGGCTGGAACCGACGCCTGCGGTAATCCGCGCCATGGTCAGTTGTCCTTCCCGGTTTCCTGGGCCCGCGCGGCGGCGGCCAGGTTTTCCTTGATCGAGCGATTGCCTTCGGGCGAGCGGCCGCCTTCCAGCATCATCTGGCGGTATTCCGGCCAGGTCATGTCGGTCATCGTCGAAACCGCCTCGGCAAAGGGCAGGCCATCGGACGAGAACAGCTTGGAGAGGAAATAGACATTGCCACCCATATCCAGCAGCGTGTTGTAATCACGCGCCAAAAGCGCCTGCTTGCCTTCCTCGCTGATCTGCCATTCATCGAGATAGGCGCGCTCGTCGGCCTTGAACCGCGCGCGGTTGTCGGCGTTCATCAGGCTCATCGCGAACTGGTTGATATGATAGCCCTTGCGCGCCCGCGCGGCGGTATAGACGCGGGTGCCGGGGATATCGTCAAATTCGGCCAGATAGGCATGAATGTCGCGCGGCTTGGCGTCCGGCGCGCCCTTGGTGGTCGTCACAGGCCTCTCTCCTTCAGCTTCTCGTCTAGGCGCGGGAACACGCGGCGGGCATTGCCTTCGAAGATCGCGTGGCGCTGCGCGTCGGAAATGTTCAGCGCGTCGACATAGCGCTTGGTATCGTCGAAATAGTGGCCGGTCTGGGGATCGATGCCGCGCACGGCGCCGACCATTTCCGAACCGAACAGGATGTTCTTGGTCTCGATCACCTCGGCCAGCAGGTTCACGCCGGGCTGGTGATAGACGCAGGTATCGAAGAACACGTTGTTCATCAGGTGCCCGTCGAGTGCCGGCTTTTTCAGCATGTCGGCCAGGCCGCGATAGCGCCCCCAGTGATAGGGCACCGCGCCGCCGCCATGCGGGATGATGAAGCGCAGCGTGGGGAAGCGGCTGAACAGATCGCCTTCCAGCAGCTGCATGAACGCGATGGTATCGGCGGCGATATAATAGGCGCCAGTGGCGTGCATCGCCGGGTTGCAGCTGCCCGAGACGTGGATCATCGCCGGCACATCGAGTTCCACCATCTTTTCATAGAAGGGGAACCAAAATTCATCCGTCAGCGGCGGATGCTTGAAGTGGCCGCCGCCCGGATCGGGATTGAGATTGCAGCCGATGAAGCCCAGCTGCGTCACGCAGCGTTCCAGCTCGGCGATCGAGCTGGTCATGTCTGCCTCGGGCGACTGGGGCAGCATGCACACGCCGGCAAAGGTTTCCGGATAGAGCGCCACGACCCGCGCGATCAGGTTGTTGCAGGCCTGGGCCCAGGGCACGGCCACGCTCTGATCGCCCACGTGCGGGGCCATGGCGCTGGCGCGGGGCGAGAAGATCGTCATGTCCGCACCGCGTTCCTTGATCAGGCGCAGCTGGTTGGCTTCGATCGTTTCGCGGATGTCGTCATCGGAAATGTCGGGATAGGGCGGCGCGGGCTCGCCCGCCTTGAACGCGGCCTTCTGCGCCTCGCGCCAGGCGTCGTGCGCCTTGGGCAGCACGGTATAGTGGCCGTGGCAATCGATGATCATGGTCATTCCGCCGGTTCCTTGGTGTTGGCTGCCATAGGCGTTGTGCTTTCAAACGGGATGGTGTGGCCGGCCTGGCTGCGCTGGCGCGCGACGGTGCCGGTGGTCATCAGCGGCTCGACGCCAAGGCCGATCAGGGTCTTGGCGGATTCCTCCATCTCGGCCGCGCGACGCAGGCCGTGGGTGGTCATCCGCTCGACATTGTAGGCGGCGCGGGTGAACCAGCTGTCACCCTTCTCGCTGGCGTCGAGCGAGGACAGCACCTCTTCGACCACGCCGGCGCGGGTGGCGGCCAGCATCATCTCGGCGGTCAAGGCTTCCACGCCCTTGACCATGATCGAGCGGATCATCTTGATCGCGCTGGCGCGGCCCACGTCATCGCCCACCACGCGCACATTGGTAAAGCCAGCCTCTTGCAGCGCGGCGGCAGCATCCTGCGCGGCCGGGCCGGAGACCAGCAGCGGCACCTTGAGCCGCGCGGGATTGACCGGGGCCAGCACCGCCACGTCGACATAGCGCGCCCCGGCCGCTTCCACCGCCAGGGCGGCGGCGCGCTTGGTATCGGGAGCGACCGAGTTCATGTCGCAAAACAGCGCGCCGGGGGCGAGCATGGCGGCATGTTCCTGCGCCACGGGCAGCGCGCTGTCGGCCGTCACCAGGCTGAGCACCAGGCCGGCGCCGCCCAGGGCGCTGTCGGCGGTGGCGGCGGCCATCACCCCGGCTTCTTCCATCGCGGCGTGACGGGCGGGATCGATGTCAAACGCGCTGGCCTGGGATTCCCAACCAGCGGCCTTGGCAAAGGTCGATCCGGCTTCGCCGAACCCGATCAGGGCAAGTGTTCTCTCCATGGCGCACCTGTTGCGGCCCTTATGCAACGCATACAAATGCAAAGAGCGCGGTGGTCATAAATTTATGCGAAACCTTTCTTGGCCACTTCGCGCAGCAGGGCGACGAACGCGGCCTGTGGCGCGGTGGGCCGCCACAGCGCGCGGTGCGTCATCCCGATCGTGCGCCGCACCGGCACCGGGGTGGGCCGCGCCGCCAGCAGGCCCACGTCCAGCTCTACCGCCAATTGCGCCGGGCTGAGCAGGGTGAGCGCATCGGACCCCACCAGCAATTGCCGCACGGTGAGCACCGAGCCGCATTCGATGCCGACATGGGGCGGCGGCGCGCCGGTGGCGGCCTGCATCATCGCCTCCCAATAATGGCGCAGCGGGGTATCGCCGCCAGGCAATATCCACGGATAGTGCTGCAGGGCGGCCGGATCGAGCGGGTGGACCGGATCGGCGAGCGGATGGCCGGCGCGCATGACCAGCGCGGGGCGATCCTCGAACACGGCCTCCTGCTCCAGATCATCGAGCGCGGTGGTTTCGCGCAGGGCGCCCAACATGAAGTCGATTTCGCCATCGCGCAGCGGCCCGACCAGTTCGGCATGGCTGCCTTCGACCACGGCTACATCGACACCGGGATAGGCGGCGGCAAAGCGCAGCAGTGTTTCGGGCAGCCAGCGCGCGCGCGACAGCGGCATGGCGCCGATCACCACGCGGCCGGCCGCCTTGCCCTGCCACGCCGCCACTTCGGCCAGGCCGCTGCGCAATTCGGCCATGGCCAGGCCAAAGCCGCGCGCGCGACGGGCACCGGCCGGCGTGAGCAGCACGGTGCGGCCGCGCCGGTCGATCAGCCGCTGGCCCAGCGCCACGCCCAGATCGGCGACGGCGCGGTGCAATGACGCGGCGGAAAGCCCGGTATCCTGCGCCGCCCCGGCATAGGACCCGGCGCGCGCCAGGGCCAGGAAAGCGCGCACCTGCGTGCCGGTGACGCGGGGGGAGCCGATCTGCTCGATCGCCGCCTCGGCCCGGGGCGCCAGCAGCAGCGCCGGCTCGGTCGCGGTCATGCCGCCAGCGCCGCGTTCGAACAGCAGGCAGCCCAGGTCTGCCTCGAGCCGGGCGATGGCCTGGGTCAGCGCGGGCTGCGTCAGGTTTACCGCACGCGCGGCGCGGGTCACGCTGCCATGGCGCACGGTGGCGGCAAAGGCGGCGAAGTGACGAATGTTGAGCGCGGGGTCGGGACGGGCCATCCATCCAGACTTAGCATTTCCTTATGGCACATGCCAAACATTGCATTTGGCGCTGCCCGCCCCCGGTTCCAAATGCAGGCCATCCGTGCCGAACCGGCCAGCCATCATAGGGAGACAAGCGCCATGTCGGGTATCGTCGTGCAGAATATCGAACGGGCCGATCCCGCCGTGATCGACGGCCTGGCCGCCTGCGGCGTGGCCACCGTGCACGAGGCGCAGGGCCGCACTGGCCTGCTTGCCAGCTATATGCGCCCGATCTATCGCGGCGCGCGCATCGCCGGATCGGCCGTGACGATCAGCGCCCCTCCGGGCGACAACTGGATGGTCCATGTCGCGATCGAACAGCTGCAAGCGGGCGATATCCTGCTGCTGGCCCCGACCTCGCCCTGCGAAGACGGCTATTTCGGTGACCTGCTCGCCACCTCGGCCCAGGCGCGCGGCTGCCGCGGCCTGGTCATCGATGCCGGGGTGCGCGATGTGCGCGATCTGACCGAGATGCAGTTCCCGGTGTGGTCCAAGGCGATCTACGCGCAAGGGACGGTCAAGAACACGCTGGGCAGCGTCAACGTGCCGGTGGTCTGCGCCAATTGCGCGGTGAACCCGGGCGACGTGATCGTGGCCGACGACGATGGCGTGGTGGTGGTGCCGCGCGCCAAGGCCGCAGAGGTGCTGAAAGCCGCCCAGGCGCGTGAAGCTAACGAAGGCGAAAAGCGCGAGAAGCTGGCCAACGGCGTGCTCGGCCTCGACATGTACAAGATGCGCGAGCGGCTGGAGAAGGAAGGCTTGAAGTACGTTTGATGGATTGAAGGGGCCCCTCCGTCAGGCCCTGCGGGCCTGCCACCTCCCCACCGCTACGCGGCAGGGAGGATCTGGGCTCCTCCCCATGCAATGGGGAGGGGGACCGCCGCTACCGGCGGCGGTGGAGGGGCCCCTTCCCGCACCCAAGGAGCAAGACCCATGACCACCGGTTTTTCCGCCCCCTGCATGTGGATGCGCGGCGGCACGTCGAAGGGCGGCTATTTCCTCAAGAGCGACCTGCCCACCGACGTGGCGGCGCGCGATGCCTTTCTGCTGGCGGTGATGGGCTCGCCCGATCCGCGCCAGATCGACGGGATGGGCGGCGCCGATCCGCTGACCAGCAAGGTGGCCGTGGTGAGCAAGTCCACGCGCGAGGGGATCGATGTCGATTACCTGTTCCTGCAGGTCTTCGTCGACCAGGCGATCGTGACCGACGCGCAGAACTGCGGCAATATCCTGGCAGGCGTTGGCCCGTTTGCGATCGAGCGCGGGCTGGTGGCGGCAACCGGCGATGAAACCCGCGTGGCGATCTTCATGGAAAACACCGGGCAAGTGGCCGTCGCCACGGTGCAGACGCCGGGCGGCACGGTCAGCTATGCCGGCCAGGCCGCGATCGATGGCGTGCCGGGCACCCATGCGCCGGTGCCGCTGGAATTTCGCGATACCGCCGGTTCCTCGTGCGGGGCGCTGCTGCCCACCGGCAACGTGGCCGATACGATCCAGGGCGTGGCCGTGACGCTGATCGACAATGGCATGCCCTGCGTGGTGATGAAGGCCGAAGATCTGGGCATCACCGGCTATGAAGACCGCGAATGGCTGGACAATGCGACCGACCTGAAAGCGCGGATCGAGGCGATCCGGCTGGAAGTGGGCCCGCTGATGAACCTGGGCGACGTGAAGGAAAAGTCGGTGCCCAAGATGATGCTGGTGGCCCCGCCCAAGCACGGTGGCGCGGTGACCGTGCGCAGCTTCATCCCGCATCGCGCCCATGCCACGATCGGGGTGCTGGGCGCGGTGTCTGTGGCGACGGCCTGCCTGCTCGAAGGCTCTCCGGCGGCCGAGGTCGCGCAGGTGGGCGACGGCAGCCGCAAGACCCTGTCGGTGGAGCATCCCACCGGCGAAATGAGCTGCGTGCTGGAAGTGGACGAGAGTGGCGCGGTCAAGACTGCCGCCCTGCTGCGCACCGCGCGCAAGCTGATGGATGGGGTGGTGTTCGGGTAAACGTGTGCTTCTCGCCCTGCGACAGGCTCAGGGCGAACGGCGTGCGAGATTTCAAATAGGTTGCCGTTCGGGCTGAGCGTGTCGAGGCCCGGTTTTCAAGGACAAGACCATGACCGACCGTATCATTTCCTGGCACGGCAACCCGTCGAAGCCGCGCTATACCCCGCCGGCCGGCGCGATCGATGCGCATTGCCATGTGTTTGGCCCGATGGCGCAGTTTCCGTTCAGCGCCAAGGCCAAGTACCTGCCCGAGGACGCCGGGCCGGATATGCTGTTTGCGCTGCGCGATCACCTGGGCTTTGCCAAGAACGTGATCGTCCAGGCGAGCTGCCATGGCACCGACAATGCAGCGACGCTCGACGCCATTGCCAAGAGCAACGGGAAAGCGCGCGGCGTCGCCGTGGTCGATCCGGCGATTTCCGAGGCTGATCTCGCCGCGCTGCACGTGGGCGGCATCCGTGGCATCCGCTTCAATTTCTTGAAGCGGCTGGTGGATGATGCGCCCAAGGACAAGTTCCTGGACGTGGCCAAGCGCCTGCCCAAGGGCTGGCACGTGGTGATCTATTTCGAGGCCGATATCCTGGAGGAACTGCGCCCGTTCATGGACGCCATTCCCGTGCCCTTGGTGATCGACCACATGGGCCGGCCCGACGTGACCCAGGGGCCCGATGGAGCCGACATGAAGGCGTTCCGCGCGTTCCTCGATTCGCGGCCCGATATCTGGTTCAAGGCGACCTGCCCGGACCGGCTCGACCCATCAGGGGACCCGTGGAATGCCTTTGCCGAGGCCGTGGCGCCGCTGGTGGCGGACTATCAGGACCGCGTGCTGTGGGGCACCGACTGGCCGCATCCCAACATGCAGGATGCCATTCCCGATGACGGGCACCTGGTCGACATGATCCCGCGCATCGCACCGACCGAGGAATTGCAGCGCAAGCTGTTGATCGACAATCCAACCAAGCTCTATTGGGCCGATTGAGCAACGAAGGGGGCGAGATGATCGCCCCCTTTCTTGTGGGTCAGAATGCATAGCCCAGGGTGAGCACGGCCGAGCGCCCCTCACCCGGCACGGCCCAGCCATTGTTGCGGATCGACGTGTAGTACTTCTCGTCGGTCAGGTTCTGCACGTTGATCTGCGCGGAAAGGCCGTTGTCCAGCTTGTAGCCCAGCGAAATGCGGTGGGTGAGATAGGACGGCGCCTTGTACATCGGCGCGCCGGTGGAATTGGTGAGATACCAGCTGCCCTGGTAGGTGAGGCCATAGCCCACCTCCAGCCCGAACGGCAGGTGATAGCTGGTGTAGAGGCTGCCCGACCAGCGTGGCGTGTTGGTGACCGGGTTGCCGGCCTGCACGTCGCTGGCGGGGCAGGTCACGCTACCGCCCGTGGGCAGCGTCTGCGTGGCGCCCAGGTGGTTCTTGCAGTAATTCGAGATCGACTGCTTGATCACGCCATCGAGGTACATGGCATTCGCAAAGATCGTCCACGCGGGCGTGATCTTGCCCGACAGGCCCAGCGACACGCCATCGACCTGGCTGCGCCCGTCGAGCACGTTGGTGGTGCCGACCAGCGGATCGTTGGCGGCGACGGGATAGTTGGTGCGCTCGTTGCGGAACACCGAGGCGGTCAATTGCAGCTTGCCCTGCGCCAGATCGACCTTGCCGCCCAGTTCGAAATTGACGGCGGTTTGCGGGGCGACGTTGCAGGGGTCGCCCAGCAGGGTCGTGCTGGTCACGCCGCAACCGCTGCGCACGGTGGACGAGGCCGGTGTCTTGCTGTTGCCGTAAGCGACATAGAGGCTGGCGTTGGCCACCGGCTTGTAGACCAGGCCCAGGCGATAGCTGAACAAGTCGTCGGTGTTGTTCTGCGGCGCACCGGTGGTCACCGCGCCGCTGACCGCCACGGTGTCGCTGCGATAGCGGGCGCGGTTATTTTCCCAGCGAATACCGCCGTTCACTTCGAACCCGCCGCCCAGCTTGACCGCATCGAACGCATAGAGCGCGATGTTGCGGGTGGAGCCATGGGCAATTGCCGTGGTGATGTAGTTTACCGGCCCGGTATAGACGGCATTGGGATTGGCGATGTTGATCGCATCGAGTGTGGGCGTGGTGCCATTGGCATTGCGTAACCCGTTGCCGGAAACGACGTCATAATCTTCCTGCGAGTATGCCGCGCCCAGTGCCAGAGTGTGTTCGAGGCCGAAGGTGGAGACCTTGGCGGAAAGATCAAGCTGGTCATACCAGATCGAGGTGTCGGTCAGGCGGAACAGCCCGCGCGGACCGCTGGGGTAATAGGTGCCCGCCGCCTGGGTTGATGAGCAGGCCGTGGCCGCGCCGGTCGAATTGGCCAGCGTACCGTTGGCCAGGCACCAGGCACCCTGCGGCGGATCGACGAAGGTATCCTGCTTGACCTTTTGGTAGCGTGCCAGATTGCGGATCGAGACCGCATCGGAAAAGCGGTGGTCGAGGATGGCGGTGGCCTGGTCCACCGTCTGTTCCTGGCGATCGTAGTTCTTGTATCCGTAATAGCCGGCATAGCTGGCGCCGGGCAGCAAGCCGCCATAAACCGCGTAATAGGGCACGCCATATTGCGGGATATTCTTGTCACGCTGGTGCAGATACAGCAGCGTCAGGCTGGTATCGCCGGTCAGCCCGAACTTGACCGACGGCGCCACGCCCCAGCGGCGGCTGTATTCGAAATCGCGGCCGGGCACATCGGCGCTGTGGCCCATGACGTTGAGGCGCACGGCGACCTCGCTGCCCAGCTGCCAGTTGCTATCCACCGTGCCGCGCCAGTAATTGGCCGTGCCCACCCCGCCCTGCACGGTGGTGCTGGTTTCGTCCTTGGGCCGCTTGCTGACCAGGTTGACCGTTCCGCCGATCGAGCCCGAGCCGCTGAACACCGAATTGGCACCATTGGTCACTTCCACCTGTTCGATGTTGAACAGGTCGCTGCGGGAATACTGCGCGCTGTCGCGCACGCCATCGATCTGGATATCGGTATTGGCGCTCTGCCCACGCAGATTGATGCTGTCACCATAGCCGCCGCCGCCTTCGCCCGCGCCCAGGGTAATGCCGGGCAGGATCGACAGCGCATCTTTCAATGACAGCAGGTTCTGCGCCTCGATCACCGCGCGGCCGACCACGGTGACGGTCTGCGGCGTATCGAGCAGCGGGCGCACGTACTTGGGCGATTCCGCCCGCTCTACCTTGACCGGGGCTTGCGCGATCGCGGTATCGGTCACGGTCACCCCGCCCAGCACGGTTTGCGCGGCATCCTGGGCCTGGGCCGGCATGGCGGCGATCACGCCGATACAGCCGGCGGCGAGAAATGCGGGACGCAAGGGCGAGGTGGCAGGCACGTGCCCGCTTGGCATGGGTGACGCGCGACGAGACCGGGATGCATTGATCATGATGGAATTTTTCCCCTTTGCTCGGATCGGGCAGCGGCGCCCGGTCCGGATGGGTAGCGCTTTATTGCGAGTGATTTTCATAATCAACCATGTTGATAATGATTCTCATTTTTTATCGTGCCGCGCAAAACCGGGGTGACATGGTCGGCGCCCCATGCCAGGCTGATGCGGTCATGAGCCAAGCCCTTCACCCCGCAGACGCGGTGCACGCCGCGCCGCTGCGCCAGGCCAGCACCACGCTGACCCTGCATACGCCCGGCCCCGGCCTGCACGAATTCACCCGCGAAACCGCGCAGTGGGTGGCGGCCCAGGGCATGAATAGCGGGCTGCTCACGCTGTTCTGCCGCCACACCTCGGCCTCGCTGTGCATCCAGGAAAATGCCGCGCGCGAGGTGCGTGGCGATATCGTGCGCTGGCTCGATCGCCTGGCACCGGAAAGCGCGGCCTATGCCCACGACGACGAAGGTTCGGACGACATGCCGGCCCATTTGAAAAGCATTCTGACCGGGGTGAGCCTGTCGATCCCGCTGATCGGCGGGCAGCTCGCGCTTGGTACCTGGCAAGGCATCTACCTGTGCGAGCACCGCCGCATGGCGCATCGCCGCCAGATCGTGCTGCACCTGGTGGGTGCCTGATCATGACGGCTCGGTTTTCTTGCACGTTCACCGCCCTGCCCGAGCATATCGACGAGCTGGGCCATGTGAACAACGCGGTGTGGGTGCGCTGGATGGAACAGATCGCCACGCGGCATTGGGAAACGGTGGCGCCACCGGAACACGTGGCGGCCTATGTCTGGGTGGTGACCCGGCACGAGATCGACTATCGCGGCAATGTTGGCCAAGGCGAGAGCGTGGTGGCCACCACCTTCATTCCCGATCCGCCCCACGGCGCGCGGTTCGACCGCTGCGTCGATTTCGCCAACGCGACCGGCAAAGTGATCGTCAGCGCGCGCACGACCTGGGCCCTGATCGATAAAAGCAGCGGACGCCTGGTTCGCGTTCCTGCAGAAGTGGCAGCGCCCTTTTACTCTCAGGCGTAAAGCATTGCTGGAACAATATGTAAAATAGCGTATTATGGCGCCAAGTTGGATCTATTCTGTTTTTTGACAAGGATCGAATCATGGCGCGCGCTGGTCTCCAACGGTGTTGCAGAGCGACACGGTATTCGGCACTTGTGTTGGCGGTTCTGCTCGCCGCGTGTGGCGATGGCGGTGGCGTTGCCAGCACGAACTCTCCCAACCCGCCGCCTTCTCCCCCGCCCAAGCCGACCAACGACGATCTGGTGGGCAGCCTGGTCAGCGAGGCCTTCGTCAACGATGCAAAAACCCAGACGGCCTATCAACCGATCACGTCCGCCCAGCCGAACACGGTTACAAGCAAGCCTTTGACGATCGAATACAAGGCATCCACGCAGACCTACACGATTGCCACGCAAGGGCGGACACAGGATTTCGGACCGGCGCAAAAGGATGCCACGCTCAGCAATGCTGCAGCCACGGTTTACAAGCGCAGCGAAGGCGCGCTGACGGAGACACTGTCGCTCAGCACGAATACGACCGATCCCGGCACGCCCGACGCACCCCTTTTCCGCTATGTCGGTGCCGGCCTTTGGCAACGGACGCAGACCGATGGGCCGAACGCCACAACGACCATGGACTATTTCACCTATGGCGTCCCCACGCCCGCATCGGCCATGCCGACCACCGGGACGGCCACATTCGGTGTGCGCCTTGATGGGCAGGCCGGCTATCCTCAGCAGAACTATGTGCTGACAGGCGGCGGTCGCTTTCAGGTGGATTTCGCCAGCGGCGGCCTGGTTGGCAGCGGCACGATCGATCGTTACAGGAATAGCCTGTATGAAGGCACTTTAAACTGGACGTCACAGGCAAAGCTGAAAGCAGGTAGCACGACGTTTTCCGGCAGCTTCAACTTCGGCGCGCGGCCGGGGGCGATCGACGGCCGCTTCTATGGCCCCCATCATGAAGAGTTCGGCGCGGTCTGGAACACCAACCTTTACGACAACGTGGTGGCGAGCGGCACGATTCTGGGCCGCGACACCGCGACGATGCCATCCAACAATGGCCTGGCGAACCTGGTAATCAACGAAGACCTGGGCGGGGCAGCCGTGGCCGTCAGCTATGGCCGCTCCACACGGTGGGACCAGCAAAACCTGACAACGCGCTCGTTGTACATCACCTATTCCGAAACGCAGAAGGCGCTGACGATACGTGCTGGGATCGACGGATATTCCGGAAATCCACGTGCGCTCACGCCCGCGATCCGCGACGCGGCGCACAGCGACGCCACGTACGATGCCTATTCCGTTACGGCGCAAGCCAGTTCGTTGAGCGCGGGCACGCTGCGCGTTTCGCGCCCCGGCTCCAGCAATCCGCTGATTGCGTTGACCTATACCGGCTTTGGCACGTCTGAAACGGTACTGGCACCGTCGCAATCCTCCACATTCCCGTACACCGATTTCGCTTACGGCTTCGGAGAAGCGACGCCGGCCTCGGCGGTGCCGAGCAGCGGCAGCGCTACATACAATGGCGTGATCCTGGGCTATTCCGGGGTCCCGTCTGATGGCAACACCCGGCCCTATGCGATCAGCGGAGACGCGCGCATGGCGTACAATTTCGGCGCGGCAACCTTGACCGGCGCGCTCAACCCCGTGGCGACAGACCGCGATACCGGAACGTCCTACGCGCTTGGCGCCTATGCTTTTTCCGGCACGGGCGACGCAGGCAAGGCAACGTTTGCGGGCACCTTTGACAAAATCATCAACCTGCCATTCAGCGGCGACACCCGCGGTTCGATCAAGGGGCAGTTCACCGGTCCGCATGCTGAAGAATTCTATGCGACCTGGCTCATTGGGATGCGCGATCCCAAGGGTGGCAGCAATATTCCCGTGGGCGGTGTGATCGTGGGCAAGCAGGGCAAGTGATCCAGTCCCCCTTTGCCTAGGACCGCTTTGCGCCTAAGGGCCGCGGTCATGACCGCATCGCTTGCCCTGACCCGCCTCTCGCGCCTGATCGCCGCCAGCCATTCGTGGGAAACCGCGCGCACGTTCAAGGCGTGGAGCCCGAGCGAGGACGACAAGGCGCTGATGGCCACCCGCGCGCAGGACGTGCTCAAGGTCATGGCGGGCAAGGACGTGACCGCGCCGATGCTGGGTGCCGCCTATGCCGTGCACCTGGCCCGTGCCCTCGATGCGCCGATCATGGTGGTCGAAGGCACGCTGAGCGTGGCGGGCGAAGTGGTGGCCGATGACCATGGCTGGGTGATGATCGGGCCGTGGGTGGCCGACATGGCGCTGTTTTCGCGCGCCTATGCGCCCGACGCGCCGCCGCGCCTGGCTGCCCATGTGCTGCGCGCGTTTGGCCCCAACAAGGGCCTGTTCTGCGATGCCTGGCGCCGCACTGCCCGCCTGGGCCTGGGCTATGACCCGCGCCGGGTGTTGACCGAGGCAGAGGTGACCGCGCTGGTGGGCGAGGCGGCCGTGGCGCTGCGGGCGGCCTGAGGGAACACCCCTCCACCACCCGCTGCGCGGGCGGTCCCCCTCCCCGTCGGTGACGGGGAGGATCTATGGCCCGACAGCATCCCCAACGGGTAACAAGCCTTTTCCCAGGCCGTTCGCCCTGAGCTTGTCGAAGGGCCCTGCCCAGTGACCGGGCACTGCAAGCAATCGCCGATTACAGCGGGTTGCCATCCTTGTCGCGATAGATCTCGCGGCGGCCGACGTGGTTGGCCGGGCCGACCAGGCCATCCTGCTCCATGCGTTCGACCCACTTGGACGCGGTGTTGTAGCCCACGCCCATCTGGCGCTGAATCCAACTGGCCGAGGCCTTCTGGCTTTCGAACACGAGCTGGCAGACCTGGCGATACTTGCGGTCTTCGGGATTGTCCGAGGTGTCGAGTTCGTCGAAGCCGTACGAGCCTTCCTCGGGTTCCTCGGTGACCGAATCGACGTATTCCGGCTTGCCCTGGCCACGCCAGTGATCGGCCACGCGCTCCACTTCCTCGTCGCTGACAAAGGGGCCGTGGACGCGTTTGATCGGGTCGGTGCTGGGCTTGTAGAGCATGTCGCCCTTGCCGAGCAGCTGTTCGGCGCCCTGTTCGCCCAGGATCGTGCGGCTGTCGATGCGGCTGGTCACGGCAAAGGAAATGCGCGTGGGCAGGTTGGCCTTGATCACGCCGGTGATGACATCGACCGAGGGGCGCTGCGTGGCCATGATCAGGTGGATACCGGCGGCGCGGCTCTTTTGCGAGAGGCGCTGGATCAGCACTTCGATTTCCTTGCCGACGCTGACCATGAGGTCGGCCAGTTCGTCGACGATCACCACGATCTGCGGCAGCACCTGGTATTCGAGCTGCTGTTCCTCGAACAGTTCCTCGCCGGTTTCGGGATCGAAGCCGACCTGGATGCGGCGGCCGAGCGGCTTGCCCTTGGCCTGGGCGGCGCGAACCTTTTCGTTGAAGCCCGACAGGTTGCGCACGCCGATCGACGACATCTGGCGATAGCGCCGCTCCATTTCCTCGACCGCCCACTTGAGCGCGCGCACAGCCTTGGCCGGCTCGGTCACCACGGGCGAGAGGAGGTGCGGGATATCGTCGTAGGACTTGAGTTCGAGCACCTTGGGATCGACCAGGATCATGCGGCACTGCGCCGGGGTAAGCCGGTAGAGCAGCGACAGCAGGATGCAGTTCAGGCCCACCGACTTGCCCGAGCCGGTGGTGCCGGCGACGAGCAGGTGGGGCATGGTGGCCAGATCGGCGACGATCGGTTCGCCGGCAATGTCCTTGCCCAGGATGATCGGCAAGAGGCCCTTGGCATTGACGAACTTGTCGCACGCCACCAGCTCGCGGAACGAGACCATGTCGCGGATCTGGTTGGGCAATTCGATGCCCATCACGGTGCGGCCGGGAATGGCCGAGACGCGTGCCGACACCGCGCTCATGTTGCGGGCGATATCGTCGGCCAGGCCGATCACGCGGCTGGCCTTGATGCCGGGCGCGGGTTCGAGCTCGTACATCGTCACCACCGGGCCGGTGCGCACGGCGGTGATCTCGCCCTTGACGTTGAAATCGTCGAGCACGTTTTCGAGCAGGCGCGCGTTGCGTTCCAGCGCGAGCTTGTCGATCTTGGGCTGGGCCGAGGCGGGAATTTCCTCGAGAATGTCGATCGCGGGCAGCGCGAACTTGTCGAACAGGTCGCTTTGCCGGGCCTGCGCCTTGGCCGCAGGCGCAGGGGTGCGCTGCGGATCGCTGATCTCGGTAGGGCGGCGGGGCGCGGCAGCATCGGCCGGGATCACCGGCGCGCGGGTATCGAACGGCGGCGCGTCATCATCGGCGCCATCGTCATCATCGGCGAGCAGGGCATCGCCGGCGGCTGCGGCCTTGGCCTTGGGCGCGCGGCGCTGGCGGGCCGGGGCGCCGTCGGCCGCTGCCTCGCGCGGAGTGCGGCGCAGCAACGCCGGGATCGACAGCAGCCGCGCCCAATCGAGCGCAAAGACGCGCCCGGTCAGGAACAGGCCGCCGCCAAAGGCGAGCAACGCGATGGCCAGGATGATCCAGCCCTGCGCCACCGGCACCAGGCCAGCCAGCGCGCGCACCCCGGCCGCGCCGAGCAGGCCGGTGGCGCCGCCAAACCCGGCGGGCAGGCTGCCGCCCGGGCCGGTGAACGCCAGCGCCAGCGCCGTGCCCGACAGCATCATCGCCACCGACAGGCCGAGCGACAGGCGCCACCAGGCCGGTTCGGGCGCGGGCGCTTCTTCATCCTCGTCCACGTCGATCAGGTCACCGGCGGCATCCCACAGGCGACGGGCGAACACGAACAGCAGCGGCACCAGCAGGCCACCGGGCAGGCCGAACAGCACCAGCACGCGTTCCGCGGCCCAGGCGCCGGGCAGGCCCATCCAGTTGTCCACCGGGCTGCCCGAGGCGGTGCTGCCGGAAGGATCGGTCTGGGTATAGCTGACCAGCGCCAACGCGAGGAATACCATGGCGCCAAACAGCGTGGCGCCGCCGATCAGTTCGAAACTGCGGCGGAAGCTGCGCCGCAGCACGGCGCGCCAGTTGGGGTTGCCCCGGCCAGGGCCGAGTTTCCCGCCGCCAGGCGCGGTCGAACGGTTGGGGGTGAGTGCCCGCGAAGCCATGATGCTGAATATTCCCTTCTGGCGCCATCATCGCCCCAAGCGCTGCCGGGGTCAAGAATCGCCCGCGAAAACCCACGGAATTGCGCGGATTTTCACGACAGTCCGTCGATCGCGGCCCAGCCCTGCACGGCGCCCCTTGACGGCAGGCGGCGCGCGGCTGCGCGGTTCATCCCGCCCAACGCCAGGACCGGCACCGGGCTGTGGCGCGCCAGCAGCAGGAAGCGCACCATGCCCAGCACCGGCGCGCCGGGATGGCTGCGCGTGGGCAGCACGGGAGACAGCAGCACGGCATCGGCACGCACCCGCGCCGCCGCCGCGATTTCGCGCAGCGAATGGGCCGTGGCCAGGCGCAACCCGGATTCGCGCCCCAAGGCATCCGGCGCGCCATAGCGCCCCTGCCCGCCCCGGCCGCAACGCGCGCCCGCTGCGATCAGCGCCACGCCACGCGAGGCCGCCAGGCGGCGCAGCGCGGCCCAGCGCTGGCAGCGCGCCCCGGGCGCCAGGTGATAATGGCGGAACACCAGCGCACTGCCGCGCGGCAGGCGCGCCACGGCGCGGGCCAGCACGGCATCGTTGCGCGCATCGCTGAGCAGGACCAATCGCGGCACGGGGTAGCGCTTTGCCATGACGACGCTATAGCACCGCGCCATGACCGGACCAGAGCATACCCCGCTTGACGACATTCGTGCCCGCATCGCCCAGGCCGCGCGCATTGCCCGCCGCGCCCCTGCCGACGTGACGCTGGTGGCCGTATCGAAAACCCACCCGGCCGAGGCGATCCGCCCGCTGATCGCCGCCGGGCAAACCGTGTTCGGCGAAAACCGCGTGCAGGAAGCCCAGGCCAAGTGGGCGCCGCTGCGCGAGGAGCATGCCGGGCTGGAACTGCACCTGGTCGGCCAGCTGCAATCGAACAAGGCCGATGAGGCCGTGGCGCTGTTCGATTGCATCCATTCGCTCGATCGCCCCTCACTGCTGACCGCGCTGGCCCGCGCGATGGACAAGACCGGCCGCCGCGTGCCGCTGTTCGTGCAGGTCAACATTGGCGCCGAAGAGCAGAAGGGTGGCTGCGCCATCGCCGATCTGCCTGCCTTGCTGACCGAGGCGCGCGCGGCCGAGCTGCCGGTGATCGGGCTGATGTGCGTGCCCCCGGCAGGAATCGAGGCGGCGCCGTTCTTTGCCCTGCTCGACAAGCTCGCCGCAGACCATGGCCTGGCCGGCCGATCGATGGGCATGAGCGACGACTTTGAAACCGCGATCCAGCTGGGCGCCACGCATATCCGCGTCGGCTCTGCCCTGTTTGGCGCGCGCGGCTGATCATCGTTAGCGTCCTGCGCCGCCCATCATAGGCATTCATGCGCAGGCGCGCGTTCAGCCTGCTCCACCTGCCCTGTCCGTAAGAATGGCCGTGCCCGGCATCCCCCGGGACGGTGCAGGTTTCGGAACGGGAGCTTTCTGAGCGTGGTGGACGAGCAAGCGCCATTCCTGCGTCGGCTGCGCCTGCCGGAATGGCGCGGCACCACGCGGCAGCGCCTGGGCCTGATGTATAATGGCGCGATCGCGCTGCAGCTGCTGTCCATCGCCCTGGTGGCGGTGCACGAAATGCTCGACCGCTGGCAGCCTGGCGGCAACGACATGCTGCTGGTGCTGGCGCTGGGCTTGCAGGTGGCCGTGGCCACATCGCTGCTGGGCTTTCGCACGATCCTGATCACCCATCACAACCACGAACAGCACATGCGCGCGGATTCAGAGGCAGCGCGGCGGCGCACCGCCGAACTCTTTGCCATGACCGACATGTTGCAGGCCGCCGAAACCAACGAGGAAGCCGGCGCAGTCCTGATGGTCACCGCGCGACGCCTGCTGGGCGGGCACGGCGCGGCGCTCTATGTGCTCAACAATTCACGCGATCGGTTGGACCTGGCGCGCCAGTGGGACTTGCCGGATGGCTATGTCGCACCCGATTCGTTGGCGCCGAGCCACTGCTGGGCGTTGAAGCGCGGCAAGGCGCACGTGAATGCGCCGGTCGAAGGCGGGCTGTGCTGCTCGCACCATGGCGGCGACAATGCCGTGCTGGAAATCCCGATGATGGCCGGTGGCCAGGTGCAGGGTCTTCTGGTGCTGGCGCGCAGCGATGCGCCAGTGGCGCTGGCGGGGGGCGAGGAACTGGCCAACTTGCGCCACCTGGGCACGGCGCTGGCGGATTCGATGTCGCTGGCTTTGTCCAACATCGCGCTGCGCGATCGGCTGCGCACCCAGTCGCTGCGCGATTCGCTGACTGGCCTCTATAACCGGCGCTATATGGAAGACACGCTGGAGCGCCTGATTGCGCTGTCGCAGCGATCGGGCAATCCCACCGCAGTGATCATGATCGATCTGGATAACTTCAAGGAACTCAACGACAGCTATGGCCATGCCAAGGGCGATGCGGTGCTGCGCGACGTGGCGGCGCAGATCGTTGGCGCGCTGCGCCCCACCGACGTGGTCTGCCGCTATGGCGGGGAAGAGATCATCGCCATCCTGCCCGATTGCGCGCTGGCCGATGCCGTGGCCAAGGCCGAGCAGATCCGCCTGCGCGTGCTGGGCGTGACCGATATCCAGGGCTGCCCGGTCAGCGCGTCGCTGGGCGTGGCGGCCATGCCGGAAACGTCCGTCAGGGGCGAGGAACTGATCCCCGATGCCGATGCCTCGCTCTATCTGGCCAAGGCATCGGGCAAGAACTGCGTATTCGCGGCCGAGCGCGTCACCTCGGGCCTGACAGTGGCCCGGGTGACGGACAAGACCTGAACGCGCCAGGTCTTGTCAGGGCTGCTCAGTCGGCCTGGTGCTGCTTGAGTTCGTCGCCGGTGAGGGTGACGACATGCAGCAGGTTGGTGGCCCCCGGCGTGCCGAACGGCACCCCGGCCAGCGCCACCAGCTTGGATCCGGCGGTGCCGAAATCGTGGCGCAGGGCCATGCGCTTGCCCTTGGCGATCATTTCCTCAAAGCTGCCGATGTCCTTGGTGGCAACGGCGTGGGCGCCCCACAGCAGGCCGACCTTGCGCGCGGTCTTCTGGCTGGGCGTGAGCACCAGCATCGGCACGCCCGGCCTTTCACGCGCCACGCGGCGGGCGGTGGAGCCCGAACCGGTGAACACGATGATCCCCGAGATCGGCAGGGTTTCAGCGATCGAGGCGCAGGCCTGGGCCAGCGCGTCAGCCGTGGTGGGATCGGGCAGCGTTTCGATGAAGTGGACGCGGGCGGCATAGCCGGGATCGCTTTCCACCTGCACGGCGATGCGGTTCATGATGCTGACCGCTTCTTCCGGCCAGGCGCCGGCGGCGGTTTCGGCCGACAGCATGACCGCGTCGGCGCCGTCATAGACCGCGTTGGCCACGTCCGACACTTCGGCGCGGGTCGGCGTGGGCGCCTCGATCATCGATTCTAGCATCTGCGTGGCCACGACCACCGGCTTGCCCTGGCGGCGTGCGCTTTCGACGATGCGCTTTTGCAGCGGCGGCACTTCTTCGGGGTTGAGCTCGACGCCCAGGTCACCACGGGCGACCATGATGCCGTCGGACAGTTCGATGATCTCTTCCAGGCGCGAGATCGCGGCCGGCTTCTCGATCTTGGCCATGAGCGAGCCATAGCCGCCCATCAGGCGGCGCGCCTCGGCCACGTCTTCGGGGCGCTGCACGAACGACAGGGCGATCCAGTCGGCGCCATGCTCCACGGCGAAGGCCAGGTCGCGACGGTCCTTTTCGGTGAGCGCGGGCACAGGCACCACCGCGTCGGGCACGTTGACGCCCTTGCGATCGGAAATCACGCCGCCCACTTCGGCCGAGCAGAGGATTTCGCTCTCGCTGGCGCGGATCACGCGCAGGCGCAGCTTGCCATCGTCGATCAGCAGGCGCTGGCCCTTTTGCAGGATGCCGAACAGTTCGGGATGGGGCAGGCAGACGCGGTTTTCATCGCCCGGCTCGGGATTGCGATCGAGCGTGAAGTGGCCCGAATGGCGGATGACGGCGCGGCCTTCCTTGAACGTGCCGACGCGCAGCTTGGGCCCCTGAAGATCGCACAGCACGGTGATCGGGCGCTTCACCCGTTCTTCCAGCGCGCGGATATTGGCGATGGTCTCGGCATGGATGGCGTGTTCGCCATGGCTCATGTTGACGCGAAAGGCATCGGCGCCGGCCAGGAAAAGCTTTTCCAGCATTTCCGGGGAACGGCTGGCCGGCCCCACCGTTGCGAGGATCTTGACCTTGCGTTCGCGCTTGTCAGGCTGGCCCATGGTGCAAAAAACTCCTCTTCACTATCGAACCCGGCAGGCTTTCATTCGGCCTGCCCTATGGCCTATGCCGGGGCAAAACCCAAGGGATGATAACCATGGATACGAATGCTTCGACCGGCCAAACCACCCATTCTGGCGCTGATCCGCTCGATCAGCTCGATGATGCGGTGGCCGCGGCTGCCTTTCGCCACCTGGTGCGCCATTTGCGCCACCGCCACGATGCCCAGAACATCGATCTGATGGGCCTGGCGGGCTTTTGCCGCAATTGCCTGGCCGACTGGATTATCGAGGCCGGCGCCCCGCTGGACAAGGCCGCCGCCCGCGAGGCGATCCACGGCCTGCCCGCCGATGAATGGAAGGCCCGCTACCAGACGCCGGCCACCCCCGAACAACTGGCGCGGATGGACGAGAGCATGAAGCGCAACCCGCGCTGACACCGGCCAGAACCCGGACATAACCCGGCCCGCGCCCGACAGCGGCGCAATCTTTCCACAGGATCGGCTTTGCCAGCGTGGGCGTGGGCGGCTATTTGCCCGCGGCTGAAGGCCGCAACGGCCGCCCACACAGAGATTCGGAGCTTATCCCATGGCCGACGCCGCCGACGACCGCCTGCGCCTCTTGATCGAGCGCATCGAACGCCTGGAAGAAGAAAAGAAGGGCATCGGCGACGACATCAAGGATGTCTACAGCGAAGCCAAGTCGGCCGGCTATGACGCCAAGATCATGCGCCAGATCGTCCGCCTGCGGAAAATGAAGCCCGACGATCGCCGCGAAATGGAAGCGATTCTCGACGTTTACAAGAACGCCCTGGGCATCGACTGAGCGCCAGGGACTGAGCAACGCGGCGCTTGGCCGCCCCGCTCACTGCACCAGGAATGCCACGGTTACCGCCGCCAGATTGCCCAGCGCGTGGGCAAGCATGGCGGCGGGCAAGCTGATCCGCACACGGATGAAGCCGAACACCAGCCCGGCCCACAGCTGCGGCAGCACCATCGGCACCAGCGCCAGCGTGATGCGCGGATAGTTGCTGAGGTGAAACAACGCGAAGACCACCGCGTGCAGCATGAACAGCACCGGAAACGCCGCGACGAACCACGCCGGGGTTTCCCGCCGGCGCAGCACGAACCAGCCCAGCGCCGCACCCAGCACGCCCAGCAGCAACAGCAGCAGCGCCACGGGGTGGGCCGCGCCATCGCGCACCGTCCATAGCGCGGCAGCCGCTACAACCAGCCCCGCGATCAGCGCGAGTGCGCGGGGCCGGCCCGAAAGCCAGCCCCGGAACACACATTCCTCGGCCACCGGGGCCAGGAGGGTGACGGTGGGGAGCAGCAGGGCGGGCGGCACTTTGCCAAAGGCGTCGGGTGAAGGCAGGCCCATCGCCCGCTGCCACAGGTGCAGAACCAGCGCGAGCACCAGCAGCCCGGCCAGATAGAGCCCGGTTGCCCCGCGCCACAGCGCCCAGCTTTCCGCGCTGCCCAGCCCCATCGGGCGCGTCCAGCGTGGATGACGCAGGAAGTGGGCCAAGGATTGCGCAGCGGGCAGGGACAGGCGGACCATGGCAAGGGCCATACTGCGCCAGCGGTTAACGCCGCGTTTGCCGATCTGCTCCGGTTGCTGGGCCGCCCCGTTGTTGGCCAGGCGCGCATTGCCGTTTTGCGCCGGTTGGTCTAGGGGCCGTGGCAAACCCCAAGTTCCCACCATCAGCCGCAAGAAGCAGATCCATGGCAGGCCATTCCAAATTCAAGAACATCATGCATCGCAAGGGCGCGCAGGACAAGAAGCGCTCGGCCATGTTCTCCAAGCTCTCCCGCGAAATCACCGTCGCGGCCAAGATGGGCATGCCCGATCCGGACATGAACCCGCGCCTGCGCGCCGCGATCAACGCCGCCAAGGCGCAGTCGATGCCCAAGGACAACATCCAGCGCGCCATCGACAAGGCGAGCAAGGGTGACGGCGAGAACTATGAAGAAGTGCGCTACGAAGGCTATGGCCCGGGCGGCGTGGCGATCATCGTCGAGGCGCTGACCGACAACCGCAACCGCACCGCCACCAACGTGCGCACCGCCTTTGCCAAGAACGGCGGCAACCTGGGCGCTTCGGGCGCGGTCAGCCATGGCTTTGAACGCCTGGGCCTGATCGAATATCCCGCCAGCGTGGGTGACGAGGAAAAGGTGCTGGAAGCGGCGATCGAAGCCGGCGCCGACGACGTGGAATCGGACGACGATACGCATCAGATCTGGACCGCGATCGACAACCTCCACCCCGTCAGCCGCGAGCTGGAAAAGGCGCTGGGCGAAGCCGAAGCGGTGAAGCTGGCATGGAAGCCCAGCCTCAAGACCACGGTTTCGGCCGATGATGCCGCCACCCTGCTCAAGCTGATCGACGTGCTGGACGACGACGACGACGTGCAGACCGTGTGGGGCAACTATGAAATCCCCGACGACGTGATGGAAAAGCTGGGCTGATCAGGCCAATGGCGGTGCGCGCTGGCGATCGATCCTCCCCCTCGCAGAGGGGGAGGTGGCGGCCGTCAGGCCATCGGAGGGGGCTCCCCCTCCACCACGCGCTGCGCGCGCGGTCCCCCTCCCCCGCGATGCGGGAGAGGATCTTGCAGTCATGATCATCCTGGGCATCGATCCCGGCCTCACCTGCACCGGCTGGGGCGTGGTGGCCAAGTCTGGCAGCCGGCTCAGCCATGTTGCGAATGGCCAGATTCGCACCGATGCCAAGGCCACCATGGCGCAGCGCCTGGTGGAACTGGATGCGGCGCTGACCGACGTGATCCTGGTCCACCGCCCCGACGAAGGCGCGGTGGAAGAGGTTTTCGTCAACGTGAACCCGCAATCCACGCTCAAGCTGGGCCAGGCCCGCGGCGTTGCCATGCTCAGCCTGGCGCGATCGGGCATGCATGTTGCGGAATATCCCACCAAGGTGATCAAGAAGGCGCTGGTCGGCACCGGCGGCGCGGAAAAGCAGCAGATCCAGCACATGCTCAAGATCCTGCTGCCTGGCGTGAAGCTGGCCGGCGAGGACGCCTCTGACGCGCTGGCCGTGGCGATCACCCATGCCAACATGCTCGGCAGCCACCGCTGATCCCGAACGGGCACGGGAACGCCAGCCCTCGCGCGGCGTAGCGTTCTTCATGAACATCGCCGCCACCGACGAAGCCTGGATGGCCCGCGCCATCGCCCTTGCCATCCGCGAAAAGGGCGATGACCCGGCCAATACGCCGATTGCCGCGCTGGTGGTGCGCCACGGCAGCCTGGTCGCTGGCGCGGTCAACCGCACGGTGGAACGGTGCGATGCCACCGCCCATGCCGAAGTGGAAGCGCTGCGCGCGGCCGGCCAGGCAGTGGGCGACATGAAGATCGACGGCGCCACGCTCTATACCACGCTGCAGCCCTGCGGCATGTGCACGATGGCGGCGATCTGGGCTGGGATCACCCGCATCGTCTATGGCGCCGGACGCGATCAGGTGCACGAGATGTATTTCGAGGACCGCCACCTTTCGACGGTCGATTACATCCGCGATGCCTTCAAGGACGACCTGTCGCTCGAAGGCGGGGTGGCCGCGCATGATTGCGCCAAGCTCTATTACGGCCCTCATGATGCCGTGCCCGAGGATCAACAGGCCAATACCTGAACCCCGGTTGCGCGCGGGAAAGTTCCCTGCCATAGGGAACAAACCATGATCGCCAAATTGACCGGCATGCTTGACGACACCGGCCCGGATTGGGCGATCATCGACGTGAACGGCGTCGGTTACCTGGTGCAATGTTCCGCCAAGACGCTCACGCACCTGGGCGTGCGCGGCGACAAGGTGGTGGTGCACACCGAAATGCAGGTGAGCGAAACCGACCAGCGCCTGATCGGCTTTGCCAGCGCGGGCGAACGCGCGTGGTTCCGCCTGCTCACTGCCGTGCAGGGGGTGGGATCGAAAGTGGCCCTGGCCATTCTCTCGGCCCTGTCGGTGGAGGAATTGCAGCGCGCCTGCGCCGGTGGCGATGCCGCCATGGTCGCACGCGCCAACGGGGTGGGGCCAAAGCTCGCCAGCCGCATCGTCAACGAACTCAAGGACAAGGCCGGGGGCCTCGCCGGCATGACCGGCGGCCTGGGCGTGGCGGCAGAGGCAGATGTTGCGCTGCCGGCCGGCTCGGCCAGCGCCGACGCGATCTCGGCCCTGCAGAACCTGGGCTTCAAGCCCGCCGTGGCAGCCAGCGCCGTGGCCTTTGCGATCAAGGACCTGGGCGAAGACGCCCGCCTCAACGACCTGGTGCGCGTGGCGCTCAAACGGGCGACGGGGTGATGGCCGTTACGGCGGGAAAGGCGGCATGCTGGACCCCGGATCAAGTCCGGGGTGACGAGGATTTTGAAGTCAAACGTTGCCTGCAGAACGGTCGTCACCCTGAACTTGTTTCAGGGTCCAGGGTGAGGCTTGCCCTGCCCCAACGGCGGAAAACCGAGGTCGATAGCAAGATCGCGCCAATCGGGATTGGCCGCATGGACAAGATTGAGTTTCCAGTCACGGCGCCAGTTCTTGAGTTGCTTTTCGCGGACGATCGCCTGCTCCATATCGGCGAAGATCTCGAAGTGGACCAGGCGGTAGACACCATAGCGCGCGGTGAAGCCGCCGGTGATGCCTTCGCGGTGCTGCCACAACCGCTGCATCAAGGCCGACGTGACCCCGATGTACAAGGTGCCACGCACCCCGCTCGCGAGAATGTACACGCATGGTTGCCGTTCCCGTCGCATATCCCATCGTGGCCACGGGCAGATCAGTGGACAATGACCGTTGCTGCCGAATTGGCCGAAAGCCCTGATCCCGTATGACCGAAAACCCGCTGCTTTCCGCCCAGGCCCAGGCCGAAGACCTCGACGCTGCATTGCGGCCCAAGACGCTGGCCGAGTTCGTTGGCCAGGAGTCCGCGCGCGAAAATCTCAAGATCTTCATCGAGAGTGCCAAGCAGCGGCGCGAGGCGATGGACCATGTGCTGTTCTTTGGCCCGCCGGGTCTGGGCAAGACCACGCTGGCACAGATCATCGCGCGCGAGCTGGGGGTAAATTTCCGCGCCACGTCTGGCCCGGTGATCGCCAAGTCGGGTGATCTTGCCGCGCTGCTGACCAACCTCGAATCGGGCGATGTGCTGTTCATCGACGAAATCCATCGCCTCAATCCCGTGGTCGAGGAAGTGCTCTATCCGGCGATGGAAGACCGCGCGCTGGATCTGATCATCGGCGAAGGGCCATCGGCGCGCTCGGTGCGGATCGATCTGCCGCCGTTCACCCTGATCGGCGCGACCACGCGGCAGGGACTGTTGCAGACCCCGCTGCGCGATCGTTTCGGCATCCCGGTGCGCCTGCAGTTCTATACCGTGGCCGAACTGGAACGCGTGGTGACGCGCGGCGCCACGCTGATGGGGGTGGGTATCGATAGCGAGGGCGCGCGCGAGATTGCCAAGCGCGCGCGGGGCACGCCGCGCGTGGCCGGGCGCCTGCTGCGCCGGGTGCGCGATTTTGCCCAGGTGATGGGCGATGGCACGATCACCCGCGCCCTGGCCGACCAAGCGCTGACCCGGCTGGAGGTCGATGCGCTGGGGCTTGATCTGCAGGACCGGCGCTATCTCATGATGATCGCCGATATCTACAAGGGCGGCCCGGTGGGCGTGGAAACGCTGGCCGCCGGCCTTTCCGAACCGCGCGACACGATCGAGGAAGTGATCGAGCCCTATCTGATCCAGCTGGGCCTGGTGGCGCGCACCGCGCGCGGGCGCTGCCTTAACGATCGGGCCTGGCAGCACCTGGGAATCACCCCCCCGACCGCGCAGATGCCGGGCGGCCTGCCCGGCACCCTGCCCGGCCTGTTTGACCCCGACAGCGGCGAATAGGCGGATTTGCCTGTCGGAATCGGCAACACCCGGGCCGGCAAAAGTTCCAGATTGGGACAGAGTTAACACACCGGCGCGAAAAGTGACGAAATATGGCCCGCTGCCGTGCCGATTTCAGGTTAACGCGATGGACGCTGACGCTATGATCTGCGTTGTTCATCTGCGGGAAAGGCCGGCAGCCACCTGTTAAGTGGTTTCTGCTAGGCCGGCCCCGGGATTTAGCGAGAGCAACGATCATGTCGGTTAGGATGGCATTGGCAAAACTGGCGGCCTGCGCGGCAGGCGGCGCAGTTCTGGGCGGGGGCGCGGTGCACGTGTCCGAAGCGCCATCGACCGGCGAGATTCACCACACCAAGCCGATCAAGATCAAGCAGGCCAAGCCCCGCCGCGTGGTGCGCCGCGCGCCGCCGCACGTGGTGCACCGCCAGCGCAAGATCGTCACCACGGCCACCACCAAGGTGTGCGATCCGCCGCAGCAATATGCCATGGCGCCGGTGCCCTACATGGCGCCCCTGCCGCCCCAGGCGCAGGGCGGCGGCGGTGGCGGCGTGCCGGTGGTGATCGGTGGTGGACCGGTGGGCGGCTTTGGCGGCGGGTTCTTCGGCGGCTTCTTTGGCGGCAGCGGCGGTGGCGGTGGCAACGTGGTGGTATCCTCCACCAGCACTGGCTCCACCTCTACCTCGGGCGGCTCCAGCTCGACCTCCGGCGGATCGACCTCGACCTCGGGTGGCTCGACCTCCACGTCGAGCGGCAACGTCTCCACCTCCAGTGGCAATGTCTCGACCTCGTCGGGCAGCGTATCGACGTCCTCGGGCAGCGTTTCCACCTCGAGCGGGAACGTGAGCACCTCGTCCGGCAATGTCTCGACCTCTTCCGGCAACGTCAGCACCTCGTCCGGCAACGTGTCGACCAGTTCCTCGACCTCGACCTCGTCGGGCAATGTCAGCACGTCGTCCTCGACGAGCAGCAGCACCTCCTCGTCGACGTCGTCCTCCACCTCCTCGTCGACCTCCAGCTCGACGAGTTCCTCCAGCTCCACCAGTTCGTCCAGCTCCACCTCGTCTTCGTCCAGCGGATCGACGAGCAGCGGGACGACCACTGGCGGCACCGACGTGCCCGAACCATCGATGGTTCTGCTGTTCGGCGCCGCAGCCGCCGCGCTGGTTGCACGCCAGCGCTGGGGCCGGAGCCGCAAGCCGGCTTGAAACCACGGTCAAGCCCGGTTCTGTCGGGCTCCACGGAAGGGGCGGTCTTCGGGGGGAGGCCGCCCCTTTTTCGTGGGCGAAATGCCCCTCCACCACCGCTTTGCGGTGGTGGAGGGGCATTTCGCCTCCGTACCAACGAAAAAGGGCGGCCCCGGTGGGAGCCGCCCTTCTTGCATTCCGGCGTGATGCCGGCGGCGATCAGGCCGCCAGCTTGCGCAGCACGTAGTGCAGGATGCCGCCGTTCTTGAAGTATTCCAGCTCGTTGGCGGTATCGATGCGGCACAGCGCATCGAACGTGAACGTGCTGCCATCGGGGCGCGTGACCTTGACGGTCACGGTCTGGCGCGGCTGGAGATCGGCGACGCCTTCGATGGTGAAGGCATCGTCGCCGGTCAAGCCCAGGCTCTGGCGGGTCTGGCCATCGAGGAACTGCAGCGGCAGCACGCCCATGCCGACGAGGTTCGAGCGGTGGATACGCTCGAAGCTTTCGACGATCACGGCGCGCACGCCGAGCAGGTTGGTGCCCTTGGCCGCCCAGTCGCGCGAGGAGCCGGTGCCGTATTCCTTGCCGGCGATGACCACCATCGGCGTGCCATCGGCCTTGTACTTCTGCGCCACGTCATAGACCGCGCCCACTTCGTCGCCATAGCGCGAGAAGCCGCCTTCGGTGCCGGGGACCATTTCGTTCTTGATGCGGATGTTGGCAAAGGTGCCGCGCATCATCACTTCATGGTGGCCACGGCGCGCGCCGTAGGAGTTGAAGTCAGCCTTGGCGACCTGGTGATCCTGCAGCCACTTGCCCGCCGGGCTATCGGCCTTGATCGAGCCGGCCGGCGAGATGTGGTCGGTGGTGATCGAATCGCCCAGGATCAGCAGCGGCTTGGCGCCGACGATGTCGGACACCGGGGCCGGCGTCATGGTCATGCCTTCGAAGTACGGCGGGTTGGCGACATAGGTCGACCCGGCGCGCCACGAATAGGTTTCCGAACCCGTGACGTTGATCGCCTGCCAGTGCTTGTCGCCCTTGTAGACGTCGGCATAGCGGGCCTGGAACATCGCGCGGTTCATCGCGCCCGACATGACCGAGTGAACCTCGGCATTGGTCGGCCAAATGTCCTTGAGATAGACGGCCGCGCCGTCCTTGCTCGTGCCGATCGGGGTGGTGGTGAAGTCTTCGACCACCGTGCCCTTGAGCGCATAGGCGACAACCAGCGGCGGCGAGGCCAGGAAGTTGGCGCGCACGTCGGGGCTGACGCGGCCTTCGAAGTTGCGGTTGCCCGAGATCACCGAGGCGGCGACGATGCCGTTCTCGTTGATCGCCTTGCTGATCGGCTCGGCCAGCGGGCCGGAGTTGCCGATGCAGGTGGTGCAGCCATAACCGACCAGGTTGAAGCCGATGTTGTCGAGGTGCGACTGGAGGCCGGCCTTTTCGAGGTAGTCGGTCACCACCTGCGAGCCCGGTGCCAGCGAGGTCTTGACCCAGGGCTTGGGCTTGAGGCCCAGCTCGTCGGCCTTCTTGGCGACCAGACCGGCCGCGATCAGCACGCCGGGGTTCGACGTGTTGGTGCAGCTGGTGATGGCGGCGATCACCACGTCACCGTCGCCGATGTCATGGTCCTTGCCTTCGACGGCCACGCGCGACTGGGTCTTCTTGTAGACGTCGCCCAGGTCCTGGTTGAATACGTCGTCCACCTGCGGCAGCTCGACCTTGTCCTGCGGGCGCTTGGGGCCGGCGAGCGAAGGCACGACCGTCGACAGATCGAGTTCGAGCGTGGAGGTGAACACCGGCTCGACCGAAGGATCGATCCAGAAGCCCTGCTCCTTGGCATAGGCTTCGACCAGCGCGATCTGGTCTTCATCGCGGCCGGTCAGGCGCATGTAGTCCAGCGTCTTTTCATCGATGCCGAAGAAGCCGCAGGTGGCGCCATATTCCGGCGCCATGTTGGCCAGCGTGGCGCGATCGGCCAGCGTGAGGCCAGCCAGGCCGGGGCCGAAGTATTCGACGAAGCGGCCCACCACGCCATGCTTGCGCAGCATGTTGGTGGCGGTCAGCACGAGGTCGGTGGCGGTCACGCCTTCCTGCAGCTGGCCGGTGAACTTGAAGCCCACCACTTCGGGGATGAGCATCGAGACCGGCTGGCCGAGCATGGCCGCTTCAGCTTCGATGCCGCCCACGCCCCAGCCCAGCACGCCCAGGCCATTGACCATGGTGGTGTGGCTGTCGGTGCCGACGCAGGTGTCGGGATAGGCGACCAGGTTGCCGTCCTGGTCTTCGCTGGTCCACACCGTCTGGGCGATGTGCTCCAGGTTGACCTGGTGGCAGATGCCGGTGCCCGGGGGCACGGCGTGGAAGTTGGAAAGCGACTTGGAACCCCACTTGAGGAAGTCGTAGCGCTCGCCATTGCGATAGTATTCGATCTCGACGTTCTGTTCGAACGCCTTGGGGTGGCCGAATTCATCGACCATGACCGAGTGATCGATCACCAGGTGCACGGGCACCAGCGGGTTGATCTTGCTGGTGTCACCGCCAAGCTTGGCGATGGCGTCGCGCATCGCGGCCAGATCGACCACGCAGGGCACGCCGGTGAAATCCTGCAGCAGCACGCGCGCCGGGCGGTACTGGATTTCCGCGCTGCTCGACGGGTTGTGCTGCCAATCGACCAGGGCCTTCACATCGTTGGCCGAAACGGTGAAGCCACCGTCCTCGAAGCGGAGAAGGTTTTCCAGCAGCACCTTCATCGAGAAGGGCAACCGCGAGACATCGCCGAACTTTTCGGCGGCCTTCTTGAGGGAGTAGTAGGCGACGTTCTTGCCGCCGACGGTAAGCGTGCTGCGCGTGCCGAGCGAGTCCTGTCCGACCTGGGTCATGGCTAAGCGAAATCCTCCTGCCGTTTGCGAGGGACCGCGGGCGCGAAGGCCGCTACCTGTTCCGGGGGCAAAGCCCATGTCCGGGGGCAACGAAAGCCAGCGGGCCTCTCGTGAACGGCGCCGCGATGCGCTGTCAGGGCCGACTCGTCAAGGGCGGGAAATGGCTAAATTTGCGGGATCTGGCTTATTGCGACGCAATATCAGAAGTATTGTCTCGCGTGGGGTGCAGTTCGTCGATTTGGGGGGTGTGGGGACAGCGGACCGGTGCCCCCGCTCAGATCGGGTGAGTTCTCGAAACCTATCGAAGCGATCCCAGAGCGAGTTCCAATGCCGCGCAAACGGGAGGAAAAGCTAAGAGTTGAAATTGGCGCACTGTCACTGCCCTCCACATGTGCCTAAACGAGCCGCGTTGACGTTATTAAGAACGGTTAAGACGCTTGCATAAAGCTAAGAGCGCATTCTAGATGCAATCGGGAAAAGGAGAAATAAATTGTCCTTCAACTGGTCTTGTCCTCATTGCGGCCACCATCAATCGGTGGTCACGGAAAGGGTTCATCAGATTGACACCCGCATAAGCGTTGGCTCGTTGAAAAACGGCGATGTTTTTCTTTGCGCACTGGCAATAGGATGTGCAAACTCTAAGTGTGAAAAGCTGACACTATCAGTATCGATACGTCCAAAAACCTACAAAGGTAGTTACGCAGTAGCAGATTACGGAACCAATCCATCTTATCATAGACAATTAATACCTGAAAGTTTTGCAAAACCCCAGCCAGATTATATTCCCGAAGCTTTACGTGAAGATTACCGGGAAGCCTGCCTTATTTTGAATGATAGCCCGAAGGCTGCAGCAACCCTTGCTCGAAGGTGCCTGCAAGGAATGATCCGCGATTTTTGTGGCATTACTAAATCTCGCTTGATCGACGAGATTACTGCTTTGCGAGCCCAAATTGATAGCGGCTCTGCACCTGCAGGGGTAACAGCGGAAACAGTTGAGGCAATCGATCACGTGCGCACGATCGGGAACATTGGCGCCCACATGGAAAAAGACATCAACTTGATCGTTCCAGTAGATGCAGGCGAGGCTTATACACTTATCCAGCTAATCGAGATGCTTTTTGAAGATTGGTATGTCGCTCGAAATTCACGACAAGACCGCCTTAAGAAAATTTCAGAAATTGGCGTAGGGAAAAAACAATTTATCTCTGACGCACTTTCACAAAATTCGCTGCCTAAGCCTGAAAATAAAATGTAAAATTTATCAAGCACGATTTCACTCATGGATATTTTATATTGGAAATTCGGGAGATAGCATAATTAATTGCTACCACGGATCTAAACCCTCAGGCCAAGCAGGAGAGTAAACCTCCCTACCAGATCCGCTTCACAGCAAAGCCGTCGAACAGCGCCTCGTTCGATACCAGCGTCATGTCCTCGGCCTGGGCCTGGGCGATCAGCAGGCGGTCAAACGGGTCTTTGTGGGGGATGTTCATTTCCCCGGCGAGCTGGGCGTGGCGAACGCTGATCGCCAGTTCGGCAAAGCCCTGGCCGGCGACAATCGCCGCGAAATCCTGCGCCAGCAGGGCTGCACCGGGCAGCTTGCCGATGCGGAACTTGGTGGCAACCTCCATGGCGGAGGCGGCGCTGACGGCGATGCTATTGGCCTCGTCGGCAATGGCTTCCTGGGCGCGGCGGCTCAGTGCCGCGTCGCCTGCCAGCCACCAGATCAGCGCATGGGTATCGAGCAGCAGCCTCAAGCCAAGTTCCACCCGCCGAGTTCATCGTCGGGCAAAGGCTCGTCAAACCGCGCATCCAGAGCGATCTGGCCCTTGAGCGCGCCGAAGACGCGCCGACCGCGCGGTTCGACTGGCACCAGGCGCACCGCCGGCACATTGCCGCGGGCGATCACCACGTCACCACCTGCAAGCGCCTCTGCGATCAGGCGGGACAGGTTGGTCTTGGCATCGTGAACCGAGAACTGCGCCATCGGTGATCTCCTTAGCTAGAAATATAGCTAAGTACGCCGAGCCGAGCAAGGGCTGACACCACCCGCTTGCCCCCGCCCCCCGCGCTTTGGCATGAGAGGGTATGTCTGCCGATCTTGCCACGCTGGATTTCACGCCGCTTGCCGGTGTCATCGCCCGCCTGCGGGAAGGACTGGCCCGCTTCGCGCGGGATGAAAGCGATACGCAGATCCGTGACGGGCTTATCCAGCGCTTCGAATTTACCTATGACCTTTCGCACAAGATGCTGCGGCGGGTGATCGAGGCGGGGGCGGCCAATCCCGAGGACGTGGACCGCATGACGTATCCCACCCTGATCCGCACGGCCGCCGAACAGGGGCTGACCGGGGCGGATTGGGCGCAGTGGCGCACCTGGCGCGAGATGCGCAATATTACCTCGCACACCTACGACGAAGGCAAGGCGCGCCAGGTGGCAGCGGCGATCCCGGCATTCCTGGCCCAGGCCGAAGACCTGCTGGCCAGGCTGGAAGCCGCGCGTGGCGCCTGACGCGCATCTGGCACTTTCCGTGGAAGAGCTTGCCGCTGTGCGCGCGATTCTGGCGGCGCATCTGCCTCCAGGCTTCGTCGCCAGTGCCTTCGGCAGTCGCGCGCGGGGAGCAGCCAAGCCCTGGTCTGATCTCGACCTGGTGATCGAAGGACCGGCACCTTTGCCGCTGGCCACCCTGGCAAGCCTTCGCGAAGCATTCGACGACAGCGATCTGCCCTGGAACGTGGACCTGGTGGACCGCAGCGGGCTTGACCCGGCGTTCGCGGCGATCGTGGATGCGCAAAAGGTGGCGCTGGCTTGACGGGGCCAGCTTGGCCGCCCTCCCCTACATCGGCTCGGGATGCGGATCGCCGCGCCGCGCCGCCAGGATGCAGCCGGCCACGATCAGCGTAACGCCGGCGACCGTGCCACGCGTCACTGGTTCGCCAAAGGCGACATAGCCGGTGATCGCGGCCCAGATGAACGCGGTATATTCCAATGGGACCAGCACTTGTGCCTGGGCGCGGGCATAGGCCCAGGCCATCAACAGCATGGCGATCACCGACATGATCGCGCCGGCCACCACCAAGCCCCAGGCCAGCGGGGTGGGCCATGTCGTCCATGCCAGGGCGATGGGCGAAAGGGACGTAGCGGTCACCAGGCTTTGGTAAAAGGCGACTTCGACCGGGCTGGCCACTTGCGCCTGGCGGCGCTGGAGCACCAACGTCGTCGCATAGAGCACGGCAGAGGCCAGAATTTCGACCAGGCCGCGCCAGGCGCCCGGCCCGGGAGCCGCGCCCAGTTGATCCCTGGCGATGACAGCCACGCCCACCAGCGCCAGCAACGAGCCCATCACCGCGCGGTGGCTGACGCGTTCACCCAGGGTCAGCGCGGCCAGATAGAGTGCGATCAGCGGCGCCAGGAATGACAGCGCCATGCCCTGCGCCAGCGGCATGCGCACCACGCCATCGAAGAACAGCACCCCCATGCCCGCCGTGACCACACCGCGCAGCACGTGAAGCCGCAAGATAGCCGGGGGCGGCAAACGCCCTTTCCGGTGCAGCAGCGTTTCCCGCAGCCAGAACGGTGCCACGACCACGGCGCTGGCCGTGCTGCGCCAGAACACCGCGACAAAAGCCCCCAGCATGAGCGAGGCGCCTTTCATGGCGCCGTCCATCACGCTGAAAAAAACAAGGCCGATCAACGTGGCGATGATCGGCAGGAGCGGGCGCGGCGTATGCATGGGCGGCGCATAGCCGAGTGCCGGCAGATTGGCTATCATCGCGCCAATGCGTTTGGCGGAAACGATGAACCGTGTTTATCGTTTGGAAGGAAAAGCAGCCATGTGCATGCCTGATTCAGCTTGGCGAAAGCCTCGCTGCTTGATTGGCGGTGGGGCATGGGGCAGTAGATGAACCGTGCACCACGTGCGTGCAACCGAATGGCAACAGGGAATTTCGAACCGATGACCCCCCGCAAGACCTGGCCGCAGCGCCGCAACCGTGCGCGTCTTTTCGGCGCGACGACGCTGGCCATGGCGCCCCTGGTTGCCACGTCGCTGGTTGTTACGCCCCTGCTGGCCACGCCGGCCCTTGCCCGCACGCAGGACAACAGGGGCCCGGTGGACCTGACCGCGCAGGCGCAGCAGCCGGCGCCCCCACCGGCCAAGGTACCGCCGGCCAAGCTGCCCCCGGCTCCCGCTGTCAGCCCGGCCGTCCCGCCCGCGCCCGGCGCGGCCGTGGCCTTGCCCGCGCCGCCCCCTGCCCTGCCCGAGGTGGAAGCGCCGCCGCCAGTGGCGGTGTGGACGCTGCAGGATGCCAAGGACCTGCTTTCGGCCATTCGTGGCATCGGCAGCGAAGGCCTGTTTGCCCGCGATTACCAGCCGGCTGCGCTCGCCGCCGCGATCACCAAGGGTGAAGGCGACGATCTCAACCAGCTGGCCAGCAAGCTGTTCGTGTGGCTGGCCGAAGACCTGCGCGACGGGCGCACGCCGATGACTGCGCGCGAGCAGTGGTTTGCGGTGGACCCCGACCAGGACCTGCACCCCAATTCGGCGCTGCTGGCCCAGGCCACCGAAACCCATGACGTGAAGGGCACGCTGCGCGCGCTGCTGCCCACGCACCCCGACTATGCCCTGCTGCGGCAGCTGTTGCAGACCACCAAGGAGCCGGCCAAGCTGGCCCTGGTGCGCGCCAACATGGACCGCTGGCGCTGGCTGGCCCATGACCTGGGCCTGCAATACCTGATGATCAACGTGCCCGAGCAAATGCTGCGGCTGACGGTGAACAACCAGATCATCACCACCTATCGCGCCATCGTGGGCAAGCCCGGCAGGACCGCGACGCCGCAGCTGGCCGAAATGGTGGAGAACGTGGTGTTCAACCCCACCTGGACGGTGCCGCAGTCGATCGTGAAGGGCGAAGGCCTGGGCGCCGATCTGCTGGCCCATCCGGCCAAGGCCAAGCGCATGAACTATGCCGTCAAGCAGCTATCTGACGGCACGATCCAGGTGGTGCAGCAGCCGGGCGAGAACAATTCGCTGGGCCGCGTCAAGCTCGACATGCCCAACGAGTTTGCCATCTATATCCACGACACGCCCAACCGGAACCTGTTCGCCCAGGAAAACCGCGCGCTCTCGCACGGCTGCATCCGCGCCGAGCGCGCCACCGAACTGGCCATGACCATGGCGATCCTGGGCGCCGACCTGCCCAAGGAAACCGCGGTGGAATACAACCTGTCGGGCAAGTACACCAAGGTGCCGATGACCAAGCCATTCCCGGTGTACATCACCTATTTCACCGTTGCGCGCGATGTGAACGGCGTGATGCGCAGCTTCAAGGACATCTATGGCCGCGATCCGGCCGTGCTCGCCAGCTTTGCCCAGCCGCGCCAGCTGCACACCACGCAGCGCAAGAGCAACGAAGCCGTGATCAAGCTGGACAACCCGCTTTAACTGGCAGGCTGGCCCACCAGGCAAAAACGAAACGGCGGCGAATCATTGCTGATTCGCCGCCGTTTTGCGTGTGTGAGGTGCGCTGGGATCAGCGGCGGTTGCTGGCAAAGCGGATAGTGGGCGCCATGCCGGGCTGGTTGGCCACGGGATTGGCCAGCACGATGCACACGCCGCCCTTGGCCTTGACCGAGCCGCACAGCGAGCGCGCCGGGCTGGCGCTGGCAAAGCCGGCGGCCTGGGTGCGCCAGAACTGCTTGCCGTTGACGACTGCGGCGGTGATCACCGGGCGATAGCCCTTGAGCGCGGGATTGATCGCCAGGTAATGGCGCCAGGCGCGGTGCGCACCTTCCTGCGTGGAAAAAGCGCCGAGCTGCACCAGGTGGGTGCCAGCCGGCATGGCCGGCGTGCGCGCGGCGAGCGTGGCCACGCGGGCCTGGGCCGCCTTGGCCACCAGGGCAGGCGCACGATCGGCGCGATCGGCGGGGCGCAGGCGGCCGGTGATGACCGGAGCGGCCGCGTGGGTGGTGCCGGGGCGCGGGGCGATGGCCCAGGCCGGCACGTTGGCGCTGGCGACGGCCGAGGGAGCGCCTGACGCGGACGACGGCGGCATATCGATCGCGGCGAGCTTTTCCGCCGTGGGCGCGGCGCTGGCATCGGCCACCTGGGGCTGGGCCGCGCCATTGTCGACCGCGGGCAGTTCCTGCGCGGCAAAGCTGGCGAGCACCGGAGCCTGTGTCGCGGCGGGCGGGCTGGCCGGCGTGGTGCCGATCGCCGCCTGCGCCGTAGCGGCCTGAGCAGCCTGGGCCACGGCCTCTTCGGCACCGGCAGCGGGGAAATTGGCGAGGGCGAGCGCGGTGGGCTGGCCTTCGTCTTCGATCTGGCCGGGCACGCCGAGTACGCCGGCCACGCGCAGGCGCATGTTGCCCGGATCGTTGAGCTGCGCCCACTGCGCCATGCGTGCGGTGAGCTGGTCGGCGGGCACGTCCTGCGCGGCCATGTCGCGCGCCTCGCGCCAGTGGCCGGCCATGGCCATGGCATAGGCCAGGTTCTGGCGGGTCTTGGGCGTATCGTCGCCGCCGCGCACCGCGCCGGTCAGCACCTCCACCGCCTGGTCGGCATGGCCGGCCAGCGCCAGGGCAAGGCCATAATCGGCCACTGGAATCTGCTGGCGATGGGTGCCGAGCGTATCGACCGCGACATCGGGATGGCCCAGCGCGATATCGGTCAGCGCCAGGCTGAGCGCGACTTTGCCGTCATCCTGGCCCAGTTCCATCGCATCGTCATAGGCCTGGCGCGCCGCCACGAAGCGGCCGGCGCGCAGATAGGCGCTGCCCAGCAGCATGCGATAGCCCGGGTTGCGCGGATCGGCCAGGACCGCCTGCTCTGCCAGGGCGACGGCCTTGACCGCTTCCCCCCCGGTCAGCGCCGATTGCGCGCGGGCGGCGGACTGCCCCGGATGGACCGAGCCCTGGGCACAGCCGGCCACGAGGCCGGCGGCCAGCGCCGTGGTGGCGAGCGAGAGGATCATGCGATGGGACATCATGGGCGTTTCCCGCAAAAGCATCAGCGCGGCCGCCGCAATGGGGCGGCGCGCGTGGAGGGCAAGAGTTCGGATTGAGGCAACTGGGCCAGCACGTCTTCGAGGCCGGGCGTGGCATCGACCAGGCGATCAAGCGCCTCGATCAGCAGCGACTGAGCGCTGCGCCGCTCGGCCGTGCAGCAGGCGCGCAGCAGGGCATGGCGGCGCGGATCGAGCCGCAGCGTGAAGGCGACCTTCTTGCCGGGCAATTGTTCCACATCGAGCGCGGCGCGGCGGTTGGCCGCCACCTTGCGGTCAAGCACCGCCGAAAGTTGGGCGATCTGGCGCAGCACTTCGGGGCGGCTGTCATCCTCGCCGGCCTCTTCCAGCGCCACCACTTCGGCCAGCGGCAGCGCGGGCTCAGCGTCAGGCACGATGGCCGCGTCGGGTTCGATGCCGGCCCAATCGAGCGAGACATGGCTGCGCATCGCCGGGCGTGCGGCGCCCTTGCGCGCCAGCAGCGATCCGGTGAGCGAGGCAAAAGGCTTGGTTTCTGGCGTGCCCATGGTTGCGTCTCCCTCGCTCACGAGCCGGCCACGCGGCGCCCGAAGGTGCCGACCGGGCGCGGCGCCGCGCCACCCAGCGCGCGCACCGGGGCCATGCCGGGCTGGCTCTGCTGCGGCACGGCAAACACGGTGCGGCGGAAATTCTTTTCCAGGCGCTCGGAGATATAGCTCCACAGCTGCGCCACTTCGGCGGCAGAGCGGCCGGTGGGATCAACCTCCATCACGGTGCGCCCGTCGATCATCGAGGCGGCAAAATCGGTGCGATGGTGCAGGGTGATCGGCGCGACCGTGCCATGCTGCGAGAGCGCGACGATCGCCTCGGCCGTAATGCGCGCCTTGGGCGTGGCGCCGTTGACGGCAAAGATCAGCGGCTTGCCCGCGCGCTCGCACAGATCGACCGTGGCCCCCACGGCGCGCAGATCGTGCGGCGAGGGGCGCGTGGGCACGACGATGAGTTCGGACAGCGCGATGACCGACTGGATCGCCATAGTGATGGCCGGCGGGGTATCGATCACGGCCAGCTTGAAACCCTGCTGGCGCAAGACCTGCAGATCCTGAGCCAGGCGGCCCACGGTGGTCTGGGCAAACGCGGGAAAATCCGCCTCCCGCTCGTTCCACCAATCGGCCAGACTGCCCTGGGGATCGATATCGATCAGCACGACCGGCCCGGCACCGGCGCGTTGCGCCTGCACGGCGAGGTGGCCGGACAAGGTGGTCTTGCCCGATCCCCCCTTTTGCGAAGCCAAGGCCAGTACGCGCAATGTGTCCCCCTGAGGCTGGCGTGCGATCAGGCCTGAGGGATTCGCAGATTGCGCTGAAATTTTGGTTAACACCCCCGGTGTTTCCGGGGCCTGGGGCAGCGCCCGGCCATGGTGTTGGCAAAATGCCACGCAAGCGCACGCGGGCGCATCGAGACGATGACGCCGGGGGAAAACTTGTTTACCATTTTCCGCGCAAGAGACCTGAGGGAAAGCCCGCAGACGACCTGCCCTGGCAAGAGATTCGCGTTCAACATGATCACGCCGCGCCCCAAGACCGCTTCGCTTCGCGCCATGGCCACGCTGGCAGCGATGGCCGCCCTGTTTCCCACGCTGGCCTGGGCCGATGTACGCGACGGGGTAAACGCCTGGTCGCGCGGGGATTATGCCGGGGCAGTGCGCCAGTGGCAGGGGCCCGCCGCCAAGGGCGACGCTGATGCGCAGTTCAACATGGGCCAGGCGGCCAAGCTGGGCCGGGGCATGCCCAAGGACATGGCCAAGGCCGAAGACTGGTTCCACAAGGCCGCGCGCCAGGGCCATGCCCGCGCCGCCGACAACTATGGCATTCTGCTGTTCCAGACCGGCCGGCAGAGCGAGGCACTGCCCTGGCTCACCGCCTCGGCCGATCGCGGCGAGCCACGCGCGATGTATGTGCTGGGCGTGGCGGCGTTCAACGGCGATTTCCAGCCCAAGGACTGGGTGCGCGCCTATGCCCTGATGACGCGGGCGGCGGCCGTGGGCCTGCCCCAGGCGATCGAAAGCCTCAAGACGATGAACCAGGTGATCCCGCTGGAACAGCGCCAGATGGGCGCATCGCTGGCGAGCGACCTGGAAACCCGCACCAGCGACCAGCGCTCCCGCGAACTGGCCGCCGCCGAACTGGGCGTGAGCACGCCCACGGCAACGGCTGCCGCTGCAACGCCGCTGCCCACCCGCGCCGCGCCTGCCGCGCTGACCCCGGTTGACCTGCCGCCGGCGCAGACCGGCGATGGCACCATGACGACAGCACCCGGCCGCGTGATGGCCGGCGCCAGCTATGCCAACCCGGTAGAAGTGCCGCGCGCCGCAATTGCCGCCACCGCCGCGCCCCGGCCCAAGCCGGCACCGGCTGTGGAACCAAAGCCCGCGCCAAAGCCGGTGCCAAAGCCAGCTGGTACGCCACGGCCCGCTGCCACGGCAACCGGCGCCTGGCGCATCCAGCTTGGTGCCTTTTCGCAAAAGAGCAATGCCGATGGCCTGTGGGCGCGCGTGCGGGGCCGGGCCGAACTGGCCGGGCACCCGCGCATCGACCTGCCCGAGGGCAAGGTTACGCGGGTTCTGGCGGGGGGCTTTGCCAGCCAGGCCGAAGCCGCGCATGCCTGCGCCGCGCTGAAAGGCGCGGGCGTGGATTGCATCACGTTGAAGCCCTGACGGTTTGATCTTTCCGGCAGGCCGCGCGCGGTGCATGGGCGCGGCATGACCACGCCTGATCCAGCCCCCCTGGCGCCCCTACCCCGCATCGCCGCACTGGATTTCCTGCGCGGCTGCGCCGTGCTGGGCATTCTGGCGATCAACATTACCGGGTTTTGGGGGCCGCAACTCGCCAGCCTCAGCCCTGCGCTACCCCGGCTGGATGGACCAGGGCTAACTTGGTTCGTGATCAGCTACCTGCTGTTCGATGGCAAGATGCGCGGCCTGTTCACTCTGCTGTTCGGGGCGAGCATGGTGCTGTTTGCGCAAAGCGTGGAGCGGCGCGGGTTGTCGCCCGATACCATGCAGGTGCGCCGCCTGCTGTGGCTGCTGGTGTTTGGCTATCTGCACTATGCCCTGCTGTGGTGGGGCGATATCCTGTTTGCCTATGCGCTGTGCGGCATGCTGGCGCTGGCGCTGCGGCGGCTCGATCCGCTGCCGCTGCTGGCGATCGGCGTGCCGGTGCTGGTCCTGGCCCATGCGTTTGATGCGCTGGCCGCCCTGCCCGCGATTGCCGGGGAACAGCGCGTGCTGGCCGGGATCGGCACCCCAGCAGACCGCGCCGCCGTGGCCGATATCGCCGCGCGCGTGGCGCAATCGCTGGCGGCCGACGCGCGCGTGCTCCATGCCGGCTGGATCGAGAGCGTGGGCTTGCGCACCCTGGTAACGCCAGCCTTCCCGCTGACCGCCACGCTCAACACTTTCAGCGAGACCTTTCCGCTGATGCTGATCGGCATGGCCTTGTTCAAAAGCGGCTTTTTCACCGCGCGCTGGCCGCGTGCAGCGATGCTGGGCCTGGCCCTTGGCGGCGTGGTGCTGGGCGGCGCGGCCAGCGTGGCGCTGGCGCTGTGGGCCGATCGCAGCGGCTGGCCGGCGCAGCTGACCTTTGCCGTGACCACCGACATGGCCGCCCTGCCCCGGCTGGCGATGACGCTGGGCTATGCCGCGGCGCTGCTGCTGGCCTGGCCGGCGCTGGCGCGACGGGCGCCTGGCCGGGCGCTGGCGGCGGCGGGGCGCTGCGCCTTTACCAATTACCTCGGCACCAGCCTGATCATGAGCGCGCTGTTCTGCGGCTGGGGCGCGGGGCTAGGTTGGGGCAATGCCCATGCCGTGCCGCGCGGCAGCCTGCCGCTGTTCGTGATCCTGGGCTGGGCGATCATGCTGGCCTGGCCGCAAGCCTGGCTGGCCCGCTTTGGCCAGGGGCCGCTGGAGCGGCTGTGGCGGCGGCTGACCTTTGCCGGCGTTATACGGTCTGCGGATGGCGCGGGGTAAGGATCAGCACGCCTTCTTCCACCCGCCAGCCTTTGAGGCGGTTGAGGAAATTCATGCCCAGCACGTTGAGGCCGCCGGTCGTCTCGCTGACGATCACGTCCATGTCGCGCGCGACGATCGAGCCGAACTTGAGGGTTTCCACCCGCGCCGTCTGTGCCTCAACATCGCCGTTGGCAGTGTGCATCACCACCGGCAGGCGCAGGGGATCGGCCGTAATGCCCGCCTCGCTGGCGCCTTCGGCCGACAGCGTGGTGATCGTGGCGCCGGTATCGACCATGAAGCGGGTGCGCGTGCCGTTGACGTTCGCCTCGATCCAATAGTGCCCGTCAGCCGCCAGCGGCACGCGCACTTCGCCGCCGGAAACCTGCGCCTCGGGCAGGCCGATGCTGGGCATGAAATGGGCGAACGAGGGATCGAGGTGAACGAAGCGCAGGCATGCCACGGCAAACACGCCCAGCAGCACGAGATTGCCGAAAAAGCGCATGAGCCGCGCCAGGCCGCCGCCGCCCAGCCCCGCCAGGGTGACCAGCACCATCGCCACCAGCGCTGCGGCAAGCAGCGGCGGCGGGCTGATAAGCCAGGGCGGCAGGGCGCCAAGCATGTGGCCGGGATCGATCATCACCCGCCTTTTGCCACGGCCAACCTTGCCCCAAGCTGAAAACGCATGCGCGCGGCCGCCGTGCCGTAACGCTTGGGAAACCACGGTGATTTACGATAGAACCAAGGCTTGTCCCTGGGCGGGACAGGCAGCCCGGCGCGCTGGCCTTGATCGGCGTGAACGCTATTATCCGGGGTGAAAGGAAAATCTGGCATGGCTGGCAAGCCGGCATGGTGGCGCAAGGCGCTGTGGCCGAACGGAAAAGACGGGTTGAAGACGAGGCAAGGCCGCCAGGCCGCGTGGCGCCGCCTGGCGGTGCTGGGCGCGGGCGCCTGTGCCACCGGCCTTGCCATACTCCTGGCGTTTCACGTGGGCCAGGATCTGGCCCGCAGCCTGGCTGGCGGGGATGACGATGCGCCCCAGGCGCTGCCAACCGCGCTGGCCGAGGCGGCCCCTGCCCCGGCCGCGCAAGCCGCTATCCCGCCGGCAGCGGCGGCGCCCGCCGCGCAGACCCCGGCGGCCGACACGCCCTTCGTGGTCAAGTCCGTGCTCAAGATCGATGGGCCGATCCGCTTTGGCCAGTTCTATTGGGATGAAAGCCAAAGCCAGGCCGGCCCGGTGGTGATCACCGTGGACCTGACCGCCCGCGTGCTTTCGGTGTTCCGCGATGGCCACGAGATCGGCGCGACCGCGATCCTCAAGGGCTATGGCGACAAGCCCACCCCGCTCGGCGTGTTTCCGATCACCCAGAAGGACGCAACGCACGTGTCCAACCTCTATGACGCGCCGATGCCCTGGATGCTGCGCCTGACCAACGATGGCGTCTCGATCCACGGATCAAAGGTGGAAAAGGGCTATGCCACCAACGGCTGCGTGGGCGTGCCCGACGAATTCGCCAAGCGCCTGTTCAAGGTGGCGAGCCTGGGTGACAAGGTGATCATCACCGACGGCAAGCGCCTGGGCCTGGGCGGGTCCATCAATCCTGGAGCGTAGGCGCGGTGGGTTCGGTTGCGGACGTTTTCGCGCTATGTACAACCATAGCAGCTGGACCCCGGATCAAGTCCGGGGTGACGAGGAATAGGACGGTCGTTTGTGGAATGACCGTCACTGGTGATCCCCCTGGCGGGGAGGACATCACAGCACGTCGAACCCGCTGCCCAGGCCAGCGCGCAGTTTGTCCAGGGCCTGGGCCTTGAGCTGGTGCACGCGCGGGACGGATACTTCCAGCACCTGGGCGATTTCCGCCAGGTTCAGTTCCTCCACGAAATAGAGCTGGATCACCAGTTGCAACCGCTCGGGCAGTGCGGCGATGGCCTTGGCTACCAGTTGGCGGCTTTCGCTGTCGGCCAGCTGGGCAAAGGCATCGGGGCGATCGTCGGCAAAGGCGCTGTCGCTGTCGGAATAGGCATCGTCGATCGCCTCGATCCGCACCGGCTCGCTCGCCGCGCGCAGGTCGGCCAGTTCGGTGTCGGTCAGCCCCAGGGCGCGGGCCAGTTCGGGCTCGCTGGGCATGCGGCCCAGTTCCATGGTCAGCTGGTTGGTCTTTTCGCGCAAGGTGCGCCGCCGATCGGACGAGGTGCGCGAAAGCGGCATGGTGCGCCGCACCAGATCCACCATCGCCCCGCGCACCCGCAGCTTGGCATAGGCGGCAAAGCCATCTTCGGTGGGGCCGGAATGCTTTTGCGCGCATTCGGTCAGCGCCACCAGGCCCGCCTGGACCAGATCATCGACATCCACCCCGGAATGGCCAGACCCGTGCACGTGCCAGGCCAGGCGGCGCACCATCGGCAGGAACCGGCGAATGCGATCGGCGGTATCGTCACGATAGGCACGCGAGGCGGCAAAGCTGCGGTGATCGTGTTTCATGGAGTCTCGTTTTCTTTTTTGAAGACCAGGAAGAGGCAGGAACGGGCGCCGCGATCACGCCGTCAGGGCGGGTTGGAGCGGCGGCGGCAGCTGCGGCGGCCCGGTCGGCGTCTCCTCGCCGATCACCGCAACCACCTCGATCGGCTGGGTGGGCGGCAGTTCGGCGATCGACAGCACCACGCAACCCGGCGCCCGCTGCCGCATCAGCGCGGCCAGCGCCCGCCGCGCGCGCGGCTGCACGATCAGCGCCGGCGCAATCGCGCCGGGGCCGCGCTGAGTGACAATGGCGTTGACCCGTTCGCCGATGGTACGCGCCAGGTCTGGCTCGATCACCGGCTGCCCAGTGACGGGATCGTGCATTCCGCCCACGATCATTCCTTCAAGCTGGCCCGACAGCGTGAGCACGGGCAGCCGTTCGGTGGGGCCACAGACGCGCGCCACGATCAGCCCGCCCAGCTCGGCCCGCAGCAGATCGACCAGCTTGTCGTGGTCGGTGGTCTGCAGCACGGCCTGGCTCAGCGCCGCCAGGATCGGCATCGGATGGGCGATGGTCACCCCGTCTTCGAGCAAGGCATGGAACAGGCGGGTGAGCGCGGCGAGCGAGAGCGGCTGCGGATGCAGCGTTTCGATCAGGCCAGGCGCGCGATCGCGCACTGCATCGAGAATGGCGCGCACTTCATCGGGGCCGAGCAGCAGTTGTGGCCGTTCACCCAGCAACTGGTTGAGGTGGGTGGCAATCACCGTGCTGGCGTCCACCGTGAGGAAGCCTTCGGCAATGGCCTGATCGCGCGAGTGGTTCTCGATCCACAGCGCCGGGCAGCCAAAGCTCGGATCGCGCGTCGCCTCGCCAATCAGGCCATGATCGCCGCGCGCCTCGCCGGCATCGATCGCCAGCACGCGATCGGCGCGCACCGTGGCCCCGCCCAGCGGCACCCCGCCCAGCATGATGCGATAATCGTTGGGGCCAAGGTCCAGGCTGTCACGCACGCGGAACTGCGGCACGACAAAGCCGAACGCCTGGCTCAACTGCTTGCGCACGCCGGTGATGCGGGTGACCAGCGGAGAACCGCGCCGCTCGTCCACCAAGTGGACCAGGCCATAGCCCAGCTCGATAGTGACCAGCGTGTGGTCGCTGACTTCTTCCAGGGTGATGCGCGCCGGATCGCTGGGCGGCGCTTCGGGTTCGAGCACGGGTTCGGGGCGGCGGGCCCGCTGGCGCAGGGCCCACCACAGCCAGCCGGCCCCGGCCGCGGCGGGCAGGAAAACCGATTGCGGCATGGCGGGAATGGCGCCGATCGCGCCCAGGATCACCGCCACCGGCAGCCAGGTGGCGGGATTGGCGAACTGGTGGCCGATCTGGCCGGCCAGATCGCGCGTATCGGCCACGCGGGTGACGATCACTGCCGCCGCGATCGACAGCAGCAGCGAGGGCACCTGCGCCACCAGCGCATCGCCCACCGCCAGGGTAATATATCGCTGCGCCGCCTCGCCAGCGCTCAACCCGTGGGTGATCATCCCCAGGCAGAAGCCGGCGATGATATTGACGCCCAGGATCAGCAGCGCGGCAATGGCATCGCCTTTGACGAACTTGCTGGCGCCGTCCATCGCGCCATAGAAATCGGCCTCGGTCGCCACTTCGCGGCGGCGGGACTTGGCTTCATCGGCGCTAATCAGCCCGGCGGCAAGATCGGCATCGATCGCCATCTGCTTGCCCGGCAAGGCATCGAGGGTGAAGCGCGCCGACACTTCTGACACACGGCCCGCGCCCTTGGTCACCACCACCAGGTTGATGATCATCAGGATCATGAACACGAACAGGCCAACGGCGAAATTGCCGCCGACCAGGAACGCGCCGAAGGCCTCGATCACGTGGCCAGCGGCGGCCTCGCCCTCGTGGCCGCGCACCAGCACGATGCGGGTGGACGCAACGTTGAGCGCCAGGCGCAGCAGCGTGGCAAACAGCAGGACCGAGGGGAACGAGCTGAAATCGAGGGGCTTTTCGGCATTCATCGCGGCCATCAGGATCGCCACCGACAGCGCGATGTTGACCACGAAAAACACGTCGAGCAGCACCGAAGGGAGCGGCACGATCATCAGCACGATAAGCATGAGGATGCCGGCCGGAAGGGCCATGGCACCGGGCGAGCCAAAACGCTTGAACATGATCGGTTAGAGCCCCATCGCCTTGAGCCGGCCATAGGCACGGGCCACATGATCGCCGCCCGCGCTGCCCGGCGAGGCCAGGGCGAAGGTATCGCGCAGGGTATCGGCCATCGAGGCGCGCGCAGGTGCCGCCTGCCCGCCAGGGTTGCCGGCATTGGCCGCAACCTGCTGGAATTCCTGCGCCACCGGGCCGCCGGTTGGCGCCGGCTGCGAGACCGGTGCGCCGGGCAGACCGAGCGCGGAAGGATCGCCATAGGGCGTGGCCGCCATCGCCCATGAGCCCGACAGCGGCGGCAGCGCGCTGCCGCTACCGGCAGCCTCAAGCCGGCTGCGCAAAAGGTCCATCACGCCAGAAAGCGAACGCGGCGCGCCGCTGGCGGAAAAGAAGATCGCGCGGTTGGCCGCTGCCGCCTTGGGCAGCAGCGCCGCCGCGCTGGCATCGGGATCGGCCGCCAGGCCAGCCAGGAAGCGCCCGGCGCCATCGGCACCGAGGAAATGCGCGAGATAGAGTTCGGCATTGTCGGGATCGCGGCCCAGCGTGGTGGAGAGCGCCACGCGGTTGTCATTGGCCAGGTCTCCGGCCAGCAGGGCAGAAAGCTGGGGGTCATGGCGCATGGCCAAAAGGCGGCTGCGCAGCGCGGGATCGCTGGCGGCGCTGCCCACGGCATCGCCGGCCCAATCCAGCCCATGATCGGCGCCGTGGCGCGCCAGGGTGCCGAGCCAGGTCTGCCCGGTGAACTGGTAAAGCCCGGTCGCGCTGGACGTGCGGGCGCGGGCGTGGGGATCAAGCCCGGATTCGAGCCGCGCCTGCGCGAGCAGATAGCCAAAGTCCACGCCGGTGGCATTGGCCGCGCGCGCGATGGCGGCGTGCACCGCGCCGCCTTGGGACGCGCTGCCGCCCATGATCGCGCCGGTTGCCGGATCGGCAATGCTGCCGGCAGAGTTTTGCACTGAACTCAAGGCCCACATCCTTGTGCTTGCGGCGAAAGCCAGACGATGGCGCGCCGCGACAAGGAGAGTACAGCAAGGGTTGTGCCAGTTTTCCGAAATCCGAAGAAAGGATGCCGGATTCAGCGCTTTGCCGCGCACAAAAAAGCGCTGCGAGCCGGCCCGGCAAGGGCAGCGGCACGCAGCGCCAGACAAAATTTGCCGGTGGGGATCAGCGCACGCGCGCGGTGCGGGCGTGGTGCGCGCGCACCTGGCCGGCATGAGCGCGGTAGAGCGCGGGGGTTCCGGTCAGGGCATCGAGCCGGGCGGCAACATTGGCGGCGATCAGGTTGCGCACGCGGCGGTTGGCTTCGTTGAGGCGGCGCGCGGCATCGACCATGCCCCGGCATTCCTCGTCGATCGCCTCGCTTGCCACCGTTTCCAAGCGGCTGCACAGATCCGCCTTGTCGACCGCGCACCCCATGATCGCATCCATGTCGAGGCCGGCCAGCGCCTGGCGTTCTTCATTGAGCACGGCAATCATCTGGCCCAGCGCGCGGGCGAGATCGGTGGGGTGGCAAATCGGTGCGTCAGCGGTCATTGGGGGGTCCTCAGCAGCATGCCGGCGGCAATCATGGCATCGGCGATCCGGGCGGGAATCACCGGGTAATGGCCCTCCGCGATGGCGCGGCGAATCTGGGCGACGCGATCGCTGCTGACCGGCACCTCGCCGGCGCGGGTCGCATCGCTGGTGGCAACAGTGGCAGCGGCGGTCGCCGCGCTGGCCTGGACAGCAGGCGCGGCCTGGGCCACGGCTGCCGCCGTGGGGTCGGTCGCCTGGGGCGGCACATCGGATGCGGCAATCTTGACCTGGACCGCACCAACCGGCCGCGACGGTCCGATTTCGATGTTGGACATGGTCGAGCTCCTCGGGGGTTATGCCGGGAAGAACGGCATTGCTCCGCAGAGTTTAAGGCCATGCGGCGGATTTTTGCCGGGTCAATCTGCCTTAGGGAAATTGCAGTGGTGCGCGCCGGTTCACTCGACCGGCACTTCGACCACGCCGGGGCGCGCGATGCGCCCGCGCAGGGCATCGGCCTTGGCCCCGGTGCGCACGCGGATCCAGCCGCCCACCGGGCCGGGATCGAGCGCCTCGCCGGCCTGCTCCACCGAAAAGCCATCGCCCACCATGGCGATGGTTACGCCATCGCCGCGCAGCACCGCCGGCGCTGCGGCCGGGCCAGCCGGCGCTTCGGCAACCGTGGCCACCACCGGCACGAACAAGCGCCAGCCGCCGGCATCCGGGCAGCGCACCAGCACGCTGTCATGCGCGCCGGCGCGCCAACCCAGGGCCAGCGGCGCGGTGCAAGCCACCAGGCGCAAGCGCCGATCAACCGGCTGCGCCGCGCCGCCCGGCACGCCGATGCTGCGGCCGGTGAACTGCGCGACGGCCTGATCGATCGCAGCCATATCGGCAAAGCGCGTGGCTGGCGCCTGCGCCACCTGCGCCCGCGCCACAGGGCCAGTGGCCAGCAGGGCGGCAAGCGAACCGGCAACGACTGCGGCAAAGCGGGCGGCAAAAACAGGCCGGTTGGGGGCAGCGAACATGGCAGTTTCCTGAAGCGGGAGGCGTCTTTCCCGCTTTTCAGCAAGAGCCATGCCATTCAGCGCTCTTCATCATAACCCAGCGTGACGCTGGCGCCCGGTTGCGCGCCAGGTTCCACCACCAGGCGCGCGCTGGCGGCACGTTGACCAGCGCTGCGCGCCAGACTGGCGGCCTGGTCCAAGGCTGCCTCTCGCCCGCCAGGCCCCGTGGCATAGCGCACCACGATCGACAGGCGCAGGCGCGGATCGGCCGCCTGTTCGGCCAGCCATTGCGCCAGCGGCGGGGCGCCGGGCCCATCGCGCCACACGCCCACCGGCTCTGCCTGCAGCGACGGGGCAACGGGCTGAACCGCAGGCGGCGGCGGGGGGGCGCGCAGCGGGGCCGCCTGCGCCCTGACTGGGGGCGGGGCCGGCCCTTCGGCCACGGACAGGGCAGAGGCGCAGATCATGAACAGGATCAGCGCGAGATCGGCCAGGATAGTCTGCCATCCGGTCTGCCCGGGCCGGGTGATCATGCCGTTTCGCGCGGATCGAGGGGCCGCAGCCCCGTATCTGCCGCCATGCCATCGGCGTTTGCCGCCCTGCGTGGCAGGGTAACGCCGTGCGGTGACAGCGGCGTGGCACGCTGGCGATCGGGGCAGGCTGGCCCGACCTGCTGGGTCAGCCAGGTCATCACCTCGGCGCGGGCTTCCTCTTCGGCCTGCGAGGCGCGCTCCACCGCGCGGCCCAGCGGCCCCATGACGATATGCGCCAGGAGCAGGCCATAGAGCGTGGTCAGGACCGACATGGCGATGGCGCCGATGAAATTGCCATGGGCCAGGCTTTCCACCTTGAGCTGGCTGAGCGCCACGAGCGTGCCCGCCAGGCCGAACACCGGCGAAAGATCGGCTGCCTGGGCCAGGGTGCGCGCCGCCGTGGTGGCGCGGCGCAGGCGCGCGCGACGCCAGGTTTCATGCTGTTCGAGCAGCCCGTCGAGCGAGCGGGTGCGCACCAGCGCGCTGGTGGCCGAATCGAATTCGCGATCGGCCAGGCGGCGGGGGTTGGCGCGGATCACTCCATCGCGGCGGATCAGCGCCACCTCGTGCGCGAGTTCGGAACGCATCGCCGCGGCATTGAAGCCAGGGCGCAGCAGCCCACCCACGGCGCGCAGGGCAGTGAGGCTGTCATGCCAGCCACAGCGCAGCACGGTGCCGACAAGCGTGCCGCCAACAACGATCACGGCCGATTGGGCATCCAGCAGGTGGGTTAAATCCATGGGCCTTGGTCTTTCGCGAAATCCTGGCACGAAGAACGGCAGCGTGCGCGCGGGTTTCAGGGGGGCGGCAGCCAGGCTTGCCGCCTTTCGGCAAAGCCTTGCCGCGCCTGGCGGGGCGGCCCGCAACCGTGGCGCCGGATTCCGGGGCATTGCCGCACTTGGCACGTCCCTTGCTGAACCATCGGCATCATTCGTCTGCCCAAGGAAAGCGAGAGCACCGCCGATGAGCCAGAGTGCATCATCTGACAGCCTGTTCGGCATCCATGGCGCCGCGCTGGAACTGCGCGCCACGCGCCTGGGGCTGCTGTCCTCCAACATCGCCAATGCCGCCACGCCGGGATACAAGGCGCGGGACATCGATTTCGGCGCCGCGCTCAAGGCGCGCCTGGCCGGTGCCAGCGAAAGCCAGGCCGAAGCCGGCGCCGCGCTCTATCGCGTGCCGGTGATGCCCAGCCTGGATGGCAACACGGTGGAAATGGCCACCGAGCAGACTGCCTTTGCCGAAAACGCGGTGGGCTATTCCGCCACGCTGGAATTCATCCGGGGGCGCGTGGGCGAAGTGACCCGCGCGCTCAAGGGCGAATGAGCATGGCGGGCAACGGCACCCCCCCCCTCACCCTGTTCGGCGTAACCGGCCGCGCGATGTCGGCCCAGCTGGTGCGGATGAACGCGGCGGCATCGAACCTGGCCAATGCCGGCAACGTGGCGAGCAGCGAGGCGCAGGCCTATCGCCCGCTGCGCCCGGTCTTTGCCGAGGAACTCGATGCGCGCTCCGGCCTCGCCACGGTCAAGGTCCAGGGGGTATATCGCACCGATACCACCGCCGTGCGCACCCACGATCCCGACAATCCCCTGGCCGATGCCAATGGCGATGTCTGGGCCGCCCCGGTCGATGAAAACGCCGAGATGGTCGAGATGATGGAAGCCAGCCGCCAGTACCAGAACGTGGTGGAGGCGATGCAGACCGCCAAGCAGCTGATGCTCGATACGATGAGGATGAAGTGACATGACCACCGTTACCTCCCAAAGCACAACGGGCACCAGCGCCACGGGCACCGCAGCGGCCCCCGCCAAGACCGGCTGGGCCAGCCTTGGCGCCACCGATTTCCTCAAGATGCTGACCGCGCAGCTGCAGAACCAGGACCCGACCTCGCCGGTGGACAACACCCAGATGGTAGCCCAGCTGGCGCAGTTTTCGTCGCTGTCGAACTCCACCGAGATGAACTCAACGCTGAGCGCCATTTCCGACAAGCTCGACAAGCTGAACACGGCCAGCGCGTCAAACGCCGATGTGGCCGCCACGCTCAAGACCATTTCGCAGCAGCTGGCCGCGATCAGCGCGGCCCAGGCCGCCGCCGGCACCACTGGCACGACGGCGGGTGGCACCACCGCCACCACTGCCGCCTGATCCCTTTCCCCAACCGACAGGAAAACACGCCATGTCGTTCTATACCTCGCTCAACGGCATCAAGAATGCGCAGACCGATCTCAACGTGGTCAGCAACAACATCGCCAACTCGGAAACCAACGGCTTCAAGAAAAGCACGGTGAGCTTTGCCGACGTGGTTGCCGGCACGGCGTTTACCAACCCGCGCCTGATCGAGGGGATCGGCGCCAAGGTTGAAGCGATCACCCAGAACTTCAAGCAGGGCGCGCTCGATTCCACCGGCTCCTCGCTCGACGTGGCGGTAAGCGGCGACGGGTTCTTCACCGTCAAATCGCCCACCACTGGGCAGACGATGTACACCCGCAATGGCGCCTTCCAGATGGACGCAGGCGGTTATGTCACCGACGCGCAGGGCAACCGCGTGCAGATGTATCCCACCGACGCCACGGGCACTGCCACCAGCACGAGCCTGCAGGACACGCTGGTGCCGATCACCAACGCCGCCGGATCGGAATTTGCCGGGATGACGGTTTCGGAAAACGGCAATGTCGCGGCCAGCTATGCCGACGGGTCCAACACCGTGATCGGCAAGATTGGCCTCGCCACCTTCCTCAATCCGCAGGGCCTGCGCCAGCAGGGATCGGCCGATTGGACCGCCACCAACCTGTCGGGCACGGCCAACTATGGCGAGCCGACCAATGGCCAGTACGGCAAGCTGATGTCGGGCTATCTCGAACGCTCCAACGTCGAGGTGTCGGACGAGCTGGTGGGCCTGATCGTGGCCCAGCGCGCCTATCAGGCCAATGCCAAGGCGATCGATACCGCCACCCAGGCCACCCAGGCCATTCTCAACCTGCGCAGCTAAGGCTTAAGGGAGGCACGCGGCCATGGACCGGCTGATCTATACCGCCTATTCCGGCATGACCGGATCGATGGTGCGCGAGCGCGTGATCGCCAGCAACATGGCCAATGCGCAGACCGTGGGCTTTCGCCAGGAAATGCTCAGCGCCACGCCGGTCACGCTCAAAGGCCCCGCGCTGGAAGCCCGCGCGATGACGCAGGGGTATGTCCAAGGTTCCAGCATGAAGCAGGGCGCCACCATGGCGACCAACAACCCGCTCAACGTGGCGTTGAGCGGGGACACCATGCTGGCCGTACAGACGCAGGATGGCAGCGAGGCCTATACCCGGCGCGGCGACCTGACGATCACCACCGATGGCGTGCTGCAGAACGGCGACGGGCGGCCGGTGATCGGCGATGGCGGGCCGATCACCGTACCGACCGGCACGATCGTGACCATCGCGCCCGATGGCACCGTGCTGGCGGGCGACCCGCAGAACCCATCCACCCCGCCCCAGGCGGTGGCGCGGATCAAGCTGGTTTCCACCCAGGGCAGCCAGGTGGGCAAGGGGCTGGACGGGCTGTTCCGCGTGACGGGGCCGAACAATACCATCGGCACCCTGCCACAGGACGAAGAGGCCCGCCTGACCCCCGGCGCACTGGAGCAGTCCAACGTCGATCCCACGCAAGTGCTGGTCGAAATGGTGGAGGCGCAGCGCCTGTTCGACATGCGCACCAAGGTGGCCTCCACCGCGCGCGAGGTGGACGAGAAATCCGCCGCGCTGATGCGCCTCAACACCTGACAATCATTTTCGGAGAAATCCTGCCATGCCCAGTTCCGCCCTTCACGTTGCCCGCACCGGCCTGGAAGCCCAGGACACGCGGATGCGGGTGATCGCCAACAACCTGGCGAACGTGAGCACCACCGGCTTCAAGCGCGACCGCGCCAACTTTTCCACGCTGGCCTATCAGGACACGCGCGTGGCCGGGCAGCAGTCTTCCAACGAGACCGCCTATGCCACCGGGCTCAACCTGGGCACCGGCGTGGCGCTGCAGGGCACCGCGCGGATGGAAAGCCAGGGCCAGCTGCAAAGCACCGGCAATGCGCTCGACCTGGCGCTCGACGGTGATGGCTTTTTCCAGGTGACGCTGCCGGGTGGCCAGCTGGCCTATACCCGCGCCGGCAATTTCAGCCGCTCGGCCGACGGCACACTGGTGACCTCGCAAGGCTATCCGCTGCAACCGGCGATCACCGTGCCCGAAGGCGCAAGCGCGATCACCGTGGCGCAGGACGGCACCGTGACCGCCACGCTGCCCGGCGCGACCGAGGCGACCACGCTGGGCCAGATCACCATTGCCAGCTTTGCCAATCCGCAGGGTCTCAAGGCGATGGGCGACAACTTTCTGGTGGAAACCGGCGCCAGCGGCGCAGCGCAAGTGGGCAATGCCGGCGACGCCGGGCGCGGCCATATCCAGCAGGGTTACCTGGAAGCGTCCAACGTCAACGTGGTGGAAGAGCTGGTCGACATGATCGAGTGCCAGCGCGCCTACGAGATCAATTCCAAGATGATCTCGGCGATCGACGAGATGCTCAAGAACGCCAACCAGACGCTGTAAGGCCGGAAAGACGCTAAAGCCCATGGACTCTCCGTTCGATCCCCTGTTCGACAAGGCGCTGCATGCCGAGCGCGGGCGTGGGCTTGCCCCGCGCCATGGGCTTGCCCCGCGCCAGGGCCTGGGCCTGCGCCTGATGGCCATGCTGATGGTGCCGGCGATGATCACGGCCGGCATGCTGGTGGCAGCCCAGCCGGCCAAGGCGCGCAACCGCCCGGCGGCGGGGTTTGACCCGGCGCTGCCGGTCGAAAGCCCGGCCAAGCCCGCCGATGGCAGCATCCTCAACCTGGCCAACGGCTATGCCGGGCTGGTCGAGGGCGCGCGTGCCCATGCCGTGGGCGACAGCCTGGTGATCGTGCTGGCCGAACAGCTGACCACGTCGAAATCGGCGGCGAGCAAGACCGCCAAATCATCCTCGTTCACGTTCACCCCGCCCAACAAGGGGCCGCTGTCGATCCTGTCGCAGAACGGCATCAACAATTCGGGCGCCAGCGCCTTTTCCGGCCAGGGCAATGCCTCGCAGACCAGCACGCTGGGTGGCGAGGTTTCGGTGACGATCGCCCAGGTACGGCCCAATGGTACCGCGCTGGTCAAAGGCGAAAAGCGCCTGACGCTGAGCCAGGGGCAGGAATGGGTGCAGCTGTCGGGCATCGTGCGCCTGGCGGATATCGACACGACCAACCGGATCCAGTCGGGCCAGGTGGCCGATGCGCGGATCACCTATGCCGGCAACGGCGATGTCAGCCGCGCTGCCCACCAGGGCTGGCTGACCAAGTTCTTCAACCTTGTCAGCCCGTTCTAGGGAACCCTTGATGTCTATCGCTTCTCCCATCGCGTTCGATCTGGCCGCTGCGGCGCTGGCCGGGCTGGCGTTGCGCCCGCTGTGGCGGCGCGGCCTGCTGGCAGTGCGCCCCGGCCTGTGGCTGGTGATGGTGGCCGCAGCGCTTACCGCGCTGCCGGTGCTGGGCACCGCCACCGCCCATGCCGAGCGGGTGCGCGATCTGGGCGAGTTCCAGGGCGTGCGCTCGAACCAGCTGACTGGCTATGGCATCGTGGTGGGCCTGCCCGGCACGGGTGACGACAACTTGGAATACCTGACCCAGGCGATGCGCGGCGTTTCGGGCCGGCTGGGCGTGCAATTGCCCGCCGGCGTGGCGCCGGGCCTGAAGAATGCAGCGGCGGTGATGATTACGGCCGATCTGCCGGCCTTTTCCAAGCCCGGCCAGCGCATCGACGTGACCGTATCGACGATCGGCAAGGCCAAGTCCTTGCGCGGCGGGGCGCTGGTCTTGGCGCCGCTCTATGGTGCCGATGGGCAGATCTATGCCATGGCGCAGGGCAACCTCGCCGTCGGCGGCCTGGGCATTACCGCCAAGGATGGATCGCAGCTGACCGTCAACGTGCCCACGGTGGGCCGCATTGCCGAAGGCGCCACGGTGGAGCGCGCGGTCGATACCGGGTTTGATCGCAACGAGGTGTTGCGCTGGAACCTGTTCGACGCCGATTTCCTCAACGCCGCCCGCGTGCGCGATGCGATCAACACGCGTTTTCCCGGCACCGCCAGCGTCGAAGACGGCGTGACCGTGGCGCTGCGCCTGCCCAGCGGCAGCGATGCCCGCGCCAGCGCCATGGCCGCGATCGAGGCGATCGAGGTGAGCCCGGCCGAAGCCGCCGCCAAGGTGATCGTCAACAGTCGCACTGGCACGGTGGTGATCAACAGCGCGGTGCGCCTGTCTCCCGCCGCGATCAGCCACGGCAAGCTGGTGATCAAGGTGGACGAAAAACCGCGCGTATCGCAGCCCGGCCCCTTTTCCAACGGCCAGACCGCCGTGGTGCCCAATAGCCAGATCAGCGTGGAGGAACAGGGCAACCACGTGGCGCTGTTCAAGCCCGGTGCCTCGCTCTCTTCGCTGGTCAATGCCCTTAACAAATTGGGGGTTTCGCCGTCCGATCTGGTGGCGATCCTGGAAGCGCTCAAGCAGGCCGGCGCCCTCAAGGCCGAAATGGTGGTGATCTGATGACTTCTGCATCGACAAGCACCGGCGCCGTTTCGGGCGCCGCCGCAGCCGCCACGTCCCCGGCCAGCGGCCCCGATCGCGCCGCGCTGCGCAAGGCCGCGCAGGGTTTCGAGGCGATGTTCCTGCGCCAGATGTTGAGCACCGCGCGCAACACCGACCTGGGCGGCGACGATCTGTTCGGCAAGAAGCAGGACGATACCTTTACCCAGATGCGCGACGAACGCTTTGCCGAGATCGCCGCCAAGGCCGGCACGCTGGGCCTGGCCACGCGGCTGGAAAGCCAGTTGGCCAGTGCGGCTGCCCAGGCCACTGGCGCCAAGCCTAAAACCGGTGGGGGAGCCTGAGCGCCATGACCACCGACCTGCTCTCGATCGCGCGCAGCGCCACCCGCGCCGCCCGCACCCAGCTGGACGTGACGGCCCAGAACATCGCCAATGCCGGCACCGATGGCTATGTGCGCCGCACGGTATCCACCGAAGAGGTGATGACGCCCGGCTATGTTGCCGGGAACCGCGATGTGTCGCTGTCGGGCGTGCGGGTGACCGGGGTTATCCGCAATGCCGATGCCTTTCGCCAGGCCGAGGTGCGCCGCACCGGCGCCGATACCGCGCGCGCCGATACCGAAGTGGGCGGCCTTACCGATATCCAGTCCGCGCTTGAGGCGCCGGGCGTCTATTCGGCGATCACCGGCTTTGAAACCGCGCTGACGCAACTGGCGCAAAGCCCCACCGACACGCCGCTGCGCGCTTCGGTCATCGCGGCGGCGCAGACACTGTCCAACAGTTTCAACATCGCCTCAAACCAGCTTGATGCCGTGGCCAAGGGCCAGCAGAGCGGGGCCAGCGACGGCGTGAACCAGATCAACACGATGTCGGCCGAACTGGCCAAGGTCAACGGCCGACTGGCACGCATGGCCGATGCCAGCAGCGATCGCACCGGCCTGCTCGACCAGCGCGACATGCTGCTCGAAAAGCTGGCGGGCTATGCCGATATCGCCACCAGCTTTGCCAGCAATGGCGCGGTTGATGTGACGCTGGGCGGCGCATCGGGCGCGCCGCTGGTGACCGGTGCCACCGCGCAAGCGCTGGCGGTTACCACCGCGGCCGATGGCACCATCGGCTTTTCCGTCAACGGTGGTGCCGTCACCCTGTCGGGCGGCTCGCTGGCCGGGCAGCAGCAGGTGCTGGCCAACCTGGCCGATGTGCATGGCCAGCTCGATACCCTGGCCAAGAGCGTGATCGACACGGTCAACACCGTGCAGGGCAATGGCGCCGCGCTTGATGGATCGACCGGCCCCGCGCTGTTTTCCGGCACGGGCGCGGGCAGCATGCAGCTTGCCACCACCCAGGGCAGCGCGATCGCCACGGCGGCCGCAGGCGCCGCCGCCGGCAGCCGCGACACCACCAACCTAACCGCGCTGCGCAATGCGCTGACCAGCGCCGATCCGGCCGGCACGATGGATACCCTGATCTACCAGGCCTCTGCCACGGTGCAGGCGCGCACCACCACGCGCGATGCGCTCAAGACCATTTCCGATGCGGCCAAGACCGCGCTTTCCGCCCAGGCCGGAGTCGATCTCGACACCGAAGCCATCAACCTGACCCGGTTCCAGCAGGCGTTCCAAGCCTCGGGCCGGGTGATGCAGGTTGCCGGCAACCTGTTCGACACTATCCTCTCGATCAAGTAGGTCGCCCATGTCATCCAGTGTATCGACCACTACGTCCGCGTTCTACGATCGCTCCGCGCTCGATCTCAACGGCTTGCGCACCCAGATGGAGCAGGTGCAGACGCAGATTTCCAGCGGCAACCGGCTGACCGCCTCGTCAGACGATCCGCTCACCGCCTCGCGCCTGCGCAACCTGCAACGCCAGGATGCCATCGCCAAGGTCGATGCCGGCGCGGCCAACCGCGCCACGGCCGATCTCAACCTGACCGATTCGGCCATGACCGAGATGATCAACACGCTGCAGCGCACGCGCCAGCTGGCCAACCAGGCCGCTACCGGCACGCTGTCCAACGAGCAGCGCACCAGCATTGGCCAGGAACTGGCCGAATTGCGCAACAACCTGGTCTCGCTCGCCAATTCGCGTGACAGCGCGGGCAATGCGCTGTTCGGCGGCGATGCGGCGGGCGCGGCCTATAGCGTGGATGCCACCACCGGCGTGGTCAGCTATGTCGGCAGCGGCAGCGCCGGCACGCTGGAACTGGGCGACGGGCAGAGCGTGAAGCGCAGCCTGACCGGGCCGGAGTTTCTCAATTTCTCGTCGGGCGGCACCAGCAGCGATGTCTTTGCCGCGCTCAAGACCCTGACCGACGCGATCAGCGCGGGCGGCCCCGGTGCGCAGTCTGCCGCCAACAGCGCGCTCACCACGCTTGATGACGCCATGACGGCCGTATCCACCGGGCAGACCGTGGTAGGCGCGCGCCTGTCGTGGATCGATCTCAATACCGAGCGGCAGACCACGATGGGCGAGGCGCGTAGCCAGGACCAGAGCACGCTGGGCGCCACCGACATTCCCACTGCCTATACCCGGTTGCAGGAACTGGCCACGGTGTTGCAGGCCAGCCAGGCCAGCTTCACCAAGATCTCGGGCCTTTCGCTCTTTACCATGATGTCCTGAAAGTGCGCGCGCCCGTGCCGTTCTGCATTGCAGCAACGGCCGGGCGATAGCGCCGGCTTTCACGGTTTATCGACAGGGTCACCGCTTCATGTTTGCTGGTATCGGCATCGTCGTCCTGCTCGCCATGGTCTTTGGCGGCTTCATCATCACCGGTGGCGCGATCGGCCCGGTGGCCGAAGCCATACCCCACGAAATGCTGATCATCGGCGGCGCGGCGCTGGGCGCCACGATCACCGGCAACTCGATGCACGAACTGAAGGGCATCGGCGCGGGCCTGGGCAAGGTGTTCAAGGGCCCCAAGCACAACAAGCAGGACCATGTCGATGCCATCGTGCTCTGCGCCAAGCTGATGAAGATCCTGCGCAGCGATGGCCCGGTGGCGCTGGAAAGCCATGTGGCCGATCCCAAAAGCTCGGCCCTGTTTGCCGAATATCCGCGCATCCTGGCCCATACCGCGCTGGTCTCGCTGATCTGCGATACGCTGACGCTGATCGTCGTGTCTTCCGGCACGCTGGAAGTGCATGCCGTGGAAGACGTGATGGACCACGCGATGAAAACCCATTTCCACGAGCAGGAAGAAGCGCAGCATGCCCTGCAAGGCCTGGCCGACGCCCTGCCCGCGCTGGGGATCGTGGCCGCCGTGCTGGGCGTGGTCAAGACCATGGGCTCGATCGACAAGCCACCCACGGTGCTGGGCGCGATGATCGGTTCGGCCCTGGTCGGCACGTTCATGGGGGTGCTGCTGGCCTATGGCATCGTCGCGCCGCTGGCTGGCCGGCTCAAGCAGGTGCTCGATCAGGATGCGATGATCTACCAGGCGGTCAAGCAGGTGATCGTGTCCTCGCTGCACGGCTGGCCGCAGCCGCTGGTGGTGGAAAGCGCGCGTTCGGGCCTGGGCCATGCGTTCCGGCCCGGCCTGTCGGAACTGCTCGACGCGCTGCGCGGCCGCTAAGCGAAAGGGATCGCCATGGCCAAGCCACCCAAGGGCAAGGACGCACCCAAGCCGATCATCGTCAAGAAGATCACCGTGGTGGCCGGCGGCCATCACGGCGGGGCCTGGAAAGTGGCCTATGCCGATTTCGTGACCGCGATGATGGCGTTCTTCCTGCTGATGTGGCTGCTGGGCGCGACCACCGAAAAGCAGCGCAAGGGCATTGCCGACTATTTTACCCCCACCCTGGTCAAGACGCGCAAGGGCAGCGCCGGGTCTGACGGGCTGCTCGGCGGCTCGTCGCTGACCGATGCCGACAACTATCCCCACCGCGCCGGGCAGACCGGCACGCGCACGATGACCATCCCGCGCGATGCCACCGGCGGCCCCAAGGATGGCGGATCGAAGATGAAGCGCACCCAGGTGATGCAGCAGCGGCTGAAGGAAAAGCTGGATGCCAATGAAAAGCTGCGCCAACTGGCCAAGCAGGTGCACATGACGATGACGCCCGAGGGCATCCGCATCGACATGCTCGACGATGCGCACTTCTCGATGTTCCGCCTGGGCACCACGATCCTCACGCCCGATGCGCTGGAACTGATCCGGGCGATCGGCCAGGCCATCGCGCCCGAACCCGGCGGCCTGACCGTGCGCGGCCATACCGACGCGCTGCAGTGGAAGCCTGGCGACCCGGCCAACAACTGGTCGCTTTCGGCCGGCCGCGCCGAAGCCACGCGCCAGGCCCTGATGCGCAACGGCGTGGGCGAGGCCCGCTTCCAGCGGATCGAAGGCGTGGCCGACCGCGAACCCCTGGTGCCCGACAGCCCCAACGACCCGAGCAACCGCCGCATGTCGATCCTGCTGCTGGATTGAACCGGTTGCGGTGCCAAGCGCGAGACCGGGCGTGGTGCTTTGTCATGGAGTCACACGAAGCCACGAAGACACGAAGGAAAGACCCTTCTTCGTGTCTTCGTGGCTTCGTGTGGGATTTTCAGGCAGAGCGGTTGGGATCGCAGACTGACCGATCCGGATAGCCCGATGTCGAATGGCTGATGGTAGTGAAGAGTTGCCTTTGCCGCCTCCGACTTCGTCACTCCTGCGCAGGCCGGAATCCAGTGGCTTCCGGGCGATTGAGACCACGCCGAAACTGGATTCCCGCCTGCGCGGGAATGACGAAGAAATGGATTAAAAGTCGCTGGAAACGGACAGGCAGCTTTCGAAGGGCGCGGGCGATAGCTGCCTTCCCAAAAACGATGGTGGAACGGGAAACTTCGGCAGGCTACATCAGCGGGCTGGTGGCTGCATAAGCTCTATCGTGATATGATCCGGGCCTGAAACATAGGTCACCAAAGTTCCCTTGCGGGGACCACCTGCGATTGGCAGCGGGCTACCCTTCGCCTTCCATCCTGCTGCCTCGACGCGGGCCATGGCGGCATGGATATCCTTCACGGTCAGAGCTAGGTGCGCCGCACCGATCGCCCCCGCGCTATCGGGCACCGCGCCGTTCTGGCGTCCCTTTGAATATTGCAACAGTTCGACCACGTAACCGTTTGGCGCCCTGACGATCGCCGTTTTCACACTCGGATCATCGACACCTGTGACTTGATGCAGGAAGTCGCCCCCCATCTCCGCTTGTCGCTCAAGTGTGAAGCCGAGCGCTTCCGTCCAAAACCGAATGGCTTCGTCCAAAGACGATACAGCAAAGCCCGTGTGGTCCACGGCGATCACGTTTGTTGCGTCGTTCATTGTTGCACTCTCACCGGGCCGCGCCTGCGCTGTCTGGGCCTGCGCCCCGGCGGCAACTGATGCCAACAGCATGACGAATATGATCCTCATAATGACGCCTTAACGCGTCGGCCTCCTCCCGAGAAGGAACCTTTTTTGAGAGATCGGTGTCCTCCCACGTTCGGGCTGGAAGCCGTTCGGTGCATTCGCTTTCCCAAAATATGTTCCCGATTCCTCTTTTCCAAATGTGCGTCTCAGGCATGAGAAATCGGGACTGATCCGGGCCAACAATCGGCAACTTTCGGGATCGCGAGTTCAAGACCTGATCGACGGGGATTGGGCGATTTCCGCCATTGCCGGGTATGCACATCCCCATCAAACCAGCTCGTGCAGAGGCGCAGAGAATAGCCACTCTCTGCGCCTCTGCGCGAAATTTTATCATGCGCTCACAATGCCGGGTAATTTCCAGTCGAGCGGCTCGCGCACCCTACCCCTTTTTCCGCCTCGGCCTGGGGGCCAGCCAGATCATCCCGGCCGAGACGAACAGGACGATGGTGCACACCATGAAGACCTGGCGCGTGGCGAGCGTTACCGCCTCGGTCTGCACCAGTTGGCTCAACATCATGCTCGCCTGCGCGGCCGGCAGGCCGGTGTGCGTGGGCGGATGAATCAGCCCGACCAGTTCGGCGCGGTTGTACTTGGTGAAATGTTCCCACAGCGTGGTGGACATCGAAGTGGCAAAGGCGCCGGCCATCGTGCGCATGAAGTTCTGGATGCCCGCGCCCGATGCGGTCTGGTCGGGCCGCACCGAAGCCATCGCCAGCGCGGTGGAGCCGACGAAGAAGAACGGCATGCCCAGCCCCTGGAGCATCTGCGGAAAGGCGATGGTCCAATAGCCCATGTCGGTTACCCAGCGCGTGCGCAGCCAGGCGACTACGGCCAGCCACAGGATGCCGAACGAGATCAGCCCGCGCGTATCGACCTTGCCCACGAACCGCGCCACGATCGGCGAAAAGACCACGGCCAGGACACCGACCCAGCCCACCGCCAGACCTGCCCAGGTGGCGGTGTAGTTGAGGTTGGTTTGCAGGAAGAGCGGGATCAGCACGATGAACGAGAAGAACGCCGCATAGGCCACGCACTGCGTCACCACGGCCACGGTAAACCCGCGGTTGCGGAATACCGACAGGTCGATGATCGGGTGGTCTTCGGTCAATTCCCAGATAAGGAACGAGATGAAGCCAATGATCGCAACCACGGTGAGCGTGATGATGAAGCCACTGGAAAACCAGTCTTCCTCGCGCCCCTTGTCGAGCATGATCTGCAGCGAACCAACCCAGATCACCAGCAGCGCAAGACCGACGAAATCGATCGGCGATTTCTGGGTGGGAGTTTCGTACGGCCGCACCAGCCGCCAGGCGACGATCAGCGAGAACGCGGCGAGCGGAATGTTGATGAAGAACAGCCAGTGCCACGACCAGTTGTCGGAAATGAACCCGCCGCAGATCGGCCCGGCAATCGGCGCGACCACCACAGTCATCGCCCACAGGCCGAGCGCGGCGCCGCCCTTGTCCTTGGGAAATATGCGCAGCAGCAAGGTCTGTGTCATCGGCATGATCGGGCCGCCGCACAGCCCCTGGCACACGCGGAACGCGATCAGCAGGCTCAGGCTGCCGGCCATGCCGCACAGCATCGAAAACAGGCCAAAACCCAGCAGCGCCATGATGAACACCCGCACCGCACCAAACGTGCGCGCGAGCCAGCCGGTCAACGGCACGCAGATCGCCTCGGCCACGGCGTAGGACGTCAGCACCCAGGTGCCCTGCGTGGGCGACACCGCCAGGCTGCCGGCGATATGCGGCACCGACACGTTGGCGATGGTGATATCCAGCAGCACGACGAAGTTCGACAGCGCCAGCGCAAAGCCGCCCAGCGCCAGCTTGGCGCCCTTGAGCGGCGCCGGCCCATCGCCAAAGCCCATCGGCGGTCCGCCGGCCATGTCAGTTCTGCCCGGTCTGCGACCGGTCCTTTTCAGGGCGCGTATCGATCGTGGCGTCCATCGACAGGCCGATGCGCAGCGGGTGCGCGCCCAGCTCGTGCGGATCAAGCGCGACGCGCACCGGCAGGCGCTGCACCACCTTGATCCAGTTGCCCGTGGCATTCTGCGCCGGAATCACGGCCAGCGCCGAACCGGTGCCACCGGAAAAGCCCACGACGCGCCCGTGATAGACCACATCATCGCCATAGAGATCCGATGTCAGCGTCACCGGCTGGCCGGGACGCACATGGGCCAACTGGCTTTCCTTGTAATTGGCATCGACATAGGCCTGGCTGATCGGCACGATGGTCATCATCGGGCTGCCCACGGCCACGCTTTGCCCCACCTGCACCGTGCGCTGGGTGACAACGCCGCTGACCGGGGCCCGGATCACCGTGCGATCGAGATTGATGCGCGCCTGGTCAAGCCTGGCCTTGGCCGCCAGCACCTGCGGATTGGTTTCCGGCGTAGTGCCAGTGACCAGCGCCGCATTGGCCGCTTCCTGGCCATTGGCGGTGCCACGCGCGGCCTGGGCCGCGGCCAGGTTGGCGCGGGCGGCAGCAAGCTGGCCTTGCGCAGAAGCATAAGCATTGCGCGCGGTGGTCAGTTCCTCGCCCGACACCGCCCCGTCGCCCACCAGCGACTGGCGCCGCTTGAGGTCAATCTCGGCGCGTTGCACATCGGCCATGGCCACCTGCACTTGCGCGGTCATGCGGGCGATATCGGCCTGCTTCTCGCCCACCTGGGCCGACAGCGCGGTGCCGGTGGCAATGGTCTGGCGCACCTTGCGCAGCGCGTCGGCATAGTCCGCCTCGGCCGCGGCCAGGGCGATTTTGGCGTCGGTGGGATCGAGTTCCACCAGCACGTCGCCCTTGCGGACGACTTGCGTGTTGTTGACCGCCACGCGCCGCACCGGGCCGGCGACCAGCGGCGTCACCTGTGCCACTTCGGCCGCGACATAGGCGTTGTCGGTTTCGACATAACGCCCGCCTTCGATCCATTCGTAGACGCCGACGCCGGCCGCGACCAGCGCCACGACACCGGCAAAGATCAGGAAACCACGCTTGCGCGCGGCCTTGCGCGCATCGGCCTTGCTGGAGGCCTGGTCCGTATCGGAAAAATTGGGTTCAATGTCAGCCATGGGCGGGTCTCGGCATCAGAAAGAAGAAGAACAGGGATCAGGCAAACGGCAGCGCGTCGGCGGTCAGCCGGCGCGGAAGCCGCCGCCCAGGGCGCGCACCAGCGCCACGTGGGCAGACAGGGTGCGGGCCTGGAGATCGGCCAGCAGGCGCCGGTTGGCGAGCAGGGCATCCTGCGCCGACAGGACCGACAGATAGGTGGACAGGCCAGCTTCGTAACGGCGGCGGGCGATGCGATAGGCATCGTCAGAGGCGGCCACCGCCTGTTGCAGCTGGGCACGCTGGGCATCGATCGATTGCCGGGAGGCGGCGGCATCGGCCACATCGCGCAGCGCCTTGAGCAGCGTATCGTCATAGCTCGCCACGGCCTCGTCATAGCTGGCGCGCGCCTGGCGATAGCCACCGGCGATGCGCCCGCCCGAAAACAGCGGCAGGCTGATCGCCGGGCCGATCGATCCGGCATCGGAACCGCTCGCCGTCAGGTTGCTGAGGCCAAGCGCCTGCACGCCGATGAAGCCCATCAGGTTGACGTTGGGATAGAACGCGGCATGCGCCACCTGCACCCGCGCCGCGGCAGCCTCTGCCCGCGCGCGGGCAGCGGCAATATCGGCACGGCGGCCAACCAGATCGAGCGCCAGGTTGGCGGGCAGGCCCTGCGGCGCAAGCGTGGCAAGCTGTGGCAGGGCAATCGCATCGCCGCGCGCGGGCGGCGCCCCGATCAGCACGGCCAGGGCATGGCGGGCCAGGGCAATCGCCTCGTCAGCCGCCACCAGATCGGCGCGGGCAACCGGGATGCCAGCCTCTGCCTGGCGCTGCTCGGCCCGGGTATCGAGCCCATTGACCACGCGCTGGCGCACCAGCTTGGCGGTATCCTCGCGCAGTTGCAGCGCCTGGGCCCGCACATCGCGGGCGGCGGCGGCGCGGGCCAGGGTGGCATAGGCATCGGCAACGCCTGTGGCGATGGCGAGGCGGGCGGCCTGCGCCTCATATTCGGCGGCCTGCGCCTCTGAGGTGGCAGCGCGCAGGGCGGCGCGGTTCTTGCCAAAGAAATCCAGTTCGTAGCTGAGGCTGAGCGAGGCCGCACCGGTATCGTTCCAGCCGTGCGGCACGAAGGCGGGGGGAATGCCGTTGTTGTAGCTCTGCTTGGCTTCGGCCGCGTTGGCGCTGGCGGAAATGCCGGGCAGCAAAGCCGCCCCGCTGGCCTGGGCGAGACCGCGCGCGGCGCGCAGGCGGGCATCGGCCTGAGCCAGCGTGGGAGAATTGGCCACGCCTTCCGCGATCAGCGCGGACAGCTGCGGATCGCGCAGCGCCTGCCACCAATCGGCCGCAGGCCAATCGGCCGGCGTAACCGACTGTGCTGGCGCGGACGCGGGCAGCGCCAGATCGGTGGCGGTTGCCTGGCGCAGCGCCGGCTTTTGGCCGAGATCGGGAACGGGGGCACAGCCGGCCAGCAGGCCCGCCATGGCCAGGCCGCTAACCAGCGGCGCGCGCCAGAACGGCCGAATCGCGGCGGCGGGAGACACCATGGGGGAAAACAGGGCTGACGCGCGGTTGGAAAGACCGGCGGGGGAGGCAGTCATGCAGGGCCTTTGCGCAATCGGGAACGGGACGACCGTGTACGGATCGGTCACTAATCTTCAACTGCGCCCTTGCACTGCGCCTGTCAACAGCTATGTGTACGGAATGGTCACTAACCCGTCCAATTGCAGACTCAAACGCTGTTCGCCCGATGAGCGGCGGGAAAACATCCTGTCCGTGGCCACGCAGGTGTTCACGCAGACGGGCTATGGCGCCACCTCGATGTCAGCCATCGCGGCCGAGCTGGGCGGTTCCAAGGCCACGCTTTACAAGTATTTTCCATCGAAGGAGCAGTTGTTTGAAGCGGTGCTGATGCGCGGCTGCGGCGCGGTCATGGCCTCGCTTCAGGAACTGGCGGAAACCGAATCGGATGACCTTGAGGGCATTCTTACCGATTTCGGCACGCGCTTCCTGTCCGGGCTGTGCAGCCAGCGCTCGATCGATGTCTATCGCATGGTCCATGCCGACGGGGTGCAATTCCACGAAGCGGCAGAGATGTTCTTCCGCTGCGGGCCGGAAATTGCCGGCACTACCCTGGCGGCCGTGCTGCAACGCGTGGCCGGCCAGCGCGGCCTGGCCCTGCCCGATCCGCGTTTGGCAGCAGACCAGTTCCTGGGCATGGTGCGGGGCAAGCTGCACATGCGCGTGGCGGTGGGCGTGATGCCAGCGCCCGACGCGGACACGATTCGCTGCCACGCCGCGCACGCCGCGCGCATCTTTGCCCACGGCCTGCTGCACCAGCCGAAGACTTGATCGCCACAACGACGATGGCCGGCGATCCCCAGGGGAATCGCCGGCACCGTGGAGAACCGGGTATTGGCAGCTGGGATCAGCGCAGCAGCGTCAGCACGTTCTGCTGATTCTGGTTGGCCTGCGAGATCATCGCGGTCGAAGCCTGGGCCAGGATCTGGGCCTTGGCCATCTGGGTGGTTTCGGCCGAGTAGTCGGTATCCTGAATACGCGAACGGGCATCCGACAGATTGGTGATGTTGTCGTTCAGGTTGTTGACCACCGAGCTGAGGCGGTTCTGGCCGGCACCGAGCGTGGCGCGCGTGGCGTTCACTTCCTTGAGCGCGGCATCGACGTTGTCCATCGTGGTCGAAGCCTTGCCGGTGTCGGACACGTCGAGCGCCTGGGTGGTCGAGGTGGCGCTGTAGGACGTGTCAGTGCCGCCGAACAGGTTGACGCCCGAGAACGCCTTGCTGACGAGGTCGACCGTGTCGGTGGTGTTGGCACCGGTCTGGATCGAGCTTTTCACGTCGTCGCTGCCGTCGGTGGCCGCCGTGCCGCTGGCGACCTTGAACACCTTGTTGCCGTTGAACTCGGTATTGTTGAGCACGTCGGAAATCTGGGCATTCAGGTTCGAGACTTCCGACTGCATCGCGTCGCGGTCAGACTGCTGGTAGGTGTCCGACTTCGACTGCACGGCCAGTTCGCGCACGCGCTGCAGCATGTTGGTCACTTCGCTGAGCGCGCCTTCGGCCGTCTGCGCCATCGAGATGCCGTCGTTGGCGTTGCGCACGCCCTGCGACATGCCGGTGATCTGCGCGGTCATGGTCGTGGAAATGGCCAGGCCCGCCGCATCGTCCTTGGCACTGTTGATTCGCTTGCCGGTCGACAGGCGTTCCATCGCGGTTGCAGCCAGCTTGCTTGCCGAGTTGGAAGCGTTGGCCGCCTTGATGGCGCTGACGTTGGTGTTGATTACCGCCATGATGTTTCTCCGATTTTCGGGACAGACCCCAATCGCTGCCAGTCCAGGGATTGACCGGCTGCACGGCAAAGACCGGCAGGATGGGCGGCAATTTAAGGGCAAAATCTTGCCGGTCAGCGGTTTTGCGGCGGCGCCATATACGTGTTTCCCCTTAGCACCGTCGCTGATCTTAAAGTTTCACACCATTTGACGGTTTCGCGCGAAAAACAGCGTCGTGGATATGGTTAAGACGGGGGTCAAAGTGATGAACAGCGATTGCGGCGACAGATTGCCGATAAGCGGGCAGGCGCAGGCGCGCCACGGCGCGCTGATCATGCGCGCTGCAGCGGTGCTCAATACGCCGGGCATGGGCCCCCTGCCCGTGCTGGCCGATTCGACCGATGTGGGCGCGCTCGATCCGCGCCGCCCGGCGGTGGTGCTGGAACGCGGGGCGCAGCCGGCGCTGGCGCGCATGGCCAATGGCAAGCGCCACGTGGTGCGCTATGCCGATCCGCTGTCGGAAAGCGCGCTGGCCGCGATCATCGCCTGCGCCACCGCGCCCGGCATGCCGATTGCCGCCGATCCCGAAACTCTATCGATCCTGGCGCTGGCCGAGCGTCTGGCCGTCAGCGACATCCCCGTGCTGATCAACGGCCCCACCGGCACCGGCAAGGAAGTGTTGAGCCGGTTCATCCACGCCGCCAGCCCCCGCCACAACAAGCCGTTCATCGGCGTCAACTGCGCCGCCATGCCCGAAACCATGCTGGAAGCGCTGCTGTTCGGCCACCAGAAGGGCGCGTTCACCGGCGCCAGCGCGGCCGGCGAAGGCTTTTTCCGCGCGGCCCATGGCGGCACGCTGCTGCTGGATGAAATCGCCGAAATGCCGCTGTCGCTGCAAGCCAAGCTGCTGCGCGCGCTGCAGGAAGGCGAAGTGGTGCCGCTGGGCGCGACCCAGCCGGTCAAGGTGGATGTGCGCATCATCGCCTGCGCCAACCGCGATCTGCCAACCGAGGTGGAGGACGGGCGGTTCCGCGCCGATCTCTATTACCGGCTCAACGTTTTTCCGCTGACGCTGCGCGCGCTGGCCGAGCGGCCCGATGATATCGCGCCGCTGGCCTTTGCCCTGATGATGCGCCACGCGCCAGCCGATCGGCCGCTGCCCTGGCTGTCGGACGCAGCGCTGGCCATGCTGGGCTGCCACGGCTGGCCAGGCAATGTGCGCGAGCTGGAAAACGTGGTACGCCGCGCCCTGCTGCTGGCCGGCGACCAGGCCGAAATCGGGCCTGAGCATATCGTGTTCGATCGCCCCGCGCGCAGCCCCGCCAGCGATGCGGCGCTGGCCGAAGTGCGCGCGCCCCAGGCGGGCAAGCTGTCCAACATTGTCCAGCTGTCCGAAGCGCGCGCGATCCTGGCCACGCTGGAAGCGTGCGGCGGCAGCCGCGTGGAAGCGGCGCGCCAACTGGGCATTTCCGAACGCACCCTGCGCTATCGCCTGGCCAGCTTCCGTGAAGCCGGCATTGCCGTGGCGGGAGGCCGGCGATGAGCGCGATCAACGGCATAGGCGCCGGGGGCGGCATCCAGCAGATCATGGCCATGCGCCAGCAGATCATCGATCGCTCGCACCTGCTGCGACAGATCCGCACGCCTGAAAGCGGGTTACCGGCCGAAACCAATTCGCCGACCGGTGGCTTTACCGACGCGCTCAAGTCGGCGCTCGACACGGTCAATGCCAGCCAGACCAAGGCCGACGGCATCAGCGCGGCCTATGAAAAGGGCGAGACGGTCGATGTCGCCAAGGTGATGCTGGCCCGCCAGGAAGCCGGCGTTGCCTTTGAAGCCACGCTGCAGGTGCGCAACAAGCTGTTGACCGCCTACCAGGACATCATGCGGATGGGGGTCTGATAGATGGCCGATCTGGTTCCCGTGGGGGCCGGTGGCAGCCCGCCACCCTCGCTTCTGGCGCCCTTGACCGATCCGGCCGGCGGTGCCCTGCCGGCACGGATGGGCGCATTCCTGCGCCAGCCGCCGCTGCGCCGCATGTTGCCTTGGTTCGGCGGCATTACCGCCGCCGGGCTGACCGGGCTGTTGTGGCTGACCATGGCGCCCGCGCCGCAGCGCATGCTCTATTCCGATCTGTCGGATGCCGAGCGCGCGCAGGTGACGGCCGCGCTCGATAAGGCGGCGATCGCCTATCACATCGACAATTCCACCGGCGCGATCACCGTGGGGGAAAACGACCTCTACAAGGCGCGCATGGTGGCGGCATCCGATGGCGCAGTGGCCACGCCCGAAACCGGCGAGCAGATGATCGACAAGCTGCCGATGGGCGCCAGCCGCACCCTGGAAGGGCAGCGGCTGCAAGCCGCGCGCGAGCGCGAGCTGGAACTGACCATCATGCAGATCGACGGGGTGGAGGCGGTGCGCGTGCACCTGGCCCAGCCGGAAAAATCGGTCTTCGTGCGCGATACCGCCGCGCCCTCTGCCTCGGTCATGGTGCGCCTGGCCAAGGGGCGGCAACTGGCCACCAGCCAGGTCTCGGCGATCGTCAACCTGGTGGCCGGATCGGTGCCGGAACTCTCGGTCGATGCGGTCAAGGTGATCGACCAGCACGGGCGCCTGCTGTCGGCCGACAAGCCGGGCGATGCTGATCGCCTGGAAATCCAGGGCCGGCTGGAAGACAAACTGCGCGAGCAGATTTCCCAGCTGCTGACCCCGATGCTGGGCGAAGGCAACTTTTCCAGCGAGGTGCAGGTCGATCTGGACATGGACCAGGTGACCTCTGCCCGCGAAAGCTATGACAAGCAGGGCGCGGTGCGCACCGAGCAGCAATCCGCCTCGCAGACCAGCGGGCCGGGCGCGGTGGGCGTGCCGGGTGTCTTGTCCAACACCCCGCCCGCGCCCACCACCGCCGCGGTTGGCGCGCCGCAGGGCACGCCCTCGCCCAGCCCATCGGGCGCGGCGCCCAGCAATGGCGAAAGCTCGTCCTCGAAAACCTATGAGCTGGGCCGCGAAGTGGCGGTGACCAACAACACACCGGGCAAGATCCGCCGCCTGACCGTGGCTGTGGCGCTGTCTTCGGCGGTGCTGGCCAAGGCCAAGCCGGCCGATATCGACCAGATCAAGCAACTGGTGAGCGCGGCCGTGGGCGCCGATCCCACGCGCGGCGATCAGGTGGCCGTGGCGGTGCGCGCGTTCAATCCGGCCGACATTACCCCGCCCAAGTTCTATGAACAGCCCTGGTTTGCCATGGCGGTGCGCAACGGCGTGGCGCTGGTGGCGGTGCTTTTGACGCTGCTGCTGGGCGTGCGCCCGCTGATCAAGGCGCTGCGCCGCGATGGCGGTGCATCGGCCAAGGGCAAGGACGCCCGCAAGAAGGGCAAGGCCGCCGCCAGCGATGACGACGACGAGGACGCCGAGGAGGCCAACGCCGCACGCGCCGAGGCCGCTGCCGATCCCAACGCCCCGCGCCCAAGCCGCGAGATCGGCCCTGGGCCCACCACCGGCATGATCAAGCCGATGCTGGCGCCAGCGCAAGATGAAACCGGCGCGATCGATACCGAACTGCTCAGCCGCCAGGTGGGCCTGGCCCAGCGCCTGGTCCAGGAAAAGCCCGACAGCGCCGTGGCCGTGCTGCGCCAGATGCTGAAGGAACCGAGCGAAGAAGGCGCCTCATAACATGGACAGCGACATGGCAGAGGGTTTGGGCAGCATGACCGATCCCGAACTGGCCGCCGTCATGGTCATGCTGCTGGAAGACCAGCAGGCGGCCGATCTGCTGGCGCAGCTCGATCCCAAGGAACTGCGCCTGCTGGGCGAAAAGATGTGTGCGCTGGGCGAGATCGGCCCGGTGGCCATTGCCCAGTCGATCACCGGCTTTGTCGAGCGGACCGAGCGCCTGGGCCTGACCGCGCACGATCGCGTGGGCCAGGTGCGCGATCTGATGACGCGCGCGGTGGGCGAGGTGAAGGCCGTCAACCTGATGCACCGCATCGCGCCCGAAGCGGCGCAGGATACCTCGGCGCTGGAACTGGCACGCTGGCTCAACCCCGAAGTGCTGATCCCACTGGTGCGCGGCGAGCATCCCCAGGCAATTGCCGTGCTGCTGGTGCAGATCGACCCGGAAGTGGCCGCCGCCGTGCTGCACGGCCTGCCCGAAACGATCCAGACCCAGGTGGTCCACCGCATCGCCACGCTGGGCAAGGTCTCGGCCGAGGCGCTGCGCATGCTGGAAGAAGTGCTGACCCGCCGCATCGTGGCGATCCACAGCCGCTCTGCCCTGACCATGGGTGGCCCGCGCGAGGCGGCCGAGATCATCAACGTCGCAGCCAAGGCGGTGGAGAAGCGGGTCATGCCCGAACTCACCAAGATGGACAAAGCCCTCGCCAAGGAAATCGAGAACGAGATGTTCAAGTTCGAACATCTCTATGTGCTGGATGCGCAATCGATGGGCGCCATGCTGCGCGAGGTGGACAGCGACACGCTGATCGCCGCGCTCAAGGGCATTGAGGAACCGCAGCGCGAGGTGTTCTTCCGCGCCATGTCGAGCCGCGCCGCCGATGGCGTGCGCGACGAGATCGCCGCGCGCGGCCGCCTCAAGCGCGCCGAGGTGACCGAGGCGCAAAAGGCCATGATCACCGCCGCCCGCCGCCTTTCGGCCGAAGGGGTGATCGTGTTCGGTTCGGGTGATGATGACTATGTCTGACCTGCTGCGCATTCCCGAACCCGGGCGCACGCTGCGCGCCTGGGGCGCGGTGCCGGCGCAATCGCAGGGCTTTACGCTCGACCCGCGCTTTGCCCGGATACCAGTGGCGCCTGCAACGGCCGAATTTGCCGCCATGCCCGAGCCTGAGCGCGAAGACCCGATCGAGCGCGCCCGCGCCGATGGTTTTGCCGCCGGCCAAGCCGCCGCACTGGCCCAGGCACAGGCCGATGCCGCCACCCAGGACGCCGCGCGCCACCGTATCGAAAGCGCCTTGCGCGCGATGGACGCCGCGCAGATCGATGCGCTGGAGCAGCGCCTGCGCCAGACCGTGCTGGCCCTGTGCGAAGCGGTGCTGGCCGATGCCGCGATCGATCCTGCCGCGCTGGAGCAGCGCGTGCGCCGCGCCGCGCAGATGCTGGCCCGCGCCGAAGATGCCCGCGTGATCCGCCTGCATCCCGAAGACCTGGCGCTGGTGGGCCAGCACTTGCCCGAAGACTGGCACTGCGAGCCCGATTCCAGCCTGGAACGTGGCGCCGTGCGCGTCGATGGAGCGCTGGGCGGGGTGGAAGATGGCCCGCTGCAATGGCGCCGCGCGGTGGAAGAGGCGCTGCGGCAATGCTGATGCCGCCAGCCGATGGCAGCAGCCTTGATCGCACCATCGGCGGCCTGCATCCCGCGCTGCCATTGCTGGCTCGCCTGGCTGGCGCCCATCCCGATCTTGCCCCGCGCCGCTATGGCCGGCTCAGCGCCTGCGATGGCGGGCTGCTGGAAGTGTCGGGCCTGTCGGTGCCGATCGGCACGCAATGCCGCATCGCCCACGGGCGCGGCGATCTGGCGGCCGAAGTCATCGGCTTTCGCAATGGCCGCAGCCTGATGATGCTGCTGGGCGATCCGGTGCTGTTGCGCCCGGGCGCCTATGTGCGGCCCGAAGGGCGGCCCGGCATGGTGCCGGTGGGCGAGGCATTCCTCGGCCGCGCGGTGGATGGCGAAGGCCATCCCATCGACGGTGGACCGCCGCTCGCCACCCATGCCGAATGGCCGGCAGGTGGCGTGCGCGCCGGCGCGCTCGATCGCAGCCCGGTGCGGCAATCATTCGATACCGGGGTGCGCGCGCTCAACGCCCTGACCACGTTCGGCGTGGGCCAGCGCATCGGCATCATGGCCGGATCGGGCGTGGGCAAATCTGTCCTGCTCGACATGGTCGCCCATGGCGCCCAGGCCGAAATCGTCATCGTCGGCCTGATCGGCGAGCGCGCCCGCGAAGTGTCGGACTTTGTCGAGCGGCACATGGCCGGCAACAAGCGCGCGCATAGCGCGGTGATCGCCGTGCCGGCCGACCATGCGCCCAACTTGCGCATTCGCGGGGCGATGATGGCCACGGCGCTGGCCGAATACTTCCGCGCCCAAGGCCGGCGCGTGCTGCTGATCATGGACAGCCTGACGCGTGTGGCCCATGCCGGGCGCGAAATCGCGCTGCTGCTGGGCGAACCCGGCGCGGCGCGCGGCTATCCCCCTTCGGCGCTGGCCACGATCACCAAGCTGGTCGAGCGCGCCGGCAATTCGGCGGCCAGTGGCGGCTCGATCACCGGGCTCTACACCGTGCTGGCCGATGGCGACAACCAGGACGATCCGGTGGTCGATACCGCCCGCTCGATCCTGGATGGGCACATCGTGCTCTCGCGCGATCTGGCGCAGCGCGGGCACTATCCCGCGATCGACATTCCCGCCTCGCTGAGCCGGGTGATGACCGACATCACCAGCCCGCAGCATCAGGCCCTGGCCCGGCAGTTTCGCGCGCTGATCGCCGCCTATGAGGCCAACCGCGATCTGGTGCTGATGGGCGCCTATCGCCAGGGGGCCGACCCGCAGCTGGACCAGGCGATCGCCATGCACGGCGCGCTGGCCGATTTCCTGATGCAACCCGCGCAGGACATCGTGCCACTGGACAGCTGCATTAACCAATTGACCCAGTTGCTGGGCAGCTGAGCGCGCCATGACGATCAAGGCCCGCAACCAGCGGCTGGTGCGGCTGCGCCGGCTGGAAAAGCTGCGCGAGATCGGCCATCGCCAGGCGATGCTGGCCGCCGGTCAGGCCGAAAGCACGCTGACCCAGTTGCAACATCTGGCCGAGCGCACCGGCACACTGGCAGACAGCTATGCCGCGCGCACCGATGCCGATGATGGTGCGGCATTGGCCCACCTTGGCGCATTTCGCGCGGGTCTCGAACGCATTGCCCGCAGCACTGCCGGCGAAATCGACACCGCCCGCCGCATTGCCGATGCCCGCGCCGCCGAAGTGGCCGCGGCCGAGCGCCGCCGCGCTGCCGTGGCCGATCGCATCGCGGCAGAGGCGCAGGCCCTGGCCCGAGTCCGCGCCCAGGCCGGCACCCCGCTGGGCGCCGCACGCAACCGCGAAGACCCCGCATCCGAAACCATCCCTATGCCGCATTCGCGCGATTGGCACGGCTCTTGAATTAACCGTGGGCATACCGCCCAGGAGCTTGTACCGCGATGGTATCGATTGCCACCCCCACTGCCGCTTCATCCGCCCCCGCCATCATGGCGGGCGTGACGGCAGCGATTGTCGTCGGACCGGCGCAACCGGGCGAAACCACCGGATTTGCTGCGCTTCTCGACACGGCAGAGACCCTGCCAGCGGCCCTGCCCGCCACCGCCGCCATTCCGGCCGAGCTGAGCGCGCCTGCCGCCCCGGCGGAACTGCCGCTGCCTGCCACGGCAAGCCTGCTGGCCGAAACCGGCAATATCTTGCCGGCAAACGGCAAGGCCGCCACGCCTAAAGCGCCCGCTCCTGTCGCAGCTGTGGCTGTGGCGGCGGCTCCCGCCGTGGCGCCGAGCCCTGCGCCGGTTGTGGTCGCACCGGTTGCTGGGCCAGTTGTGGTCCCGCCGATAGCCGCCGCACCGATTGCCACCACGCCGGCGACAAGCCAGCCTGTCACCGGCACCGCGCCTGCACTTGCGCCAGCACTGGCACCAGCACCGGCGCACGGCGCCGCACCGGCCGTCACGCCGGATCAGGCGCCCGCTGTGCCAGAGGCAACGCCGCCGGCCGCCATGCCGGTGGTGACGCATCGCGCCATGGCCAGCCTGCTGGCCCTGCGCCACGCTGCCAAAGCTGATGCCGATGCCGATGCCGATGATCTGACAGCAGACGAAACCGCCGCAGCCGCCACCCCGGCGGCACCCGGTGATGCAACGCCTGCCGACCCTGTCGCGGCCCCGGCCGCAGCCAGCCTGGCCCTGGCCAGCATCCCTGCGCCAATCATGCTGCCTGCCGCCCCGGCCACGCCCGCGCCAGAGCAGGCCATCGCGCATGCCCCGGCACCGGCGCGAGCGATGCAGCCAGCGCTTGCGCAACCAGCCGCGCCCGGGCCGATGGCCGTGCCCCAGGCTGGCCAGCCTCGCCCGGAAACGCCGACGAATCCCTTGATGCCGGCCGGGCTGGCGACACCGCGGCCGCTCGCCCCGGCCGATAGCAACGCGCCCGCTGCCACCGTGGCTGAACCGCTGGCACTGGTGCCGCAAGCCGCAGCGGCTGCCCCGGCGCCTGCCCCGGTTGCCACCACGATCGCGCACGCCCCCGCGCCCGCTGTGCCCACTGCGCCGATTGCGACGCAACAGGTGCTGGCGGCGCGCCAGCCGCAGCAGCCAGTTTCTGCAGAGCCAGCGTCACCGGCCGAAGCCGAACCGGCCGCAACGCCCCTGGCACCAGCCAGCGCCACTGCCGTGGCGCCGCTGCCCCTTTCCGCCCTCGCCGTGGCCGCGCCCCAGCCAGTGGCTACGCCAGCCATCACTGATCCGGCGCCTGACGCCACTATCCCCGGCGCGCAGGTTGCCGCGCTGGTCGATGCCGTGGCCCGTGCCCGCCAGGATGGCCAGGGCGCCACGGTGGCTGCCACGCTGGCCCACGGCACGTTCGGGCGGATCGATCTGCAGTTCCGGCAAAAGGACGATGGCCTGACCGTGACCATGGCCAGCGCCGATCCCGGCTTTGCCCCCGCCGTGCTGGCCGCCAGCCGTGCAGACGCCGGCACGGCCGCCAACCAAAACTCGGCTGGCCAAAACCCGGCAGGCCAAAACGCATCGAGCCAGAACACTTCGGGCCAGAACGGCGCCAGCCAGAGTGGATCTGGCCAGGCGTTTGCCGGCCAGTCGCAATCACAAACCCCTTCACAGGGCCAGGGTGGCGATCCGCGCCAGCCGCAACGCGCCGCGGCGCCGGACAGCGCGGGCCTTGCCGCCCGCCGCTCGCCGGACCGGAGCGACGAGCCCGACACGGCCCAGGGCGGCGTCTACGCGTGATCCCGCGCGTAAATCGACGCCTCAATCCCCTGGCCATCTGACGATCAAGGAACCGGCATGAGCGACAAGAAGGAAAAGGACAAGGACGCGCCCAAGAAGAAAAAGGGCGGTCTTGTGGTGCTCATCGGCGTGGTCGTGGCCACGCTGGTGATGGGTGGTGGCGGGGTCTACGCCCTGTTTGCCATGCACATCCTGGGTGGACCGCAAGTGGTCATCCATGAAGACAACAAGCCCAAGCTGATCCGCAAGGGCGAGGAAGACCCCTATGCCCCCGTCGCCAAGGAAGGCGGCGAAGGCGAAGGCGGGGCCAAGGAAGTGGAAGGCGAAGGCGGCAGCGAATACCGCACCGTCTACTATTCGTTTTCCGACGATTTCACCTCGAACCTCAAGGACAGCGATCGCCTGGTCCAGGCCTCGATCGCGGCATCGACGCGCCGCGATTATCGCGTGGTGATGTGGATGAAGAAGCACGAGCTGGCGATCCGTTCAGCCCTGCTCACCGTCTTGGCCGATACGCCCGATACCGACGTGGAAACCACCCAGGGCAAGCAGCGCCTGCAGCAGCGCATGACCGCCGCGATCAACAAGGTGCTGACCGACACCGAAGGCTTTGGCGGGGTGGATGCGGTCTATTTCAAGCAATTCATCGTGCAGTGAGCCGCAGGTTTGCGGATTGACGGGCATTTTACGGGCAATGGGGAAGCAAGACGATGAAGCCTGAACGGGAATTCGTGGCAGAGCGGGTAGTGGCAAGCCACTGCCCGCAACTGCTGCGCCCCGGAGCGAGCCAGGCAGACCTGGTCACGGCGCTCAGCCGCACGGCCGAAAAGCTGGCGCGCGAATTGGGCAGCGCCCTGGCCGGGTTGCTGGGCGGCGATGAACCGCTGGTGGAATGCAGCCGTCCCGAACGCACCGTCTATTCCGATTATGCCACGATGCAGGTGATGGGCCACCGCAACCTGGGCGCCTATACCCTGTTTGGCGCGGGCGCGGCCAATGACCGCATCCTGGGCATGGTGGCCGGCGAAGTGGTGCTGCGGCTGGTCGATCGCGCGTTTGGTGGTGCCGGCGTGGCACCGCAGCAATTGCCGCGCGAACTGCCGCTGTCGGCCGAACTGATGGTGCACCGCCTGGAAGCCATGCTGGCCGGCTGCCTGGCCAGCGCGCTGGGTGCCGATACTGCCGACGTGATCCGCCCGCTGCGCCGCGAGGGCAACATCGACCACCTCGCCCCGTTCGGCAACGACGAGCATATCGTCGCGCTGGTCTTTTCGATCACCGAGCCCGGCCGCCCGGCCTGGGCGATCGAAATGGCCTTTCCCTATGACACGCTGGCCGCGCTGTTCGCCAATGGCGAGCGCCCGCCCGCCAGCGCCGAGCATGCCCCGGCCGATCCGCGCGCCGCGCCCTTTGCCGATGTGCCGCTGCCGCTCAGCGCCGTGCTGGTCGACATGCGCGTCCCGCTGGCGGCGATCTCCGCGCTGGAAGTGGGCCAGATCCTGCCGGTGCCGGTGGCGCGGGCGGTGCCCTTGCGCGTGGCTGGGCAGACCATCGGCCATGGCACGGTGGGCGCGGTGGACGATCGCCTGGCCGTGCAGCTTTCGCAGATTTTCTAAGATTTCAATTGGGGGGTTTCACAATGTCGTTTCAACCGCGCGGTTTCGATTTCCTCAAGGATGTCGATGTGCGCCTCACCGTCGAACTGGGCCGCACCGAGATGAAGCTCAAGGACGTGCTGGCACTGACCGAGGAAAGCGTGGTCATGCTCGACCGGCTGACCGATGAACTGCTCGACGTGATGGTCAACGGCAAGCTGATCGCGCGCGGCGAAGTGGTTGCCCAGGGCGATCGTTTTGGCCTGCGCATCGTCGAACTGGCCGGCAGCGAAAACGCCCCGCGCAAGGATGCGGCGTGATGCTGTGGTACATTCTCAAGCTGATGGTCGTGCTGCCGCTGATCGCCGGCATGGCCTGGGGCTCGCTGCGCCTGGCCAAGCGCTTTGAAGGCAAGTTCGGCACCTCTACCGGCAGCCGCGCGGTCAAGATCGTGGAAACGCAGATGCTTTCGCCCACGCTGCGCCTGGCGGTGATCGAATTCCACGATCGTGAGATCCTGGTGTCCACCTCGAAGAACGGCCTGGTGCGCCTGGCCGAAGCGCCGGCGCGCAAGCGGGAGGATGTGGCGTGAGGGGCAATGTTGTGGGCGGCATCCACCCCCCCCCAACCCCCTCCTCTGAAGAGGAGGGGGCTTATCGGCCCTCTCTCCCCCTCCTCTTCAGAGGAGGGGGTCGGGGGGGGGTGCGAAGCCTCACGCTGACGCTGCTCATCCTCCCCACCACCGCCCTCGCCCAGAGCGCGCCGGGCCAGACGGCCATTCCCGGCGCGCTGGACCGTGCGTTCAGCCAGATCGCCGGGGCGCAGTCGCAGGGCAGCCTGTCGCTGTCGTTGCAGCTCCTGCTCATCATGGGGCTGCTCACGATCCTGCCTTCGCTGATCCTGATGATGACCAGCTTTACCCGCATTCTGGTCGTGCTCTCGATCCTGCGCACGGCATTGGGCCTGCAGCAATCGCCGCCCAACCAGATCCTGATCGGGCTGTCGCTGTTTCTCTCGCTGTTTGTGATGGCGCCCACGCTCGACAAGGTGAATGCCAACGCGATCCAGCCCTATTCGACCGGGCAGATCAATGCCGAGCAGGCGATCGGCACGGCCGGCATGGAATTCCACGCCTTCATGGTGCGGCAAACCCGCCAGCGTGACCTGCTCATGTTCACTGACATGGCCAAGGCGCCGCATTACCAGGCGACGCGCGACATTCCCTTTTCGATCCTGCTGCCCGCGTTCGTGACCAGCGAGCTGAAAACGGCGTTCCAGATCGGCTTCATGCTGTTCCTGCCGTTCCTGGTGATCGACCTGGTGGTTTCCTCGGTGCTGATGAGCCTGGGCATGATGATGATGTCACCCACGGTGGTATCGCTGCCGTTCAAGATCCTGTTGTTCGTGCTGGTCGATGGCTGGGCGCTGCTGATGGGCAGCCTGGCGTCGAGCTTCGGCTAGGGGCGGGCACGATCATGGACGACATGGCTTCGCTTCTCGCGCTTGCTGATCGCATGCTGTGGACCACGGCGCTGGTGGCAGCACCGGTGTTGCTTGCCAGCCTGGCCGTTGGCCTGGTGGTGGGCATCATCCAGGCGGCCACCTCGGTCAATGAACAGACCCTCACCTTCGTGCCCAAGCTGGCGGTGACCGCGCTGATCCTGGTGCTGCTGGGCGGGGCGATGCTGGGCCTGATCGCCGATTTCATGACCGACGTGTTCGCCCAGATCGCGGCGACGGGGCAGTAACGATGATCGCGATGAATTTCGGGTTCGGCGCGCTGGAGACCGAATTCTGGCGGATGATCTTCCTGATGACGCGGTGCGGCGCGGCGCTGTTTGCCGTCCCGCTGTTCGGCAGCCAGCAAGTGCCGATGCAGGTGCGCGTGGTGCTGGCCGGCGGCCTGGCGGTGATGCTGTGCAACTGGACCACGATCCCCGCACCCGCCGCGCTGTTTTCGCTGCCCGGCCTGCTGGCCACGGCGGGCGAGGTGGTGATCGGGCTGGCGCTGGGCTTCGTGCTGCAATTCGCCTTTGCCGCGCCGATGATCGCGGCCGAAATGATCGGCGCGAGCATGGGCATGAGCATCGCCACCGCCGCCGATCCGGTATCGGGCGCGCATTCGCCGGCGCTGGGGCAGTATTTCTCGGTGCTGCTCACGGTGATCTTCCTGGGCCTGGGCGCGCACCTGCAATGGTTTTCGCTGCTGGTGGAAAGCTATCGCGCGTTTCCGCCCGGTGGCGGCTGGTTCACACCCGATCGCATGGGCCTGATCGTGGGGTTCGGCACGCAGATGTTCGTGTCTGCCCTGGCCATCGCGCTGCCGGTAGTGCTGCTGCTCTTGCTGGTGCAGCTGACCTTTGGCGTGCTGGCGCGCTCGGCGCCCAGCCTCAATATCTTTGCCCTGGGCCTGCCGATGGGCGTGCTGGGCGGCATTGCCGCGCTGATCGCCTCGGCCCCGCTGCTCGATGATGCGCTGACCGATCTGGTCGCCCTGGGCCTGGGCCAGGCCCAGGCGCTGCTGGTGAAATAGGAGCGCAGCGGCCATGGCAGAGGGCGAAGGCAGCGGCGAAAAGACATTCGCCCCTACCGAAAAGCGCAAACGCGATGCCGCGCAAAATGGCGACGTGCTGCGCTCGCGCGAGTTGGGCACGGCGGCGGGAATCTTTGCCGGGATTGCCTGGCTGTGGCTGGCCGGGCCCTGGCTGCTGGGCCAGTTGGGCCAGGTGACGCGCAGCGGCTTTTCCTGGGATCGCGACAGCCTGGATCATTTCGATCCGGGCCAGCGCCTGGCGCGCGCGCTGATCGATGTGCTGCCGCCGGTGCTGGTGCTGGGCGGGGGGCTGATCGCGGTGGCGCTGGTGTCGCAGCTGGCATTTTCGTCTGGCCGGTGGAACGCGGGCAACCTCGCGCCCAAGGGGTCGCGGCTCGATCCCGCCAAGGGGCTGGCGCGCATGTTCGGCATCCAGGGGCTGATCGAGCTGGCCAAGGGCCTGGCCAAGGTGACGCTGCTGGGCACCATGGCCTATGTCTGGATGCGCGGGCGGCTGATGGCGCTGGTCGGCCTGGGCGGCGGGCAGATTACCCCGGGCGCGCTGGGCGGGCAACTGACCTATGCCTGGGATGCCATGCTCTCGCTGCTGGTCTTGCTGGCATCGGGCCTGGTGGTGATCGCCCTGATCGATTTTCCGGTGCAGTTCGTGTGCCGTTTCATGCGCCTGCGCATGAGCCTTCAGGAAATTCGCGACGAAACCAAGGAAAGCGAAGGATCGCCGGAAAAGAAAGCGGCGATCCGCAGCCGCCAGCGCCAGATCGCCATGGCCGGGGTCAACAAGGCCATGCGCGAGGCGCAGTTCGTGATTACCAACCCCACGCACTTTGCCGTGGCGCTGGCCTATGATCCCGATCTGGCGCCCGCGCCGATCGTGCTGGCCAAGGGCCGCGGGGAAAAGGCCTTGGCGATGCGCGAACTGGCGGCCGAACTGGCCCTGCCCACGCTGGAATACCCCGCGCTGGCCCGCTCGGTCTATTACACCACGCGCGAGCGGCAGGTGATCCGCGAGGAACTCTATGGCCCGATCGCGGCGATCCTGGCGTTCGTCATGTCACTGAAGCGCGGCGATACCCCGCCCGCGCCGATGGTCAACGTGCCTGTCGCGCTGCGCTTCGACGCCGATGGCCGGCCCGAAGCGGTGATCTGACGGCACGCCATCCACGCGCGCGCAACGCCCTTAAACTCCTCAACCGCCGGACGTTCTTGAACGTATGACCACGACCTCATCGACATCGTCGACTTCGGCGTCGACCAGCACCGCGACCACTTCGTCGTCTTCGGCGACGGCCAAGCTGCTGGCCTCGCTCGGCGCCAGCACGATCGACAGCTCGGGCCTGGCCGACCAGCTTTCCGCCGCGCAATATGCCGCGCGGATCGATGCCGTCACGGCCAAGCAGAGCAAGGTCGCCACGCAGATTTCCGATGCCTCGACGCTCAAGTCGATGATCAGCTCGCTCGCCAGCTCGCTGGGTGACCGGGTGCGCACGGGCGATCTGGCGGTCACCCCCACGATCACCAACAGCAGCGTGGCCACCGTAAGCAAAGGCACTCTCACCGGCAGCGGCACATCCACCCTGGAAGTAACGCAGCTGGCCAAGGGGCAGACGCTGGTCAGCCCGGCCATGGCATCGACCGCCAGCGCGGTGGGAACCGGCACGTTCACGCTGCGCTTCGGCAGCGTGGCAGGCGGCGCGTTCACTGCCGATTCCAGCCGGTCGCAGGTCGATATCACGCTGACCGGCAGCGATACGCTGTCCACCCTGGCGCAAAAGATCAACGCCACGGGCGCAGGGGTTTCGGCCTATGTCGCCACCGGGGCGAGTGGCGCGCAACTGGTGATCAAGGGCGCCGATGGCGCGGCCAACGGCTTTCAGATCGAAACCACGCCGGCTGCCGGCGATACCACGCTGGCTGGCCTGGCGTGGACGCCGGCGGGCGATGCCACCCGGCTCAAGTCCACCGCCACCGATGCGGCCTATACGCTCGATGGCGTGGCGCGCACGGCCACGTCGAACACCATCACCGATGCGGCGCCAGGCCTTACGCTCAAGCTGACCGGCACCAACACCGGATCGCCGACCACGATCACCTTTTCCGATCCATCGAGCGCGATCCAGACGGCGATGACCGATCTGGTCGATGCGCTGAACCAGGTGGTCAGCACGCTGACATCGGATACCGATCCCACCAATGGCTCGCTCAACAACAATCCCGGCGCGCGATCGCTGCGCCAGACGCTGACCACGCTGGCCAGCAAGGTGGTGATGCCCAATGCCGCCAGCGGCCAGCCCAGCACGCTCAGCGACCTGGGCCTCAAGATCAACCGCGATGGCACGTTCAGCCTCGATACCACGGTACTCGGCAATTCGCTGAGCAAGAACCCCGATGGCGTCGCGGCCATGTTCACCAACGGCCTCTATGGCGTCTATGCCACGTTCGATTCGATCTCGCGCTCGGTGGCGTCGACCACCGATCCCGGCTCGCTGGGCGGGGTGATCACCTCGCTGGGCACCAAGCAGGCGACGCTGACCACGCAATTGACCGATCTGCAGAACCAGCAGGCCACGCTGCGCAGCCAGTTGCTCACGCGCTATGCCGCCCTGGCGACCAAGGTTTCGGATTCTCAATCGACGCTGACGTTCCTGACCAACCAGATCACGGCGTGGAACAACAAGAGCGGCTGATGCCGATCGCGATCGTGACCGAGCACAACCGCAGCGTGAATTACCAGAGGGGCAACGGGTTCTGACATGCGCTATAACCGCGATCCGGGGGAAGCCTATCGCCGCGTCGATTTCGAGGCGCGGGTGCACGGCGCCAACCCGCGCCAATTGGTCGACCTGTGTCTGGAACAGGTGGCCGGCTCGCTCGGCCGGGCGATCTATGCCGACAAGACCGGCGACAATGCCGCCAAGAGCGCGGCGCTTACCCGCGCGGTCTCGGCGTTGACCGCGCTGCAGATGGGCGTGGACAGCCAGACGCCGACCGGCCCTGCGCTGATCCAGCTCTACCAGTCTGCCCGGCGCACCGTGCTCGACAGCGCGCTGCGCTTCGACGGGGCCAAGATGGACACCATCCGCAAGGATTTCCTGGAAATCCGCCAGGCCATGATGGGCCACTGATCACGCGTTTTCCGCACAGCCACAAGGCCCGGTGACACCATAGCGTCACCGGGCCTTGCCGTTTCTGGTCCCTGGCTCAGCTCTGGTTGCACAGGCCGATCACTGCCGCGCCCAGATCATCGAGCGCGATCTGGCGGCCGGCAGCGCCGATCTCGATTGCGGCGCTTGGCGCCTCGCTGACCAGGGCGCTCTTGGGGTCTTGCACGATCGTGTCCATGCCGCTGTCGTGCAGCAGCTTCAAACCCTTGGCACCATCGTTGCCCATGCCGGTGAGCAGTGCGCCCACGGCCGGAATGCCGGCGCGCGCGATCGAGCCGTAGAGCAGGTTGGCCGAAGGACGCGAGCCCTCCACCGGCTCGCGCTCCATCAGGCGGATCTTGGGCGGCTGGCCCGGCTCGATCACCACGTGGCGATCGGGATCGGCGGCGATGTGGATCGTGCCCTGGGCGAGGGCAGCACCATCGCGGGCGATTTTCACGCTGCAGCCCAGATCGGTATCGAGCCGCTTGATGAAGGTTTCGGCCAGCATCGGTTCGGCCTGAAGGCAGATCACCGTGGGCGGGCATTCATCGGGCCATTCGGCCAGGATCGTGGTCAAGGCGTCGATCCCGCCCATCGAGGCGCTGAACGCCACGAACCGCCCGTTCCAGGTGAACTTGGCCGCTTCGGCTGCCGCAGCTGCCTCGCGCTTGGCCTGCTGCTTGGAGCGGTCACGTACGTTGGAATTGGCCGCCGCCAGCACGATCTTGCCCAGCTTGCCCACGGTCTTGGCAAACTGTTCGGGCGTGGCCTTGAGCGGCTTGGGAAAGCATTCCACCGCGCCCAGCTCGAACGCCTTGAGCGAGGTTTCCGTGCCGGCCTGGGTCAGGCTGGAGAGCATCACCACCGGCAGCGGGTTGCTGCCCATGATCTCTTCCAGGAACTCGATCCCGCTCATCCCCGGCATTTCCACGTCGAGCGTGATCACGTTGGGTTTGAGATCCGCAATGCGTTCGCGCGCGTCTGCCGCATTGGCGGCAGCGCCGACGACGACAACATTCTTGGTCTGGTCGAGGATGTCCGAAAACAGCGCGCGCATCGCCGCCGAATCGTCCACCACAAGAACGCGAGCTTCGTGCATGGATCATGAAACCTTCGTCTGGGCGCCACTGTCACGGCGCCATCTGCAAGCCCATCCATAGCCAGCGAGCCCGGTGCAAATTCCATCCGCGCCCCTAGGTATCTCACCCTAAGAGCGCGGAAAGCGCGCCTTTCCCCATTCCCGCTAAGCCTGTGTCGACCACCCGCCACCGTGTTGCCCACGGCCCGCGCCAAACCCTTGGCAACGGCCGATTCGCCCCACGCAGCGGCCGCCAGAAAGCTGACTTCACGTCATTGCGCTATCGAGGGGAAACCGACGCGATGCCCACGATCACTCTGCCACCCCGCTGCGACCGGGCGGCTGCCGAGGTGCTGCTGCCCGAACTGGTGGCGGCGCTGGGCACCGGCCCCCTGCAGATCGATGGCACGGCCTGCACCCATGTGGGCCAGGCGATGTTCCAGGTTCTGGTGAGCGCGCGGCGCAGCGGCGATGGCGCGGTGATCGAACCCTCGCCCGCCCTGCGCGAAGCCGCCCGCCAGATCGGGCTGGAAACCGAACTCTTTGACGGAGCGCACGCATGAACGCGGAAGAAATCCAGGCGATCTTCTTTGCCGAATGCGAGGAATCGCTGGCTGCGGCCGAACAGGGCCTGGCCGCGTGCAAGGAAGGCACCCAGGACGCCGATACCGTCAATGCCGTGTTCCGCGGCGTCCACTCGATCAAGGGTGGCGCCGGCGCCTTTGGCTTCATCGCGTTGCAGGCCTATACCCACACGTTCGAGACGCTGCTGTCCGACGTGCGCGATGGTACCGTGGCGATCACCGAGCCGCTGATCGATCTGCTGCTGCGCGCGCTCGATACCTTGAGCGACCATGTCATGGCCGCGCGCGGCCAGGGCGACACGCCCGACGATGCCGCGCTCCAGGCCGAACTGACCGCCGCCATGGCCGCCAATGCCGGCGCCGCGCCGGCAGCAGCGCATGAACCGGCGCCCGCGCCAGAAGCGGCACCGGCACCGGCCAGCAGCAGCAGCGACGACGCCGCGTTCGATGACATGGGCCTCGATTTCGATTCGATGCTCGACAGTATTGCCGGCGCCATGGCGGCCAGCGACAAGGCGGAAAACGCCACCGAGGGCGAAGATGCACCGGGCGGATGGATCGTCAAGATCCGCCCCCATGCCGGCGCCATGCGCAACGGCAGCGAGCCGATGCTGATGCTGCGCGAGGTGCTGGAGCTGGGCGGCGCCTGCGTCGATTGCGAGGTTGGCGCGGTGCCGCACCTCGACGTGCTCGATCCCGGCATGGGCTATCTCGGCTGGACGTTCCGCATGCCCGGCAGCGTTGACGAAGCGAGCGTGCGGGACATTTTCGATTTCGTGGGCGACGATTGCGAAATCGCCATCGGCAGCGAAGCCGTGATGCCGGCGGTGCGCCTGCCGGCATCCCCCGCGCCTGCCGTGCCCGCCGCCGCCGCGCCGCCGCCGGTTTCGGTGCCGGCCCCCGCGCCCGCGCCGCAGCCGGCCGCCGCGCAACCC
>NZ_BCYV01000019.1 GCF_001598375.1 Novosphingobium capsulatum NBRC 12533
GGGGTGGATGTCGCGGCGCTTACTTGGGCTCGGTCAGGCTGCCGCCAGCGGCCTTGCAGGCCTTGACCGACAGAGCCTTGAAACCCTGGCCCTTGCAGTCGTTCTGGCCCTTGCAGTCATGGTTGCCCGACTTGCAGTCCGACGTGCCCTTGCAGCTATTGACGCCATAGCAGTGGACCACGGCCGTGCCGCTCGCTGCCATCGCCGGGGTGGCAACAGCCGCGGCCGCCACGGCCACGACGGCAGCAGTGGCAGCGAGGCTCAGGCCCGAATTGAGAGTGTTCATCATAGCGCTCCTGGGAAATGCGATTGCCGAAAGTGGCATGGGGTTATTCGCCAGGGTGCCGGCTGCGGTTACAGCGGCGAAAAAAGATTACCAGCGCAGCAGACGCGGCCCGAGGATGGCGCCGGCAAGCGCCGCCAGGCCAATCCCCAGGGTATACCAGGTCAGCACGAAGATCGCGGACACTTCGGGGCAGTGCAGGCAATAGAGCGTTGCGCCCCACGATCCCGCCGTCAGCCCTGCGGTGCCGCCGGCGGCTCTCAGGCGCGTTGGGGCAAGGCGCCGAAACGACCACAAGAGCCCGCCAAAGATCGGCACCGAGAGCAGGAACACGATCGACGAGCACACGCTCCAGCTTTGCCCCAGCCACATCGCCAGCCATTGGGCGGGCGGAACCCGGCTCATTTCGAACAAGCCGATCGCCACCAGCGAAAGGACCGGGATCGCCATCAGCCACAACCAGCCGAACCGGCCACTATCGGGCCGGGCGAGGCGCGCCGTGGCCAGCGCCGCGCAGATGCCCAGCGACACGGTGTAGCCCCATTTCATCCAGAACGAATAGTGCCGGATGGCCGCGCCAAGCTGCGGATTGAACCCTAGCAGCCAGGCGATCAGCGCAAGCGTGATCACGCCCCCCGCGGCAAGACCAATGGCCAGGCGGCGCCCCACGGCATGGCGCGGCACGGGCGTCACCTCGCGCGCCAGGGCATCGATCAGTTGGTCGGTGTTCATCCTACAATTCGCCTCTGATACGGGCCGCAAGCGCTTTCAGGCCGCGATGCACCGACACTTTCACGTCAGATTCCCCCATCCTTTCCCGCGCCGCCGCCTCGTGCGTGCTGAGTCCGTCGAGGCGGGTGGCGCGGATCGCCTGCGACTGCTTGGCCGGCAGCGCGTCCAGCAAGCGGTCGATATCGATCCGCGCGCTGCTGGCCTCCTCGAACCCCTCGGCAACCAGAATGTCGTCCAGCCCCTCGATCGGGCAGGTTCGGCCGCAGCGGCGGAAGTGGTCGACCATCTTGTAGCGCGCAATGGCGAACAGCCAGCCACCGAACGCGCGCTCCCGGTCGAACGTCGCCCGCCGCGTGTGAACGGCAATCAGCGTTTCCTGCACGAGATCGTCGATGTCGTCGCGGCGATCGCGCATGCGGCGGCGGTAGAACGCTTCGAGCACAGGAACGAGCGCGCGCAGCAATTGCGCCTGGCTGGCCGCATCGCCATCCAGACCGCCAATCATCCACGCTTTCAACTGGGCTTCGTTCGCTTGCATGTGGGCTCCCACGCCATGCTTCGCGCCAGACCCGCCGATGGTTACACCGCAAGCGGCCCATCGTCGAAAATATATTCTGTAACCGACTGTCCACCCGCGCCGAAATGCTCCCTGTCGGCCGGGGCGGGATCGCCGCCCGCGCCGCACCTGACCGCCTTCATTCCCAAGGAGCTTGATCATGACCATCACCCAAGCCGCCGCTGCCGTCGCTCTCTCGGTTGCCCTCTCGGCCACCATTGCCGGGGCGAGCGCGCAGGCCGCCGACGCTCCCAAGACCGAGAAGTGCTATGGCGTCGCGCTCGCCGGCAAGAACGACTGCAAGGCCGGTGCCGGCACCAGTTGCGCCGGCACCTCGGTCAAGGACTATCAGGGCAACGCCTGGAAAGCGGTGAAGATCGGCACCTGCACGTCGATCAAGACGCCCCACGGCATGGGCTCGCTCACGCCGCGCGGTTGAACCAGCCCTCTCAACCAACCGGTGCCCGGACGCTGCCATCCGCACTGTCCGGGCCGCCTTGCCATGTCTGCCGAACGACCAAGGACAAGCCGATGACCACGCTGATCTCGCTTTGCCACCACGCCACCGATCAGGCGCGGCGGCTGCTTCCCGAATGGCTGTTGCTGCTGGTGGCGAGGCTGGGCGCGGGCGCCATCTTTTTCCTGTCGGGCCGCGCCAAGGTGGAAGGCTGGTTCACCATCACCGACGGCACGTTCGACCTCTTTGCCAGCGACTATGCGCTGCCGCTCGTGCCACCACACCTCGCCGCCTATGCCGCAACGATTTCGGAGCACCTGTTCTCGCTGCTGCTGTTCCTTGGCCTGTTTACCAGATTGGGGGCGCTCGGCCTGCTGGGCATGACACTGGTGATCGAAGTGTTCGTCTATCCCGATGCCTGGCCCACCCATCTGAGCTGGGCCGGTCTGCTGTTGCCCCTGCTGGCCAAGGGTGGTGGAACCCTGTCCCTCGATCACCTGCTGTGGCGCCGGGTGCCGGTGCCGACCAGCAAGAACACCAATGTCCCCGGATCACGCGCCGAATAACTTCTGTGACGTCCACGCATCCTGGCGGCGGTAATCACCCGTGCAAGGATGCTGGAGAGGCGCGATGCGCCTTGAGCGCGATACCAAAGTTGCTATGCCGGAGCTTATCCTGACCTCGGTTCCGGCTAGCATATGATGCCATTCTGCATGTCGATATTCAGGTTGAAACACCTGCTGACCGAGAAGTCGTCAGATCATCCCTCAAGGCTGTTAATGTGCCCGGCGAGAAAACTCCCAGCGAATTCCGCGTTTTCGGGTATCTCTCTGATGATCAGAGCGCCGACTACATCTAAAGCCGATCGCCCTGATCGAGTCTGAGCGCTAGAGGATCAAATGACGGACTTGCTGTCCTGGGATACCGGCGCGATCATTCCGCTGGAAAGTTATGTGCGTCTACGCGCCAATCCAGGCTATCCCAGCGCCATCCGCTGGCTAGCACGGGCAATGCTCGAAAGCGCTGACGCCGACCCCGCTATCGCCGGCATACTCAAGGATGCAGGTCGCAAGGTCGCCGCTTTGTGCACGGCGATGCTTCACGTTTCGGGCGGCATAACCCTGCCGCGCTTGAAGGAGTTGATGACACAGCTTGGGCTCGCTAGCCCCGGCCGGGCGCGCTTGCTTCTTATCTACATGGACTATCTTCGGTTTATCGAAGTGAGGCCGGCACGTCCCTCGCATTCCCCGGCCGTTTACCTCCCGACCGACAAATTCCTGAATACCTACACCGCTCATCTTCGTCAGGTTGTCGAGGCGACCGCTTGGATTGCACCGGCAGCAAAGCAGGTGGCTGGCGCCTTGGACGATCCCCGCACCTTTCACGCCTTGGTGCGGCACTTGACGCAAGGGTTTCTGGACAGCAGCGCGCAGGGACACGACGTGGACAACTACTTCCAGGTTTTCTCGCATCGTCACGCCGGAGCCCAAATCCTCAACCAGCTCGTGAGCGAAGCGCCGGGCGATAGCTTCCCGCCGACCGGTTCGATCCCTTTTGCAGTTGCTACGGCAGCGCGGCGCTTTCATGTATCCCGCCCCCATATCCGGCGTCTTTTCCAATCCGCCGTAGAGGCACAGCTGATCGAACTAAACGACGGAGCGGTAACTTTTACCGACGCCGGCCAGGACATGATCGAGTGGGTCTTCGCCACGAAGATGATCGTCTATCTCGGAGCCGTTGCCCGCACATTCCGCGACGTTAGCGACCAGAAGAACGTAGATCGCGACGGCATCGCCGCCTGAACCTCGATCACGAGCTGATCAAAAATGTTCCATCACCGAAATCACGCCGCTGGGATATCGCTTGGGCAGGCCACAGAAAGACGACGTCGTTAATCACGTCGAGCGCTCATCCGGCCGCGTAAGCTTATCCTGACGCAATTAACTCGGTGGGGGCTCTATGAAGCACTTCCTTTCAGCAGTCGCGCTCCTCTGTGCGGCGTCGAGCACGTCTGCTGCGGAGCAGAGCGTTTTCAACGGCGAGTGGGTACTCGATCTTTCGTCGGCGCAGCTTTCGAACAAGCCGTTCACGGTGACGGTCAAGGACGGGCAATTCACCTGCGACAGCTGTGTCCCGTCATACACGATCCCTGCGGATGGTGCGTTCCATCCGGTGGCCCGCCAGACCAGCCTTGACGAAGCATCGGTGACGATCATCGACCCCCGCACCATGCGGATGGTCGAGCGCCTCCGTGGCCGGGTGGTGCACGATGAGACCGACGTTGCCTCACCCGATGGCGCGACGCTGACCTACACCGTCGTCATTGGCGGCGCCTCCAGCGGGAAGACGACCAAAGAGACCGGAGTCCAGGTTCGCACGGGGACTGCGGATCCCGCCGCACATCTGACATCGGGTGCATGGCGCACCACCAGTATCGCCGATCCGAGCTCGGAAAAGACCCGCTTCACTATCACCGTCAACGGCAACGTCATGTCCCAGCGTAACTCCACCGGCCAATCGTTCGCAGCGACGATCGGCGGCGGGTTCGTGCCGATATCCGGCACGGACATACCCGGAGAGGTGTCGGTGACACGCGATGGCCCGCGCACGCTGATCGAGACGTTTCGGCGCCAGGGGCAGATCGGGATCGTACGCACGCTGACCGTGCTCGCAGACGGCAAGACGCTGGCAATCAGCAATGACAACAAACTGCTCGGCTCTGTCGACCGTCTGACCGCGCACAAGAGCTGACCAGAAGGGGTCGCACAATGAGGATCGTCATTGTTGCCGCGGCGGCAAGTGGCAGCTCGCCTCCGCCCCCGATCACCAAGATGAACTGACGACACCGCGGGGGCTGACATGCGCAGGCCGGATTGCATCGAACGCGCAGGATTAAGCGATGCGTCAACAGGCGGTTGGTCCGCGACCTGGTTCGCAAATCAGGCCCAGCCCTGGGGGGTGATCTGGTGTACTCTGTGAAAACCTCATCGGGCCTGCTTCGCGTGCTCGGGACCGCGTTCGCGCTCGCTGTCGGGCTCGGCAATATGGTCGGTAGCGGCATCTTTCGCAGCCCAGGCAATGTGATTGCGCAGACCGGCAGTGTCCGTCTTGCCGTGTTGCTGATCGTCGCGGTGGGGGCGCAGTCACTGCTGTCGGCAAATCTATGGGCAGAAGTGTCGACTGCCATCGGCTTGTCGGGCGGCAGCGTCGTCGTCGCACGTCGGGCATTTGGCGACACGGCCGCCATGGTGATCGGCTGGACGGACGCGCTAAGCTGTATCGCCGGCACCGCGCAGGCTGCGGCGGGGGCGCCGATCTTTCTGGCGATTGTATGGCCGATCATCGCGCCGGACCCGAGGCTAAGCGCGGCGATTCTGCTGATCGTTTTCTCACTGATCAATTGGCGCGGTGTCGTGGCTGGCGAAAGGACGCAGATGACGGCCAGTCTGGTTCAGGCGGCGTTGGTCATCGGAATCATTGTCCTGTTGTTCGTTGTTGCCCCGACCGCAGCGCCAGTGGCAGCATTGGTGCCGGCGAAGGCCCCGATCTGGACCGCCGGGGGACTGATCATCGGCTATCAGCTGGTCTACGGCACCTATGTCGGTTGGAACAACGCCGCCTATTTCGCCGAAGAAACCGCCGATCCCGGCCGTACCGTGCCGCGCGCGCTAGGCTGGTCGGTCATTGCCTTTGGCGCGCTGTACGTCGGCATGCTGCTGGGCCTTGGCCACGCCCTGCCGTTGGCGAAGCTTTCGGGCGCAGCATTCCCGGCGCAACTGGCGCTTGGCAGCGCCCTGGGTACAACGGGTATCAGAATCTTGTCGGCTGTGGCGTTCGCCACGCTGGTCGTCTGCATGAACAGCGGGATCATGCCCGGCACGCGCGTCCTGTTCGCGCTGGGCAAGGCATCCTACGCCCCGCGTTTCCTGACCAGCGTCAACGCTGGCGGCACGCCGGATCTTGCGTTGTTGGCATTCGCTGGGGTCGCTGTCCTGTTGGTGCTTACCGGGCGATACGAGACAATCTTCATGCTGATGGGGACTTTGGCGCTGGCAGTAACCGCCGCGATGGACCTGGCGTTCTTTCAGCTGCGGCGGCGCGAGCCAGAGCTGAACCGGCCCTACCGCGCGATAGGCTACCCGTTTCTGCCAGCGCTCGCCCTGTTCATGGACCTGGCAATCCTGCTGATGATCGCGCTGTCCGACGTGCGCAGCACGTGCCTTGGGCTGCTGATAGCGGGGGCTGGCGGCATCGTCGCACTTATGCTCTCCTCAGCGCGGCGTGGGCGCGAGCGCGCTGCGGTCTCATAGCAATGAAAGAATGATCAAGCCGAAATCATGCGGAAGGCTCAACGATCAGGCGATCGCTTTGCACCCGCCAAAAAAGTCATGCTCGTTTACGAGCGGCAGTGAGACGTCGTAGAAAGACCTACCATTACCTAGGCGGCGTGGACAAATTCCACATCGCCTAGATCCCGCGAATACGCGCGACTTATCAACCTGCGCAGGCTTGTTATGATTGCGCAACGGTACGGGGCGAAATGAGCATGGCGATGCGCAAGACTCGGCAGCGAGCTCGACCGGGAGTTTTGGCCGCCGCACTCTTGATCTTGGTATCGGCATGCCAACGCGATGCTGACCCGATATCGGCGTTGGCATGGGCCTATCCGCACGGTCCGACGTCGACCTACGGACAGCCGCTTGGCACGGGGCCGTTTCGCGTGCCCGGCAGCCCGCTCGTCTTATCCCGCGCGCAGATGGAAGCAGCGCCAAGGCCGATCGACTGGCACCCACAGGATCACCCGCCGGCTCCAGCGGTCGTAGGCGGTCCCGGACGGGCCGGGCTCACGCCATGCGCAGAATGCCATTTGTTGAACGGGGCAGGCTTTCCCGCCTCTGCGGATCTGGCCGGCCTCCCAGCCGATTATATCATCGAGCAAGTCATGGCGTTTCGAAACGGCGATCGCCGGTCAGCCGCACGCGGGCAGCCCAGCACGGCCGAGATGATCAAGGTAGCAAAAGCGGTCTCGCCGACGGAACTCAGACAGGCGGCGACATACTTTTCGCAACTGCCGAGGTCGCGCTGGGTAAAAGTCGTCGAGAGCACTACGGCGCCGCAGACCTATCCCGACAAATATGGCTGGCTCAATGTCGCTCCGGGCAGAGGAACCGAGCCGATCGGCAACCGCGTTGTCGAATTGTCCAGTGACCTGCGACGCATGATGATCGACGACGATCATGTGGTGATGACCGATTATGCCCCGTTGGGGGCAATCGACAGCGGGAGACGCATCGTCATGACCGGCGGTGGCGGGGGGATGCCGTGCCAGAGCTGTCACGGCGAACGCCTGGAGGGCATAGGCATGACGCCGCCTATCGCCGGACGGCCAGCCGGCTATGTCGCGCGTACGTTGTGGGATATGCGGACCGGAGCACGTGCCAATCCGGGGGTTGCGCCCATGAAGGTAGTTGCCCGGGGATTGTCCGCAGCAGACGTCAGGGACGTTTCCGCCTACCTTGCCTCACTACAGCCCTAGGCCGTAATGTCGGTGTGGTCACAGTCGTGCTGCCAGGCAGCGAGCACGAACTGGACCGCCCTGGCTTTTCCGAAGGCTCCTGTTTGTGAAAAGGAGCTTTCGTTATGAGCAAGACCCGGAACAAATTTTCGCCTGAGGTGCGCGATCGCGCAGAGCGCATGGTTGGTGGCGCTAGGCATGACATCGGCCGAAGCCAATACCACTACTACAATTCGCTTTCACCCGATGCCAAGCACCTCGATCCAGCCGGTGATCGCTACCGCGCTCTATCATCCCCGCGTAATTGAGCATTCACCGCTGGTCTCGCTCCACGCAGTACTGATGAAGTGCTCCGATGGTTCGGGTGGAGTAAGAGGCGCACAGGCGTTAGCAGGACAGCAGCAAAGACGCGATCGGCAGGGCGATTCGGCAGCATCAAGAACTCGAACCTGCCCAAGATAATTTCTGAGGGTATCGCTTAGGGCATCAAGCAGAAGATCCTCACAAAAAGTGGCGGAATTCAGGCATAAATGGGCGTGAATGGGAGTCCTCTCCTGGCGCTACTTTCTCTCTTGCAAATCTCCCTGCGCATGCGCTGAATGGCTGGCATCGGCCAGTTTCTCCGCGATTTTCGCGCGGCGCTATTCTGGCGCGTTCGGCACCAATCGAAAGCCATACGGGTATCCTGATAGGTATTGGCCTCTGCCATTCGGCGGGGCAACGTGCGTTTGAGCACCCTTTTTGCGATGCGAAGACCAACAGCCGGCGGGCAAGCAGGTCTGGAACGGTTTACACTCCCTATCGCGTTCGAACCGCAGCAAATGCCTCGATCAGTGGGCATCTGGAAAGCTAGAGGTTAGGCCGCAATCGAGAGGAGAGGCCTTGATGGAGATTCGCCAAATCGCGCACCTGGCCGTTTTCGTTGCCACACCATACGCTGCCTCTGCCCACGCCGTGGAGCGCGCGGACAAGACCGAAACCGAGCCGCGGCGCTGCCTGGATGGCGCGAGCAACGGATCCACGGCCGGCCAGGTCGGCTGCGAGGTCGCTGCCCGCGACGCCTACGACAAGCGCATGGGCGCGGCCTACCGCGCGCTGTTGCACGCCTTGCCCAACGACGCGGCGGGTAAACTGCGCGAGGCGCAGCGCGCGTGGCTGCGCTTTCGTGACGCGCATATCCAGGCAAGCAACGCACTGTTTGCAACGCGACAGGGCACGATGTACGTGCCGATGCAGGCCGCCGACCACACGGCGATCGTCAGGCAACGCGCGATCGAACTGGAAGCGCAACTGCGCATTTTCAGGATCGACGAGTAGGCCGTTAACGCGGTGATCATGCCGCCCGCGAGGTGGCAGAGAAAAATGGCGGTTACAAAGGCCGCGCCTAACGCGAACAGCCCCATCGTTCGGCATCGAGCCGCAACGTTTCGCGATCACCCAGCAGCCCGGCGTCGCGCCGTTTCGCCTGGCGCCAGGTGAGCGCGCGCTTCTGCCGCGATCCATCTTGGCCAGCGCCACGCCTGCCTTACGCGGCACTTGCATTGGCGGCATTGACCGGCTTTGCCGCCCTGGCAACAAGGATTATGCGCTGGCGCCCGCGCGGCGGGCACAGATCGCATAACAAGCGCAACGCCTGCCCGATAGGATCGGCGCAATGACCTGCACCGCCCTGCCTGATGCCACGCCCGATCTGGCCACCCCGCCCATCGCCCCCGCGCCGATGGCTTATGCCCAATGGGTTGCCGCCGCCGTGGCGCTGGCACGCCAGGCGCCGCGCCCGATCGTGAGCCTGTTTGAAAGCGCGGTGCCCGAACCGCGCGCCTTGCTGCGCCAGGCCGTTCTGGCCACAGTCGAACCCGATTTTTCACCGCGCTATGTCAGCGCCTTTGGTGACGGCAATCCGTTCGTGCGCGCGATGCTGGCGCAAAGCCATGGCGTCGATATCGACCAGGTGCTGTGCACCACCGGCGCCACCGGCGGCCTCACCCTGCTCTATCGCGCGCTGCTCCGGCCTGGTGATCGCGTGCTGGTGGAAGTGCCGGGTTTCGATCTGTTTGCCGGCGCAGCGCAAGTGCAGGGGATTGGCGTGGATACGTTCACGCGCCCCGCCCCGCATTTCGGCATCGACGTGGACCAGGTTGCCGCCGCGCTTCGCCCGGAAACGCGGCTGATCGTGGTGTCTGACCTGCACAATCCCTCGGGCATGGGCATCCCGCGCGATACCCTGGTCGCGCTTGCCCACCTGGCACAGGCACGCGGCGTGCTGCTGGTGGTGGACGAAGTCTATGGCGACTATGCCGACAAGGCCAGCCGCCCCGGCCCGGCCTGCGCGCTTTCGCCGGCGGTGATCAGCCTGTCGAGCCTGACCAAGATTTTCGGCCTGGGCGTGTTGCGCTGTGGCTGGATCGTGGGTGCGCCCGGCGTGATGGCCACCCTGCGCGACTATGCCGCGCGCGCCGAATTCGGGGTTTCGACCCTGTCGCACGCGGTCGCTGCCGAAGTGATGCTGCGCGCCGACGCCTTTGCCGATCACTGGCGCAGCCATGTGGCGCGCGCGCGACCCCGCTTTGCCGCGTGGTTTGCCCGCATGGTGGATGCCGGACTGATGGCGGGTGAATTGCCCGATGCCGGCTGCATCTGCTTTCCCGCTTTGCCCGGCATTGCCGATACCCACGCCTTTTCCGAAATGCTGATCGCGCAAAGCGGGGTGATCGTGGCGCCGGGCGAATTCTTTGGCCAGCCCGGACACATCCGTATCGGCTTCTGCCTGCCCGATGCCGAACTTGACGCCGGCCTTGCCGCGCTGGAAGCGGCCCTGCGCCAGGCAGCAGGCAACCGCTTGGCAATCTGACCACGCAACAGGGGATTTCTGCCAATGCCGCGATTGCCCCATTCCCTGGCCGCGTTGCTGGCCGCAGCCGTGCTGCTGCCTGCACCGGCTCGCGCCACTCCGCCCGCGTTGACGGTCACCTTTGCCCCGCGCGCCGATGTGGCCGACCGAGACCGCGTGGGCACGGTGGAGATTACGCTGCGCCTGTCCGGCCTGACTGCCAAGGCTGGTGCGCCGGTGTTGCAATTGCCGCTGGTGGCCAGCAATGTGGATACCGTGGCCAGCCTGCTTGGCCCGCTGCACGCACGCGACGCGGCCGGGCCGCTGCTCTTGCGTCCACGCGATGCGGTGCTGGCCGACAGCGCCGATGGCGATGCGGTGAGCGGCGGGCCAGGGCGGGAATGGCTGGCGCCGCGCGCGGTCCGGGGCACCCTCGTCGTCTCGTACCGCCTGCCTGCCCAGGCCAGCCTGCCACCGCGCGGCCCCGCCCCGCCCTTTGCGTTCAGCGCCGATGGTGGCGCGGTTTCCGCCGCCGGGCAGGTTTTCCTGCTGCTGCCCCCCGGCACCACGCGCTGGCGCGCCACGTTCGGCTTTGATCTGTCGGGCGCGCCCAAGGGCAGCCGCGGCGTCAGCTCGCTGGGCGCAGGAACGGTCACGGCGGCAGAACCACTCGACGCCAGCGCCCTGCGGCAAAGCTTCTTCATGGCCGGTCCGATCGGCACCTGGCCGACGGGTCACGCGCAAGATGGCTTTTTCGGCGCCTGGCAAGGCCGCCCGGCCTTCGATGCCGGCGCCCTGCTGGCGTGGACCGGTGCGCTCCATGGCCATTACCGGCAGATGTTCGGGCAGACCCGGCCCGCGCCCTATGGCGTGTTCCTGCGCTACAACCCGATCAACGCGGGCGGCGGGGTGGGCCTCCACCATGCGTTCGTCACCACGTTCGGCACGGGGCGCGGCGCGGACCTGGCCAGCATCCGCATCACGCTGGCGCACGAAATGTTCCACACGTTCCAGCCCTATGTCACCCGGCCCGGCGGCCTTGAATCCGCGTGGTTCGGCGAAGGACTGGCCACGTTCTACCAGGCGCGCCTGCCGTTCCGCTTTGGCATGATCGATGCCGATGCGTTCCTGCACGATCTGAACTGGACGGCCGCGCGCTATTACACCAGCGCCATGGCCAGCGTGCCCAACGCGCAAGTGCCGGCACGGTTCTGGGCCGATACCCGCATCCGCACCCTGCCCTATGACCGCGGCATGCTCTATTTCGCCACGGTGGACCACGCCCTGCGCCAGAAGAGCGGCGGACGCGAGAATCTCGACACGCTCGTCCTTGCCCTGCTGGCCCGGCAAAAGGCCGGCGCGACCCTCGCCAACGCTGATTGGGAAGACCAGTTGGCCCAGCACCTGGGGCCGCAAGGCGTGGCCGATTTTCGCGCGTTCCTGGATGGCGCCGTGCCGCTGCCGGCGTCCGACGCCTTTGGCCCGTGCTTTGCCCGCACCACCACCCGCCTGCGCCGCTATGAGCTGGGCTTTGCAACGGACGTTCTCGCCGAGCCCAAGCGGGTGGTGCGAGGCCTGGTGACCGGCTCTGCCGCTGCGCTGGCCGGTGTGCGCGATGGCGACGAGATCGTCGATCCGGTGCCGCAGGACGGCATCCAGGGCGAGCAGACGCAGGAGTTGACCCTGCGCCTGCGCCGCGATGGTCGTGTCTTTACCGTTACTTACCTGCCACGCGGCGAAACCGTCGATGCCTGGCAGTGGCAGCGCGTGCCGGTTTCCCCTGGCACGACCTGTGCTCTTTGAGATGCGCCCTTTGAGAAAGGTTGTCCCGATGCGCGCCCTGCTGCTTCCCCTCGTCCTGGCAAGCGCCGCTGCGCCGTTGCACGCCCAGCCGACTTCACCGGCACCCGCGCAAACCGCCCGGCACGCGCTGGCAGCGCCGGTGATCACCCACCACAAGGGCACGTTCGGCGGGCAGACCCTGGCCTATACCGCGCAGGTGGAGGCGACCGAGGTGAAGACCGTGGATGGCGCGGCCCGCCTTGTCAGCTTCGCCTATCTGCGCGATGGCGCCAACCCTGCCACGCGGCCCGTGCTGTTCGCGTTCAACGGCGGGCCGATCGTGGCCTCGGCCTATGTCCACGTGGGCGGCCTTGGCCCGCGGCGGGCGGCCTTCCCAGATGACATCGCCGCCGATCCGGCCAAGGTCACCCTGGCAGACAATCCCGCCTCGCCGCTCGATGCTGCCGACCTGGTCTTCGTCGATCCCGCTTCCACCGGGTTCAGTACCGTGGCGCCGGGCACCGATCCGCACGCATTCTGGTCGGTGCGCGCCGATGCGGCGCAAGTGGCGGCGTTCATCCGCGCCTGGCTGGCCGCCCACGGGCGAACCGGCGCGCCGGTCTATGTGCTGGGCGAAAGCTATGGCACCAACCGCGCCTGCGAAATCGCGCGGCAATTGGCGCAGGGCCCCGATCCGCTGCCGCTGGCCGGCGTGGTGCTCTATGGCCAGGCGGCCAATATCATCGAATATGCCCAGCGCCCCGCCAATGTCACCAGCTATGTCGCCTCGCTGCCCACCCTGGCGGCGATCGCGTGGTATCATGGCCGGGCCGATCGGCAGGACCCGGCATTCCGGGGCATGGACCTGCCCGCTTTCCTCGCCGCCGCGCGCGCCTTTGCCAAAGGCGATTACCTGACCGTGCTCTATCAGGGCAGCGGCGCGCCGCTGGCCGATCGCGCCCGCGTCGCCGCGCGCCTGGCCGCGTTCACCGGCATCCCGGCCGCCTGGTATCTGGCGCACGACTTGCGCATATCCAAGGAACGCTATCGCGTCGAACTGCTCAAGGACAAGGGCCTCGTGCTGGGCCGCATGGACGCGCGCTATACCATGGCCGCGCCCGCGCAGGGCGGCGCCCCCGATGCGTCGGAAGCAATTACCGATACCCTGGCCCGCCTGTTCGAGCGCTACCGCCACGACGAACTCAAGGTGGCGGAAACGCAGCCCTATGTCCTGTCCGCTCCCGTCGAAGGGTTTGACCAGTGGGGCTGGGGATCGGGCACCAGTCCCTTTGCCGATTGGCCCTATTACCAGGGCATCACCGCGATGATGGCGGCCAACCCGCGCTTTCAGGTGCTGGTCGCCAACGGCTATTACGATACGCAGACCACGATGGGCGGGGCCGAGCTGCTCGCCACGCAATCGGGCTGGGACCCGCAGCGCGTGACCTTGCGCTATTACGACGGGGGCCACACCGGCTATTCGGTGGCCGCCACGGCCCAGGCCCTGGGGAACGACATCCGCATGCTGATCAGCAAGACTGCTCGTGCTCAAACCGGGCAGGCGCCGCGATGAGCCGCGCCCTGCTCCCGCTCGCCCTCGCTCTCGCAGCGGCGCCACATGCGGCGCAAGCGGCGGACGAGAACCTCGTCATCGTCTCCAACGGCGAAACCGTCGGCTCGCTCAAGATCCACACCCAGGGCAACCGCGTGGCCGTGGACTACCGCGTGGACGACAATGGCCGCGGGCCCAAGCATCACGAGGAGCTGGTGCTCGATCCCTCGGGCGTGCCGACCAGCTGGACGATCCATGGCACCTCGCTGATGGGCGGCACGGTGGATGAAAGCTATGCCTATGCCGGGCAGGAGGCGCGCTGGAAAAGCCAGGCCGACGCCGGCAGCCAGGCCTTTGCCCGCCCGCCGCTGTACATCGCCAACGATGACAGCCCCTATGCCCTGGCGCTCTATGCCCGCGCGGCGATGGGGCGGCCAGACCATTGCCTGGCCGTGCTGCCCTCGGGCCGGGTCTGCGCGCAGGCGGTGCGCACGTTCGCGCTGGGCAGTGGCAAGGCTGCCCTGCCGGTCACCGCCTGGCGCATCACCGGGGTGCAGCTCAACCCCGGCTATGTCCTGCTCGACACGACCGGCCGGCTGGCGGGCGTGTTCGGCCCCGGCGCCGATGGCACCACGATCCGCGCCGGCTATGAGGCGCAAGTGCCGATGCTCGCCAAGCTGGCGACCGAGCTGGAAACGGCGCGCGCGCTGGCCCTGCAACAGCAACTGGCGCACCGCTTTGCCACGCCGCTGCGCATCCGCAACGTCCACGTGTTCGATCCGGTCAGCGGCACCCGCTCTGCCCTGTCGGCCGTGGTGGTGATGCGCGACACGATCACCCAGGTCTTGCCCGAAGACCCCGCCGCGCCCGATCCGGCCGACGAGACGGTGATCGATGGCCAGGGCGGCACGGTCTATCCGGGGCTGCACGACATGCATTCGCATGCCACGCTGCCCTCCGGCCTGCTCTATCTGGCCGCTGGCGTTACCGCCACGCGCGACATGGGCAACGACAATGCCTTCCTGCAAGACCTGATCACCCGCGTCGATGCCGGGCAGGTGGCCTGGCCGCGCATCGTGCCCAATGGCTTTATCGAGGGGCGCAGCCCCTATTCGGCGCGCTTCGGCTTCATTCCCGTCAGCGTGGACGAAGCGCTCAAGAACGTGCGTTGGTACGCGGCGCGCGGCTATGCCGAAATCAAGATCTACAACTCGATGAACCCCGATTGGGTGGCGCCGATCGCGGCCGAGGCACACCGCCTCGGCCTGAAAGTGACCGGCCATGTCCCCGCGTTCGACACGCCCGATCGGGTGATTGCCGATGGCTATGATTCCATCGCCCATGTCAACCAGCTGATGCTCGGCTGGATCTTGCAGCCGGGCGAAGACAGCCGCACGCCCCTGCGCCTGACAGCCATGGCCCGCGCCGGCAGCCTCGATCTTGCCGCGCCCGCCGTGCAGCACACCGTGGGGCTGATGCAGCAGCATCATGTCGCGCTCGATACCACGGCCTCGATTCTCGAACAGCTGATGCTCAGCCGCGCCGGGCACGTGCCGCCGGGGCAGGAGGATTTCCTCGGCCACATGCCGATCGGCTTCCAGCGCTATCGCAAGCGTTCGTTCGTCAACTTGCCCGATGCCGCCACCGATGCGGCCTATCACAGTGGCTTTGCCAAAGTGCTGGAAACCATCGGCATGTTGCACCGCGCCGGGATCGTCCTGTTGCCTGGGACCGATGAAGCGACCGGCTTTGCCGTGCAGCGCGAGCTGGAGCTTTATGTGCAGGCCGGCTTTACCCCGGCAGAGGCGCTGCGCACCGGTACGCTGGATGCCGAGCGCTTTTTCGGGCGCGAGGGGCAACTGGGCACGATCGCGCGGGGCAAGCTGGCCGATCTGGTGCTGGTGCCGGGCAATCCGGTGGAAGACATCGCCGCCATCCGCCGCCCGCGCCTGGTGCTGCGCGGCGGGGTCGCCTATTTCCCCAGCGAGATCTACACCGCGCTGGGCATTGCCCCGTTCACCACGCCACCGCCGCTTCACCCCGCCAAGGAAGCCCTGGCCAGCCAGGACGCCGGGCTCACCGCCCGTTCCGCCTTTGGATACGAGATTGCCGACCATGCCGATTGACCGCCTGATCCTGGCCGCTGCCCTGGCGCTCGCCCCGCTCGCCGCCCCGCTGCCCGCGCAGGCTCAGGACGCCGGCCCACGCGCTTTCATTACCAAGGGCCAGGGCACGTTCGGCACCACGCGCATGGCCTATGTGGCGGCGGAAGAGGAATTCATCCTGCGCAGCCCCGATGGCAAGGCGGCCGCCAGCGTCTTTGCCACCAGCTATCTGAAAGCCGGCGGGAAGACCGCAAAACCCGATGCCAGCCGGCCAGTGCTGTTCGTGTTCAACGGCGGGCCCGGCTCGGCCTCTCTGTGGTTGCACATGGGCATGCTTGGCCCGCAGCGCATCGATTTCGACGATCCCGATCATCCCCAGACCACTGCTCCGTTCCACACCGTGGCCAATGCCGACAGCCCGCTCGACGTGGCAGACCTGGTGCTGATCGATCCGCCCGGCACCGGCTACAGCCGCATCCTGGCCGATGGCACTCCGGCGATGTTCTATGGCGTGGAACAGGACGCGGTGGCCACGGTGCAGGTGATGGAACAGTGGCTGGCCCGCCACGGCCGGATGAACGCGCCCAAGTACATCCTGTCGGAAAGCTATGGCACGGTGCGTGCGGCGGTGGTGGCACGGCTCTTGGCCGGCGGCCCCACCCAGACCGGACAGATGGACGGCATCAGCTTGAACGGCGTGATCCTGCTGGGCCAGGCGATGGACATGGCCCATGGCGCGGCGGGCGACGATCGCGGCTATCTCGGCATCCTGCCCAGCCTGGCGGCCACGGCATGCCATTTCCACAAGGTGGCGCCAGACTGCACCCCGCAGGGCCAGGTCGATGCGGCGCAGGCCTTTGTCGATGACACCTATCTCGGCGCGCTGCATGCCGGGTCGCGCCTCGATCCCGCGCGCCGCGCCGCCGTGGCACACGCCATGGCGCGCCTTGTCGGCCTGCCCGCCGAAACGATCCTGGCCAACGACCTGCGCCTGTCGGGCGCGGCGTTTGCCCGCCTGCTGCTGGCGTCCGAGGGACGGCGCACCGGGCTCTATGATGCGCGTTTCACCCTGCCGCTGGCCGCCGCGGGGCCAGACCCGGTGGCCGATGACCCGGCCATGGCGCAATATGTGCCGGGCTTTGTCGCCGCGTGGGACGCCTATGCCCACGACACGCTCAAGATCACCCTGCCACAGCCCTACAAGGCGATTGCCTTTCGCGATGTGAACGGGGCGTGGGATTATGGGCCATCGCCCAGCAACTATGCCACCGATCTTGCCACGGCGATGAACCGCAACCCGGCGCTGCGCGTCCTGGTCGGCACCGGGCTCTATGATCTTGTCACGCCACTGGGCACGGCAAGCGATACCATGGCCCATTCCGGTGCGCCGGCAGACCGCGTCGCTTTCCGCACCTATCCCGCCGGGCACATGGCCTATCTGGGCCGCGAGGCGCGCCAGGCCCTGGCTGCAGACTTGCGCGCCTTCATCACGGGCAGCCTGCGATGAGCGCGCCGGCAGCCCCGATCCAGCTCGGCAAATCGGTGGGCCTGGTCGGTGTCGTCACATTCGGCGCGGGCACTGCGATCGGGGTCTCGATCTTCACGATCCTGGGACCGACCGCGCAAGTCGCCGGGGCAGGCCTGTTGCCGGCGATCGGCCTTGCGGCGTTGCCGATGCTGATCTTTGCCCTGGCCTATGCCTATCTCGGTTCGGCCCTGCCGGTATCGGGCGCATCGTATGAATGGCCGCGCCGCTTCATCCATCCGGCGGTGGGCTTTCTCATCGCCTGGATGCGCATCGTGGCCAACGTGGGCGCCATGGCGATCCTGAGCCAGGTACTGGTCGGCTATCTCGGCATGGTCGTGCCGCTGCCGCCCCTGCCCGCCATGGCGGCACTGATCACGCTGGTCTTTGCGCTCAACTATCGCGGCGTTGCCCTTGCCGCCAAGGCGCAGACGGCGCTCATGGCCCTGCTGCTGGTGGTGCTGGCACTGCTGGTCGCGCTTGGCCTGCCGCATGTGCGCGTGGCCACGATGGGCGCGCCGCTCTCGGTGCCGCTACCCCAGGTGCTTGCTGCCGTGCCGCTGATGATCAGCCTGTTCCTGGGCATCGAAAGCGCGGTGGAAATCGGCGAAGAAGTGCGCAACCCCGCCCGCACCATGCCCTTGGGCATCGCGCTGGCGATCGCGCTGACGGCGCTGGTCTATGGCGCCGTGGCGGCCACGGCGCTAGGCCTCGTCGGCCCGGCCGGATTGGCCGCCAGCAAGGCGCCGCTGCTCGACGCCGCGCGCGTGGTAATGGGCAGCCCGGCCGCCACGATACTGATCGTGGGCGCCGCCACGCTCTCCATCGTCAAGTCGATGAACGCGCTGGCGCTGACCTTTTCGCGCAGCCTCTTTGCTATGGGGCGCAGCGGCGCGCTGCCCACCGCACTTGGCCGCGTCCACCCGCGCTTTGCCACGCCGCACGTGGCCGTGCTGCTGGCCTGGGCCTGCGCCATGGCCGGCATGCTCCTGCCGCAAAGCCTGGTGTTCCTACTGCTCGCGGTCAATCTGCCGACCATGTTAAAATACGCCGCCTGTTCGTGGTCGGCCACGGTGGTTGCCCGCCATCACCCCGAAATCCATGCCCGCGCGGCGCTGGGCATGGCGCCGGCCACGGTCACGCTGATCGGCCTAGCCGGCGTGGTGGCGGCGCTGGCCATTGCGGCGTTTGGCGTGGAAGCCGATCCGCGCCCCTATCTGCTGGTGGGCGGTTGGCTGGTCCTGGGGCTGGCCTGGTGGTTCGCGTTCGCGCGCAAGAGCTGATCGATCATCGCGCGCATGGCCCGGCGGCCGGGGGCATCGGCAAAGACCGAATGCCCTGCCGGCAAGGCCACCAGCCGCGCCCGTGATCGCGGCAGCCAGGCATGGCGCAGCGCGTCGCGCGTCGCCATCAGCGGCACGGCCATATCGTAATAGCCCCCCACCAGCGTCACCTCGAGGGCAGGATGGTCGGTCATGGCCTGGGCCAGGTTGCCCAGCAGATCGGGGCGGCGATCGGCCTCATCGCCGTCCGCCCCCTCCATGCGCGGCCAGCGCCACTGGAAATTGACGTCCAGCGTGAGCGAGACATAGTCGCGCGTGGTGTGCACACCCAGTTCGCGGCGCAGGTAATCGCCCAGCGCGGCAGACACGATCACATTGCTCGCGCCCAGCCCCAGCGCGGGATCGCTGGCCGCCGATGGCCGCCCAGCCACCTGCGCCGGGCGCGGCGCGGCGATGCGGCTGTCGAGCCGGCCCACCACCTGGCCCTTGCCGGCCAGCAGCGCGGCGCGAAACATCTCCACGTCCACCCGCAGGCGTGCAGCGCGGATCGTGGCCGGTGGCAGGCCGATCAGCCGCGCCATCTGCATCGCCACGCGCGCCTCCTCTGCCGGGGCCAGGGCGCTGCCCGCCAGCAGGGCGCGGGCATAGGGGCCGGCGGCAAAGGCAGCCGCGCGCGCTTCCACGCGCGCCGGGGGAAGGCCGGCAAGCGCACCCTTGCCATGGGCCGCTGCGGCCACGGCCATGGCCGGCAGTGCCTCGACCAGTTCGCTGTCCCCCTGCGGCCCGATCGCCAGGGCGGGAGACAGCAGGACCAGCCCAGCCAGGTTCACGCCCTTGAGCAAGGGCAGCATCGCCGCCGCACGGGTGCCGCCATAGCTTTCCCCCACCACGATGACCGGCGCACCCGCGCGGCCATGCGCGGTAAGCCAGCCGGTGATCGCCTGGGCCATGGCGCGCGCATCACCGGCCACGCTCCAGAACGGGGCACCGCCGCCAGGCGTGAGCGGGCGGCTGAACCCGGTGCCTACCGGATCGACGAATACCAGGTCGGCCCGATCGAGCGGGGTCTCGGCGTTGTCGACCAGGCCAGCGCCCTCGCGCCGGCGCGGCCCCATGGCGTCGATATGCAACGGAGAGGAGGAAGCACCTGGCCCGCCGTTGAACGCAAAGATCACCGGCCGCATGGCATCGGCCGTGCCGCTGCGCAGATAGGCGATCGTGGAAATCGTGGCCGCCGGTTGCCCATCCGGCCCACGCAACACCTGCTGCTCGAACACGGCGTCATAGTCCAGCCGCCCGGCGGGCGTGGCCAGGGCGTGATGGCTCGTCACCGGGGCAATCGGGCCGTCTGGCGCGGGCTGCGCGCCGGCCAGCAGCAGTGGCGCCAGCGCCAGGGCCGCCCGGTTCACCGGCATACCCCGGCGGGCGGCGCAGCCCGTTGCCCCGCTGGCGCAGCCCGTTGCCATTGCCAGCCATCGACATGCCCATGGGGCGTGTCCCACTGTGCCGCCACGCGGGCAAAGCACGGGCCAAAGGCATCGGGGAGCGGATCGAGCGTGTCCGTGCCATCCAGGATCAGGCGCTTGAAGCGATCGCGCTCGCCCTCGTCGCCCAGCTCGCGCACGATCGCCGCCAGCCAGGCCTCGGTATCGAACCGCACGCCCTGCTCGCGCGACAGGAACAGCGGGAACAGCACGCTTTCGAGCGTGCGCTGGCCCTGGCTATGGGCGCGGATGCGCGCGTCCAGATCGTGGAAATACATCGCCGCGCGGTAATAGACGATGTGGCGCACCTCTTCATCGCCAAAGCCGATCTTGACCACATCGGCCGCCGCCATGTTGCGCGCCTTGCTGGTGAAGTAGCGCCGCGCCAGCTGGTTGACCGCCGCGAGATAGGCATCGGCGCTTTCAAAGCCGCCGCGCCATTGCAGATCGTCTTCGTAATAGGTGGTCAGCCCTTCGGAGAACCAGCTGGAAATGCCGCTGGGTGCGTCGATCTGACCGGTCCACTGGTGGATCATCTCGTGAAAGAACAGGGAACTGGGCATTTCGCTCTGTTCACCCGGCGCCAGCGGCCCGCGCGAGAGCATGAACGACTGATCCAGCGCGGTGCCACCGCCATAGGGCGCCGCGTCGCGGAACTGCACGAAGATGCGATAGGCACGCTGGCCTTTCAGGTGGGGGAAATACCCTTGCAGATAGCGGTGCGCCGCCCCGGCCCGCGCCAGCGCAGTGGGCACATCGAACACCGGCTGGCCCAGCCAGGTCCCGGCAAAGCCGTCGCGCGTGCCGGTCGCCGGCCAGTGGCCCAGCGGCCCGGCCATGAACCAGCTATCGGCCAGCGCCTGCGCGCCACCGGGCACCACCACATCGCCCGCGCCATAGGAGATCGCCGCGCTCGCGCCCTTGGCCATGGCCGAAAGATCCCAGTGCAATCGCGCGGGTAGCGCATCGCGGTTTTCCGGCAGCAGCAGGAACCCGCCGCCCGATGCTGCCAGGCCCCCGCCCACGGCGCGCAGGCCAAAGGCCGGCCCACCGGGCCCACCCGCCGGCATCACGGCGGCGCGATAGCGGATCGCCACTTGCCCCTGCACCGCGCGGGTGGCGCGCCAGTGCCGATACCATGGGAACCCGCCTTTGACCGGCGCATCCTCGCTCACGGCCAAGGGCACCGGCCCCCGCGCGTCGGTAACGGCTAGGCCGCTAAGGCGGTCGGCCACGCCCGGCGCACCGGGATAGACCACCGGCGCTGCCAGCAAGAGCGTGCCGTCTGCCGGCGCGGGCAAGTCCATCGCCACGGCCACCCCCGCCACCGCGCCATCGGCCATGTCGGGCCGCAGCGTGACGGCAAGCTGGTCTGGCTGGCGCGGCGCTGTGCCCATGGTCAGGGCAGCAGCCAGGGGCAGCAGGGCCCGGATGGAAAGCACGGTTTGAAACTGGGGCATCGCGGCGCTCGCTATGATGATGCTGCGCAGCCTAGCGTAGCGGCCCGGGCAGTGCGTGTCTTTCGCGCGCCCATCCTGGTCGTGGGCGACATAGATTATGCGGCAAGTGCCAGCGATGCAGGTGAATCGCGCCAGGGGCCACGGCACGGCTCACACCCCGCAAGAGCGCTTTCACGCATAAATATAATCGGCAGCCGGTCAGCCCACGCCATATCCAAATAAAAATTCCCGCTCCGTTGTGGTGTTCTTGCCGATAACGAACCAACCAGAACATGAGGGCATCCATGCAGACCAACACCACCGGCGCGTTCCGCCGTCGATCCGCCCTGGCCCTGACCCTGGCGCCGATTCTGTCCGGCGGCCTGGCCCTGGGTGCCCATGCGCAGACCGCCACGCCGGTCGCGCCGCAGGCCAGCACAGAAGAGCCGGGCGATACGATCATCGTCACCGCACTCAAGACCAGCCAGCGCCTGATCGATGTGCCTGCCCCGGTCACCGCGCTGTCGGCCAACACGCTCACCGAGCAGAATCTGACCAACATCCGGGACTACTTCAACCGCATCCCCGGCCTGCAGTATTCCGGCCAGGCCGTGCACAGCCTGTCGCTGCGCGGCATTACCACCGGCGGGGCCACCAATCCCACGCTGGCCGTGCTGGTTGACGATGTGCCCTTCGGTTCGGCCACCGCCAACGGCGATACCGACATTCCCGATTTCGACCCGGCGATCCTTTCGCGCATCGAAGTGCTGCGCGGCCCCCAGGGCACGCTCTATGGTGCGGCCAGCCTGGGCGGCATCATCAAGTACGTGACGCAAGACCCCAGCACCACGCAATTTACCGGGCGGGTGGAAGCGGGCGTTTCCACCGTGGCCCATGGCGGCCAAGGCAATTCGCTGCGTGGCTCGCTCAACGTGCCGCTGATCAAGGACCGCGTCGCGCTGGCGGTCAGCGGCTTCTATCGCCGCGATCCGGCCTGGGTGGACAACACCGACAGCAACACCGGGCAATTCCTGGCCAATGCCAACCACCAGCGCCAATGGGGCGGCCGCGCCGCGCTGCTGCTGCGCCCGGTGGATAACCTGACGATCACGCTCAGCGCCATTCGCCAGCGCCTGCGCACCGAGAACAGCGGGTTGGTCGATTTCAAGTCCGACACCGATTTCAACAGCGTCAACGCCGATCCCTATTCGGTCACCCGCGTGCTGGGCCAGCCCAGCCGCAGCCAGTTCGATGTCTATTCGGCGCGCGCCGTGCTCGATCTGGGCAAAGTCCAGGTCACCTCGGTCACCGGCTGGAACGTCAACGAATCCGTGCCCTACCAGGATCTCACCAGCATCTTCGGCGGTTTGCTCGGCCGCTATTACCCCGGCCTGTCGTCGGTGTTCCTGACCAATTCGCACCGCGCCACCCGCTTCTCGCAAGAGCTGCGCCTGTCGGGCAACAGCACGGCACTCGACTGGATGCTCGGCGGGTTCTATTCGGTCGAGCACGCCAATATTTCGCAAACCATGCTGCTGATGAACGCCAGTGGCAGCCTGATAGACACGCCGTATGTCGGCGCCGGGCCTTCCACCTATCGCGAACTGGCGGCGTTCGGCACGGTGACCGGGCACCTTGCACCCGGCCTCGATCTGCAAGTGGGCGGCCGCTATGCCCACAACAAGCAGGACAACCTTTCCACCGTCGCCACCACGGGCGTCGCGCAATACATCTTCGGCTTTTCCAGCAGCGAAGAACACCGCACCTCGGAAAGCCCGTTCACCTGGCTGGTTTCGCCCAGCTGGCACATCACGCGCGACGTGATGGTCTATGCGCGCGTTGCCAATGGCTATCGCCCCGGTGGCACCAATACCCTGGCCGATGGCGTACCTGGCACCTATCGCTCTGACCGCGTGGTCAACTATGAAGCGGGCGCCAAGGGTTCGGTGCTGGAGGGCAAGCTCGATTTCGACCTGTCGGTGTTCCAGATCGACTGGAGCCGCATCCAGTTGCAGAACACCTCGGCCAACGAGCTGACGTTCACCACCAACGGCGCCAAGGCGCGCAGCCGGGGCGTGGAACTGGCCGGAACGGTGCGGCCTTGGACCGGCGGCGCGATCAGCGGCAACGCCACGTTCACCGATGCCGTGCTGACCCAGGCGCTGCCGGCGGCCACCGATGGCGGTTCCGCGCTGGTTGGCGCCAAGGGCGATCGCCTGCCCAACTCGGCGCGGTTCACTGCCAATATCGGGCTCGATCAGAAAGTGCGCCTGGGTGAAGGCATCAACGGCTCGCTGAGCGTGAACTATGCCTGGACGGGCAAGCGGCCGGGCGATTTCCTCAACAGCCTCGCCGCGGCCGGCCGCGAACGCCAGATGCTGCCCAGCTATGGCCAGCTCGACGTGCGCGCCGGTGTCGCGCTCGATGCTGGGTGGAGCGTCAACATCTTTGCGCGCAACCTGACCGACGAACGCGCCGTGCTCTATGCGATCAACCGCAACGGCACCACCGCGCCCTATGGCCGCTACATCCCGCCCCGCACGGTCGGCGTGCAGTTTGCCGGTTCCTTCTGAACGGCCAATCCCCCGAAACATTCGGGTCGCAACGGTCCGCTGCCTTCATTCCACGGAGGCAGCGGATTTGCCGTTTCAGGAAGACTGACTTTCCCCACCCGCCCGCACGCGCTCCAGCAGCAACTGCGCGGCGGCGATATCCTGCACGGCGTGGCCGAGCGACTTGTAGAGCGTGATATCACGCGCATCGCGGCGCCCGGGCACCTGGCCGAGCAGCACCTCGCCGATCTCGGCCACGATATGGGCGTCATCCACCACACCGGCGGCGCGGGCGACCAGGAATTCGGCAGCAGCCTCTCGCGCGTTGGCCTTGCTGTCGGCGATATAGCGCGCGGCCGCGACAAGGGCGGTGTCGGCTTCCACCGGGCCGGGCGCGCTCGATCCCACCAGGTTGACGTGCGTGCCGGGCCGCACCCATTGCCCCAGCAGGATCGGCTGGGCAGCGCCGCTCACGGTGCAGATCACATCGGCCTGCGCCACTGCCGCTTGCGCGTCTGGTGCCACGGCCACGGGCAAGCGGTCCTGCCATTGCTGCACCACAGCCGCCGCGCGGGCAGGATCGCGGCCCCAGATCAGGATGCGCTCAAAACGATGGACCAGCGGCAGCGCGGCCAGGTGGGTATGGGCCTGCCCGCCGGTGCCCATGATCAGCAGCACGCGGGCATCGGCGCGGGCCAGGGCGCGCGTGGCCACGGCCGTAGCCGCGGCGGTGCGGATGTGAGTCACCGCCTCAGCATCGACCACGGCCACGGGATGGCCTTGTGCCGGCTCGAACAGGGTGATCACGCCGCGATGGCTGCGCTGGCCCGGCCGGGCCGGATCGGCGAACACGCTGATCAACTTGGCCCCAAACATGCCATCGTCTGCCAGGCTCGCGGTCATCTGGGCAAAGGTGCGCCCCTCGCCCATGTGGATCATGGTGCGCGGCAATTGTCGCGTTGCGCCGGCCGAAAGCGCGCGCATCGCCGCCTCCATGGCCGCGATGCAGGCAGGATAATCGAGCAGGCGATGCACGCGCTCGCCATCGATGAACACCAGGTCTTGCGCCATCTTGGCCTCTTTCATGCGCGCGGCAGGGCCGCCAGGAACCGGTCTATGTCGGCATCGTCGTTCTGCACCGAAGGCGTCAGGCGAAAACGGTAGGCCGACAGCGTCAGCTTTACCCCCGCCGCCGCCATTGCCGGGCCAATCCTGGCGCGGGCATCGGCGCAGATCGCTGTCACGATCGGGGCGCCGCATTCGGGCGGGGTCATGACCGTATAGCCGCGCCCAGGCAATTCGGCTTTCAGCCGGGCTACCAGCCCTTGCGCATGGGCCTGGATGCGCGCCACGCCCGTGGCCATGATCCAGTCGAGCGAATGGTGCAGTTGCGCGATCACCGCGTGGCTGTGGGTGCCCAGGGCAAAGCGGCCGGTGGCATTGTCGGCAAACGCGTAGTCGGCCACCGCCTGCCCCGGCGGATCGAGCGGATAGATATGCGGCTGGAACGTATCGATGCCGTAGTACCCATAGGCACAGCGCTTGAGGCGCGGCCAGACATCGCGCCGCACATAGAGGAACCCCAGCCCGAAATCGCCCATCAACCATTTGTACGAAGCGCAGGCGGCGAAATCGACGCCGCTGGCTTTCACGTCCACCGGCACGCAGCCGGCGGCATGAATCATATCGGCATAGACCAGCGCGCCATGGGCATGGGCCAGGTCGCACACCGCTTTGAGGTCATGCTCGAACCCATTGATCGTCGACACTTGCGAAAGTGCCACGAGCCGCGCCCCACCGGCAAGCGCCCTGGCCATATCCTCCATGCGGATGCGGCCATCCACCGCCTGCACCCAGGTGACGTTCACCCCCTGGCGCGCCATTTCTTCGTAAAGCGGGATGGAGCCGAAGAAATGGAGCGTGTCGGTCACCACGCGCGCACCGCCGTTACCCGGCAGGTCCAGGGCGCGCAGCACCATCTGCTCGGCCGCCGTGGTGCTTTGCACATAGGTCACTTCATCGACATCGGCGTTGATCAGCCGGGCAAACTTGGCCAGCAGGCCGGCCTCGTCCAGATCATAGCCTTGTGCCGCCGGGTCCAGCCGCCGCTTGGCGAGATATGCCTCAATCGCCGCCTGGCCACCCAGGCTCAGCGGGTGCTGCGATCCGTTGTCGAGGTAGGCCAGGCTGGTGGGCGCAAAGGCAGCGCGGGCCGGTAGCGTGGTGGCGATTGGCGCGATGACGGTTGGTGCAGTTGCCGCCGCCGCGGCGTGCGCAGCCTGCGGGCCCACTGCCATGCCGGCAGCCACGCCCGCGCCGAGCCCCTGCATCGCCTGGCGCCGCGTCAGCCCCGCGCCCGCCATCGCCTCTTTGCCCTGCCGATATGCCATGGTGCCCTGCATAGCCGCGCGCCGCTGCCAATTCATGCCGTTTCGCAGCGTGTTTGCGCATAACCATGCCGGGCAGGGACACAGCGCGGCGTTCATGCAGGATGACCATGCATTTCGTCGATTTAATCTTGTTCTGGCTCAAAACCCAGATAGCCATTGCGCAAATTGCAGGAATTTTCGCATGGCCGAACCACTCAGCCCGATCGATCTCAAGATTCTCGACCAGATCCAGCAGGATGCCAGCCTTTCCACCACCGAACTCGCTGAAAAGGTGGGCCTTTCGCAATCGCCGTGCTGGCGGCGGCTGCAACGGCTGCGCGAGGAAGGCTATATCAAGGGCCAGGTCGCCCTGCTCGATCGCAAGCAATTGGGCGATGCGATCATTGTTTTCGCCACGCTCAAGATGGCCGCGCTGTCGGACAAGCAGCGTGAGGATTTTCTGCGCAAGATCGAAATCACGCCTGAAATCCTGGAGTGCCACACCATTTTCGGCGAGCGCGACATCCTGATCAAGGTCATCGCGCAATCGCTGGAATGGTATCAGAAATTCATCTTCAAGGTGGTGCTCAAGCTGCCCGGCGTGATCGACATCGTGTCCACCGTCACGCTGTCGGAACTGAAGCACACCACAGCCATTCCCGTGCGCGGTTTTGCCAGCGTGTGACGATCCCGGCGTGGTGCCGTGCCCGCGATCCTGCGTTCGAACGGAGAAGGGTCATCGCCGCGCCTGCTGGAACACGGCCATCTGCGCCGCCAATGCCGCCTGGAAAGCAGGGCGCGCCCTGCCGCGTTCGACATAGGCGGCCAGGTTGGGGTGGGCGGCCACGAGGCCGGGTTCTGGAACATTGCGCAGCACGTCGATCATCAGCAAGTCACCGATCGTGAAGCGATCCTCCAGCCAGTCGCGATCCCCGATCTCCCGTGCCAGTTGCGCCAGCCGCATGACGGCCAAGGGGCGCACCGCGGCCTTGGCTTCGTCTTGCCACGGTTTTCCATCGGCGAAGAAGCGCAAGATGGTCAGCGTGCCGAGAAACGGCTCGATACTGTTGAGCGCCGCGAACGCCCAGCCGATCGCCCGCGCCCGCCCGGCGGGGTCGCGGGGCAGCAGCCGTTCGTCCTTTTCGCCGATGTGGATCAGGATCGCCCCGGATTCAAACAGGGTCAGGCCGTTCTCGCGATAGACCGGAACTTGGCCAAAGGGCTGCTCGGCAAGGTGCTCTGCGGATTTTTCGGTGCCCGCCCCGCCGACAAGACGGACGCGATAGGGCAGGCCGATTTCCTCCAGTGCCCATCGCACCCGCAGATCCTTGACCCGTCCGCGCGCCATTTCGGGCACCCAGTCGTAGGCGGTGATTTCGATGGCGGCTTGCGGATCGATCGGCATGTCAGGCTGCCCCTTGCTGCATGGCTGCCGACGCAGCGGCCATGTCCATCCACATCACTTCCCAGATATGGCCATCAGGATCTTCAAAGCTGCGCCCGAACATGAAGCCGAAATCCTGCGTCGGCGTCGGGTCAGCCTTTCCGCCGTTGGCCTTGGCCTGCTCGACGTAGGCATTCACCGCATCCTTGCTGTCGGCAGACAGGCACAGCAGCACCTGCGCGCTGGCATGGGCATCCACGATCGGCTTGGTCGTGAAGTGCCGCCACTTGTCGTGGGTCAGCAGCATGACATGGATAGTGTCGCTCATGACCATGCAGGCGGCGGTCTCGTCGGTAAACTGCGGATTGTTGGTCGCACCGATGGCGGCGTAGAATGCCATCGACCGGTTCAGGTCGGTTACCGGCAGGTTGATGAAAATCATCTTGGACATGGCTGGTTTCCTCTGAACGCGATTACTGGCTGATTTCAGGGGTGACGAGGCGCGCGAGCTTGTCCAGCGAGTCCTGCCAGCCAAGATAGCACATCTCCGTTGGGATGGCGTCGGGAATGCCGGCCTGTTCGATGCTCAGCGCCGTTCCGCACAATACCGGCGTGAAGTCGACCGTGACGACGATCTCGCCGGGCAGGTTGGGATCATCGAAGCGGTCGGTATAACGCAGCCGTTTTCCAGGCACGAATTCCAGAAATTCACCGCCGAAACCATGCGATCCGCCGGTGGTGAAATTCGTGAACACCATGCGAAAGCGGCCGCCCTCGCGCGCATCAAAATGTTCGATGCCGGCCGTAAAACCATAAGGGGGCAACCATGCCGCCAACGCCTGTGCCTCGGTAAAGGCACGGAAGACCTTGTCGGGTTTGACAGGCAAGACGCGGTGAAGATGGACGGTTCCGGGCATGTCAGGCTCTCCTCTTGGTTTGGCCTCTTCATTGGGCCTCTTCATTGTGTCGCTTCATTGAGGCAGGGGCACCTCGCACAGCATGGCCACATAGGCTTTGAGATGCGCGACGCTGGCCTTCGCATGCGCCGGGTCGCCGCTGGCTTTCGACAGGATAAACCCGCCCTGCAGAACCGCCTGGAAATGCAGCGCCAGGTCGATCGGCTGAACGCCGTGGACATTATGCGCCGCCAATGCTGCGGCGATATCGGGCACCAGGCTTTGCGCGTGGCCGAAGATGCTCGCCTCGCAGGCTTGGCGGATGGCGGGGCTGGTGCCGTGCACCTCCTGCACCATGGTGCCGACCAGACAGGTGAACGCGGCAATCTCGTCCGACACCAGGTCACGCCGGAAATCGAGATAGGCAAATACGCGGTCGAGCGGATCGGCAGGCAGGTGATAGGGAGCGCCGGCAAACAGGGCGGAGGTCGTTTCCGCCCAGTTGTTTGCCGCAGCCACGCCGAGCGCTTCCTTCGAGGCGAAATGGTGGAAGAACGCCCCTTTGGTCACACCCGCTGCCGCGCACAGTTCATCGACGCTGGTCGCCGTGAAGCCCTTTTCGCGGATCAGCTTTGTCGCCGCGTCGAGCAGGTGCGCCCGCGCATTGCGCTTGTTGGGAGATGAGGCTGCTCGACTCGACATGGGCAAAACATACCAACCGGTTGGTATGTCGTCAAACGCGCGGTTACGCGCATGTGCACAGCGCCTACTCCGAGCTACCCCGAAAAATGAAACGGCCCCGTTCCGTTTCGTTGGAGCGGGACCGTGCGGGATGCGTCAGTGAGTCTGCACGGGCTCTGCCGCCGCGTCGCTGGCCAGCATGTCCCGGCCCTTTTCGCCCAGCATCATGCCGATCAGCGCGGCGAGCGGGCCGCCAGCGATGCCGCTGGCTTCGCCGCCGGTGCTGATCTGGATGCGGGGGACGATGTCCACGCCCGACTTTTCCAGCGCATCGGCCAGGCGCTCCACGATCTGGCGCGTGAGCTGGTTGTGCGCGCCGCCCGATGCCTCTGCCTGGCGGGCAATGGTTTCGGCGGTGGCAAGGCCGGTCTTGGTGATGCGTTCGGCATCGGCCGCGGCCAGGGCGATCATCTTGGCCGCCTCGCCTTCACCGATGATGCGCACGCGCTCGCTTTCGGCCTTGGCCAGGGTGCGGGTTTGCTCGGCCTGCTGCGTCGCCTGGCGCAGGGCCGCCTTGCCCTCGTTTTCGCGCACGATGATCGAGAGTTCCGACTGGGTGATGGCAGTCTGCTGGTTGGCGCGCGCCTCGGCCTCGCGCAGCGCCTTTTCGCCTTCGGCGGCGATGCGCTGCTTTTCATAGGTGGTCACGCGCTCTTCGGCCACCTGGCGTTCGCGCAGCTGTTGCAGCACTTTCTCGATCTGGTCGTTGCCGGCGCTGGCGCGCGGCGTGCCGATCAGCACCTCCTGCATTTCCAGGTTGTAGGTGGCAAACTTGGCCCGCATTTCGGCGCCGGCCTGTTCCTGGATGTCGCTGCGTTCCTGGAGCAGTTCGATCAGCGTGCGCTTCTGGGCGATGTTCTTGAAATAGGCCGAGACCATCGGATCGAGCGTCTGTTCGACCAGCTTCTTGATATCGCCAAAGCGCTGCACCACCAGCGGCGCCTTGCGGTAATCGATATGCACCACCACCGACAGCGGCAGCGTGGGTTCGAACGCGTCGCGCGTGATCAGCGAGACTTCCGACAGGTTTTCGTCGAACTTGTGCTGGCCGATCGTGTCGCTTTCCCACTTCAGGATGAAGTTGGTGGTAGGCACGATCAGGATCTTGCCGGCATAGGTATTGAACGCATATTTGCCGGGCAGCAGAGGATCGCTCCACACCCCGCGTGACCCGCGCGCGACCAGCTCGCCATGGCGATAATCATCGCCCGAGGTATCGGCCGTGTCATTGCCGGTATAGCTGATCACCACGCCGACATGGCCCACTTCGATCACCGTCTTGGCGACCATTTCCACCGTGGCGAACAGGCGGTTGATGTAATAGCTGCCTTCGACCAGCACCTGCAACTGGCGCCCGCGCCGGCCACCGGCGGCGATGAACTTCTCCGGGTCCTGGAACGAGTTGTGGAACGTGGCGGCATCGCCCTGCTGCGTGCCCACTTCGGGCGCAATGATGTGATCGGCGCTGAGCGCGGGGCCATCGTGCACGGTGACAATGCCGATCTGGTCGGCCGAATCCTTGATCACCACGGCTTCGAACCCGCCGCGCCCGGCGATCAGCGTCTGCATCTGGCCGAACAGATCACCATCATTGGCATTGAGCATCAGGCCATGGATGCGATCACGCGTGATGATCACGAACTGCGCGGTGTTGATGGCATAAGTGCCCTCGCGCAGGATCGTGCGCTGCGGCCCCTTTTGCCCACCGGCCGACAGGAACGCGCGCACATCGAGGAAATCAGCGGTCTGGGCATTGCTCGCCAGGGTCTGCGTGGGGCCAAGCGGCGCGCCATCGCGGGCGAAGACATAGCCGACCTGCCCCTGCGGAATGGTCACCAGCGACTGGCTATGGATGCGGTACTGGAACGGGAAGAAGAAGTGATAGCCGCCGCGCAGCACATCGGGCTGGAACCCGGCTTCGCCGCGCAGAGCGATCAGCCCGTCGGTGATCGAACCGGCGCCGCTCCACAGCTTTTCGACAATCGCCACGCGATTGTTGCCGACATAGCGCACGCAGCGCGACGCCACGAACAGCACGAAGACGAACACGACGAGCACGGCAGCAGTGCCGAGCATGATGGGATCAAGCATGGATGACATCCTGTGGAGTCTGGATCAGGGGAAACAGCAACCGGGGTGACGCAACCCTCACAGCAGGCCGCACGCATGCCTGCCAACTGCGCCGGCTATCCGGCCCGGCTAGGGCAAGCATGGCGCCCGGCATGGCATACCGGCGTGCGGGAATGGTGCGGATGGGGTGGTGCGGTTGCGCATGGGCGCGCGGCCACGGTCAGGCGTGGTTGATGCCTGGCGCGGACTGTGCGCCGTTAAGGCCGCAAGCGGCCTGGGCTTTCAAACCTGTGCTTGGTGAAAGTGAGCCGGGCGATGCGCCGGGCCGAAGGGAAGAATTGCACACCCATGGGTGCTGTTGCCCTGTTAAAAGCCGCTCGATGCGGCCACCGACTCATCTAGGCCGTTTTCACAGCGAAATCCACAACAATCGCAATGTCACACAGTATCCTGCCCGTCAGAACCGGGCCGATACTTGAGGTCGATATAGCGCGCCATGACGCGCGCCTGGTCCTGTGCTGCGCCTGATCTTTGGCGCACGTCCTGCTCCAGGGCATCGGCCAAGATTGCCAGGGCCTGGGCCGTGCCTTGCTGCACTCCGGGATCGGATGCGGGCGCGGCGCTGCTGGCGGCGAGCAGGCGGATGATATCCTGGGCGATCGGGCCGGCCTCGGTGGGCGCGGCCAGGCTGGCGATGCGTGCCAGTTGCGCATCAGCCGCCGCGCCAAAGCGGCCCTGCGCTGCGGCCAGGGCCGGGGCCAACGACACTGCCGGCGGTGCCGCCACCGCGCGCTGGCGCCGATCGGCCAGCGCCGCCACGCCGCTTGCCACCACGGCCGCGGCGCCATAGGCGGCCAGGAACCAGCCGCCCAGATGCAGGGCATGGGGCAACCAGGCCGCCCACGCATGCGGGGCATGGCCCAGCGCGGCATCGGTCACCAGCACCAGGCCATAACCGGGCGCCAGGAAATGCAGGGCAATGCCCGCCACCAGCCGTCCGCGCCGGATCGGGCGACCGGCCGAACGGGCAGGCACGCCGAGCACGGCCGACTGATCAGCGAGGTAAACCGGCGGTCTGTCTGCGGTCATCGTGCATCGATCCAGGCGCCGCGCGCTGCGGCATGGCCCATCTGCCCCGCTTCCCGCGAAACTTGAAGCAATTTCGCGCCAACCCTGACTGGACGGTTCCCGGCGCAGGCGATAGCAATGGCAACAAAGACAAATCTGCCGTTACCGTGCGGCACAAAGGTGGGGGCATTCTTGGGGGTTTTTCGTGCAGCCGCGGCGCTGGCCGCCGCTTCTTCGCGGCCATGTGCAGCGCTCGCCCTGCTGGGCTTGGGCCTGGGTCTGGGGTTGGGCGTGGCACCCATCAGCGCCCACGCCGCGCCCGAGGGAAAGGCTAGCACGGCCAGCGCGGCGCTGGCCCGCCCGGCCATTGCCCCGCCCGAACCGTGGGTCTTGCCGCCCGGCGCCGCGATCACGCCCACCGGCGCCGGCGCGCAAGGTGCCGCCACGATTGACCTGCTGATCGATGAGCAGGCCCGCCTGATCGATGGCGGCAGCAGCGTCTATCGCGCCAACCGCTTTCGCATTGCCACCACCCAGGGATTGGACGATGCCGCCCTGCAACTGAGCTGGGATCCGAGCCTCGAAACGCTGACGCTGCACCGCTATCGCATCCTGCGCGGCGATAGCGTGATCGACTTGCTGGGCGATGGCAGCACGCTTTCCGTGGTGCGCCGCGAAAAGAACCTCGAAGACGCGATGCTCGATGGCAAGCTGACCGCCACGCTCCAGCCCGATGACCTGCGCGTCGGCGATGTAATCGATGTGGCCTATACCCGCACGCGCCGCGATCCGGCGATCGGCGGCCGCGCCGAACTGGTGATGGGCCCGGCAGACGGTTTCCCGCTGGGCCACTATCGCCTGAGGATGACCTGGCCGGTGGGCCGCGCGGTGCAATGGCGCGCCTGGCCCGGCGTGGTGCAGCCCAAGCTGACGCGGCAGGGTGACACGATGGAACTGCTCGCCGAACCCAGCGACTTTTCCACCGAGCGGGCGCCCAGCGGCGCGCCCGCGCGCTTTGGTCTGGTCAACCTGGTGGAGCTGACCGAATTTGCCGATTGGCCCAGCGTCTCGCGCACCGGACACGCGCTGTTCGAGACGGCCGAAACGCTCAAACCCGATAGCCCGCTCAAGGCCGAGATCGCGCGCATTGCCGCCGCCAGCTCCGATCCGGTGCGCCGCGCCGAACTGGCCCTGGCCCTGGTGCAGGAACAGGTGCGCTATCTGTTCATCGGCATGAACGATGGCGGTTTCGTGCCCGCCCCGGCAGACCTGACGTGGCAGCGCCGCTTTGGCGATTGCAAGGGCAAGACCGCACTGCTGGTGGCACTGCTCAAGGGACTGGGCATCGCGGCACGGCCGGTCTTTGTCGATACCGACAGCGGCGATGCCGTGGCCGCGCGGCTGCCGGCGATGAACCTGTTCGATCACGTGCTGGTCGAGGCGCAGATCGGCGGGCGCAGCTATTGGCTGGACGGCACGCGCCAGGGCGATAGCCGGCTCGACCGGCTGGAAGTGCCGAATTACACCAGTGGCCTGCCCACCACGGCGCAAGGCAGCGGCTTGGTGGCGATGGTGCCGCCCGCGCCCAGCGCGCCGCAGGTGGTGACCAGCCTTGCGCTCGATGCCTCGGCCGGGGTGGAGGTGCCCGCCCCGGCGCGGGCGGAAATGCGCGCGCGCGGCGATACGGCGGCGCGCTGGCGGATGAAATATGCCGGCCTGGCCACGGCCGAGCGCGAACGCCAGCTGCGCAAGCTGTGGCGCGATGTCTATGATTTCGTTACCCCGCAAACCGTGACGGCCACTCTGGACGAGGCCAGCGGCGATTATGTGCTGGGCATGACCGGCACCGCCAAGATGGAGTGGACATCGAGCGGATCGATGCGCTGGTACGAACTCGATCGCGCGCGCGTAGGGTGGAAACCCGATGTGCAGCGCGAGGGCACCTTGCTGGCCGATGCGCCCTTTGCGTTTGATTATCCCGATTGGTGGGCCAACCACGAAACCGTGCGCCTGCCGCGTGGCGGCAAGGACTTTGCCCTGCAAGCGAGCGACGTGGATGAAACCGTGGGCGGCCTCTATGCCTTTCACCGTCGTGTGACGCTGAATGGCGACACGGTGACGATGGACAACGACACCCGCGCTCTCAAGGCCGAATTGCCCGCCGCCGATGCCGCCAAGGTGCGCGACCGCATGGCTGAGCTGGGCAACCATGGCCAGTTCATCCGCCTGCCCGCGATGTATGAAGCGACCGATGCCGACATGGCCGCCCTGGCCACTGACAAGCCGGCACTGGCCCATGCCTGGCTGGTGCGCGGCGCGGCGGCGTTTGACCGGGGCGACATGCCCGGCGCCATCGCCGGCCTGAATGCGACGCTGGCGGTCGATGCCAAGCAGCCCATCGCGCAAGGGCTGCTGGCCTTTGCCTATGCCAGCCAGGGCGATGCCCGCGCCACCGCGACGGCCGATGCCGCACTGGCGCTGGACGACAAATACGACATGGCCTGGGCGGCCAAGGGGCTGGTCGCGCTCAAGGCGCAGAAGATGGCCGATGCCATCGCTGCCTATGACCGCGCCATCGCGATCGATCCGCGCAACCCGCGCACTCTGGCCGGGCGAGCCAGCGCGCACCTGGCGATGGGCCAATATGGCCCGGCCCTGGCCGATACCGACGCCGCGCTTGTCCTCGCGCCCGATCTGCCGCTGCAGCCCGTGCGCGTGGTCGCGCTTTCGATGCTGGGCCGCACGACCGAGGCACTGGAGGGAGCCGACGCGCTGCTGGCCAAGAACCCCGACGCGCGCGACATGCGCCGCCTGCGCGCCGCCCTGCGCGCACAGGAGGGCGACCGCACCGGTGCCCTGGCCGATGCCGACTGGCTGGTGGCGCATGACGGCACGACGGCCGACCTGCTCACTCACGCTTCGATGCGGCCGGTGAGCGACAATGCCGGGCGCATGACCGACGTGACCGCCGCATTGAAGCGCGATCCCGACAATATCGATGCCCTGCTGCAACGCGCCGCCTTGGAGCGGGACGCTGCCGCCACTGACGCGATGACCGCCGATATCACCCACGCGGCCAAGCTCGCTCCCACCTCGCTCAAGGTGGCAGCCGCGCAGATGGACATGATGGCAGCGCAAGGCCGCAGCGCCGCCGCGCTGCAACTGGCCGGCACCACGCTGGCCGGCCATGCCCAAGACCCGGAGGCGCACAACCTGGTGTGCTGGTTCAAGGCCACGCACAACCTTGCGCTCGATAGCGCCGGCGGCGATTGCGACAACGCCCTGCGCCTCGCGCCGGGCCGCCCCGATTTCATCGACAGCCGGGGTTTCCTGCGCCTGCGCCAGGGTGACAACAAGGGCGCGATTGCCGACTATGACACCGCGCTGCGCATGGCGCCGACGCTGATCGCCTCGCTCTATGGGCGCGGGCTTGCCTATGCCCGCCTGGGCGAGCGCGACCGCGCGCTGGCCGATCTGTCCCGCGCGCGCAGCCTGTCACCGGGGGTGGACAAGACCTGGGCCGAATATGGCATGCAACTGCCGCCCGGATTCTGAGCGCCGCGCGCGCCATGTGCGGTGCGGACGAGGTCCAAGACCGGTGACGCGCCGGTTGCGGACATTCTGGCAGGACGGGCCACCAGAAAAGCGGGACCCCGGGTCAATGATTTGCGCCATGGCAATCAACCACCAATCCTTGCTCCCAACCCACACAATGGATCGACGCAGCGCGGATTGGCAGCGGCCTAATCCACCTGGCGCCACTCTCCGGGCGCGAGGCCATCGAGCGTCCAGGCGCCGATGGCCCAGCGCACCAGGCGCAACGTGGGGTGGCCCACGGCCGCCGTCATGCGCCGCACCTGGCGGTTGCGCCCTTCGCGCAGGGTCAGCTCCAGCCAGCAATCGGGCACGCTCTTGCGAAAGCGTACCGGCGGCACGCGCGGCCACAGCGCGGGCGGATCGATGCGGCGCACCCCGACCGGCAGCGTCATGCCGTCCTTGAGGCGTACGCCGCGCCGCAAGGCGGTGAGCGCCGCCTCGTCCGGCTCTCCCTCCACCTGCACCAGATAGGTCTTGGGCGCCTTGAACCGGGGATCGGCGATGCGCGCCTGCAGGCGGCCATCGTCGGTCAAAAGCAGCAGCCCCTCGCTATCGAGATCCAGCCGCCCGGCCGGATAGACGCCCGGCATGGTGATATGATCGGCCAGGGTGGGCCGCGCCGGGCCCGTGCTCTCGTTGGTGAACTGGCACAGGACGCCATAGGGCTTGTTGAACGCGATCAGGGCCATGGGTGCTCAATCCGCCCAATCGCTGTCATCATCTTCTTCCTCGCCATCATCGAAAGCGAGGGTGCCCTGGTCGATCAGCGCGGTCACCAGCGCGGCGGTGCCCGGCGCGCCGGCCAGGCCCGGATCGAGCAGCACCAGCGCCCCGCCGCACAATGCCTGGGCCAGGGCCACGTCGGCGCAGGGCCAGGCCTGGCCATCGGCAAACAGCAGCGTGCCGGCCCCCTCGCGGATATAGGCCAGGCGGTGGGCCGGATTGCGGCGCAGCGCCACGCCCTGCGCCAGCAGCGCGGCGACATCGGCCGGGTCTGCCGCCGTTTCGGGGCGCCAGTCGGTATCGGCGTATTTGGCCTGGGTGTTCATCTGGCCAAACCAGCGGGCAAAGGCCGCGCGATCGCCCAGCGCTTCCAGCGTCATGGCGTGCAGCCGGTCGAGCGCGGCCGGGGTGATCTCTCCGGGGTGATCCTGCAGGACAAGATCGGGATCGGCATAGCGATCGGCCTCGTGATCGGGCGCCGCTTCCAGTTGGTCGGCCACATGGGCGCCCCAGCCCTCCACCAGTTCGGCGCGCGAGGGGGCGCGGAACCCGATAGAATAGGTCATGCAATCATCGCCCAGCGCCACGCCATCGTGGGCAAAGCCGGGCGGGACATAGAGAATGTCGCCCGGTTCCAGCACCCAATCGCCAGTGGCGGCAAAATCCGCGATCAGGGCAAGATCGGCGTGCTGCTGGCGCGGCGTGGCGGCATCGCAGCGCGGCCCCACGCGCCAGCGCCGCCGGCCCAGTCCCTGGATCAGGAACACGTCATACTGGTCGAAATGCGGCCCCACCCCGGCCCCGTCGGTGGCATAGCTGATCATCACGTCATCGATCCGCCAATCGGGCACGAAGCGGAACGGCGCGATCAGATCGGCCACCTGCGGCACCTGCTGGTCCACTGCCTGGACCAGCAGCGTCCAGGGATCGGCGCCCAGGCTGGCAAAGCGGTCTTCGGGCAAGGGCCCGTGTTCCAGCACTGGCCCGCCCGCGCCGCGCACGATCAGGCGCGATTCCACCCCGGTTTCGCAGGCCAGGCCGGCCAGTTCATCGGGATCGAGCGGATTGTGCCACGCCCCCCACGGATTGCGGATCAGCAAGGGCTGCTTTTGCCAGGCAGTGGCGAGGAACCGGGCGATGTCGAAGTGGGCAAGGTGCATGGCGCCGCTCATGCGCCGATGCACCGCCCCTTGTCAAAAGGTGGCCCGTCACCCGGGCTGCCAAGCTTGAATTTGCCGTGCCGCCGTTCCATGCAGGGCCAGCAGGAGACGATATGGCCAAGCGCGCAAAAGCCGAACAGGCAGAGCCTTCAGAAGCAGTTATCGAACAATTGACCACCGGATCGGGCGCCCCCAGCAACGATCCCCGCGCGCTGGAAAAGGCGCTGGGCCTGCGCGTGCGCCAACTGCGCCGCCAGCAGGATCTGTCGGTGGCCGATCTGGCCACCGCCGCCGGGCTTTCCACCGGCATGCTCTCAAAGATCGAGAACGGGCAGATTTCCGCCTCGCTCACCTCGATCCACTCGCTTGCCCAGGCGCTCAGCGCGCCGATCTCGTCGCTGTTCGCCCTGGCCGAAGAGCGGCAGGACTGCTCGTTCGTGGCGGCCGGCGAAGGCGTGAAGATCGATCGGCGCGGCACCAAATCGGGCCACGTCTATCAATTGCTGGGCCACCTGATGCGCGGCGATCTGGTGATCGAACCCTATCTGATCACGCTGTCGGACCGGGCCAGCCCCTATACCAGCTTTTCCCACGCCGGGACGGAGCTGATCCACGTGCTGGAGGGCGAACTGTCCTATCGCCATGGCGACCGGCGCTATGACCTCAAGCCCGGCGACACGCTGCTGTTCGACAGCCAGGCCCAGCATGGTCCGGAAACCATGGGGCCGGGCACGATCCGCTATCTGTCGATCATCGCCTATCCGCGCGGGCAGGCGGGGGCCTGACGCACCCTCGCGCTGCTGGGATAACCGCCGGCAGGTTAGCCCAGTTCGCTGCGCAGCACGGCGATGTGTTCGGGCCCGATGCCGCAGCATCCGCCCAGGATCGTGGCGCCCTCGGCCGCCCAGGCGCGGGCAAAGGCGGCATAGCCCTGGGGCGTGAGATCGGCGCGGATCGGGCTCAGGCCATTGTTGGCTTCGGCATCGGCGCCCTGCGGCGGGAAGGCATTGGCATAGACGCCGATCGCCACCCCGCTGCCGGCCAAGGCGGCCTTGGCCTGGGCCACGGCGGCGGCCATCACTTCGGGCTGGCTGCAATTGAACAGCAGCGCCTGGGCGCCCAGCCGCAGGGCGGCGGCCGCAGCGGCTTCGACGCTTTCGCCCGAGCGCAGCTGCGGGGCTGCGGCCGGGTCTTCATCGGCCAAGGTGAACGAGAGCCACAGCGGCTTGCCCGTGGGCGCGATCAGATCGGCGACGAGTTCCGCCTCGGCAATCGCCGAAAGAGTTTCGGCCTGCCAGTGATCGACTTGCGGCGCCAGCGCGGTCACCAAGACCGACAGCACCGCGCGGCTGCGTTCCAGATCGATCAGGTCAGGGCGGTAAGACCCCGAGACCGGCGGCAGCGATCCGGCCACCTTCACGCCACGCGGCGCGGCATCGGCCACAGCGCGCGCCAGGCTGCCGGCCAGTGCCGCCCACTGCGCGCCATGGGCATCGAAGCGGTCCTGCCCGATGTGAAACGGCACCACGGCATAGCTGTTGGTGGTAATCACATCGGCCCCGGCATCGACATAGCGCTGATGCACCTGGGTCACGAAGTCAGGCGCCTCGATCAGCGCCAGGGCCGACCATTCGGGCTGGCGGAACGGCGCGCCGCAGCGCGCCAGCTCGCGGCCCGTGCCGCCATCAAGGATCACCAGGCTCACAGGTTCACCGTCAGGCGCAGGTAATACGATCCGCCGTTGATGCCATAGGGCGCAACGTGGGAATAGCGATCGTAGTTGAGCGCCTGGCCAATGTCGGTGGGGATCATGCGCGGGTGCACGTCGAACAGGTTGTTCGCGCCCACGCCCACGCGCACCTGCGGCGTGACGCGATAGCCGATGTCGAGATCGGTGATCACGCGCGCACCGGTATCGATGATGTAATAGGGCTCGGCATAGCCCTGCGCCTGGCGCGCATTGCTGTAGAACGTGTTGCGCAGTGTCAGATCCAACGGGCCGCTGCTCCATGCCGCGGCCAGCGAGGCTTTCCACGATGGCGTGGCGGTGGTGAGGTTGGTGCGCTGCACCGCATCGACCAGCGCCAGACCGGCGTCAGCCAGGACGGCAGGCGCAGCATGCACGCGGCGGATCGTGGTATCGACATAGGCAAGCCCCGCATCCCAGCGGACCGTGCCCAGCGCGCCGGCCGGCATCACCCAGCTGGCGGTCATGTCCACACCCTGCGTGCGGGTATCGACGCCATTGGTGAAGAACACCGCGCTGACATTGCCCGGATCGAGCCCGGCGGGGATCGTCGTGCCGTTGGCGGTAATCGCCGCCTGGGCCAGATCGCCATAGAGATAGGCGCTTTCAATGATCCGGTTCTTCACATCGATGCGATAGGCATCGACCGTGATCGACAGGCCGTGCACCGGCTCTGCCACAAAGCCCAGGCTGGCGCTGGTGGAGGTTTCCGGCTTGAGCGCGGGCGCGCCCAGCAGGTTGGCGCCGGGCGAGCCGAGCGGCAGCTGGATCGAGGCGTAGCCGGTGGTGACCGTGGTGGCCGAATAGTTCTGCTGCGCTAGGGTCGGCGCGTGGAACCCGGTGCTGACACTGCCGCGCAGGGCAAAGCGGTCGGTCACGTCATAGCGGCTGGCAAGCTTGCCGTTGAGGCGGCTGCCCACGCCGTTGTAATGCTCCCAGCGCAAGGCGCCCGAAAGCTCCCACGCCTTGACCGGGCGCAGCGTCAGGTCGGCATAGCCGGCCACGCTGTTGCGGTGCACGTTGGCCGCGTCGCTGGGGCGGAAGCCCGGAAACGCCTGAGGCCCGCCGCTGTAATACGAGGTCGGCTCGCCGGCACGGATCTCATAGGTTTCATAGCGGTTTTCCGCGCCGAACGCGAACGTCGCCGGACCGGCCAGCCCCAGGTCGAACTGGTGCTTCACATCGAGGTTGCTGGTCCATTCCGACGCGGCAAAGCCACCGACGTTGAAATCGGTCTGGGCATTGCCGGTGTCGGCCAGCAGATCGGGGTTGATCGTGCTGATATTGCGCAGCTTGACCGTGTCGCGGCCATAGGTGGACGAAAGGTCCACCGCCCAATCGCCGTGGCTCTTGATGCCGCCGGTCACGCTGAAATCGTGTTCGTTCAGCGTTTCCTGCGGGGTGAAGCCCTGGGGGTAGAGCGCATCGACCGCATCGGAAAACCAGCCGGGCTGGCGCGGGTTTTCATTGGCCCGTGCCTTGCGCCAGGCATAAGTGCCAAAGCTGTAGAAATCGAGGGTTTCGCCCAGCGGGCGGGTATAGTCATAGCCGCCGCTGACCACGACCGAGCGCGGCATGCCCTGCACCTTGGCCGGCTGCACGCCGCCGCTGTCGCCGCTGCGGTTGGTGAAATCCTGATAGCGATAGCCGGCCGACAGATGCAGCACGCCGCCATCCTTGAGAGCGACGCCCTTGTCGGCATTGGCCTGGATCGAGGTGCCATCGCCGGCATAGTACTTGCCGCCCTGCACCGAAACGCCGCCCGAATTGGCATCATCCTTGAGGATGACGTTGATCACCCCGGCGATGGCATCTGACCCATACTGTGCCGCCGCGCCATCGCGCAGCACTTCCACGCGGCCCACGGCGGCCAGCGGGATCATGTCGAGATCGACGACATTCGACCCTTGCGAGGGATCGCTATCGGCATAGATGCTGGACGAAAGGTGCCGGCGCTTGCCGTTGACCAGGATCAGCGTCTGGCTGGGCGACAGGCCGCGCAGCGCAAAGGTGCGCGCCAAGGCGCCCACGTCATAGCCCACGGCCGGGGCATTGAACGAAGGCAGCACGCTGCGCAGCGAATCGACCAGGTTGGACTGGCCCGTGGCCGTCAGGGTATCGGCCTTGACCACGTCGATCGGGGTGGCGCTCTGCCGGGCCAGGCGGCCGCTTTCGCGCGTGCCGGTGACGATGATGGCATCGCCGCTGGTGCCGATGTCGGCAGCCGGCGCATCGGTGGCTGGTGCCGGTGCCTGGGGCGCGGCCAGCGCCATGCTGCTGGCCGAGAGGCCAAGGGAGACCAGCGCCAAACGCAGCGGCGCGCGATAGGAAACGACGGAAAGTGCCACGAAAACCCCGGATCGGTTGGACGTCGGAAAAATCCACCTAATGACTTGAGTATTATTCGGTCAAATGAGCAGTTCAAAACATGCCAATCCTTGCACGGACTGTGGCAATCGCGCACTAGGTGCGCTGCTCGTGGCCCCCAGCCTGCGGAAAGTGCCTGCTTGACCGATCTGCCCCCTTCCAGCCCTGCCTCGTCCGGACACCGATCCTCAGGCCCGCGCGCCCATCTCCACGTCGGCCACGCCATGCTGGTGGCACTGGGGATGGTCATGTCGACCGACAGCCTCAAGACCGCGCCCACCGTGGCGGCCAATGCGCCGGGCGGGCACGTGCTGCTGCTGTGGGTAGCCGGCGCGCTGGTCACCATGGTGGGCGCGCTATGCTATGTCGAAATGGCGGCGGCCTTTCCGGATTCGGGCGGCGAATACAGTTTCCTGCGCCGGGCCTGGGGCGGGCGCGTGGCGGCGCTCTATGCCTGGTCGCGCTTTGCCATCATGCACACCGGCTGGATCGCGCTGATGGCGCATCTGCTGACCGACTATGCCAGCGCGCTGTGGCCGCTGGGCCATGCCGGGCGCACCGTGCTGGCGCTGGCGATCGTGGCGGCGCTCACCGCGCTCAACCTCGTGCATGTCAGGCTGGGTTTCCTCACCCAGGCACTGCTGGTGGCGCTGGTGGCGGCCGGCTTTGCCTGTGTTACTGCGGCCGGCCTGCTCGTGCCCGCGCCCGCCGCCGGCGCGCCGCTGGCTAGTGGCGGCAGCGTGGGCGTGGCGCTGATCTATGTGTTCCTGGCCTATGGCGGGTGGAGCGACATGGCGACGCTGTCGGGCGAGGTGCGCGGCGGGCGGCGGGCCATGCTGGTGGTGGTGATCGGCGCGCTCGCCCTGCTGATGCTGATCTATTGCGCGATGAACTGGGCGCTGCTGCGCGGGCTGGGGCCGGCGGGCCTGGCCGCCAGCACCGCGCCCGGCGCCGATCTGGCGCGCACCGCGTTCGGCCCGGCCGGCGCGTGGCTGACCGTGGGGATCGTGGCGATCTCGGCGATCAGCAGCATCAATTCCACGCTGATCGTGTGTTCGCGCGTCACCGCTTCTGCCGCGGCAGACCTGCCGGCACTGTCCGCGCTGGGCAACTGGCACGATGCGCGCGGCACGCCGGCGCGCGCCACGCTGGCGGTGGGCGGGTTTTCCCTGCTGCTGACGGCAGTATCGGGCCTGTCGCAAAGCGGCTTTGGCGCCATGGTCGATTACATGACGCCGGTCTATTGGCTGTTCGTGATCCTGGGCATGGCCGCGCTGATCCGCCTGCGCCGCACCATGAAGGCGCACGACTGGCCGGTGCGAACGCCGCTGTTCCCGCTGTTTCCGCTGGCCTTCATGGCGCTGTCGGCCGCCATGCTGTGGTCTTCGCTCACCCAGCTGGGGCCGGGTGCCTTGGCCGGGGCCGCCGTTCTGCTGCTGGGCCTGGTGCTGGGCCAACTGGTGCAGCGGCGCGGGAGGACTGCCCAAGCCGTCCAACAAAGCTGAACAATTCGACCAGCCTTATCGGTATTTCCTTGAATAGCTGCGCGCTTTAAACCGGCCTCACAGCCCGTCACGGGCGCCAGCTTTGGGAACACCGCCATGACCATCCGCACCCCCGATGTGCCGGGCATCGAATTTGCCCTCCTGCCCCCGGTTCGCGATCTGGGCGAAGGCTTCAAGGTCCGCCGCGCGCTGCCTTCGGCCCACCGTCGCATGGTCGGGCCGTTCATCTTCTTTGACCAGATGGGCCCGGCCGCCTTTGCCGGTGGCGAAGGGCTCGACGTGCGCCCGCACCCGCATATCGGCCTCGCCACGGTGACCTATCTGGTGGAAGGCGAAATCCTGCACCGCGATTCGCTCGGCTCGGTCCAGGCGATCCGTCCCGGCGAGGTCAACTGGATGACCGCCGGGCGCGGCATCACCCATTCCGAACGCACCGGCCCGGAAATGCGCAGCAGCGGCGGCCCGCTGTTCGGCCTGCAGGCCTGGGTTGCCCTGCCCACCCATGCCGAGGAAACCGATCCCGCCTTTGCCCACCACAAGGCGGATGAAATCCCCACAGGCGAGGTCGATGGCACCCGCCTGACGCTGATCGCCGGGCAGGTTGATGGCCTGACCTCGCCGGTCAAGACCCTGTCGGATCTGGTCTATGCCGAACTGGTGATAGCGCCGGGCGGACGCTATCGCGTCGCGGCCGATCACGTGGAGCGGGCGCTCTATGTCGTGAGTGGCGAAATCAGCGTGGGCGGCCAGACCGGCGGCTTCGCCACCAGCGAGCTGATCGTGCTCAAGCCCGGCGCCGAAGTGGTGATCGAAAGCACGACCGGCGCGCGGGTAATGCTGATGGGCGGCGAACCGTTTCCCGAAAAGCGCCACATCTTCTGGAACTTCGTCTCGTCGCGGCCCGATCGCCTGGAACAGGCCAAGGCAGACTGGAAGGAAGACCGCTTTGCCCATGTTCCCGAAGAGCACGAGTTCATTCCGCTGCCCGAATAAGTGGCTGTGACGCAAAAGCCACAGCAGAAACACAGCAATACTTCGTTGCATAAGGGAAAAGGAACAGACAGCATCGCAGCCTAACCCCGGTCATCTCGGCGCAACCTGCTGCCGGAGATGGCCGGGCTTTCCCTTGCCATCGTCCGAGACGGGCAGGCGCCGAGACGCAGGCGGAACCGTTTCTCGATGACCGTGAGGGAAGGACAGTTCCGATGATTCAACGCTCTGCACGCCGCCGGGCCGGCCGTATCGCCTTGGCCGCCACGCTGGCCGGCGCATCCATGGCCCTGGCCAGCGCGGCCAAGGCGGAAGACACCGCGCCGCCTTCGGCCATCACCATTTCCGGCAGCGCCGCCGTGGTGACCGACTATCGCCTGCGCGGCGTGTCGCAATCCAACAACGGCTTTGCCCTGCAGGCCGGCGTCACCATCGCCCATGAAAGCGGCTTCTACGTCGGCACCTGGGGCTCCAACCTGGCCGGCTGGGGCACGTTCGGTGGCCCCAACCTGGAACTCGACGCGATCGGCGGCTTCAAAAAGTCGTTCGGCCCGGCCACGCTCGACGTTGGCCTGACCTGGTATATGTATCCGGGCGGCGCGGCCAAGACCGACTTTGCCGAACCCTTCGTCAAGCTGTCGGGCACTGTCGGCCCGGTCTCGGCACTGGCCGGCGTGGCCTATGCGCCCAAGCAGCAGGCGCTGGGTCAGTGGTATGATTCGGGCGCCAGCTACGTCGCCGGCACGCCCGAACATCCCGGTGCCAAGAACGACAACCTCTATGTCTGGGGCGATGTGAGCGGCGCAATCCCGACTACCCCGGTCACGCTCAAGGCCCACCTCGGCTATTCCAAGGGCAATCCCGGCCTCGGCCCCAATGGCACCAGCGTGGCGCCGACCGGTTCCTATGCCGATTGGCTGCTGGGCGCCGACCTGGCGCTGGGCAAGGTGGTACTGGGCATTGCCTATATCGACACCAACATCAGCGATGCCGATGCCGCCTATCTGCGGCCCAACTTCACCAAGTATCAGGTCCAGGACGGCGCCTCGATCTCGTCCTCGCGCGTGGTGCTGTCGGCCACGGTCAACTTCTAACCCGCCCTTTCCACCAGGTACGCACGACTGTCCCTCGCCAGCCCCCAAGCTGGCGGGGGACTTTTTTTATGTGCCGTTGTCGCAGGCCTGGCTCAACGAAACTGCCCCCACAGGCCAGAGGCCGTGGGGGCAGCGGCGCGTGGTGCGCCATCCATGAGCCGGGATGGGGGTGGGCTCAGGAGTTCGACAGGGGCTCTGCGCGATCAGGCGGCGTGGGGCACCGCGCGCAGGATCGGCTCGGGGCCCGAGACGGTTACCGCGTTGCCCTGCTGGCGGCGGCGGGCGAGCCATTCGCGCAGGGTTTCGGCAGTGGTGTGGTCGATCGCCTTGACCCGGCCGAGATCGAGGTGGACACGGCGATCGGCCGGCAGGTCTTCGAGCACGGCGTTGAGCTTGGTCAGCCGCAGGAAGGTGGCCGCACCCTTGAGTTCCACGTTGGTGGCGTCACCATGATCGTGGGCGTGAACACCCAGGTTGAGGTGCTTCACATGCGGCAGCAGTTCCACCAGCGACAGCGCCATGCCCACGAGCACGCCGGTCAACAGGTCGGTCGTCACGACCAAGGCAAAGGTCACCGCCCAGATGGCCGCGGGCAGCGGGCCATAGTGGGTGAACAGGTGCTTCACATGCTTGAGGCTGACCAGCTTCCAGCCCGTCACCACCAGCACGCCGCCGAGCGCAGCCATCGGCACTTCGCGCAGCAGCCAGGGCAGCAGCGCGACAAAGCCAAGGATCCACGCGCCATGCAGCACGGCCGACCAGCGGGTTTGCGCACCGGCCTGGACGTTAGCCGAAGAGCGCACGATCACGCCGGTCATCGGCAGGGCGCCAACCATGCCGCACAGCAGGTTGCCGATGCCCTGCGCGCGCAGTTCCTTGTTATAGTCGGTGCGCACGCCATTGTGCATGCGATCGACGGCTGCGGCGGACAACAGCGTTTCCGCGCTGGCGATAAAGGCAATGGCCACGGCCGAGACCAGCAGCGCCGGCTTGGCCAGCAGCGGATCGAGGAACGCGCCGCCCGGCGCGGCAAATGCGGCGCTGAGCGAATCCGGCACGGCAATGCGCGCCACCGGCAGGCCGAGCACGGCGGCAAGCACCGTGGCCGCCACCACGCCGATCAGGGCACCCGGCACCAGAGACAGCGCCTTGGGCTTGAGCTTGTCCCAGCCCAGCATGCCCACGATCGTCACCAGGCCCAGCACCAGCGCCATTTCGCTGGCGCGCCAATCGAACGGCGAAAGACCCAGCACGCGCGCCGGGATCATCGACAGGTTGGCCAGGCCGTTGGACATCGGCTTGGCATCGAACAGGATGTGAAACTGGCCCACCACGATCAGCGCGCCGATGCCGGCCAGCATGCCGTGCACCACCGCCGGGGAAATGGCGCGGAACACGCCGCCCAGGCGGGCAACGCCGGCCACCAGCTGGATCAGCCCGGCAACCAGCAGCACGGGGCCCAGCGCGGACAGGCCATTGTCGCGCACGAATTCGAACACGATCACGGCCAGGCCCGCCGCCGGGCCGGAAACCTGCAAGGGAGAGCCGGCGAGCAGGCCGACGACAATGCCGCCGATGATGCCGGTCACCAAGCCCTTTTCCGGTGGCACACCCGAGGCGATGGCAATGCCCATGCACAGCGGCATGGCCACCAGGAACACCACGATCGACGCGGTGAAATCGCGAACGAGGCCGCCCTTTGTGGGGGCAGCCTCGGGCGATGCAGCGATTGCTGCCTGGCTCATTCGGCCGCCTCCGCCAGGGCCGGTTCGCGTGCAAAGCGCGGTGCGGCCGCCAGGGCGACGGGCAGCGGGCGATCTTCGCGCAGCGGCACGAATTCACCGGTATCGCCATCCAGGCCCAGCACCTGGCCGGCGCTGATATCCACGAACCAGCCATGGAGCGACATTTCGCCGCGCGCGATCGCGGCCGAGACCGACGGATGGGTGCGCAGATGATCGATCTGGGCGATGATGTTCTGCAGGCTGACCGCGCGCACGCGCTCACTGCCGTGCAGGTGCGGCGAACAGCTCGACACGACATGCTCGGCCGCAGCGCCGTGGCGCAGCCAGGCGACCACGTTGGGCATGCCCTGCGGCGGCTCGGGCGCGGCCAGCGCCTTCATCGCGCCGCAGTCAGAGTGTCCGCACACGATGATGTCCCGCACGCCCAGGGCGACGACGGCATATTCCACCGTGGACGACACGCCGCCGTTCATCGTCGAATAGGCCGGCACCATGTTGCCCGCGTTGCGGCACACGAACAGGTCGCCAGGCTGGGCCTGCATGATCTGCTCGGGCACGATGCGCGAATCCGCGCAGGACACCATCAGCGCCTTGGGCGCCTGGCCGTGGGCAGAAAGCTGGCCATAAAGCTCGCTGCTCTGCGGAAAGACGGTCTTTTCGAAACGGAAAACCCGGCCGATAAGTTCGTTCATGGGGAGGTACCTCCTCTTGAATATCTGATGCGCGGGGCGAATGCCGTTGCGCTTGATGCAAGAGGTACGCGGATGTCTTTGCCCGCAGCCGTCGCAACTGTAAGGAACTATTTCCCTGGCTTGGCAGCAGGGTAGCCGGCCTTGCGCGGCAGACGAACCGTGGCGACCAGGCCGCTGACCGGCCCGGTCTCGCCCGGTTCGGGGCGGCGATTGGCGAGAATCAGCGTGCCGCCTTCGGCCCGGATCGCGCGCTTGACGATGGCCAGGCCCAACCCCATGCCCGGCGTATCGCGCCCGCGCGCCGCATCCAGGCGCACGAACGGCTGGGTCACTTCATCCAGCCGGTCCACCGGAATGCCCGGGCCGCGATCGGCCACCACCACTTCGGCCCAATCGCCATCGGCGCGCACGATCACTTCCACATGCCCGGCATAGTGCAGCGCGTTTTCCACCAGATTGCCCAGCGCACGGCGCAGCGACACCGCGCGCGCCTGGATCACCAGCCGGTCTGGCCCGTCATAGGTGGCATCGCCCCCCTGGTCATAGGCGTTGTCCACCAGCGTCATCGCCATGGCCGCCAGGTCCACCGGCTCTGCCGGGATCTGCCGCCCTTCCCCTTCGACATAGGCTTGCAGCGAGGCGAGCAGGTGCATCATCTCGTCAATGTCGTGGACCATGTCGGCCTGGGTTTCGCGGTCGATGCCGGCATCGTCCAGCCGCAGCCGCAGCCGCGCAAGGGGTGTGCGCAAGTCATGACCGATCGCCAGCATCGACTGCGTGCGATCGAGCATCTGGCGATAGATGCGGCTTTGCATGCGGTTGAACGCGCGGATCAGGCGGCGCACTTCGTCCGGGCCGCGCTCGGTCAGCGGTTCGGGCGGGCCGGCGCCAACCCGCCCGGTGGCGGATACCAGCGCCTTGAGCGGGCGAATCGTGGCGCGAAACAGCACCCAGGCCAGAACCACCAGCAAGGGCGTTGGCACCAGCAGCACCGCCAGCCGTCCGGCATTGAGCGTCCAGGCCTCGCTCGCCTGGGTGCGGAACACCACGCCCGAGCCGTCCTTGAGCAGCATCGCCCCGTTTACCGATCCGGGAGAAGCGAGCGATTTCAGCGAAAAGCGCGGATCGCCCGAGGCCAGTTCGGGCGCGGCATCGAGCACCTGCGCGCGCAGCCGGTCGAGCGAAAGCGCATCGTCGCCGTGGGCCAGGCGCGGTTTCCACGCCAGGGAAAAGCGCGGCGAAGACAATCGCTCGGCCAGCGCCGGGCGGTCGGCCGGCTCTTCTGCTTCCAGCGCGCGGCTGGCGATCACCAGGTTTTCGGCAATGCGCGCCGCGTCATCGCTGCGCAGGGCAAAGTTGCTGGCGCGATCGAACAGCACGGCGTTGGAGCCGAAATCGATCGCCGCCATCAGCACCAGAATGGCCAAAAGCCGCTCCGGCAAACCGAAGCGGCGCATGGCCCGGCGCAGCGACAGCCGGCGCCGGGAAATCATGAGCGGCGCTGCATCACGTGCGGGTGACTTGCGCCTTGAACATGTAGCCAACCCCGCGCACCGTCGCGATCGGGGCTTCGCCCCCGGCCGCCGTCAACTTGCGGCGCAGGCGCGACACCAGCACGTCGATGCTGCGGTCTGAACTGTCACCCAGGCGGGTGCGCGACAGCTCGATCAGGCGTTCGCGGCCCAGCACGCGCTGCGGCTGCGCCACGAACGTGGCGAGCAGATCGAATTCGGCGCCGGTCAGGTCCACCATCACGCCATCGGGGGCATGCAGTTCGCGGCGGGCAAGCGACAGCGTCCAGCCATCGAAGCGGATTTCGCTGGCGCGTTCGCCCGGTTCGGCCGCAGCCAGACCATCGCCGCCCTGCCCGCCACGGCGCAGCACAGCGCCGACGCGGGCGACCAGTTCACGCGTGCCGAACGGCTTGGCGAGATAGTCGTCCGCGCCCAGTTCCAGGCCGAGCACGCGATCTTCCTCGCTGCCACGGGCGGAAATGAAGATGATCGGCACGTCGCTCAACCGCCGCAGCTTGCGGAACAGCTCGATCCCGTTGGTGCCCGGCAGCATGATATCCAGCACGACGAGATCGGCCGGGGCGCTATCGAGCAGCACCCACATTTCCGCGCCAGTGGCGGCCGGGCGCACTTCATAGCCATGCTCGCGCAAGGCGCGGGCAGTCAGCGTGCGCAGGGGGCCATCGTCTTCGACAAGCACGATGGAGGGGGCAAGACGTGTGGCCAGCATGGCTGTGCTACGCAATGGCGCTCCTTTGGTTCCAGGCTCGGTCATACCGCCGCCTCAGCGCGCATCCTCGCGCACCACGGCGTTCTGGGCAAGGGCAGCATCAGTGCCGATCGCGGTGCGGCGGAAACAGCCACGGTTCTTGCCCGGATCGGGATGGCAGGCCACCACGGCGACACGGCCAGCGGCTGCATCACTGCGTTCTGCCACCGGCGTAGCGACGGCAGCGGGACGGCACAGCGCGGGACGGCCAGGCGCGCCCTGGCACACCGGGGCCGGGTGAGCAGCGGCAGTGGGAGCGGCCAGCAGCGGGGCAGCCGGAGCCGAAAGCGTCGCCAGAGCGAGGAAGGAAGCGAGGATCATGAGGGGGACACTCCGCAAGAAATTGGTCGCGTCCGGGGTAACACCATGCCTTTTGCGCGATGGGTGCGGCTTCGTGAAGAAGTGTTGCTGCGCAAGAAAAGATTGCGCCTTCATGTCCATCCTGCGCGCCATGCCGCAGCAAAGCGCCGATGCGGCAGGCCGCGGCATAGGGACGAAGCTGTTAAAGCGATTACGTTTCGTTGCGCGGGCGTGTCTCGATCGCGGCATTTTCGCGCGTCGACGCAGCGCCAGGCGCCAGGGCCTTGCCCGGTGCGCCGGCAAAACCGTGCAAGCCCAGCCACCATTGCAGCGCGATCACCGCGCCCTTGGCCGGTTGCAACAGGCCCAGCACCATCGTCACCGTGATGGTCAGGCACACGGCCATCATCACCGGCCACGACAGCGTGGTGTGTAGGCCCAGCGCGATAATCACCGGCGCCATGACGTGGCCGGTAACCAGGATCGCGAGGTAGGGGGGAAAATCGTCGGCGCTATGGCCGCGCCAGTCCTGCGCGCAGGCCGGGCACTGTGCCACTGGGCGCAGCCAGGCGGCAAACAGGCGCGCCTCGTCACAGCGCGGGCAATGGCCCCGCGCCCCGCGCCACAGGGCATCTGCCAGGCGGCGCGGGGGATTGCGGGTCATTTCTTGGCGAACGGGTTGGTCGGGCTGCGCAGCGTCAGCCGGATCGGCACCGCCTCGAACCCCAGCGAGCGGCGGATGCCGTTGACCAGATAGCGGCGATAGCTTTCGGGCAGCTGATCGAGCCGCGTGCCGAACATCACGAAGCTGGGCGGGCGCGTCTTGGCCTGGGTGATATAGCGCAGCTTGATGCGGCGGCCGCCTGGCGCGGGCGGCGGGTTGGCCGCCAGCGCATCATCGAACCAGCGGTTGAGCGCAGCGGTCGGCACGCGCTTGCTCCAGGCATCGCGCAGCGTAAAGGCGGCCGACAGCAGCGTGTCCAGCCCCTTGCCGGTGCGGGCCGACACAGCCACCAGCGGCACGCCGCGCACCTGCGCCAGGCCATCGTCGAGCGCCTGGCGCACGCCGTTGAACAGGCCGCTGGCATCTTCGGCCACGTCCCACTTGTTGATGGCAATCAGCAGGGCGCGCCCTTCTTCCAGCACCATCGAGGCGATCTTGAGATCCTGGTGTTCCAGCCCGCGCGTGGCATCGAGCAGCAGCACGACCACTTCGGCAAAATCGATCGCGCGGCGGGCATCGGCCACCGACAGCTTTTCCAGCTTGTCGACCACCTGGGCCTTCTTGCGCATGCCGGCCGTGTCGATCAGGCGAATCGGGCGTTCCTCGCCGTCCTTGGGATCGGTCCAGTTCCAGTCGATGGCGATCGAATCGCGGGTGATGCCCGCTTCCGGCCCGGTGAGCAGGCGATCTTCACCCAGGAAGCGATTGATCAGCGTGGACTTGCCGGCATTGGGGCGGCCGACGATGGCCAGTTTGAGCACAGCCTTGGGGTCGTACTCGGCCTCCTCGTCGGAGGCCTCTTCCTCGTCCTCGGCTTCCTGCTCGGCAAAATGGGGCAGCAGCGCCTCGAACAGGTCGCCCAAGCCTTCGCCGTGTTCGGCCGAAACGCCCACGGGATCGCCAAAGCCGAGCGAGAACGCCTCGAACAGGCCATGATCGCCGGCGCGGCCCTCGGCCTTGTTGGCCAGCAGAATCACCGGAATATCGTGCCCGCGCAGATAGCGGCCGATTTCCTCGTCCAGCGGGGTGATGCCGGCACGGGCATCGATCACGAACAGCGCCACGTCGGCGCCTTCCAGCGATGCTTCGGTCTGCATCCGCATCCGGCCGGGCAGGCTGGAGGGATCTTCGTCTTCCCACCCGGCGGTGTCGACGATGGTGAATTCAAGGCCCAGCAGCGACGCATCGCCAAAGCGACGGTCACGGGTGACGCCGGGCTGGTCGTCAACCAGCGCCAGCTTTTTGCCGACAAGCCGGTTGAACAGAGTGGACTTGCCCACGTTGGGCCGTCCGATGATGATAACCTGGGGACGCATAGGCCCCCGTTGGCCCGGCTTGGCGCCAAAGGCAAGCGGGCGTTGCATACCAGGCCCGGTTGGCCGCGATTCGTAAAACCGCCATTAACCAAGCCGGTCAGGCAGCCATTGACCATTTGCCGGCACAACCGCCGCATGGTGTGGTGGACAAGAACAGGGCCGTTGGGCCTGGCCGCGGGGGCGGCACTGATCGCCGGGATGATCGCTCCAGGGGCTGCCATGGCCGCCCCGATCGCCCTGATTCCCGGCCCGGATCAATCCGATGGCGCACCGGCCGATACCGCCGGCGCGCTGCCTTACCTGCAATGCGTGCCCTATGCCCGGCAGGTTTCGGGCATCCAGCTGTTCGGCGATGCGCACACCTGGTGGGACCAGGCCGAGGGCCGCTATGAACGCGGTTTCACGCCCAAGCCGGGCGCTGTGATGAGCTTCCATCCCTATGGCGCGATGCGCCTGGGCCATGTCGCCATGGTCAGCCGGGTGATCGATTCGCGCACCGTGCTGCTGCGCCATGCCAACTGGTCACCGATCAACGGCACGCGCGGGCAAAAGGAAAACGATGTACGCGCGGTCGATGTGTCCGACGCCAACGACTGGAGCGCGGTGCGCGTATGGTATGCGCCGATCCAGGGCCTGGGCACCACGCATTGGCCGGTCGACGGCTTTATTTACAATCGCCCGCCAGCACGCCACCTCGGCACCGCCACGCCGCTGCGCCTGGCGAGTGCGACCGCTGCGCCGCGCAGCATGATGCAGCCGGCCGTGCAGCGCCAGGTGTTGATGGCCACGCGCGCCACGGCCCCGGCGCGCAGCCGGATCGATAGCGATTTTCTGAGTGGCGTTGCGGTGGAAACGGCAGCGCCAAAACCGGCCGCGCCCGTGCGCACCACGGCGCGGATCAGGATGGCGCAGGCCACTATTGCGGCCAGTGCCGCACTGCCGGCTCCGGCGCGGCGCGATCAGGCCAGCCTAGCGCGCGACGATGATCCCATCGGCCGCATCATTGCCAGCCGCACCGGCGGCGCCGGGGTGGGCAGCGCCGGCATGGGGATCGGGCGCCTGCGCTAACGCCGGCACCCGAACAACCCAAAGATCAGGCCTTGGCCACCGGGGCGTCTTCGCCCAGGTCTTCATACCATGCCTCGACCGGGCCGGAGAGCTTGAGCGTCAGCGGGTTGCCCTTGCGGTCCATGGTCTTGCCGGCCTGCACGCGCACCCAGCCTTCGGAAATGCAATATTCCTCGACATTGTTGCGCACAGTGCCCTTGAAGCGGATGCCCACGCCACGGCCCAGCTTGTCGGCGTCAAAGAACGCGCTGCGCGGGTTGATCGCCAGGCGATCGGGCGGCACATCGGCGCCGGACGTGGCAGGTGCGGTGGAAGGAGCGGCGACGGCGTCCGCGTTTTCGGGCGTTTCGATTGGATCGGTCATGGGGAGCGAAATATCTTCACATGCCCACTTGTCAACGTTGCGCAACGCCGTTAGAGGCCGCCTCCACACCCCGGGGCCGACACGATCGACCACCGGGGGACGCCATTTCGGCGGGCGCGTAGCTCAGCGGTAGAGCACACCCTTCACACGGGTGGGGTCACAGGTTCAATCCCTGTCGCGCCCACCATAAAATCCCAACAGATCCGGATTTTATGGTCACGGCAGGTGATGTCCTGCATCACGCTTGGTCGCCTTCTCGCACGCCAGCCGGCGACCGCCCAATTCATACCAATCCGGATGCATCGCGCAGGGATTTGCAGCGCCGTGCGTTTGGCACAGGTACAAGCGCGCGCCTGATGCGGCAGCGGCGGCGCAGGGCCGGGCGGGCTGTCCGTTGTTGTGGCCAGACATCACCGGGTTCCTGCATGCGCATACTGCTTGTCGAAGACGATGCCCCCCTCGCCCGTGCGCTGGAAGCGTGGCTGGCCGGTGCCGGGCTGACTGTCGATCATGCTGCCAGCAGCGAGGAGGCGGAGCTGTTCCTGGCCGCCAATACCTATGCCGCGCTGGTGCTCGATCGGGGATTGCCCGATGGCGACGGGTTGGCCCTGCTCGCCCGGTTGCGCCGCGCCGGGCATGGCCTTGCGGTGGTGGTGCTCACCGCGCGGGGAGAGGTGCAGGCGCGCATCGCCGGACTGGACGCAGGCGCCGACGATTACATGGCCAAGCCTTTTTCGCCCGATGAACTGCTCGCCCGCCTGCGCGCCGTGCTGCGCCGCAACGGCACGTTCCAGGGCCGTGAAATCGCCTGCGCCAACCTGGTCTTCGATCTCGACAATCTCTCGCTCAAGGTCGGGGGACAGGTTGTTGCGCTTTCGGCGCGCGAAGCCGGGCTGCTCGGCCTCCTGCTGCGCCGCGAAGGACAGGTGGTGACCAAGCGCCTTGCTGAAGACCAGCTGTTCGGCGCCAACGATCCGCTCGGCTCCAACGCGATCGAGGTCTATGTCCATCGCCTGCGCCAGAAACTCGATGCCGCGCAGGGCGAGGCGGAGATCGTGACGGTGCGCGGCGTGGGCTATATCATCAAGCCACGCGCATGAAGCGGCTGGTACGCCGCGCGGCGACCTCGCTGCTCACGCGCATCCTGCTGGTGGAGGGCATCACCATTGTGGTGGCGAGCCTGGCCATGCCCTTTGCCGCGCGCACTGTGCTGGAAAGCAGCGTCCGCGCGATCGAGCGCGACACCTTGCGCCAACAGGCCGAACTGGTGGCGCGCCATGTCATCCCCGCACCAGGCGGCCATTGGCAGGTGGCCCTGCCGCGCGAGGAGATGGCGATCTATGCCACCGGCTATGACGGGCGCGCCTTTGCCGTGATCGATGCGCGCGGACAGGTTCTGGCCCACAGCCCGTTCTTCCTGCCCGATATCTGGCCGCAGCCGCCCCGGGCCTGGCACGAGCAAGCCCTGACCAGCGGGCCGCTGGTTGGCCTGAGCGTGCCGCGGGCATTTGCCAACCACAACGTGCGCATCCTCGTGACCCAGGACCAGACCCGCCCTGGCGCCGTGGTCGACGATGTGGTGCGCAGCTTCCTGGCGCATTACCTGGTCTGGCTGGTGGGGCTGCTGCTGCTGATGCCGCTGGCCAATATCACCATGCTGTGGCCACTGCTGCGGCGGATGCGCCACACGGCGCGGGCCGCCACGCAGCTGGCCCCGCAGGACCCGGGCGCCCGGCTCGATGCGGCGGGCCTGCCGGCCGAGGCGACCGCCATGGTCAGCGCGATCAACGGCCTGCTCGACCGGGTGGAGGCAGCCCTGGCGCTGCAGCAGGAATTTGCCGGCAACGTGGCCCACGAACTGCGCACCCCGCTTGCCACCCTGCGGCTGGAAGTGGGGCGCATGGCTGCGGAGCCGGCGCGCGACGAGGCGCTGGCGCAGATCGCGCGGATGGCCCACGTGCTCGACCAGTTGCGCGATCTGGCCAGCCTGGAGCACGATGCCGCGCCCGCGTTCGAGCGTTTCGACCTGGCCGGGCTGGCCGTGGCGGTCGTGGCCGATCGCACGCCCGATGTGCTGGCGGGCGGGCGCAGCATCGCGCTGTTCGGCGCTGAAGAGACGGTAATGACCCACGGCAACCCCGGCCTGGTGGCCATGGCCATTGCCAACCTGCTCGACAACGCGCGGCTGCACACCCCGCCGGGCACGGCGATCGAAGTCAGCGTTGCCCGCCCGGCGCAGATCAGCGTTGCCGACAATGGCCCCGGCGTGACCGAGGAAGACGCCACGCGCCTGGCGCGGCGGTTCTGGCGGGCCGACCATCGCCGTAGCGACGGCGCCGGGCTGGGCCTGTCGATCGTGCAGCGCATCGCCCACGTCCATAATGGTCGCCTGCTGATTTCCCGCGCCGCCAGCGGCGGGGCGTGCTTCACCCTGTCGCTGGCAGAATACGCTTTGCCGTAAGGTTGATGTAAGCGAGCCTGCCTAGGCCCGGCCCGATTTCAAGATCGAGGCCTGCCATGATGGATCATCTTCCCGCCGACGAGCCGGAACGGCCCGTGCCGGTTCTGTCGCGCCGCGTGCAATGGCAATTGGCCGCTGCGCTGGTCGTGCTGGTCGCTGCCGGGGGCTGGCTGGCGCCGCGCATGCTCGGGCTGGATGGCGACCCTGCCCCCGCGCCGCCCCCGGCCAGCAGCGACGGCAGCTTTTCAGCCACGCAGGCGCAGTGGGATACCTTGCGCTTTGCCACGGTGCAGACCGGCCCACTGGGCGATGCGACGCAAAGCGATGGCAAGATCGCGGTGGATGATGACCTCACCACGCCGGTCTTTTCGCCGTTCACCGGGCAGGTCACGCGCGTGTTCGCCAAGGCCGGAGACCGCGTGCGTGCCGGCCAGCCGCTGTTTGCCGTGGCCGCCAACGAGGCCGCGCAAAGCGGCGCCGACATCATGACCGCCGCCGCCGCGGTCAAGGTGGCGCAGGCCAATGCCGCCCGCCTGCACGATCTGGCCGCCAACAAGGGCGCCGCGCTCAAGGATGCGCAGCAGGCCGATGCCGATCTTGCCGCCGCGCAAGGCAATCTGCTGGCTGCGCAGGGCCGCCGCCGCGCGCTGGGCAGCATCAGCCATGGCGAGGGCATCGTCCGCGCGCCGGTGGGTGGCGTGGTTACCCAGCGGTTGATCGGCATGGGCCAGAACGTGGCCAGTGCCACCGGCGGCGCGGCCACCCAGGCTTTCACCATTTCCGATTTCTCGCGCGTGTGGCTGGTCGGCAACCTGCGCGAGGAAGACGCCGGGCGGGCCCGCCTGGGCCAGATGGCACTGGTGCGGCTGCCCGATGGCACCACCTTGCGCGCGCCATTGACCTATGTGGCGCCGATGATCGATCCGGCCACACGCCGGCTGACCGTGCGCGCGCAGATCGCCAATCCCGACGAACGGCTCAAGCCCGAAACCTATGTCAGCTTTGCGCTGGAAACGGGCGGCGCACGCCAGGGGCTGATCGTGCCGGAAGAGGCGGTGATCTTCGAAGGCGATACCGCCCGCGTGTGGGTGGCCGACATGCGCCGCCATCGCCTGATGCTGCGCCCGATCGGCACGGGCCAGGTGGGCGGCGGCATCGTCGAGGTGACGAACGGGCTCAAGCCGGGTGAAACGGTGGTGACGGCAGGCAGCCTGTTCATCGACCGTGGCGCCAAGGCGGATTGAGGGAGCGCGACGCATGAACCCTGTCGTTGCCCTGGCCCTGCGCCATCGCGTGCTTGTGCTCATCTTGCTGGCGCTGTTCCTGGTGGGTGGCGGCATCGCCTTTCGCCTGCTCAATATCGAGGCCTATCCCGATCCCGTGCCGCCGATGGTGGAGGTGGTGACGCAGAACCCCGGCCAGTCTGCCGGCGAGATCGAGCGCACCGTCACCATGCCGATCGAGATCCAGCTGGCGGGGATCAAGAACGTCAAGAAGGTGGAGACGATCTCGCTGTTCGGCCTGTCGGACGTTCGCGTGCAGTTCACGTTCGATTATGACTATGACCAGGCCAAGCAGCAGGTCATCAATGCCCTGTCGCAAGTGCCGCCCCTGCCCGGCGGCGCCCAGCCGGGCATTTCGCCCACCAGCCCGATCGGCGAAATCTATCGCTATCGCATCGTCGGGCCCAAGAACTATTCCGTCACCGATCTCAAGACGATCCAGGACTGGATCCTGCAGCGCCGATTCAAGGCGGTGCCCGGAGTGATCGATGTCAACGGTTGGGCCGGCAAGAGCAAGACCTATGAGGTCACGATCGATCAGCGCAAGCTGGTTGCCTATGGCCTGTCGCTGGGCCAGGTGCTCAACGCCATCAACAATGCCAACGGCAATGTCGGTGGCCAGACGATCAACCTGGGCCCGCAATCGGCGGTGGTGCGCGGGGTGGGCCTGATCCATTCGATGGATGACATCCGCGATACGCTGGTGGCCACCCCGGCGGCGGGCAAGCCAGTGCAGGTCAAGGACATTGCCACCGTGCAGGTGGGCAGCCAGCCGCGCTTGGGCATCGTCGGCCAGGACAACGATGACGACATCGTCCAGGGCATCATCCTGATGCGCCGCGGCGAACAGAGCCTGCCCACGCTCAAGGCGGTGGAGGCCGAGGTCGACAAGATCAACACCGAGGGCATCCTGCCGCCCGGCGTCCATCTCGAAAAGATCTATGACCGCACCGACCTGATCGACGTGACGACGCATACCGTTCTGGAAAACATGGTGTTCGGCATCGCGCTGATCTTTGCGGTGCAGTGGATATTCCTGGGCACGTTCCGCAGCGCGCTGGTGGTGGCGGCCACGATTCCCTTTGCCCTGGCGTTCTCGATCCTGATCATGGTGCTGCGCGGGGAATCGGCCAACCTGCTGTCGGTCGGCGCGATCGATTTCGGGCTGATCGTCGATGCCACGGTGATCATGGTGGAAAACATCTTCCGCCATTTGGCCCAGCCACCGCGCGCGCGCTTTGCCGCCACTGGCGCGCTCGATCACCAGGGCGGCATCGCCAGCTTCTTTGGCAAGCTGGGCATCATCGAAATGTCGGCCACCGAGGTCAACCGCGCGATCTTCTTTGCCGCGGCGATCATCATTGCCGGCTTCCTGCCGCTGTTCACGCTGACCGGGGTGGAAGGGCACATCTTCGGACCCATGGCCAAGACTTATGCCTATGCCATCGTCGGCGGGCTGATCGCCACGTTCACCGTGGCGCCGGTGCTTTCGGCCTTCCTGCTCAAGGACGAGGAGGAAGAGCGCGAGACGCCGATCGTGCGCGCGATGCGCCGCGTCTATGATCCGGCGCTGCGCTTTGCCCTGGCCAATCGGGTGGTGGCGCTGGGCACCATGGCGGCGCTGTTGCTGGCAGCAGGCATCGCCATGCATGGGCTGGGCCTGGAATTCCTGCCCAAGCTGGAAGAGGGCAATTTCTGGATTCGCGCCACCCTGCCGCCCTCGATCAGCCTGGAAGAGGCGCAGGGCCAGGTGAACCGCATGCGGCACATGCTGATGAAGTATCCCGAGGTGAAGACCGTCATCAGCCAGCTTGGCCGCCCCGACGACGGCACCGATACCACCGGCTTCTTCAATGCCGAATTCTACGTGCCGCTCAAGCCGGCCAGCCAATGGCTCAAGGGCGTGACCAAGGAAGCGCTGACCCGCCAGGTGAATGCCGAACTCGCCGCACCCTTCCCCGGCGTGGAGTTCAATTTCAGCCAGAACATCGAAGACAATGTCGAGGAAGCCGCGAGCGGCGTGAAGGGCGCCAATTCGATCAAGCTCTATGGCAACGATCTGCAGGCGCTGGAAAAAACCGCCTATCAGATCAAGGCCATCATGGCCAAGATCCCCGGCATTACCGACTTGTCGGTGTTCGATGCGCTGGGCCAGCCCACGCTGAACATCAAGATCGATCGCGACAAGGCCGCGCACTATGGCCTTGCGCCTGGGGACATCAACGCCGTGGTCCAGGCCGCGATCGGCGGGCAGGCGGCGGGCAACCTCTATGAATATGGTTCTGACCGCAATTTCCCGATCGTGATCCGCCTGGCGCCGCAGTTCCGCCAGGATCTGGCCGCGATCCGCGCCATCCCGGTGGCGGTGCCCAATGCCACCGGCGGTGTCAGCCAGATTCCGCTCTCGACCGTGGCCGATGTCAGCCTCGTCTCGGGCTATTCGTTCATCTATCGCGAAAACCAGTCGCGCTACATCCCGATCAAGTTCTCGGTGCGTGGGCGCGACCTGGGCAGCGCGGTGCTGGAAGCGCAGCACAAGATCGCCGCCGAGGTGAAGCTGCCGCCCGGCAGCCGCATCGAGTGGGTGGGCGAATTCGGTGATCTCCAGGCTGCGCTCGCCCGGCTGGAAGTGGTCGTGCCGATCAGCCTGGCGCTGATCGTCATGCTGCTGTTCCTCAATTTCGGGTCGGTGCGCGATACCGCCCTGGCGGCCAGCGTGATGCCCATGGCGCTGGTCGGCGGCGTGCTGATCCTGGCGCTGACCGGAACGCCGTTCAGCGTGTCGGCGGCGATCGGGTTCATTGGCCTGTTCGGCATTTCGGTGATGGAGGGCATTCTCGTGCTGGCCTATTTCAACCAGTTGATCGGCAATGGCATGGACCGGGCGCAGGCCGTGCTGCATGCCGCACGCACCCGCTTCCGCCCGGTGATGATGACCTGCATCGCCGCCTGTGTCGGCTTGCTGCCGGCGGCGGTATCGACCGGCATCGGCAGCCAGGTGCAGCGCCCGCTGGCCATGGTGGTGGTGGGCGGCATCCTGCTGGCGCCGGTGCTGATCCTGATCGTGTTGCCGGTGATGATCGATCTGTTTTCCAACCGCCCGGTCCGCCCGGCCCAGGAACCGGAGCACACGGCATGAGCGCGCGGCAAGTCCTTTCAGCGGCCGCCTGCGTGCTGGCAAGCGGGTGTGCCGTGGGGCCCGATTTCCACGCTCCCGCGCCGCCTGTGCAAACCGCCTATGCCCCCGCCACGCCCACGGCGATCACTGCGCCTGGAGGCGTCGCTGGCGGCACGCAGGTGCTGTCATCGGGCGAGGTGGCGGGCGAATGGTGGCACGCCTTCGGCTCCCCCGCGCTCGATGCGCTGATCGACCGGGCGCTGGCGGCCAATACGGATCTCGCCGCCACTCGCGCCGGGCTGAAGCAGGCGCGCGAGCTGTGGCTGGCGCAGCGCGGGGTGCTGTTTCCCACGGTCGATGCCGGGGCCACCACCAACCGCGTCAAGGGATCGCAATACCTTGCCCCGGTGCCCAACAACTCAAGCTTCACCTACAGTCTTCAGACCGCGCAGGTGAATGTCGGCTACACGCTCGATCTGTTCGGCGGCAACCGCCGCAGCGTGGAACAGGCCCGCGCCCAATATGATGCCCAGGCCTATCAGGCGCAGGCCGCGCGGATCACTCTGATCAACACCGTGGCGGCCACCGCGTTTCAGCGCGCCGCCCTGCAGGAACAGGTCGATCGGCAGCGCCAGGTGATCGCCCTGCAACAGGAACTGCTGGCGATCACCCGCCACCAGCTGGCCGTGGGCCAGGCCGCCGGCGTCGACCTGATGGCGCAAGAGGCGCAGCTGGCACAGGCACAGGGCGCGCTGCCGCCGCTCGAACATGCCCTGGCGCAAAGCCATGACCTGCTCGCCTATCTCACCGGACAGGGCGCGGCCGATGGCTCCCTTCCGCCGTTGGCTCTGGCGCAGGTAACGCTGCCGCGCGACCTGCCGCTCAGCCTGCCGGCGCAGCTCGTGCGCAACCGGCCCGATATCCGCGCGGCCGAAGCCAACCTGCACGCCGCCAGCGCCGGGGTGGGCATCGCGACCGCCAATCGCCTGCCGCAGATCACCATCGGCGCCAGCGCGGGCCGCAATTCCGGGGGCTGGTCCAGCCTGCTGTCGGCGGCCAATGCGTTCTGGTCGGCCGGGGCAGGCCTGACCCAGCCGATCTTTGCCGGCGGCGCCCTGCTGCACCGGCAGCGCGCGGCACGCGCCGCCTATGACCAGGCCGACGCGCAATACCGCTCCACCGTGCTCGCCGCCTTTCAGAACGTCGCCGATACGCTAGCCGCGCTTGCAGCCGATGCCGCCGGCCTGGCCGCCGCGCAAGATACGCGCGAGGCGGCACGTGACACCCTGGAAGCAACCGCACGCCAGGCCCGCGATGGCGCCGTGGCGCCCACGGCCGAACTGCAGGCCCGCATCGCCCTGCTTCAGGCCGACCAGGCCCTGGCCCAGGCGCAGGCCGCGCGGCTGAGCGATACCGCCGCCTTCTATGAGGCGCTGGGCGGCGGGTGGCATTCTCCGGCCGGCTGATCTAGGTGCCGGTCATGTCCGTTGCATCACACAACCTGCCCGATCCGGCCTCGATCGCCGCGCTGTTCGATGTCGATCTGGTCGGCCTGATCACCAGCCTGATCTGCCTGTCGACCGCGTTCGTGCTGGGCACGCTGATCGGGCTGGAGAGGCAATGGCGCCAGCGCACCGCCGGGCTGCGCACCAATGTGCTGGTGGCGGTGGGCGCGGCCGCGTTCACCGATCTTGGCCTGCGGGTTGCCGGGGTGGATGGCGGGGTGCGGGTCATTTCCTATGTCGTATCGGGCATCGGCTTTCTCGGCGCCGGCGTGATCATGAAGGAAGGCACGCAAGTGCGCGGGCTGAACACGGCGGCCACGCTCTGGGCGAGTGCGGCGGTGGGCAGCTTTGCCGGGGCGCGCAAACCAGCGGAAGCCGTGCTGGTTGCCGTGTTCGTGCTGGCCGGCAACACGCTGCTGCGCCCGCTGGTCGATGCCGTCAACCGCCGCCCGCTGACGCCGGGCGAGACCGAGGCGCTCTATCGCGTGCACGTGGTCTGCGCGGCGGAAAACGTCGCCACCGCGCGCGATCTGCTGTTCGAGGAACTCGACATGCACCACTATCCGATCCGCGAGATCGAGACGCTGACCGATGGCGACACCCAGGTCGAACTTGGCGCGATCCTGGTGCCGACCACCGCTAACCCGGCCGATCTCGATGCGATCACGGCCCACATTGGCCGCCACGCTGCCATTACCAGCGCCACGTGGACGGTCAGCACCACGCATTGATCGGGCGCCGGCAGGCATTGCGGTTACCGGCGCGTGGCATATATGGTCGCGCCCGGCCGGAACAGGAATTGCCCCCATCGCCGCGGCTGCTGGAGTAAGCGGGAATGAGCCTTGTCGTGCGCACGCTGGCCGATCGGATTTTCGATCTCGTGCGCGAGAAAGTGGTGTCGGGCGAGTTGGCGCAGGACCAGCCGATCCGGCAGGATGCGCTGGCCGCCGAATTTGGCGTGAGCAAGATCCCGCTGCGCGAGGCGCTGGCCCGGCTGGAGCAGGAGAACCTGCTGGTTTCCCATGCCAACCGTGGCTACTTCGTCCGCGCGATGAGCGCTGACGAGGCCGAGGAAATCTATGCCCTGCGCCTAGCGATCGAACCGGCGGCGGTTGGCCTGGCGGCACTGGCCGCCACCGACGCCGAACGCGCCGCCGCCACCGCCGCGATGGACGCGCTGGACAAGGCCGCTGCCGGCCAAGCCGAGCAGGTGGCCATGCGCAACCGCGAGTTCCACGTTGCGCTGGCCCGGCCCTGCCGCCGCGTGCTGACCGTGCAACTGATCGAGCGGCTGCAGTTCCTGTCGGAACGCTATACCGTGGCTCACCTCGCCCCGGCCGGACGCGGCGACCGCGCCCATGACGAACACAGCGGCCTGCTGCAGGCCTGGCTGGCACGCGATGCCGCCCGTGCCGAAGAACTGGCCGCCGCGCACATCACCGGCACGCTGCAGGACCTGCGCCAGCAATTGCACCAGGCCTGATCCCGCCGCCCGGCGGACAGAGCGACCGCGTCAGGCCCCGGTGAAGCGCGCCGGCCGCCGCTCGAACACCGCTTGCACCCCTTCGGCATAGTCGGCCGTATCGCGCAAAGCCGCCTGCCGCGCCAGTTCGTGGTCGAGCGTGGCGGCAACTTCCTGCGCCAGGCCGCGCGCCAGGGTGGCCCGCACGTCGACCAGGGCCAGCGGCCCGTTCGCGGCCACGGTGCCGGCCATGGCCAGGGCCGCCGTATCGAGTTCCTCTGCTGGCACCAGGCGATCGACCAGGCCCCATTGCAGCGCCTGCTCTCCCTTTACCCGTTCGGCCGAGAGCATCATCCACGCCGCGCGCTGTTCCCCCACCACGCGCGGCAGGGTGTGGCTGATGGCAAAGCCGGGGTGAAAGCCCAGCGCCACGAAATTGGCGCAAAAGCGCGCTGCCGGGCTGGCAATGCGGAAATCGGCGGCCAGGGCCAGGCCCAGCCCTGCGCCCACCGCCGCGCCGCCCACTGCCGCGATCATCGGCTTGCGCCGGCCAAACAGGCGCAGCGCCTGGTCATAGAGCCGGCGGATCGCGGCCAGCCCATCGGGCCCGCTTTCCCCGGCTGCGCCGCCAACCAGGTCTGCCCCGGCGCAGAACGTCTTGCCTTGCGCGCGCAGCACGATCGCGCGCACCTGCGGATCGGCATCGCAGGCCTCCACCGCATCGGCGATCTCGCGCAGCAATTCCACCGAGAGGAAATTGAGCGGCGGATGGGCAAGCGTGATGATGCCGAGATGATCGGCAACCTGAAGAGCGAGGCGGTGCGGGGTCTGCGTCATGCGCGCCTTGTTCCTGATCTGCCCTTTTCCGGCAAGTCTCATCGCATCGGGCCGATTGCATCCGCGCAGCCTTGCGGGCATAGCCCGGCAACCATGCATGATATCCGCCTGATCCGCGAAAACCCGCAAGCCTTCGACGCCGCCCTCGCCCGCCGTGGCGTGGCCCCCGTCTCTGCCGACATCCTGGCGCTCGACGCCCGCCGCCGCGAGGTGGCCACGCGGATGCAGGAGGCGCAGGGCCGCCGCAACGAAGCCTCGAAGCTGATCGGCGCGGCCATGGCCAAGGGTGATAAGGACACCGCCGAAGCGCTCAAGGCCGAAGTCGCCACGCTGAAAACCACGCTGCCCGCGCTGGAAGAGGAAGAACGCCAGCTTTCCGCGCAAAGCCTGGCCGCGCTGGCCGCCCTGCCCAACCTGCCCGCCGATGCCGTGCCCGAGGGGGAAGACGAAGCCGGTAACGTGGAAGTGGCCCGCTGGGGCACCCCGCGCAGCTTTGCCTTTGCGCCCAAGGAACACGCCGACCTGGGGCCGGCGCTCGGCCTGGACTTTGAAACCGGCGCGCTGATTTCGGGCGCACGCTTTACCTTCCTGCGCGGCCAGATGGCCCGCCTGCAACGCGCGCTGGCGCAATTCATGCTCGATCACCAGACCGACGTGAACGGCCATGTCGAATGCGCCCCGCCGCTGCTGGTCAAGGACGAGGCGGTGTTCGGCACGGGCCAGTTGCCCAAGTTTGCCGAAGACCTGTTCCGCACCACCGACGGGCGCTGGCTGATCCCCACGGCCGAAGTCTCGCTGACCAATGCCGTGCGCGAACAGATCCTGCCCGAAAGCGCGCTTCCCCTGCGCATGACCGCGCTGACCCCGTGCTTCCGCAGCGAAGCCGGTGCCGCCGGTCGCGACACGCGCGGCTATATCCGCCAGCACCAGTTCGACAAGGTGGAACTGGTCACGATCTGCAAGCCCGAGGATTCGGCCGCCGAGCACGAACGGATGACGGCGGCGGCGGAATCGGTGCTCCAGGCGCTGGACCTGCCCTATCGCAAGATGCTGCTGTGCGCCGGCGACATGGGCGCGACTGCCCGCATCACCTATGACCTGGAAGTGTGGCTGCCGGGGCAGGATGCCTATCGCGAGATTTCCTCGTGCTCCAACTGCGGCGATTTCCAGGCGCGGCGGATGAACGCGCGCTATCGGCCAGACAATGCCAAGGGCACCGAATTCGTTCACACGCTCAATGGTTCGGGCCTGGCCGTGGGCCGCACGCTGGTGGCCGTGCTGGAAAACTATCAGCAGGAAGACGGCTCGGTAGAGGTGCCAGCAGCGCTGGCGCCTTACATGGCCGGGCTCACCCGCCTGGTGCCGCAGGGCTGAGCGCCATGGGGCGGATGCAACGGCGCGGCCTGGGCTTCCTGCTCGCGCTGCTGCCGTCGGCATCGCTGGCTGCGCCGCCCGCCCCGCCCGCACCGCCGCCGCCGCCGCCCTATGAAAGCCCGATCATCGCCTGGACCTATGTGGTTCAACCGGGCGATACCTTTGCCGCGATTGCCCGCCGCATGGGCGTTTCGATGGCGGCGCTCGCGGCGGAAAACCGTGTGCCATTGCCCTATCTGATTACCCAGGGGCAAGTGCTGCGCCGGCCATCGCCAGCAGGTGACGCCGTGCCGCCCGCACCCCGCCCTGCTTCACGCCCGGCGCCAGTGCCTCGGCCGGCATCCCGCCCGGCGCCCGTCGCACGCCCCGCGCCACCGCTGCGCCCGGCCCCCGAAACGGCCCCGGCACACCAGCGCGAGACTGGCGCCCCGCGCCTGTCCTGGCCCACATCAGGCACGATCGTGGCGCGTTTTGGCTTGCGCCAGGCGCAGGGGCGGGCCAACAACGGCATCGATCTGGCCGCGTTTACCGGTATGTCGGTCCATGCCGCCGCCGCTGGTCGCGTGCTGTTCGCCGGCACGGAGCCGCAGCGCTTTGGCCAGTTGATCGTGATCGACCATGGCGGCGGCTGGGTTACCGCCTATGCCTATCTTGGCCGGGTTGACGTGGTGGAGGGCCAGCGCGTGACCGCCCGCCAGCCGATCGCGCGGATCGGCCGCAGCGGCGAAGCGCAGAAACCGACGCTGCATTTCGAACTGCGCCGCGACAACGTGCCGCGCGATCCGGCGCCCTATCTGCCGGTGCGTTTGTAGCGGGAAAGGCTGCGGGAGGTTTCCACCACCCCCAACCCCCTCCTCTAAAGAGGAGGGGGCTTTAAAGTTGCGCTCCCCATCCTCTTTAGAGGAGGGGGTTGGGGGGTGGTGCGAGGCCTTACGCCGACTCTAGAATATCAGAACCGGCCCAGCAGCCAGAACACCGTGCCCATGGCCAGATAGCACAGCATGACGCAGCCGGCATCGATCATCGCCAGGCGCGTGGAGGTGCGCTGCTGGGTATAGCCGATCCACAGGCCGGGAATGACAAAGGCACCGGCCAGGCCGCCCGACATCATGAAGAACAGCCAGGGCTTTGCCGCCAGAGTGGCCGCGCCGACGCGGGCGAACATGTGGCCCATCATTGTGGAACTGACCAGCAGCAGGCCCGCGGTGATCGCCAGCGTGCGCCAAGGCGCCATGCGCAGGCCCAGCCCGCCCGGCCCCACTTCGGCCAGGCGTGCCCGGCCAAAGAGCGGGCCATACCACAGGCCCTGCACCGCCAGCGCCGCCAGAACGGCCAAAATCACTGCAAACCAGTTTACCGGACCCATTGCACCTCTTTCCCGTGCCACGCCCCCGTGTGAGCCAGTGCGTAGACCCAGCGCACGCAAAGCGCAAACATGTGACAGGAAATCATCGTTTTCCTTCCACGCTCCGTCGCAGCGATCGGCGCCCAAGCCCAGCAAGGCCGGGGAAAAGCCATGATGAGGTGACGCGCGCGCCTTTTGCGCGTATGGGCGCGCGCACAATGGCCACATTTCCCCCCGATTCCCGCGACACCACCCCCGCCCCCGAGCCCAAGCGCATCGGCATGGTCAGCCTGGGCTGCCCCAAGGCGCTGGTCGATTCCGAACGCATCCTCACCCGCCTGCGCGCCGATGGCTATGCCATGAGCGCGGACTATGCCGGGGCCGATGTCGTGCTGGTCAACACCTGCGGGTTCCTCGATTCGGCCAAGGAGGAAAGCCTGGCCGCGATCGGCGAGGCGATTGCCGAAAACGGCCGCGTGATCGTGACCGGGTGCATGGGCAACGAGGCCGAGGTGATCCGCGCCCGTTTCCCCGATGTGCTGGCCGTGACCGGCGCGCATCAGTACGAAGCCGTGGTGGAAGCGGTGCACGAAGCCGCGCCCCCCGCCATGGGCCCCTATTTCGACCTGATCCCCCAGGCGCTGGACGACATGGGCGGCGTCAAGCTCACCCCGCGCCATTACAGCTATCTCAAGATTTCAGAGGGCTGCAACCACGCCTGCTCGTTCTGCATCATTCCCGACCTGCGCGGCAAGCTCGCCAGCCGGCGGATCGATGCCGTGCTGCGCGAGGCGGAAAAGCTGGTGGCCGCCGGCACGCGCGAACTTCTGGTGATCAGCCAGGATACCTCGGCCTATGGCGTGGACGTGCGCCACGAGACACGGACCTGGAAAGGCCGCGAGGTGCGCACCCACATGACCGACCTGGCACGCGAGCTGGGCCAGCTGCGCACGCCCGATGGCCAGGTGCCGTGGGTGCGGCTGCACTATGTCTATCCCTATCCGCACGTCGACCAGGTCATCCCGCTGATGGCGCAAGGGCTGCTCACGCCTTATCTGGATATCCCGTTCCAGCACGCCAGCCCCAAGGTGCTGCGCGCGATGAAGCGCCCGGCCAACGAAGCCAAGGTGCTCGACCGTATCAAGGCCTGGCGCGCAATCTGCCCCGACCTGGCTATCCGCTCCAGCTTCGTCGTCGGCTTCCCCGGCGAGACCGAAGAGGATTTCCAATACCTGCTCGACTGGCTCGATGAAGCCCAGCTCGATCGCGTCGGCGCTTTCCGGTTCGAACCGGTCGAAGGCGCGGCGGCCAACAGCCTGCCCGATGCCGTGCCCGAAGCGGTCAAGGAAGAGCGCTATGTCCGGATCATGGCCAAGACCGAGGCGATCAGCGCCGCGCGCCTGGCGGCCAAGGTGGGCCGCACGATCCGCGTAATCATTGATGACGTCGGCGAGCCGGACGAAGACGGCGATATCGGCGCCACCGGTCGCAGCCAGGCCGATGCCCCGGAAATCGACGGCGCGGTCTATCTGCGCAACGTGCCAGCCAGCCTCAAGGCCGGTGATTTCGTCGACGTGGTGGTCGAAGAGGCCGATGCCCACGACCTCTATGGCGTTATCGCCTGACCACCTGAGCGCCCCGCTGTTCAGCCGTCGAGGGCCTCGGTCGCGCTGTCGCGCGGGCGAACATAGACGCGCGCCACCAGGGGAAAGCGGCTCGATACATCGGTCTCGATCGCCAGCACGATGCGTTCCACGTCGCGCGCGGTGATCGTGTCGTCGAAATCGGCGCTGATGATCACGGTCACCATCGTCGGCGCGCTGTGCACGGTCAGCACCTCGTGCACGCGCACCACCCCGGTGTGGGCAGCTGCGGTGGCGCGGATCGCCGCGACCAGCTGGGGATCGGCGCTTTCGCCGATCAGCAGGCCCTTGGCTTCATAGAGCAGGATCAGCGCCAAGGCGCCGAGTACCAGCCCGATCACGACCGAGGCCATCCCGTCCCACAGCGGATTGCCGGTCAGCAGGCTGAGGCCAAGGCCCAGCGCGGCGACGACCAGGCCGACCAGCGCGCCTGAATCCTCCAGCAGGATGACCAGCGTGGGCGCATCCTTGGTATCGCGGATCGCAGCCCAGACCGTGCCGCGCCGCCCGCGGTTGAAATCGCCCAGCGCCGCCAGGATCGACCAGCCTTCCAGGCCAAAGGCCACGCCCAGCACGGCAAAGGCGATCAGCGGGCTTTCCGCCGGCTCGGGATGCAGGATGTGCATCACCCCTTCGAAAACCGAAACCCCCGCGCCCAGAGCAAAGACCAGGATCGCGACGATGAAGCTCCAGAAATAGAGCTCGCGGCCATAGCCGAAGGGATGCAGCGCATCGGCCGGCTTCACCGCGCGCGAGCGGCCGTGCAGCAGCAACAGCTGGTTGGTCGAATCGACCATGCTGTGCACGCCTTCGGTCAGCATCGCGGAAGAGCCGGTAAAGGCGGCGGCCACGAACTTGGCCACGGCAATCCCCAGGTTTGCCCCCAGGGCAATCAGAATGGTGCGTGTCGATCCACCGGCCATGCGCGGTCAGTTCCCCTGTTGTCGTGACGAAGCACGGGGCTAACGCGCAAGGACGGTGAATGTCACCCGATTAGTTGCGCCGGTCGCTCAGGCCGCCAGGCGGGTATGGCCGGCGGGGGCATGGCCGGTGCCCAGGTCGAACTGGCCGACCAGCTGGCCCAGGGCATTGGCTTCGTTCGACAGGCTGCGCGAGGCGGCCGTGGCTTCTTCCACCAGCGCGGCGTTGGCCTGGGTGATGCGGTCCATGTCGGATACCACGGTATCGACCTGGCCGATCGCGCCGGCCTGCTCTTCGGCCGAGCGGGCGATCGCCTCGATCATTTCCGACAGGCGCGAGGTGCGCTCCACGATCTGGCCCAGCGCGCTTTGCGTTTCGCCGATCATCTGAACGCCATTGCCCACGTCGCGATCGCTTTCGCGGATGATCGCGGTGATTTCCTTGGCCGCTTCGGACGATCGCTGCGCCAGGCTGCGCACTTCGCTGGCGACCACGGCAAAGCCCTTGCCAGCGTCCCCGGCGCGCGCCGCTTCCACCCCGGCATTGAGCGCCAGCAGGTTGGTCTGGAACGCGATGCCTTCGATCAGCGCGACGATTTCCTGCATGCGGTTGCTCGACTTGGCGATGTCTTCCATGGCCGAGACGGCCTGGGTCATCGTCTCGCCGCTGGCACGCGCCTCATGGCGGGTCTGCCGCGCGGTGTCGCTGGCGTCTTTAGCGGTCTGCGCGGTCTGCGCCACGGTGGTGCTCAGCTGACGCACGGCAGCGGCGGATTCTTCCAGCGCGGCGGCCTGGTTTTCGGTGCGGCTCGACAGGTCATGGCTGGCCGATGCGATCTCGCTGGCGCCTACCCGCACGCCCTGCGCGGCCTGGGTCACCTGGCCCAAGGCATCGGCCAGCGTCGCCATCGACTGGTTGAAATCGACGCGCAGCTGCTCGTAATCGCCTGGAAACGTCTCCGTGATGCGGTGCTGCAGGCGCCCTTCGCGCAGCGAGGCCAGCCCCGCGCCCAACGCGCCCACCACCTGCTGCTGCACCGCCATGCGCTCTTCACCGGCACGCGCAGCCCGCCGCGCCACGAAATCCTTGATCCCTTCCAGCGCGCGGGCAATGTCGCCCACTTCATCGGTCAGCTCGTGCCCCGGGATGCTGCGATCGATCTGCCCCGATGCCATGTCCTGCATCGCCTCGGACAGGCGCATCAGCGGGTTCGACACGCGCAACCGGAACAGCAGGGCGACGCCCAGAGCAACGATCACGGCCAGCACACCCGCCCCCACGGCCATGGACCGCAGATGGTCTGCCTGGGCCACGCCCGCTGCGGTGTCTGCCTTGGCCAGCGTGGCATTCCGCGTGGCTAGGCCAGCAATGCGCTTGCCCATGGTCAATCCCAGGGGATTCATCCGGTCGCGAAACTGGTTATAGGCTTCGTCGTTGCGGTTTTGCAGCGAATAGTCGCGCACCGGGCGGGCTTCCTTGACCCAGGTGTGGAAGATCTGCTGCAGTTCACCCACGGCGTTCAGTTCGTCCTGATCGCCGGTCGGCTCTTGCAAGGCGCGATAGTCGTTCAGGGCCTTGTCGAAATCCGCCACGCGCTGGTCGAACTCGGCATCGAGGCGGCGGGTTTCGGTCAGTTCGTTCGACAGGATATGCTTGGCGATGGTCAGCCGCAGATCGCCCAGCATGCCACGCAACTGCGTCAGCGCGGTGAGCGTGGGAACCGTGTCGGTTGACATTCCGGTCAACCGACCGCCCAGGCTGCTCGTGGCCGAAATGGCCATGGCCGCACTGCCCACGGCTGCCAGGGCCAGCAGCAGCGTGCCCAGCAGGGAAATGGTGCGAATTCGCAAAGACCCGAAAACAGACATGTGAGAGCCACCCTTGCCTTGCATCATCCCGCGCGACACATGGCGCGGCCTTTCGCAGTGCATGGACCATGCCGCGTTAAGCCTGCGCCGATGCCGGCATAGGGGATTATGCGAGAGGGGGGCGGTATTCGATGCGGGCCGGAATCAGCCGGTCACAGCCAGCCGATCCGGCGAAAACGCCAATAGAGCCCGCCGCATATCGTCAGGATCACGCCCCAGACGAAGAAATAGCCGTAGTGCCATTTGAGTTCAGGAATGTACTCGAAGTTCATCCCATAGATGCCGGCAACGGCGGTCGGCACGGCGAGCAGGCCCGCCCATGCGGCCAGTTGGCGAGTCATTTCCCCCTGGCGATGCTGTTCGAGCAGGCTGGCGGTTTCGACGATCGCGGCCAGCGTTTCCTTCAACCCGCGCAGGCGCGCCATGGCGCGGCGAACATGGTCGAGCACATCGCGAAACCAGATGCGCGCGGTGGGATCGATCAGCGCCACGTGGGATTCGGCCAGGCGCTGGCACACTTCCTCCATCGGGCCGATGATCCGCTCGAACCGGCGCAATTGCCGGCGCAGGCGGAAGATGCGGCGGATCGTCTGCTGTTCGGGAAAGACGTCGATCGCCGATTCTTCCATGGCATGGGCCACGGCTTCCAGGCGCTCCATGATCGGCAGATAGCCATCGACGATGAAATCGAGCACGGCATGCAGCACATAGTCGGCGCCTTCGGCCAGGCGCTCGGGATCGGCCTCGAGCTTGTCCCGCAGGCCCAGATGCGCCCGGCTGGAGCCGAACCGGACCGAGATGATGAAGTCGGCGCCCAGGAAAAACGCCGTCTGGCCATAGGCCAGCGTCTCACCCGGCTCCAGCGTGGCGGTGCGCGCCACCACGAACAGGTGCTTCTGGTACTGGTCCAGCTTGGGCATCTGCTGGGGGTTGAGGGCGTCTTCCACCGCCAGGGGATGCAGGCCATAGTGGCTGGCGACCTGCGTCATCTCCTCGAGCGAGGGCTCGCACAGGCCAATCCAGTCGAATGCCCCGTCGGGCACGGCGGAGAACCTGTCGTCCAGGGCAAGCGGGCCAGGTATGCGGACGGCCGAGCGGCCAGTGGGATCGGGCACATAGCGGCGCGCGGCAATGATCGTCATGGCGGCCTATGTGGCAATGGCGCGGGAAAAGCGCAATCGTGCTGGCAAATGCCGGGCAAAGCCTTACGTCCATGGCCATGACGATACACACGCCCGACCTGGATGTGGCGATCATCGGCGCAGGCATCAGCGGCATCAGCATGGCCGCCCACATCGCCCGCGATTGCCCCGGCCACCGCTTTGCCCTGCTGGAGCGGCGCGCCAGCCTGGGCGGCACCTGGGACCTGTTCCGCTATCCCGGCGTGCGATCGGATAGCGACATGCACACACTGGGCTTCGGCTTTGCCCCGTGGCGCGGCGCCGATGCCATTGCCGATGGCGCGGCGATCCGCGATTATCTGAACGAAACCGTTTCATTGTTCGATCTGGACCGGCACATCCGCCGCAACACCCGCGTGACGGCGGCCGATTGGGACAGTGCCGCCGCCTGCTGGCGCCTGGTATTGATCGATGCGGCGGGGACGGAGCAGCGCCTGACGGCGCGCTTCCTGGTGCTGGCCGCGGGCTATTACGATCACGATGCCGCGCATGATCCCCCGCTCGCTGGCGAGCAGGACTTTGCCGGGCCGATCGTGCTGCCGCAGTTCTGGCCGCAGGATCTGGACGTGGCGGGCCGGCAGGTGGTGGTGATCGGCTCTGGCGCGACGGCCGCCACGCTGGTGCCGGCGCTGGCGCAGCGCGGCGCGCAGGTCACCATGCTGCAACGCACGCCCACCTGGTTCATTGCCAGCCCACGGCAAGACCGGCTCGCACAGCTTCTGCACCGCGTGCTCCCAGCCCGCCTCGCCGCCCGGCTGGTGCGGGCGCGCAACATCCGCCTGGGTGCCTGGTTCTACAACCGCGCCCGCCGCGCGCCCGACAAGGTGGGCGCCTGGCTCAAGCGGCGGGCAGCCCGCGCGCTCGGCCCGGCCTGGAACGAAGCGACGTTCACCCCGCCCTATGGCCCCTGGCAGCAGCGGCTGTGCCTGGTGCCCGATGGCGATCTGTTCGCCGCGATCCGCGCCGGGCAAGCCAGGGTGGTCACTGGCCACATCGCCCGGATCGAAGCCGGCGACGTGGTGCTGGCCGATGGACAGCGCGTGCCGGCCGACGTGATCGTCAAGGCCACCGGCCTGAAACTGGCCGTGGCCGGCAAGATCGCGCTCAGCCGCGATGGCATGGCGGTGAACCTGGCCGAACACGTCAACTACAAGGATTGCATGCTGTCCAACCTGCCCAACCTGGTGCAAGTGTTCGGCTATCTCAACGCCTCGTGGACGCTGCGTGCCGATCTGGTGGCCGCGTTCACTACGCGGGTGCTGACCCACATGGCGCGCACCGGCACGCACGTGGCCACCCCTGTGCTGGCGGCAGACCATGGCCTGGAAATGGACGATACGCCCGCGTTTTCCTCGGGCTATCTGCTGCGTGGGCAAGCCATGCTGCCGCGCAGCAGCACCGACCGGCGCTGGCGGCTCAATCACGATTACCTCGCCGATCGCGCGTTTCTGGCCAAAGACCCCCTGGAGGATGGCGTACTACGCTTTGACCGCGCGCCCCAGCCGCTTGCGCCCGCGCCCGATTGCGTTATCGATACGCCCCGATGAGCGACGCATCCCGCATAGACCCCGCCCGCATCTGGACCGCAGCCCTGCTGGTGATCGGCGATGAAATTCTCTCTGGCCGCACCCACGACAAGAACATCGCCCAGGTTGCCACCTGGCTCAACGTCCAGGGCATCCGCCTCAAAGAAGTGCGCGTGGTGGCCGATGACATGGCCGCGATCGTCGAGGCGGTGAACGCGCTGCGCGCGCGCAACGACTACCTGTTCACCACCGGCGGCATCGGCCCCACCCATGATGACATCACGGTGGACGCGGTGGCCGCCGCGCTGGGTGTGGAGGTGGTGATCCACCCGGCCGCCCGCGCTATGCTGGAAGACTATTACGGCCCGCGCGGCGGCGTGAACGAGGCGCGGCTGCGCATGGCGCGCGTGCCGGCGGGCGCCACGCTGATCGAAAACGCGCTGTCGGGCGCGCCGGGCATTGCCGTGGCCAATATCCACCTGCTGGCCGGCGTGCCACACATTGCGGCAGAGATGCTGGCGGCACTGACCGGCACGCTGCAAGGCGGGCTGCCGGTGCTGTCTGGCACGATCGGCTGCTGGGTGGCCGAAAGCGAAGTGGCCGATCTGCTGCGCGAAACCGAGCAGGCCCACCAAGGCTGCCAGATCGGCTCCTACCCGTTTTTCCGCGAAGGCAAGGTGGGCGCCAACTTCGTCATCCGCGCCACCGACCAAGGCATTATCGATGCCTGCATGGCCGATCTCATGGCCGGCCTAGCCGCACTGGGCCGGCAGGGCGTGACCGGCGGGATCTGACCGCAAGCGACGGAAATCTCTCTAGACTTGGCTGGCGCTTGGGGCATTATTCCCGCCGATGGGCGGCGCATGGCGCGCCGCATGGGGGGAACGGCGTGAACATATCCAGGGGCTTGGTCATTGCGGCCGGGCTGTCAACGGCGTCTGCCATGGTCCTGGCAGCAAGCCCCGCCTGCGCAGCCGCGCGCAGCACCACGCGCGAAGTGATCGTGGCCGATCCGGCGCCCTGGGTCTTGCCCCCGCCACAGCCGGCCACCGCCACGCCGCCTGCCACCGATGCCGCGCTCGCCGCGATCTATAGCGACACGCAATACATGGCCGGCCCCGATGGCCTGCAGGTCTACAACGCGATGCGCTATCGCATCGTCAAGCCGCAAGGGTTGGCCGCCGGCAACCTTACGCTGACCTGGTCACCCGATGCCGGGCGCATGGTGCTGCACCGCCTGCGCGTGTTCCACGCCGGGGCGATGCGCGATCTGACGCATACCGCCACCTTTTCGGTGATGCAGCGCGAGCAGAACCTGGAACTGGCCACGCTGGATGGCCGGCTGACCGCCGCCTATCAGATCCCCGGACTGGAAGTGGGGGACGAGGTGGAACTGGCCACCACGCTGACCGCGCGCGACCCGACGCTGAGCGATGCGCGCGGCGATCTTTATATCATGCCGCAGGCCAGTGCCACGGGCACGTTCCGCCTGCGCGTGTCGTGGCCGCAGGGCCAGGCGATGCGCTGGCAGACAACGCCCGATCTTGCCCCCACCCCGCTGCCCAGCGGCGGCAAGCTTGGCGGCATCGCGCTGGAACTGCACGATCCTGATCCGCCGGCCGACGTGCCGCAGGGCGCGCCGGCACGCTATGGCTGGCGCCGCCTGGTGGAATTCACCAACTATGCCAGCTGGCCCGATTTTTCACGCCGGTTGTTCCCTCTCTATGACAAGGCGGCGCGGCTGGCCGCCAATAGCCCGCTCAAGGCCGAAGTGGCGCGGATCGCGGCCGCATCGCCCGACCCCGCCCGCCGCGCCGAAGCCGCGCTACGCCTGGTGGAAGAGCAGGTGCGCTATGTCTATGTCGGCATGGATGGCGCCAACCTGACCCCGGCCGATGCCGATACCACGTGGCAGCGCCGCTATGGCGATTGCAAGGGCAAGACCGCCCTGCTGCTGGCGCTGTTGCGCGAACTGGATATCGAGGCGCAGCCGCTGCTGATCCAGACCAAGGGGGGCGATGGCCTGGCCGATCGCCTGCCCAATGCCGCGCTGTTCGATCATGTCGTGGTGCGCGCGACCATCGCCGGCAAGCCGATTCTGCTCGACGGCACGCGGCTGGGCGATCGCTCGCTGGCGATGATCCTGCCACCGCCGTGGCGCCAGGGCTTGCCGATCACGGCCGAAGGCGCGCCGATCCTGTCGCTGCCCACGCCGCCACCGGTGCTGCCGCGCATGGTGGCGGTGCTCGATATCGATGCCAGCGCGGGGTTGGCGACCCGTGCCAAAGTGCGCGCGCGCCATATCCTGCGCGGTGACGAAGCGCTGGTGATCCGCAGCTATCTGAGCAGCCTGCCCGCCGTGGACGCCGAACGGGCGCTGCGCAAGTATTGGGAAGCGCAGGAAAACTGGCTGGTTGCCGATAAGGTTTCGTGGGAAGCAGACGAAGCGCATGGCGCCGTGGTACTCAGCGCGCAAGGCCTGGGCGACATGGATTGGGAAGACATGGGCGATGGCGCGCATCGCTATTACCTGCCGGGCGCCGGCTTCAGCCCGCCCGATCGCCTGCGCCGCCGCGCCGACCAGGACCAGACGCTGCCCTATGCCACCGATTACCCGGCGTTTCGCTGCTGGGCCACCACGGTGCGCCTGCCCGCACCGGCCGCCGCGCACGACTGGAGCTATCACGCCGGGGCAGTGGACCGTTCGCTGGGCGGTGTCGCCTATTGGCGCAAGGCCGGACTGACCGGCACGGTGATGCGCACCGTCATGAGCCGGCGCGTGCTGCTGCCGGAAATCAGCGCGGCCCAGGCGGCCGAACTCAACCGCCAGATTCCAAAGTTCGACAACGACATGTCATCAGTGTTCGAACAGACCGCGGTGAAAGGCGTGGCCCCGGCCAACCACGATGCCGCGCCGTTTGCCGACGATACCGACTGGCTGGCCGCCAAGACGCCATGCACCGCGCCATGATCGTCGGTCGCACCTTCGCGGTAGCCGCTCTACTGGACACCACGCTGGCGGGCTGCGTGCCAGCGCGCCTGCCGGCGCTGGAGGCGACGCTCGCCGCCCAGCCCAGCGCCACGGCAGCCCTGGCGCAATGGTGCGCGGTGCAGCACCTGGCTGATCCGGCCACGATCCATGCCGCGGCCGATCGCACGCCGCGCGCGGCGCCTGCGGCCGTACGCGCGGCGCTGGGGGTGGGGGCGGATGCGCCGCTGGGCTATCGCCATGTGCGCCTGTCGTGCGGCAATGTCGTGCTGTCTGACGCGCAGAACTGGTTCGTGCCAGCCCGGCTGACCCCGACGATGAACCAGACCCTGGCCAGCACCGACACCCCGTTCGGCACGGTGGTGGCCCCGCTGCATTTCACGCGCCAGCGCCTGGCCGCGCAGCGCGGCCGCATGGCCGAATGCCCGGCCGGCACCGTGCTGTCACACCGCGCCGTGCTACGCCGCCCCGATGGCGCAGCGATCAGCCTGGTGGTGGAATGCTATACCCGCGCCAGCGTTCAGACCCCGCCTGCCTCGCTGCGCTGATTGGCCGGAACGACCGCCGTGCGCACCCGCGAAAGCGCTGCGCCCAGCAGCAGCACCGGTTCGAGCACGGCCATACCCACCAGGATGCCGACCAGGCGATCAAAGCCGGGGGCGATATGCGCCGCTTCCCAGCTATCGGGCACCAGCACGACCAGCACCGCCAGGGTGAACTGCGTGCCGACATAGCCGCGCCCGTGGTTGCCGTTTTCCAGATGGCGGCCCAGCGCCACGCCCATCGCGGTGCCTGCCAGCATCAGCGCGGCCCGCGCCGGGCCATGCAGCAGCGCGGCCAGCCCCAGCACCAGCGCCGCCAGGGCGCCACCCGCCAGGCAGCCGAGCAGGCGATACCACAGCCGCCGGCTGACCTGGCGCAGGCCATTGGGGCCGTCCACCGCCGTCACAGGAATCAGCATCACCGCCATGATCGTGATCGCGCCCGATACCAGCGAGGGCAGATCCCACAGCGTGGCCAGGCCGAGCAGCAGGGCCAGGGCCAGGCCGCCCCGCGCGCCGTGGAGCAGCGCATCGGGACGCCAGCCCACGCCCTGCGGCTTGGGTGCGCGAATCGCCGGCCAGCGGCGGCGCAGCGTCCATGCCGACGCCAGGCTCACGGCCATGCAGGCGGCCGTGCCGGCCAGGGTTTCGATCATGCGCATCACCGCAAAGGCCCGGGGATCGGCCAGCGGCATGGCCACGCGATCGTAGAGCATCATCGCGAAGGTCAGCCCCAGGAACAGCCAGGCATAGGCATGGCGCCCGGTGATCGCGCCATAGAGGCTGACCGTGCCGGCCAGCGCCATCGCCATGGCCAGCACCACCATGTTGCCGCCCAGCGGGCTTTCCAGCACGGCGAGGCACGCCAGCGCGCCCAGCGCCGTGCCGATGATGCGCAGCAGCGCACGGCGCAGCGTTTCCAGCGGATAGCCGCGCATGACCATGTAGCCGGTGAATGCCGCCCACGAGACATGGGTGGCACCGATATGGTGCGCCACGAAGATCGCGAGAAGCACTGAGGCAACGCATTCCGCCTCGTCCACCAGGCGCGGGGCCAAAGGATCGGCATCGGGATCTGGCGCTGCGAGAGAGGCAGAAGACACGGTCACAGCCCTGTGATTAGGCGAGCCAGGCACGCGCGCCTAGAGCGTTTTCAAGGCAGGTGGAATCACCTGCCGACTCGGAAAATGCGGAAAATCAAAAGGCTAGAGCGCCGGCTTTGACGCAGTCAAAGTCGATCGCGCTCTAGCCCCAACGGAAAGGGGCCGGGAAGGCAAACCCTCCCGGCCCCGAAATCCTGTTTGCCTTGACGGCGTGCGGCTTAGCTGCCGTGCACCTGGGCAACGTCGATCTTCAGGCCGGGGCCCATCGACGAGGACAGGCCGACCTTGCGGACATACTTGCCCTTGGCGCCCGACGGCTTGGCCTTGACGATCGCATCGACGAAAGCGTCGAAGTTGGCGCGCAGCGCTTCGTTCGAGAACGAGAGCTTGCCGATGCCGCCATGGATGATCCCGGCCTTTTCGACGCGGAATTCGATCTGGCCGCTCTTGGCCGACTTCACGGCGTCAGCGACGTTCGGCGTCACGGTGCCCAGCTTCGGGTTCGGCATCAGGCCCTTGGGGCCCAGCACCTTGCCGAGGCGGCCAACCAGGCCCATCATGTCGGGCGTGGCGATCACGCGACCGTAGTCGAGGTTGCCGGCCTGCATGTCTTCCAGCAGGTCTTCGGCGCCCACGCGGTCAGCGCCGGCGGCCAGAGCCGCTTCGGCCTTGTCGCCACGGGCGAACACGGCAACCTTGACGTCCTTGCCGGTGCCCGAGGGCAGGCTGACCATGCCACGGACCATCTGGTCGGCGTGGCGCGGGTCGACGCCGAGGTTCAGCGACACTTCGAGCGATTCGTCGAACTTGGCGCTCTTCAGATCCTTGAGCAGCTGGATGGCTTCATCCACGCCGTAGATCTTCTGGTTGTCGCCGAGCTTTTCGACGAGGGCCTTCTGCTTCTTGGTCTGCTTTGCCATGGTATCAGCCCTCCACAACCTGCAGGCCCATCGAACGGGCCGAGCCCTCGATGATCTTGGCGGCCTGTTCGATGCTGTTCGCGTTCAGGTCCTTCATCTTGGCCTGGGCGATTTCTTCCAGCTGCGAGCGCTTGATGGTACCGGCCGAAGCCTTGCCCGGGGTCTTCGAACCCGACTTGATACCCACGGCCTGCTTGATGAAGAAGGTGGCGGGCGGAGTCTTGGTCACGAAGGTGAACGAGCGGTCCGCATAGACCGTGATCACGGTCGGCAGCGGCGTGCCCTTTTCCACTTCCTGGGTGGCGGCGTTGAATTCCTTGCAGAAACCCATGATGTTGACGCCGCGCTGACCCAGCGCGGGCCCGATCGGCGGCGAAGGCTTTGCTTCGCCGGCCTTGATCTGCAGCTTGATATAGCCTTCGATCTTCTTGGCCATGATGGCCTCCTTTCATCCTGTTGGGGCATGTGCCCCGCAGAGTAAGCGGTGATAACGAGCGGCCGAAACTGCTCTACCGCGCGGAATCGGGCGGGCACGAAACCCGCCGCGAAGTGGGCGCCCTTAGCAGGCAAGGCCGGAAACGCAACCAGAAACGGCCGCGTCCGGCAAAAGCTGGTGCTTACTTGACCAGTTCGACTTCGTCGAAGCCGAGTTCCACCGGGGTGGCGCGGCCGAAGATCGACACCGACACCTTGACGCGGTGCTTGTCGAAATCCAGCTCTTCCACCACGCCGTTGAACGTGGCGAAGGGACCGGCGTTGACCTTGACCGAATCGCCGATTTCGTAATCGACGGCAACCTGGCGGGCGGGCTGGGCAGCGGCCTGTTCGCGCGCGCCGAAATAGCGTGCGGCTTCCTTTTCGGAAATCGGCTGCGGCTTGCCATTGTGGCCGAGGAAACCGGTCACCTTGGGCGTGTTCTTGACCAGGTGATAGATGTCGTCGTTCATCGCCAGCTTGGCGAGAACGTAACCGGGCATGAACTTGCGCTCGACCGAGATCTTCTTGCCGCGCTTCACTTCGGTCACGGTTTCGGTGGGCACTTCCACCGCTTCGACCAGCTGCGACAGGCCGATGCGCTCGGCTTCGGAGATGATCGATTCGCGGACCTTGCTTTCAAAGCCGGAATAGGCGTGAATGATGTACCAGCGGGCCATAAGTGGGTCTCTTGTACGAAGGTTTGTGGATCAGGCCAGCTTGAGCAGCCACTGCACGATCATGCCGAACACGCTGTCGATGCCCAGGAAGAACACCGCCAGGATCAGCATCATGATGCCCACGAAAATCGCGGTGGTGGTGGTTTCCTGGCGCGTGGGCCACACCACCTTGCGCGCCTCTGCCTTCACCTGATTGAAGAATTCGCCGGGGCTGGTCTTGGCCATAGCCGTGCTGCCTTCGCTGCCTGAATGAATCTCGTCCCTTCCGCCTAGGGGCCATCGCCGCCCCGGACAGGTCCGGGAGGGGCAGGTCAGGGCTCCGATGTCGGAAAGTTCGCCGTATCTAGGGCCAAGCGCGCCGCTTGGCAAGGGTGCAGGCTGGCTAGGCGGCGTGGACCAATTCCACAACGCCACGGTTGCCCTATAAAAGGCCCTGGCGAGGCGTGAGGACGAAGCAAGAGTGGGCCTCTCGCAAGGCCGAGCAACGCTGCCAGGGCCTTTTATAGGGCAACCCCTTTGGGGCTGGACCAAAAACCGCCATTCCCGCGTCGGCTCGTCGCGCAATATTCCCGATATTCCGCCTCCTCGCCTCCTTGAACTGGCGGTTTTTGCCTCCAGCCGTGGCGCTGTGGAATTGGTCCACGCCGCCTAGCACCCAAGGCGCCTGCTGCGCGCCAGCGTAAAAGACTCGGATACGAGCGGGCATTGATCCGTTAAGGTGAGCAAACGCATCCTCAAGGAGTGCCCGACCATGCGCGCCATTGCCGCAACCGCTGCCCTGATCCTGGGCACCGCCATCAGCCTGCCAGCCATGGGCCAGCAGGCCACCACCGACACCACTTCGCGCACGCCGCTGCCGGGCACCCCGCCGGGGGTCAGCAGCCGGGCGACGATCGGCGCCGGCATCGGCCCGATGACCGGGGTGAGCCCCGCCATCGGCCCGGTGCGCTCTCCCGGCGGCGACGGTACGGGCCGCCCCCAGCCGGGCACGCCTGCCGATCCGGCAGCCACCAGCCTCAACAGCACGGGCATGGCCGGCGGCTTTGGCACCAGCCGCCGCACCACGATCGGCCAGGGCGGCGCAACCGGCACAGCGCAAAGCGCGCTGGGCAGCACGCTGCGCAGCCCGGTCGATCCGATGGGCCGGGCGATGACCGGCGCCACCGGGGGATCGACCCTGGGCGGCGGCGCGGCGGGTAGCACGGGAAGCCGGGCCGGCCACGCGGGCACCACCACGGGTGGTGCTGCCAGCGGCACCACGGGCGGGCTGTGAAACGACGGTGAACCAATGAAAAAGGCCGCATCCCAAACGGGTTGCGGCCTTTTTCAACACATGGCCATCACGCGGTGGTGATGGCAGGAGCGGGGGGACTCGAACCCACGGCCCTCGGTTTTGGAGACCGATGCTCTACCAACTGAGCTACGCTCCTGTGCTCGTGACGGCCCCTTAATGGGTTGACGCGGGCAGCGCAACCGGCGGATGAAGATTTTCAACGATCATGTTGCAACCTGTGAATTCCATCATTCCGCCCGATCTGCTGCTCAGGGCCTATCGCGCCGGGATATTTCCCATGGCCGATAGCCGCGACGATCCCGATGTCTATTGGGTGGAGCCGCGCCTGCGCGCGATCCTGCCGCTCGATGGCTTTCATTGCTCGCACTCGCTGGCACGCACGCTGCGCCGGGGGCGCTTTACAGTCACCTGCAACGCCGCGTTCGATGCCGTGATCGATTCGTGCGCGGCCCCGCGCGATGGCGCGCAGGACAGCTGGATTTCGCAGCGTATCCGCGAAAGCTATCGCACGCTCCACACCCTGGGCCATGCCCATTCGATCGAAACCTGGGCAACCGGGCCAGATGGCCGGCGCACTTTGGTGGGCGGGCTTTATGGCGTGGGCTTTGCCCGCGTATTCTGCGGCGAAAGCATGTTCAGCCGGCAAAGCGATGCGTCGAAAGTGGCGCTGGCCTGGCTGGTCGCGGCGCTGCGCCATGCCGGCGTGGTCTTGCTCGATTGCCAGTTTTCCACCCCGCACCTGGCCTCGCTGGGGGCGGTGGAAATCCCGCAGGCCGATTATCTTGCCCGGCTGGACGACGCGGGGCGTTACTGCGTGGGCGAATCGGCAGGCGTGCCGCCGTCTTCCATCACCGGGGCATCATCGGCCGGGGCGTTGTCATCGGGCTCTTCCGCAGGGGCGGCGGCGGGCTTGCCGGCAGGCTTTGCCGCGCTCTTGGCCGCAGCGGCCGAGGCTGGGCTGTCTTCCTCGCCGGGGAACTTCATCGCGCAGTTCTTGACCCAGACATCATAGACCGGATGCTCGACGACGTTGAGCGACGGCGAATTCTTGAACAGCCAGCCGGAAAAGACCTTGTGCCAGGTCAGCTTCTGTTCGGTGGTGGCGCGTTCTTCGACAAACAGCTGAACGAAAGCGCCGGTTTCGGCCGGGTCTTCCCACGGCGCGGTGCGCTCGCACGTGCCCAGGCGCACGATGGCATTGCCGATGCGCCGCGCCTCGCCCGAACGCAGCACGATGTCCTGCGTGATGTTGTTGCGCTTGTTGAGGAAGCCCAGCGTGGCGACGCGGTCCTTGACCGGGGTGCCGTAATCGCTTTCGGCCGCGCCGCTGGCCGCCGGCATCGGCGCGGCGGCTGTCGCCTCGCCCGGAGGGGCGGTTTCGGCCGGCTCGCGGTGGTTGCAGCCGGCCAGCAACAGCGTGCCGCCGGCCAGCAGGACCGCAACCGACAGCGCGCGGCGGGCAGGCATCAGCCTTCGGGCGACCAGGCTTCGTAATCGCCGGTGGCAGCGGCGCGATGGCCACCGCGTTCCAGCGCGCCCTGCGGGCGATAGGCCGCGGCAGTGCCCGTGGCGTTGGGGGTGAATTCCACTTCCCAGATGCGCGGCGGCGGCAGGTTGCTTTCCGGCACGCCATCGAGCGTGCCATGCAGCCAGCCATGCCATTCGGCCGGCACGCGGCTGGCGTCGTTGGCGCCGTTGTAGATCACCCAGCGACGCTCGCGGCCCTGGAACGGATGTCCCTTGGGATACGGCTTCTTGGCCCGGTAATACTTGTTGCCCTGGGCATCGTGGCCCACGAGTTCGCCATTGCGGGCGCTGTCGAGCAGGGTGCCGAAGGTGGCGCCGTCCCACCAGGTGAAGATCTTGCCGAGAATGCTCATGAAGCTCTTGTTCCAGTTGCCGCCCGCCGCAGCGGGTTTCCTTGCCCCTAGCCCCTGCAAGGGGGAGTCGGCAAGGGTGCTGTTGCACCTGCGTTGCCGACGATCCCTTCAGGCGTTTACCAGGCGATCTTGTCACCGGGCTTGAGCCCGATCTGCGCGGCGCGCCCGCCATTGAGTTCGAGCACGGCCGCCGCCGGCCCGGTGGAGGGCAGCGGGCTCAGGTCATAGGGCACGGCGTTGGCCGCCACGTTGAGCACGCGGTGGTTGGGGCCGATGAAGATGATGTCGAGCGGGATCACCGTGTTCTTCATCCAGAACGCGGCCATGCGCGGCGGGTCCATCGGAAAGATCATGCCTTCGTCCGCGCCCATCGCGGTGCGGAACATCAGGCCCTTTTCCTGCTCCTCGCCGGTCACGGCCACTTCCACGCGAAACTGGTGGGTGCCGCCCTTGGTGGCGATCGCCAGGGGAATGACCTTGAGGCCCGAGATCGGATGGACGCCGACCGCGCCGGTGGGCGCGGGCATGGCATCGGACTTGTGATGGCCGGCGTCGGCCGTGGCCGGGGAACAGGCCATGATGCCCAGTGCCAGGGCGAGTGCCGCGCCCATCATCCCGGTCTTAATCGTCTGCGTCATAAACCCAATCTTCCGCTTCGCGTTCGCCCGCTGCATTCACCAGCGCGCGCGCCATGGCAAGGGGGTGCCCTGCCCTGAGGAACACGGCCACCTGCTTTTCCCGCACGGCCGGGTCGATCCGCCCATCGTCATCGCGCGGGCCGAACGGGCCAAGCCGCCGCTTGCGCGCCAGGGCCAGCGCGGCGGCGCGGGCCTGCTGGGCCGAACCCATCGCCTCTTCGCGCAGATCCGGCGCGATGCCGGCCTGGCCCAGATCCTGGGCAATGCGCCGCGCCCCCAGCCCGCGCCGGCGCAAGCTGGCGCCGCGCATGCGCGCATAGCCTTCATCGCTGACATAGCCCGCGTCGGCCATGCGCGCGATGATCGCGGCCACATCGGGCGGGCTGGGCGCATCTTCATCCCAGCCGCGTTCGCGCAGCTTGCGGTTGAGATAGGCCGACAGCTTGCCGGTACTGGTGGCAAAGCGGGCGACGTAACCCAGTGCCAGTTCATCGAGCAGCGCCGCATCGAGCGGACGAGGAGGCCGCCGTGTGCGACGATCTGGTACATCAGGGCGGTTCACGCCATATTCGTGCCACACTCCGGACTAAATGAGAACCTCGGGTTACGGTTTCTTGACCATGGGGGCTTGCGCCAAGGCGCTGCCCACGCAAGGAGCCGCAGCCAGTCAGCCACCATTCACTGCCTTGGGCGGAAGTGGCGGCACAGACCGACTGTTTTAAGACCGATATCTTGTTCCATACCTGGGGTACCGCATGACCGTTACGGCCGCCGTCGCAGAGAAGATGGCTCTTGTTCCAACGCCAAACGACGATGCGCAGCCGCGCCGTTATGCGGATTTTGCCACGTTCTGTGATGCGCTGGACTATGCCGCCCAGGGCGAGCGCGGGTTCAACTTCCACGATCCGCGCGGCACGCTCACGCAGGTCTATCCGTTTTCCCAGCTGCGCAGCGATGCGCTGGTTGCGGCCCGTCGCCTGGTGGCGCGCGGGGTCAAGCCGGGTGACCGGCTGGCGCTGATCGCCGAAACCGGCCCGGAATTTGCCGCGCTGTTCTGCGGCGCGGTCTATGCCGGTGCCTGGCCGGTGCCGCTGCCGCTGCCGACCAGCTTTGGCGGCAAGGAAAACTATATCGACCAGCTCGCTGTGCAGTTGGCCAGCTCGGACCCGTGCCTGCTGGTCTATCCCGGCGAACTGGCAGAGATGTGCGGACAGGCCGCCGCGCGCCAGGGTTGCCCGGGGCTGAGCTGGGCTGCGTTCGACGAAGGCGCGCTGGCCGATGGCGAACTGCCCACGGCCGATCCCGACGCGATCTGCTATCTGCAATATTCCAGCGGCTCCACCCGCTTTCCCCATGGCGTGGCCGTTACGCACCGCGCGCTGCTCGCCAACCTGGCCGGCCATTCGCATGGCATGGACATTGGCGACGGCGATCGCTGCGTCAGCTGGCTGCCGTGGTATCACGACATGGGCCTGGTCGGCTGCTTCCTCTCGCCGATCGCCAACCAGGTTTCGGTCGATTATCTCAAGACCGAGGATTTCGCGCGCCGCCCGCTCGCCTGGCTCGACCTGATCAGCCGCAACCAGGGCACCACGCTGTCGTATTCGCCGACCTTTGGCTATGACATCTGCGCCCGCCGCATTTCCAGCCAGACCAGCGTGGCCGACCGGTTCGACCTGTCGCGCTGGCGCGTGGCCGGCAACGGCGCCGACATGATCCGCCCCGACGTGATGCAGGGCTTCGTCAATGCCTTTGCTGATGCCGGGTTCAAGGCCAGCGCCTTCCTGCCCAGCTATGGCCTGGCCGAAGCGACGCTCGCCGTCACGGTCATGCCGCCGGGCGAAGGCATCCGCGTGGAACTGGTGGAAGAAGAGCGCCTGTCGGGCAGCCCGCGCGATCTGTCGCGCCCGGCCCGCTATCGCGCCATCGTCAACTGCGGTGTGCCCGTGCTGGGCATGGAAGTGGCGATTCGCGGCGAGAATGGCGAAGAACTGGCCCACCACCACATCGGCAAGGTGTGGTGCCGCGGCTCCTCGGTCATGCACTCCTATTTCCGCGATCCCGAATCGACCGCGGCCTGCATGGTCGACGGCTGGCTCGACACCGGCGACATGGGTTACGTCAACGCGCAGGGCTACCTGTTCATCGTTGGCCGCGCCAAGGACATGATCATCATCAATGGCAAGAACCACTGGCCGCAGGATATCGAATGGGCAGTGGAACAGCTGCCCGGCTTCCACCAGGGTGACATTGCCGCGTTCTCGGTGGAAACCGAAAATGGCGAGGAAACCCCGGCCGTGCTGGTGCACTGCCGCGTCTCGGACCCGGAAGAACGGGTGAAGCTGCGCGACCAGATCCGCGACAAGGTACGCTCGATCACCGGCATGAACTGCGTGGTCGAACTCGTGCCGCCGCGCACCCTGCCGCGCACCAGTTCGGGCAAGCTGAGCCGCGCCAAAGCCAAGAAGCTGTACCTGTCGGGCGAGATCGAGCCCTATAGCCTGGCAGCCTGATCGTTTTTTTGGGGGGAACATGCCCTCCCCCAACCCCTCCCGCAAGCGGGAGGGGAGCTAGACCTTCTCCCCCTCCCGCTTGCGGGAGGGGGTCGGGGGGAGGGCTTGTAGCTCAGCTCAAAACGGAATTTCCGCCCCATCCCACGCCCACAGCTTGCCGCTGTCGGCCGGGCCGAGCCGCTCCAGCACATGCAGCAGGGCACCGGCCGAATAATCTGGGCTAAACAGCTTTTCAGGCTTTACCCCGCGCTGGAACGGGGCAGACAGCGCCGTGTCTACCGTGCCGGGATGAAGCGCGGCAGCCACGGCCTGCGGATGGCTGCGGGCCAGTTCGATCGCCAGCCCGCGCAGCAGCATGTTGAGCGCCGCCTTGGCCGCGCGATAGCCGTGCCAGCCGCCCAGGCGATTGTCGGAGATCGAGCCGACCCGCGCCGAAAGCACGCCAAACACGCCGCGCCGATCGCGGGGCAGCAGGGCCGGGACATGGGCCATGATCAGCGCCGGGCCGATGGCATTGACGGCAAACTGCTGGGCCAGCGCCGCCTGGCCCAGAGACCGCACGCTTTTCTCGGGCGGTGTGCCATCGGGCAGCGTCAATTGCCCGGTGGCGACCAGCACCATGTCGAGCGGGCCTTGCTGCGCCAGCGCGGTGCAAGCCTGCGCCACGCTGGCTTCATCATCATAGTCGAAGGTGAAGGGCCGCACCTTGGCAGTGGCGGCAACGGGGCGGCGGGCGCCGGCATGGACCACGGCCACATCGTCTTGCCCGGCCAGCGCCGCCACCAGCGCGGCGCCGATGCCACCCGATGCACCGAACACTGCCACATGGCGGCCCCGCGCTTGCTCATCGTGTACTGTCATGGGCAAAGCCTGCGCGCCCTGGCTCTGGCTGTCGAGCGGGCAGAAAGGGCACGCCTGCGCCGCCGGGCGAAACGCATGGGCCGTTCATCGGAATAGCGCCTTGCGCAGCGCGCGGGCCGGGGCCATCTTCCACGCGCGGAGGGCAAGCTCCCGATCCGCAGAGGAAAAGACAGGACCGCGTCATGGCATCGACCCCTTCGACCACCACCGCAGAGCAGGCGCCCGGTATTACGCTGACCCCGCCCGATCCCGTGCCGGTCGTGGCCCCGCAGCAGGCCGCCGGGCTGGTGCCCGTGGCCGAGGAAACGCGCGGCAAGCTGGAGGCCAAGGCCGACGCCTTTGTCACCGAACTGCTGGCCCAGGACGCGGCCAGCCCCGAATTCGGCAAGCGGGTGGACCAGTTGACGGCGATGGGCCGCAAGGAAATCGCCCAGGCGGCGGGCATGTCCAACCGCTTCCTCGATCGCCCGATCCGCGCGATGGACAAGGATTCGGGGGTCGGTGCCGACCTGGCGCAGCTGCGCCGAACGATCGAAGAGCTGGACCCGGCGCGCAAGGGCAACCTGTCTTCGGGGCGCAAGATCCTGGGCATCATCCCCTTTGGCAACAGCATGAAGAAGTATTTCGACGGCTATGTTTCCGCGCAAGGCCATATCAAGGCGATCCTGGAACGGCTGGCCGCCGGCAAGGACGAGCTGTTGATGGACAATGCCGCGATCGATGTGGAGCGGCAGAAGCTGTGGGAGGGGATGGGCCAGCTGGAGCAGATGATCACCATCGCCCGCCTGCTCGATACCAAGCTGGAAGATGCCGCCGCCGATCTCGATCATACCGACCCGGCCAAGGCCAAGGCGATCCGCGAAAGCGCGCTGTTCTATACCCGCCAGCGTCTGCAGGATCTGCTGACGCAGATGGCGGTGACCGTGCAGGGCTATCTGGCGCTGGACCTGGTCAAGAAGAACAATGTCGAACTGGTCAAGGGCGTGGACCGCGCCAGCACCACCACGGTGGCCGCGCTGCGCACCGCCGTGACCGTGGCGCAGGCGATGACCAATCAGCGCCTGGTGCTGGAGCAGATCACCGCGCTCAACACCACCACGGCCAATATCATCGATTCCACCGGCAAGCTGCTGCGCGAGCAGACCGGGCGTATCCACGAAATGGCGGCGTCCAGCACGATCCCCCTGGAAACCCTGCAGCGCGCGTTCCAGAACATCTATGACACGATGGACACGATCGACACCTTCAAGCTCAAGGCGCTCGACGCCATGAAGCAGACGGTGGACACACTTTCGGGCGAAGTGGAAAAGTCCAAGGGCTATATCGCGCGGGCCGAAGGCGCGGCCAAGAACACCCCCCAGGCCAGCGCACCCTCGCTGTTGAGCCTGGAGGGGTGATGGCAGCTTCAGGTTTCCACCACCCCCAACCCCCTCCTCTGAAGAGGAGGGGGCTTTTGCGTCCTTTCTCCCCGTCTTCGTCAGAGGAGGGGCTTTTACCACTCTTCTCCCCCTCCTCTTCAGAGGAGGGGGTCGGGGGGTGGTGGAAACCCAGAACCGACACTTCCTCAAGACAGGCCAAACCATGACTGCATCGCAATCCGACCAAATCCTGCGCGCCGCGCGCGCCAGCCTGGCGCATCAGCGCGCCGGCGGGCGGCGGCGGTCGATCGGCTTGCGCTCGGCCGAACTCAAGCGGCAGCATGTGGCCAAGAAGGCCGCGCGCATCGCGATGGCGGTGGGCGTGGTGCTGGTCGCGGCGATGGCGCTGGGCCTGGTGATCGACGGGATCGGCCTGGTAGGGCTGTTGCTGACGGTGCTGGCGGTGATCGGCGTGGTGGGTTTCTTTGCCACCTATCCCCGGCTCAAGGTGCCGGACCTTGCCACGATCAACCGCGGTGACGTGCGCACCATGGTGGGCCGCACGCAATTGTGGCTGGAAGCGCAGGCACCGGCCCTGCCCGCCCCGGCGGTGCGGCTGGTGGATCAGATCGGCGCACAGCTCGATGGGCTGGGCGCGCAGTTGGAAGGGATCGATGCCAGCCAGCCGGCCGTGGCCGAAGTGCGCAGCCTGGTGGGGGAGCATCTGCCCGGCATGGTCGAAAGCTGGCGGCGCATCCCGACCCATCTGCGCCAGGAAGAGCGCGGCGGCCGCAATGCTGATCAGCAATTGGCCGATGGCCTGGCCCGCATCAGTGGCGAGATCGACCAGATCACCCGCCAGCTTGCCGCCGGAGACATCGATGCCCTGGCCGTGCGCGGCCGCTATCTTGACTATCGCTATGGCGATGCGCTGGAAGGCGATGCTTTGGCCGACAACGGCGCGCTCCCCGTGCGCCTTGTTCCGCCAGTGGAGAAGACATGATGCAAATTGCCCTGCCCCATTCCCTTGGCAAGGACGAGGTCCGCGCGCGCATGCAGGCCCGCCTGGGCGATGCCTCGGGCAAGGCCAGCGAATTGATCGGCGGCATGGCCCAGGTCGAAACGCAGTGGAACGATGCCGATCACCTGACCATGACGGTATCGGCCATGGGCTTTACCATCCCCAGCCAGGTGACGCTGGAAGATACCCAGGTGCTGTTTGACGTGGACATTCCCGCCGGGCTTGGCTTTGCCCGTGGCATGATCGAGGGGATGATCCGCGAAAAGGGCGAAAAGCTGCTGGCCTGATACCGGGCCATATCGCTGCCGAACCTCGTGCGTTCGGCAGCGATTGTTCACAGGTCCTTGCGTTCCAGTTCGAGAAACTCGGGCGGCAGGCGCAGGGTGCTGGCGACCAGCCGCGTTTCCAGCAGCAGATAGATCAGCGCCACCATCAACAGCGCAATGGCGATGAAGAACGTGGTCGCCGTGACATCGCCCAGATGCGCGATGCCGGTGATCTGGTTGAAGAACAGCGAGCCCACCGTCACCCCGATGCCCAGGCCCGAGAGCACCAGCAGCAGGAGCGCGCGGCCGATCAGCTGGATGCGCCGATCGACATAGCGCATTTCCACCACCACGGCATCGTGCGCCACGCCGGTGGTTTCGGCATGCAGCTGCTGCAAGTGGCGTGACCGATCGACGATGCGTCCCAGCCGCGTGGTGAGGATGTTCATGATATTGCCGATCGCCACCAGCACGAAGACCGGGGCGAGCGACAGCTGGATGGTTTGCGCGATCATGCCGTCCCTCTTGCGGCCAAGAACGCGGCACTGGCAAGCACGGTCATTCCATCAGATCGAGGATATCATCCACGCCGATCGTGGCGAAACCCACCGCGCTATCGGAAATACCGTAGGGCACCAGCAGGTTATCCTCCACCATCAGCGCGCCGCAGGTATAGACCACGTTGGGCACGTAGCCATAGCGATCGGCATCAATGGCGGTGAGCAGCGGCACCTTGCTGCGCGCGATCACGCGCGAAGGGTCATCGCGATCGAGCAACGCGCAGCCCAGCGCATACTTGCGCATGGCGCCTACGCCATGGGTAAGCAGAAGCCAGCCCTGATCGGTGAGGATCGGGCTGCCGCAATTGCCGATCTGCACGAATTCCCACGGGAATTTCGGCTCCATCAGCAAGACGCCATCATCGTCCCAGCAATCCAGCCGGTCTGAGCGGAGCAGGAACAGGTTCTTGCCATCCTGGCGCCCGACCATGGCATAGCGCCCGTCGATCGCCTGGGGAAACAGCGCCATGCCCTTGTTGCGCCCGGCGCGGCCCTGGATCGGCTCAAGCCCGAAGCGGCGAAAATCGCGCGTGCGCAGCAGCTCCGAGCGGATCGAGCTGCCCGAATAGGCGGTATAGGTGCCGATCCATTCGTAATCGCCGCCGCCGTGATCGAACCGCACCAGCCGCAGGTCTTCCAGCCCGCCGCGCTGCTGCTCGGTCACGGGGAAGATCACGCTGTTCGACAGGGTGCTTTCGGCATGGCGATGCAAGGCCACGATCTGGTCACCGGCGGGCGGAGTGCTGGCGTCGGGCAGCATGGCCGTGGCAAACGCGCTTTGCGGCCACAGCTGGAACGTGCCGTCGGCATTGGCCACGCCCTCACGGAACACGATCGAGCTGATATGCCCTTCGCCCACCGCCCGCAGGCTCATGACAAAGCGCACCGCACCATCGAGCATGCCCGATTGATCGGGATGGGGCACGATCGACGGATTCATCAAGGCTGCCGCAGCATAAGTATATTCGTGGCAGAAATAGGCGCCGATCAGGCGCCGGCGTACGGGCGGAATGGCATCATCGTCAAGGTCGAGCGCCTGGCGCACTTCGGCATAGCGTTCCTCGAACAGCTGCTCCGTCTGCCAGTGGCGTTCCTCGAAATCGTGGAGGACGCGGGCATATTCCTCGGCCGCCTCGGCCTCGCCCAGCGAGAGGACATCCTCTACCAGGCGCGCCGCACGCGAGCCGCCGCCCGCGCCGCCCTGCCAGCCCAGATGAAAGGGCCGCAGCACGACGCGTGACGGATCGGCATGAAGCCGTTGCTCAAGAATGCGCAGGCCATTGCCCACCCCATCGGGGCGCGTTCCCACAGGGTTGGCCGCCACCGTGTCAGCTGGCGTGAGACTGGGATTTGTAGGCTCGGTCGCCAAGGACACTCCTTACCTTGCTGGATGGGCCAAACGATTGGCCAAGGGCTGCGGTTTCGCTGCCAACGCGCGGGCCGCTGGCCCGTTCCAACTCGGCAAGCGCATAATGTGCCAGCTGGAATGCCAGGATTGATTCGGCGCCGCAATTGGCATTGATGCCGCGCGGGGTAATGCCATCGCGACACCGCCCGCTAGCCAGATCGCCGAGCGGCTGGGCACGGTCGTTTGCGCCCAGGAACCAGCGATAGGCGGCCTGGGCATGGCTGCGCCACAGCGCTTGCGACGCGCCGCGGGCACCGTGCTCGTCCCGGCTGGCTTCGGCCTGCCAGGCTGCCGCGCATGCTTCCACCGCGGCCCAGGCTTCCAGCGGCTGCTGGTCGAATGGCTTGGCTTCATAAGATACGGCATGAGGCGGGGTGAAGGTTTCCGAACCAATCGCACGAAACTGACCTGTGGCAGTGGTCTGTTGCGCCACGATGAACCGCAAGGCTTCCAGCCCGCTTTCCAGCCAGTCTGCCCGGTTCATGAGATGGCCTGCACGAATCAGCGCTTCGGGCAGGCGCGGATTGTCATAGCCCAGCATGGCTTCGAACCACGCCCAATCGGGGCGCCGCCCTTCGGCCAGCAAGGCATGAAGCACCGCGCCGCCGCGTTCGACCAACTCCCGGCTGGGACGGTGATCGGGCTCCACCGCCAGAACCTGCGCCGCGCCGAGAACGGCAAAGGCAATACTGCGCGGGTATTCGACGCTGCCCAGCGGATCGAGCACGATGTCATACCACTGCCGCGCCCATGCGCGCAGGCCTGCGTCCGGCGCGTGGGCCACGGCATGGCCCAAGGCCCACAGCGCGCGGCCATTGCTGTCTTCCGAGCCGACGTCTTCGCACCAGGAACGGTCGAACGCCATGAAGTTGCGGAAGCGGCCTGCCTCGGGATTCCAGGCGTGCTGGACGAACGAGGCGAAGACCGTGGCCCAGCGCTGGCGCTCGGCCAGGGGAATGCTATCGGCCACACCCATCAGCATCAGCGCGCGGACATTGTCATCCAGGCAGTAGCCATGGCGGCGATCGGGCACCACGCCGATTGCATGCTGCAACATGCCGGTGCTGTCACACATCGCCCAGACCCCGCTGGTGCCCGGCGTGGCGGTCAACGGCGGCAGCTGCGGCGCGGTGGCGGCCACGGTGTTGACCAGCTGGGCGCAGCTTTCGGCAAAGCGCGGCCAGATCGTTTCGCGGCCACGCGCATAGGCGCGGCGCTGCATGGCATCGAGCGCCGCAGGATCACCCAGCAACGCGTTGACGGCATCCGCCAGCGCCTGCGCCGAGCGCGGCGGCACCAGCGCGCCTACGCCATCGGCGAGAAGTTCACGCGCGTGAAGATAAGGCGTGGAAACCACCGCCTTGCCCAGCGCCACGGCATAGCTCAGCGTGCCCGAGGTGGACTGCTGCAGGTTGGGATAAGGCGTGAGGTAGATGTCGCAGGCTTCAAGCTGGTCAAGCAGTTCGCCGGTTTCGAGGAAGCGATTTTCCCACAGCACGTGATCGGCCACGCCCAGCTGGCGCGCCAGGTCCATCAGGCTGTCGCGATAGGCTTCGCCTTCTGCGGCAACCAGGTTGGGATGCGTCGCGCCGACAATGCGATACACCGTGTTGGGGTGTGCCGCGACGATCGCCGGCAAGGCCTCGATCGCGGTTTCCAGGCCCTTGCCTTGGCCCAAAAGGCCAAAGGTCATGATCACGTTCTTACCTTCAAGGCCAGCGCGGGCCTTGAACTGGGCATGGCGCCCGAACGGGCGATCGGGTGCGCCGTGGGCAATCACGGTAACCCGCTTGGGATCGACGCCATAGACCGCGGCCAGAACATCGCGGCCATGTTCGCTCATGACCATGACGCCGCTGGCGCGATCGAGGATATGATCGAGCACCGCGCGCTGCTCGGCAGAAGGGCTGGCCAGCACGGTGTGCAGCGTCACGATCAGAGGCGCGGCCACGCGATCGAGCAGTTCGAGCACCATGGCGCCAGCTTCGCCGCCAAAGATGCCATATTCATGCTGAAGCCACACCGCATCGACGGCGTCCTCGTTGATGCGCCGCGCGGCAATGCGATAGTCTTCGGGCTGATCGGCCCGGATCACGCTGCGCGCATCGGGATAGGGCAGCGGCTCGGTCGGGCTGTCGATGACATGCAGGTCGACCGACAGCTCGGGGTGATGCAGCCCCAGCTGCTCGAACACGTCAGTGGTAAACGTGGCAATGCCGCACTTGCGCGGCGCGAAGCCCCCAATCAGCGCCACGCGGCGGGCGGGTGCACGGGAAGCTGCATCGGTACCGAAGAAATCAAGCACGGCCCCTGCAACAGGGGTGGCGCGCCGCAAGGAAGTGGAAAGGTCACGTGTCATCTGGCTGGCTCGCCCCGAATATGTCTGTTCGATGAACCAACGATGGAACCGGGATAAAGTTGCATTGCGCCGCAACGTCATCGTCACGTTACGTGCTGATTTTGTCGCTGAAAAAAGGCGACTCACAGGTGCGGCGCTGCAAAAACAACAAGGTTTCCGCGCCACGCTAACACATGTTAGGGCGCCCACCAGCGTTGGCGCCAGCCATATTCGGCTTCTATCGCCTGGCCTTGCGCATCGCGCGCCGGGCGGAAGCGGAAGCGCTGCATAGCCAGGCGGCAGGTGATGGCATCAGCTTCGTCGTTGCCGCTGGCCTGTTGCACGCGGCACCCCACCGGATTGCCCTGCGTATCCACCCGCAGCACGATCACCACCTGGCGGCCGGCACGATCGGCGCGGCCGGCGGCGGGATAATCGCGCGCGGCGGTGATGTCTCCGGCGATCTTGGCCACGCGCTGTGCCGCGCCACCGCCATCACCATTGCCGGCAGCGCCGCTACCCGTTCCCGAGCCCGCGACGGCGCCGCCGTTGCCCGTGCCAGTGGGGCCGGCGCCGGACCGTGCCGCGTCGCCAGTCCCCGCCACCGGGGCGGCCGGCAAGGCCGGGATAACGATGCGGGGCGGTGGGGCAATGATTTCTTTGGGCCGCGCCTTGCGCCCCATCGCCCCGGCAGCCCCCGAAGCGGCATGGCTTTGCCGCATGCTGCTGCTGGGCGGCGGGGTGGGCGTGGGTGTGGGTTCGGGCGGAGCGTAGAGCACGAATGCCGGATCGGGCAGGCGCAGCGCGCCAATGCCCCCAGCCAGGCCGTGCACCAGCGCCAGAATCAGGCCGACATGGAGCAGCGCAACCACGCCGCCGATCAACAGCTGGCGCTGCCAGCGGACATCCTGACCGAAGGTCTCGTAAGGAAAACGAATCGCGCGCGGGGCCATGGCCAAGCCATAATCCCTGGCGCATCGCGCTGGTTCCCAAGGGCATGATCCGGGCGAAAAACGGGCCAAAGCGTTGCAATCAGGGGATAGACCCCCTGGATGCAACGCTATTCGTATCATCGGCAGTTTCGCGTATGCCGCAGATGGGGTAGGGTTTTGTGGAATTGGCGTTGTGCCGCGCCTTCGCGCCCGGCACCAACAAACGCCACCAAGGATTGCAATGATGAGAATTCTGGTTGTCGAGGACGAGCCCCTGCTCGCAATGCTGCTGGAGGAAAACCTGGCAGACCTCGGCCATGACAAGGTAACGGCAGTGGCCACGGTGGACCAGGCGCTCTCCGCGCTGGACGAAGGCCCGGTCGATGCCGCCCTGCTCGATTTTTCACTGGGCAGCGACACCACCTCGGTGCCAGTAGCGCTGCGCCTGCGCGAGGAAGGCACGCCGTTCTTTTATCTGTCGGGGCATGCCTCGTTCGATCCCGATGCCGGCGCGCCCGAAGCGCCGATGCTGCCCAAGCCGGTCAGCCTCGAAGCGCTGCGCGAGGCGCTGTCCACGCTGGCTGACGCGCGCTGAGCCGCCCATTCCCGGCGGGCAGGCCAACTTTCCCGGGCCGGGTCGCTCAACTTTCCAGGAAACTGTCGTCCCGCGCCAGGCTGACCAGCCGCAGCCCGTGCGCCTGCGCGCGCTCTGCCGCCAAGGTCGAGGCTGCGGACACGGTGACGAGTAGCGGCACGCCGGCGATCACGGCCTTCTGCACCAGTTCATAGCTGCACCGCGCCGTCAGGACGACAAAGCCGCTGGCCGGGTCGATTCCCGTCCGCGCCAGGGCGCCGACCAGCTTGTCGAAGGCATTGTGGCGCCCCACGTCCTCGCGCAGCGCCTGGATCGTGCCATCGCCCGTGCAGAATGCGGCGGCATGGGCGGCGCGGGTGGCACGGCCCAGCGTCTGGTGATCGCCCATGGCTGCGGTGGCGCGAAAGATTGCCGCATCGCTGACGGTCAGTGCGGCGCCCACCTGCGGCAAGGGGCGCAAGACCTGCTCCAGGCTTTCGATCCCGCACAGGCCGCACGAACCTTCGGACAGGCGCAGCCGCGCCCGCTCCATCAAGGGGGCAGCATCGGCCATGGCCAGCGTGATCCGCAAGATCCAGCCCCGCCCCTCGATCTCGGCTGCTTGCGCCGCCACGAACCCGGAAGGATCGGCGATCAACTGTTCCGACAGGCAAAAGCCCAGCGCATAGTCTTCAAGATCGGTGGGCGTGGCCATCATCACGGCATAGCCCAGGCCATTGATCTCGATCGCCACGGGCGCTTCCTGCGCCAGCGCGCGGGCGCGCGGCACGGGCGGGCGGCCATCGGCGAAATGTTCGACAAAGGCGTGGTCGGCCGCGCCGGGCGGCAGGTCAGCCGGCATCGGCGCCATGGTGCGCGGGGTCGGTCGCCTTGGTTTGCGGTGGCGGGGCGTGGCCGGCGGCCAGTTCGGCCAGGGCCGTGCGCGCGATCGGATCGAGCCCGTCCTCGCCATGGGCGGCAAGGTGGGCAAAGATTTGGCGTAGCATCGCCGGCGTCCAGAACGCGTGCAGGTGATCGGCCAGAGCCGCCGCCGGGTGCGGCTCGTGCACCAGGTTGCGGGCGATCTGGTTGGCCATATAGACCAGCTTGGCTTCGGTCTGCCCGCTCATTCGGCCGGCTCCATCGCGCTGCCGGCGATGCGCCGCGCCTGCCGGGTCTGCGCGGCATAGTCTTCCTGCCATTCGCTCGGCCCGTTGGACGGGGTGATCTGCACTGCGGTCACCTTGTATTCCGGGCAATTAGTGGCCCAGTCGGAATAGTCGGTGGTCACCACGTTGGCCTGCGTGGCGGGATGGTGGAACGTGGTATAGACCACGCCGGGCGCCACCCGATCGGTCACCGTGGCGCGCAGCGTGGTTTCGCCCGACCGGCTGGCCAGGCGCACCCAGTCGCCGCTGTTGATGCCGCGGTTTTCCGCGTCGGTCGGGTGAATTTCCAGCACGTCTTCGGCGTGCCACACGCTGTTTTCGGTGCGCCGGGTCTGCGCGCCGACATTGTATTGCGAGAGGATGCGCCCCGTCGTCAGCAGCAGCGGGAAACGCGGCCCGGTGCGCTCGTCAGTGGGCACATAGTCGGTCACCACGAACTTGCCCTTGCCGCGCACGAAGCCATCGACGTGCATGATCGGCGAACCATCGGGCGCGGTATCGTTGACCGGCCACTGCAACGAGCCTTCGGCATCGAGGCGGGCATAGTTTACCCCGGCAAAGCTGGGGGTGAGCCGCGCGATCTCGTCCATGATCTCGCTGGGATGGGTGTAGTTCCAATCGAGGCCCATGGCGCGCGCCAGTTCCTGCGTCACTTCCCAGTCCTGATAACCGTTGAGCGGCTCCATCACCTTGCGCACCGGCTGGATGCGGCGTTCGGCATTGGTGAACGTGCCATCCTTTTCCAGAAACGAGGAGCCCGGCAGGAAGACGTGGGCATAGTTGGCGGTTTCGTTGAGGAACAGGTCATGCACGATGACGCAGTCCATCGCCGCCAGGCCCGCCGCAACGTGCTTGGTATCCGGGTCTGACTGAAGAATGTCTTCGCCCTGGATATAGAGGCCCTTGAACAGGCCGTCGGTCGCCGCATCGAGCATGTTGGGAATGCGCAGGCCCGGTTCGGGATCGATCCTGACACCCCATTCCGCCTCGAACAGCGCGCGCGTGGCGGCATCAGACACATGGCGATAGCCCGAAAGCTCATGCGGGAAGCTGCCCATGTCGCAGGCGCCCTGCACGTTGTTCTGCCCGCGCAAGGGGTTAACCCCCACGCCGCGCCGGCCGATGTTGCCGGTCGCCATGGCGAGGTTGGCAATCGCCATCACGGTGGAGGAACCCTGGCTGTGTTCGGTCACGCCCAGGCCATAATAGATCGCACCGTTGCCGCCCGTGGCATAGAGCCGCGCCGCCCCGCGCACGAGATCGGCGGGAACGCCGGTGACGGGTTCGAGGAATTCGGGGCTGTTGCGCTCTTGCGCCACGAATTCGGCCCAGTGCTGGAACTCGTCCCAATCGCAGCGTTCGCGCACGAACGCCTCATTGACTAGGCCTTCGGTCACGATCACGTGCGCCAGCGCGGAGAGCACCGCGACATTGGTGCCGGGGCGCAGCGGCAGGTGATAGTCTGCCTCCACATGCGGGCTGCGCACCAGATCGGTGCGGCGCGGATCGATCACGATCAGCCTGGCGCCCTGGCGCAGGCGGCGCTTCATCCGGCTGCCAAACACCGGATGGCCATCGGTGGGATTGGCGCCGATCACCAGGATCACGTCGCTGTCTTCGACCGAATCAAAATCCTGCGTGCCGGCAGACGTGCCGAACGTGGTCTTGAGGCCATAGCCGGTGGGCGAATGGCAGACGCGGGCGCAGGTATCGACGTTGTTGGTGCCAAAGCCGGCGCGCACCAGCTTCTGCACCAGGAAGCCTTCCTCGTTGGTGCAGCGGCTCGATACGATGCCGCCCAGCGCATTGTTGCCATGGCTGGCGGCGATCGCCTTGAAGCGGCTGGCGGCAAAGCCCAGCGCCTCGTCCCAGCTCACCTCGCGCCACGGCTGATCGATGCTGTCACGCACCATGGGTTTCAGGATGCGGTCCTGGTGCTGGGCATAACCCCAGGCAAAGCGGCCCTTGACGCAGGAATGGCCACGGTTGGCCTTGCCGTCTTTCCACGGCACCATGCGCACCAGCTGTTCGCCGCGCATTTCGGCGCGGAACGTGCAGCCCACGCCGCAATAGGCGCAGGTAGTGACGACGGCACGCTCGGGCTTGCCGATTTCGGTCACGGCCTTTTCCATCAGCGCCGACGTCGGGCAGGCCTGCACGCAGGCGCCGCACGATACGCATTCCGACGAGAGGAAATCGTCAGACTTCACGCCCGCCGAAATCTGCGAGTCGAAGCCACGGCTTTCCACCGTCAGCGCCAGGGTGCCCTGCACTTCATCGCAGGCGCGCACGCAGCGCGAGCAGACAATGCACTTGGTCGCGTCAAAATCGAAATAGGGATTGCTGGCGTCGGTCTGCGCCTCCAGGTGATTGGCCCCTTCGTAGCCATAGCGCACATCGCGCAGGCCCACGGCAGCGGCCTGGTCCTGCAACTCGCAATCGTTGTTGGCGCTGCAGGTCAGGCAATCGAGCGGGTGGTCGGAGATATAAAGCTCCATCACCCCGCGCCGCAGCCTGGCCAGCTTTTCGCTTTGGGTGTGGACCTTCATGCCATCGGCCACCGGCGTGGTGCACGACGCCGGCGTGCCGCGCATGCCGTCGATTTCAACCAGGCACAGGCGGCACGAGCCGAATTGCTTGAGGTTGTCGGTGGCGCACAGCTTGGGGATCGACCCACCCGATACGGCCGCCGCGCGCATGACGGTGGTGCCGGCCGGCACGGTTACGGCGCGACCATCGATTTCCAGCGTCACCTGGCTGTCGGAACGAACCTCGGGGGTGCCGAAATCGGCCTGGCGTTCATAGCCCATGGGGAAGCTCCTGCACGGCGGCGAGATCCGCCGGGGTGTTGATATTGTGGGGAATAGTGGTGAGCGCAACCGGGCGCGCGCCTATCGCTTGGGCAAAGGCGCGCAAGCTGTGCTTGGCCGGGCTGGCCAGCAAGGCATCGAGCGCGGGCGCGGCGGTGGCCGGCCACAGCCCGACCACTGGCTGGCTTTCGCAATAAGCCGGCGCGGGGGAAAGCTGGGCGGCCGTATCGGCGGCAAGGCCAAAACTGTCGACCGGGACCGTGAGCACCGTATCAAACCCGTGGCCAGCGGCATGGTGGAGCGCGGCGGCGATGCCACCCAGCGGCCCCATGCCGGCACGCGGGCGATCGGGCAGACAGGGCGCCGGCGCATCGTCCCGCCCCACAACCACGACCGTGTCGCACTGCTGCTGCAGGGTATTCACGGCATGAGCGAGGAGGCTTTGCCCTGCCAGTTCGGCCACAGCCTTGTCACTGCCAAAGCGGGTGGATTGGCCCCCGGCAAGGACGGCGCCCAGGATCATGGGCGCACCCCTGCGCTGTCGTCAGCGCCCTTCGACAGGCTCAGGGCGAACGGGATTTGGGCTTTCACACCCTTGAAACCCGTTCGGGCTGAGCTTGACGAAGCCCCCTGGCGGCAAGGCGCCATCACTCCGCTGCCTCCGCGTCAGCAGACACCGCACCGAAATCCTCGGGGAACCGGCGCAGGGCCGAGAGCACGGGATAGGGCGTAAACCCGCCCAGCGCGCAGAGCGAACCGAACTTCATCGTTTCGCACAGGTCTTCGAGCAGGGCGATCTCGTCGGCCAGGCCGCGCGCGCGCTTTTTCGCGTTGTGGATTTGCGGCAGGCTCTCCACCGCATCGGCACTGCGGCCCTGGCGGGCGCGGATGCGGTCGATCACTTCGACGCCGCGCGTGGAGCCCAGGCGGCAGGGCGTGCACTTGCCGCAGGATTCAGCGGCGCAGAACTGCATGGCAAAGCGCGCCTGCGCGCTCATGTCCACGCTATCGTCAAACACGGTCAGCCCGGCGTGGCCGATCAGGCCATCGGCAGCGGCAAAGCTTTCATAATCGAACGGCAGGTGGAAATCGGCCGGCGGGTGATAGGCGCCCAATGGCCCGCCCACTTGCACCGCGCGCACTGGCCGGCCCGAGGCAGTGCCGCCACCGACCACCTCGACCAGTTCGCCCAGCGTGATGCCAAAGCCGACCTCGTACAGCCCGCCATACTTCACGTTGCCGGCGATCTGGATCGGCATCGTACCCTTGGACCGGCCAAAGCCGACATCGGCATAGGCCGCGCCGCCGTTCGCCATAATCCACGGCACCGCCGCCAGAGTCAGCACGTTGTTGACCACGGTGGGCTGGCCAAACAGCCCTTCGAGCGCGGGCAGTGGCGGCTTGGCCCGCACTTCGCCGCGCTTGCCCTCCAGGCTGTTGAGCAGCGAGGTTTCCTCGCCACAGACATAGGCGCCCGCGCCCACGCGCACTTCCACCTCGAACGGGGCGATGTGCGGACGCGCAGCCTGGGCCGCGGCCTGCATCTTGGCGATGGCATGAGGATATTCGCTGCGGATATAGACATAGCCCTTGGCCGCGCCGACGGCATGGGCGGCAATCGCCATGCCTTCGATCAGCATGAAGGGATCGCCTTCCATCACCATGCGATCGGCAAAGGTGCCGCTGTCACCCTCGTCGGCGTTGCAGACGATGTATTTGGGCGTGGCCGGCGCCTTGGCCACAGTGGTCCACTTGATCGCGGCGGGAAAGCCCGCCCCGCCCCGGCCGCGCAGGCCCGAGGCCATGACTTCCGCAATCGTCGCTTCCGGCCCCATTTCGCGCGAACGGGCAAGGCCCGCCCAGCCGCCATGCGCCGCGTAATCCTCAAGGCTCAATGGCCGGGTCTTGCCGGCGCGCGCGAAGGTAAAGCGCTGCTGGCTGGCGATGAAGGGGTGATCGGCGATCGGGCCGATGCCCTTGTCGCTGGTGCCGGCCAGCACGGCAGGCACATCAGCCACATCAAGCGGCCCGAACCCGGCGCCGTCGATCTCGGCCAGGGGTTCGAGCCAGTGCATGCCCCAGCTCGATACCCGCTCCACCGTGCAGCCCGCCGCTTCAAAGGCAGCAGCCACGGCATCGGCGCCACAGGCGAGGGCCAGTGCGTCGTCGGAAATGCGCACGGTCGTGCTCATGCCCACGTCCTTCATGCCAGGCCTCCCACCAGAACATCGAGCTTTTCAGGCGTAAGCCGGGCGTGGAGCGTGTCGCCCACCATCGCGTTCGGCCCCACGCTGCACAGCCCCAGGCAATAGACCGTTTCCACCTTCACCAGCCCATCGGCGCGAAGGCGCGCGGCCAGTGCTTCCACGCCGCGTGCCTGGCAGCTTTCCGCGCGGCACAGCTTGACCACCGGGCGCGGTTCGGGCGCGGTGCGGAAATCGTGATAGAAACTGACCACACCGTGCACTTCGGCGCGGCTGAGATTGAGCGCGTGGGCGATCGCCCGCTCGGCCGCTTCGCTCACATGGCCAAAGACGGCCTGCACATCATGCAGGATCGGCAGCAGGGATCCCTCGCGCCCGGCGTGCGCGGCAAGGATCCGGTCCAGTTCGGCAGGTTCGGTCATGGCGCGAAATGTCGCCCCGTTGGCGCGCGTGGTCAAATCGAATTGCGCAAAGTTTGATAGAATTTCTCTATCACGCCGCCAGAGCGCGCGCCACGTCGAGCGCAGCCAGCGCCAATGGCCCCATCGGCTGGCGATCAAGCACCACCAGCCCCAGCCGCCGCGCGGTTTCGACGCCCTCCATCGGCTGGATCGCCGCCCAATCCAGCCCGGTCAGCAGCGCGGCATAGCTATCGGGGATGATCGTGGCAAAGCGGCCCGACTGCACCAGCGACAGCAGCGCGACATAGCTGTCTGCTACGGCGCGCGGCGCCAGGGCCAGGCCGCGTGCGGCAAACTGCGCGTCGAGGATGCGGCGATACTGCATGCCCTGGTGCAGCAGGCATAGCGGCATGGCAGCCGCCTCTGCCCAATCCATCGCCGCGCCGCTTTCGCGCGCGGCATCGCCATGGGTTACAAAGAGATAGCGTTCCTGCGCCAGCGGCACGGCGATGACGTTGGCGGGTGGCTCGTGATCGAGATAGGTCAACCCGGCATCGCACGACAACGCCTGGAGGTCCTGTTCGATCACCCGGCTGGTGGCCTGGTGGACGGCGAGGTGCAGCCCGGGATAACGGCCCAGCAGCGCATCGCCAAAGCGGCCGACGAGCGGCAGCGCGGCGGGAATGGCGGCAAGGCGGAACCGCCCCGCCAATGGTGCGGCGGTGGCCGCCACGGCCTGGGCCATGCTGCCCATCGCGCCGAGGATCTGTTCGGCCCAGGGCAGCATGGCCTGGCCCTGCGCCGTCAGGTCGATGAAACGCCGGTCGCGCTCTACCAGGCGCTTGCCCAGATCCTGCTCCAACGCCACCAGCCCGGCCGACAGCGTGGGCTGCGACACGCCGCATTCCGCCGCAGCGCGGGCAAAATGGCGCTGACGCGCCAGGGCCACGAAATAGCGCAAGTGGCGCAGCTGCATGAGCGGGGCAAACTCCCTCGAAAATTGAGAGGCTGTTTCTATCACGAAACGCACGGGTAGGCATGGCCCAAAGCCGCCGCCAGGGCCAGCGGCGACGCGGTTATCGCTTCATTTCCGTGGGAACAGGCGCCGCATGGCGATCCAGTAGGGATTACTAAGGGCCATCCCGATGGGCGGCGGCACGGATCGCGCTGACGCCCGCACGTGGGGCAGGCATTCGGGACCGGCGCAAGGGGGACGGTGATTTCATGAAGCCAGAGGGCCAGATCGTTGCACAACCCGCACCGGGCGCGATGCCGGCGGTAGACCTGCTGGCGCGCGGGCGCCGGGTGATCCAGACGGAAGCCGACGCGCTCGATCGCCTGGCGCGCACGCTCGATGCCCGGTTTGCTGATGCGGTGAACCTGCTCCTGGCCACCAAGTCACGGGTGGTGGTGAGTGGCATGGGCAAATCGGGGCATGTCGGGCGCAAGCTGGCGGCGACGCTCGCCGCCACCGGCACGCCGGCCTTCTTCGTCCACCCGGCAGAGGCAGCGCATGGTGACCTGGGCATGCTCACGCCTGACGATCTGCTGCTGGTGCTGTCCAATTCGGGCAACACGCCCGAACTCAGCCCGATCCTGGCCCACGCCGCGCAGCTGGGTTGCCCGGTGATCGGCATCAGTGCGCAGGCGGATTCGATCCTGCTGCGCAGCGCGGATATCGGCCTGGTCCTACCCCCGGCGCGCGAGGCGTGCCCGGCCCATGTCGCGCCCACTACCTCGTCCACGCTGATGCTGGCGCTGGGCGATGCGCTGGCGATTGCCACCATGGCGGCGCGGGGCACGACGCATGCACAGCTGCGCCAGCTTCATCCAGGCGGCGCCATCGGCACCAGCCTGGCCACGGTGGCCGACATCATGCATCGCGGCGATGCCGTGCCCCTAGTGCCCATGGCCATGCCGATGCGCGACGTGCTGCTGGAAATGACCGAAAAGAGCCTGGGCATCGCCGGCGTGGTCGATCGCGCCGGCTGCCTGGTAGGGGCGATCAGCGATGGCGATCTGCGCCGCCATGTCCATGGCCTGCTGACTTCCTGCGCCGAAGACGTGATGACCCATGCCCCGCGCACGGTGCGCGCCGATGCCCGCGCCGCAGACGCGCTGGCCGTGATGAGGCAAGCCAACGTCACCGCGCTGTTCGTGGTGGAAGGCGCAGGCGCCCCGCTGCCCGTCGGCGTGGTGCGCATGGCAGACTGCGCCACGCTCGCCGCTGGCCCGGCGCCCGAAAGCGCGGCAGCGGTGCCTCCGCCCCCTCGGAACCCTCAGGCGCTGTTTGCCTGGGATCGTCCGGCCCAGGCGGCGTCGGCGTAACGGCGATGCCCTTCCCCGTCTTGCCGCCTTCTCCTGATCTTGCCGGCCCGGCTGCTCCTGCGCGCTCCTCGCTGGCGGTCACCTGGTCGGTTTGGCGCGCGCTGATGCTGCGTGAGGCACTCACCCGACTGTTCGCCACACGCATTTCCTGGGCCTGGGTGCTGTTCGAGCCGGTGTTCCACGTCGCCTACCTGCTCGTGCTCTATTCCGCCGTGCGGGTGCACAGCGTGGGCAACCTCGACACACCGGTGTGGATCATGGTCGGCATCCAGACCTTCTTCCTGTTCCGCAAGACCGCCGACCACGTGGCCGGCGCCCCGGCCGACAATTCCGCCCTGTTTGCCTATCGCCAGGTCAAGCCGGTGGATACGCTGGTGGCGCGCGGCCTTCTGGAAGGAGCAAGCTGGCTGGTGATCACCCTGCTGCTGATCGCGCTCCTGGCGCTATGGGGCCACCCTTTTGCCCCGCAGTTTCCATTGGCGATGATGGGGGCCTGCGCAGCGATGTGGCTGCTGGGCGTGGCGTTTGGCATGGTGGTTTCGGCCTGCACCACCTTGATGCGCGAAACGCGACAGGTGCTGCACATTGTGCTGCGGCCGCTCTACATGATTTCGGGGGTAATGTTTCCACTTGGCTCGCTGCCGGCCGATTGGCGCGCACTGCTGATGCTCAATCCCCTGGCCCATGGCGTGGAACTGGTGCGCATGGCCTTGTCAGACAGCTATCAGGCCGTGCCCGAAACCGATGCCGGCTATCTCTTTGCCTGGGTGCTGGGCCTGCTGCTGCTCGGCCTCGCGCTGCAACTGCGCCTGGCGCACAAGGTGGGTGCGCGATGATCGTGGGGCGCGGCCTGTCCAAGCGCTACATGACCGCCCATGGCGCCGGTCCCTGGGTGCTCGACAACGTCAATTTCGTGATCCCGCCACGCGTTAGCGTGGGTATCCTGGGCGCCAATGGCGCGGGCAAATCCACGCTGCTGCGCATTCTGGCGGGGGTGGACAAGCCGACGCGCGGCGCGGTGGAGCGGCATTGCCGCGTATCGTGGCCGCTCGGCTTTGGCGGCGGGTTGCAAGGCACGCTGACCGGGCGCCAGAACGCGCGCTTTGTCTGCCGCATCCACGGGCACGAGGATGACATTCCCGAACGCCTGGCGCGCATTGCCGAATTTGCCGCACTGGGCGACCGCTTCGACCAGCCGATCCGCACTTATTCCACCGGCATGGCGGCGCGCCTGCGCTTTGCCATTTCGCTCGCGTTCGATTTCGACGTCTACATTTCCGATGAGGCGACCTCTGCCGGCGATGCCAGCTTTCGCGCCCGCGCGGCCGAGGAGTTCCGCCGCCGCGCCAACCAGGCCAGCGTGATCATGGTCAGCCACGATCCCGGCACGCTCAAGCGGTTCTGTACTGCCGGCATGCTGCTCCACCAGGGCAGGCTGACCTGGTTCGACCGGCTGGGAGACGCCATCGCGGCCTACAAGGACACCCTGCCCGCATGAGCACCGACCTTGCCTATCCGCCTGCCCCCCCGGCCCCTGCCGCGCCGATCGCGCGCCGGCGGCGCCCCCCGGCCGATCTGCCCGAGCAGGACGCCGGGCCGGGAGAAGCGCCAGCCCTGCCGCTGTCGGGCCCGCGCGAAGCCCCTGGCGCCACCACGCTGCCGCCCGCCCGACGCCCGCGCTGGCGCGCGGCGCAGATTCGCCATCTGGTGCTGGGCCTAGCCGGCGCTGCCAGTCTTGTCGCCAGCGCCTATTGGTGCCTGATCGCCTCTGACCTCTATGTTTCCGAAACCGACGTGGTCGTGCAGCGGGCCGACATGGGCGCGATCGATCCGGGCGGGCTGGGTGGCCTGCTGTCGGGCCTGGCTGGCGCGGGCGGCGGCAATCGCAATGACCAGATGCTGCTGCGCAACCACCTGCTTTCGCAAGACATGCTCGCCCGGCTCGACACGCGGCTGCACTTGCGCGCGCACTATGCTGATCATCGCCACGACTGGCTTTCGCGCCTGAGCGCCGCCAACGCGCCGATGGCGCGCTTTCGCGATTACATGAAAGCGCGCGTCCGCGTCGATTATGACGACAATGCCGGCGTGCTTCATGTGGAGGCCAGCGCCTATGACCCGGCCACGGCGCAGGCAATCGTGGCGGCCATGCTGCACGAAGGCGCCGCTTTCATGAATGCCAACGATCACCGCCTGGCCCAGACCCAGGTGGATTTCCTGGCCAGCGAGGCAGCGCAGATGGGCAAGCGCAACCAGCAGGCCCGCCAGGCCGTGCTCGATTTCCAGAGCCGGGAAGGCATGGTGTCGCCCGATGGCACGCTCGACGCCGTGGCCGGCACGATCGCGCAACTTGAATCCCGCAAAAGCGCCTTGCAAACACAGTTGGGCACGCTGGAAGCCTACCTGGTTTCGGCCCATCCCGACGTGGTGGCCGTGCGCCAGCAGATCGCCGCGATCGATGCCGAACTGGCACGCGAACGCGCCCGCGCCGCCGCGCCCGAGCCGGGCGCGCTCAACCGCCGCGCTGATGCGTTCCGCCAGTTGCAGCAGGAAGCGCAGTTCAGCCAGTCGCTCTACCAGACGACGCTGGCCGCGCTGGAAAAGGGGCGAATCACCGCGATGCAGGCGATGAAGCAGATCTCGGTGGTCCAGGCGCCAACCCTGCCCGAATATCCCGCGCGCCCGCGCCGGCTGTACAACGCTCTCGTCTTCACGCTCGCCGCGTTTCTTGCTGCGGCCATTGCACTGCTGCTGGTGTCGGTGGTGCGCGACCACGTCGACTGATCTTTCCCACCCTTCGGTTTGCCAAAAAGGAGCGCCTACCCATGCGCCGCACCTGCCGCCCCATGCCCAGCCCTGGTCGGCTGGCGCTGGGCCTTTCGCTCGCCTTCGCCGCGCTGGCCGCGCCTTTGCCAGCACCGGCGCAGGGATTGCCGCCTGGCGTGATGGGCCAGATGCTGCAAAGCGCCGATCCGGCCACGCTGGCTGCCATCGCCAATGCCATGGGCAATACTGGCGGCAGCGGCACCAGCCTGCCCGCCATGCCGCTGGCCGTGCCGACCGCCAGCCCCAATCCTGCGCAGCCGGTGCCGGTGGATGGCGCGGCTCCTTCCGTGGCGCCGGGCAATGCGGCCGCTTCCGGGCAGTATGTTGCCAACGCGATCAGCCCGGTGTTCGGTGCGCAGCTGTTCACCGGCGCGTTTGCCCGCGCGGGCGCAGCGCATTTCAACCCGGATTACGTGATCACCCCGGGCGATCAGGTGGTGCTGCGGCTGTGGGGCGCATTCCAATATGCCCAGGTCCAGACGGTGGACCCGCAGGGCAACGTCTTCCTGCCCAACATCGGCCCGATCCATCTGGCCGGGGTGCGCAACCAGGATCTGCAACGCGTGATCACCGGGGCGGCGGCTGGCACGTTTCGCAGCAATGTCTATGTCTATGCCTCGCTGGCAGAGGCGCAACCGGTGCGCGTGTTCGTCGGCGGCTTTGTGCGGCGACCGGGGCTCTATGACGGCACCAGCATGGACGGCTTGCTGCACTATCTCGATGCCGCCGGCGGCATCGATCCCGATCGCGGCACGTTCATCGATGTGGAGGTCAAGCGCGGGGAGCAGGTGCGCGCGCACGTGAACCTCTACCAGTTCCTGTTTCGCGGGGTGATGCCGCCCTTGCCGCTGGCCGATGGCGACGTGATCTTTGTCGGCCCGCGCCAACAGACGGTGACGGTGCTAGGCCTCGCCAACAATGCCAATGTCTTTGAATTTCCGCGCAATGCCCATCCCACCACGGCAGATGTCGCCCTGCTCGCCGGGCCGCAGCCGGTTGCCACCCACATGCGCATTACCCGCGCCACCGGGCCGATCCGCAATGTCGACTATCGCCCGCTGGGCGAGGCCGGCGCTTTGCCAGTGGGCAATGGCGATACCATCGAATTCACCTCGGACCAGAAAAACGGCACGATCACCGTGCGGATCGAGGGAGAGCATGAAAGCCGGCAGGAATATGTGCTGCCCTATGGCGCGCGCCTGGGCGACTTGTTGCGCCAGATCCGCTTTTCCGAGCGATCGGATGCCACCAGCATCCAACTGTTCCGGCAAAGCGTGAAGGACCGCCAGAAAACCATGCTCGACGCCAGCCTGCACAGCCTGGAGCAGGCCGCGCTGACCGCGCGATCGGGCACCAATGATGAAAGCCAGTTGCGCCACAACGAGGCTGACCTGATCCTGCAATGGATCGACCGCGCGCGGAAGGTGCAGCCCCTGGGCCAGGTGGTGATCGGGCAAGGCCCCGCGCGCGATGACCTGCTGCTGGAAAACGGCGATCTGCTGCGCGTGCCGACGCGCGATGGGCTGGTGCTGGTGAGCGGGGAAGTGCTGTTCCCCAATGCCGTGGCCTGGCAGGCCGGGCTCGACGCCACCAGCTATGTCGAGCGGGCCGGCGGCTTTACCCAGAAAAGCGCCGCCCGCCGGATCGTGGTGGCCCATGCCGATGGCAGTTTCGAGGAAGTGGCCGCGCAAAGCCGCGCGGTGCGCAGTGGCGATGATCTGCTCGTGCTGCCGCGCATCGACACCAAATCGCGCCAGATCCTCAAAGACATGACGCAGATTCTCTATCAGATCGCGGTTAGCGCCAAAGTGGTGCTAGGGCTTTGATCCTCGCTGTGTTTTTTGCTGTTCATGACTGGCGCGCGGCCCCTATGCTGGGTGCCTCAGCCCGCCGGAGACCGCATGATCGCCGCATTGCCACCGACGATCGAACCGGCCGTTCCGGCAGTATCGGCCACGACGCCAGTGCCGGTGCCGCCAGCGGCCGACGTGATCGAGGTGACCGCCGCGCGCACGCCCGCCACCCTGCATATCGACCGGCGCACCTACCAGGTGCAGCAAACCCCGCAATCGGCGCAGAAGGATACGCTGCAATTGCTGCGCGGGCTGCCCGCCGTGACGGTAACCCCTGATGACCAGATCCTGTTGCTGGGCGCCGGGAACGCCAGGATCTATGTCGATGGGCATCCCTACGCCGGCAATGCGCAGCAATATCTGCGCACGCTGCACGGCAGCGATATCGCGCGGATCGAAGTGATCACCAATCCTTCGGCGCAGTTTTCCGCCGAAGGCACGGGCGGCGTGATCAATCTTGTACTGCGCCAGGCACGGCACGCGGGCTGGTCGGGCAATGCCAGCGTGGAAACCTCCAGCTATGGCCATGGCCTGATCGATACCACGCTGCATTACCGACGCGGGCGGTGGAGCTATGAACTGAAAGCAGGCGGCAATATTGGCACGATGGTGCGCGCACACGATGCCGCCAGCCGCCACGTCGAGTCCGATGGTGGCGGTGCGGCCACGGCCTATACGCGATCGGGACAGAGCGATAGCGGTGGCACGGACGGCCGGCTAAGCGGCAAGGCGACCTATGAGATCGACGCCAAGACCACCGTGTCGCTGGGCCTGGGCGGTGGAGGCGGCCACGATATCACCCACACCCGCGCCAGCTATCAGGGCCTCACCCCCGATTTCAACAGCTTTGCCGAAACCCGGCGGTTGAGCAGCGTGGCCAGTTTCCTGACCGGCGAACTCGATGTCGATCATCGCGGCACGCGCGAGGGGGAAACGCTGACCGCCACGGCGCAGCTCTATACCAACCCCATGGTGCGGGATGAAACCGTGGCCCGGTTCAGCAACGGCGGTGGCTTTGCCACGGTCTTGCGCACTCCCACCACCACGATCGACGGGCAGGTGGACTGGAAGCACCCGATCGGCGCGCACCAGTTGCTTTCGCTGGGCACCAGTTGGCACCGCGACAGCACATCGCAGGCCTATTCCCTGAGCAGCGAGGCAAGCGACGGCGCACCGGCACCCCTTGCCAACGATCGCTTTGCCGGGCGCAGTATCACGCTGACGGCCTATGCCAGCGTGCAGCAGACGCTGGGCAAGCTGACCATCGCCCCGGGCCTGCGCGCCGAACGCAACGTGCGGCGGATTGACAGCCCGGGTGAAGACCGCCTGGTGCTTGGCCGCACCGCCGTTTTTCCCAGCCTGCATATCCAGTTCGCGAGCAGCAAGATGCTGACCCTGGCGGCCAGCTACAGCCAGCGGATCGAGCGGGCACCGCTCGACTATCTGCGCCCCTATACCGTGGTCGAAGACCCGCTCACCCTGTTCCAGGGCAGCCCTGCGTTGCGGGACCAGACCACCGCATCGTGGGAAGGCAGCCTGCAATACCGGCGCGGTGCGATCGAAACCAATCTCACTGCCTATTGGCGCACCACCAGCAACGTGTGGAGCACGACCTATGCCGCCACTGCGGCAGGGGCGAGCATCTATGGCTATGTCAATGCCGGCCGCAGCCGCAGCGCCGGCGCGCAGTTCGATCTGAGCGCGCCACTGCTGCGCCATGTCAAGCTCAGCGCCAGCGCCAACTTGTTCGACCAGCGCAACCCGATCGATGTGCCGGGCGGGCAGCAGTTGCTGCACACCATGCGCGCCAGCACCAACGGCACGCTGGAATGGAGTGGCACCGCGCGGGGCGACGTGCCGGCTGACGTGGCGCAGTTGCAATGGTCCTACAACAGCCCGTCGCGCGCCTGGCAGGTGCGCGACGCCGCCTGGGGCGAAGCGAGCATGATCATGACGCACAGCTTTGATCGCACGCTGTCGCTTTCGGCCACGCTGCGCGTGCCCGGCCGCACGCGCCAGGAACTCTCCGCGCCGCTCGTGCAGGGATCATCCTGGCGCCAGCGCACCACGGAATTTCAACTCAAGCTGCTCAAGACATTGGGCTGAACCGTGCCGGCGTCAGGCCTGATCAGGCAGCGCGCGGTAGCGGAAGGCGCGGAACACCACCTGCCCCTTGCCGGCAGCGAACAATGCCGGGCGCAGGCTGAGCAGATTGTCGAGCGTGTTGGCGTTATACCCCTCGACATAGCTGCGCACGCCATGGCGCGTCCAAGCCTGGCCATCGAGGCTGTAGTAGAAGGTCACTACCTGCCGTTCGTTGGTAATGCGCATGTGCAGGCGGCGCGTGGGCGGCGCCGGTTCCTGCCAATATGTGGGCTTGCCACCGCGATAGCTGATCATGCGCCGTCCATCGATGCCCATGCCCAGGAACAGCCGGTCATCGAAGAACAGCAGCAGGCCACCCTGCGTTTCGCCTTGCAGTTCGACATCCACCTCGATCGCATAGGCGCAGTCCCCCACTTGCTGGGTCAGCACCGTTGCATCCTGCGGACTGCTGCCCTTGGCAGCCAGCGCCAGGCTGTTGCCAGACACCTGCACGCGCGCGCTGTCCGAGGGCGCGCTGGCATAGAGCGACCACAGGCGACCGAGTCCATCGGCGGCAAAGTCGTCGGAATGCGCCAGGCCATGAGGCAACGCCTGGCCGCCAGGCTTGGCCAGCGGCCGTGAGAGATCACCCCCCGTGGCGCGGAACCAACCATCGGCGGTCCATTCGATGGGCTCGAGCAAGGTTTGCCGGCCCAACGTGAGATAGCCGTTTTCATAACCGTGATAGACCATGAACCAGCGCCCGCCCGGCCCTTCCACAACGGTGGCATGGCCGCGCGACCACCACGGGTCAGCATCCGATGTGGCGCGCACGATCGGGTTATGCGGGCAATTCTCCCATGGCCCGTTGATCGATCGCGCCCGCGCCACCGCGACCATGTGCCCTGTCGCCGGGCCACTGGTGCCACCCACCGCGTTGACGAGGTAGAACCACGGCCCACGGCGAAACAGCTTGGGGCCTTCGGGAGACCACGCCTCGGTGATCCAGTCATCGGGATAATGCCATGCCTGGTAGGCGGTTTCGACCGGGCCAGCGGTGGCCAGGCCATCGGCAGTCAGGCGCACCCGCTTGCCACCATTGAAGAACAGGTAGCGGTGGCCATCCTCGCCCACGACATGGCCAGGATCGATCAGTTCGCCGATCCCAAGATCGATGGGATCGCTCCACGGCCCTTCCATCGACGGCGCGTGGATGACGTAGATATTGGCGAAACTGGCGAGCGGCGGTGACCACGGCGCCTTCATGAACGGGATGTAGATGAAATAGCGATCGCCGCGCTTGGCAATATCGACGGCGAACACGGTGCCCAGGGGCTTGGCCAAGGCCGGGCCGAGCGGGCGCCAGTTCACCAAATCGCGCGAATGCCAGATCAGCAGCCCGGGCGCCGCATCGAACGACGAATGCGTCATGTAATAATCATCGCCGTCCTTCAGCACCGAAGGATCGGGATAGTCGCCCGCCAGGATGGGGTTGAGGTAGCGCCCATCACCCATGTCGGCCTTGCGCTGGCCCTCTATGCCGCGCGGCCACGCAGGCCGGAACGACTGGCCAAGCGCGGTGCAGGCGCGGCGGTCGTCGCTTGCCGGCGCCTGCCTCGCCGCCGCGCCCGCCCCGGCGCCCGAGCCAGCCACGGCGCTGGCGAGCGCGAGCTTGATGGTTGCGCGGCGGGTTTGCATCGGCTTCTCCAGATTAGAATTATCATACTTGTATGAACGGGGCGCTGGCGCATGGCAAGGTGGCATCAGCCGTGGCTGGCCGGAGGCGCGGGCCGGTGCAGCGGCCATGACCAAATTGTCATGGAACACATCCTCCACCCCGCGCTTTATCGCCCCAAAGGAGATTTCTCGATGCGCAAGGCTCTGGTTCTGATCGCTGCGATGGCTGCCACTGCGACCGTTTCGGTCCAGCCGGCCATGGCCAAGGGATGCATCCGCGGCGCCATGGCGGGCGGCGTTGCCGGTCACTTCGTTGGCAAGGGCCATGCGCTGGCCGGTGCTGCGGCAGGTTGCATCGTTGCCCATCACCACTATGCCAAGAAGGCCCGTGAAGCCAAGGCCGCTGCGCACGCAGGCCATCCGGGTTGAAGATCACCCCGGATCGCCGGCATGCCGCGCTAGAGGCGCGCCGGGCGCTGAAAATGGCGCGCTCGGTGCACGCCTATGTGCGCGGCAATACGGCACAATTTTATGAATGGCTGGAAGCCTCGCCGGTTATGGCCCAAGTGCCGGTGGGGCCGAAGTTGTGGATCTGTGGCGATTGCCATCTTGGCAATCTCGGGCCGCTGGCCGATCGGCACCACGATTTCGCCATCCAAATCCGCGATCTTGACCAGACGGTGATCGGCAATCCGGCGCTAGATCTTATTCGCCTGGGCCTTTCGCTGGAAACGGCGGCGCGCAGTTCAGACCTACCGGGCATTGTCACCGCGCAGATGCTGGCCGCGATGATCGACGGCTATTCCCGCGCGCTTTCCCCCGAGCCTGAAGACGATCCCACCGAGCCAAAGGTGGTGCGCGCGGTGCGTCGCCGTGCGGCCGGGCGCAAATGGCGCCATCTTGCCAACGAGCGGATCGACGGCCCCACGCCCAGCCTGCCGCTGGGCAAGCGTTTCTGGCCCTTGGCGGCGGCCGAACGCGACGCCATTACCGCCCTTTTCGACGATCCAACCGTGCGCACCAAGGCGCTGGCCTTGGCCGGGCATGCCGGCGATGGGCGGGTGCGCGTGCTGGATGCGGCCTATTGGCGCAAGGGGTGCAGTTCGCTGGGCCGGCTGCGCTATGCCGTCGTGCTTGGCGTTGGCGCGCAGGACAAGGGCCCGGAATACCTGGCGCTGGTGGATATCAAGGAAGCGGTGCATTCCGTGGCGCCAGTTGCCGATGGGGTGGCGATGCCCAGCAACCCGGCCGCGCGCGTGGTTGCGGGGGCCTGTGCGCTGGCGCCCAATCTGGGGGAACGGATGATCCCGGCCCATCTCTTGGGCAAGCCCGTGGTGCTGCGCGAACTGGCGCCGCAGGACCTCAAGATCGAGGTGGAGCAGTTCTCGCGCCGCCAAGCCGTGTCGGCGGCATCCTATCTCGCCTATATCGTCGGCATGGCCCATGCCCGGCAGATGAGCGACGATGTGCGCCGCGCCTGGCAAGACGCATTGCAACCAGCCCCTGCCGACGACCAGGCACCATCGTGGCTGTGGCGCAGCGTGGTCGATCTCGCCGCCCGGCACGAGGCCGGCTATCTCGACCATTGCCGCCGCCTGGCATGATGCAGCCCCACTAACGGGCTCCAGGCGCCCTCCGGAAATCCGAATCCGCAGCGATTCCCGCCCTGTGGCGCCGGTGAAATCGTGCGCCAGCGTTATGCGTGCAGCGGGTCGCATCCGAAACGAAGTTAAATACTCAGTATTTGTGCGGATGGCGCTTTAGCCGCGTCCGCGATTGATTGCTTCCGGAGGTTTCTGGGCTCGCGAGGCGGGCGGAACTGGGGAATGATCCTTTCACCGGCAGCATCACGCCGCCGATCACTCGCAATACGGTCGCCCGCGCGGCGGTGGCTCCGGTCTGCCATCCACTGGCCGAACCACCGCCCGCCATGGCGGCCCACTGCGCACCGGTTTCGCGGCTTTGGCCGGGCGTGCCGCCATCGGCATCCCGCCCAAAGCCCGGGGCTCTGCAATCTTAAGGCTTTTGCCACGGGATATCACGTAGGAAAGGGGGCATGCGCCATGGCCACTGCGGCGCCTTTGAGGGATGAAACCGAAGAGATGATGACCCCAGCCCACCGCTTCAAGCGGGTTTCCGTGATCGGCCTTGGCTATATCGGCCTGCCGACGGCCGCCGTCTTCGCCTCGCGCGGGATCGAAGTGATCGGTGTGGACGTCAACGAAATCGCCGTGCAGACGATCAACAAGGGGCGCATCCACATCGTGGAGCCCGATCTTGACATGGTCGTCCACGCGGCAGCGCGCGAAGGTCGCCTGCGCGCAACCTTGCGGCCAGAGCCGGCCGACGCTTTCCTCATCGCCGTGCCCACGCCGTTCCGCGATGGGCACGAGCCGGACCTTTCCTATATCGAGGCGGCTGCCAACGCGATCGCCCCGGTTTTGGCCAAGGGCAACCTGGTGGTGCTCGAATCCACCTCGCCGGTCGGCACGACCGAGCAGATCGCCGCGTGGCTGGCGCAGGCACGGCCCGATCTGTCGTTCCCGCAAGACGCGGGCGAGGCCGCAGACATCGCCGTGGCCTATTGCCCCGAACGCGTGCTGCCCGGCCATGTCCTGCGCGAACTGGTGGAGAACGACCGCGTGATCGGCGGCCTCACCCCGCGCTGCTCGGCCGAGGCGGTTTCGCTCTACAGCACGTTCGTGAAGGGCGAATGCGTGGTGACCAGCGCGCGCACGGCGGAAATGTGCAAGCTGACCGAAAACGCCTTTCGCGACGTGAACATCGCCTTTGCCAACGAACTGTCGATCATCTGCGACAAGCTGGACATCAGCGTGTGGGAGCTGATCCGGCTGGCCAACCGCCATCCGCGCGTCAACATCCTGCAGCCCGGCCCGGGCGTGGGCGGGCACTGCATCGCGGTGGACCCGTGGTTCATCGTCAACCGCAGCCCGGAAGAGGCGCGGCTGATCCACACCGCGCGCCAGGTTAACGACAGCAAGCCACACTGGGTGGTTGAAAAGGTGCTGGCCGCCGCCCGCGCCGTCGCCGCGCGCAAGGGCTGCACGCCCGATCAGGTGCGCGTCGCCACCTTCGGCCTCGCCTTCAAGCCCGATATCGACGATCTGCGCGAAAGCCCGGCGGTGGATATCGTGAAGGAACTGGCCACCCATTTCACCCGGCCCTTGCTGGTCGTGGAACCGAACATTGCCGTGCTGCCGCCCGCGCTGGCGGCCTGCGGCGTGGAACTGATCGATGGCTTTGCCGCCCTCGATCAGGCCGATGTCTGGACCCTGCTGGTTGACCATCGCCCGTTCAAGACCGTTTCGCCCAAGCGGCGCGACGGGGTGGAGATCGTCGACGCGCGCGGGATCTGGACGGACTGAGCACCCGATCCGCCAGGCCTGCTGCCTTATACGCAGCCGGGCCGGCGGATAACGCGGCCAGGGTGGCAACATTGCCACCGATACCGGCCATGCGTTTCGGATCGGGTGTTCGCCACAGCTATGCTCGCCCCGCCTGGCCGGGGCGCCGTGGGGAGCCGATGACCGACACGCAAACCCTTGCCCATGCGCTGCCCGCGCCATCATGCCATGCACCCGCGCTGGCAACTGCATCGGCACTGGCCCTGTCACCAGCGCTGGGCCAGGAAAGCGGGGTCATGCAAGGCGGCAATGACGGCGCCGGTATCTCCCCCGGCGATGGCGACCACAGCGACGCTGCCGCAGATGCCGCCGCCGCTCCGTGCGTCAACCCTGGCGACGCGGCACTGCTCGCGGCCGATCTCGCCGCCTATGCCGCAGAGGCGGCAGCGTGGCGCGCCGCCGCCCAGCACGCGCGCCTGGCCGCCGCGCAGCAGGCCGAGCGGCACGAACGCGCCTTGGCCAGCTACGAAACACGCGTGGCGGCGCTGGAAGATTCGCCGGCCTATCGCCTGGGAGACGCACTGTTGCAGCGCTGGCGCAAGCCGCAGCGCTGGCTCGGCATGCCTGCCGCGCTGCTTGCGCTGCGCCGTCCGGCAACGCGTCCCTCCCCCGCCATCCCCGCCTTACCCGAAGCCACCCCGGCGCAGGACGATGCCTTGGCACAGGTTCCGCCTCCCGCCGCTCTCCCGCCTCTGCCGCGCCTGTCACCCATGGCTCTGTCACGGGCAGAGGCCCAGGCCGCGCGCAAGGCCCAGCAACACGAACGCCGCGCGCGGATCGCGCGGGCCGACGCCCATGCGGCACGGGCACGAGCGCTGCGCCAGTCTGATCCCGTGGCGGCCGCGCAGGCCGCGCAAGAGGCCCATGCCGCCGATCCGCAACCGTGGCGGGCGAAATGGCTGGCATTCCGGCTCTATGATGCCGGCGAACTGACCCGGCCTGCCGCAC
>NZ_BCYV01000020.1 GCF_001598375.1 Novosphingobium capsulatum NBRC 12533
CTTCGAAGCTGCCCGGGCCGCTTACGGCGCGATGCCGCTCGCAGGCCGGTCAAATGGTCCAGCCAACCAGGAGCTCAGATATTCGGCGACCATCGCGAGAAAATGCTCGCGCTGATCAGGCTTGGCGATCGTGAACCTCTCCAGCGGCCAAGCCAGAAGCCGGTCGAACGGGCGCGGATGGATAGCGAATCGCGAGGCGAGCGGAACTTCCAGCTCGGCCGCCGCCGCGGCGAAGAGGGCGCGCTGGATGTGGCCGTTGCCGTCGAGAAAGGGGTGGATCTTCCCAAACCAGCAGAAGAGGTGGGTCAAGGTCAGGAGCTGGACAAAAGGTGTGGCGGACCGAGCCGGGACCAGCTCGCGCCGAACCTCGGAAAGCATGAAATCGAGCGCGGCAGTGACCTTCTGAGGTTCCTCGAATGCGAAGCTCTTCTTGAGATCGAAAATTTGCGGGGCGCCCATGCGCCGTCCCTCGAGCGAGGTGCCGACCGTGCCCCGATAGGTGCCAGCATATTCGGGGTAACCGGACGGCGTGAACTCGGCAAACAAGGCTCGATGCAGGTCACGCGGGTCGGTCAGAATGGACATCCGATAGGTAGGGTCGGCGAGGATACGCTGCTGAAGCTCGGCGCAGGCCCGCGTCATTGCCGCATCATAGTCCGGCATGGCGTAGGCCTGCCATTCTGGCGCCACGCCGCTCGGCGTCATAAGAACTCCTCGCCGGCATGATCGTCGAAGATCGCCGCATCGCGGACATAGCCCGCGACTGTGTCGAGCGACTTGTGCCGCGAATGGTCCTTCATCTTGAACAGGTTCGCACGCTTGGCGGCCGCCTCGGTCAGGAACCCCGCGCGCAGCGAATGTCCGGAAAACAGGCCCGGGTCGAGCCCAGCCGCCGATGCGCAGGCTTTGACCAGCCTGGCCACGGTCTTGTCGGTGATCGGATCGACTGTGAGCGCGTCACCCCGTGTCAGCCGACGGAACACGGGGCCAGTCCGCGGCTTACTGGTCGAGGGATCCAGACCCTGCAGATCGGCAGCCTGAAGCCAGTCGGTGAGAAGTGCCACGGGCCGGATGTGGCGGCCCTCGGGGATCGCAATCTGCTGGCCTTCGGCCACCTGATCGCCTTTCGAACGCGGGATCCTGATCCGCACGCCGGAGGCCTTGAAGGCGAGATCGGGCAGGAGCATCGCGGCGATCTCCGAACGGCGAAACGCGCCCGCCATGCCGATCGCGAGGATCGCGCGGTCGCGCCTCGCGCGCAGGCCGGTGCCGGCGATCGTCGCGAGCATGGCGCTGAGCACGTCGGCGGCCGCCGGCGCCTTCTGGTCCTTCTTGCGCGCATATTTGCGGCGTACGCCCGCCATCATCTGGGCGATGACGCCGGCGGCGTCGCGCGCGCTCGGCGAGGCGAGACCTGCTTCCTTGTGATGGTGATTGATCGCAGCGACGCGGCGGCCGATCGTGACTGGCGCGATGCCGGCTTCGGCCTCGACATGCGCGAACAGCGCGACGATGTCGGGGTGTGCCGGCAGCGCTTCGACGTTGCGCGCGTCACAAAAATCGCAGAACCGCTCCCAGTCCGAGGCATAGGCCCTCTGGGTCGAACCCGCCTTCGAGGCGGCGAGCGTGTCGCGCGCGCCGTCAATCTCGGCGAGCAGGTCGGCGGGCAGGTTGGTCGAGATCGGAAGCAGGTCGCGCGCCATCGGGAGGAGCCTAGCCGAGCCCCCTCCCGATGCCAATTCTTATGTCCGAGAATCGCATTTATCGGACATAAAAGTCCGATGGAGTGTCTCGTGACATAAAGGTGGCATTATGGCATAGAATGGCTTCTGGTATTCAGCTTTTCTAGTGAAGCTCGGATGACGATACAGGTCAATATCACGCCGAATGGTCGGATGAGTCTGCCAGCCGACCTGCGCAAGCGCTTGGGCCTGTCCGAGGGTGGCGCGGTGTTTCTCGAGGAGACCGAGGATGGCATCGTCTTGAGAACCGCAGCGCAGGCGGTCGCGCACGCGCAAGCGATCGCCCGTCGCTTCACTGAAGGAAATGCGGACGCCACGGTTGATGCTTTCCTGGCCAATCGGGTGGCAGAAAGCGGCGAATGAGCGAGGTCATTCTGGATGCCTCCGCGCTCGTTGCGATGCTGAAGGAAGAGCCGGGCGGCACGAAGGTCGCCGGGTCGATCGCATCTGCGCGGATGAGTATGGTCAACTACGCCGAAGTCGTCAGTCATTTCGTCCATCTCGGCATGCCGGAGCGCGATGTGGATGCCATGCTCGACCCGCTGCCGCTCGAACTGGTCAGCCTTGACAAGGGAACCGCCCAGATCGCCGGGCGTCTGCGCGCGATTACAGCCGATGCCGGCCTGTCCCTTGGTGATCGCTGCTGTCTCGCGCTCGCGGTACGCGACGGCCTACCCGCCTGGACCGCCGACAAGGCTTGGCGGACGATCGCCGATCGAGCCAGCGTCAAGGTCGTGGTGATCCGATGACGAGCGGCGTGCGCCCCATCGACATGATCTTGCTCGACGAGCTCTTCGAGATGGGCGGCGGCTATGTCCTGGACTTCTCCGACCGGACGATGCGTGAATTCTTCGCGCAGGAACTGAACGTCGACATCGACGATCCCTGTTATGCGCGCAACGGAACCTCGAAGGCGAAGCGCCTGCGCACTTTCCTCACCATCGTCGATTCCCCAACGGTTGTCCGAACGCTGCGTGCTCTTTGGGATTACCGTCAGGCCATCAATGCCCGCCGGCGCGCGACCGACAGCGTCGCCAATGGCGAAGGCCGGTTGCTCGAGCTGATCGGCCGTCTCGAGGGCAAGCCAGCGGCACCCGAGACCGCCCCGACACCCGCTTTCAAAGGACCACAGATCGCCGAAGCCCGTAAAGCTCTTCTCGCGATTTGGGATCTTGCGCCCCAGCAGCGCGGCTTTGCCTTTGAACGTTTCCTGCGCGATACGTTCCGGCTCTTCGGCCTCAAGCCCCGGGACAGTTTTCGCCTGCGTGGAGAGCAGATCGACGGCAGCTTCGATCTCGCCGGCCACACCTATCTGCTTGAAGCAAAATGGGAGGCCAAGCCGACACCAGCGGCCGATCTCCACGTTTTCGAGGGCAAGCTCGGCGAGAAGGCTGCTTGGTCCCGCGGCCTGTTTGTGAGCTACATTGGCTTCAGCGAAGACGGGCTGCACGCCTTCGGGCGCGGCAAGCGGATCATCTGCATGAGCGGCGAGGATTTCGATGCCATGTTCGAAAAGCTGTTGCCAATTGATGAGGTGCTGAGTCGCAAGGCGCGCCGCTTCGCGGAGACGGGCAATCCTTATGTCCGGGTCCGCGATCTTTTCTAAGGCTGGCAAAAATACGAGCGCGATGGCGCGCGATGAGCGCCGAGGCTATGAAGCTGATCGGTAAACTAGGAAAGGCTCCCCGAGAATAACAGCGATCTTGCCGACTATCTCGCTGAAAAGGCAGGCACCAGCAAAGCAGACGCTCGCAAACTAGTCGATGGCCTGTTCACGGCGATCGCGGACGCCGCCGCCAAGGGCGAGGAAATCGCGCTCAATGGCTTCGGCAAATTCAAGGTGAAGGCCAGTCCGGCGCGCGAGGGCCGTAACCCCGCCACGGGGCAGACCATCACCATCGCCGCGTCGAAGAAACTCACCTTTACGCCGGCGAAAGCGATCAAGGACCGACTCAACGGCTGATCCTTGTGCCGGTCAGCGTCAGGGCCACCCGTTCTGTCGGTAGGAACCGCTGGCCGGCCAGTCCTCATAACCCTATCAAAAAGCTCGACCTAGATTGCGTTGCTTGACGGTGGATCGATGAGGTCGCCTGAGCCAATGCGATCAAGACAGCGACCGGAAAACTATTGCAGATGCCGGATCGAATGGCGCGAGCAACAGCAACCGAACCTGATGGCTCGACGATCGGAGGATCACCGGCGACGTAGCGCCGCCAAGGCATCCGGCATGATCGTATAAACCGCCTCCCGCTGGGCGCCACGGTTCTGATGATTGACTCTATAGCCCTGATAGTGTCGTCGCAGGAGGCCGCCGCGGCATAGATCGGACACCGCACGGCTGACATTGCAACGACCCGACCGGCGAACGCGCTCGCGCACCTTTTCCTCGACCAGACGCTCTGCCTGGGCCGGATCGGTCGGGAGTTCATCAGCCTTTTCGAGTGCAACTCGCACCGTTTCGATCGTAGAACGACGCCATGGTGAGCGCTGCGCGATGGGAACCAGTGCGTCGCATAGCCAGTCACGCACCGGTACGGCGTCACCGTTTACAACGACACTCGGCCCGGCGCTGCCCTTCTCGTCAGCAACCTCCGCGAGAAGCTGGAGGAGCATGTAAGAGAATTTCGGACGCTGTGAGGCGGCAGCGATAGCGGCCATCAGCGATGGCGTGTCCATCGCTCGTGCAGGGTTAGCGGTTGTCTCGAACAGATCGGCCTGATGGAACATAGCATGAATCTACGCTGCCTTTGCACGGATGTGAATCCCACAATGACGACCGACAGCATTTTTCTCACGGAAAGCAGATAGAAGGCCAATCCAACATGCAGCAGACAGCCAAGTAGATGGCCGACAACAAGAATCAGCACTTCGTCCCTCGGATCCATCTTCGACCGTTCACGGTCAACGGCGATGGATTGGCGATCAATCTGTTCAATCTCGACCGCATGAAGGCCATTCCCAACGCGCCCGTCAGGAATCAATGTTCAGGCGACTATTTTTACGGGCAAAATAAGCTTCTCGAAAACGCGATCAATTTCATCGAGGACCCATACGGACCGATCGTCCGCCACCTGTCCGAGGGCGGCACGGTCGGATCCGCGGTCAAGATCGTCATGAAGCGCTTCATCTATCTCCAATATCTGCGGACGGAAGCCGCCTCGCTGAAAGCGAGCGAAATGGCGCTGGCACTGCAAGACGTTCCTGGGTCCGACCTTCCCGTCCCCACGATCAAAGAGGCATCGAAGGAAGCCGTCCAGGCGGCCATGCTGAGCTACAAGGACACGATGCGGATCGTCGACGATCTGACGCTTTGCATCGTGCGGAACCGGACAGGCCTCCCCTTCTTCACCTCCGACGATCCCGCCGTTCTGACCAACCGCCTGCATATCCAGCGGCCGCGCAAGGGCCGACCGAGCTTCGGGGTAAAGACTGCTGGTGCCATCTTTTTCCTGCCGCTCTCACCGTCGCTCTGCGCAATCCTGTACGACGGTGCCGTCTATAGCTCTGGTCATAGCGCGCATTGGATCGAAATCGATCGGCAGGGGGACATTGAGGCGCTCAACGCCCATCAGATTCTTGGCTGCTGTGCCAACGTGTATTTCCGGGAGTGGGATGATCGCGACAAAATCGCGACGCAAGTGGAAGCTGCGAAGACCGGGAGACCTGCCACGCGCCAAACGGTCACCCAAGCCGTCCTCGAAACGACAAGCGATTGGGGCGAATATTACGCCGTCAGGAAGCCTACTGACATCAGGAGCGGCGAGAAGGTGCTCGTCCGTGTCGCGACCAACCACCCGGCCCCTTCGACCTGGCCCGCGTTTCTGCGCTTCCGATCGAACGCGCACGCCTACTCAAATGACACCGGCGCTGGCTTGACCCGACGGTGGTGTCTTGAGCAAGGATTCGTGCAAGGAAGCTGCTATCGAAAGATCTCGGTCTAGCATGACGATGCGCCGATCGATGTGACGAGTGGCATCACCGGCGATCTCACGCGACATCGCCCAGCAGATCGCCCATGACGTTGTTCGCGGCCGGTGTCCAAGTCGTCAGCCGTTCGGCAATCGCACAAAAGCAGCGCGTGAAGGCGACCTGACCGCGATGAATGTCAATCGCGTGGTCAGGTTCGCCAGTATGGACGATGGAACTGCGGGCGTAATAGATGGCTAAGACGCTGGCCTGATAGCTCGCCAGCCCTGGCACACCCTTCATGCAGATCCCGATCCGGCGTCGCAGGCGCTCGGCAATCGCGGGGGCATATTGGTCGGTGAGCAGCGTCTCGAACGCGACCGCTAGCGCGACGATCGCCTCCGCCTCGTTCGCGCGGGCACTAAACGACTGTCGGAACCAGTCCAGGGCGGTGAGCAGGCGGCGATAGAGGCGGTTCTCCGGCTTCGAGTGCGTCGCGAGATTGACGTGGCGGAAGTACCCCCGCTCCACCGTGTTCAACGCCTGAGTCACCTTCGGCGCAAGCCGCCTCATGCGGGACGTCGCCAGTGCACTGGTGGAGAGCGTCGCAGCTACATCCGATAGTTTCGCCAATTCGAGCTGGGAGACATTCATGGGCACACGGCGGGTGGACATCGGGCGGCCGCGGATCGCCTCACCGATCAGATAATGGGCGATGTCGAGCGTCTCGAAATTGTTGATGAAGGACGAGTTGTGGTGCCGATCGAGCGGTCCGACTGCCTCCTGCGACAGGCAATGCAACATCAGCAGGTTTGCCGCCGCCACCCTGATCTTGAGCGAATAGATGAACTGGTTCTCGTACATGTCGCCAGTGAAGGACGTGACGCGGACCAGCATCAGCGGGTTCTTCCCGAACCATTTCGCCGTGTAGGCAAAGTGCCGGAAATCCGATTTGTCGATGCGCTGCTTCACGCCGAGACCCCTTGCCATCCGCTCGGTGCTGGCGACCGCCGCATCGAACGAATTGCTCTGGGTGCTGACCGCAAAGCCCGCCTTCTTGAAGACTGCTTCGGAGCGGAGCTTACTGTCTTTCGCGAAAATCCCCGGCATTTCCATGCCGAAGCCGGTCAGGGGATAGAGGACGAAGCCCGGCCTGTCGGCGCCAGCGGCGGCGAGTCCGGCGATGACGCATGCGGGTACATCACCGCTCCCATTCTTGGCGATATGGAGGATATAATCGTCGAGCAGCGAGCGCCCGATGTAGAACTCATTGGACCACAATGTGCGCGCGATCGCCGCGCGGAGCTGCAGGATATGATGCTCGATCGCCTGGCGATCCTTGGCCGACAGCTTCTTCTCGTCCGTGACGAGATCGTCGATGCTGTCGAACTGGCTGAGCAGGTTGTGCTTGGCCTTCAGGAAATCGTCGGACTGTTTGAGCTTCTTGCCGAGCGTGACAGTCAGGCCGCCGAGCGTCGCGGTCATTCGCCGCCCTCGCTCTTGCGGGACGCCTGCCATTGCTGTGCTGCCACCTCGATGTCGAAATTCTCGATCGACAGACCCACGATCGTGTTGATGAAGGTCTTCGCCTCGGCAATCACGGCCTCCGCCTCTTCGGGATTGCTGAAGGCACCTTGATGTACCACCGCATTGCGCACCGCGTTGATCTTCTCGGCCGATGCCTTGAGCACCTTGCCGATCGGGCTCTCGTCCGGGGTCGCGAAATAGACCGGCACGAAGAGCCGGGTTACCTTGAGCGGCAGGCCGTTCGCCCAGCGCAGGAACATGTCGACGATCGTGTCATCAAATTCGGTCTTGCGAGCCCATTCCGTCCGAATGGCGTAGTTGGCCGCGATCTCCGCTGCCGTCGCGCAACGGACAATCGCCGCAGATGGCTCTTCTCGAAGGTGTAGTCCGGATAACTTGGTCCACTGTGACTGCAATTTTTCGAGATCGGTGCGCTCATTGTAGGGCTTCGACGATTTCTTGCGATGCGCGTTACCGTTTGCCTTGGTCATCTGCCCCCCCAATTTTGCCGCACTCTGAACCGGACAATCTCTTCAATATCTTTTCTACAGCGAAGGTATAGCGTGCGATGCTCGGGCAGGTTGATCGGAAAAGCCCGGCGCCAAACAGGGGGATTGAATGACCGCAGTCGCGGCGACGAACGTCTATTACATCAAGCTCGGCCGGGGCGGCGATTGGGAGGCCGAGAGCATCCGCGACGGCGTGCTGCGCTTTGGCTATCGCGAGGCGCCGCACGATCTTTGCGTAGCGGGCGACTGGTCGGGCGTCTGGGAAGCGATGAAGGAGCGCCGGGGGGACGCTGGCGCGGCGACCCGCGATGTGAAGCAGATTCGGGCATTCTACGAGAGCGCCGAGGATACCATCTTCATCACCTTTGTCGGCGGCCTGCTCTACTGGTGCCGGCCGGCTGGCGACATTGAGATCCTGTCGGACAATAGCCACCGCCGCGCGACGCTCGATGGCTGGCACAGCACATCGATCGGCGGGAGCCTGCTGACGACCGATCGGCTCTCCGGGCGATTGCTCAAGGTCCAGATGTTTCGCGGGACGATCTGCGACGTGGGCGCGGCCGACTATCTGCTGCGCCGACTGAGCGATGAATTATCTCCAGAGGTGGCGGCAGCCGAAGAGGCGGAACGCGCCCTCACCGCGGCGATCATTCCCCTGATGCGATTGTTGACCTGGCAGGATTTTGAATTGCTGGTCGATCTCGTCTTTTCGAGCAGCGGGTGGCGCCGGCTCAGCCAGGTTGGCCGAACCCAGAAGACGATCGATCTCGAACTGGTGCTTCCGAGCACCGCCGAACGGGCCTTCGTGCAGGTGAAATCCCAGGCCACGCGGGCGTCGCTCGACGATTATGTCGGTCGGCTCGCCGAAGCTGACGCGTATGACCGGATGTTTTTCGTCTGGCATACCGGCAACATCCCGGAGAACGGGGGGCCGGAAGGCGTGATCCTGCTCGGGCCGCAGCGACTCGCGCGGATGATCCTCGATGCAGGATTGTCGTCGTGGCTCCGGGAGAAGGTCTCGTGAGGCTCCACATATCTGCACTGTCGCTAGCGCGGCCTGCGCGAAAGGACTGAGCGTGGACTACGAACCTTATCCCGATGAGATGGAGGACGAGCCTCGCTATCGTCCAGTAGCGGACATCGGCCACGCCGAGCTCTACGAGGCCCTGATGACACTCGCCGGGTTTGGCGAGAACCCATTTCTGGCCATGCAGGCGAGCCAGCTGTGCCTGGTCGACAACATGCTCAACCGCGTTGAGCAGGAGATTCTGGAACGCCAGCTCGATGATGAACCGCCGCGCGGCCGGATGGCGCAGCTCTCCGCGCTGACGCCAATGTGGATCTATGCCGCCTATGAACTGCTGCGCACATGGCGCCAGCGGTGCGAAGAGGTGATCAAGCTCGCGGAAAATGGAGGGATCAGCCTGAAGGCGACGAACCTCGCACGGGAACTCGGCTACCGGCACTACGACCGGGAACTTCGGGCCCAGCAGCTTCGCGACGCGCAGGAGCGACCAGAGCTCGTCGATCAGATGCGGATCGACCTCCGCCGAACGGAAATGGGCTTCACCAGGCTCGAGTTCCTGCGCGTCGCGCTCGCCAAGCATGAGGTGAGCAAGAAGGGGAACAAGAAGCCCATCGCCTTCGCGCCCGGGCGGGCCACAGTCGACCGCCACTGCGGCGCGATGCAGTATGAGCTGAGCAACGGTGGCGCCATCATCGACTATGTTTCGCGCAGGGAGGTCGCAGAGACCATCCGATATATCCCGGAGTTGGAGAACCCGAGCGACGAGGATCTTGAGGGCTTTAGGGCCTACATGAATCCACCGGATGTCGAACCGCCGACTCTTTAAGATCACGAGTGCGCCTGCGATGTCGATGAGATGAACGGCCCACGGCAGAAGACGCTCGCGAGCTAGTCCGGGACCAGGATTTCCATCGCTGCGAGCTGAGCTACCAGCTCCGCCCTGGTGATTGGTACATTGAACCGCCATTCAAGCAGCCGCACACCGTGACGGGCCAGGAGCCCCCGCTTTTTCTCATCGCGCAATTGGGTGAGCTTGAGCCCTTCCTCGCCGCCAAAGAGCGCCACGGGCGCGTAGTGCTGCTGTCCCTGATACTCGACTGCAAGGCCCAGCTCCGGCACATGGATATCGACGGACTGCATGCCGAGGAAGGCCGGCCGCCATTGGTGAACCGCCGAGGGCCATAGGGTGCGAACGAGGTCCAGGAGGGCGACTTCGGAAACCCAGCCCAGTCCGATCTCAGGAATCGACCGCTCACGGCGGAACGCCTCTTCGGCCGCGACCATAGCGGTCGCAAAAAACGCCGATGCCCCCGTGTCGGCGGCGCCGATGTTGATCGAGAAGATCCGGCCACGCCGGGCACCATGGTTCGTGAACTGCGCCATATGACGCCGATAGGCCGCCCAGTCGGAAGCGGGCGGCATGGGCCGTATCATAGTCGACCCGAAATCCGGTCGAAGCCTGATCATCTCCTCCAGGACTGGCGGCTCCAGCGTGAATTGCGCATCGAGATGAGCGAGGAACGCCTCGAACTCCTCCAGCAGCCGCCCGACGATGAGCGAGGATTCCGCATGTCTGCGCGCCAGTATACGGATGTCCTGCGCGCGCAGGGGCGATCCAGTCAGGAACCTGAGATAGATGACCTCGTCGAAAAGCGGCTCACGATCGCGGCCTGGCACCGCATCGACCAGCGCCAGTGCCTCCTCGAGCCGGTCAGCTTCGGTGAGTTCCAGAACGCGCTGCCAATGCGGATCAGGGTCCCAGGGTCTGCCGTAGAGATCGGGGAGATCGTCCGGGAGACCGGTGCCGTCAGCGCCGCGCCATTTCTCGCCGAGCAGGCGCGCCTGCAAACCGTAGCCCCGGGCGCGCTGGTTATCCTCCCAGACACGAGCAATCGGCAGGGCCGGATCGAGAGGATTGGGCTCCCAGGATTGGCCTTGGGCGATCCCTTCCGGACGCATCACATAGCCGATGTCGAAGCCCGCGGCCGCGTAATCAGCCATGGCAAGATCGCCGATTGCTTCGACGATGCGCTCAAACAGGCAGACCTGATCTTGCCGAACTCCGATCGAAAGCAGGACGCGCCCGCGCGCCGACGTCTGTCGGGACAGGCCCGGAGCGTGGGCCGAAAGCTCGATGGCGCGCTGCCGCCGAATTCCCGGCCCTTCGAGGAAGTGAATCCGGTGGGTGATCTCGTCAGGGAAGTCGGGATAGGTCAGGGGGACCGGCGTCACCGCCTTGGGCACGCGCTTCTTGGGCGGCGCCTCTGGACCATATTCCGTCAGCAGCTCACCGCAGAGCGCCGATAGCCGCGCGAAATGGACGGCCGTCGGCGAGCCTGCGTCGCGTTTGCCAGCGAGCGTCGTGTAGAGCTTCTGCCACTTTGCCAGATCCTTGCGGTAGAATTCGCGGGACATCCGGCTGCGCAACGTGTCCTCGTGGAGCTTCGCCGCCTCACGGAACGCCTGAAGACCGGCATCTCCCTCTTCCGGTGACGGGGGCTTCAGCACCACGCCTCTCGCCTCGTCAGCCGAATGACGGCGAGCCGTCGGCCCAGCCGGACGCCTGCCACAGGATGTTGAACTGCTCCTGCAATTGCGGCTGCATCGGCGCGGCGAGATCGGCGACCTGAAGCTCAGGCAGGAAGAGCTCCGGCTTGCGGATCCTGCGGCCGCCGCCGCGGGCGCGCGTCAACTCGACATCCTCCACCCCGCGGAATGCGATGCCGGCGACGGCCGGACCGGTTAGCCCTACGTCCGCGAGCACGCTGGCAAGCCGCTCGAGATGCATAGCAATCGATGCTTCCAGCTCGCGGCCATCCACGAGGATTTGGGGATCATCATCGATCCGGGCCCCGATCATCGCCTCGAATTCGATCAACCCGGGGCGGACCAGGCGGGTACGCCACCGGGTCTCCGGGTTATTTTCGGTCTGGATGAGCGGCAGCCCATAGCTCCACCACTGACGCTCATCCGAATCCGACTGTACCCGGGCCTGGCTGTCAGGGGGAAAGCGCAGCGCCGCTGCAAGGGCGGTCTTGGGATCGAGGGTCGGCCGGTCCATCGCGGCCAGCGGCACGATGCGCAGCGTCATGCTGGGCATGGCGACGATCTCGGGAAGCCCGCCGCGCATGCGATCCATCTCCAATTCCGAAATCGCGGTACGCGCCGCTTCCCAGCGGTGATCGACCTGCGGCGCCGCAGGGGCCGGCGGCGCCACACGAATCCGGGAGCGCCCCACCTTCTCGAACGCATCGATCGCGCCGATCAGGGTTCCGGCGCGTGTATTGAGTTCCCGGATCGCGTCCAAAGTACTCTGCTGCATGCCGTGCCGCACATCATAGTCGGTCTTCGGCCAGGCCATGTTGGGGTTGCGGCCCATCACATGAATGCGCTCATAGACCAGCTCCATGAGGGACGTGTTCGCCGCGCGCAGCGCCATCGCAGCCTCCTGCAGGGCCGCGTCCTCGAAATCGAAGGCTGCACCAGTCCAGGTGGCTGCCATATCGTCTAGCGGGTCCAGCGCCTTGCGCGGATAGGGCGTTCCGAAATTGTGCTCGCGCAGGAACTGGCGCAGCAGCTCCGGGATCTGCAGGCGGTAACGCTGCAACAGTTCGACGTCGTGGGGATGCGGCTCGGCCGGCGGCGCAGTCGCCCGAAGGACCTCGTCGTCCAGGATCAGGCGAAGGGTGCTTTCCAGATCCTTTTGAAGCCCAGCCCGGGCCGCCTGACGCTCCTCGTCGGTCGCATCGGCCGGGCAGTGAAAGAGGATCGGCCGTTTGAAGTGGGTAAGGTCGAACGGAAGGGGATGCTCGTCAGGATGGCCCATGGCCGTGTTCATGACGCCGATCATCCTGCCCCACCCGCGCGATTTCAGCGCCCAGCCATGTTCGAGCAGGACGTTGGGGTTGGGCGAGAGCTGGCCCTTGGCGCGCGTGGCAACGTGCGTGAGGTCGGACAGGAAGGCGACTGCTCTGTCGATCTTGCCGAAGATGGTGTCCGCGAGCGGTGGCATCCCCGGCACATCCACGGTGTCACGATCGGCGCGAAGCTCACGATCGGCAGGGTCGACGTCCGCGTCTGCATTGACGGCTCGTATGGCGCGGTCGAGCGCCCACTGGATAAATCCGCGACCGACCCGGTTCTCCGTGTCGCTTTGCTAGGAATAGAAGATATGGTGCGGCATTCAGGTGGCGATTCTCGTCGTTATTGCGGACGTCCTCGCTAACATGCCTGCCTGGTCCAGGCATTAGCGACGCACTTCCCTCGTGGAATGATTGTCATCAATGACACTTTACCTGTTAGTGCTTGGTAGAGTGTCATTGGCGACATCTATCGGCAAATCACCGTCCAGTCCCGTTCAGGTCGGCGGCGGCGCCCGAAGACGCTCGATCAATGCATCCACTTCGTCCATTTCCGTCTCGAGACCGACCAGCGCCGCCCGCAATCGCATCAGGACGAAATCGTGCGGCAAGAAATGCCGGGCAAGCCAGCCACGCCGGTCAATATGAGAGATGCGACCGGTCAGCGATTCGATCGCACTGGCGCACCGGTCACGAGCGGCGAGGGCAGTATCGATCTTGCGCTGCCACGCCCTCGTCCGCGCCTTGGCACGGCGTATGTCATCGCGCTCAGCCTTCGCGGCAATGCGTTGCGCTCTCGCCGCCGCCGCATTCTCGACCTGCTCGCACCTAGCGCGCTGCGCGGCCGCCCGCTCCTCGCGCTTCTCGAGCGCGTAGCGCCGGACCGCCGGGCTGCCCACCGGCCCGACCATGCGAACGAACCAGCTCAATCTGCGCCGCGCCTTGTGTTCGATCTGCGAAACACGCTGGCCGGAAAGACCCATGACATCGCCGATCTCGCGGAGCGTTCGGAGCCGGCCCCTTCCAAGCCCATGACGATGGCGAATGACGTCTTCCTCCTGCGATGTCAGAAGCGACAGTATCGTGTCGATCGCTGAGCCGTGTCCGGCCCGGTTCGCCGCCTCGAGCGCTTCGATCGCCTGCTGTCCCATTTCGGCGGCGCTCCCGAGAATGTCCATTCGCTGCTCCTCCTTCCGCCAGCAGGCGGCCACCGTCCAGCCGAGCGATCAAAGCGGTGCCAGCCGTGACACCATCGGCTGCGTCTTCAGATTTCCGCCCGGCCGACGGTGCAGATCGATGATACGGCCTGCCGCCGGCGTGAACTCTATCAGACTGGCCACCGTCTCGTAGGATGTGTTCGGCCCGAAATAGCGCTTCGCGCCGTGCCACTTCCGCCCCTCGATCAGGCGGACCCGGTACGTACCCGCAGGCACCGGCAGGGACACCCGGTCATTGGCGGCAACATAGATCGACAGTGCATGGGCGTTCGTATCCGGGTCCACCAATTGCACCACCGTGTTGGAATCGGCTGCCTCGATCGTGAGATTGCTGCGTTTGATCAGACCGATAACATTGGCCCCAACCGTAACCGACCCGCTCTCCGGAAACGGCTGCGCCGGCTCGAGATCAGGAATCCAGCCATGACGCTGCGCGTCCCCATAGAATGGGATCAGGATCAGCAGCAGGCTCAGCACCGGCAGGGCGAAACGGACAGCGATCGCCGCCGCAGACGGTTGTCGGCGATATCGCTGGTGGCGCGGATCAAGCCAGGCCGCCTCGATCCGCCCCCTACCCTCGTTCCATCTCGTCCGGTTGGCGCGCTGTCTGTGGCGCGCTCGCATATAGTCGCGATCATCGATGCCCATTGGACAGCCGCCTCCTGCCGAATGTCCGGGCCGCCGACGTCCGGATCAAAACCAACGGCCCTTGCGGCCTTCGCCCGCGTCACGAAGGTTTCGGCCGTCGATGGCGGAGCGGCGGATCTCCAGCTCGACCTCATCACCCTTGCGCCGGGTGCGGAAGTCCGCATTGCTGAGGCCGTTGCGCCGGGCATAGTCCTCGGCGGCCTTCTCGCTGCCGAACTTGCCGCCTTCGTCAAAATCCCATGCCATCGTCACTCTCCTTGCTTTCAGCCGGCACCGCGCCGACCGTTCGTCATCAAAGATCAAGGCCCAGGCTGCGCTCGGGCAGCGGCGGCAGCAGGTCTGCCTTTTCGGGCTTGAGATCCGGGGGCGCCTTGAGGCCGTCGCCCTTGATCGGTGCTGCGGGCTCAAGCGGCCCGTCCGGAATGGGGGGAAGATCGGCGAAGATGTCCGGCTGATCCGCGAGGTTGATCCCGTCGATCGGGCCGGGATCGAACTTCACCGGCTTGGCGCCGCCCTTCTTGCCGTCGATATCGAGGCGGCCGACCGTCTCTAGGGCCGAGGTCTTGTTGCCGGCATTGTGGTCGAGCTGGCGTTCGAGCTTTTCCTTATCGTCCACGATCATGGTGAGTTCGTCGCGCACCCGCGTCACGCCCACATTGAACAGGCGCTGGTTCGACAGGTTGCGCTCATGGCTGTCCATGACCGTGATCGCCTTGTCGGTGGTGATGCCCTGCGCCATGTGCATGTTGAGCGCGTAGGCGAGGTCCAAACGCGAGAGCATCGGATCGCCCGGCGCCAATGTCAGGGTCTGATTGCCCGCCGTCTCGACGGTGATGCCCGAGGCATCGGCCGAGATGATCCGGGCGAGCGCCGCGTTGTGCAGGTCGCGCGGCTTGTCGTTCGCGGTCCAGCGGATGCGATCCCCCTCGCGGACATGCAGATCCTTCTTCTCGGTGAGTTCGAGCCGGTCCCGCTTTTCGGTGGGCGAGAGGCGCTGCGGGTCGAAGCGAATCTTGCGGCGCCCATCGACCAGTTCGACCTTGCCCGAGGGCAGCACCCTGGAGACGTCATAGCGTCCCTGCGCGAGCCCGACGTCCTGCGCGCCGCCGCGGCCGACATCGAGGGTGAGGCCGGGCCGATAGCTGGCGGCGTAGCGAAGCTCCTCGCGGGTCAGGTTCACGCGGTCATAGACGATGAGATGGATGCCCTCGCCCCGCACGGTGCCCTCGGCGGCAAGGCCGTCCTGGATGCGCTGGTTGATGATGGCGCGGGACTCCCGGCCAGACGCAAACACCTGGGTCGCGGCACGGTCGTCCGCCCCCAGCGCGAGCCACCTGTCGGCGGCCTCTTCGGGCGGGTTCGCGCTTTCGTGGACGTTATCGCCCAGCACCTTCATCGCCTCGCCCGCCTTACCGACATTGGCGAGCGCGGCGACGGTGCGCAGCGTGTCGGTCCGCTGACGGATATTCTCGTCCATTCGGGCCATCGTGCCGCCGGCGGCCTGGATCATCGCGAAGGACTTGCCGGCGTCGATCGAGGAGAGCTGCTGGCGATCGCCAACCAGCACGAGCTTGTCGATGCCGAGCGCCTCGACGATGCTGTGAAGCTTAAGCATGTCGGCGCTGGAGACCATCGAGGTCTCGTCCACGACCAGCATCGCGCCGCCGAGCCGCTCGCGCGCCTCCTCGTAGCGCGGCGTATCGCGCTCGGTCAGGTAGCGCTCGTTGGCGAGCACGAACGAGGCGATCGTCTGGCTCTTGATCCCGGCCCCTTCGGCGAGGTCGGCGACCATCTTGTTCTGGAAGGCCAGGCCCAGCACATCCTTGCCTTCGCCTTCCGCGATCCGGGCAACCGCCTGCAGCATGGTCGACTTCCCGGCGCCGGCGACGCCCTGGACAGTCACGGTCCGATCTTCGGAGGAGAGGATCAGGGTCGCGGCTGCGAGCTGCCCCGCATTGAGCGGGCGATCGGCGACCTCCTGCAGGCGGGCGGGCCCATCCTGCGCGGGGAGTATCGGCACCGCCTTGCCCACGCCCGCATCGACCGCCTTGAGAACGGCTTCCTCGGTGCGCAGCGCCTCCTGGGTGGTCACCATCCGGACGCCCTTGTCGCCGGCGCGGGCGACACCGGGGATTAGCTGGCGGTTGTCGTAGAGCTGCTCGATCCGGTGCTCGACCGTCTCGATGGTGACGCCCTTCAGGCCGAGGTCCAGCGCGGTCTTGGAGAGCTTGTTGACGTCGAACGCCGCCTCGCGTTCGGCGAGGATGCGGACGGCCGAGGCTACCGCCAATTGCGTCCGGGCGACGGCCGGCGATTTGGTGGCGCGGGCAAGGCCGCTGTCGATCAGCGGATCGGGCGAGCGAAGGAAGCCGCCGATGAGATCGCGCGCGCCGGCGATCGCGTCGGTGACCGCCCGGAAGCCCCGCTCCAGCTTGTTGTCGGCGGCGCCCTGCCCTGCCCGGGCCAGCGCCGAGGCGAGCAGTCCTTTGCCGTCGAACCCGAGCTCCGCCGCCTTGTCGATCCATCCTTTGAGGAGCCCGTCGCGGTCCTCGACATTGAGCTTGGGATCGCGGGTGGTGGTGGTCACGCCGTCGCGCCCCTTGGCCGAGACGATGCCGAGCTCGGCCGCCTTCTCGAGGATCGCCTCGCGCCGTTGGCTGAAGGCATCGATGATCGCCTTGGGCACGCCCATGATCTCGAACGTGCCGTGCTTGCCCTTGAGCTCGACCTGGTAGCCGAGCTTCTCCAGCCCGGCGCGCAGGTAGGCGTGGTAGATCGCCCCGACGACCGCGTTATTCGACCAGATCTTGTCGGCGTGCAGCGCCTGCCATTTGCCGTCGGGCATCTGGGTCAGATTGGCGATGACGGAGTGGACATGGGCCTGCGGATCGAGCGCGCGACTGGTGTCGTGCTGGAACAGCGCATAGACGAGCTTGCCGGTCGGCACCGGCACCTTGCGACCCTCGACGTCCTTGCGCCCTTCGGCGAGATTCTTCTCGACCCAGGCCATGGTTTTCTGGACCGCGACCATGTTGGCGGCGAGCACCCGCTTGTCGCCGGCGACATAGGCCATGACCGACACGGACTTGGGCGCGGAGAAGGTGAGGTCGACACCGTTGCGCCGGTTTTCGACCTGGGCGACGCCCTCTCCGCTCGGCAGGACGCCGCTCAGAATCTGCTCGAAGCTTTCGCGGCTGACTTCGCCTTCAAGCGCGAGGGCTTCGGCCCCTGCCCCGCCCCAGGCACTGACCTCGGAGGAGCCATCGGCCGTGTAGTAATTGTCCTTGAAGTCGTCCTTCGCGAAATAGTTCGCGGCGCCTGATGCGGAACGGACGGCGGCGACCGAGAGCATGGATCAGATCCCCATGTCGAGATCGTCCTGGTCACGGCCCGCGGCGAAGCCCTGACGCAGTTCGATGAGGGTCTGATCCTCGACTTGCGGCGCCTGCGGTGACGGTCCGCGCCGGTCGTCGGCGGGCCGCTGGCCGGTCTCCTGCTGGGCGTCCCTGCCGCGCGCGCCGTCCTCCTTGCCGCCGCCCGCTCCCTTCGCCTGCGGGGGCACCGGCCGGTCATCGCTACGCGGGGCGGCCTGGTCCTCGCTCGGCGACTGCAGGATCCGCGCCGCCATTTCCTTCGCAAGATTGGTTGGCTCGACCACCTCATCCACGATCTGGACGGCGCCGTCCCTGCCGCCGGCCTCACCGCCCTCCTCGTCGAAAATCTCCTCCCCGCGCTTGGACCGGACGGGCTGCATCACGGGACGCTTCAGGAAGCCCGGCGCCACGATGGGGTAGTTCTTCCATTCGAGAAGGATGCGCGCGGCCGGGAAACCGTCGGGGAATTTCACGAACCCGTGCATCGAGGGCAGGTTGGTGATGTCGTCGGGGATCACGAGGGGCTCGACCTGCTTGCGCGGAGTCAGGGTCGAGGCGTCGCGATTGTTGTTGTAGCCGTAGCTATAGGCCTCATCCATCTGCCGCACTTCGCGGTTGCCGATGTACTGCGAGCACTCCTCGGCGGTCTTGAACTCGCTGGTCGCGAGGATGAGCTTGGAGCGGGCGAGCGAGGCGAGATTTCGCGCGCCTTCCTCGCCATAGACCTCGACCAGCTTCTGGAAGCTGTGGAGCCCCAGGATCATTGCGCCGCCGAAGTTCCGCGCGGTCTGCAGGCCCTTCTCGATCGCAGGCAGGCGGTGCAGCGCGCCGACCTCATCGAACATGAACCAGGTCCGCAAGCTGCGCGTGCGCGGCAGCGTCATGAGGCTGGTGATGGCGATGTTCATCCAGAGCGTCAGCAGCGGCCGGTTCATCTCCAGATCGTCGTAGTCGGAGGTGACGAACAGGATCGATCCGGGCGCGCGCTCGGTGGTCATCCAGTGCCGGATCGAGAACGGCTCTCCTTCGTCGGGCAGGAAACGCAGGACCTGCGCATTGGTGTTGAAGACGGCGCGGATCGATTCCGCCATGCGGGCCGCTTCCGGGGCGGTCAGCGGGTCGGCGATGGTGTTCGCGAGGAAGCGATGCACCCGCTTCAAATCGGCGGTCATCAGGTTCTCGGCGAGCGCCAGGTTGGTGGTCTGGCCGCGCTCCTGAAGCCGGACGCACATCTCGATGAACAGGGTGCGGGCCGCGAGCGCCCAGAAGGGCTCGGACGAGCCGCCATCGGAGGGAATGAGCGCCGCGGCGGCCGACGTGAAATGGCTGTAGGTCGAGCAGTCGTTGAAGATCGACCAGGCCGGGCATCGCTGGTCCATCGGGTTCAGGATCGTGTCGCGCATGGGATCGTAGAAGGCTTCGACATAGGCGCCGGTGAGATCGAAGATCACGGCGCTGTCCTGGCGCTGGCGCATCTGGCTGACCAGACTCCTGAGCTCGGTGGTCTTGCCCGCGCCGGTGGTGCCGATCAGCATGGAATGGGACTGCTCGAGGCGGTGCGGATAGGGGATGCCGGCGAGCGTATAGGGATGGTGGATGCCGCCCGCCTTCCGTGTCGCGAACGGCAATTTGAGCACGGCGGCGGACGAGCGGCCGGGGAAGAACTCGCGCGCGTCCTCCGCGAATTTTTCCGCATTGTGCTGCGCGATTTCGGAGACCAGCACGGCGCGATCGACCAGCATGGCGCCGCGCTCATGGCGTTCCTGAAGGATCGAACGCCCACGCCTGCGCGAGATGTCGACGAACCAGATGGTGAGTGGCGCGACCACGAAAACCGAGACGAGGATCGAGCCGATCAGCGCCCGGATGGTGGTCTCCCAGGCCTGCTGCACGGCCGGGATATAGGGCACCACGGGCATGACCGTTTTGTAGATCTCGCCATTGGGCAGGGTGACGTTGACGCGCTTGTTGGGATTGAGGTCGACCCAGTTCCAGAGCGCCGAATAGATCTTCATGCAGACGAGCTGGAATCCGTGCTCGTCGAGGCGGATCGAGAGGATGACGAACCAGGCCGCGAGGAAGGCGAAGAACCAGACCATGATGGGCAGCCGCGCGCCCGAAAACCACATCAGCATCTCGTGGGTGAGAAGCTGTGAGCCGCGGGTGAAATTGCCCGAGTTTCGCTGCACGCGGCCGCGCGCAGAGTGGTGGGTCAGCGGGATGTTTTTCCCGTTCGAGCGGATGTCCTCACGCGCCATGATATTGCACCAGGCGCTTGTCGGTTTCGGCAACGAGGCGGTCGCGAAGCTCAGGATATTGCTCGCGCAGAATGACGTCGAGCACGAGCTGCTGGAACTCGCTGATCCGGGCCAGGCGGCGCTGGCTCGCGGTCAGCACGTCGGAGGATGAAAGGAAGACATTGAGGGCCGACCGGATGACGTCGGCGACGCTCAATTTCTGTTCGGCGGCGATCACGCTGAGGCGGTCCCATTGGGCGCGCTCCAGGCGGACGTTGTAATGCCGGTAACTGGTAGCCAAGACCAACCTCCTAGCAGGGAGGCTGGTGGGGACTGAAGAATGGCTCTATTTATAGCCGAGCGGCCCGGTTCCGGCAAGTTGACCGTCATGGACCAGCAGGCCGTAGTCTCACAGACTACGCGCGAATGGCTGATTTCCGCCGTTTTTGCCCGCCCACCAGCTCGTACTACAACGTAGTCTCCTTTCCTTCCGCGCTAACCCGTTGTGAAACAACGGAACTCATGCACCTTCAGGTGCGTAGGGTGTGCTAATCCCAAGAGCCCGATCCCCTGTCCCTGGGCCTGTTACGATGTCGTCGGAGAGGAGCCGGTTGCCGGGACCGGCGAGGTACGCGCCGCCGTGAGGCGGAACGCGCGAGGCCGGTGTCACCGATCCGATCAGGGCGCGAAAAGCCCCGATGCGCAGCATCAACGTCGGCCAAAGGGCCGCGTTGGAAAGGCGAGGATCGTGACCCGAAGGGCGGAGACAAGGCGCATGCCTTGGCTCCGTGAGGTTGGGCTCTCGTTGCCTGAAGGGCATCGGGAGCCCTAGCGAATAGAGCCGTCGTCGGGCGCAGGCCCGATGCGCCCAGCCCCATGAATCTTCTTCTTCCTGCCCTCACCAACCAGCGCTATGTTCAGCCAGTTCATAGCCCGATTAGCCTTCACAAGAGGCACCTATGGCAAAGACACTGGAACAGGAGAGACAGGCTCTCGAAGAGGATCAGCGCCGGCTGGAAGAGCGGCGCAGGAAGCTCGAAGAGAAAGAGCGCGAGCAGGCGATCGCGACGATCGAGAAATCCGGACTGCTGAAGCTTGAACCTAAGCGGCTCGCCGATCTGACGGCCCGCATCAAGACACTGGGTTTCGAGGAAGTCGAAAAGCGGCTCAAGGCCTGAATCATCCCCCGCCGCGGCAACGCCGCGGCACGGTCATGGGGGGCTCGATGCCCCCCGTGACCGTTCCTCTCCCAGCAAAAAAAGGGGAGAGGCCGCAGCCCCTCCCCTATCGTTCAGAATTCGTCGATGATGCCGCCCGGCGCGGTGTAGACGATCCGGTCGATCATCGCCTGTCCGAGCGCGCCGTAGTCGCCCTCGTCAATGGCGAGGAACCCCAGCTCATCGTCCTCGACCACATGCTGGTCGAAGTAGCTGTGCATCGCGCGGCGCTCGGCATTGGCGACGGCGGCGAAGTAGGCGGCGTGCTGATCGGCGGCGGCGATGTTCGTGATCGTCTGCATGTTCGTCTCCTGTCGTCTTGAATGACAGGGGAATGGCGTCGGGCGGGCGGGACCGTGTCAGGCCTCGCCGGCTTGCCGGCGACCGCAAAGCGGCGGTGGGGGTCACGATTTTCTTCGGCGGCCACCGTCGTTCGAGATTGATGCGCAGCGCCCGATCCGCCGAAGAAAATGGTGGGGCCCCGCCGGGCTTGAGACGGTCTCGTCCGCCCGACAGAATGGGAAGACTGTGAGAGATTTTTCCTCTCGGGGAAGCGCCTCCGGCAAGGCGTAGCGGCGCGCGGACCGACGGGTCCGTGCGGCACGCGAGCGAGCCGGTGTCGTCACGATGAAACGCCGCCCCATCATGGCTTTTGCGAATTATGAGAACGGCGTGCACGGACCCTTCACCGATCTCGGCCAGCGGGCGGAGCGGATGGACAATCCACTGATCCGGGAGGGTGCTGGACAGGGCCGAAACGACTTCGCCTTGGTGTCACAGGAGGTCTGTGTTAGGCGCCGGATTGCGCTGCGAAGGCTGCGGCGCCGGGACTGGTAATCCCGTCGAGAAAGGCAGCTCGGTGTGATCTCACGCCGGGGTGCCTGCGCACATGTCCAGGTGCCTTGGCACTAAAAGCGTAGGCGCATGTCTCGACGTGTTACCAGCCCCGGCTCCCGCGCACGGCGCGGGAGCTCTCCGGGGAGGAGCGACGGCCCGGAAGCTCGCGAGGATGGACCGCGCTCGAGGTAGCGATATGGACCTCTCGGAGACGGACCCGACGGTGACACGGGCGCTTGCGCTGGCATTGATGCGGCAGGCCAAAGAGTATCTGGCGGCGACAAACGATGTCGATGCCGCCGACCAATTGCAGCGCGCGATCGATACCCTGCTGACACCGCGAACGCCGGTCGCGGCATAGGCTCGCAGCGGCATTGCGGGGCGCGCCGCGCGCGGCGACGCGCCCCTTCGCGACGTCTGGTCCGGGCGGAGGCTATGCCCATTCCAGGCGGGAACTGTCGTCAAGATCTCCGGTCGCGATCAGGCGGTCGAGCCGGGACAGGTATGGGGCTGCACCCTGCGCTTCGACGCTGCGCCGGATCGCGGGATCAGCGAGGCGGGCACGGACATTGTCGACCGGGATTTCGCCGACGCTCTCCGGTCGCAGTCCAAGCCCTTCGAGCAGCGCGAACGCATTCTGATAGGCCAGATCGAGTTCGAGGCCGAGATCGGAGGTCAGCCCGACCGACAGGGTGATCGGGCCAGTGTCGCCCTCGCGATAGACGCTGACCCGGCGGCCGCGAAACTGGGCCTCATCCAGCACCGTGATGACATCGGTCTGATAGTCGAAGATGCGTGCGATGCTGGCGAGCGCCAGCGGGCAGACACGCGCCTCGAACCGATAGGAGAGATAGTCGTCCTCCGCGAAATCCGGATCCAGCAGGGTCATGTCGAGACGCTCGCCTTGGCCGCGCAGAAATTCCCGGAAGGCGGCGAGCTGGCGGGCGTTGATGACGGCGGTCTGGCGTTCCTGATGGTCGGCCGATGTGGTGATGCGAAACACAATGGACATCTCGTCCTCCCTTGCTGAACGCAGCACCCGTCCCTTCTCCCCTCTGGCCGCCTGGCGGGGCGAAGTCGGTGCGAATGGTGGCCATTGCGCGAGCGCGCCAGCGCTCAGTCCCCCGCGGCGCGAAGGGGCTCGATGCCCCTGAGCGCCGCATGTCCACGCAGAAAAAGATGGAGAGGCCCCGGCCGAAGCCGGAGCCCCTCCAAGCGAGCACTCACGCGCTGCGCTGGGTGCGCTGGTGCGCGAGGCGGACGATGTGCAGCGGCACCCCCGCCTGCCGCAGCTTCTGGGCGAGGTTCTGCTGGATGCCCGAGCCTTCGCAGATGACGGCTTCCACCGGCTTGAGACCGAGAATGCGGTCATTGCGGACGAAGGCGGCGCGGTTGCCCTGACTGCGATCGAGGCGGAACTGGATGACCTTGACGCCGCGCGATGCCGCCCATGCGTGCGCCACGGCATCGCAGCCCTTCGCTTGCGCGGTGGTCGCGAGGATCATCTCCGGGATGCGTGCCTTGATGCTGTCGAGACCGTTCCAGAGCAGGTCCACGTCCTCCCACACCTGACCACCGGAGAACGCCACGACCGGGCCTTCGGGGGCGAACTGCTCGCGGCGCTCCCGGGCTTTCGAGGCAAGATAGTCGCGGGCCTCGATCATCGATGCGGTAAGCGCGCTGGAAACCCGGCTTCCCCGCACCGGCGAGAAGGGCTTGCCGGTTTCGACCCGATAGACCGCGGCGGCATGGTCGCGCATGCATTCCATCGCCTCGCGGCAACCCTGGAGGGTCTGGCAGAGGAGCTGGGTGTCTTCGAGTTCGGTCGCGTAGATCTCGGACGGATCATAGCTGCGTGCGAGATCGCCGAGCTTCTTGGCGGCGTCATCCTCGCGGCCCTCGATACGCTTCGCCACGACATGGAAGCTGTTGGCGAAACCCCACGCCAGATCGGCCGCAAACGGCTCCATGCGGGTGTCGCGCAGCACGTCGAACATGGTCTGCATCATCATCTCGGTGGCGGCCCGCACCTGCTCGGGATCGGGCATGTCAAGTGCTTCGGGCGCTTCGACGATGCTGAGCTTGGCCATCTCGCTATGTTCGATGAACGCGCCCTCGTAGGTCTGGGTCAGTCCGTCATTTTCACGCGACGCGGCGACGAAGCTGGCAAGGTCGGCGAAATTGTTGAAAGAAGTCATAAAAGCCTCCGAACAAGTCGATCTCTCATCCGGGATTGGATGAAAGATGAAATCTCATCGGATGGGCCGACGGGGCTTTGTCAGGGACGCGGGGACAAGTCCCCGCGCCGCCTCGGCGGGGCGTGGGGGAACCGATTTTCTTGGGGCCAGAGCGCAGCGACGGTCCCGGGAAAATTGGGGGGACCGCGCATCCTTGAGAAAGCCCCCCAAGGCACATCACACTACGGCGATGAAGCTTGTCTGATACCGAGATGTTAGAGAGAGAATTGGATTTGCCCCGGCCGCGCGGCGGCCGGGTTAACAGCAAATCGCTCCATACTGTCCCAGGAGAAACCCCCTCCCCATCACCCCCGCAAGGTGATCGTAACCCGGCAGGGCGGAGACGCGGCAAGGCCGTGGCTCCGGGAGCCGCAGGCGAGTAGAGCGCCGGTCCCGGCCTGAGCCTGTCGAAGGGCCGGGATGCGCCAAATGATCGAGCACCGACGCCGCAGGCAATGTTGAAGGAATGAAGAGTGAAGGCCCAGATTCAGGCGAACTATGAGGAGCGTCTATCGCGATATGCTGCACTGTTGCATGGCAATGAGCCACCGGGGCTGGTGGCGAAACTCGCCGTCTATCAGCAGCTCCTGCGGCAACGTGATATTCATGGCGACCGCCTGTGGCAGATCGAGCCGATCCTCTATCCGCTGGCGGAGCAGGACGTGATCGCGCTGGTGAACAGCGTGATCAAGGTCGTCACCGATCAGGAGTGGAAGCTCCGGGATGGGGCGAGCTTCCATGTCGGCGAGTTCTACGCGATCGGCGTCGAGAACATGGTCCACAACCTCGAGACGGGGCGACGCGCGAACTTCCCGGGCCAGTTGAGCTGAAGGGCGGCGCCCGCAGGCGCCGCTCTACCGGGTCAGAAGAAGTCGATCTTGTCGGCGATGATCTCGCAGCCGTACCGGGTGACTCCGTCGCGATCCTCCCAACTCGAATAGTGCAGCCGGCCGGTGATGGCGACGACATCGCCCTTCTTGCGCGAGGCGCCGGCCTTGCCGAGGCCGTTGAAGCAGGTGACCTTGTGGAACTCTGTCTCTTTGGCGGTGTAGCCGGTGGCGTCGTCGACATAGGTCTTGCCGTCCCTGAGCTTCACGCGATCGGTCGCGACAATGAGGGTGGTGACGGCGCCGCGGGTCTCGGGGTCCTTGGCGACGCGGCCGGCGAGATTGACGTTGTTCATGGTAGTGCTCCTCGTTGGGTCCAGCGGCCTTCCCGCCGGTGACACCGAAGAGCGGCGTGCGGAGAGGGTCCGCACCGTAGCGTCAGCGGAGGGGAACCCCTGGAGGGAGTTGGCGCGGGCAGCCGCGAAGCGGCAACACGGGCGACCGGATGGGGTTGCGGGACGTCTTCGTCTCGCCGCAGGTGTCAGGAACAGGCGAAGGAAGGCTGCTGGCCGCGGCGGGGCTCTACCCGATGGACGATCGCGCGGCGCGCTGCTCTTGACCCCGGCGCCGGCGGCGGAGCGCCCTCAGGAGTTCGTGCTCAGCAATCGGTCACGGGCAAGCCCGTTCGGCGAGGCCCGCTAGACGCAGCGATCGGGATTGAGGGCAGAGCCTCGTATTGCTCGGCCTCGGCGGCCTCAGGCGCGAAATGGCAGACGGAGTTTCGCGCGGCGGGACCTTTCGCGCGCGGTATCATGCTCATCAGCCCATCGGTCGGCGGCGATCTCTTCGTCCGTAGGTCGCGCGCCCGCGAGATCGGCCCGCTGCTTGTCGCTCAAGGTCTCGGCCGTGCTCACCGCCCGATTGCCGTGCCGCTGGTTCGTTCCCATGTGTTCTCACTCCGAAGTCGCGATGATCCGCGCCGCGTGGCAAATGCGGGCGCGGCCGATACTGGTCAGGAGGTACGCTTGACCTGCGTGACCTTGCCGGCGTCGTAGGCGGCGAGCCAGCGGGTGCGGATGGTTTCGTAGAAGGCGGTTGGAAGCTGACCGTATGCAACCTCGCCCAATGGATCGCCGGGCACCGTCCGAAGATCGGGCCCGGGCCATTGAAAATAGTTGAGCTCCGTGAGGACGACCCACGAGCGATCATCATCGAGCCCGAGACGAACCTTCGTCGCGTGCGGAATTTCAACGGCAAGGCTCGTGTCGGACGGCGGCGTATGGGTCACTGGCAGGATGGTGACCATCTTGGCGCCTGCCTTATTTGTCGTCGCGAGCAGCACGGCGCAGGGACGGTCTTTGCTGCCTTCTTCGTGACCTGCCTTTGCTTCATGGCTCCAGAGATACGAGTAGCGAATTACGAGGCCGGGAACTGGATCGGGAATTTGCACTCGTCAGGACTCGACCTCGTGATCGAAGGCAGCGGCTTCTGCCGGCGCTCGCGCCGCTCGAACCCCCTCCACGATTTCCTCCGGCACGTCAGTCAACGTGAAGACCTCGCGATCGCGCCGCTTGAGCCGCTGATATTCGGCGGCCGACATCAACACGAGGCTATCGTGGCCATGATGCGTGATGGTAAGGGGCGCAACCAGCGCCTGGCGGCTGATGCGGCCGAAGGCCTTTGACGCCTCAACGGAACTGACAGTCTGGGGCATGGTGATTCTCCTGTCCGGAAAGTACGGAGTTTCCGGATAAATTTCAAGTCCTCTCTGTCGCGCGCGCGAGGACGATAGCTGAGGACACGGTCACAGGGAAACGAAGGCAGGGCCCGCTTGCCGTGAGGCAAACGAGCCCTGCGGGGTTGCCGCGCGCCGGAGGGACGCGCGCGGCAGGGAGAGAGGATCGTCAGTCGGCCATCTCGGGCGTGCGGCGACGGCGGCCATTGCCCTGCGCGGGCTCGCCGCCGAACGCGCCCTCGGCCGAGGATTCACCCAGGCCATCCGTACCGGCGAGGCCGTTCGGCTTGGCCGGCTCGTCCGCACCGGGCAGCGGCGGCAGGCTGTCGTCGGCCGGGGCGGTGTCGGTCGGCGCATCGCGGCGGCGGTTGGGACGCGACCAGACGATGTTGTACGAGCCGTCGTCCTGACGGAACGCCGAGATGTAGAGCGGCTTGTCGAGGCTGGGATCCTCGATCTTGCCGTTGAGGAACATTTCGCCGGTCGCATTGGACGCCAGCTCGAACAGTGAGCCGACCTGGACCCACTGGCGTGCCGCCGAGAGCGCGAGGATCTCGAACTTGGGCGCACGCGGATTGGCGGAATGGACGGTGCGAAGGGCGATGACGATCGCGACCGTGAGCGTCGAGATTTTGCCGGTGTAGGTGCCGCTGGCGTTCTGGGTGATGGTGCCGATGTTCATGGGAAGTCTCCTGAGAAAGTGCGCTCGAACCCCTTGTCCGAACACCTTCTCTCACCCGCTCCTCTCCTCGGCCGTTCGGCCGAGTAAGGCGCGCCAGCGCCGCTCCGACGCGCCACTTCGGCGCCGTCGGGTACTTCAGGGCCTCGCAATCACGCGATGCGTGTCAAGTCTGGGGAGCGCTTGCCGATGGCCGCCACAGGGCAATGACATCCTGCATCTCTTCGGCGAAACCGAGACCGTCGATATAGACGGCGCCGCGGTCGTTCTGGCCGAGAAAGCCGATCACGCTCGTGATGTCGTTTGCCACGTCGATGTCGAGGCCGAACATGTCGGCGATCTCGAAATGACCAAGCTCCGGGCCATTCCACCAGGCCATCAGAAAGTTCGCGACGCGGCGCGCCTGCCCGGTGTCGCCCATGGCGAGCGGGATAAGCCGTGTCAGCGCCGCACGGGCGGAATCATAATCTGTCGGTACGGACGTCATCGGTTTTCTCCGCGCGCAGAGGGTATCGAGGCGACACCCGGGCGCAAGCGTTTCTGCCTCGAACGGCCCGATCCTAATGAATCGAGCCGAACAGCCGCCGCTTGACCTCGGCCTGGTGCCGGCCATCCTTCTCGCCGATCGTCGCGGTCATGTCGGCGAGGAGCTGTTCGGCAAGCCTCGGCGGGATTTCCGCATAGGGCGTGATAACGGCGATCGCGGCCTCGGGCGTGGGAAGCTCGCCCGGTTCCGTGCCCCGCCAGATCAGCGCTTCCCCTTCATCGGGCTCATCATCGGTGCGAAAGCACACCTGAGCATAATAGGTCTGGAGCGGTCGGTCCCAGCCTACCGCCGCGCAGATGACGTCGGGATGGCCGGCCTTGGGCGGGAGAATGTGCCTGCTCATGCGTGTGTCCTCCGCATTCTGTGCGCGACGTGCCGCGCGGCACCTTCGGCGCTGTTGATGGCCTGACCTGCTGCCGATGCCGCGCGGCGCGCGCCCGCCCTGCGCAGCAGGTTACGGGCTTCGCGCAGGCGTTCAACGGCAATCGCAATGGCTTGTCCGTCCTCGGACGTCGCGGGTGTGATGCGGCGCAAGATTACCTCCATTTTGGTTGGAAATTGGCGAGGCGACTGATCGGCTCAATCGTCGCAGGGGAGCATGATCGTCAGGACACGGACGGTCACCGCGGCGTCGGCAGGATCTTCCGAGCCCCATTCGAGCGAGGGATCGTAATAATCGATGCGAAAGCAGACGATGTGACCCTCGAGCTCGAACTGCCCGTAGTTGCGTTCCGGGCCGTCATCAGGCTTGAATTCGTAGCGCCGGACGGCCGCGAGTACCGCGGCCTGGGCGACGGCTTCGCTGACGATGCGGTCGCCGCCTGCCAATGTGGCGAGACAGGTCGCCGTCATCACGATCCGCGCGTTTCGATCGAGGCCGAGCCGCACGCGGTCATTGAGCTCGGCGATCCGGGATATGGTGCTGGTCATGCTGCCTCCATCAAGCCGGCGTTGAAACTCGCGATCCATTCTTCCATCGTCGGCCGCTCGGCGATCGGCACGATGCTGGCGGCGTCCTGGAAACGGATGAGATCGGTCGGCGCATCGCGACGGATCGCGTCGATCTCGGCCTCGGGGAGCAGCCGCTCGGCGCGGATGAAATCGGTGATCCTGCCGGGCCGGGTCCTGGTCGATCGGCGCCACAATCCCTCGACGGTGCGCAGGCGCGGTTCGGCGCGGGCCTCAATCAGGACAATCAAGCGAAGGCACCACGCCGGCAGGGCGCGTACTTCATCGGGCCGGATGGCGCCGCAGAAGAAGCAGCTCGACTTGGGCGGCACCGGGAGACCGGCGGCCTCGATCCGGGCGATGCAGCGATCGCGCGTCCAGTTCCATTCGCGCAGCGGATAGCGGCACTGGAACAGCGGATCGTCCAGCCCGGCAGCATGGGCATGACGCCGGGAATCGGAGGGCGACGTGTCGTAGCCGATCAGCCGCTCGACCTTCTGCCCATTCGCCCATGCGGCGCGAGCCGGTGCCCATTGCTTCAGGAAAGCGTCTTGCGGCGCCACCTTCCATTTGAGGCTGCAACTATGCCGTCCCAGGCTGATGCTCGGCAAAGTCGCATTGGTCAGGACATTGGCGAGGATCGAATAATAGGGCGGCCAGTGCTTGAAGCGCCTGGGCACGTAGCGGACGATCTCATAGGGAATCCCGCGCGCGTGCATCCACGCGGCGATCATCCGCTGATATTCGTAGGTCTCGGGCTTCTCCGCGCCCGGATCGGCGCTCAGCACCAGGTCTGGCGCCTCGCCGCGCGCCTCGAGTTCGATCAGCAGCGCCGTGGAATCGACACCGATCCCATAGGCCAGGACCACGGGCGGCGGGGCGGCGACCAGAATGGTATCGACCGCTCGTCTGTTGCTTGGGATGTGCATGGAGTTCTCGGCCTCGATCGCGGCCCATCGCCGCAACCCTCAAGATCCCCCTCCCCTCATTCTCGGCCGGCTGTGCGGTTCTCGGCCTCGATGCGAAGATCGAACTGAAAGGTGGGGTGCGCCAACGGCAGGGCCTTTGGATAGGGAAGTCGCGGCAGTGCGCGGCCGTGCCGGCGGGCTTCGCGGGTGAGCTCGAAGCAATAGGCGTAGAGACCCGGCTGCTGATGGCGCACGAGATGGCGTTCGCGTTGCAGCCGCCAAAGCCATGTCGCAGGCATCTCCCCGAACTCCGGCCTGGGCAGGCCAAGCGAAACGAGCTGATCGATGGCGCCGGCATGGCCTCGCTCGCCAAGGCGGATCTTCGAGAGCGTGCGCCCCGCGATCGTTGTGTCGCCGGCGCGCAGGACGGTTCGCGGCCTCGTAATGGCGCGGTGCGCCGCCGAGAGCGCGCAATAGACGCGGCCTATATGTCCGGCGCTTGGGTCGCTGTACGAAACCACGGCCTCGATTCCGGGCTTCTCGCGGCGCAGATGGCGAAAGGCTCGCGCGACGAAGAAGCTCTCCCCGTTCTGGGGCACGGCGTCTGTCAGGATCAGGCGGGCGAGCACGCAGCCGCGTAGCGGATCGGCAAAGCCGGTGTGCCGCGTGATTACGGCTCCGGTGGCCGGAACGGCGAAGACGGCGACGCCTTCCAGGACTGCCCCGGCGCCATAGAGCCCGACCGCGAGCTGCGCCGCAGGATAGGTCGGCAGATAATGATGGCGGGCAATGAAAGCGCGCGCGGCATCGTGTCCGATGATCTCGACGGAATAGGATTTGGGATCGATGACCGTGAGATCGCGGGCCCAGAGCGCCCGGCGCTCGCGCCAGCGCTGGCTGCGGCTCGTTTCCATGTTTTGGATCCTCGAATGTTAGCGGGCGGCAAATCTCGTCGCCCCGCCGAACAGGCGGAGCGCGCGTGCCATCTCGTCGCGCAACCGGGCCTTGCTGCCGACGATGAGCGTCGGCGCGAGGGGTTTCCCGCCGGGGTCGATGAAGCCGTGCGCGAGGGTGCCGTCCTGTTCGATCGAGACGAGATGCCCCTTGCCGGGCGCCGGCCCCTGATAGCGCGCCGTCAGCTCGCCTAGCTTCGCAGTCAGGCCCTTGGTCGCCTTGGACCAACGGATGTGGCCAGCGCCGACATTGCTCCCGGCCTCGCGGCCTCGATCCATCCAGAGTTTCGCGTGCGCCTTGACCTGCAGCGGCGTGTTGCGCGTGCGTTCGCGATTCCGACAGGTTGGCAATGCGGCCGAATGGGTATCGAGAACCCGCAGATATTCGCCGTGCAGCGCGACAAGGATATCCTCGATGTCGATGCCGGCGAGGAGCGCGCGAAGCCGGTCCTCCTGCTCGGGACTGGCAATGAGCTCGTCGGCCCGCTCCGCCGTCAGTTCCTCGGCCTCGGGCTGCGCGGTCACACCGGATATGAAGCCCTTGGTGGCGGTGAGAATGATGGCGTGACCGCCGCAGCGGCCGCCTGTCTTACGATAGCGCTCCAAAATATCGCCTCGGCCGAGCGCCGCCGCCGGATGATCGCCCAGGATGATAACCCGCCGCGACCATGGTGTCGGTCGGGGCCGGTCGCTGGGTTTCGGCCAGTCCGAGGGTAGCGATCGCACCGCACCCCGCGACTGCATCGAGATGGGCGCTCGTTCGGCAGCGCGATTGGCCCGGCGCGCCGCGTCGAAGAGATCGTCAACGTCGCCGCCGCCGTCGGCGAACCCGCAGTCATAGGCCGGGCGTTCTGCGGCCTTGGACGGCGAACAATGGTTCCAACCTACATGGGCCGCGTACCAGCCATCGGCATAGCGGATCGCGAGATTCCAGTCATAACCATAACGATCGCGTCCACGCAGGATCGCCGCATCGCGCTCATCACCGCGTCCTGAGACGGCGCGCTCCTCGGTGAAGCTGAAATTGCGCGCCTGGCGCTCGGCCTCGCTATGCGCGGCAATCGCGTCGTTGACGGGCTTCATCGCCTGGACGCGCGCGCGGGTGCGCGCCATGCGATCTTCAGGTGAAGCCGTCGGCGCCAGGTCCGGAAAGTCGCGCCAGGCTTTCGCGATCGCTTCGGCATGTTCCGGTGCGCGGCCCCGGGCCAGCCAGGTGGCAGTCGAACAGGGGTCGAACTGCGGGATTTTTTCGACATGGATCATGTGGTCGGCCTCGGTCGAGATCAGGCGAAGAGGCGCATCGGCTGTTCGACCGGCGGCGTGAGACGAAGGTCGCGCCGCAGACGGTCGGCGAAACGGTCGGGCGCCATGAGATCATTGACCGATGCCCAGTGATTGCGCGCGCCGCAGTGATCATCGCGGCCACGAACCCGGCGATAGAGGACTTCCCGGCCCGGGCCCGAACAGCCAAGCGAGAGCTGCACCCATGCTTCCTCGCCATGGAGCGTGATTTCGCCGGAAACCGCAGGGCCGCCCTTGCTGGAGCGGATGTCATAGGTTCCGTCGCATAGGCCCAGCGCGTCGGCGAGGCGCCGCATTGCGGTGCGGCCCTCCGAATGGAAGAGCCGCTTGGCGGCCTCGTCATGGCTCACGCCCCGATAGGCGAGGTTGCGCAGGACCGGCGTTCGGCGGATTTCGGCGATCTGGTCCATGCAGGTGCGCCGAAGCTCGAGATTGGACGGACGATCTTCGCACACTGCGCTGAGGTGGCGAACGAGCAGGATCACGGCGGGATCGGTTTCGGCGTCTTTGCCGGCGTTGCGGCAATCCTTGATCGCGGCTCCGATCGCGTGGAGGGTGGTGCCGACGGTGATCAGCGCGCTGGGGTCGAGCGCCTGCTGGTGGCGCATGGCGACGTCGTAAGTCATGGGATGGCCCTCCGGTCTTGAGCGAAAATCCGCTCAAACGGCCCTCTCCCCCTCCCCTTTCTCCCGTGGCCGGCCTCGGGCTCGACCGAAGATTCAAGCAGCGATCGGTAGCGGGATCGGCACGGCCTGCCCGGTGGCGATATTGATGAACGCGCCCGCGTGGCCGATCGATCCGCGGCCAACGAGATCGAAGAGAAGGGCCAGCGCGTGGCTCGCCACCACCCGGTTCACGAAAAGCGACTGGCGCTCGAGGGCTTCGGCCATCGAGCACGACGGCGCGTCGTCGTCAGGCAGGCTCTCGTTCGCGACCTCGGGGAAATATTCGAGGACTGTCGGGAGGATCTGGTGCCCGGCCTCGGGCTCAGCGTTCGGGCAACCGATGATATATTGCCCGTCGCCAGCGCGGTTGCCGAGATCCAGCCAATAGGCCGGCGCATTCCTGGCCGAGGCGATGGCCGCACCGACGCTCCGGCGCGCCGATGCGGTATCGACACAAGTGATGACGATGTCGGTGCCGTCGAGCTTCGCGGCCTCGGGTGCCCGGCCATGCACCGCCGTCCAGGCCAGACCGTGGGCGAGATTGATCCGCTCGGTTAACGTCCGGGCCTTCGAGTTGCCGATGTCGCACCTGAAGAAGGGCTGCCGGCCAAGATTGGCCTCGCTGACGATATCGTCGTCGACGACGGTTACATCGAGCGAACGCGACGAAATCGCCCGCAGCGCCGTATCCAGCGAGGCGAGCCCCATCAGCATCTGCGCGCCGTTGCCGCCGCATCCCACAAGCACGATTTTGATCGCGCGGTTGCCGAGCGCCGCAGGCAGATAGTGGCGAAGGGGCGTCTCAGAGGTCATGATCGTCTCCTGAAAAAAGGGCTTCGCGGCAGCGGGAGGAACATCCCTGCGGCGCACAGTCGCGAGGCAAATGCGGGGCCGTCCGTATGACCCAGACGTCCGACAACCAGGGCGATCTTGGTCGCGTGCGCGTCGTCCGCGTCGTCGGTTGCGCTGAAGAAGGCCGCGCCGTGCCCATGGCTGTGAATGTCGCAGATGAGGTGATGGTGCGGCGGCAGCGCAGGCGGACGATAAGTGAGGTGTGACGGCGTCGCGCGGTCGATCTGGGGGAAGTCGACCCAGAATCGCCGATTAGCCTCATCCCAGAGGATGAAGGCGGCGGCCTCGTTGGGCAGCGCGGCGCGAAAGTGCTCGAGGACTTGCCGCAGCAGCTCCGCCGGTATCAAGCCGCAACGCAGGTCCGCGCGGCGAACTCCAATGCTCCCGTAGGGCAGGTAGGCCGGGATCGGCAGTGTCACGGGCAGATCCAGAGCCAGCCAGGCCCGGCGCAAGATCAGGCAGACACCATCGCGGCCGATTGCGAGGCAGCTGCCTGCTCGGGCTTCGCGAACGGCCTCGATCGCGGGTGATCGCCCATCCGGCGGCACGGGATAGCAAGGCGCCTCCGCCAGTACCGCGGCGGCGGTCGGGTCGTCGGCGAGGGCAGTCATCGGCCGGACCTTCCGTAGATGAGGTCGCCGAGCGTCACTGGGTCGGCCTTGGCGGCGCCTCGCGGGGCGGTCTGGCGACGATCTCCGAGGAACGGCCTCAAGCGTTTGACCGGGAAGCGGGTCGCGCGGGTCGCTGCGAGGGTGTCCCAGAGACGCACGAGACCGCCCTTCCCCGTGATCGTCAGCTCCTGACCCGGATTCGGATGGGTCGACCAGGAGTCGAAAAGCGCGCGCTCGAACTCGGGAATGGCGGACACATCCAGCGATGTCGGCTTCGGAATGTTACCCCAGCAGAGGGAACCGTTGAGGAAGACGTTGAGGATCGGCGAATGAAGCAAGGCGGTTTCGGCCGCGGGCCGCTCGTTCCGCTCAAGCGCAAAGACTCCAAGCCGGCGCCGTGTGGCGACAAGGACGTGTGCCGGATAGGCAACCGGGACGATCGCGCGGCCGCCAAGCGCACGCAGTCCAGCCAGTTTCGCCGAGAGGTCGAAATAGGCCGTCCTCACCTGTGCGGGCACCCACCAGACCAGCAGGTCGGGATGGGCGACAAGCACCGTTTCGGGGAGAATTTGCGGCGGGGCGACGCGGCCGAGCGCCTGCGACCAATGCCGCAGATGCGCCCGGGTCAAAGGCGTTCCAGCGGCGATGGTCGGCGCGCCGATAGCGTCGTGCTCGATCTGATGGATGCTGGCGAATGCCTCGGCATCTTCGCCAGGGGTAAGATGCGAGCCGAGGCCGCGAGCCCCGTCGCTTCTGTAGAGCAGGATGGCGTTGGTCAGCATCATGCCGCCTGCGGTTCGCTCGAACTGCACGCAATGGTCAGTCATGTCGGCCTCGTTATTCGGGAGGATAGAGTTCGATGAGATGTTTGGCGGCCCGCAGCAGCCGCGCGCCGGCGGCGAGTGACGCATGCCAGACATCGATCGCGGTGGAGTGCGTCATTGGGCAAAGGCCCGTCACGTCCATGAAACCATATTCCATGCCGTGACGCCCGACGTCGTCGACCTCGACCGCGAACTGTTCGACGGGAACGAGTGTCAGCGGCGGAAGCGGCGAACATTCCTCGATACCGGGGACATATTCGTAGAGAACATCCATCTCGAGGCGCCAGGCGTGATGTTCGTCAGGCAAATTGGTGAGCGCCGCGTGGGCATCCCGCAATTCGCGCAGAGCCCGACGAAGGGCAGTCGGTAACTTCGACGTGGGCGCTGCCCTCGCGGCGAGCATCCATTCTGGCCGCCTGGCGTTCATTTCGGACGGCATGGTCTGGGCCGCGATCTCGCTGTCGTCAGCCCCATGGAGCGCAACGAGGGCCTCGCGCGCAGCGGCGTCCTCGGTCTCGCCGTCCCAATAGTACATCGAGATGTTGTCGAAGAGGTCATCGTAGCAGAAGATCGGGAGAGCACTTCCGAGCGTGCGCTCGAGCACCCGATACGCAGCCGCGCGCCACGGGATCGGCCGCTTGCTGTCCTCGATCCATCCGAGATCGAGCTGCCCGACACTGTCGCAGACGATCGCGACCGCCGGCGCCCCGCAGGATTCGCCGTTGAGCACGACGACGCGCAGGTCCGCGATCGTGCAGCTCCGCAAGCTTTCGAGGACCTCGGTCTGGAAGACCCGTTCGATATGTCGGCGCGCCTCAGGGCGCGTGCGGTGCACTGTCTCCTGCTCTTTCGAGGCGACCCAACTGCCGACGAGCTTATGGTGGGCCGCCAAAGGTCGATCGAACATCACCGGAATATCAGGGGAGATATGGACGGTCCGTCCTGCCAGATCAGCCGAGCGGAGGAAGGGAGAGTCCTGTGGGTGGCGGGATAGGATCGGCAGGACCATCCTCGCGCGTGCCCGCGTCGAGGATGATCTTCGCATGGAGGGCCTGGGCTTGTTTGCTGCAGGCAGGCCGGGAGAGTTCGGAAGTGTTGCCATGGTCGTTCTCGATCCAATGGAGCAGCGTGCAGCGCGGTGCGGCGGGGATGGCCGCCATTTGAACGCGCGCCATGTCAGCCCTTGGTGCCGACAGCTCGGCGATATTCGGTGACGTGGACACCGCCAGTAACCCCGGCATCGACCAGGTCGGCATTGAGGATCGCCGGGTAGAGGGTGGCGTGGTAGGCGCGCAGCCCCTGCGGGTCATTGGCAAGGTGCGGCGGCTGCGGGAGGTCGATACCGTCATAGCGGTAGACGCGGGCAAGATGGTCGATCTGCATCGGAATGTCCTTGTTGGAATTGCAAAGGGTGTCGGTTGCTTCCGATCACCAGAGGCTGGCGGGCTCCTCCGATTTTGCATCGGCCGGCAGGGCGCCCGCCGCTGGCGCGGCCGGCGTGCTCGCTGCGACTACCGGCTTGGCGGGTGCCGATGCCGCCTTTGCCTTCGCCGCCTCCGCAGACGCCGCGCGCGCGGCCTCGGCCGCGTCCCGCTGGGTCGCGATCTGATCGGCAAGCGCCATGCGTGTGGCAATCAGCCCACCGAGCGCCCCCTCGGCGCCCTTCGCAAGCTCTGCATCGATCTCGGCGGCCGTCGCTGTGATCGAGATCGGACGCAGCTCGCCGGCCTCGGCCTTGTGCGTTTTGCCTTCGGCGACGCGGGGTATGATGATGAGGGTAACGACACCGTCATCGCCGGCGACAAGATCGAAGGCGAGCGAATAGTTGCCCAGCATGGGCAGAAGATTGGTGATCAGCATTGTGGGATTCCTTGATTGGAAAGTTGGGCGAGGTCAGGCGGCCAGTTCGGTGACAACCTCGTCGGCCTTGGCGGGCGGAAGCGAATTGGGCGGCGCATAGCGGCCATCGAGGGCCATCGCGCTTGGCACCCGGCCAGCCCAATCGAACCCGACAGCATTCAACATGCCGGAGATCAGGTCGCCCTTCTTGGCGCCGAGCAACTTTGCGAATGCCTTCTCGCCCATGTGCGCGACCAGGCCGCTCTCGGCGGCAATGAACTTGAGCTCGTCCTTCGTGTATCGTTCGAGAAAAGCGCGATCGACCTGCCAGACTGTCCGGATGTCGATGCCGAAGGCGCCGGCGAGATCGGCGACGTGCGCGAACGACTGGACGTCCCGGGCATATGCTGCCCCGATCGCAGCCAGCACCGTGGTGGCCTGAACCTCCGATAGCTCGCGGATCTCTGCGATCTTTTCCTTGAAACCGCGATCGGGGAACGCGGCGTCGACCAGCAGTGCAGCGCGCGAGGTCAAAGTGCCTGACTTGATGTGCGAAAGCGTGCCGGTCAGCGCTGCCACGAGGATCGCCGCCTGGGCGTTCAAAGGATCGTCGGCCAGCCCGCGGGCGAGCGCCGTGCGCCATGTCGCCTCCCGCAGGTCGGTCGTGCGGCCTGCGATGGACTTTGCGGTAACACTGGGCCCGGTGCTGGTGGAAACCTTGCGCACGACGGTTCCGCGACCGACCAGAGGTGCTGAAGGCGCTGCGTCATCGGTCAGACCGCCGATCTCACCGCCGTCCTCGTTTTCGTCGCCATCGTCGGCGAGAGCGTCATCATCGCCGTCATCGTGTTCGATCGCTGCGGCGGCGTCCTCGGCCTCGGCGGCCGCCTCCGCATCACGGCGTGCAGCTTCGACCGCCTCGGTCTTTAGCTGGAAGCAGGTAGCGTTGGTGCAGTGGCCATCGTCGACATGGGTGTCGAACAGGGCGCGCTGCGTCCCTGAATTGAACGGACAGGTGGTGCATTCCGTTTTGTCGAACAGGGCATCGGCGAGGCGCTGCGTGACCTTCATGAGAAGATCGCGGGTCTTTGCGATGTCAAGGCCGGCCGCGATGATCGTCTCGAGCGCCTTGTCCTGCTTGTCGGCGGGAACGGCGGCGAGCAATTCGGCGTGTCCGACCTTGATCCGGCGCTCGTCGAGCGCGGTTTTGACGGTCTCGGAAAGGTCGGCGAGCGCGAGCCGGCGGTCCAGCTTTGCGCGGGACCAGCCAAGCCGCCGTGCAGCTTCAGCCCGGTCGCCTTGGCACGCCGCGAGATAGCGAACGGCCGCGTCCGCCTGCTCGGTCTCGGAAGGATCATCGCGATCGTCGTTTTCGGCAATCGCCGCGTCGAGCGCCTCCTGGTCGGTCATCTCCCGGATCAGGACCGGCACCTCGGCGTTTTCGCCGAAGGCTTCCATTGCGGCCCGGTAGCGGCGACCGCCCGCGACGATCGTGAAATGCTCCGGCAGGTCGGCAGCGGGCCGAACCAGCATCGGCTGCAGCATGCCTCGCAAACGCAGGGAGGCGACGAGTTCGTCATGCTTCTTCCGGTCGAAATAGCGGCGCGGATTATAGCCCACGGCAATCCGGGCGAGCGGGACCATGGCGGTCCCGACAGGGTGCGATGCGGTCAAGGCGGTTCTCCTAGTGAGAATGGCGGTGCACGCGCTTGCTCGCGACGCGCACCCTTTCGGTGAGCCTGATGCTCACCCTTCCACTCCCCCTCCCCTTTCACCGCTCCGCCGTCTGGTCATGGAAGATGTCGGCCGCCCATTGCTCGAGCCACGGCTCGAACATCTCATCATGATCAAGATCGCCGGACTCGATGAGATCGCGGATTTCGGTACGGGCCTGCGCGATTGCGGCCTCCCAGGGATCGATCGGCGGAGGATCTGCGTCAGCAGGCCGTTGCTGCGGAAGGCGGCGCGGCCGCTCGGTTAGTCGGTGGTACTGACCGGCGAGCCATTGCTCCATGTAATCGGCCACGACGCGATCGGTCTTGGAGATCCCCGCCTTCAGGGCTGCCCGACGCGCACCGACGCCATAGGCCTGGCTGTCGATCGACGCGACCCGGTGTGCGAAAGGCAGAAGGAAGGGCAGTGCCGTGCCCTTGACGCCGAATGCGTGGAGCAGAACACCGGCCGGAAGAATCTGATCGAGATGGTCGATGACCGCGATCAGGCCTTCCGGTCCGTGAATATCGCGCCGGCACATGCTTCCGACACCGATCAATGCGCCGGGGCGGAGCGAACCCCAGAGCGCATCGACACAGCGCTCATAGTCGGATGGTCGCCGGCCCTGGATCACAGGCATCAGTCTGTCGGCTATTCCGGCATCCTCGCCCAGGATGCGGCAGTCGCGATTGGCGCGGATGGTGCGCGACAGGCGGTCGAAGACTTCGTCGCGATCTCGCGCGATCTCAGCCTCGACGCAGTAATCGGCACTTGCCCACCATTGGAATGGATAGGCCGCCGCGAGCGATACATAGTCCGACAGGGACCACGGGAAGCCACCATAGCGCGCAGTCGCGACGAAGCCTGCGGAGTCCAGGCAGAGGCCGGACAAACCCCGTGCATTCTGGAGTTGCCCCAGGCGCCATCCGGTCCATTCCCGCCAGCCGCGCTTTTCGGACCAACGTGAAAGCGCGTTCGCCGAGATGAGCGCGGTCCGGCCAAGCGCGCGTGCCCGCTGAAGGATCGGCCCATCGTTCAGGTGCGGAAGGCCGACGATGACGTTGATGGGCATGATGCGCGCTCCGCTCGCAACGGAAGCACGCGGACAATTGACGGTCGCGCATGTTCACGTTACGTTCTAATGAGTAGGAGATTTGCCATGACGACGCCCAGCATCCGACACCTGTTCGATCTCGACATAACGCTGCGGGATGCGGCGCTGGATATGGAGAACCGGCCGACCCGTCGGATGATCGCCAATGCGGCGATCGGCATTCATGTCGAGGACGCCTACTATTCGGTGCGGGAGCTGCGCGAGGCGGTAAGCTGGGTGCATGAAGGGGTTTCGGCGGGCAAGCTGAAGCTGGCGGAGATCCTGGGCAATGATGGTGCCGACGATTTTCAGCGCTGCATCTATTTCTGCCTCGCCGGCCGCGGCGTGGTGTCGATGCTCGACGATCTTGAATGGCTGGAGGATCTGCTGGAGCGGCGCGGGCGCATCGCAGGCGAACAGAAGCGCCTGAAGGAGACGGTGATGCCGCTCGTGAACCCCTATGTGGCCGACGCGCCCGATGGGCCGTTGGTCAGGATGGACGGAAATTTCGAGCAGGGACCATCTTGGTGGGCCGACCCGACTTTGTCGGCCTGACCATCAGCGCTCGCAGCTCAGGCGGTTCCCGTGCCGCCAGCGCGACGGTTCGATCCAGTCTCCGGCAAAGGCCCCTGCCCTTTGCCTCCTGGCCGAAGCGAAGGCCGCATTATATGCGCGCAGGCGAGCGGGATCGTCTCTGAGATAACTCGCCTGCGGGGTCGCGAGACCCGCGCGGATAAGACGCTCTCCCAAATCCGCGCCGTCGACTGTAACGACCGCAACGGGGCGGCCATAAGAAGACGAAGACACGAGCCGGATCGTCGCGGCCTTGGAGCGCAGGGCGTTCGCGGCGAAATCCTGTGCGGCCTTCCCACACTGCCAACATCCCGAGGCGCGCCGACAGAGCTGCCCGCGCTCGAATGCGTCGACCCCAAGCAACCGGAAATCGACGGCCACGGTATCGCCATCGAGCGCCCGCGCCTTCGCGTCGAAACTCTGAGACCATGAGGGCGATGTGAGAGCGGCTCCGCCCGCGAGGATGATGGCCGCCGCGATCCGGATCAAAATGTCATCTCCACCTCGACATGATCATCGGCCGCCGGCGTCGTGCAGACCCGGAATGGTTGCAGCGGATCGCCAGTGCGGACGATCGACAGCCTACCCGGCCGCTCGTCGAATAGGCGACCTGCGACGCGATTGGCGTTCTCGCGGCTGCAAAGCTGCAGACGCTTGGGCGACAATTCAAGACACGCGGCAAACATGATGGCTTCTCCCTGCTGCGGGAATGATACTGGCTGACGCACTCATGCAAAGATCGTCTTGTGAACCTTAGTGACCGGCAGGATCGTCCAGTCGCGCTCCATGAACCGGCTGATCGCATAGCCGCAGCGAGTCGCGGGATCGCGGAAACTCAGGCGGCGGCCGCGCTTCACGACGATAAATTCGTCACCCACATGACCATCGGAGAAGGTCAGCGCCTGGGCCAGTTTGATCCGGTCGCCGTCCTCGATCTTGCGCGATCGGCGGGCCAGGTTGGCACGGCACCGCGCGCGCCAGTCGAGGGCGTGCTCCCGGTCGGTCGGGGTCAGAAGGTCGAGAATGTGGCGGGGACAGCTATCCTCATAGGGGCCGACAGATTCGTCCATATCCTTGTAGCCGAAATGCTCGCCGGACTTGCTTTTGGGATTCCACATCACCTTGCAGACGATCGCGAAAACCTCCTTGCCGACGCCGTCGATCATCACCTGAGCCGCAGCATAATAGGTGCGATTCTGGGGGCAGGATGAGGCGAGCACCTTCAGTCCCTTGATCGTCCCGTCCGCCTCGCGGCTATAGGTGAATTGCGCGTCCAGATAATCCTTGGCGGTCTTGTGTCCGCCCATGTGGAAACGGGACATGGTGAGCCAGCCCATCGGTATCTCCTGTGATGTCGGGGAAAATTCGGATTAGCGGCGGTCAGGCCGCCTCGAGGATCTGCCTGACCCCCTCGGCCGATGACGCCGTGTCGTCGCTGTCGCCAAACGCCAGAAGGTAGTTGAAGGCCTGCTCAGCTTTCGAGGCGGCGTGAATGATTGCGGTCTTGTCCGCGCGCAAAATGCCGAGCCAGTGGGCGACGTAGCTCGCATGATTGTCGTGCAGTTCGTTCGGCAGATCCAAATGCGCGCAAATCAGGCCGCTTCCGATCTCAGCCACAAGCTCCTCGAAACTATAAGCTTTGTCGCCGAACCGCTTGCCGAAGGTCCGGGCAAGGCGCGAGCTGCCGCCTGACCAATGAACGGTCTCGTGTGCCCTCACCGAGGCGTAATGATCCATCGTTGTGAATGACCGCCGGTGCGGCATCTGGATGAAATCAAATGTCGGGTGGAAGAAGGCGCGATCGCCGCCATGTCGAACATCTGCCGGCACATGATCGAAGAACTCGTCGATGGCAGCTTGCCGCGCAGATGGATCGATCGGCGCAGGGGTCGCGTCGTCCGGATAGAAATAGGCGGGCAGCCCATCGATCTGATCGGCGTTGAACACGAGATAATGGCGAAGGAAACGAATGCTGCGTTCGCTCTCGGCACCGGTCACCCGGTCCGACTCGGTCTTTTTGAAGCTCGAATAATAGACCGAGAGCGAGCCGTGCTCCCCCCGGCGAACATGGCCGCCGAGCGCTTCGGCCTGGCGATACGTCATCCAGTAGCGCGAGCGATAGCCGTTCGCGTCTGCGATCGCCCAAAGATAGACCGTGTTGATCCCGGTATAGGGCGTGCCGCAGTGTCGGAGCGGACGGCCACCGGCGCCGGCAACCCGCCAGGGCCGAGTCCAGGGCGGGACGCCTTCTTCCAGCTTTCTGATGATGAGGTTGGTGATTTCGGCCGCGACGTCGCGGCTCGGACGGGCTTTCGCAGGCATGGCTGATGCTCCAGCGGGATGACGATGGGGTTCGGGAGAGGCAAGCGTGCGGGAGGGGACGATCGCGCAAGTGGCGCCGACCGCCCCCCTGTCCTGCTGGGTCAGGCTTCGACCGGCTCGATCACCGTATCGTCCGCGACCGAAGCGCCTTCCGCCATGTGATCATCCGACAACGCAGAGCGATCCGGCTCGCCACCGAGACGATCGGTCGGGCACGGGGCCGCAGCACCAAAGCGCATCGCGTCCGGCACCCATGCGAGCACAGCGTCCTTCGTCTCGGGCTCGACAATGGCCGCCCCGGCGAAGAGTTTTTCACAGCTCTGCGAGATCTCCGCCTTCTTCAGGGTGGCGTGCCGAGCCGTCAGCGCGCCGCCGCCGACGTCATGAAGCAGGCTCAAAATGCTGCCCTTGTTGACCCGATCGAAGAAGTTTTCCGCGGTCGGACGCCACCAGCTCGCAACGTCGATCTCGAGGATCGAGGCCAATCGATTGTGGATCGCGACCTGGCCGCTGGCCCCGCGCGGCTTGGCCTCGATCGACATGGCAACGATATAGGCCAGCCACTGCGCCTTGCTGTCGTCATCGAGCGCGCGAAACCCTTCGAACCGATCGATTTCGTGATCGTGGTCGCACCATCCGGCATCAAGGCCATCATGCGCTTCGGCCAGGTAGGACCGGGCGCGTGAGCCGAGCAAATCCGCCGTGACGGGATCCTGCGGGGCATCAGCGCAGATGGTGGTGCCATATTGAACGATCTCGTCGGCAGAACCGCCGCCGGCGAAAACCCGGGCGTCGATCATGACGAACAGCGCGTAATCGAGCGCGAGCGCCGGCTGAGCGAGCAGACAGGATGCGAGAATATCGCGGCGTTGTATGGCAAGCTCGTCGTAGAGCCGATTGCTGAGCGGCTTGCCGCCAGGTGCCACAGCTTCGGGTCGGCGAGCTGGCTCGGGCGAATCCTTCACGCCGACGCGAAACCTGCCCGCCCCGCCCTCGTCGGGTTCGCCGGGATTTCCGCCGCCCGCATCATCGATCGCGTCGGGTTCTTCGACGATGAGCTCCTGCTCGCTATAAAATTGGGTGTCGAGACGCATCTCGCCCTGCGGCGTCAGAAGCAGAAACGCGCCGACATGCGGCCGCAGCTCATCTGGCAGCACGGGCGCGCGATGCTCGATCGCCTCGGCCTCGGCGATCAGTCGGTCATCCTCCTGGTCCAGGGCCTTGTAGGCATCGGGCGAGATGGATTCGTCCTGCATTTCGGCCTCGAGCTCGGCGCGGCGCGCCTCGATCTCGCCAAGGCGGGCGGATTGCTCCTCGGTGAGCGCGGGCGGCTGCAGGATGGCACGGTAGAGGCCGTGGGCGGCGTTGTGGGCGTAGTTGCTGGCGATCGGCCTGATCCAGGCAAGGCCCGTCTCCTCACCGATGCGTCTCGCTTCGGCCTCCATGATGTCGCCGGCGAGACGGTGCGCGATCTCGGGATTGTTCCAGCGGTCGTTGCCGTCGGTGAAGAGGTCGCCATCGACCTTGCCGCCTGCCGCGCGATACCGCTCCTCGCCGACCAGAATCGCGATCGGATCGCTGGCCTTGAGCGTCTCATTGGCGATGACGCGGCGGATGGTGTCGGCCGTTACGTGGCCATTCTGGTAGCTGTTCCAGACCAGAAGCTGCTTGTCGTGGCTTTCGGTCGACGCATAGGCTTTGGCGATGTCGAGCGTGATCTCGCTTTTGCTCAAGGCGTCGAAGATCGGCGCTGCCAGCGAGGCGAGGCGCAGGCGCCCCTCGACGAAGCGACGTGTCACGCCGAAACGCTTTGCGACAGCATCGAGATCGCCGGTCGAGCCGATGAAGTGCTGAAAGGCGCGGCATTCCTCGGCGGGGGTCATCTTGAGCTGATGGAAGTTGATCGCCGTGGACGTTTCGGACAATTCGGCATCGTCGCCGGTAAGGATCATGACGGGGACATCGAAATCGGCTTCCGAGATCGTACCGCGCTCGGCGAGCAGGCGAAGCGCGCGCCAACGGCGTCCGCCATCGAAGACCTCGAAGGTGCCGCGCGGCTTTTTGGCGGGCGTGACGAGCAGATTCTGAAGGACGCCCTTGGCCTCGATACTGGCGGCCATGGGTTCAATCTGAAGCTGTTCGTCCGGTGCGGTACGGACGTTGATCGGCGAGAGCCGCAGCTTGGCGAGTTTGATGGTCTGGATCACCGGGGTCACTCCTCTTGGCGTCCGGCAATTCCCGGACACCACCCCGTTCCCCCTTCCCTCTTTCCCAAGAGCGGCCTCGGTCGTTTGACCAAGGGCGACCCGCGCTCACCCAGGATCGGCGAGAATGCGCCCAAGGATGTCGGCGGCGATGCTCACCGGAAGGAACACCCGTGTCCGGTACTGAATGATCTCGGTGAAGCAGCCCAAGGATTTCAGCCAGGCGAGCTGATCCGACGGCGCCCCGACTATCTCGATGCGATGATTTCGGTTCACCATCGCGCGGCGGATCGTCATGGGGAATGGGCGGGCAACATCAACGCTTCGACCGGAATGGGCCGATTTGATGATGGCTGAGGGCGGCAGGTTCTCGGCGCGATCGATGCCGAGCTTGGTGAAAAGCTGGACAACGTGCTCGTCGAAAACGAGGCGGCCGAGCCAGCTATTTCCCGCTTTGTCAGCGATGCGGTTGACCACCAGATGATCGCTGGGCAGCGCCGACCAGATCGGCAGAAGCAAGCCGGTCGCGAGGCGGATCGTCTCGGTGTCGACCTTGTTCGCCGCTTCATCGGCTTCGGCCTGCCATTTCGCGCAGAAGGCGTCCCGATCGACTATTTTCCAGGCGCTCTCGAAGAGCTCATGCTCGCGGATATATTCCCGCCGGGTCGGCCTCGTCAGCTCGAAGCGCGGGATCGGCGTTCCGTCCTTCTCCTCCATGAGCGCTCGGGCGCGGGTCTGCAGCGCGACCATCCCCGACTTGGCGTTGAGCAGAAATACGGCGGTGCTATCGCTGTCGGCGATACGCAGCACGCGCTCCAAGGTGACAGGGGTCCGCCGCCGCGCGATCTCGATGGTCAGCAAGTGCGACGTCGCCCCGCTGACCGGGTCGGTCCGGAGCAGTGTGTCGTCGATCAAGGTGGCGGAATCGACGAGGATCGTCTCGACACCGACATCGAGCCGGCCAGCCTCCCTCGCCGCCGATACCCGTGTCTCGACCAGGGACAGAAACTCATCGAAGATGCTGTTCTGCAGGCCGATGGGAAGCGCGAGGATGCGATTTAGCCATCGCTGGATGGGCGGCAGTTCCTCTTTCAGGACGCCGTCCTTGTCGCAGAGCTCGAGACCGGTCCGATCCTCGAATTCCGAATGCGAGATGCTCTTGAGCTTGCCATCGACCAGCAAGTGGAACCACGTCACCAGCGCAGCGCAAGCATATTCGCTCTCCAGATTATCAGCCGGGTCGAAGAGATTCTGACCGCCGGTCTGGCGCTGACCCCGTGTGAGTGCGCCGAGGCTGTCGAGCCGCCTCGCAATCGTGCTGGTGAAGCGGAGTTCGCCTTTGCAGTCGGTCGTGACGGGCCGGAACAGTGGCGTGCTCGCCTGATGGGTCCGATGGGTTCGGCCAAGGCCCTGAATGGCGCGGTCCGCGCGCCAGCCCGGCTCGAGCAACAGATGGACGCGTTGCTCCTGGTTCGGCACGTCCATTGATGCGTGATAGGATCGCCCCGTCCCGCCGGCGTCCGAGAAAATGAGGACGCGCTTCAGCCCCTGCATGAAGGCCGCGGCCTCGGCCTGACTGGTACGGGTCGAACGGGTTTCCAGCTTCTGCCGGCCGTCGCCCGTCGAGATTAGGCGTTTTGTCCGCCCAGTGACTTCCGCGACACGATCATGCCCGAAATGCTCCAGGATGCCGTCGAGCGCCGACATGATCGGCGGCAATGCGCAAAGATGCTCGATCATCAGCGCGCGGGCAGCTTCGGCTTCGGGATTGTAGACGGGATTACCCGTCTCGTCCGTCATCGGCTCGGAGCGCTGCGTGCCTGTGTCGTCGGTGAAGACGCGCATTTGGCGAGTAGGGAAAGCGCGCTCGAGATAATCGATGACATATTCACGAGGGCTGAGGTCGATTTCGAGGTCGACGCGCTCATCCGGGCTGAGCATGCCCAATCGCCGGTCGAGGATGGACTCGGCCGTCGTCACCAGTTGAAGCACCACCGACTGGCCCGCCATAAGATGCTCGCCGACCGCGGCGATGACCGTTGGCAGCTTCATCGAAAGCAGCACCTGGCCGAAGAAACGCTGCTTGGTGGACTCGAAGCGCGAGCGGGCCGATGCCTTCGCCCCGCTATTCAAAGTGGTGTTCTCGAGACCATCGACGACGCCGGTGAGTTCCAGGGCTTTTTCCATGTTCCGGTGGATGATGGACCAGGCATTGGCGTAAGTGTCGTAGATCTCGATCTGCGCGGGCGTCAGTTCGTGCCGCAGGATCTCATATTCGACACCGGCGAAGCTCAGCGCTCGCGCCATGTAGAGCCCAGTCGCCTTGAGATCGCGTGCGACCAATTCCATGGCGGCGATCCCGCCCTGGCGAATGCTGGAGATGAATTGCTCGCGATTGGCGAACGCCGTCTCCGGTCCCCAGAGCCCGAGCCGCACGGCATAGGCAAGGTTGTTGACCTCGGACGCCCCCGTCGCAGAGGCGTAGAGGATCCGCGCGGCGGGCAGATGGTTCTGGAGCCGAACGCCGCTGATGCCCTGTTGCGATCCCTCCTTGGCTCCGAGTGCGCCCTCGCCTCCTGCGACACCGCCCATCTCGTGCGCTTCGTCGAAGGCGATGACGCCGTCGAAATCGGCGCCGGCCCAGTCGATGATCTGCTTCAGCCGGCTATGTTCCCCGCGCATCGATCGAAGGGTCGGATAGGTGACCAGAAGGACGCCCTGGTCAAGCCTGATGGGTTCGTCGATCTTCCAGTTCGATATGGGCTGAATGTCACCGGCGAGCCCGCCGAGGGCCGTCCAATCACGGCGAGCATCTTCGAGGAGGGGCGCGTTCTTGGTGACCCAGATATTGCGACGCCGCCCCTGAAGCCAGTTGTCAAGAATGGCGGCCGCGATTTGGCGACCCTTGCCTGCCCCGGTTCCGTCCCCGAGGAAGAAACCCTTTCGGTAGCCGCGGCCCTCCTCCGAGATAACGAGGCCGACACCATTCTTGTCCGGTGCGAAGCGCCCAGGGATCGTCTGAGCCCAGGCATGGCCGGCGTAAACGACGGTTTCGAGCTGGGAGGCCGAGAGCAAACGCTCTGTGACAGTCCGCTCCGGCAGCGAAGGGACGTAATCGGGGATCGGCGCTGGGATTGATCCCATGGCAACGGATTCGACGAGCGCAGTCGGGTGTTCGCCGGCTTTGTCGAAAACCAGGCGGCTTGGCCGATAGGGCAGATAGACGCCGGTCTGTTCGAGCAGCGGCGCCGGGGTTTCGAGCCTGGTGTAAGCAACCGGCAAGACATGGTTGCGCACGGCAGCGTGAAAGGCCCGGGGCATGGGCTTGGCGCTTTTGACCGCTCTGAAGAGCGAGATGCCTCCGCCCCGCTTCGGCGCGGGTGCCGGCTGATCTGCGACAAGGGACAGGCGAGGTGTCACGGTGAGAACGTCGAGCAGTTCCGCGATTGATCCACCCTGGATGACTTCTGGTGCGAGCCTGCCGGCGACCTTGTCGATGACGAAGATTCGCACGTCGATAGACGTGCCGTGTTTGAGATAGCAGCCTTCAAGTCGAACAGAGGCTTGCACTGTCGATCCGCGAAGGACGGTCTCGTAGTGGTCGCGCATTCGGGTGGTCGGTCCGAACCAGTCGGGCATGATGGCAACGAGGCGGCCCCCAGTCTGCAATCGGCGAAGTGCAGCCTGAAGATGCCGAACGGCCGCAAGATCATCGACGCCGCGGCCGAGCGACCGCGAAAACGGCGGATTCATGAGGATCAGGGAAGGACGCGGTGCGTCGCCAAGAGCAGCATCAAGAATCGCCCCATCATGGCCGGTGATCGTTGCGCCGGGGAAAACGCCGTGCAGGCGATCGCGGCGGATCGGATCGAGCTCGTTGAGATGCAGCGATCGATGAGCCCCAAGCTGTGCAACGAGCAAACCGTTGCCGGCGCTGGGCTCGAGAATGACGTCATCCTGCCGGACATCTGCGAGCAGAATCGCGACGGCCGCAATGTCGACAGGAGTCGAGAATTGCTGCCATTCGATCTGGTCTTCGCTCCGCACGGTCTGAGTGGGGAGGCGCTGCGCGAGGTCAATCCGCGCGGCGACATCGGCGAGGCTGGCCAGAGGCGCCAATGATCCACGGAGATGAAGGGCGAGTGCGTGCTCTAGCACCTCGAAGCTTGAGCGCTGCGTCCAGCGTCCTTCGGCATCGGTTCCGCCGAACGCCTGCACCATCGCCCGATTGAGATGTTGACGGGTGACCGGCTCGCCTGACGCCAGTTGGGATAGAAGGATGTGCGCAGCGGCACGGTCGCCGCGCTCGGCGGTCTGAAAAAGGTCGGTCATTTGGGAATCTCCTGCGCGGCTGCATCTGTCGCAGCGACACACCCTCGATCCCCCTCCCCTCTCTCCGCCCCGGGATCAGGTCCGGCAGTGCGCGTCGAGGAACTTTGCCCAATCCTTGAAAGCCGGCGGCGGCGGGTCGCGGCGGATGATGAGCCCGGGACGGGCATATTTCGCTTCGGCGGACGCCGCGGCGCGACGCCCTTCTGGATCATTGTCCTCTGCGATCAGCAGGGTCGTAATGCCGGGTGGAATGACCAGTTGATCGAGCCGCCTGGCGCCAAGTGAGGCCCAGCAGGGGATGTCCTTGATGCGGGTGTAGGCGCCGGCAGTCTCGAAACCTTCGGCGATCGCCAGCGTCTCGCCCCCTGCCCGGCCCCGCCATGCGCCTGTCCCAGGCACGCCGAGCATGACTTTTCGGAGGCACTTCGCTGTCGCAGGGTCGAGAAAGTTGCGCTGGATCGCGACGAGCTGCCGGATCTCGCGAACAGCAATCAGCAAAGCCGGTCGATAAACGGTTTTCGGCTTCGGGAGGTATGGGCAGCGCGAATGGAAGCGCACGTCGGCAGGCGCTGGCAACAAGTTGCGTCGCTCAAGATAGCGCTCGGCCAGCGTCCCTTTGACGCCAACGGCCTGCTCCCAGATGCGCGAGACATTGGCGCTGCCTTGCGGTCGATCCTGTTCCGGTATTGCATAATGTTGGCCGGTTCGAACCCGACGCAATTCCCGCAGAACATCATCGCGTGCGCAACCCGCGAAGCACGTCATCAGAATGCCGCGGTCACCTTGGCGGATCGAAAGACTTGGATCGTTGTCGCCATGTGCCGGGCAACGGGCCATAGCCCTGTAGCCGGTCCAGGTGCCGCCAAGAGCGCCTACGAGGTCAACAAGTTCCTGGGTCGGTCGTTTGGCCGTGAGTGGCATAGGACTACCTCCTGCTCGGTAGCCACATCCCCCCTTCCCTCTTTCAGCGCATGGCGCTGTGACCCGGACCTATCAACGATGAGGGTCGGCGCGCTCACGTTGATCGCTTCATCGGGCACGACTCGGGCTCGTTCGCAGGCGACGAACGGCTCGGACATCATCGGTCAATCGTCAGGCCGGTTCTTCCGCCGATCCGCATATTTGATCACGAAGGCCTCCCAGAGCCGCATCCATTCGGTGTCGGTCCGGGGCCTCTTGATATCGGCGAATCCCTTGCGGAATGCGTTGGCCATATCGTCGACTGACCAAGGATGGCCCTTAGTGAGACCGACACTCCGAAACGCCTGTTCGCGGTCGCCATAGGAAAGCGTTCCCGGCGGGAATGCGTGAAGCGGTTCGTCTGATTTCGCTGCGGGTTTCGTTGCCTGCGGAACGGTGCGAACCGATGATCTCGGTGCCGTTTCGACGCCTGGCGCCCCAACAAGTCGCAAATGGGGTCCGACCAATTTACGCTCCATCGGCGCTGGAGACGGATGAAGGACCACCTTCCTGCCGGAGAGATCGACGTTCGCGTTGGGATAAACCGCCGAGACGAGCTGCATCGTCTCCCGCACCGTTTGACGAAAGCGCTTGCTGTCAGCCTCGTTGCCGAGGTGCTTTGCCAGTTGATCCCAAGAAATGATCTGCCCCTTGTCGGAGCCGATCCGTGGGAGGCGATAGGCAAGATAGGTATAGAGATCGAGCGCCGTTGGCGTCCCTTTAAGCTCCCGGATCGCTACTTCGTTTAATGGGACAGCGTGCTCGATAAGGTGACTGTAGAAGACCTCCGACATACGGATTTCCCGCGCGAAGGTGCCGTTCTTGTCGAGTGAACCAGCATATTCATTTGAGATCTTCACATCGCGGACCGCAAAGGCGTTGTCGTCCGTTTCGGTGCCATCCCAGCGAATCTGCCACTCGCACGCCAGCAAGCGGTCGACCTGTTCGCGCATCAGATTTGCGGTGCCACGGGGGCCATAGGACACCGTTTGATAGCCAAGCCGCCGCATCCATTCCGTGAAGTTGCGGCCGAGATAGACGTCGCGCGAACGCTTCATTACCGCCTGTGAAAGCAGATAGATGAGCGCAACCCTGGGATAGGCCCCATATGGAACACCCAGGCTTCTCATGACCGACTTGCCATCGATATTTTGAAGAACCGGCCGAGGGTTGATTGCCAGCGCGTACTTGCCGTCTTCCCGGATAATCGGGAGCGTGTCGTCCTTCGGGCGCTTGGTCGGGAGCGACATGGCGCAAAGCGCGGAATGGAGAAATGCCGGGACAGGCTCTTCGTCGTGGACTCGCAGGAAGGCGTCGAGCGTCAATTGGGTTCCGGCAGTGGAGGCAAGCTTCCGGACATTCTCTGCACCGCCATCGATCATGGCGAGTGCATATTGGTGCCCAATCGGCCTATGCTGATCTCCGTTCATTGTTCCGCCCTTCCCCGAATCTCCGGGGTCTGTGATGGCGCTGTCTCAACAGGTTTGGGTTTCGAAATCAACCCTGTTGGCAGTTTTGGCGGGAAATCAGGGGTGAGAGTTGCAATTCGACCGATGATCTCGGTGCCGCTTTTGCCGAATCGCCCCTTCCCACTTTCAAAAATCGAAATTTTGAAGCCGATTCGCGAATCGGATTGATTCAGGGATTCATGTAATAGGTATGCGCTCCGAGATCATCGGTCTGTTGGCACCGAGATCATTGGTAGGACGCACCGAGATCATCGGAAGGTACTGAGATCATCGGTATTTATCCACAGGGCATCGCTCGGTGCAGCCGGACGCAGCAAGTTTTCGGAAAGCTTGCACCGACTCGGAGATCATCGGTAAAGTTGTAAGTTCGATGGCCAAATCGTTGCTCGAAACTGCCAACGTCGCTATTGTGGGCCATCAAACCCACAAAAGCGGAATCTCATGGCCACTGATCCCACAAATGTCCCCGCCGATGACCTTCTGGAAGGTGGCCTGGATGTGCTTCACCGTAAAGCGCTCACGATCCTCAAGCGGATCCGCGACAGCGCGGTCGATCCAGAGACAGGGCAGAAGCGAGCCCCCACCTTCCCTATCTCCAAGGCTGCATCACTTGTCGGACGCACCGCGTCGGCGATCCGAGAAGCTGAACGCGACGGGCGTTTGCCGGAGCGTGGGCGGACGGCTTCCGGTCATCGCGTCCAATATACGCTCGAAGAACTCGATCATATGCGTGAGGTGTTCGGAACGCGTCCGTGGCGCAGCCCGGAAGATCCACCCGCCATTCTCTCGGTCTGCAATTTCAAGGGCGGTGTCGGCAAGTCCACGATCGCGCTGCACCTGGCTCAGCACTTCGCGATCAACGGCTATCGTGTGCTGTTTATCGACTGCGACAGCCAAGCTTCATCGACAATGATGTTCGGCTACCGACCAGACGTCGATCTGGAGGAGGACGACACGCTCTATGGGCATTTCCATAACCCGGAATTGCTGGGTGTGCGAAAGATCATTCGGAAGACCCACTTCCATGGGCTCGATCTGATCCCTGCGAATTTGCGGCTCTACAATCTCGAATACGAGATCGCCGGCTACCTCGCGCGCAATCAGAACCTGAACATCATCGACCTGATCGCCGAGGCCATCGACTCGGTGGTAGAAGATTACGATGTGGTGATCATGGATCCGCCTCCAGCACTCGGCATGGTCTCCATGGCGGTCCTTCAAGCAGCCAATGCGATGGTGATCCCCGTGCCGCCAAGCCTGGTCGACTTCGCATCGACGGTGTCGTTTATCGACATGGCGAAGACCACGATGAAGCAGCTCGAGCAGCTCGCGGGGAGGGGGCGCCCGGCTTACAATTTCATCCGTCTCGTCGGCAGCCGGGTCGACGACAGCAAGTCGATGCATCGTGAGATACTTTCGATGATGCGGAGCGTTTTCGGAGGCTCAATGTCTTCTTCGGTGATGGTCACCAGTGCGGAGATCGACAATGCCAGCTCGCGGATGAAGACGGTCTTTGAACTGGAAAAGCCCGTCACTTCGCACGAGGTTTACAACCGGTGCATGAGGCATCTGAATGAGGTTTGCCGAGACATCGAAGAAGACGTTTTGCGGACCTGGCCGAGCCGGGCAGGGGGGCAGCTTTGAGCAGCAGTTGCCACGTGGCAACTGCGGGCAATTGTTCGCCGTCTATGGGGCTGAAATCTGCTAAGAATGATGCGTTGTTGCCACGTGGCAACCGAGCAAGGAAAGCGTTTATAAACAGTATCATGAGCCAAATTCCAGGATCAGTTTTCCCTCAGAAAAGGGGAGCCGAAGGCGAGGCGAATTTCGGTTTGTTGCCACGTGGCAACAGACCAACAAATCGGGTCTCCAAGATGCCGGAAATTCGAGTAGGAGCGAGCCGATGACAAAAGGAAATAAGGGCTTCGGCTCGATGTTCACCGAAGGCCTGGATAATGAGGCCGAGCTTGACAATGCGAGCCCCTCGGAAGGGATCATGGCGAGCCGAAGCCAGACCCTGGCGCGGATAGCGAGCGGCAAGACGGTTACCGATCGAACGGAGTGGGTGGACCCGGCTCGTTGCCGTCCCTGGCGGATGCACAATCGCGACCTGGACCATTTGTCCGAAGAGAGCTGTCGCGATCTGATCGACTCCTTTCTCGCGGCGAAGCGGCAGCGCATCCCGGCGATCGTGCGTCGTCTGAAAGACGATCCTGACTACGATTATGAGATCATCGCTGGCGTTCGCCGGTGGTGGACCGTCCAGTGGCTCCGCGAACATCATCATCCAGAATTTGATTATCTCGTCACGATCCAGACCGTCACGGATGAAGAGGCATTCCGGGTTTCGGACGTTGAAAATCGGTCGCGAAAGGACATTTCAGACTGGGAGCGTGCAAAGGAATATGCGCGAGCGCTGTCGGAGTTTTACGAGAACTCCCAGTCCCAGATGGCGGAGCATCTCAACCTCTCGCGGTCATGGCTGAGCCGCCTGCTGGATGTTGCGAGGCTTCCTGAGGAGATCGTGGCGGCATTTTCGGACACCCACGACATTACCGTTCGAGTGGCGCGCGATATCAAACCGCTGACCAGCGAACCGAAAACTCTGAAGCGAATGCGAGACGAGGCCGAGCGCATCGAGGCCGAGCGTAGGAATGGTGGTTCCAGTCTGACCGGACCCGAGGTGGCGAAGCGACTTGTTCGTGCGACCGTTGAGGCAAAGAAGAAGGAGACTGGCGAGCGAGAGATCACGGGCAAAGGCGGAAAGACGATTCTGCGCTATGCCAGTGCCAGAGGTGGGGGGATCACGATCAAGATCGTGCCCCGGACCGGCGCCACGAAGGCCGAGCTCATGAAAGCGATCGAAGAACTGTTGCCGGCGAGCTGAGCAAAACAAGCGAGACGGCGTTTCAGTACGGAGGGCGTCCCGGTCGCTATTCGGCCCGCAGCCGGCGCTGCGCGGCAGGCGTGGTGGGCAGCGCCGCGAGGAGCTTTCGGGCACCCTGAGGTGTCACAGACAGCAGCTTCGAAACGGAGGATGCCTGGAGCCCTGGATAGGCGATCAATAGGCGCCCGAGAAGCGGCAGGCGACTTCGCTGAGTTGCACCTAAATTGGTGAGCTTGGCGACGTCATGCTCAATTGCGGAAAGCTCGCGGAGCCCCGCCGCGCTGATCTGCCCGATCTCCTTAGCGAGGAACCCGGTCAGCGCGGCAGGGGAAGGGGGCATGAACTTGGGGAGCGGCACCAGTGAGGGGATGATGCGGCTCGTGAAGCCAGCGCGGTAGAGCATGCGAGGAAGAGCGGTCGCGACGAGCCAGTTGCGATCGCGGCAGCGGGGAGGAAGCTCCAACGAGCGTCCGTCGATCGCAACAACCTCCGAGGCGCCGACCGGAAGACGCTCGGTCATTTCGGCAAGAGCGAACACGCGCTCGGCGATGGACCGGAGATCGGCGACGGGGAAGGGTGCATCCGCCGCAGACTTCACCTGACGCCAGAGCGGGCCGAAGTGTGCGAGATCGTCTCCACCATAGCGCTCAGCCTCTGCACGGTCGTCGAGGATGGTTCGGAGAGCATTGAGGGATGCGCGGCCAACCGGGTCTCTGACATCCTCGTCCCGACTTAGTGCGAGGTGGAAAATGGACGCCACCGATATCGGATCGTTGAGACCTTCGGAGGCGCGGGGAGGGGCGCTTCGCCCCGCGATCCAATCCTGCAGGTCGCCGACAGCGATCGGCACGCCGGCGAGACCTGCTAACGCCGCGGCGCCGTGAAGGCGCGATCGCGCAAGGAAAATGTCGGCGCTTGTACTATGATGAAGCCGGCCGTCGAGCCGGCCGAGCAGCAACATTGGGTCATTTGCGCGGCGGTCGACGATCTCCTGCATCGCTCTTACGCTTAGCGCGTGAGGAAACCAAAGTCAGCAGTTGGTTTCGCCTCATGCTATCGTCGAAAAGTTCATATGCGATAATTGCACTTATCACATAAGCAGATTTGACCGTTCTTTATAAGGTGGGCTACAAGCGCGGCTGAGGAGCGAGGCGCGTCGTGAGCACCGAAACCGCCCGGGAAGGGCCAGAAATCCCCGTAGCGCCGCCTGAGGCTGTCCTGCCGGCCGTCAGGGCGCCGGCCGACCTTGCGTGGACGATCGTGCAGATGCGCGCCGGCGAGCGCATCACCGTCAACGAGGGCCTGATCGCCGCCTATCAGGCCGCTTCATCGCCCCATAGCATCCGTGCGCTCAAGTCCGACGTCGAGGCGTTCGATGCGTGGTGTAGGCGCAACAACCGGATCGCGCTGCCGGCCACGCCCGAGACCGTGGCCGATTATCTCGACGCGCGGGCCGGGAAGGGGAGCCGGCCGGCCTCGCTATCCCGCTACAAGGCGTCGATCGCCAAGATCCACCAGCTGCTCGAGCTCAAGGATCCGACGCCGGCGCCGCTGGTGAAGCTGCGGCTCCAGACGGTGCGCCGCGAGAAGGGGGCTGCGCAGAAGCAGGCGCGGCCGCTGCGGTTCAAGGGCCCGGTGCGCGACGTCGAGCGCGACAAGGCGCGGGGGCTCAACATCCGCGCGCTGCTCGAGAGTTGTGGCGAGGATCTGCCGGGGCTGCGTGATCGGGCGCTGCTATCGGCCGCTTATGACACCGGGCTGCGCGCCTCCGAACTGGTGGCGGTCGCCATTGAGCATATTGAGGAGGCGATCGATCCCGAAGCGCGGCTGCTGCAGATTCTGCGTCATAAGGGCGATCAAGACGGGGAGGGGGCGACCGCCTACCTCAGCCCGCGCACCGTCGCGGCGATCGCGGCGTGGACCGAAGCGGCGGGGATCACGACAGGGCCGCTGTTCCGGCGGGTGCAGGTGCGGCGCTACAAGGCGCGGGCAGCCGTGCGCGGTCGGCCGATCGACAGCATCTCGGGCCGGGAGACGTGGGATCTGCGCAAGACGCTGTCCAAGCCGGCGGTGAAGGCGCGCGTCGAATATGACATCGGCACCGTGGCGCTGCACCCGGGCTCGATCGGACCAATCTTTCGGTCGATCATCGGCCGCGCGTTCGACCGTGGCGCGCTGCCCGATTTGACGGCGGACGATCTGGCGCGGTTGCTGAAGGGGATCAGTGCGCACTCGACGCGGATCGGGCTCAATCAGGACCTGTTCGCCAGCGGGGAGGATTTGGCCGGCATCATGGACGCGCTGCGGTGGAAGTCGCCGCGGATGCCGCTCGCTTATAATCGCAATCTCGCGGCAGAGCAGGGGGCGGCGGGGCGCCTTATGGCGAAGATTGGCTAGTCATGACGGCCTAAATAGGTCTTTGGATGATGCCGTGCGACCACACGACGGCGGCAGGTAGATCGAGGGATTTGCGCAGCGGCAAGAACCGGAGAAGGGAGGCTGAGCCCCCGGGGTCTTGAGCTACAACGTTAAGCCTAAGAAACGGGCAGGGGCCTGGTAGCGCGTAGTGTATGAGCGAAGCCACCATCGCTCAAACTCATCAGCACAGTCCAATTTCGAAGAGGAAACAAGAAGGGGTGACTACACGAAAGTGACGTATCTGCACGCTAAGGGCGAACAAATCCGGTACGATGCCAGCAGATGCTATTCGCAGGCTTTCCTGCCCCTTTTATGTGGTGCCGCCCTACGGGCGCCGATATGGGAGGGCGGCAATCCGATTGACCAACGATCGAGGTAGAACCCTGCTCGCCAAATATGTGAGCTGGTTGCCCATCCCCGGTATGGCGAAGGATTGCCGATAAACCAGAACGTGGACTGCATGGGCCGCGCACCGGTCAACGTCCATCAAACCCAACCTCCCCCACTTCAAATCGCTGAGGGCAGCCATGTCTGTGTCGATTCCACCGGGTGCAAAAGACCCAACACTCACTCCCGTCCCGGCAAGCTCCACGGAAAGCGCTCGCATGAGGGTGCTCACATAGGCTTTCGACGCGCCGTAGACCGCTTGGAAGGGCACGGATGTTTCGCCCGCCAGGCTCGACACGGCGATTACTGAGGATTCAAACGGCTGCTCCCTGAAAATCGCAATCAGGCGAGCCAGCAAATCCGTGAAACCGAGTATGTTTGTTTCAATTACCTCGGCATAAGTGTCGGCACGGCCTGCATCAAATGAACCAACGCTCGTCATTCCGGCAACCAACAAAGCGGCTGTTACTTGCAATTCTGCAACCTTAGCCGCGATTTTCTCCCTGCCCTCGATTTCACGTTGATCAGCCACTATAATCTCGCACGGCACATTGAACCGCTCGTCAATTTCGGTCTGTAGCTCCCGCAAGTTGTCGTGGACTTGCCCCGGAAAAGTGGAGAGTTCCCTTGAGGTGAAAGGCGAACTCGATGACGAAGCAGCGACGTTTCACGAAGGAATTCGAGGAGGAAGCGGTCCGACTGGTGGCGACCAGTGGACGCACGCAACGGGAGATAGCGGAGGATCTGGGTGTCGGGCTATCGACGCTGGTGCGCTGGATCGGCCGCAGCCGGGATCGTTTGGTGGAGGCACCCGGTCAAGCGCCGCAGGCAGATATGGCTGCCGAGTTGAAGCGGCTTCGGCGGGAGAACGAGATCCTCCGGCAGGAGCGTGACATACTGAAGCGGGCGACCGCTTTTTTCGCCCGGGAGGGAAGTCGATGAAGTTCACGCTCATCGATCGGGCGAGAAAGGATTTCCCGGTCCACCGCCTCTGCCAGGTACTCGGCGTCAGCCAGAGCGGCTATTTCGCCTGGAAGGATCGCCCGGCCAGTCGGCGCCAGCGCGACGACATGGTGATGCTGGCGCATGTCCGCTCGGGGTTCGCGCTGTCGAACGGCACGTACGGCAGTCCACGCATGACGCGCGAGTTGCAGGATGATGGCTTTGCCATCGGGCGGCGTCGCACGGCGCGGCTGATGCGCGAGAACGGCCTGCGCGCCCGGCAGAAGCGCCGGTTCAAACGGACGACCGACAGCGAACACGCCTGGCCGATCGCGCCGAACATCATCGACCAGGATTTCACCGTGACCGCGCCCAACCAGAAGTGGGGCGTCGACATCTCGTATGTCTGGACCAGAGAGGGGTGGCTCTATCTGGCCGTGGTCATCGACCTGTTCTCCCGTCGCGTCGTCGGCTGGGCTGTCGGCGACCGGCTGCACCGCGATCTCGCGCTGGCGGCGCTGCGCAAGGCCCTCGTCCTGCGGCGTCCGCCCCAAGGGCTCATTCATCATTCGGACCGCGGCAGCCAATATGGCGTCACCTCAAGGTTTGTTCGCCAGACAACGATTTCTCGGACATAAGCGGAACATGGGCTACGCTACACGCTTCAACCGCGCCATTGGCTCGTTGAGTGGGTGGAATTCACCTGCTGGAAGTCGCCTGGCCTGCTCCCAGAGGTAATCGCCGGTCAGACTGATGTGCGCCCAGCCCATCGGAGAAAGGTGCGCAAGCAGTGCCGCATCGAACGTCGTGCCGACAGCGTTGAGGTGCTGGGCGGCCCGGTCGAGATAGACCGTGTTCCAGTAGGAAATCGCCGCAATCAGCAGGTTCAGCCCAGATGCGCGAAATTCCTGATTTTCCAGCGAGCGATCGGTGAACCGACCCTGCCGGTTGGTATAGATGGCGGCGGCAAGCGTGTGCCTCGCCTCGCCTTTGTTGAGACCGGCCTGACAGGCACGTCGCAGTTCCGGTTGTTCAAGCCAATCGAGCGTGAACAAAGTGCGCTCGATACGGCCCAGTTCAGCCAATGCAAAATCCAGCCTGTTCTGGCGTTTGTAGGCGGCAAGTTTTCGCAAGATTACTGACGGCGCCACCGTGCCATCCTTGATTGAGGCGACAATCCTGACGATGTCATCCCAATCGGCCTCGATCGCTGCCGTTTTGATGGTGCGGCCCATCAGATTTTCGATGCCCTTGTATGTCGATGGCGCAGCGATCGAACCCAGCTTGCGGTCGCCAATATCGCGCAGCCGGGGCGCGAAGCGGAACCCGAGTAGGTGGCAGAGTGCGAAAACATGATCGGTGGCGCCGCCGGTATCGGTATAGTGCTCATGCAACGGAAGGTTGCCGGCGCCCAGGACAAGCCCGTCGAGCACGTAAGGCGCTTCACCTGCCGTCGCGGACATGATCCGTGATCCGAATGATGCGAAGTGATCGGAAAGGTGAGAATAGATTTTCACGCCAGGTTCGGCGCCATATTTGGCATTGACGTCCGCCGCCCCTGAACGGCTCCGCCCCGACCGGAAGAACTGGCCATCGGACGACGAACTGGTGCCAGCGCCCCAATGCCGCGCGAAGGGTAATTCGTGATGGGCTGAGATGATCATGGCCAGCGCGGCCTGATAGTTCTCGGGTGAAAGATACCAGTTGTGGGTCCATGCGAGTTGGGCATAGCTGACGCCTTCGCTGGCATTGGCCATCCGCTCCAGCCCGAGGTTGGTGCCATCAGCCAGAATTGCGGCGAGTACCGTGCTGGGGTTGTCGTGCTCCTTGCCTGAGCGCAGGTCACGGAATGCGTTCAAAAAACCAGTGCGTTCGGCGACTTCAAGCAGCAGCTCGGTGATGCGCACGCGGGGAAGCAGGGTATCGAGCTTGCGATCGAGGGCTTCAGCTTCCGGTGGGGTGACAGGCGGCATTTGCTGAAGCTTGAGCCGGTCTCGTTCGAGCGACACTCCCTCAAGCTTGTTTGTTTTCAACTGCTTGGCAAATCGGCGCAGCCGCCAGTCAAGATTTCGTGCCCGGTCAGCGAGGTAGGATGCAGCATTTGAATCGAACGGAAGCACATCCGCCACTTTGGCGGCGTCGCGCCGACCCAGCAAATAGGCATCGAAGCGCTGATAGTTGCGGGTTCCCTCGATCCATACATCACCGGCGCGCAAACGATCACGCAAGGTTGCCATGATCGCAATTTCATAACGTCGGCGGTCGATACGGCCGCTTTCGGTGATGAGACGCTTCCACTGCCGATTGGGGAATGGCAGTGGAACGCCATCGGGAAGGTCGCGCGACTTTCGTGTGTTCGCATCGCGAATGACATCGATGGCTTTGATCAGTGCCGTCCCTGTTCCAGACGCCTTGAAGGTGAAGGCGTCCAGAAATGCCGGGCTGAAACGCCGTAGCGTGGCGTAACGCTCGGTTGCCGTTACCAGTGCGTCCTCGCCGGCAAGATCAGCAAGGGCATCTACTTGGGCCTTTGCCGCAACAAGCCGGTGCCAGCCCACCGCTTCGTCAATCAATTCGAGCGGATCGCCGCCATTCTGGACAGCCTCATCAAGTGCTGTAATCGTGGCGCCAAACAGCCGCATGAGTTGCCCCACCGACTGAATACTATCTTGGTAGCGACGCTCGCGCCCACGCCGCGCGCGCGTGAACATGCCGCCGATAAGTCGGTCAAACATTTGGATCGCGGCATCGGCAAGTCTGGCCTCAAGGTCGATCACTGCGGCCGTCAACGTCGCCCGCCTGCGATTGACGCTGTAATCCGAAAGCAGGAATGCCGGTGCCACGCCGCCCTCGCGGACAAATTGGGCAAAGCGGAATTCCGGAATGGCGCCCCCAACTACCGGGTGGATACCTATGCCGCGAACATAGCGCAGGCGCTCAAGCAAGCCATTGATATTGGCCGCAGTCGGGGCTTCTTCGAAATTACGCAACCACGCCAGCGGTGTCATGCCGAAATCCGGGTTGTTGATTACGAGTTCGTCTAGCCGTGTCAGTTCAGCAGAGCTGAGGCCTTCGACGATTGCGGCTGCGGCAGCTTTGCGTGCGCGTGCCCGGCCAGCAAGACCGGCGCGTTCCAGTGTGTCGCCTGACGGAAGAATGAACCGCTCACCCTTCAGGCCAACCATGAGGGCGCGAACAATCGGTTCACCTCTGTCTGTATACTCGGCGGCTTGCGCGGCAAGATTCAGGGCAAGTGCCAGGTCGCCGCGTCGAAACGGGCGTATGCCAAGATAACGCGCCACGAGATCGGCATGATCGGTACGGGTTTGCGCGCGCTGACCATATGCAGAGAAGGAGGAAGGATCGACGAATAACTGTGCCGCGAGGTACTGAAGAATGACGTCGGGAAGCCCGATCTCGGGTTGCAGACCAAAGCCGGGATGTCGCATCAAAGCGATTTGTGCAGCCAGACCGAGGCGATTTGCTGGACCATAGCGGCGCCCAACCAATTCAACATCTTCCGCAGAAAGGGTATAATGCCCAATGATCGCGGTTTCTTGGACAGGAGGATCGAACAGGCGCCGGCGCTCGTCTCCGGTCAGAAGTCGGCGTCGTGCCATTTTGCTCTCCCGCTGAGGCGAATAACAAAATTGACACCAAAGCGGCTTGCACTGGAGGGAGGCCATTCGTTGCCGGTTGATCCCCGAGCAATCACCCGGCGCAGCAAGACAGTTTGGCGACATCCTTATCAAACGTTTGGGCCGCCAGTTTGAGGCCTTCCACAGTGGTCAGGTAAGGAAATATCGTTGCACCCAATTCCAGGGTGGTCATGCCGTGTTTGATCGCCAGCACCAGTGTCTGGATCGAATCCGCGCCTTCGGGTGCCATGATCTGGCCGCCCAGCAAACGGTCGTTCGCCTTGTCGGCAATCAGTTTGATGAGACCCCGCGTATCGCGTGCTGCCAGTGCCCTTGGCACAGCATCGAGCGGGAGCAGCGAAACCTTGATGTCCAGGCCTTGCGCCCGTGCTGTCGTTTCAGTGAGGCCGGCGCTGGCGACTTGCGGGTCGGTGAAGACGACGGATGGCATGGAGGAATTGTCGTAGCGGTATTGGTTGCCCGTCACCGCGTTGCGCGCGGCCAGTTTTGCGCCATAGGCGGCCATGTAGACGAACTGGTCCCGTCCCGTTACATCGCCCGCCGCGTAAATGCCTGGAACCGACGTTTCGAGGTGGTCATCGACGACGATTCCACCATTACGGGCAAGCACTATGCCGCGCTCCTCCAGCCCAAGCCCGTCGCTATTGGGTCGGCGTCCGGTGGCGATGAGCACCTGTTCCGCCGCGACGGTGTCACAATGCCCCTCGCAGGTCAATTCGACCCCGCTCTGTGTTTGGGCGATACGCTGATAGCCGACACCTGCGCAAACCCGCACGCCCTCGGCTTCCAAATAGTTTTTCAGCGCGGCACTCACTTCCGGGTCCATTTCGGGGAGCAGGCGGCTTCGGCAGCAGATGGTGACATCAACGCCCAGACGCGAAAACATCTGTCCCAGTTCTACCCCGATCACCCCGCCACCGATCACCAGCAGCGATTTGGGCAAGCGATCCAGCGCCAGCGCCGATGTGCTGGTTAGGTAGGGCACGCTGTCCATCCCCGGAATCGGCGGCACGGCGGCGTGCGCACCCATCGCCAATATGACCTTGCCGACCTTCATGGGCGCATCGCCGACAATCAGCGCACCATCGGCAAAGCGTGCCTTGCCCTCGATATAGCTCACACCGTCATAGGCGGGCAGCAGATCGACATATTTTTTTTGGCGCAGCGTCGTGACAAGATCGTCCTTCGACGCCGCCAATACGGACCAGTCATCCATCTGGACAGCGCCCCCAAGGCCGGGAAAGCGCGCGGCGGCAAGCCCACCATGCACCGCTTCGGCGGCGCGGATCAGCGTCTTGGAAGGAACGCAGCCAACATTGACACAGGTGCCGCCAATCGTGCCGTGACCGACGAGCGCCACTTTCGCGCCCAGATCGGCAGCGGCGATCGCGGCGGAGAACCCGGCAGAACCCGCGCCGATGACGGCCACGTCAAATCCTTCCTGCCCGGGGCGGTTGCAACAGTCGTTCATTGCTTATCGCTTTCTTGAGGCGCTGGCGGCGCCCCGCTCAGTTTTGAATAGCGCGCGCCGGATAACCCGCGTTGGTTGATGCAGCGGCAATCGCAGCAGCATTGGTGCGGCGCGGGTTATAGGTTGCGCGCGCGGTCTTGGCTGCGAAATCGACCGTGACCGCCGTTACCCCGGCGACGCCTTCCATCGCCTTCTTCACGGTGATCGGGCAGGTGGCGCAGGTCATGTTCTCTATGGCAAAGGTGGTTTGCTTCTGAGCGGTTGCGGTAGCCGCGGGGCGATCTTGCGCCGTGCCACTAACTGCATAGGCGACCCCGCCGCCAGCCATAGCCAGCACGGCCATAGCGATACATACTGTCTTTTTCATGGGTATTTCCTTTCAATAGAACCAGGGTGCCCACCAGTCGATGGTGAGCGCCAGGATGGCGACGGCAAGGCCCAGCCACAGCACCGCCTTGGTGGTCCAAGCCGATTGTGGACGAGCGCAGTAGGAACCGTCTTCACAGGGCGGTTTCGGCTTGAAATAGACATGCCAGAAGCCGTAGCCGAGCAGCGCGAGCGTTACGCCTGCGACATAGGGCTTGTAAGGTTCGAGCGCCGTCAGGTTGGCGATCCACGCGCCGGAAATTCCGAGCATAACCAACAGTAGCGGGACGACGCAGCAAGCCGAGGCGAGCCCCGCGCCGATCAATGCGCCCGCCGCAACCCAGTTTGCCTGCTTCGGCTCGTGGTTTTCGGTGAGGGCTGGCTGTCCCGCTTCCGGCGTTGAGACCATGGCTTGAATCCCTTGTTCCAACTGAGTGATTCGCAGTGTAGGCTCTGTAGCCACTACAGACTCAAGAGGTATTTTCATGGAGCAACAGGTCGGCATCTTGCGTGCCCAGCTTGCCCGGAAAACAGGCTGCAATCTCGAAACCATCCGCTATTACGAGAAGGTGGGATTGCTGCCGGGGCCGCCTCGCAGTTCCAACGGCTACCGCGTCTATTCGCCGGAACTGGTGCAAAGGTTGCAGTTCATCCTGCGCGCGCGCGACCTTGGCTATGCAATGGATGAGATACGGTCATTGTTGTCGCTCACCGATACCGGTGCACAAACCTGCGCGGAGGTTATGGCGAGAACCGAACTCCACCTTGAAGATGTCCGCCGCCGCATTGCAGATTTGCAGAAGATAGAGGTGACGCTGGCGACCACGTTAGCCAGATGCACTGGAGATGACGTTGCCGAATGTCCCATCCTGGAAGCACTCCAGTTTTTACCCCATCAAGGCAATTGACGCCATCTTTGAGGGATTTGATTTTGTGATGTCAGCTTGGAGTATAGCCTAACCGGACGTCAGGGCGCTACCGCGGTTTCTGTCAGATTAGGGTACTAAACGGAATTTGTTGACGAATGTCGTTGCGTATCATAGATTTCAACCTGACATTTTGATGGAGAGAGTGCGCAGTGAAGGGGCAACGGATCGGCTATGTCCGGGTCAGCACGTTCGATCAGAATGTGGATCGCCAATTGGAAGGTCAGTCGCTCGATCGGACCTTCACCGACAAGGCATCGGGCAAGGACGTCAACCGCCCCCAGCTTGAGGCTCTGCTCACTTTCGCCCGCGAAGGCGATACCGTCGTCGTCCACAGCATGGATCGGTTGGCCCGCAATCTGGATGACCTGCGCAAGCTGGTCCAGGGCCTCACCAAGCGAGGTATCCGGATCGAGTTTGAGAAGGAAAGCCTGTCCTTCTCGGGGGAGGACTCCCCGATGGCCAATCTGATGCTCTCGGTCATGGGTGCGTTTGCTGAGTTCGAGCGCGCCCTGATCCGCGAACGGCAACGCGAAGGCATTGCGATCGCTCGGCAGCGCGGCGCCTATCGGGGGCGGAAACGGTCGCTCTCGGATGAGATGATTGCCGATCTGCACCGCCGCGTTGCCGCCGGTGAACGCAAGGCGACCATCGCGCGCGACATGGGCATCAGCCGCGAAACCCTCTACCAGTACCTTCGCGCCGCTGCCTGACACCAATGTTCACATTATGTCCGGAAAATCGTTGTTCAGCGTACAAAGCTTGAGGTGACGCCAATATTGTTCCGTGGAGTACCAGGCCGAGCTGCGTCGCCACGGCATCCGCATCTCCATGTCCGGCAAGGGGAATTGCTACGATAACGCGATGGTCGAGACGTTCTTCAAGACGATCAAATCCGAACTCGTCTGGCGGACGGTCTTCTACACCCGTGACCAGGCCAAGCAGGCCATTGCCCGCTATATCGATGGATTCTACAACCCGATCCGGCGTCACTCCGCGCTCGACTACATCAGCCCCGCGCAGTTCGAACGAACCGCGTCACGCTGAGCAAATGCCTCTCCACTTAAGCGGGGCAAGTCCATCGAGCCTTCGTCCAACAATCAGGGGCTTGGCCTGGTACGATGCCGCCAAGCGGAGGGCGGACGCTCTGCCCAAACCGGTCGAAGCCCCTGTGACCAGCACCCACGAGTTCTTGATCGCCAGCGGTTTCACGCGTTTTCCAGAGCCTTGTATAGGGCGGTTTTGCCGATCTTGAGCCGGGCCGCCGCCTCACGAACAGTGAGGCCCGCTGCGATATGCGCCCGCGCTTTACGTAGTTTGTCGGGGGTAACGACAGGCCGGCGACCACCCTTGTTGCCCCGCTCGCGTGCGGCCTTGAGGCCGGCATGAGTGCGTTCACGGATCAGGTCACGCTCGAATTGGGCCAGCGAGCCGAAGATGTTGAACACCAGCATGCCGCCCGAAGTGGTGGTGTCGATATTCTCGGTGAGTGAGCGGAACCCGATGCCGCGCGCCGCAAGCTCGCCGACCTTCTCGATCAGGTGGCTCATCGAGCGGCCGAGGCGGTCGAGTTTCCAGACCACCAGCGTGTCGCCGGGGCGCAAATAGGCGAGCGCTTCGGTTAGGCCAGGCCGATCGGCTTTTGCCCCGGATGCGTGATCGTCGAATATACGGTCGCACCCGGCAGTGTTCAGCGCGTCAAGCTGGAGCGACAGCTTCTGGTCTGCGGTCGAGACGCGCGCATAGCCGATCAGCGCCACATGATGCCCGATCCTGTCCGTTTTCCCGTCATTATGCGATCTTGTCCGAATCGCCGTTACAGGTCCAGAGTTAACGGACATATTCCTGTTGGCCGCCAGAGGACCGTCTGACGGACACGCAAAGCGAAGGAGATGATGCTTGGCGAGACGGCGACTGGTGAGCCTGGAAATCTGGGCGAGGCATTATGGCGCGCCGCTCGATGAGCGCGAGATCGCGCGTCATTATACGCTGACCAGCGACGACCTGGAAATTGTCGGCCGCCGTCGCGGCGATGCCACCCGGCTCGGCTATGCGATGCTCATGCTATATATGAGATGGCCTGGCCGTGCGCTGGAAGCGGGCGAAGTCCCGCCCGCTCCTGTGCTCGCCTATGTGGCGCAGCAACTCGGCGTCGCGCCGGCAGCCTTCGCGGATTATGCCCATCGGGACCAGACCCGTCGCGAGCATCTCGTCGAAATCCGACGATCGCACGGGTTCAGGATTTTTGACCGCAACGCTTTCCGTGAAGTTGTCGCCTTCTCGGTCCCAATCGCGCAGACCATCATACACCCCGGCCAGATGGCAGACGTCATCGTCGATGAACTCCGGCGCCTGCAGATCCTCCTGCCTTCTCCGTCGATTCTCGAAGCGGTGCTGCGGCGGGCGCGCCAGCAAGCCGAACAGCTTACCTATGAAGTGCTCACGAATGGCCTGCTGCCTGACACCCTTCAGGGCCTGGACGATTTGCTGGCCCGACGACCGGGGCAGGTCGCGACATGGCTATCCTGGATGCGCAATGCGCCACAATCGCCGGCAGCGCGCAACATCCTGCGCCTGATCGAACGGCTCGCCTATATCCGCGCGCTGGGCCTCGATCGCGCCCGTGCCGACATGATCCCGGCTTTGACTTTTGACAGGCTGGCGGACGAAGGCAGCCGCATCACACCCCAGCACCTTGGCGAACTCAATGCCCTGCGCCGCCATGCGACGCTGGCGGCAACCGGCATCCGGCTTGAGGAAAGCCTGACCGACGCCACCCTGACGATGTTCGACAAGCTGTTGGGCAGCATGGCGCGCCGCGCCGAGAACCGGACCCGCGACAAAGCCCTCAAGACGGTGCGCGAGTTGCAAGGCCACCTCCGGACGCTCACGGGGTCTTGCCGCCTCCTCATCGACGCGCGCAGCAAGGGCGTGGATTCTCTGGCGCAGATCGAGGCGCTGGACTGGCAGCACTTCGCCGTGGCCGTCGAGCAGGCCGAAGTGCTCGGGCGACCGGAAACCGTCGATCGCACCGCCGAATTGATCGAGCGGCATCGGACGGTGAAGCTCTTTGTCGGCGCTTTTCTCAACGCCTTCGAGTTTCGCGGCGCCGGCGCGGTTCAGGGGCTCCTGTCAGCGCTGGCCATCATCGCGGAGCTATATCGGACCGGCAAACGGCGCTTGCCTGATCGCGTGCCGCTACGCTTTGTGCCGCCCGCATGGCGCCCGTTCGTCCTGCGGGATGGCATCGTTGATCGTGCCGCTTATGAACTATGCGCCTTGTCGCAACTACGCGAGCGGTTGCGAGCCGGGGATATATGGGTCGCGGGAAGCCGGCAGTTTCGCGATTTCGACAGCTATCTCATACCGCCGGCGACCTTTGCGGCGCTGCGCGAGAAGGGGCCGTTGCCGCTCGCCATCGAAACGGATTTCGAGCGCCATATCGAGGAACGGCGCACCAGGCTCGACACGGCGATCGAGCAGGTAACGGTCCTTGCACGGCAAGGGGAGCTGCCCCAGGTTAAGCTTGACGAAAACGGTCTCATCATCTCGCCGCTGAAGGCGGCAACACCGCCCGCCACCGAGATTGCCCGTCGCGCCGCCTATGATCGACTGCCGCGCGTGAATATCACCGATCTTCTGCTGGAGGTCGATGCCTGGACCGGGTTCAGCGAATGCTTCATCCATCGTCGTTCGGGCCGGGAAGCCGACGATCGCAATGCGCTGCTCACGGTCATCCTCGCCGATGGCATCAATCTCGGCCTCACACGCATGGCGGAAACCTGCCGGGGCGCAAGTCTGCGTCAGCTCGCCCATCTTCACGACTGGCACATCAGCGAAGCCGCCTATGGCGAAGCGTTGGGAAGGCTGATCGACGCCCATCGCGCCATGCCGCTCGCCGCGCTGTGGGGAGACGGCACCACTTCGTCGAGCGACGGACAGCAATTTCATGCCGGGGGCCGTGGGGCCGCGATCGGCGACATCAACGCGCGCAGCGGCAACGAACCAGGCGTTGCCTTCTACACCCATGTCTCGGATCGATATGACCCCTTCGCAAGTCGGGTGATCGCGGCGACCGCTGGCGAAGCGCCCTATGTGCTGGATGGCTTGCTGTATCACCAGACCGGCCTGACGATCGAGGAGCACTACACCGATACGGGCGGGGCATCGGACCATGTGTTCGGCCTCATGCCCTTCTTCGGCTACCGCTTCGCGCCGCGCCTGCGCGACATCAAGGAGCGTCGTTTACACCTCCTTCCCGGCCAAGAATCCGGCCCCTTGCTTGCCGGCATGACGGCCGAACCGATCGCATTGGGTCATGTCGCGGCGCATTGGGACGAACTGCTGCGGTTCGCCACGTCGATCCGCACCGGCACCGTCACTGCTTCGGCAATGCTGCGCCGCTTGTCCGCCTATCCGCGACAGAACGGACTGGCCCTCGCACTACGCGAGCTGGGCCGCCTCGAACGCTCCATTTTCATGCTCGACTGGCTGCGCGACATCGACCTGCGCCGGCGCACCCAGGCGGGCCTCAACAAAGGCGAAGCCCGCAACGCGCTCGCCCGCGCGCTCTTCTTCAACCAGCTCGGCGAACTGCGCGATCGTCGGTTCGAGAACCAGACCTATCGCGCCTCCGGCCTCAACCTGCTCGTCGCCGCCATCATCTTGTGGAACACTCGCTATCTCGAAATGGCGCTGGCGGACATCGGCACAGCCGACGAAATCGCACGCCACATCGCGCCATTGGGCTGGGAGCATATCTCGCTGACCGGTGACTATAGCTGGAATGTTGAAGATCAACCCGATCCGGACGCCTTGCGACCGCTGCGCGCCGTCAACTCCCTACTTGCCGCGTGACGTTCGCTATCCGTTCGCCCTTTCCGTGCAGATACGTCACTTTCGTGTAGTCACCCCAAGAAAGTGGTTCCGGAAACGGTATGGATCTTATCCTGTGTAAACGCTCGCGCTAAATGGCGGCGTTCTGATCGCGCTATTTGTCAGTTGCCGGGTCCGATGACGAGGCAATCGCGCGCGGCCTGAACGATGTCAGCGGTGACCTCCTCGACGCGGTTGAGGGTCATGATCCGCCGCATCTGCGCGAACAGGCGCTCCATGAGCCGGAAGTTGCCGCGCGTGATGCGGATCACGGCTGCCTGCGCTTCGATCGCGTCGAGTTGGGCCGGGTCGAAGCTGATCCCGAAATCGCCGGCGTGGGTCGCGAGCAGCAGCCGCATTTCGGTCTCGGTAAGCGGTTTGAACTCGTGGACGAAGCCGATCCGCGAGTAGAGCTGGGCATAGCGGGCGAGGCGCTTCTCCAAGCCCGGCATACCCATCAGGATCAGCCCGAAGCCGTGGCGATCGGCCATGTCGCGGAGATGTTCGAGCGACTTTATGGTCAGGCGGTCGGCCTCGTCGACGATGACGAGGGGGCAGGCGATGCGGGCGGCGTCATGGGTGATTTCGTCCTGCGAGCCGCCCGCGACCGTCAGCCGGGCATAGCCCAGCTTAATGAGGTTGAGGCCCAACACCGCGTCGATCGTCTTGGGCGTGTTGCTGACCGACACGGTGTAGAAGACGGCGCGGCAGCGAGCGACCTTTTCGCCAAGGAGCGCGGCAATGGGACGGAGCGCGGCATATTCCCCCAGGTCGGGGAAGCTGGAAAACTCGCGCGCCGATCGCGTCTTTCCGACGCCCGGCCGGCCATGACACACGCCGATATAGCGGTAGTGCGCGCAGGCTTCGGCAAACTCGACGAACCGGGCATGTTCGCGGGTCGCCAGGAACGGCTGCTCGACCAGGAACTCAATCGTCAGCGGCGTAGAGCCGGAGCCCTCGGTAGGTGGTGGGCCGGGAAGCCGTATCCTCTTGGTCGCCATCGAAGGTCTCCGTGGGGGCAGGCACCTGCTTGTCGCGCTCCTTCGCGCCGCGCCGGGCGCGCTGGATCGCGCGCAACGACGGGTGCCCAGCGTGCTCGGAGCTGAGCGCACGGCAGACGAACCGGCCCTGGTGGTAGACGTGGATCTCGGTCAGGTCGCGGGGGTCATAGACCGCCTCGACCTGCTCGCCGACGAAGGCCGCGAGCGTGGGTTCGACATAGCGCCTGCCCATCAGACGGATGCCGTCGCGCAGCACTTTACGGGGCTTGGGCACGTGCACGAGCAGCATGTCGAGCTGTTCAAGGCTGTCGGGCATTGCGGGCAGGAACCCGCCCTTCTGCCAGCGCGTGATCGGCGGTTCGCCGGTGCTGCCATGCGGGCGACGATGATAGACGCCGCACACGAACGCCTCGAAGCGGGCGCGCAGCTCGTCGAGCGTGAGCACTGGCGCCGACAGCGGCTTGCCCGCGATCAGGTGGCCGGGCAGGTCGGGCAGGAACATGTCGTTGATGGTGCGGAACAGCCGCTCGATCTTGCCGCGCCCGCGAGGACGCCCCGGCAGCGAATGGATGAGGCGGATTTTGAGGGCGATGCACGCCTGCTCGATATGCTCGGAGATGAAATCCGAGCCG
>NZ_BCYV01000021.1 GCF_001598375.1 Novosphingobium capsulatum NBRC 12533
AGTTCGATCAGCGTATAGCCGCGATCGCCGAGCACGGTCCGGGTCCAGTCCTTGGCGATGACGACACCCTCCGTGTCCAAGGAGATTGCAGCGTCAGCCCGATCGAACAGCGCGATGCAAAGCTCATCGCTGTCGAACCGCGATCGGTACTGGATACCATCGAGGCTGGTGGTGCTGTAGATTTCCGCTGAGATCCGCTGGGGCACCGCATACGCGCCAGGATTGTCTACCGGATCGAAGTCGGCCGAGACTCCGGCGGTGGTCGTTCTGAACCAGCCGAGACCCGGTCCGTGGACCTTCGCCAGCCGGATCGGTCGCGTTGCGGAGAATCTTGCAGCGCGTCTCCTGGCGACCTGATCCCAAAGGACATCCCGGTCCGTCGGCCTCCTCAGCAAGGTCTCGGCAAAGGGGCCGACGAGCGTCTTGCCCAAATACAGCACACCGAATTTGCCGTCCGGATCGTCCCAACGCCAGGTCGCGTCCTTGCGGCCATACCATTTGGCCGCGACCGTCGCGGCGTGCACGCGATGAAGCACTCGCCCCGTCGCGATCGTCGCCACGGGTATCCCGCCTTTCGCTCCCATATTGCGTCAATCTTCGAGCGTACGGGCGAAACGCACTAGGCGCTCAACTTCCGCATCGCTGCCCTTCAGCAACGCGATCGGGCTCACTCCATCAAGACCTTCATCGCCGCTGACGAGGAACTGCAGGACGGCCCAGCCCGTCGTTTCCGGCGCGGCGCTAAGGACCTTCGCAACGCCGGGAAGAATTGCATTCCCATCAAACTGAAAGACCGGGAAGAGCTTCGTCCCGTTGTCTTCGACCATCAGCAGTCGGCGATCCTTGACCGCCTTGTAGACGGCCTGGATCGTCTTGTGCCCAAGCAACGTGCGAACCTTCTCCGCGGTCAGAGCTCCGCCTGCAGCATCGATCAGCCGCCGTTTGAAGGCGATGGCGTTCGTAATTCTTTCCGCGGCTTCCGGATTATCCGTTTCGACCGCCGGGATGCCAAGCGCGAGATGGAAGACAAGGCTCGGCACGTCGACGCTGCTTATCGCCGCCGCCTTTGCCGCCGCCGGCATCATCTTGATGATGCGGTCGGTGCTCGCCACAATCCGGTCGTGGAGGACGCGATCCGCATCAACGAAACCGATATTTGCTGGGCGAACCATTCGATCATTCCTGTTGAGTCAGTTTCATATACTCCGAAACCAACACGATTTCAACTCGTGGATGAATTCGAATCTCTCAGCCCGGACCCACGAAGCAATCGGGCGCTCTCCTGCGATGCGCATTACCGCGTGCTATTTCTCGAAAGCTGCTTCCAGCGCGATGAGACCCGCTGCGTGCCGTTCCGGCTGTGCCTTTCGAAATTTGCGGATGTTTACCAACTTGAATTGAGGAGCGGGCAGCTCGCGAAGCGCTGGCAATGGGAAGGCGTCCCACTCCGGGTCTCCGGCCTCAAAACTCTCTAAGAACCTCCGATCATCAGCGCCGAGGGACCTATGGATCGCCGCCACGAGGCGACCGAACGTATGAACATGATCCTCATAGGTGAACGGCTCGAAGGGCATGCCTTCGAATTGGGCCTTGAACGTTCCGCTCTGGTCCTTTCGGCTCGGGCTGATCAGTTCAGCGATCGGGCGCCCGTGGCTTACAAGCGCCGCGACGAAACCGTGACGAACCTCATCGACGACGCCCTCTACGTCCAGCAGACGCTTCACGTCGAACAGATCGCGCGGATGTTGCCGGTCCAGCGCGGCACAAATCTTGCCGCCAAAGAGCTCGCCGTGCGAGAGACAGCGCGCTTCGACGAAAGCCTCAAATCTCTCCTGCACACGGTCGGAGCAGGGAAGATCGCGGAGAGGAAGGAGATGGCCGCGCAGGGTGGGATTCACCTCGACCTTGATCTGGGTCTTGCCGCGCTGACAGTTGAGCTTGACCTCCATACCTTCCTGGCCCTGGCGTGTCTGGGTCACGCGGGTTGGCGGGAGGCGGCGTTCGATTTCTACCTTGATCCGGGCAAGCGCCTCGCCGATCGCCTGCAGAGAGGCCGCCCGGTCTTGGAGGGGAAGGTAGGTTAGATCGATATCGACCGAGAGCCGCGGGAGATCCCACTCGAACAGGTTGATCGCCGTGCCGCCTTTCAATGCGAAGGCCGGCTCCGCCATGACCAAAGGCAGGACGTCCAACAGCAGGCGAACCTGGTCACGATATTGGTCAGTTGCCACTCGACACAAGCTCCCTGGGGAGGAGCAGTCTGTATTTCGGGACGTACCGCCCCATTTTCGCAAGGCTGCGATCGCCGGAGCCCAGATCTATCTGCTCCACCTTCACGTGCCGCATGACCGGGAGGTCCGCCCGTTCCGCAAGGTAGAGGAACAGCCGCCGGACCTTCACCGATGTGCAGGCCTCGAGCAGGGACTGCATGAGCTTGGGGCGAAGCGACGTCATGCCCTCCACGATCTGGCAGGCCTCGACGAGATCGAATTCCTTTGGCGCGAGATGCAGCAGCTCCAGTATCGCCCGCTCGGGCGTAGCGGCTGTCAATGGATAGCCTTCCGGGGTTCGGTGCTCGGTGAGCCCGATATCGTTCGGCAGGAGCTTGGTTTGCATATGACGGACCTCCCCCCCCCAATGTTTCTGAAACCATGCCGGCAGAACCACGTGCAGCGGCGAGAAGAGGTAGGCCCTGCTCTCTCCGAAGCGCACATAGTGGCTATTTCCCGTCATCTCGATCGCCGTGAGCGCGCCCACGTGGACCGGCAGCTTCAGCTGGGACTGAACGCTGTAAAGCGCTCCCTGCCAGGTCACTGTTTCCATCGGGCGCTTGAATGCGCCACGACCCAACGAGACGAGCCACTGCGAGGATCTATAGTTCTGCAGGTCCTGTGCTGTCAGACCGAGCGCCTTGAGATGCGGGCTGGTCGCCACCGTGTGTGGCTCCCACGCATCGAGCAACGACCTCAATTTATCAGTTCGACCTACCTTCATGGCATATCTATCGCATAAATTCCAAGGTCGATCAATGCCTCGGAATTTTCCATGCTAATATGCCAACGGTATAGCTATCGCCTATAATTCAATGTTAAAGGCGGACCCGACATATTCCTGCGGCATAGCCCGGCGCATCCCGTCTTGCGAGAACGATGAACGGGGCCGAACCCCGTAAGATACATACTTTGGTTCATGCTCTATGCTGCTGACCGAATGGACTTCAGAAACTCGACCTCCTCGGGATGCCGATGGAGAAGCTCGATCAGGCCCACAGCCGCATCGCTCGGCGACATGGCCCCGCTTTCATATTTCTGGAAGGCCCGGCGACCACCGCCGATCAGATATCCGGCTTCTTCCTGTGTCAGCTTCAAGCGCTTGCGGACTTCGCGGACATGAGCCGCATAGGCCTTCTTCAGCTCCCGAAACACGCGATCGGATTCGGCGAGATCGGCCCCGGAATGAATCGCGTCGCCGTCATCGTCGGGATACCAACCGGGTACCTCGACGGTGCGCGTCATCGAGCCGAACTTCACAGTCTGCGGACGCACGCTGCGTCGCAGGAGCGTGCCGGTCTCGGGATGGATGCGCGTCTCAGTCATTGCCGACCTCTTTGAACGATGTGAGCGCGACGTCGACCAACGTTTCGCCTGCGAATTTTAGATACAGCCACCGCTGGTCCCACGGCATGTTGTAGGTGTCGTGCCATACCTTCGAGTTGGGCGGATTGTGCGCTGTCTCCGACTTAATGAAGTCGCCGGCTTCAAGTGCTTGCACCACCTCAACGATGTCTCCCAGCGAATAGCCCAAAGCGCGGGCGCCCTGGACGGCGGTGCGCGTGATCTCCAAGGTCCCAACCTGCGCGAACTTCGCCTGGACCGCAGCCAGATTATGATGCGGCTTCCGCTTGATCGCCATCCCGATATACACCTTGAAGGTTAATTCATCAAGACTGGTCCAGTTCGCGAAATCGCTCCTCTAGCGTGGGCATTTCGCGCGCTAACGCAGCTGAGCCGTATAACGTAAGCAGTTGCGAACAAACCTCGAACGCACTATGGTGGAGGCGCGGAGAAAGCCGATGCGTTTCGCCAAATTCGACCTCAACACCTACAATCTGACTAAGGACCTTCCTGGCGGTCCGACACTTGCTGTCGTCGAGGAAGAAATCCCGGAAATCGAGATGATCACCGACCAGGAGGGCAATCCGACGCGTGGCGGAATGATCGGCTATGCCTTGGCCTATGCTCTGATGGTCAGCTTTGTCGGAGCTATTTTCTACCTGATCTGACCTATTCGCGAAGCTTGGGGTCTTGGAAGAAGCCGCGATCATGATCGCGGTTCACTTCCTGCTCCAGATCGACGGCACCCAGCACGCGCTGCCCTCGCATCGTCTGAGCCGCTGCTCGATCGTTATTCAACTCGCCCTTGCCGGCCTCGATGATTGCGGCGGCGGCCACATCGCCAGCACCGGCAGGGCCGCTGGCCAATCGCCCGGGTCCGTGTGGACGGTAAGATGTCTTGACGTCTGCTGCGCTCGAGACGCTCGGCCGGCTCACGTCAACGAGGTCCGGGTCGTGCAGGCGGCCCGCAATCTCGGCTCGAATGCCATCCTGTTTGTCGTGCATCCAGCGCGTGATCATTTCCTGGCGCACGAGACGCTGCTGGTCGGTCAGATCGGTTGCCCAAAGCTCAGGCGCTTCAAGACCCGGGTTCTCGACCTGCTGGTGCCGATACCATTGCGCAAGATCCTGGCTCAGATTTTCGCTGAGCTGCATGCCATGCGTTTCCGCATAGCTTGCATCGCGCGAGAGCTGTTGGGAAAGCTCCTCGAGCCGGCGGGCCGTTTCCGAATAGGACTTCGCTCGCGCGAGTGAATCCTCCGTGCTCGACGACGCGGACGATGTCGCAGAAGCCCGGCTGAAGCTGCCGCTGCGTGAGTAAGTCCCATCGGACATCGTCGCGCCGCTGCCGCTGGCATGTTCGTCCCGCACCCCACTCGACGATGTGTTGGCGCTGTCACTGCCACGAGTCTCGTCCGTCCCATAACGCAAGCCGTCGAGTTGGCTGCCTGTTTTGGAAACGCTTCCTCCGATGGAGGGTAGTCGACCTAGCACTCCTCCGCGATCACCAGCCCCACGTCCCGCTTGCCGACCACCCGTTCCAGCCGAAATAGTCCCCGATATCTGGTCGTTGGTCTGTGCTTGGCGGTCATGCCCTTGTGTAATGCGCTGGCCCTGAGAGATCGTATCGCGTTCCTCCAGGCCCTGTGAACTGCTTGCGGTCCGCCTGTCGAACGCCTCCACAGAACTATTCGCCTGACGCCCGCTGCTCGACTCCCAGCCCGACGAGCGTTCGGTGGAGGTACCGAAGGCACTGCGGTTCGCGTGGGTCGCCGTCAGGATGTCGGCTGCGGCATTCTCATAGGCCTGCGCCTGGCGGTGCGCCTCGTTCGCCATCTCGCGCCATTCTGCCACCGAACCCGTGCTCATCGTGGGTGTAAAGCCCAATCGCGAAATCGCGCCGCTCGTATCGAACACCTCCTGGCCGTTGCCGAAACCCGACACGACCGCGCCGTTGTCCTGTCGCCACCCGACGCTGGTGGCACCGCCCATGAAGCTCGGCGCCGTCGACCACTGGTCGCTTTGGCGCATATTCGATGTCGCGTTCGCCCAGCTCACATTGCCGTAGGAGTAGTTGCCAGTGGTCTGCTCGAGGGCTGCGGCTTCGGCCGCATTCTGCGCCGGCGCGAGCATCGAGGTCGCCTGGCCGGCGATCGACATCGCACCGCGCGCGAGGCCCGCGGCGAGGAACGGGATGCTCATCAGCATGAAGCCGGCAATCGTCGCCGTCTCCCCATTCACCGCGCCAATTCCGGCGTAGGTGCCGAGCGTCACCCCGCCGGCGGCGACACCAGCGGAGGCTGCCTCGGCCCGCGTCATGCAGATCATATGGAGGATGACGTAAAGCGGCCCCCAGGCAGCCAGGTAGAAGAACCCCATCGCATAGCCCTTGAGCGACGCCAGCCCCGTTTGTGGCATCAGAAAAAGCGGGAAGATCACCGGGAACATCGCAAAAAATACGACGGTCAGCACGATGTTGAGGATCGGCACCCACGCCATCGCCTGCTGCGCGATCGAATTGTAGGTATTGCGGGCTTGGATGTCGGCACGGGTCTGTGCGAAGGTATCGATCGTCGCCGCGCCCGTTCCTCCCGCCATGCTATTTCGCGCCTGCATGAACGCATTGATCGCCGTGTTCTGCCGCATGGAATCGCTATAACTGCTGCCCGAGCCGGTGAACGCGGCGTTCGCGATCGGGAGATCATGTTTGAGCTTGTCGGCAGCCAGCGAGTTGCTCAGCTTCGGATAGAGTTCTTTCCCCCAGATCGGAGTGTTCGCCTCGATCATCGGTGCCCACTGTGCATCGAGCATCCCATAGGCCTGCCGGCACGTGACGATCGCGCTGGTGACGGTCCCGTCCCCCTGACGCTCCAGCCATTGCTGCGAGCGCGCCTCCGATCCGGGCCCGATGTCGGCCCATAGGTCTTTCGATTGCGCGAGGAGCGTCAGCGACTTTTGGTAGAGCATCACATCGCCGAAAACACACTTCTTGAAGTGCTCCTCAAGGTTCGTTGAAAACTCGGCATCGCGAATGATGAAATTGCGGGTCGCGTCGAAAAGCCGCGCTCCGTAGACCATGCCGTTCGTCGAGTAGTTGAGCTCGCTTGGCATTACGAAGACAGTCTCTGCCGTACGCGTCAGCCAGTCTCCGATCTGCGTCGTGAAGCTCGCCAGGACACCGAGCCCCAACGGGACGTTGGCGACTGTAGCCGGCGCGAGCGATGGATTGATCCGATCGGTGACCTTCACATCGATCGTAGGCACCATGAGGCAGAGGTAGATGGCCGTTGATTGGAGAAACCAGTTCATCCACACGCGAAAGTTCATGGTGAAGGCGACCACGAGCAGCGAGTAGATGAGGCCCATCACCATCACGACCCGCAGAAGTGATCGGTACCCGCCGCCGCCCGACCAAGCGGCGACCGCGTTGAAAGTGTTGACGAGATACTCCCCGCCCCCGACCGTGAAGACTTCGAGCATCGTCCCGGCTCCCCCGCCCTACATCAGGCCCTGTGCGTTCAGGCCACGTGAGAAGTTCAGCGCGGATGACATGCCCGGCGTCATCGAGTTTTGAAGTGTGGACTCGAGCATGATGCTGCGGTCGATGATCTGCATCGTCACCTGCAGCTTGTTAGAGAGCTTTACATCGCGCTGCGCAAATTTCTGCCGTGTGGCCGCGATCTGCTGCTTCCACTGAGTCGCGGTCGCCTGGTCGAATGTCTGATAATGCGTCTGCGCCTGCTCGACCCGATCGAGCATATTGTCGAGCATCGCCGCCAGCAGGTCGACCGCAACGATTTCGGACAGGGTCTCGATCTCGCCATCGGTGAGGGCGTAATGCGCATAAGCCTGAACGGAGAGAATCTTGTAGAGCGGAACCGTGGCGAGGTTCAGGAGCTGCTTCTCCGACGCATCGAGGGCGGTGTCCGTGCGAATCTTGCTGCTCATCGAGCGGATCATTCCCGCGATCCGCGGCCGCAACGCCGACGATGCCGGCACCGTCAGGGTCTGCTCACCGACATCGTAGCACTCGGTGTCGTTGCACTTGAGCATCTTCACGGCCGGCGCATCGGCTGTGCCGTCAAGCAAGGCTGTTACCACCGCCTCCTCCGCCGGTCCGAACATGACGACTTTCCCGCCCACGCTCGGATCGGTCGACGGCGTCGTCACGACGGTCCCGACCAGCGTCATGATATATTCGGAGAACGATTGGTCGAATGCTCCGAATTTGGCCGACTTCTTCAGGGCTTCCCAGGTGTAATTGTGCGGCTCCCCGACGAGCTGGTCCTTCATATTGGCGTCGGTATTGCCCGCGATCGTGCTGTCGCGCCGGTTCCCGTTGTTGCAACCTTGCCGGGACGCAGCCCAGTCCGAAAACACACCTTGGCTGTTGCCGACGGCCTCGCAAATCGTGGAGCGTGTGGTCTCCATCTGTGGCCAGATCCCGCCTACGAGCGCCTGCGCGGTCTCGCAACTCGAGATATTCATCTGGTTGAGAAGCTGTGCCTTCTGGCTGAACTCGTCCATCACCTTGCCGATCTCCGGCGAAACGGAATCGATCGCGAGCTTGAACGCGAAACCCAGAGCGTTATTCGCGGTCGCCTTCAGCATGGCCACGATCTCCGAGGCATTGATGAAGGAGAAGCTGCCAGCGAAAAGGTCGATGCCGCCGCATCCCGCTCGCGCGCTCGGGAGCTGAAGGTTGAAAGGCGAAACGCTCTTCTGTGGAAAGCGCGTCCAGACATTGCCCAGCGAGTAATAGCCGGCCGACTGGCCTTGGAACGCCGTCGGCCCGGTGACATTCGCGGCGCCGCCAGCGTCGTTGAAAAAGCCGTTCATCTGCGAGGCGACATCGGCGCGCGCGACGCCGACCAATGCGAAATGCGAAGCGGCGACCAGCGCGAGACCGGTGCCCAGCCTACGGCGCAGCGCGCCCTTTTGCCCGCGCGCCATCAGTAATCGCTCCCCACCTTGGTGTTGGTCAGCATGAAGATGCGATCCATGATCTCATCAGCGCTCAGCACGCCGTAACCGACCGGGATCGTCCGCTTGGTCTGGGTGTCGAAGAGGACCAGCGCTGGCGTCTCGTTGCCTGGAATCCCCATCCGTGCGCGCTGGCCGGAATCGACGACGTAGTTCGGGAACTCGCGGTTCGGCCCGCCATCCATCGAGACGGCCATCACCGTCATGCGGTGGCTGTCGGTGACCGATCGCAGGATCGGCGCGAAAACCTCGCAGGCACCGCAGCTCTGAGCGTAGAAATAGAAGAGACCGTAGCGCTGGCCGAGGTTCGTGAGGACCGCATCCCGGTCCGCCTGGCGGTTGTCCAGCCAGAGCCGTTTGCCCACTGTCGAGACGGGCCGCTGCAGCGTGTAGTCGAGGTCCGGGTTCTGCCAGAGCGCGCGCTGCCAGGTGTCGGAGAAGGTCGACGCGCGATCGAGCTGCTCGCGTTGGAAGCGCACATAGTTGATCACGTTGGTTTCGGTCGGATCCAGGATCGCTTTCGCCTTCAGCTCATCCAGTTGCTTGGCGATGGCCGCGATGCGATCGACCGCGCTCTCCTCCCGGACCTGCGCCGTAGACCCGGTCTCCTCCGCTGGCTTGGGCTTCGCGCAATAGAACCATTGGCCGAGCCGCCGTTCGCGACAATAGAAGTCGTCGGAGCGATCCTGTTCAATTGCATCGCCCTGTGGCGGCGGTGTTTCCTGCGCGAGGACCTGCGGCCCCCAGCTCGCGGCTGACAGCGCGGCGGTCAGGATGAACGTCTTACCGAAGATCGACATGGCTCGCTTTCCTTTCGTCATCGCTGGAGCTGGCGCGGAGGGATGTGAGGAGGAGCTGGTCTGCAGGCCGATCCCACCCCGAGACGTGGACGCAGCAGTCCGCCACCGTCGTGCGGTGCTGGCCAGCGCACGGTGTCGGCGCCGGCGTGGGAGGCGTGCTGCTGGAGGGCTGTAGGACGAACGCTGACACGATGACCGGCAGCTCGAGAAGCGACAGTGTCATGAACTTTCTCCCTGATGTTGAGCCGCACGGCGGCCTCTGTCAGCGCGGGCTTCATCGGGCCCACGTCATTTGCCGTGGAGATCGTAGTAGGACTGAATTTTTGCTTGGATGTCCGACATTGTCTGCACCTCGTCGGGCAGCTTCGCGGCATCCATGAAGTCCGAATAGACGTCCGTGAAATCCATCACCGACAGATCGAGCCGGGCGAATTCGTCGACCGTGAATCCCTGGCACTGTTCCTTTTTCGCGCTACCCCAAGGCTTGCCGAGCTGGGGGCGGCCCTGCTCCTGCAGGATGCGCGAGAGCTTGCTTTCGAAACAGCAATAGGCAGTGCGCTTGGTCGAGCAGATGCCGAGAAAACTCGATGAGCAGTACGTACCGAGATTGTGGCAAAGCCCCATCCGATCCTTGATGTCGAGTTTCATCTCGTCCTGACTGCACGCGAACAGGACGAGAAATGGGGTGGCGAACGCGGCGATCGCCGCCGGCCCGCCAGCCAGCGCCGCGGCGCCTGCCGCCACGGGGACGGCACCCGACACTTTGCCGGCGCAGCAATTGATCAGGCCGAAAACCGGCTTGTGGCAGGTTTCGCGAGTACCCGTGAACACGCGGAAGTTATTCTCGTCGAATTCCTTGCCCGCTTGATCAAGCGCATGCAGGCCGACAAGCGCATCGCGAAATTCGGTGGAGGCTTCGCGAACGATCGGCTCGCAGTCGCCATTGACGCAGTAGACGTCGTCTCCGCAGATATATTGCTTGTCGGTCGGCACTTTGCTTGCCGGTGTCGGGCAGCGATAGACCTTCTCCGTGACCTTGCACGGCCCGTCCTGGGGATCGTCCAGACAATCGTCCCGGACATAGGTGCAGGCCGAGTTCGCCTCCAAATCGCCGCAGTCGTTTCCTGCCGTCATGACTTTGCACGAGAAATCCCGCTTCCATGCCCAACAAGGCTGCGTCACAGGCACACCCTCGATGATCCGGGTCTCCAACCCTTCCGTGCACACCTCGCCAGCCGGATCGGCGGAGCACATGGTGTCGCCTGCAAGCCCTGTGCAGCCGTCAACGCGCTTGACGGTGACCTTCGCCTCGGTCGTCTTGGCATGCCATCCTTGGCCGGTGATCGGGCTCGGAAGCAGCGATAGATCTGTCAGGTTCTCCGAGCAGACATATTCGGTCGCATAATAATCGTCGCAGAACTTGTTGGTGGAAACGCCGTAGATGACATGGGCGGCGCACGCCTGCATCACTATGCCTGTGGGCTTGCAGGTGCCCGCGGCGAGATGCGGGGCCATTGCATCGTAGCGCGCAAACGGTGTGCCATAGGCACCATTCGGAACGACGAAGAACTTGTAAGCGTCGGTCGTGGTCGTCTCGGGAACCATGGTAATCGCACAGGATCGCGGCTGATCCTCGATCTTGGTGCCCTGGTTGCAGGTCGCCTCATAATATCCCGTGCCGCTCGTCGGCGGAGGCAAGGGAGTGCAGGCGCCCGAGCCGCTCGAGATCGCCACGTCGTCGAGATAAGTCGTCGGGTCATTCTCGACGGTTGTCGCACGATTAGTGGTCGCCAGAATGTCTGCGTTACTGAAGGTCGGCCGGATATGATCGGCATCGGTCGAAAGGCGATAGCTTTCGTTTCCCGATTTCATGGCCTGAGCGTCGGAGACAAGCCGATCGGGATCGTCGAAATAGGTGCTCTGAGGCTGGTCCGTTCCCGAATAGCCCGGAACCGCTTTCGCCTGGGCATCGGTCGACGGTACGATCGAGGAATCGTTCCTCTTCTCCAGAGCCATCGCTTTGCCTTCTTCGCGAGCCTGTTCTACCGTCATGGTTTGCGCACTCACCGGCTCGGCGACCAGGAGCAGTACGCAAAGCGTGCTCACAAGGCGCCGCGCAATCACGGGTTGGTCCGCTTCATGTTCGACAGCGCCACCGCAGCCACTCGTGCGCCGGGGCCGTTGCCCTCGGCGAAGTTACTGAGGGCATATTCGACCGTCACATTGCCGATCATGCGATCATATGGCGGAACCTTCGTCGTGCAGGAAAAGCCCGCACAGAGATCGAAGTCCGAGGAAACGCTCACATAGGTTGGGACGGCCTGGACCTGGAAGGCGCGGAAGAGCCGCGGATCGATGCCAATGCTTGCGAACTGCCCTTTATTGACCACCCTGCTCAGTCGCGCCACGAACTCCTTGGCAGAATTGTTCGGGAAGCCGCGAAAGACGACCACGCCACCAGCAGCGGCAGTGTCGCGGATGAGTTGCTTCAAAGCTTCGTCTGGCATCGACAGGCTGGCGAACGCGATGAACTGCGGTGCCTCCCCACCATTGGTTTGCGTATTGCTGGCCGCCCCTTGCACGATTTCATCAAAATCGACCGGACCCGCTGGACCTTTCGGAAGACGTTGTGCGGCGACGCGGCGCATATTCTCGGTTCCCCCGTCGCGCGTCGTCGCGGCCTCTTCCCGGAACCGATCCCCTCGATCCTTTATCTGATCGACAAAGGCCTGCGCCTCGGCTGCGAGGTCAGCCGAGCGTTTCTTTACCGCTTGGACATCAACTCCATCGATGTTTTGGGCAAGCAGCGCTGACACTCCTGCCATTCCAAGAAGGGCCAAGATACCCAAGGGAAGAAGGCGCATCTTGGATCTCCTAAAACACACAGCAGTTGCGCTTGCGCCACACGAGGTAGCCCATGTCCTCGCCGCCGGCGGGATAGGCGCGGCCAGCGTCGGGCGGCATCGTGGATGCGCCGATCGCCGAGCAGGCGAAGCGGCCACTGACCGTGGGGATCGGGTTGACCATCTGGAAGCGATATTGTTGCTTCCGCATGATCGGCATGAGGTACTTTCCGCAGAGCCCCTTCGAACCCATCGTGCCCCAGGCCAGCGCTTCGCGGTGCATCTTGTAGGCAAACCGTGAAACCGCGAGCCGGGATGACTGCACATGCCCGATCGAGGATGGGATATTGCCATTCAGCGGGTACATCGATCCCTGGCAGCCTGCACACCAGAAGAGGGGGTCGAGAGGAAGGTTGACGGTGCCGGCGATGCAGTCGCCCGCACAGGCTGCTTGCGCGATCGGATTGGCGAAAACGATCGCCTCAGGGTTGATCAGCGCGGCAAGCGAGTCGTCCTGCCAGAGCGGATCGATTTCGGTGATGTATGCGATGTCGAACGAGGCTTGCTCGAAGCAGACGAAGTCGGTCAGGATCTCCATCCAGTAAAGCAGCGGATAGACGTACCAATGGACATGCCACTTGGCCGTGCTTTGGGATCGGCCGCCTACCATCGACGGACCCGCCAGATATCCCTGGCCGATGTCGAACCCGGGAGCGATTCGGATGCCTCCAAGGTTCGGAAAGCACCACGGCTTCATCGTAACATCTGCGAGCCGGGCGGGCTCCCAAAAGCCAACCGAAATGCCGATGCGTGGAAGCGGGTCAGCGCAGGCGCAAATCGGCGAGGCCGGATTGCCAGGATCTGGTCGACTGCTCGGCCAGATCTTCAGTGCGCCGACGGAAAGCGGGAAAAGGCATGACCAGCAGACATCCGTGATAGGGTTGACAAACTTGCCATTGCAGGTCGGCGCGGCCTCGGCTCGAGGCGCGAAAGCCCCGATGGCCAAAACGAGCGCAAGTGCGGTCACGATAGAGCGGAGCCAGCGCATCATTCCTTATTCCCCAAGGTGTCGAGGTAGGCGCTGTCCGCGCTATGCTTCCTGATGAAGTAGAACGCGGTCCAAAGGACGCAGACAGACAGGAGGATCGCCATCCCGCCTGATGCGCCGCGGCCGACCGCGCGGTGAATCGGGCCGAAAAATGCAGCACCGGCCGCGGTCGAGAAACAGAGGCTCTGCCAGACGAGGCGCATCCGTTTGAGCGTTGCGGTTTCGGGCGCGGCCATAGGTGTGCGCAGAAGGTCGAGCCATAAGGGCATCAGCCTGGCCTCCCTTTACGCAACACGTGCTCAGAAACGCGCATGACGCGGCTAGTCTGGTGAACGACGGCGGGTGTATGCTCGATCTTGAATCGCGCGCTGAGCTTGCCCTCCTGATCGAAGTAGAAGCGCCGTTTTCGGCTTGTCATCGCTGCAATCGGCGATCCGCTCACGAAAATGATCTTGGCGTTGAGGTCAGTGTACCGGGCCGTCGCCCAAGCAATCTGAGCGACGTCATCCCCGTCGATGAATACGAGGTCCTGTCGGATCGCAACGAAATCGAGTGGATTGATCCGGTGTCCGGCCGCCGCGATGAGGTTGCCCTTCTGGTCGCGAACATCATGTTCGACCTGGACGGTGGGATCGAAATCCCATTCCCGCGCCTCGCGCGCTGGTGTGATCCCGCCGACAGGCGTCGGCCGCCGCACCTTGGCTTCGGCACGCTTGACGAACATCTCGTTGGTTCGCGCGAGCTCGCCGCTCGCTTCCGCGCGCTTCAGCCTGGTCTCGATCGTCGCCAGCAGGTCCGGCTCGATCACAGGAAAGGCCTGACCGGTCTGGCCATAGTCACGCGCCTCGGTGCGGACCGGAATGCCGAAAGCGACCCCCGTGATAAGGATGGCGGCCGCCGCCACACCAGCAAGAATCTGCTTCATAGGATAGCCTTCCCAATGCCAATGATCTGGCGCGCGCAGACGAAGCCAATGTCGGCGTACCGGCTGTCGAAGCCATCGGGGTGGGGCGAGCCGACATAATAGCAACCCGCAGGGATAGCGCCGACGGCGCCTACCGTGAGCGGCTCGCCATCCCTGGTCTGCGGCTTCATGCGACCGACGGGTTTGCCGTTGATCGTCACGACCGAACCGTTGTGTGCGACGACGTCGCCCGGCATGCCATAGACGATTTTACCGAACATCTGCGGCTTGGCACCGAAATGCCGGCGCACGAGATTGGTGTGGGGCGGATCGAAGAAGACGAACTGTCCCCGCGCCGGGACCTGCTTGCGGTGGATGAGAAACGCCCAGTTCGGCAGCGAGTCCGTTACATTTACGAGAAGGACGTGGTCGTCGCGCCATCCGCTGATCGCACCAAACACGACGGTGCCGATTACAGCTGCCGCCAGCGCCCCCCATAAACGCTTCCGCGGCCGCCAGCGCAGGGGCTCGATTTCATTGGCCGCCGTTGCCATCGGGACCTCCGAAGGTCGAGACCGATGCGCCGGACACTTGCGCGGGAACCCGCTGCGACGGTGCATTGGGCGCCACCGGTGCCAGCGGCCCGATGTCCGCTACACCAGCCATGGGATCGACAGCGGCGCCCGGCGTCGCCAGTGGTGCTGCTCGCGATGCTGCCACTGCGGACTGCGCTGCTGCCAGCTCCTGCATCCGCTGCAACTCTTCGACCGAAAGGCGTTTGGGCTCGGGCACTCCGGCAGCGAAGACGGCCTTCTTCAGGCTATCGGTGATATCCGGCACGTTCTTGGTGAGCACCGCTTCACCAACAAGGACAATCTGACCGCTTTGGCTACGACGCTGCAGCTCGGTGTCGAGCGATGACATGAACGCCTGCATCTCGGCCCGCACGCGATCGGGCGGCGAACCCGAGTAGCGCTGGGCTTCGACATAGTCGCCCACCAGCGACGAAAGTCGCGCTGAGACGATATGGTCCTGTTTCGACTGGGTTAGTGCGCGGGTCACCCACATCCCCCAGACGATGGTCGCAACCAGCACCAGCCCGAGAAAGATCTGGCCGCGAGTGAACCCGCCGAACCCGATCTTGCGCTTCGCTTCACGAACGTCAGGCGCAGAGGGTGGAACGGGAAAGTCGAGTTGAGGTTGTTCAGCCATGACGCGAGGCTCCCTCTTCATCGCGCGGAGGCAGGATGCGATCGGCGCGAAAGGCGATGACGGCGGTGGACAGGATCATGTGCGCAATCGCGAACATGTTAAGGAAAGCGCCGGTCCGAGCCGGATCGGCGGCGACGTAGCGCGTCGTGAAATTGTTCAGCTGGTGGACGAAGCCATCGAACGAGAAGCCGCCGATCGCGAGGAAGAAGAGGCAGAACAGCCCCCAGGTGATCAGCAACGTGGAAGCCAGGAACCCGAGACCATGCAGCAGGAAATAGAGCGTGCTCTGCCATTCGCGCCGGGTGAAGCCAACGATCCGTCGATGTGTTCCGCTGTCCGGGCGTGCTGCCATCGTCGCTACTCCGCCGCGATGGCAGCCTCGTCCGCCGGGACGAGGCTGCTCACCCATTTTTCAGGATTGTCGGGGAAGGCGATCCGCTCGATCGCCTCATCGATGCTCAAACCTTCCGCGATGAGCGCGTCGATCGCGGCGAAGGTTTTGGGGCTCGAAGAGAAGAGGGTCGCCGAATAAGGATCCAGCACCAGACGGCCAACAGCCAAGGTATCAGGCCCTTTGATCATGATGTCGGAATATTCGAAGCCGTTACGCTTCAGTGAACGAAGCAGGGCGTCCGTATAATCGTCCATTTCGAAACGATCGTGCTTCTTGAAGTCCGCGATTGTCTCCGGTTTCTGCTGAAGGATCACGAACCAGTCGGAGTTTTCGAGCGCGGCTATCGAACCGGCCGATTTGTAGTAGTCGTTCAGCGACTGCGTCGCCGTGACGAGGGAGGCGCCATATTTCCGGCATGTGCGCGCATAGGTCTCGATGAAATCGGCCATCGCACCCCCACGGAGCATTTGCCACGCTTCATCGAGAAGCAGCGCCTTTGGAATCGAGCGATCGAGCTTGCGCATCATCTGCTGCGACATGAACATGATCGCCGTGAGGACAACGCTGCGCAGTTCCTCACGCGCGGACAGGTCGGATAATTCGAAGACGGTGAGCTGAGATTTAAGCTCGAACGAAACCTCTCCCTGGAAAAAGCGGCCATAAGTTCCGCCGGATGAGAAGGGTCGCATCGCGATCGCGAGATTGACCGCGAGCCCGTTCCCTGTCGCCTCGAGCGCCTCGATTACCAGATCGATCGAGCCACGGCTTCCGTGCGCTTCCCAGACCTGATTCACCGCTCCGTCGATCAGGCCACGTTCCGTATCGTCGAGTAGATTTATATGCCGCGACATCTGGTTGATGATCGCTTTCAGCATCGCCATGCAGTCGAGAAGATAATCCTCGTCTTCGACAGCCTGCGTTTCGTCGATCATTGAAAACGGATTCAGGCAGAAGCCCGAGCTCATGGTGAACTCGACAAAAGCGCCGCCTTGCAACTTCGCCGAATGCTCGAACGACCGTCCGTCGTCGATCACTACCACGCGCGCCCCGGCGCCGCACAATGAGCCGCAAAGCTCCTGCAACGCCACCGACTTGCCGGATCCCGACTTGCCGAACACCGCGACGTTGTGGTTGCCCGCGCTGTTTTCGAATGGGCTCCAGAAGAAGGGCTGGCCGCGGCGGCCGATGAGTAGCAAATGCGGTATGGTTCCGCCGAGATACTCGCCCTGCAGCGGCGCAAGATTGGCGGCCGTCGTCGTGAGCAGGGTGCGCATCCGCTTCATGCGTTCAAGATCTTTCGACAGACCATTCGCCATCGTCATCGGCATCGCGCAAAGCAGACCCATGACTTGGAGATATCGATCATCGAGCAGGTCCCAGCCTGCGGCTCGGTAGATCGATTTCAGGACGCGCTCGTTGCTGTCGCCCTGCCCTTTGGGCGAGAATGACGTGGCGCTGAAGAATACGCGCACGAGCTTGCGGCCTTGTCGAATTTCCTCGTTGACGTAGCGCCATTCCTGCGACTGTTCGCGGAGTTGAGGCAGAAATCGCGACGACTTGGAATCGGCCAGGCTGGTGGTGCGCATGAACTTGTAGCTGGCCTTGTTGGTTGAGGCCTGCTGGTCGGGAAACTCGATGCAAAGATTGGTCGCGACCGGACAGGGCATGCGCAGCTTGTCGGTGAACATGTCGCCGATCAGCCGCGTCACATCCCACGGCGCCCAACGGCTCGGGAGATTGCGCACCGAGAAGGAGCGCACGTCGAACACGTCCGGATAAATCTCACCGATCTCCGGCGCGCCCTTCAACGTCTTGCCCGTCGGCCGAAAGCGCTCGGTCCGCAGCAGCATCCGGTCCGGCTCGATATGCAGTTCGATGTCTCGGCGGATTGCCTGATCGGCGATGGGATCGAGGGGGTTGTAGCTGACGGCGTCCTCGCCGGCCGCTGTCGTTGGAGAAGTAATGTCGTCGATCCACCCGATAAGGGCTACGGGATCCATCCTGCGCGCCGCGACGTTCACCGACTGGAGCGCGGAAATCAGCCCGTCCATCAGCGAGACGATCTGTTCGACCGTTATGGAGGATGATTCCGGGGTTGAATAGGAGATCGCGACGCGGTGATTGCGCAGGCAGAAGGGTGCATCGGCCGAGAGCGATTCCCAGACGCCATCCGTGAGAAAATCGACCCGATGCTTTGCCATCCGTTCATAGACGCCGCGCGCCGAGTAGCGCGGGACATACCACTTGGACAGGCGCTCTCCTATGCGCGGCGACATCCATTGATGGATTTGAAGACATCCAGGCGCCGGGACGCCTTCGGACATAAATTGCGACAGGATCTCGCCGGTGCGCTCGTCGGCTCCCACGAGTGGCGCGGCTTCGATGACGAAACCCCGTGACGCGCTGTTATAGAAGATTCCCGTCTTGGGATCATAGCTGCGATAAGGCAGCCAGTGCGCCAGCATCGGGATTGAGAGGTCCGGACGCTGCACGTCGGGCCGCTTGGTGTCTCCGAAGATGCCCGACAACAGCTCATCCAGAAAGCCGCGTGCCATTTCATTTATCCTCCGGCACCACGGCAGGGAAACCCGCCGCGCCGATTGTCGGCTGCGCCTTGACGTTCGTTGCAGGAACGCCGCCGGTTTGACCGGCAGCTCGCGCGTCGCTCTCCGCTTGGGCAGCCCGTTCGTGGAATGCCGGAGAGGCCTTGATCCGGGACAGCGCTTCAGCGCCGACCGTCGTCTTCGGAGCGGATACAGGTACGGCGGCGGCGTCGGATACAGGCGGCGTCGACGAACCGTCGACTTTCAGCTTAGAGGCTGGGATCGCTTGCGCCGCTCCATCGACACTTCGGGTCTCCGCTTGCCGCTTGCCGATCTCCCTTGGGATGGGCGTTGGTGTGCGGCCCGCCTTGGGGGCTAGGCGGGCCGCAACGTCGTTCTGGATCGCTTTGACCGGGTCGATGCGCCGAGCGCGCGCCGCGGCGACGACCGCAGGATCGGGAAGATTGGGATCCATGCCCCCGGCCTCGATCGTCGCGAGGTCTGCGCGATCTACGGCATCGGCGAGCGATTCCGGTTGCGGGCCAGCCGCGATGGCGTTGCGATCCGGGATCGATGTCGCGTCGGCCAGCACCTGCTGCTGCCACTCTCCGCTCTGGACCACCGCATGGATCGCGCTCGCCTCATGGAGCCGACCACGCTCATCGATATAGGGTTGGAAAATGATGCGCAGCACGCGCTCTTGCGTGCGGCGAGCATCGAGTGGCGAGACCGGAATTACGTGACTGGACGACGCTGTGCGGGACGGCTTTGACGAGAGGCGGCGGGGCGGCCCGCTCGCTGGCGAGGGGTCGCCAACTGCACCCTGCTCCGCGATCATGGCCAGCGCCCGGTCGTCGATCGAAGCTGACGGTGCGCAGATACCGTCCGGCGCGGCGCACGAGAAGCTCCCCTTCACATTGCTGCCGAAGGTCGCACATCCTCCTAGAAGGCTGAGCGCCGCTAGTGCTGTCGAGCCGCGAAGCAACGGTGCCCGATCGAGCCGCACCGCCTTCACGACTGGCCTCCCCGCAGCCAGGCTTCGAGGAATTCCTTTGGCCGATACCCCTCAAGCACGGCACCATCGCCTCGAACGATGATCGGCGTCGCGTTGAGTCCATGCTCGCGTGCGAACCGTTCATTGGCGTCGAGTCCCTTGGTGTCACACGCCGTCGGCCCCTTGAACGGCTCACCGGCATAGGCGGCGTGCAGCGCCTGCTCCTGATTCTTCGAGCAATAGACACGATCCGCGATATCCCGGCTGCCAAGAACGGAGATCGGCCGCTCGACGACCTTCACATCCATGCCGCGCAACACGTTCGTCAGCGCCCTGCAATAGCCGCAGCGAAAATCGGTGAAGATCGTGACGCTTTGCTTCGCGGTGCGATTGCCCCAGACGATCGCGCCATCAGACGGAAGACCCGACAGGTTCAGAACAACCGGCCGCACCGGCGCGGTCACTTTCCCTGGTTTACCGACAGGCGTCGTCGCCCCGTCGGCTTCTCCCCCTTCGGCGGCCACGGCGTTCGCCTTGGCGGCCCCTCCCACAAGCATATCCGGGTTGATTTCCAGCAGCCGGGCCGCTGTCAGGTCCTGGCGCGTCTCCATATCGTAGACATGGCCGATGATCAGATATCGCGCACCATGATTGACGTAGAAGAGATTTGCGCCGGCCGTTACCTCGCACAGGCCGTCGATCTTCTCGCAGTCAACCTTCGTAAGCGGGGTCTTGGGAAGCCTCGTTTTGAGGAGAAGGCTGACCTTGGCTTCGTCCTTGCCGGCCACGTCAGCTGCAAGGGCAATTCCGGCGATGCAGAGTGCGCCTATCGCCGCCACGACTGGGGCTGGACGCGCGAGCGCGCGGAGCTTTCGCAAACGATCAGTTGCGGACATAGACACCCTCCAAGAAGACAATTTCCACGTCGATGCCGGTCGGCATCTCGATGACGGGTTGATATTGCTCAGCGCGCTCGATCAGATATTTCGAGACGTCCTTGCCGGACTCAGCGGCGCCGCCGCCGAGCGCGCGCAAACCCACGCTGCCGAAGTTCGGCGTGCGATTGAGGCCCCCTTCTCCGTCGGTGCTGATACTTGCGAGCGGCTGATTGAAGGCAGTGTTGAGCGCATTGCCGCCGCCACTGACCAGACCGGCCAGGAAGGCTTGCATCGCCAGTGATCCTTCGCGGCTCACTACCCGGCCGCGCACGCCGGTCTTGCCTCCGAACGCGATGAAGCCTTTCACCTCCGAGACCGCGTAGCGCCCACCAGGCTGGGGGCAGGTCATTTTTTGCAGCTTGACGTAGACCTTCTCGCTCGAAAGTTCGCCGCGCGCGGCGCCGTTGACGAGACAGCCTTCGATCTTCGTCGTGAGGAGCCGACCGTTCTGATAGACTGAGCGCGCCGGGCCAGTGACGCGCAGCACCACCGGCAGCGGATCGGTCTGGCTGTTCACCCCCGCGCTTGCATCGACCCCAACGATCACCTTGGCGCTCGCGAAGCTGTTCGGCGGCAAATAGTTGATGCTGTCGCTGAACGTCGTCGTTCCCTTTGCCACACGGGTCGCATTGCCTGTGTCGGCCGTCTGGAAGCTCACCAACTTTACCTCCGCGCTGGCCGCCATCGGCATCGCGCGACCGGCACCAGGGGCGCCTGGGCTATCCGGACGTTGATAGGCCTGCGTTCCGCCTGGTCCGTACATCGCGCTGGGCCCGGGCGCGGGAGGCGGCGCAGTGCGAGCGGCGGCAACTTCCCGACGCAGCGCTTCATTCTCTTGCTGGTAGGCAGAAAGAACGCGGGAGCCATCCGCGCGCATAGCTTGGTTTTCGCCCTTCAACAGCTCGATCTGCTGCGAGAGCTGATCCATACGCTGCTGCTGGCCGTTGACTGATTTCAGCTGGTTCTCGACCGATTGCATCTGGTTCTCAGAGAGCGCCATCCACTCCTGCTGGTTGAGGTTCTTGTTGACCATGTCCTTGGTTGACACCTGGACCTTGGCCGTCTCGTCGCTGTCGGCGCTGTTCGATTTGTCGTCGTCCCCGAAGATCCAGAAGGATGATGCAACGAGCCCGACCCCGGCTACGCCGGCGAGAAGCATCCGCTGTTTCTTCCGCACGCTTTCGTTCGCAGAGAGATCGGCCGCGATCGGCGAAACCCCCTCCGGATTCTCATCACCACCATCGAGGGGCTCGCGCTTGCGCTTGAGGAAATCGGTCCAGGCCATGTCACTGCCTCCCGGTTTGTGAGACGAGATAGGCCGTCGTGACCTTCCCAGGATCGAGCTTCGGCTCGGCGATCGAGACGGCGAGCGCACTGGTCGGCGCGACCGTCGCCTCGCTCAACGTGATGGGTTCAGGGCCGCGGTTCTCGATGCGCAGCACCCGCCCGGTCAGAGCCGACCCCCGATATTCAGCGATCATTTGGACCTTGAGGTTGCCAACGTAGACCGGCCGCAGCGTGCGCTGGCGCATTTGGTAGCCGTCGGCGACACTGTTCGAATACATGGCCTGGACGAGCTCGACGGCGGCCTCCTGCGGGTTGGCGGCGACCGCCACCTCTGGCGTGCCATTCTCGTCGGACTTCGCTTTGGCGATCGCGGGGTTCGAGATGAACAGCTGCACCGCCTGATCGCCAGCTATCCGGCAGACGATCTTGTAGACATAGCCGCGCTTGCTCGTGGCGAAGAAGGAGAGCGCCGGACGGGTGAAGCCATCGGGCACAGACAGGTAGATATCTCCGCGCACGGGCTCGTTCACGACCGAGAAGTCGTCCTGCGGGTTGCCTGTCGAAATTTTCGAGACCGATGCGAATTCGTCTTCGACAAGGCTGATCCTGGTGAGATCCTTCGCCGAGGCGGCACAGTCCACCTGGCTGCCATCCGCCGCCATGACGGTCTGATCCGCCCATGCCGGCGAGGCGAGCAGGACGAAGCTCAACGCCACCAGCCCGGCGCCCAAGCAACGGCTCAACACGCAGTAGACACGGGAGAGGAAGACAACGCCGACTGCGGCGCTGCCGATCGCATAGACCGACATCACTGATCCTTTTCCTTGCCGGTCGTCACCATTCCGAAGCCGACAAGCTTCAGCGACAGGCCGGAGTATTGCCAATCGAAGCGGAAGGTTCGACGTTCGTTGGCGACGACCTTGTTGCCGACGATCGTGTGGAGATCGCCCGTAACGGTCGACCACAGGTTCTTCGGGTCGATTTCCATCTGCTGGATGGTGAAGAACTGCGCGATCGATGATCCGCGCTGTTCGTTCACGATCTTCATGAGGTCGGCGCGGATCTTCCCCTGCGCGCTAGGCGCGGTGATATCGAGGACCGATTTCATCCAGTATTCGAGATTCGCCGGGCTGCGGTCGAGCGTCAGCACGGCTGTGTCGCGCGTCACCAGTTCAAGATATTCTCGGCTCACGCCGGCGCTGTTCACGACCAGCGGGGATCCAAGAATTGGCTGAAGGACCACCTCACGGTCGCGAGTAGCTGTGATGAGCGCCAAGATCGCGCAAAGGGCACCCAGGATGCCGGCAATGACCACCAGCATATTGCGCTGTTTGAGGATTCGCTGGCTTTGGGCGTGGGTGTAGGAAATCTCCATCTCAACCCGCCATCAACCGGAGATAGGAGGGTGGCGTGGCCTTCATGCCGGTGAAGCCGGCCGGAAGATGCCAATAGGCCATGTGCAGCAGCCAGGAGGTCGCCCGCCCTGCCTTAGCCTTCTTCAGTCCCCACCAGCCAGCGCCCGCAAGCAACATGCCGATAAGGATATGCTGAGACAGGATACCCCAGACGAATGGAATCACCATCGCCAGGAACTCATCCAGCGTCCACAGCCCGATTAGCTCAGGATCATCCAGATGAGACGGAATGACGTACTTGTCCGCGGCCATAACACCACCCTCCCCCGCAGGCCGACCGAATCTGCTATTCCGGCCGCCCCTTGGACTGTTCAGATCGTTGCGGTGACGGTGGAAGTGACGATCGGAATGCCGGTCCCGGCGCCCACACCGACGCCGACCGGAATTGCGATCTGGCCCATCGAGAAGCGGCCCGATGCCAGCGCGACGATGCCGCCGGCGAGCGACAGGACGGTGATGATCTTGCCGCCCGACCCTTCGAGGAAGTCGGTGAACTTCGTCAGGGCGGTATCGAACGTGGTGTCGGCACCGGCGAAGGCCGGTCCGGCAAGAAGAAGCAGCGCGATCACCAGTGCGATGAGGGCGAGAACCGCCAGCTCCGCACGACCGCTGTACTTGAGGACAGTCTGCATGAGAGTTTCCCTTCAAACGGAACGCGACTGATCCGCGCCCAATCAAAAGGTGGTCAGGTCAAACGGCGGGCGGCAACGAACTTCCCCCCAACCATGTTCGACTCGCGAAAGAATCTTGAACGGTTCAAGGAGGCGCCCCGCCTTGCGGGGCGGCATGCCCCTGCCTGCGGGGCACAATGCCCCCGACGTCGGGGCAAGCCGCCCCCTTTTCCGGGGCAGGCCACTTCCCGAGTCGGCATATGCGCTGATAATTGCCGTCATCGATGGCTCAGGTTAGATTCGCTAACCGGAGTCGGTGAATTCCCGTCGGCCGGGCAGAATTCTTGTCGACGATATGAGCACTCAAGACATGCTGATGAAGGACAGCCTGGTGCAGGTTCGATGACGGGAGATCAGTGCACGCTCGCGCTCAACATTTCGGAGCACCTGTTCAATCTGACGACGGAGAGCCTGCGCCTCCGCTCGAACGAGACCCGATGCTACCAGACCCTTGAGAGCCTGTTGGCGGCGCGTGTCCACTTACCTTGTGCGCTGGAGTCCCACGATCCGAGGACAATTCGCGATCATCTGTCGGCAATACCCACTACCGGTGATATCCGCATCGATCTCACAATCACGAAGTCGAGCGCAGACAGCCTCGATGCAGCAAAACGTCTTATTTCGGAGGGCTTAGGCTCTGAGATCAGCTTGGGCGACACCCTCTCGATCATGCTGTTTCTTTACATTGTCGATCAGAAGGCGGCGAAAATACTTCAGAGAATTGGGCTGGATAGTTCCGCTTGCGTCTCCTCCTCACAGCCCGCCGGCGACGACGATCCGCCAGATAACGTGGTCCCATTCAGATAATTAACGGCCACGCTGATCGTAACCGCACATCCATGCCGAGGGTTGATTAGTAGCTGCCCCTGTGTTTCGTTTCATACCGAACGTGCAACAGGAGACGGTAATTTGTCATCCTTTGCCCATATCGAGGCCTCGGACGAAGGCTGTTGTTCAGCCGGCGCCGATCAGCGGGACTTCATCCCGCTGATCCTTGAAGCGATGTCGGAGCATGGCATCGGACAGCGTAAGCTGGCGCTCAAGACAGGTATCAGCAAGACCCGCTTAGGACTGTTGCTTCATCATGATCCCGCCAAACGGGCAGCCATGTATCTATTTGAATTCCAGCAGATCCTCGACGCGCTGGACATCAATATCATCCAAGCCATCATCGCCGTAGAGACCTATCGCAATCCAAAGCTCTTCCTTGACGAGCGTTTCCAGACATCAATCGCGATGCTCGCGGAACTCTTCGAGGGTCTGCCGTCGATGCTGGTGGCTGCGCTCGACGAGATAGAGGGCATGGACGGGACCGAAGTGCGCAAGGAATGGGCTGGCCCGCTGCGGCAGGCCGTTGTGGAGAAACTGGTCAAAGAGGTGGGTGCCGTCATGGCGAGACGCGCTCATCTTGCCCACATATCAACGCTGAGCCTTCTGCTCTGGATGTCGGCAATGGCGACGGACTTGTTTGAGCCGCTGCTCCCTAATATGACGTGACCGTCGCCGCTCGGGCTATCGTCGGCCTTTGCAAGACCGACAAAGCCCTCACGTCCTGGGACAAATTCGGTGGCGTGAATCCCAGCAAGCGGCGCCAGTTAAGCAGGACGTTTTCGACGTAGGCCTGTGTCTCGGCGATCCTGGGCAAGGCTCCGTTCCTGATCCGCCCCGGACCGGCGTTATAGGCCGCCAGCGCCAGATGCACCTGTCCGAACCTGTCGAGTTGCTGACGCAGATAGAGAGCGCCACCGCGGAGATTTTGCTCGACATCATAGCGATTCACGCCAAGCCCCGCCGCAGTGTCGGGCATGAGCTGTGTCAGCCCAAATGCCCTTTTTGGGGAAAAGACGCCCGCGTCGTACCGGCTTTCTCTGATGATCATCGCGTCGAACAGGCCGACCGGTATTCCATATTCACAGGCGATGCTGCTCATCATCCCATAGTAGCCGGACCGTCTCAGCTCGGTGCCTGCATCGAGAAACCCGGCAGGTTGATAGCCGTACGCGGGACAGCGAGCCGAAATGCGTCGGGGGGCGGTCGCAAATGCCGCCCCCCCGTTCATCCATTGTGGGATGGCAATCGGAGCCGCCGACAAGCCGGAATCGGTTGGGATCGTGGCGACGCCGACATGCGCGAATGGATCTAAATCCCTTGTCTCGGTTGCGACCGGCAAAGCGGATGCAGCAAAGCTGCTGGCCATTTCAAAGGCTACCCAGCGCCGGCTCAGATCATGCGTTTTAAACGCGGGAGGAAGCGGTGCCGAAGCCAGCGTCTGGACGAGCTCGCCGCCATTCGGATCTGTCCCGGTCGTCAGCGGGATCCCGCCTTGGCGCTTGGTAGGCGCCGCCGCCGTCGACATCACGATGACTTGGGCCGTTCTCGAGGATTTTTCGCTTGGACGCGCACCCGCTTCCGTCGCGCACGATCCGCTGATCAGGGCAGCGCTTATTAGCAGTATCGCTCTCATAACGACCTCCGATTGACCAATCACCGAAGTGGAGATCGAACCGTTTCTTGTTGTCAACCGAGCCGAGCTGGGAAAGCATTTATCGACTATGCTTCGATTGGCAGCCTCATGTGGTTGATTGACCGACACAGCAGCGGGCTCGGTGGCGCCCGTATTCCCTTGCCCCCAACGCTTCAATCCGCGCTGATCCGCTGGTATGTCGGCGAAGGCTCACGCCAAGATGAGGATGCTGGAATCACCTTGGTGCAGCAGGCGCGCATCGGCGGCAAATGGCTTGCCTGCGACTGTCTCGGTGTCGATTGCACTCCGCCTGTTCTTACGCCGGCATTTCTATCGGAGGCCGAGACCTATTATCTGCGTCGCCTCACCAGCGCCAAACGACCGGAGCACGTCGCCACTTGCCCCTTCTTCCGCGACCAAGTCACCAACCGCATCACCCAGACCCGCAACCCGCTGACGCCGGCCGATCCCCCGGTCGGCTATTTTGAGGTGCTCCGCCCTGCGCCGGAGAAGCTGGCACAGCGCCCCGATAACGACGCGAGTGACGATCGCACGCGCAACGCGTCCATACCGCGGCTGGCAAGACTGCTCTGGCGCTTGATGAACAATGCTAGCCTGCACTTGGTGGCGCCATATTCGGAGGATACCGCCGAGCGGACGATCGGCGAGGAATTCAGGGCGCTTACGCGCGCGGCGGCAAAGATTGAGGTGGCGCCAGGCATCGAGCTGGGACGAGTGCTCTGGACACATGGGGACGCCCTGCACAGCAGAAGGGCCCTTGCCGGCATTCGCGAACTCGGCCGTCGATGGCCACGCGGACACGCTCCGCAAGGGTTTCTGGCCCTCTTTGCCAAGGCATTTCAGGGCTCGACAATCTTCCCGGCCGGTTCGGAGCCGATCGACGTCGCGAATCGCGTCCAGTCGCCCTCGGTGCGCGACAATTCGATCCAGGGGCCGTATCTCGTCATTGTTGTAATAGGACAGTATCCAGAAGCTCACGGCTATGCGCCCCTGCGTGCCTATGCCCAACCAATCTATTCGGGCGTGCGGTTCATACCGGTAGAGAGCAATTTCGAGCGGGCAGTGCTGCAAGCGCTTCTCCGCTCAAGGCGCGTTCTCGCACGCGAAGGCGTCGATCTGGCTCTCGAGAAGCCGATCTTTGATCGTCTGACCCCGCTCGGGGCCTGTCGGCCGGATTTTCTTGTAGAAGCGCGCTCGCAGGCGACGGGCGAAATCCGACAGCTTGTGATCCAGGCAATGCCTCGTAACGCTGGCATCGGATCGACGCCGGCTACGCAGCGGGCACTCGAGCAGATCGCCCCCGCCCTTCCGATCACCCCGAGGGATGTTGAGGATGATCAGGTCGCGCGGCTCATCGCCGAAGCGCTGCACCGACTTAACTAGACTGCATGGCGCTAAGTCCAGGCCAATGTCGTGGCGAAGGCGCCCACAATTCCAAGCGTTACCGGGGTCGAAAGCAGGTAGAGCTTCTGCCATCGCCACCAGGTATTAGGGATGAAAAGGAGAAGGCCGCGCCCTGTAGTGAGCGTTGCCCACGCCTGCTCGCGGTAAAGTTGGACGAGAATGAGCCCCAGGGACATGATCATCCCGAGCGCGCAGCAGACCCCTGCCGCCGCATAGAGCGCGATCCAGTTGTGAAGTTCCACGGCCGAAAGATGTGCCACGATCCACAAATCTCCATCCGCTTTGCTTGTAACATTCGACGGAATGGTCTCGTTCCCGCCATCTTCCATGGCTCACAAACACCCTTCCCTTCACGAGGGGAAGCGACCGATAATGCAGCATCGCTCCAAATCGGAGACGATTTTCGGCGATCTCGGCCTGTACTCGGCCTACCACGGTCAGGAGCCTGAGGACCGTGCCAAGCCATCGACCATACACATCAACCGTTAAGGTATCATGCAGGTATCAGTGCTTGTTATCCTATTTCGTGGACGGGAACGCATCACGATTCACGACGACGGTATCAGGGCCTGGTCTGAGCTTGTTCAGTTTGTCGACGCTTCCTGGAGTGACAGTCATTCTACGGCGCCAATCTGCCCGCCCACCGCAGAGGAAGAGCGCGTACAACTATTCTTTTCCGAAACGGGCGCCTCCTACATTCTTGGGGAAGCCGATATTTCAGCGCTTGCAGCGCGCGTTCTGCCCATGAAAGACTAAGAGGTGCTGGCTCACTTGCACGGTCGATGACGGGCGAGGCGGGTGGCCCTGAAACCTGTCTTTATTAGGATGTTCGATGTTCGCGTGCCTTATCATTGGCGACAGCATCGGTGTCGGAATGTCACGGGCGATCGGTGACCGATATGCCGGGCAATGTGATAAGCTGGTCGAGGAGCGGGCGACGGTCAGCCAGATATTGTCCTGGCGAACCCCGAACAAGTTCTACGGGACCACGCTGCTCGCTGTCGGGTCGAATGATGAGCCGAGCCGGCTGCTGGCACTCAAACTTACCAGACTTCGCCAAAATATTCCCACCCAGCGAGCGATCTGGATCCTGCCATATTCACGGACGCGCGCCTATCTCATAAACTCGATCGCGGTGACGTTTGGCGATGAAACCCTGGATCTTGCGCGCTTTCAATCAAAAGACCGCATCCACCCTGTCGATTATCGCGAGGTTGCGGCGGTCCTTCTCCCCGAGCATTGAGTGACGGGCGGCGAGCATTCCGCAGGCGCGGCAATCGACTCCGATCCACGATGGAATCATCGGAGCTCTAGGTCTTGCCGAATACACCGAGCTGTATCCTCCATTGCTCCAGATGTTGCAGCGCCGGTCGCAACCCATGTGCCAACGGCCCCAGTCCGTAAAGTTGATAGGAATCCGGTGGCGGCGAAGTCGTCCTCGAGACCAGACATGCCGCTTCCAGTTCCCTCAGGCGGACCGTAAGCACATTGGCGCTGATCCTCGGTATCTCTCGGCGAAGGCACGTGAAGCGGAGATCGTCTTTGCTCAGCGCTACCAGGATGTGCAACACCCAACGTGCGCTCAGGGTTTGAAATATCGCGTCGGCTGCAGCGGGGTCTATTGATCGATGAACTTGGCTCTGTGTCTCGATACCCATCCAATTACTCTCTTAACATCAAGGAGGCGGCGGGACTGCGCCAGATCTTCCGCAGCACCCGATCCTGGTGCGGCAGAGGGGCTGGTTATCCGCTACGGAAAAAGTGTTGAGACGAGAGTGCGAGCCGCGAGAGCGTTAGTTCCAAGCGGAGGTTAAGGGCGCCTCGGCATGTGTTCATCCGGCTGACGGCAGACTGTTTCGGGGCGCGGGTGCACCTTTCGACGGCCGGCGCAATCCGAGTTTTGATGAACAACGTCGCATCGAAAGGCATAACAGATTTCCCTCCGTGCGATCCGCCGAAACGAGCGTGGGCCGCATCTCAAATCAACGTGCCGAGATGCGGTGGCCATCGGCGTAAGCTCCATCGCTCGAATGTAATACGCACCCCGACGCCCAACCCCTCAGCCTCGGCGCGGCCAATCGTGCTTTTTGGCTAAAGCCTGTTCCGCCCCCGATCGAGCCGCGCCTTGCCTCTCCAAGGGCGTGGATGAACGGACAGGACGCGCGGGCCGAGGCGTTAGCCGGGGAACGAAGGCTGGCACTCGTGCCATATAGTCGCGATACTCATTCCCGAATTCTGCGAGCGCCGCCTTCTCTTCATGCCGGGCTAGCCGGATGTACATCACGACCAGCACGGGGAACATGGCGAGCGTAAGTAACGTCGGCCATTGCACCAGGAAACCGAGCATCACGAGGATGAACCCGATATATTGCGGATGGCGGACCCTGGCATAGATTCCCGTCGTCGCGAGCTTGTGAACGCGCTGGGCTGCGTGAAGCGGCGCCCATCCGGCCGAGATCAGCCAGAAGCCCGTGCCGATCAGCACGAAGCTGGCAAGATGGAACGGGCCAAAATGCGGGTTGACCCTCCAGCCGAACATCATCTCCAGGAGGTGGCCGGCATCGTGGCTCCACCAGTCGACGCCGGGGAAATGCGACTGGAGCCACCCCGACAGCAGGAAGATGGTGAGCGGGAAGCCATACATTTCGGCGAAGAGCGCGACGATGAACGCACTGAACGCGCCGAAGCTGCGCCAGTCGCGCCGCGTTGCCGGCTTGAAGAAGCTGAACGCAAAGAGGATGAAAACGGCGGCATTGACCAGCGCGAGCCCCCACAGACCATAGCCATAGTCGGCGTGCGTCATCGCGGCTCTCCTTCGATGCGGCCGTTGGGATTGGCCGGCAAGCCGGCGGGTGCCTGACCGGGCTCATGGCCATGCTGATGCCCACCATGGCCGTGGTGCATGAACAGGTGCATGAGCGGGCAGGCGAGCAGGATGAGATAGGGCAGCACACCCAGGAAGTGCGCGGTGTGCTCGGTGAGGAGAAAGAAGCTGGCGACGAGCAGGAAGCCGATCAGAACGATCTTGCCGCGCTTGCGCATGCGATGGTCATGTTCGCCCATATGCCGTCCTCTTCTGGTCAACGTCCAGCCAGCATAGGCTCGAGTCCAAGGAGCAAGGTATAAGTAGAGACCGAAGTCCGCCGGGCATCGCGCAAGCATGGGTAAGGTGATCGATCGGATCGGCCACCGGCGTTCGCGCGACGCAGCTGCCGGGGAGCAGCAGTCGTGCTGCGGCTTTTGCGTATAGGCGTGCGGCGTCCGCGAACCAATGCTGCGCTCACGAACATAATCGTGAGAGGCAGGCCCGCGTCCATGCACAAGAGAAAGAAACGGCACCATTCCCGTAACCAGTCCGGCGTGACCGTCCTTGAGCGCGAAGCAAGGATCGATCTGGCCAAGCGCCCGGCCGATGGTCTCGGCGTCGCCTTTCTCGGCGGATCGGGAACGGTCACAGGGTCGCGTTATCTGGTGGACGATGGTGAAACTCAGATCGTTGTCGATTCCGGCCTGTTTCAGGGACCCAGGGATCTGCGCCGCCTTAATTGGGCGCCAATTCCACCTGAAGTCGCGGATGTCGGCCAGGTCCTGTTGACCCACGCTCATCTCGATCACTCGGGCGCGCTACCGCGCATGGCGCGCCTGGGCTGGGACGGTACCGTCCTTGCCACGCGGGCAACCGCGGCCCTGTGCGAGCTCCTTCTTCCCGACAGCGGCCATCTGCAGGAAAAGGATGCGGAGTTCGCCAACCGGCACGGCTTCTCAAGGCACCAGCCGGCGCTGCCGCTCTACACCCAGGCCGACGCGCGTCTGGCATTGCAGCTCTTCCGCCCGATCGAGTTCGGAGCGTGGCATGCAGTCACGGACGGCATCAGGGTGCGCTATCATCGCGCCGGCCACATCCTCGGCGCGGCGTCGATCGAGATCGACTGGAAGGGACGGACAATCCTCTTCTCAGGCGATATCGGCCGTTACGGCGATGCGGTGATGAAGGATCCCGAGCCGCCCGCGCGCGCCGACTATGTCCTGGTGGAATCGACCTATGGCGATCGGCGCCACGAGCAGGTCGATCCGACAAAGACGCTTGGAGATCATGTCGAGCGATGCGTCGAGAGAGGCGGGACGGTGGTGATCCCGGCCTTCGCCGTGGGACGGGTTCAGTCGCTTCTCTATCATTTCTCGCGTCTGCGCGCGCAGGGACGCCTCCGCGACATCCCGATCTTCCTCGACAGCCCGATGGCGATCAACGCGAGCGGGCTGATGTGCGATTTCATGGACGAGCATCGCCTGACCCGCGCCGAGTGCGAAGCGGCGTGCAGCGTCGCGCACTATGTGCGCGAAGTGGAAGAATCCAAGGAGCTCACCGCCAACCCCGCCCCAAAGGTCATCATCTCGGCCAGTGGAATGGCAACGGGCGGCCGCGTGCTCCACCATCTCAAACGCTTCGCGCCGGATGGGAAGAACCTCATCCTCTTCTCGGGCTTCCAGGCGGCGGGCACCCGCGGCGCCGCCATGATCGGGGGTGCCCGGACGATCAAGATCCACGGCGAGTATATCCCCGTCGAAGCCGAGGTCGCCAACCTGACGATGCTCTCGGCGCATGCCGACAGCGACGAGCTCATGCGCTGGCTCGGCTCGCTGCACGAGGCCCCGCGCCATGTCTATGTCACCCATGGCGAGCCGACCGGCGCCCAGGTCCTGGCGAAGCGTGTCTCGGAGGAACTGGGCTGGGCATGCAGCGTACCGGCGCTGGGTAGCTGGGGCATGCTCGCGTGAAGCCCGGGATCATCAAGGACGCCGAAGCAGAGCCTGTCGCGACGACGCTGCGGGCACGCCGCATCGGCCTGTCGGCTGCCGGAAGCGATCTGATCGCGGTCATGCGCCACGACTGTCCCGTCTGCCGCTCGGAAGGTCTTGCGTCCCGCGCGCAGGTCGCGCTGCGCGCTGGCGGGCGGGAAATCGTCGTCTCGCTGCTGCACAGTTCCGCAGAGGCTCCAGCGCCCGGCGAGATCGGCCTGTCCGAATCCGCATGGCAGCGGCTCGGCGTCAGCGAGGGCGATCCGGTCGAGATCGCGCACGCCCAGCCTCTCGCCTCGCTCGCCGAAGTACGTCGGCGCATCTATGGCAATCGTCTCAGTGACGGGGCTTTTTCAGCGATCATCACCGACATCGCCGAGCGACGCTATAGCGATGTCCATCTCTCGGCATTCGTCACGGCCTGCTCAGCGGTCCCGCTCGATACGGACGAAACGATCAGCCTGACCAGGGCGATGGTCGATGTCGGCGAGCGATTGCAGTGGCCCGGAACGGTCATCGTCGACAAGCATAGCGTCGGTGGATTGCCGGGCAATCGCACCACGCCGATCATCGTCTCGATCATGGCCGCGGAGGGCCTGATCATGCCCAAGACATCGTCGCGGGCGATCACCTCGCCGGCCGGCACGGCGGACACGATGGAGGTGCTGGCACCTGTCGACCTCGACGTTTCCGCAATCCGCAAGGTGGTCGAGCGCGAAGGCGGCTGCATCGCCTGGGGCGGCGCCGTCAATCTCAGCCCTGCCGACGACGTGATCATCGGCGTGGAGCGCGTGCTCGATATCGATGCCGTCGGGCAGATGGTCGCCTCGGTGCTGTCCAAGAAAATCGCGGCCGGTGCGACCCATCTGGTCATCGACATCCCGGTCGGGCCGACCGCCAAGGTACGCGGCGCCGATGCCGCCGACACGCTCGAGCGGGCGCTGAGCTCTGTCGCCCAAGCCTTCGGGCTTCGCACGCGCGTGATGCGCGGCCCCGGCGCCGAGCCGATCGGACGGGGCATCGGTCCGGCGCTCGAGGCGCAGGATATCCTTGCCGTGCTCCAGGGGCAGCCGGGCGCCGAGGATCTCGCCCACCGGGCCTGCGAGCTGGCGGGAGGACTGCTTGAGCTCGCGGACGCAGCCCCGGCCCGCGAAGGTTATGCGCGTGCGCGGGCGTGCCTCGAAAGCGGCCGGGCCTGGGCCAAGTTCCAACGTATCTGCGAAGCGCAGGGCGGCATGCGGGCTCCACCGGTCGCCCGGTTCCAACAGGATATGATCGCTCCCTATAGCGGCCGCCTGGTGAGTATCGACAATCGCAAGCTCGCGACGGTCGCGAAGCTTGCCGGCGCGCCGATGGCCAAGGCCGCCGGCGTCGCGCTGCAGTGTCGGCTGAACCAGATGGTGGATGCCGGGGCTCCCTTGTGCACCATTCATGCCGAGAGCCCGGGCGAGCTCGACTATGCGGCGGCCTATGCGGTGAGCGACGGGCCGATCTTCGGGATTGAAGCGCTATGAACCGTCCCGTGCTGTTCGCGCTGTCTGGCAGCGAGGCCCTGGCACAGCCGCTATCCGCCGCGCTCGATGCAGAGGTCGGCACGATCGAGCATCGTCAGTTTCCTGACGGGGAAACCTATCTCAGGGTCGTAAGCGACATCAGCGACCGCGAGGTCATCCTGCTGTGCAGTCTCGATCATCCGGACGCCAAGCTGTTGCCGCTGCTGTTCGCAGCCGACACCGCGCGCGATCTGGGCGCTCGCAGGATCGGGCTCGTCGCCCCCTACCTCGCTTACATGCGCCAGGACATTCGCTTCCATCCCGGCGAGGCGGTGACGTCGCGAACCTTTGCCGCGATCCTGTCTCGCCATCTCGACTGGCTGGTGACGGTTGATCCGCATCTCCATCGCTATCATGCGTTGTCGGAAATCTACCGCATCCCGACCCAGGTCGTTCATGCCGCGCCGCTTCTGGCCTCGTGGATCAAGCGCAATGTCGCTCGTCCGCTGATCATCGGTCCGGACCTGGAAAGCGAACAGTGGGTCTCGCAGGTGGCGGCCGATGCCGATGCTCCGTTTCTCGTGTGCGAGAAAATCCGGTCCGGCGACCGTGACGTCACCATCTCGATTCCGAATGCCCCAGCGTTTCTCGATCGCCAGCCGGTGCTGGTCGACGATATCGCCTCATCCGGCCGAACCCTCGCCGAGGCGGCGCGCCAGCTGGTCGACATGGGGTTCACGCGACCGGATTGCGTGGTCGTGCATCCGCTTTTCGCCGGCGATGCAGCGCAAGTCCTGGGTGGGCTCGTCGAGAGGATCGTCAGCACGAACGCTGTTGCACATACTTCGAATGATATCGACGTGATGCCGGCGATTGCGGAGTCCGTTCGCCGCGGGATCTGAACGGTGCGCTGCGCGTCAGTTCTTCAGTACTCAATGCTCAATGCACGATGAAAACGAACGCCCGGCAAACGCCGGGCGCATTCCCATTCATTGAACCTAAGCGAGTCCGAACCAATCTTCCGGGAACTCCGCTTTCGGAGAAAGTCGCGGCAGGAAAGGAGGATATGTCATGTCGCACACACGCTCGTTCCTTGATCCCTTCATCGTTGCTCGGCACCCGCAGCTTGAGCCCGAAGTGAAGCCCGCCATCCTTGCATCCTGGGCGTCCGATCGCTCCGCCGTCGAGGGCCAACCGGCCCTCCGTCGCCCGCCAGCATCCCGGTGCCGGTCGACGATGTGATGGCAGCGCTGCGCTGGCTCGATCGCGCTGAGCGCGGCGCGGGCCTGGCATCCTTGGTTCGTCAGGAACAACCCGGTATCGGTGCCATCCTCGCCGGGAATATCGAAACTGCGACACGGAAGGCGGGCGATCTCTGCGATGATCAGCCTTCGATCTCACAACCCTATGATCACCGGTTCGTGCTGAATCGGATTCGCCGTGCCGTAGCGGCGCGCGAGCGGAGCTGCGATCCGCCCCGGACATCGGCGTTACGGCGCGCTGCTGACACAGAATAGCGATTATCAGCTTCTTGCCATGACAACATGACGCGTCGAGCTTAGGAGCAACCAGCGCGCTCATCCCCCAAGAGGCGTGCCCACTCCCGGCGGCAGCGTCTTGCGGCGCCTTGCCGCCGGGAGACCAGAGGGAGCGCCGCCCCGTTCGCAAGAGCGGTCATCTCGCAAAGTTCGGCACATGATGCCGGGTCGCTTACCCCCCTCTCGCCGAGCACCTGCCTTGCCTGTTGTGATGCGGCGGTATTTCGGCCTTGACCTTGGACCATGGTCCTACCCGTAGAAGGTCTCCCCTTTGAAGCTGTGCCCGCTGGGGTGCGCAGCAATGCCAACACGTCCGGGGGGCCATGGAGAGCAAGCGCGTCGTTCATGTCATTGATGACGAAGAAACAATCAGGAAAGCTGTAGGATTCACATTAAGGACAGCGGGATTTGCCGTCGAGACCTATGGCTCGGGAGTCGACTTTCTGAAAATTGCAGATGAAGCTGAAAGAGGTAGCATCGTTCTCGACATGCACATGCCGGACATGAACGGTCTACAGGTTCAGGCAGCGCTGACGCAGATGGATATAAGCATGCCAGTCGTGATGCTGACCGGCAACGGAGACATTGCGCTTGCTGTCCAAGCGATGAAGGCGGGTGCTGTCGATTTCCTGGCCAAACCTATCGAACGGGCGCTGCTGCTCGATGCGATAGACCGAGCGTTCGCGCGCATCGACACGGCCGAGGGGCGCGCTCTCGAAGAAGCCGAGGCATGCCGACAGGTCGATCTACTGACACCGCGCGAACGGGATGTTCTCGAAGGCCTTGCGCAAGGCCTTCCGAACAAGACCATCGCCTATGATCTGGGCATTTCTTCACGGACGGTCGAAGTCCATCGCGCGAGCATCATGTCCAAGCTTGGAGTCCGTACCCTTGCCGAAACCTTGCGGATCGCCTTTGCGGCTGGAATGGGAAGGCCGCTGTAGGTAAAGGCGGCCAGGGCTGCTGCGGTTGAATCTCTGCGTGTCACCTGATGGCGCGGACATAGTGCCTGCCGGGATGCATCGACGTTGTTCATCAGCTTTTGGCGGAATTTTCGTGAGCCCAGGCGAAGGGTCGCGCTTGATTGCTATCGCGAAAGGAGATGAAACTCTTCCAACAGCTGGGCGATCTCTGTGCCTTCAAGCTTCTTCATCAACAGCTTGCGCAGGAAGGACGGGCCGGGAATGTCGATCCCTTTGCTATCCCTAAGCGGCCCGATTGCGGCCAGAAGCGTGCGGATATCATAGGTTGAGTTGAACACTTCCGGCACGCCGCGTTCGACCTTCATCAGGGTGTAGACGGCCTCCATCGGCGTGCGCACCGAATATTCCGTCGTGAAGATACAATCACGCTGCTTCGACTCGGCAAACTGGCCGACAAAGGCGAAGTTGACCGCGCCCTCGGGCACCACGTCCGGCCGGTCGCCGGCCTGGCGCGGCATGAAGAAGGCGGTGATGTAGGGCATCATCACCGGCACGGTCTTCGCCCCCGTCGCGGCGAGGCCGGGGATGTCCTCGACCGGCACGCCGAGATGATAAAGCCATTCCTGCGTGATCTCCTCGCCCGTGCAGTCCTGCATCGGCTTCTTCACATAGTCGCCCGGCCGGTCGACGAACAAGGCATAGAACCAGGCGACGATCTGGTCCTTCGGCTGTTTCCTGAAGTGGGGTTGCCGGCTGACCGTCCAGCTCAGCAGCCAGCTCGAGTCCTTGACCGTGACGATGCCGCCAGTCACCACCGTGCCGCTGAACGGATCGCGCCTGGCGATCTTGCGAATGTACGCCGGAATGCGCGCGTCGAGCGTGGTGATGGTCGCCGACGCCCATTTGGTTTCCGGGATGTGCGATCCGAACACGTCGGGACGACCAAAGGCCGGGTCCTTGGCCGCGATCCGGCGCCACAGGTCCCAGGCCGGCGCCGGCCCCTCATTCAGCCTGGCCGGTGTATGATGATCGCCATTGTCGGAATTTTCGGTCAGCGATCCGATGGTGATGAAGACGAGATCATCGGCGCCGAGATCGACGCCGCCTTCGACGCCGTTTTCGATCCAGGCAATCCGGGTCGCCTGCTTGCGGCCGGGCTGGATGTCGAAATCGACGTCGGTGACCTCGACGCCGTAGCGAAATCTGACACCGCGATTCTGCAACCATTTGACCAACGGCAGGACCATCGATTCATATTGGTTGTAGCGGTTGAACTTGAGCGAGGAAAAATCCGCCAGACTGCCGATATGGTGGATGAAGCGATGCAGATAGAGCTTCATCTCGAGCGCGGAATGCCATTCCTCGAAGGCGAACATGGTGCGCCAGTAGAGCCAGAAGTTGCTCCTGAGGAAATCATCGCCGAAGACTTCGTTGATCCGCTTGTTCTCCATCTCCTCCCGCGTCGCGAGGAAGACGGAGATCAGATCTCTTCGCGCGCGATCGCCGAGTGTCAGCAAAGCCTTGTCGGGCACATCCTGGCCCTGGTTCTGCGTGACGCGCTGCAGCGAGAAATTCGGATCGTCCTTGTTGAGCCGGTAGAATTCGTCGAGCACACTCGCATCCTCCATCTCCAGCGACGGGATCGAGCGATAGAGATCCCAGAGGCATTCGAAATGCTCCTCCATCTCGCGCCCTCCGCGGATGACGAACCCCTTTTCGGGGACGTCGAGGCCGTCGAGCGCGCCGCCGGGAATATGCAACTCCTCAAGGATGGTAATATGCTCGCCGGCGACGCCGCCGTCGCGGATCAGGAACGCCGCGCCTGCCAGTCCCGCAAGACCCGAGCCGACGAACCAGGCCGTCTTCCTGTCGGCGCCCTCAGGTTTGCGGGGCCGCACGAAAGCTTCGTAGTTCCCGCTACTATAGTGCATGACGAACTCCCTCTTCGATCCCGACGACAATGGCGGTTCTGCGGTTTCTTGCTGCACAGCAGAAATGCCTGCCCTGCATTCATTCTCGCCGATGTCGCCCGCCGCTCAGTTCGACGACTTCACTGGTGATCTGATCCTGACGCGTGAGGCGCTCCTCGAGGCGCAGGGCCTCGCCCTTGCGATCGATGTGGCTGCGGGCGGTCGCCATGGTGCGCAGCCGTGCCTCGTTCTCGGCGACGAACGTCTCGACCGCAGCCGCGCAGATCTGGGCGAAGACATATTCTACCGTCAGGTCGCCGATGAGGTCCGCCGCGTTGATATTGACGAGCGGCGGCAAATCCGCCGTGGACGCGGGGAAAGTGTCGAGGTCGAGCGGCAGGAGGCTCGCGCGCACGATCGAGACGCCCTTGCCGCTGCTCCAGACCGGATAAGCCATGGTGATGGGCACCGCGCCGGTCTCGTCCAGATAGTCGTACAGCGCGTCGATGATGCTTGTCGCGAGTGCGGGCAGCGCATCGGCCTTGCTCGGCATGCTCGCGCTCCATGCGATGCGCAGACCGCGCTCGGCCGCAAGCGTGGCCGTGCGCGCGCCAATCAGAAGGATATGCCTGTCCTGCATGTCGGCCGCGGCGCCGTCGAGCAGCTGCTCCGGAAAAGCCCCGGCAAAGCCTTGCTCCGCACCGAACAGGATAAGGCCGCCTCTCGCACCACCGACCGCCCGCGCCGGAAAACGCGCCAGTGGCTCGTCAAGGCGGCGCGCCTGGCCAATGGCGGTGCGGGCGGTCTCCGCATAGCGTCGCACCGCAGGCAGCAGCGCGCGCGCCTGATGCGCCCGCTGCGCGGCGATGCCCTGCATGGCGTTGACCACCGCACCGAGCTGGCGGACGTTCTCGATCCGCTGGCCGATCTCGGCGAGGCGATCGCTCATGATGCAGAACCGGCCGGCTGGCTTTCGATCAGCGCTTTCACCGTCGTTATCAGAGCGGACCGCTGCGCGGTGTCGATCTGTCCAGTCCGCTCGATCTGCGCGCATAGATCGGGGACGTGATCGTCGATCCAGGCAGGCAGCCGCGCGCGGAGCGACGGTATCTCCGAGACCGCAATGCCATCGAGCAACCCTTCGCCGAGCGCCACGACCAGCGCCACCTGGTCGACGACCCGTAGGGGACTCGACAGCGGTTGCACGAGCAAGGCGCGCAAGCGCTTGCCGCGTTCGATCTGGGCGCGGACACGCGGCTCGGGCTGCTCGCCGAAGCGGGTGAACATCTCGAGCTCGAGGAACTGCGCATAGTCGAGGCGCATGGTCCCGCTCGCGTCGCGCAGGACGCGAAGCTGCGTCTTGCCGCCGACCCGGCTCACGCTCGTGCCCACATCGATGGCGGGCTTGTGCCCCTGCGCGAACAGCTTCGCGTCGAGAATGATCTGACCGTCGGTGATCGAGATCAGATTGGTCGGGATATAGGCGCTGACGTTGCCGGCATCGGTCTCCGCGATCGGCAGAGCCGTGAGCGAACCGCCCCCCTTCTCCGTCGAGAGACGCGCCGCACGTTCGAGCAGGCGGGAATGGAGGAAAAAGACGTCGCCGGGATAGGCCTCGCGCCCGGGCGGCTGTCCGGTCAGCAGGGCGATCTCGCGATGGGTCGCGGCATGCTTGGTGAGATCGTCGAGCACCACCACCGCATGGCCGCCACCATCGCGAAAATACTCGGCCATCGTGAAGCCCGCAAACGGCGCGATCCATTGCAGCCCCGGCGCCGCGGCGGGGCTCGCCACGACGAAGATGGTGCGGTCCGGCGCGCCATGCCGCCGCACCTGATCGACCACGCGCGCGACCGCCGAGCTTTTCTGGCCGATCGCGACATAGACGCAGATCATGTCGCTGGTGCGCTGGTTGATGATCGTGTCGACCGCGAGCGCCGTCTTGCCTGTGGCGCGGTCACCGAGAATGAGTTCGCGCTGCCCCCGGCCGATGGCGAACATCGCATCGATTGCGAGCGTGCCGGTCTGCACCGGCTGGACGACGAGGTCGCGTTCGATGATCGCCGGCGCCGGCCGTTCGACAGGATCGAAGCGCCTGGCCCGGATCGGCGCGCCCCCATCGAGCGGACGGCCGAGCGGATCGACGACTCGGCCAAGCAATGCCTCGCCAACCGGCACGCGCACCACCTCGCCCGAGCCGGTTACGGTGTCTCCTGCCTCCACCTGTGCGGCATCGTCGAGCAGCACGCAGCCAATCCGGTCCCGGTCGAGCGTGTGGACGAATCCGGTCTGGCCCCGGGCGAGATAGAGCAATTCGTCGAGGCGCGAGTCCGGAAGGCCCGAGACCATGGCAACGCCGTCGCCGATCGATTCCACCCGGCCAATTGCATCGACACGCGGCCCGAGATTGGCGCGCGCGATGCAGCTCTGGGCCTGCGTCAGCCAGTCTTCAGGCGATCCGGGCATGATTGTCCTCATTGAGGCTCTCCACCATGGCGTCGAGATCGGCGCGCCAGCTGTTGCGCACGACGGCGTGGGGCGTGCGAAGCTCCGCGCCGGCGATGAGATCTGGATCGACCGCGAAGATCGGGGTCGCGGTATCCGGCAGGATTTCGCCAAGCGCGCGCGCTACCTGCGTCTGCAGATCGGCCGTCAGCGGCGCGGGCGTCGCGACGGTGACGGGCCCGGCGGCCGCCAGGCTGCGGCGATCCGCCTCGGAAAGGTCCCCGAGCCGCGCCTTGAGCGCGTCGACCATGGCCTGCACCGTCTGCTCGGGCGGGAGACGAGCGAGCAACGTGCCTGCCATCGAGGCGGCGAGGCTCGCTGCCTTTTCCCGCCACTGCGCCGCCACCCGCCCGCGTTCGGCATCGATCGCCGCATGGCCTTGCTCGACGACGGCGTCCGCCTCGAGCCTGGCCTGCGCGAGGAGGCGCTGGCGCTCCGCTTCGGCCTCGGTCCGGATCTCGGCGCGGCGAGCCGCCGCATCCGCGACGAAGCCGTCATTCTGCGTCTTGAGCGCCTGCGCTTCGGCCTGTGCCCGGTCCTTTGCCTCCCGCGCTTCGTCGAGCAGCGCCTGGGCCGATGCCTGGCGGGCAGCGATGGCATCCATCACCGGACGGAACAGGAAGCGTCCGAGCAGCCACACGAGGATGAGGACATTGACCGCCTGCAGCGCGAGCGTCCACCAGTCGATCCGCATGTCAGGCGAACGGGTTGGCGAAGAGCAGCAGCAGCGCGATCACGAGGCAGTAGATCGCCATCGTCTCGATCATCGCGAGGCCCACGAACAGCGTGCGCGAGACGGTGTTGGCGGCTTCGGGCTGGCGCGCGATCGCGTCCATCGCGGCGGCGACGGCCCTGCCCTGCCCGAGCGCCGGGGCGATTGCGCCGATCGAGATCGCGAAAGCGGCGCCGAGGATGCTGGCGAGATGGATCCAGTTCATGCGGGGGACTCCTGTTTGGATGGCGGGCGGGCGCCGTTCTCGCTGATAGCGCTCCCGATAAAGACCATGGCGAGCGCGCCGAAAATGTAGGCCTGGACCGCGCCGGTCAGCATTTCGAGCGCCATGAGCGGGATCGGGACGAGCAGCCCGGCGAGGCTCAGCACGACGCCGATCATGAAGACGCCGCTCATGACGTTGCCGAACAGGCGCACCATCAGCGAGAAGCTGCGGGTGAAGAGCTCGACGATATTGAGCGGGGCGAGCAGGATCGAGGGGCGCGCGAAGGTCGCGAGATAGGCCCTGGGCCCGAGCGCGCGGACGCCGAACCAGAGCGTTGCGCCGAAGACGATCAGCGCAAGCGCCGCGTCGGTTTCGAGGGTCGCGGTCGGCGGCTCGACGCCGGGGATCAGCGACGACCAGTTGGCGACCAGCAGGAACAGGAACAGCGTGCCGATCAGCGGCAGATAACGCCGCGGCTCCGCCTCCATCGTCTCGCGGATCTGGCCGGCGATGGTCTCGACGACCAGCTCGAGCGCCGCTTGGGCTCGGGTTGGGCGGAACGCAAGGCGGCGGGTCAGCAACCAGCTTCCGATTGTAAGGAAGGCCATGATGCCCCAGGTCGTGGCGACCGGCTGGCTGATCGGCACCGGACCGATCGCGAACAGCACATGGCTTTCAAGTGGTGACGCGAATTTCATCGGGCGCCTCCGAGCCGGTGGAGCATGATCTGGCGCCCGCCCATGAAGCCGGTTGTAGCGGCAAGAAGCGCCGGCCACCCTTGCCGGCTGGCGATGACGAGAACCAGAATAGTGACGGCGAGACGCCCGAGCCTGAGCAGGATCGCGCGCGATGCCGGGCCGCCATGGGTGACGAGGTCGGCTTCTCTGGCGATGGCCGCGAAATGGGCGAGGCCGACCGCAAATCCGAGGGCCAGGAACAGGATGGGGGAGAGCTGGCTCATTGCCGGTGCATCCAGCGCCAGCCCGACCAGCAGCCGAGGGCGAGCCCGACGAGCAGGAGCGGCGCGGTCCAGAAGATGCCGCTATCCAGCCGGTGGTCGAGCCAGCGGCCGATCGCGAGACCGACCAGCGCGGGCAGGACGATCTGCCAGCCGAGCACGCCGATCTGGCCGAGATTGCGGGCGACGGAAGGAAGCCGCTGCGCAAGCCGCCGCCGTTCCGCGCGGGTCCGGATGGCTTCGACGATCGGCTGCTCGGGCTTGTCCGCGGTCACAGACCAAGCTCCCGGCCACCACCCTGCAGGGCCTCGACCATATGGCGGATCGCCTGCATCCTGAGCTTCGCCGACGCGGTCCGTTCGGATCGTTCGCCCTCGTCGCGCTCGCGGTAGCGCGCGAGCACGTCATGCTCGAGCGTTCCGAGGTCATCGCCGACATGGCCTTCGCGCGTCGCGACCGCGACCTCCGTGCCGTGGCTCACGGTCAGAATGCCGTTGCGCACCGCGCAATAGCCGGGAGCGCCATCGAGGCCCCGCCAGGAGACGATCGAGACGCCAAGCGCGGTCAGGAAATCGGCGTGGCCCGACAGGATGCCGAAACTGCCGCTGGCATCCTCGGCGCGAACCGACCTGACGTCCGTGTCGACGAGGATCGCGGTCGGATCGGTGATCCGCAGCTTCATGCGCCCTCCCCCACGCGAGAGCGTGCCTCTTCAATATCGCCCACCATGTAGAAGGCGCTCTCGGGCCAGTCGTCGGTCTCGCCGGCCAGGATGGCCGCGACGCCCTGCAGCGTATCGGCCAGCGCCACAGAACGGCCGGCTTGCCCGGTGAAGGCCTGGGTCACCATGAAGGGCTGGGTCAGGAAGCGCTGCAGCCGCCGCGCCCTGCCGACGATCAGCCGATCCTCGCGGCCCAGTTCCTCGATACCGAGCAGCGAGATGATGTCCTGAAGCTCGCGATAATGCGCGATCGTCTCCCGGACCTGCTGGGCGAGCGCGTAATGATGATCGCCCACGACCTGCGGATCGAGCAGGATCGACGACGATCCCAGCGGATCGACTGCGGGATAGATGCCTTCGGCCGCCATGGCGCGCGAGAGCAGAATGGAACTGTCGAGATGGGCGGAGATGGCGGTGACCGCAGGGTCGGTGAAATCGTCGGCGGGCACATAGACCGCCTCGATCGCGGTCACCGCCGCCCCATGCACCGAGGCGATGCGCTCCTGCAGCGCGGCCACTTCGCTGGCCAGCGTCGGCTGGTAGCCGACGCGCGAAGGCATGCGTCCGAGCAGGCCGGAGACTTCGCTGCCGGCCTGGACGAAGCGGAACACATTATCCATGAGCAGCAGGACATTGCGCTTCTGCTCGTCGCGGAAATGTTCGGCGATGGTGAGCGCGGTCAGCCCTACCCGCCAGCGCGCGCCCGGCGGCTCGTTCATCTGCCCGAAAACGAGCACGGTCTTGTCGATCACGCCCGAGCCGCGCATGTCCGTGAGCAGCTCATGGCCCTCGCGCGATCGCTCGCCGATGCCGGCAAAGACGGAAACACCTTCATAGCGCGCGACCATCGCGTTGATGAGTTCCATCACCAGCACGGTCTTCCCCACCCCCGCGCCCCCGAACATTGCCGCCTTGCCACCCTGGGCGAGCGGCGCGAGCAGATCGATGACCTTGATGCCAGTCTCGAACATCGCCGTCGCCGCGCTCTGCTCGTCGAGCGGCGGGGGGGCGCGGTGAATGGGCCTCAATGGGACATCCGGCCCAAGCGGCGCGCCGCCGTCACCCACCTGCCCGGTCGGCGTAAGGAGCCGCCCCAGAACCTTGTCTCCGACCGGGACCGCGATGGGGGCGCCCAAGGCCATCACGCCGACATTCCGAGCGAGACCGGAGGTCGGCTGAAGCGCGACGGCGCGGACGGTGCGGTCATCGATATGGCTCTGCACTTCCGCGACCAGCGGGCCTGACGACGCATCGACGCGCAGCGCTTCATTGACCGCGGGCAGCGGCCCTTCGTCGAACTCGACGTCGAGGACGGGACCGCGCAGCGCCGCAATCCGGCCGAGCCTGGCTATGGACGGTATCACGCCCATGCCGGTTGCCGGGTCAGACCATAATCATGCCCGACCGTGCCGCGATCATGACGGGACGGGTAGAAGTCGCTGCCCGCGGGCACGACATGGACGACAAGCCAAAAGTGCATTGGCTGAGCGTCGCAGGCAAGCCGCAGATTCGGCATACGTAGAGTTACCGATTCTCTCTGATTCAGCCTCGCCGAATAACGGCGGCGCGACGCGATGGGCCTAAGGCCAGGGCGCTATGCCCGATATGCCAGAGCTCAAACGCGAAGAGAAAGGTTCACCGTTTCATGCCCTATCCCGTTGATCAACTCGCCGCGCTCGCCAAAGCGAATGTCGGCCTGATGCTGAAGCTCGCCGAAGTCGCCCGGAAAGGTGGCGAAGAGTCGCTCGAGGTCGGCAACCGCGCCGCCGGCCGCTTCGCCGAAGAGGCGCGTGCCTCGATTGCGGGCGCGACGGACAAGACGTCGGACGCCGGCGCGGTCAGCCCGGCCGGACCGCGGGCACTGTTCGAGGACATGGCCACGGTCCGCGAGCATATGATTGCCGGCACAAGATCGGCGTTCGAGGAATGGCAGCAGGCCTGGCAGGCCGTCGCGAGCGCTCCGACGGCTCCCGGGGCGCTGGATGCCTTTGCTGCCATTGTCGGACCATGGTTCGGGCAGAAAAGCCCGGGCGACGGCGAGAAGCAGGCCACCAGCGACAAATAGGATAGCCCCCGATCGCGGCGAGCCGCCCTAGCCGAGCAGGTGCTGACCGCCATCGACCGGAATGATCGTGCCGGTGATATGGCGGCCGGCATCGCTCACCAGAAAGGCGGCGAGCCCTCCGACATCCTCGATGGTCACGAGCTGGTGCTGCGGGACCGTCGCCGCGGCCCGTTCGAGCAGCTCGTCGAAGCGGTCGATGCCGCTGGCAGCGCGGGTCGCGATCGGGCCTGGCGAGATCGCATGGGCGCGAATGCCCTTGGGGCCAAGCTCAGCCGCGACATAGCGGGTCGCGCTTTCGAGGGCCGCTTTGACCGGCCCCATCAGGTTGTAGTGCTCGACCACCCGCTCCGACCCGTAGAAGGTGACGCACAGCAGGCAGCCGCCATCCGACATCAGCGGCTCGGCGAGACGCGCCATGCGCAGGAAGCTGTGGCACGAGACGTCCATCGCCAGCGCGAGGCCTTCGGCCGAGCTGTCGACGACGCGGCCGTGCAAATCCTCCTTCGGCGCGAAAGCGATCGAGTGAAGCAGGAAATCGAGGCCGCCCCATTCGGACTTCACCCGCTCGAACAGGGCCTCCAGTTCGCCCGGCACCCGGACATCGCACGCGGCGAGCCATTCGACTCCCAGGGTCTCCGCGACGGGCGCCACGAACGGCTCGGCCTTTCCGTTGAGATAGGTCGCCGCCAGTCTCGCGCCACAGTCGTGAAAGGCCTGGGCGCAACCCGCCGCGATGCTATGCGCGTTGGCGATACCGATCACCAGGCCGCGCTTGCCAGTAAGATCGACGAGAGGTTTCATGGTTTCGGCTCCTCACGCAGAAGATCGGCGGTGTGGATGGCGATCATCCTTTCCTCATCGGTCGGGATGACGCGGACGGCGACACGGCTGGACGGCGCGCTGATGACTGCATCTCCTCGGAGGTTCGCGTCCGCGTCGAGGTCCACGCCGAGCCAGCCGAGCCGACCGGCGACGCGGGCGCGAATTTCAGGCGCATTCTCGCCGATCCCGGCAGTGAACACGAATGTGTCGAGACCCCCGAGCGAGGACGCGAGAGCGCCGGCCTGGCGCGCGATCTGCCAGACGAAGAGCTCGATCGCTTCCCCAGCGGCGGGCGTTTCGCTGCCGAGAAGCGCGCGCATGTCGCTGGAGATGCCGGACACGCCCAAAAGGCCGGACTCGCTGTAGAGGAGATGCTCGACTTCGCGCGCCGTCATGCCCTTCTGCTGAAAAAGATAGAGCACCGCGCCCGGGTCGAGCGCGCCGCAGCGCGTGCCCATCACCAGCCCGTCGAGCGCGGTGAACCCCATCGTCGTGTCGATGCTGCGCCCCCCGGCCATCGCGCAAAGGCTGGCCCCGTTGCCGAGATGCGCGGCGATCGTGCGGCCACCGCCTGTATCGGGATCGATCAAACGCAGCTGCCGCGCGATATATTCGTAGGAGATGCCGTGAAAACCGTAGCGCCGCATGCCCTCTTCGCCAAGCGCGCGCGGCAGCGCGAGGCGCGTCGCGATCGGGGGCTGGCCATGATGGAAGCCGGTGTCGAAGCAGGCGACTTGCAGCACAGCGGGGCGCAGCCTGGAGACGGCGCGGACCGCGGCGAGATTATGGGGCTGATGCAATGGCGCCAGTGGGCAAAGCGCCTCGAGCGCGGCGAGGAGTGGCGCGTCGACCCGCGCCGGCGCTGAATAGTCGGTGCCGCCATGAACGATCCGATGTCCTACCGCGATCAGATCGTCGCCGACCGAGGCTTCGATCTCCCGCAGCAAATCCTCGAGCAGCGTCTCGTGCGTGATCGTGCCGTCTTTCGTCCAGCGCCGCTCGGCAAGGACATCCCCCTTCGCATCGCGCGCGATCAGGTGCGGCTCAAGGCCGATATTCTCGATCTTGCCGCTCGCCAGCAAAGAGGGCTCATCAGTGCCCGGCTCGGCGTAGAGCGCGAACTTAAGGCTCGACGAACCGGCGTTGAGGCACAGGATTTCAGCCATCGCGGCGCTGTCCCGCAACGCCGGGAGCCGCCTTGGTCGCAGCCCGCGCCAGCAGCACCGCGAGCGCGCAGGAGGCGAGGCGCGTGCGCACGCTGTCTGCCCGGCTGGTGAGGATGATCGGAACGCGCGCGCCGAGCACCACGCCTGCGGCATCGGCGCCGCCCAGGAAGGTCAGCTGCTTTGCGAGCATGTTGCCGGCCTCCAGATCGGGCACCAGCAGGATGTCCGCCTGGCCGGCGACCGGCGAGACGATACTTTTCTCGCGCACGGCCGCCTCGCTGATCGCATTATCGAGGGCGAGCGGGCCATCGAGCAGCGCGCCTTCGATCTGGCCCCGGTCCGCCATCTTGCAGAGCGCCGCGGCATCCAATGTGGTGCGCATTTTCGGATTGACCGTTTCGACGGCGGCGAGGATCGCGACCCTGGGCTGTTCGATCCTGATCACATGGGCAAGGTCGATCGCGTTGCGCGCGATGTCGGCCTTGTCCTCAAGCGTCGGCTCGATGTTGATCGCGGCGTCGGTGATGATGAGCGGGCGCGGATAGCCGGGCACGTCCATCACATAGGCGTGGCTGATCCTGCGTTCGGTCCGAAGGCCCGTGTCGGACGATACGACCGCGCCCATGAGCTCGTCAGTATGAAGCGAGCCCTTCATCAGCAGCGCGGCTTCGCCGGCCCGCACGCGCGCGACGGCTTCGGCGGCGGCGGCGTGGCTGTGCGGGACGTCGATCACCCGGAAGGCCGCAATATCGACACCGGCGTCCTTCGCCGCATTCGTCATACGCGCCGCAGGGCCGATGAGAATCGGAACGACGATGCCGGCGTCGGCGGCCTCAGCCACTGCGCGCATGGCGTCGGCGCTGCACGGATGGACCACGGCCGTGACGCACGCAGATCCGTCCTTGGCGCGCGCCATCAACTGGCGGAAGCGGTCGTGGCTGGCGATCCGCACGTCGGGAAGCGGCATGCGGGGCCGGCTGACTTTCTCGGTGGGCGCCTTGACCTCGGCCTGGCCGCTGATGACGGTCTCGCCCTTCTGGTTCACGCAGGTGCAGTCGAGAACGATGACATGATGCTCGGCGCGCTTCTGCGCGACGGTGACGCAGGCCGTGATGGTGTCGCCGACGCCCACCGGGCGGGTGAAGCGAAGCGATTGGCCGAGATAGATCGCACCGGGCCCTGGCAGCTCGGTTCCCAGGATCGCCGAGATGAGCCCCGCGCCCCACATGCCATGAGCGATGACCCTGTGGAACATGTCCGTTTCGGCATAGACAGGGTCGAGATGCGCCGGATTCACGTCGCCTGACACCGCCGCGAAGAGCTGGATGTCGTCGGCGGTCAGCGTGCGGGTGAGGCTGGCCGTGTCGCCGACGGCGATCTCGTCGAACGTGCGGTTCTCGATGAGGTTGGCGGTGGCCATGGCTCAGCGCTCCAGCACGTAGCGCCCGGGGGCATCACCGAGCGGCGGATAGTTCCGTTCGGGCGCGCCCATCGACGGTGGGGCGGCCGCCTTGCCCGAGTGCGATCCAAGCCATGAACTCCATTCCGGCCACCACGACCCTTCGCGCAGCTCGGCCCGCTCCAGCCAGGTATTGGGACCTGGCGCCGGGCCATCCTGCATCCGTGTCGCGACGCGAAAGTGGCGATGAGGATGCCCGGGCTCGGAGACGATCCCGGCATTGTGGCCACCGCTCGCCAGCACGAAGCGGATCTCCGCGCCCGTCAGCATGTGGAGCTTGTGGGTCGAGCGCCACGGCGCGACGTGGTCGGTTTCCGTGCCCACCATGAAGATCGGCATGCGCAGCCCCGAGAGCGAGACCGGGTGGCCGCCGGCCTCGTAGCGCCCTTCGGCCAAGTCATTGTCGAGGAACAAGCGCCGCAGATATTGCGCGTGCATGGCATAGGGCATGCGGGTGCCGTCGGCATTCCATGCAATGAGGTCGGTCATCGGCTCGCGCTCGCCCATGAGATAAGTCGAGAGGATGCGCGACCAGACCAGATCGTTGGATCGCAGCATCTGGAAGGCGCCGCCCATCTGACTGCTGTCGAGAAAGCCGCGCGCCCACATCATCGCATCGATCAGGTTGATTTCCGCCTCGTCGATGAACAGGCCAAGTTCGCCCGGCTCGCTAAACTCGGTCTGGGCGGCGAACAGCGTGACGCTCGCCAGACGCTTATCTTCATCGCGCGCCATCGCGGCCGCGGTGATGGCGAGCAGCATGCCGCCGATACAATAGCCGGCCGCGTGGATCTTCTCGGTGCCGGTAATCGCCTGGATGACATCCACGGCGGCCATCGGCCCAAGCAGGCGATAATCCTCCATGTCGAGATCGCGGTCGGCGCTGTCGGGATTGTGCCAGGAGATGCAGAACACGGTGTAGCCCTGCCCTACCAGCCAGCGGATGAGCGAATTTTCCGGGGAGAGGTCGAGGATGTAATATTTCATGATCCATGCCGGCACGATCAGTATCGGCTCCGGACGCACCGTCTCGGTTGCGGGCGCATATTGGATCAGTTCCATGACCCTGTTGCGAAACACGACCTTGCCAGCCGTGGCTGCGACCTTCTCGCCGACCCGATAGGCCTCCGTGCCCGCTGCGGGCTCCCCGCGTACCAGGCGTTCCAGGTCGTCGCAAAAAAATCGCGCACCCTCGACAAGGCATTGTCCTCCGGTTTCGAGGATGCGCTGCTGGAGCACGGGGTTGGTCGGGATGAAATTGGTCGGGGACACCATGTCGAGCATCTGGCGGGTCGCGAACTCGACGATCGCTTCGTGGTGCCCGGTGACGCCGCTCACGCCGGTCGTCGCGGCATGCCACCATTGCTGCTGGAGCAGGAAGGCCTGCTCGATCAGGTCGAACGGATGGCGCTTCCAGGCTGCGTCGGCGAAGCGCCGATCCTGGGGCAGCGGATCGATCGCCGGCTCGGGATCGCTGCCGGATGCGCTGCGCATGGCATAGTCGGCGAGCCGCATCAGCTTGCGCCCGCCCTTGGCGGCGAGCTGCAGCTGCCTGCCTGGCGAGCAGAGAATGTGCGTCCACCAGTCGGAAAAAGACTGCGCCAAAGTGGCGGGCGACTGGCCTGAAGTCAGCTGCGCGATGGCGGCGAAGCTCGACCGATCCAGCGTCGTGGCCAGACCGTCCAACGGGTCAGGGATATTGCTTCGACTCTGCACATTTTCGCTCCTGCTGCGGTGCAACAAGCCCTGAAGCGCAGGAAGCCTCTGCGCACTCCGTAGTCCTACGGAGGGATTGCCTCGCATATGCCAGCCCCAGAAGTCAGAGCTCAGCACGACATTGCTGTATGAAAAGCGGCCAAATACGATCAGGAGGCTCAGTGCGGTCGCACGGGCGAGCCAGCTATCCCGCCGAACCAGTCCCGCAATACCGGCGAAAGGGTCTGCGGGTTGCCGCCGATATGGCGAAGATCCTCCGCCAGCAGTGGCGGGCGGACTGCGAGGAAATATATCGCGAGGCCCGTCGTGAGAATGCCAAGTGCGATCAGCACCCCGGCCGCCAGAGCGGGTCTGGTCCGAGAGGCGGCCGGCGCTAACATTTTCTGTCGAGACTCAGTTCGGCGATGATGGGACAATCTGGCCGCTCGTCGCCATGACAGCGCTCGGCGAGATCGACGAGGGTCTCGCGCAGGGTCGTCAGCGCTTCGGCCTTGCGCTGCAATTCCTCCGCCCGCGCCAACGCGACCCGCTTTACATCGGCGCTGCTGCGGCCCGTGTCGGCCCACAGGCCGAGCAGGGTCCGGATCTCCTCGATCGGAAAACCGAGATCGCGGGCATTGGCGATGAACCGCAGGCGATGGAGGTCACTCTCGCCATAGTCGCGATAACCCGCTCCCCGGCGCGGCGGCGCCGGGATGAGGCCGATCTTCTCATAATGGCGGATCATCCGCTCCGAGACCCCGCTTTGCTTCGACGCCTCCCCGATGTTCACAGCGCTTTCCGGTTGAGGCGCAGCGCGTTGGTGACCACGCTGACCGAGGAGAGCGCCATGGCGGCGGCCGCGATGATCGGCGAGAGCAGGATGCCGAACAGCGGATAGAGCGCGCCCGCCGCCACCGGCACCCCGGCGACATTGTAGATGAAGGCGAAGACCAGGTTCTGGCGGATGTTGGACATGGTCGCCTGGCTCAGCCGCCGTGCCCGCACGATGCCCATGAGATCGCCCTTGAGCAGCGTCACGCCCGCGCTCTCGATCGCGACGTCGGTGCCCGAGCCCATGGCAATACCGACATCGGCGGCAGCCAGTGCGGGGGCGTCGTTGACCCCGTCGCCGGCCATCGCCACCACGCGCCCCTCGCTCTTCAACCGCGCGACGACGGCACTCTTCTGGTCGGGCAGTACCTCGGCTTCGACATCGTCAATGCCGAGCCGCCTTGCCACCGCCTCTGCTGTGGTGCGGTTGTCGCCGGTCAACATCACCACGCGAATGCCTTCGGCCTTGAGTGCGGCCAGGGCCTCCGGCGTCGTCTGCTTCACGGGATCGGCGATTGCAAAGGCGCCGCCGACGGTGCCGTCGACGCCGATGAAGATCGCGGTGGCGCCATCCCGGCGCAGGGCGTCGGCCTGCTCCGCCAGCGCGTCGGTTGCTATGCCCTCTTCCGAGAGGAACCGCGCATTACCGAGCACGATCCGGCGGCCGTCGACGGTGCCGAGCGCGCCGCGTCCGGTGGGGGAATCGAAGTCGGTGACGTCGCTCGTGGGGATGCCGCGATCCTTGGCGGCCTCGACGATCGCCAGCGCGAGCGGATGCTCGGAGGCCCGCTCGACCGAGGCGGCAAGCCGCAGCAGTTCGGCTTCGTCGAAGCCGGGCGCCGGCACGATCTGGGTGACGGCAGGCCGGCCTTCGGTCAGCGTGCCGGTCTTGTCGACGACGAGCGTGTCGACTTTTTCCATATGCTCGAGCGCTTCGGCATTCTTGATGAGGACGCCGAGCCCGGCGCCGCGGCCAACCCCGACCATGATCGACATCGGCGTGGCGAGACCCAGTGCGCAGGGACAGGCGATGATCAGCACGGCGACCGCCGCAACCAGCCCGTAGGCGAGGCGCGGCTCGGGGCCCCAGATGCCCCAGGCGATGAACGCGACCACCGCGACCGCGATGACCACGGGCACGAACCAGCCCGACACCTGATCGGCCATGCGCTGGATCGGCGCGCGCGAGCGCTGCGCCTCGGCGACCATCTGGACGATGCGCGCGAGCATGGTGTCCCGGCCAACCTTGTCGGCGACGATAACGAGCGCGCCGGTCTGGTTGAGCGTGCCGCCGATCACCGTGTCGGCCTTGGCCTTGGTGACGGGCATGGACTCACCGGTGACCATCGACTCGTCGAGCGAGGAACGGCCGTCCTCGACCACGCCATCGACCGGCACCTTCTCGCCGGGACGCACACGCAGGCGGTCGCCGACCGCAACGAGATCGAGGCTGATTTCCTCTTCACTGCCATCGGAACCGATCCGGCGCGCGGTCTTTGGCGCAAGGTTGAGCAGCGCCTTGATCGCGCCCGAGGTCCGCTCGCGCGCGCGCAGTTCGAGCATCTGGCCGAGCAGCACGAGGACAGTGATCACCGCGGCCGCCTCGAAATAGACGGCAACCATGCCGTCCTCTCCGCGGAAGGCGGGCGGGAACAGCTGGGGCGCGAGCGTCGCGACGACGCTGTAGATCCAGGCGACCCCGGTCCCCATCGCGATCAGGGTGAACATGTTGAGGTTGCGGGTCTTGAGCGAGGCCCAGCCACGCTCGAAGAAGGGCCAGCCCGCCCAGAGCACGACGGGTGTCGCCAGCACGAACTGGATCCATACCGAGATCGACATCGGCACGAGGCGATGGATCGCGGGGAAGAGATGCGCGCCCATCTCGAGGATCAGCACCGGGAGGGCCAGCATCAGGCCGACCCGGAAGCGCCGTGTGAAATCGACCAGCTCATGGCTGGGGCCGCTGTCGGCAGTCACGGTCGCGGGCTCGAGCGCCATGCCGCAGATCGGACAGGATCCGGGATGGTCCTGCCGGATCTCTGGATGCATCGGGCAGGTCCAGATCGTGCCTTCGGGCGCCGCGACCGGCGGCGCTGGCGGGCCGAGATAGCGCTCGGGATCGGCGATGAATTTGGTCCGGCAGCCCGCGCTACAGAAATGATAGCGTTCACCGCCATGCTCGGCTTGATGCGCCGTGGTCGCCGGGTCGACGGTCATGCCGCAGACCGGGTCCTTGACGCCGGTCGCCGCTTTCGCGGCGCTGTGGCCGCCGCAGCAACCGCCGCCATGCGCCGCTCCATGTGTCTCGTTCATCGCCTTGCTCCTTTCGACGCCTGACGATCTAGGGTCTGACACCGTGTCAGGGTCAATACGTAATCGCCTAAGCGGACAAATCGGCGGGCCCGTTCGCCTGGCCGCCATCAGCCAAGGTCATTGGCAACCGTAAGGCCGTGGTCCTGCGCCGGTCGATGCGCCGTAAACAGGTCGATCGCGCCGGTGATGGTCAAAAGCCGAAACGTCTCGGCCACATGCCTGAAGCCGGCCGCCGCGATCAGGCCGGGGAGCACGCCGTCGGCATTGGGCCGGGTATCATCGATGCCATCGAGCCCCTGCACGGTCAGGCGGAAGGCGAGCCGCATGAGACCGTGCTGGCGGCCATAATCGGCGATCACCAGGCGGCCACCCGGGCGCAGCATGGCGAACATGGCGCGCAGGGTTGCCGCCTTCTCCCTGACCGGCATCTGATGCAGCACGAGACTCGACACGACAGCGTCGGCGGTGCCTGGGGCCACGTCCCTGGCAAATCCCTGACGCCAGTCGATATCGGCCTGCCGCGCAGCGGCCTTGTGCCGCGCGATGTCGAGCGCCTCGGCATCGGGATCGAGACCGATCACCTGCGTCCTGGGCTCGGCTTGCTTGAGCATCAGCGCGAAGCTGCCGGTGCCACAGCCGACGTCGACGACCGTCTCACCGGCTTTGGGCGCCAGGGCGGCGAGCATGGCGGCACGCCACCGCTTCTCCCGCGTCCACAGGCGGATCGCGCGATCATAGTCTTTCGTCGATCCGGTCCCGAGCGGCGGGGTGTAGGATTGCATTGGCTTCTCCCAACGCGAGGCGTCCGAAACGATAAGCTACATCGACATGGGCGGCGATAGTGTCCCCAGCCAGGCGACGAGCCCGAGAATGACGATCGCAAGACCGCCTTCGACGACGAGGCTCGCGCGCAGCAGCGCCTGCGCCCGTGGCGCGTCCTCTTCCTCGATCGCCTGCGCCAGTGCCGGGGTCAGGCGATAACGGTTGAGCGCGGCCAGGCCCAGCATGCCGGCGAACAGCAGCAGCTTGGCGATGAGCAGCAGGCCGTAGGTCGACTGCCCGAGCGAGGCGACGTTGCCCGGGCCGACCAGGAACCAGCCGTTCACCGTCCCGGTCAGGATCAGCAGGGCGACGATGATCGTGCCGACGAGGGAGAAGCCCCGCAGGGCTTCCTCGGCGAGCGTGATCCGGTCCATGTCTTGAGCGGCGAGATCATCGGTTGCGAGCCTGGGAAGTACCAGCGCGAGGAAGGCGGCAAGCGCGCCGACCCAGGCGCCGGCGGCGAGCAGATGGATGAGATCGGCCAGCAGTTGCAGCCAGCCCGCCTCGCCTTCGCCGGCCGCGCCATGCCCGCTCCAGGCGAGGGTCGCGAGCGCGACCGCGCCCGCCAGAGTGGAGGCGATGAAGGCAGGACGGGATTGCCGGCGATACAAGGGGATGCAGAGCAGAAGAACGAGGAGCGCGACGAGGCGCGCCTTCAGCGCCGTTCCCATGGAAGTGCCGTTGAACAGCTCTGCGACCATGGAAAGATCAGGCTGGGCGAGTGGCAGCCCGGTCATCGCCGCAGCCTGCAACGCGAACCCCAGCGCCGACAGCAGGAGGGCGAGACAGGCGAGACCGGCCACCATTGCCGCCATCGGCAGATGCCGCTGCACCATCCGGCCGCCGCCGGGCGCATAGAGCGCGAACAGCGGCAGGCCGAACAGCAGGCCGAGATCGACGTAGAGCGCCCAGCGGACGGCGACGAGTGCCACGTCGTTCATGGCGTCACTTGACGGTAAAGGCGAGATTGCCCTGGATGCGGTGCGTGTCGGTCGAGACGACGTGCCAGGCGACCTGATAGCTGCCCGCCATGAGCGGCTTGGCGAGCGTCAGCACGAGCGTCTTGTCGCCTTCGACGGACGTCTTGAAGCCGGTTACCGCCATGCGGTGGTTGGGCATGCCGGGCATGCCGGTCATCACGATCTCGGCGCCCGACAGCTTCGGCATCAGACCTTCACTGAAGGTGAGCGTGATACGCGACGGCGCCGGGACGCTGGCGTTGGCGGCGGGCGTCGAGGACACGAGCTTGGGATGGGCGTAGGCCGGAGCAGAAACACTCAGGCCGACGGCGGCGATGGCTGCGAGCGGCGAAAAGAAGCGCATTTGGACATTCTCCTGTCAGTGACATGAGAGAATACGCAGCCGCGACCTGCACCCCTCGCAATTTTGTTTTTGTTCCCGGACAAGGGTTGCCGGACCATCCTGCGTATTGAGAAGTGAAGACGGAGAAACATCATGGACCACCTCGACGACATGCTCAGCCGGTTGCGGGAAGCCCCCCTCGATCCCCGGCTTGCCGGGCTGGACAGCCGCGTCATGGCCGAGATCGCCCGGCTCCAGGCCATGCCCCGCCTGAGCGCCACGACATTCGGTATCGCCGCGGCAGCAGCCTTGTTCCTGGGAATTGCCGGCTCGGCCGTGCCTGTGCGGTCGACCGAAGCCGGGCCGATATCGCCCTTTGACGCGCGGCTCGCGCTCGCTCCTTCGACGCTGCTGAGTTCACAATGATGCGCGACCGCCGGCTCCTGCTCCTCGTCCTGCTGACCTTTGCCGCGGCGATCGCCGGTGTGGTCATCGGCCGCGTCTATGTGGTTCCGGTGCGCCCGGTCGAAAATGAGTTGCACGACCTGCTCCATCGCGATCTGAAGCTGGACACCGCGCAACATAGCCGTCTCGAGACGATCGAGAAGAACTATGCGATCCGGCGTCAGGCACTGGAGGCCGAACTGCGCGCCGATAACGCGCGGCTCGCCGAGGCGATCGAGGCGGAGCATGGCTATGGTCCTCGGGTTGCAGGGGCGGTGGATCGCTCGCACCAGGCGATGGGCGCGCTGCAGAAGGAAACACTCGAGCATATCTTCGCGATGCGGGCCGTGCTGCGCCCGGATCAGACGGACAAGTTCGACGACGCCGTGGTGAAAGCGCTGACGGCCAAGTCCAAATGACCGCGTGCCTCCCCGACTGCTCGGACGGGGAGCTCGCGGCTCTGGCGCTTGGAGGCCGGCAAGCGGCCTATGGCGAGCTGGTCCGCCGGCATCAGGGCTGGGTGCACCGCCTCGTGCGCAGCCATGTCGGGAACCGCGACGAAGCGCTCGACGTGACCCAGGCGAGCTTCGTCGCCGCCTTCGCCGCACTCAACCGCTATGACGCTGCGCGACCTTTTCCGGTCTGGATGTCGCGGATCGTCATCAACAAATGCCATGACTGGCGCCGCCGCCGCGCGGTCCGCAACTTCTTCTCCCACGCGCTGGCGCTGGGGGAAGCCGAACATGTCGTCGACGAGGCGCCACTACCCGACCAGGCGATCGGCGCCGAGCAGCAGCTGGCAGAGGCCATGAAAGCGATCGCCGCCCTGCCCGCATCGCTCAAGGACACGCTCGTCTTGCGGACGATCGATGAGAAATCGGAAGCCGAAACCGCCGAGATTCTCGGCATCAGCCAGAAGGCAGTCGAGACCCGCCTCTACCGCGCCCGCGCACGCCTCGCGGAAATGTTGAAGAAAGTTTGAGGGGGATGAGGCCACGCTGCGTATTTCCAATAGGTCCGCCCTCTTTCTTAAAGCTGAGACAACCGAATGATTTCTGCTCTCGACCGCCGCCAGTTCCTCCGCGGCGCGGCCCTCGCCGGCGGCGGCGCCGCCTTGTCAGCCTGGCTGCCGGCCTGGGCGCAGACGATCTCGCCGGGGATGCGACCGACGCTGCCGGCCGTGTCGGGCGAAGACATCACGCTCACCATCGCCCGGCAGTCGATGACCATCGACGGGCGCAAGTTCCGGGCAATCGGCCTCAACGGCACGGTCCCCGCCCCGCTGATCCGGCTGCGCGAGGGCCAGCGCGTGCGGCTCAACGTCATCAATCAGCTGGAGGAGGACAGCTCGATCCACTGGCACGGGCTGATCCTGCCGGCCAATATGGACGGTGTGCCGGGCGTGTCTTTTCCGGGCATCAAGCCGGGCTCGAACTACCTCTACCAGTTCTCCGTCGTGCAAAGCGGCACCTACTGGTACCACAGCCATTCAGGCCTGCAGGAACAGGAAGGCCATTACGGCCCGATCATCATCGATCCCGCCGGTGCCGATCCGGTCGCCTATGACCGCGAGCATGTCATCGTGCTCGCCGATCACAGCGCGCTCTCGCCGCAGGCGATCTTCCGGCGCCTCAAGGTCAACCCCGGCCATTTCAATTTCCAGCGCCAGACCCTGGCCGGGCTCCTGTCGGGCAAGGATCAGCCGCTCAAGGACCGGCTCGACTGGGGCCAGATGCGGATGGACCCGGCCGACATCTCCGATGTGACCGGATCCACCTACACCTATCTCGTCAACGGCCATGGTCCGATGGACAACTGGACCGCGCTCTTCACCCCGGGCGAACGGGTGCGGCTGCGGGTCATCAATGCGTCGGCGATGACCACCTTCAACGTCCGCATCCCCGGCCTGCCGCTGACCATCGTCCAGGCCGACGGGCAGAATGTGGTGCCGGTCACCGTCGACGAGTTCCAGATTGGTGTTGCCGAGACCTACGACGTCGTTGTCAGCCCAGGCGATGACAAGGCCTACACCCTTGTCGGCGAGGCGATCGACCGCTCGGGCATGGCGCGTGCCACGCTCGCGCCGAGGGCCGGCATGGCCGGCGAGGTTCCCCCCTTACGCAAACGGCCGCTCGCCGACATGAAGGACATGGGCATGGACATGTCCTCGATGCCGGGCATGGAAGGCATGGACATGTCGGGCGGCGCTATGCGGGGCGTCGATCCGACGGCCGAGAAGAACGCGTCCGCGCGCCTCGCGACCGGCGCGGCGGCAGCGATGGCGACCATGGACAATAGCGCCATGGCAGGCATGGATTATTCGGGGATGGATCATGGATCGATGGCCGGCATGGACCACGGCGCGATGGGCGCCGATGGCCAGATGGCGGGCATGGATCATGGCGGGCACGCGATGGGCTCGATGAAGATGCGCGACTTCTCGAACGCGCCGCAGGTGAAGCGCGACCCGAGCGTCCAGACCATCTCGCCGATGCCCGTAGACCGCACCGGCGAGCCCGGCCAGGGCCTCGCCGACGTCGGCCACAAGGTGCTTGTCTACAGGGACCTGATGGCGCTCGATCGCAATCCGGACGTGCGCGCGCCGAGCCGCAGCATCGACATTCACCTCACCGGCAACATGGAGCGGTTCATGTGGTCGTTCGACGGCGAAAAAATGTCGGACCATCACGAGCCGATCCCCTTCATCGAAGGCGAGCGGGTGCGCGTCAATCTCATCAACGACACGATGATGGGGCATCCGATCCATATTCACGGGCATTTTTTCGAGCTGGTGACGGGGCATGGCGATCATGCGCCACGCAAGCATACGGTAATCGTCCAGCCCGGCGGCAAGGTGACCTGGGACTTCACCGCCGACGCGGTCGGCGACTGGGCCTTCCACTGTCATCTCCTCTACCACATGCATGCAGGGATGATGCGGGTCGTGAGCGTCCGTCCGAAGGGAGACGCGTAATGACCCGCATCCTCACGCCGCTGGTGAGCGCGATCGCCCTTTTCGCTGCCGCGCCCGCCTTTGCCCAGGATCATTCAATGCACGGCATGCCCGGCATGGCGCCGCCGGGCGAGGTGCCGCCGGCGCAGGAGAAAAAGAAGGACAAGGCCGCCGCGCCGCGCCCCAAGCCCGCTACCAGGCCGCGCGCTCAGAAACCAGCGCCGGGCACCATGCCGGCAATGGACCATTCGCAGGACCAGGCCAGTCCTGCGCCACAGGCAGATGCCGCCGGTCAACCGCAACCCGCTGCTCCCGCGATGGCGGAGATGCCGGGCATGGACCACTCCCGGCATCAGGACGGCGCGATGCCGGACATGCCCGGGATGGACCATTCGCAGCATGGCCAGACCGCCATGCCCGGAACCTCCGCCATGCCCGGCATGCAAATGACCGGCACGGCGCTTCCGGCCGGCAATGCGCCCCCGCCGCCTCCCCCCAGCGACCACTTCGCCGATCGTGATTTTCCCGGCGCCGAGATGGCGCGCTCACGCGACATCATGATGAAGGACAGCGGCGGCAACAATTTCGGGCAGGTGCTGCTCAACCTGTTCGAGTATCAAGCGCATAGCGGTCGCGATGGCTATCGCTGGGATGGCGAAGGCTTTTACGGCGGCGATATCAACCGGCTCTGGCTCAAGAGCGAGGGCGAAGGCGAGTTCGGCCGCGGCATCGACAGCGCGGAGGTGCAGGTGCTCTATAGCCGGGCCATCGACCCCTATTTCAATCTTCAGGGCGGTATCCGCCAGGACTTCGGCCGCGGGCCCGACCGCACTTACGCGACGGTCGGCGTCGAGGGCCTGGCTCCCGGCATGTTCGAAGTCGAAGGCGCGCTGTTCCTCTCGACCAAGGGCGATGTTCTGGGCCGGGTCGAGGGCTATTACGACCAGCGCATTACCCAGCGCCTGATCTTGCAGCCGCGCGCCGAGGTCAATTTCGCCGCGCAGGATATTCCGGAGAACGACATCGGTTCGGGGCTGGTCAACATAGAGCTCGGCGCGCGCCTGCGCTATGAGTTCAGCCGCCAGTTCGCACCTTACATCGGCGTTTCCTATCTGCGCAAAGCCGGAGACACGGCGCGGCTGTCGAGGCTTGCGGGCGAGGACGTCCACGCCACCAGCTTCGTCGCCGGCATCCGCTTCTGGTTCTAGGATCGGGACAGCTGATGGCGGGGGCGAACAAGAGAGCGGGGCGTTACACTCATACCCAGGTCGGCCGGCGCCGAACGAAGGAGATACGCCATGGACCATTCGTCCCACATGAACACCCGGAAGATGGGTGCCTATTGGAGCCTTGCCGTTCAGACCGTCATCAGCGGCGTCATCATGTATCTGGTGATGTTCGTCATGATCGACGGGCTCGACAGCTTCTACAACAACCTCAACATGCTCTACATGACGCTGATGATGGTCGCACCGATGGTGGTGCTGATGATCCTCGCCATGCGACACATGTTCGTGTCGAAGGCCGCCAACATCGCGCTGATCGCCGCGTCGCTGGTCGCCTTCTTGGGCAGCTTCGCGTTCATCCGCACGCAGACCACGATCGGCGACACGGCCTTTCTGCGCTCGATGATCCCGCATCATTCCGGGGCGATCCTGATGTGCCAGGAAGCAAAGCTCAGCGATCCGGAAGTCATCCGGCTTTGCGAAGCGATCAAGCGCTCGCAGCGGCAGGAAATCGACGAGATGAAGGCCATACTCGCGCGGCGCTGAGTGGCACGGTCCGGCTACGCCCGGATACGTGCGCCCGGCCAGGCATGTGAGCCGGGACGATGGTCGACACGAGGCGCGGGCCGGACGAGATTGCCAGGGAGGTGGTGCGGCTTGCGCCGTTGTTCCTGCGACAGGCTGGCGGCCACGTCCTGACGCTGCTCGATCCTTCCGGGATGGTGCTGAGCTATAATGAAGAAGGCGAGCGTGCCGAATGCTGGCCGCTCGATCGCGTCCTGGGACAGCCCCACGACCTGTTCTACCCGCCCGACGAGATTGCGGCGGGGCGTCCAGGCGCAGACCTGGCGGCCGCCCTTCACGAGGGCACGCTGGAGCGCGAAGCGTGGCGGGTCTGCGAGAATGGAGCGGAGTATCTCGCGCGCCTGACGATCAGCGCCCTGTTCGAAGGCGACGCACATCGAGGCTTTGCCTGCATCAGTCGCGATGTCACCGACGAGGCGGCGGTCCGGGCGTCGATCGAGACCCGCGAGCAGCATCTCCAGTCGATCCTGGCGACGGTGCCGGATGCGATGATCATCATCGACGAGACCGGCGCCATCACATCCTTCAGCGCAGCGGCACAACGCCTTTTCGGCTACAGCGAAGCCGAGCTCGTCGGCCGCAACGTCTCCTGCCTTATGCCCCAGCCCGATCGCGACCGGCATGACGAATATCTCGCGCATTATCTCCAGACCGGCGAGCGCCGGATCATCGGCCTCGGCCGCGTCGTGGTCGGCCAGCGCCGCGACGGCTCGACCTTCCCGATGCAGCTGTCGGTCGGCGAGGCCGGTGAAGACGGGCAGCGGTTGTTCACGGGCTTCATCCGGGATCTCACCGCCAAGGAGCAGGATGAGCTCAGGCTCAAGGAACTGCAGGCAGAGCTGGTCCATGTCTCCCGGCTGAGCGCGATGGGCACGATGGCTTCGACTCTTGCCCACGAACTCAACCAGCCGCTTGCCGCGGTCGCGCTCTATCTCGAGACGATCCGCGACATGCTCGACGAGCGGGACGACGAACCCTTCGTGTCGCTGCGGTCGGTGATGGATGATGCCGCCCAGGAAACGCTGCGGGCCGGCCATATCGTCCGGCGCCTTCGCGATTTCGTCGCCCGCGGCGAGGTCGACAAGAGCCTCCACGAGCTGCCGCAGGTCATCGCCGAGGCGAGCCAGCTCGCGCTGGTCGGCGCACGCGAGCGCGGCATCCGCAGCTTCTTTGCGGTCGATCCCGCCGCGACGCTGGTCCTCGTCGACAGGGTGCAGATCCAGCAGGTGCTGGTCAACCTGATGCGCAATGCCATCGAGGCGATGGCGGAGTGTCCGGTTCGCGACCTCAAGGTGGCGACCAGGTTGCGCCCTGACGGGCTGATCGAGGTGACCGTGGAGGATACCGGCCCCGGCATCGCCGACGAGGTCCGCGAGCAGCTCTTCACGGCGTTCAACTCGACAAAGGCCGACGGCATGGGCCTCGGCCTTTCGATCTGCCGGACCATCATCGAAGCGCATGGGGGCCGTATCTGGATGGAGCGCCCCGACCGCGGCGGCGCGCGCTTTCATTTTACCTTGATCCATGCGCGGGCGGAGGAGGAACATGGGGGATAGACGCGTCATCCATCTGGTCGACGACGAGGAGAGCATCCGCAAGGCGGCGAGCTTTGCGCTCAAGACCGCGGGCTACGACGTCGTGACCTATGCCTCGGGCGTGGAGTTTCTCAAGGAGGCGAAGTCGGCGGCCGTCGGCTGCGTCATCCTCGACGTGCGCATGCCCGAGATGGACGGTCTCGAGGTTCAGGCCGCCATGGCAGCACGCGGGGTCAACATGCCGGTCATCGTCCTGACCGGCCATGGCGACGTGTCGGTTGCGGTGCAGGCCATGAAAGGCGGCGCGGTCGACTTTCTCGAGAAACCCTTCGAGAAAGCCGCCCTGCTCGGCGCCGTCAGCCGCGCGTTCGCGCGTCTCGACGATGCCGACCTTCGTACCCTGGAAACGTCCGAAGCAGGGGTGCGGGTCGCTGCACTGACGCCCCGGGAGCGGGAAGTGCTCGAAGGGCTGGCCAACGGCCTGCCCAATAAGACGATCGCCTATGACCTGGGCTGTTCATCGCGAACGGTCGAGGTCCATCGCGCGAGCCTGATGGCCAAGCTCGAGGTCCGCAATTTGTCCGAAGCCCTGCGGATCGCCTTTGCCGCGGGCATGGGCCGCAAGCCGAAGTGACTGCGACCTCTACGTAGCGACGGGACGAGGCGCGATATGCGATCGATGGTGCAATCGTCACACGGGTGTCCGCTTCTCGCAATGCCATCGGTCCGTTCCACTCAGCATGATGGCAGATACACCATCCTCGTCTCCGACGACGATCCCGGCGTGCGGCGTGGCCTCCAGCTGCTGCTGAGATCGCGCGGCTATGCCGTGTGGGGATATACGACCGGCCACGCGCTGTTGGCCGACCCCCGCGCGAAGGAGGCAGACTGCGTCATCCTCGACTATCGCATGCCCGACATCGACGGATTCGCGATGCTGCGTCACCTTCGCGAGATCGGATGGTCGGGACGCGCCATCATGATCTCAGGCTTTCACGACACGCTGCTGGCCTGGCGGGCCGCCGAGGCGGGCTTCGATCACGTTCTCGCAAAGCCGTTGATCGGCAGGGCTTTGCTCGATGCGTTGGACCGGCACCGCGCCGAGACGCTTCGAAAGCATTGAACTGTGGCAACCTGCCCCCGGCGGCCTCAGCCCTGCGCGATGTGGACAGCGGTCAGCGACGTCAAAGCCAGTGGTTGCGTTTGAACCGGATGTAGAGTCCGATGCAGACCGCAGCGATGACGCCGAGGATGACGAAATATCCCCACTGCGTCTTCAGTTCGGGCATATTCTCGAAGTTCATCCCGTAGATCCCGGCAATCGCGGTAGGCACCGCGAGGATCGCGGCCCAGGCGGCGAGCTGACGCGTGATCGCACCCTGGCGCTGCTGTTCGAGCAGGTGACTCGCCTCGAACACCGAGATCAGGATGTCGCGGATGCCGGTGATGGCGCTCTCAACCCGGAGCATGTGATCGAGCAGATCACGGAAATAGGGTTTGGAGGCCTCATCAAGCCGCGGAAGCTGCAGGTTCACCAGCTTGCGACCGACCTCGAGCATGGGTCCGAGCACGCGCTGGAAGCGGACGAGCTCACGCCGCAGCGTGAAAATCCGGGTCACCTCCTCGCGGGTGAGAAAGGCTGCAAGCATGCGCTGCTCCATCTTGAGGACGTCCTCCTCGATCGCCTCGACGATCGGGAAATAGCCATCGACGATGAAGTCCAGAATGGCATGGAGCACATAGTCCGGGCCCTCGCGCAGCAGGTCCGGCGTGATTTCGAGATGCGCGCGAAGCTCGCTGTGCGAGCGTGCCGAACCCTGCCGAACGGTGATGAGGAAATTCTTGCCCAGGAAAATCGCGGTGGAGCCGTAGGCGATATGATCGCCTTCAAGATGTGCCGTCCTGGCGACGATGAACAACTGGTCACCGTAGACGTCGAGCTTGGAAATCTGGTGGCCGTTGCCGGCATCTTCCACGGCAAGCGGGTGAAGGCCGTAATTTCCGGCGATGTCGGCAAGTTCTGTTTCGCTGGGCTGGGAGAGGCCGATCCACACAAAGTCATCCTTGGCGATATGCTCGCACGCCGGATCGATCAGGGTCACCGGCCGCAGCCGTTTGCCCTCGTGATAAAGAAAGGCGGCGACGACGCTCATGGCACTTTCCGGTGCCGCCACCTGCGGCGGCGACCGGAAGCCGTGTGCCTCGCCCATTGAGACGCGTGCACAAGCAGGCGCGCCTCGCCCTTTAACCCCAGTCGCAGGAAGACGAAGGCGGCGCGCAGCAATTCGAGCGAGAGCTTATAGAAGATGCGGCGGAGCGTTGGGTTTCGCAGAAGGCCGCTCCCGTTCATGACGCGCGTGGCTGGGCGGCGCGCTGCCACATCAAGGGCACGCAGACTGCGAAGGTCCGCGCACCCTTGATTGGCGACCGCGAAGGTTTTCCTCTCTTGCGATGGTACCAAGCGATTGCCCGTTTGGCGCTTCGGCAATCGTGTCGGATGGCTATACCTAAGTATCGGATAGCGGCGCTGACGACAGGGGTTGCCGGGCCCCGGTGAGGCGCGTCGCACCGCGCGGAGACGAAAGCTGGAAGACGGGAAAGCTCAACTGTCGAAAGCGACCGAGCGCGCGAGCGCTTCCTGGGACTGCAGAAAGGCGAGCCGCGATTGCAGCGCCGCCTGGACAACGCCGAAAGCGTCACCCCCCAGAGTCACGCGCAGCGGCGGATGGTCGCTGGTTGCGACATCGACGATCGCTTGCGCGATCTTTTGCGGGTCGAGCGTGTAGAGCTCGTTTCCGGCGGTCTCGAACATCTTGCGGATATCGCCGGCGGGCGTATCGCGATAGGCGGCGATCTCGCTGGCGAATTGCAGGTTGTGGCTGAAGCTGGTGCGCGCGCCACCCGGCTCGATCAGCGTCACGAACAGGTTGAAGGGTTCAAGCTCCTGGCGGAGGCATTCGCTGAAGCCCTCCAGGCCCCATTTGGCCGCATGATAGAGACTGCTCGTCGGAAGCGAGCCCTGACCGCTGGCGCTGGAGATCTGGATGATCCGGCCGCTCCCGCGCAGGCGCATCGCGGGGACAAAGGCGCGGGTGATGTGGATGGGCGCCATGAGATTGAGCGCGATCTGGCCTTCGACCTCGGCGTCCGACATCTCTTCGGTGGCGCCGATCACGCCGCCGCCGGCGTTGTTGACCAGAATATCGACGGGTCGACGCGCCTGCGCCCGGGCCACGACCGCAGCAATATCGTCCTTGACCGTGACGTCGAACGCTTCGACGCGCAGCTGGCTCGGATATTTCGCCGCAAGGTCGTCGAGGCTTTCGGGCCTGCGAGCCGTCGCGGTAAGGTCGTCGCCCGCGGCCAGGATCAGTTCGGCCAGATGGCGGCCAATGCCGCTGGACGCGCCCGTGAGAAACCAGTGATTGGACATATGCTGCTCCATATATTACCAACTGGTAGGTAACTTCATGTGTGGAATGCGTCAATGCCGGGAGGTGTGATGAAGGAACGAACCAGGCGGAATGCCGCACAGAGCCGCGAGAGGCTCCTGGCTGCAGCGACCGAGGAGTTCGCGTCCCATGGGCTGGCGGGCGCGCGGATCGATCGCATTGCGCAGGCGGCGGGTATCAGCAAGCCGATGCTCTACACCTATTTCGGGGACAAGGAGGCGCTCTTCGATGCCGCGCTGACGCAGGAAGTGATGGACGCGGCGCAGGCCGATCGCTTCGATCCCGATGATCTTGAGGGTTATGCGGGGCGCACCTATGACTTGCTGGTCGAGCGCCCGCGCTTGTGGAGGCTGCTGACCTGGCATCATTTGGAGCGTGGCCAGGATGTTCTGATGCTCCCGGCCGGCGAGGTCCTTCTCGGGGAGAAGCTGGACGGGATCGCAGCGGCGCAGGCCGAGGGGCGGATCGTCGCCGACTTCACGCCCATGGACGTCGTCCGGCTTGTCGCCGCCCTCACCCAGCTCTGGTGCATGACCGGAGCCGCACGCGACGCTACCGAGCATGCGGCGCGCAGGGCGACGATCATGCGGGCGGTGGGGCGACTGCTGCGCGTGTGATCGTGCGAGGCGCGCGTTGCCCGCCCGCGCGCCGATCAGGACACAGCAAGCTCCATCGCACCCCGCGACATTACCCGACCGCGAAGATACGGCGGCTCATCTGCTCGCGCTGCCCGTGGGCACGGCGGGCCGAGCGACGATCAGAATTGCGCGGCCACAGCCGAACCGGAGTGGATCGGCAAGTGAGCCCGTCGCAGCGCGATGACCTCAGGTCGCAGGCCTTGATGCGCGACGTTTCGTCAGCAGTCGTTTGAGATCCTTCGCAAGGCGATAAAACAGAATGACGATCCCGGTGACCACGATGAGCAACGTCGCCGATGCAGCGACAACGATCAGTGGATGGTTGTAACTGCGCGAGGCGCCAAGGTTCATGATATGGATTTTGTAAAAGAAATCATAGAAGTCCCACAGGTCCGAACGGCGACTGAGCACCTCTCCGGTGAACGGATCCAGATAGAGGCGACTATGCTCCTTGTCGGCGAAGCTGGCGCGCCACAGCGGCCCGCCGACCTGCGCTTCCTCGGGCGCCGTTTCCTGATAGTCGACCGCCTGCAGCCTGCCGGATCCTTTGTAGGACATCAGAGCATAGCGCCGAGCGTCTGCCAGACTGATCTCATCGACATTTTCGCCAGTGTAGGCGTTCCACCAGCTTTCGCTTCCGCCCCGCGCCTTGAGGACCCATATCGGACCGCGCGGCGTATTTTTGAGCGTGGCCTCGTTGAGGTTCCTTCTCACGATCTGGCTTTTGAGCCATGCGAGCATGGAATCTTTTGCCATCATGGGCGTCGTCGTCGCTCTCGGCAGCATCGTCTACCGGGCCAGCATCCGCCGGTCATCAACGTAGGGGTCACGACGGTGGAGCGAGCGGTCGGCTCTTCAAGCCCAACGCGATCGGCTCATTTCTCGCTCACCAGTCGTGAACTAACGGCAAATTTGTCAGAATTTGAGGGTGAAAGTGATTTATGGCCCTCATTTTTGTTTCAAGCAGCGCCTGCCGAATGCATCTCTGCGATTGATGTCTTCTGCAAAAGCTTGTTGGCATCGGATGCTCGCTGATCACACCTAACCCGTAATCGTGCCTCTGGCTGACATACCCGACAAACGTATAAGCTCGCCATGCGCGGGCGTCACCAACCCAATTCCGCGTGCGATCCCAAGCGCACAAGCTGCAAGGTGTCGTCATCGGGCTTGCGGTAAATCAGCACGAGGTCGGGCTTTATGTGGCAATCGCGATGGTCGCGCCAGTCGCCGGTCAGCGCATGGTCGCGGTGGCGCGGTGGCGCGGTGGCGCGGTTCAAGCGGCTCGTCGGATGCCAGCGCCTCGATGATCGGGATCAGGTCAGCGTCCAGCGTCTTGGCGTGCTGCCCCTTCTTCTCCCGCTTGTAGTCGCGCTTGAACCGCCCGAAGCGTTCAATCGTCCGCATTGAGGTCGGCCATCAGGTCGACCACCGTGGCGAACCGCTTGCCCTTTCCCTCGCGCGCTTCCTTCATGGCCTCGATCGTCTCGGCATTGGGCACCAGCGGTTCAAACGGCAAGGCCTTGTCGCGGGCAACGCGGGTCAGCATCAGGCGCACGGCATCGGAGACGGTCAGCCCCATAGCAGCCAGCACGGTCGCGGCTTCCTCCTTCACCGCTCCGTCGATCCGGGTCTGCACAAGAGCGTTTGCGGCCATGTCGATTTCCTTTCTGCATGACGATGTAATGCAAGCGAACGCAAAGTGCAATCAGGCAAAGCCCCGGCTATCGACATGGCGACCGGGCTTCGCGTTTTTCACCTTCAATGCTGTGAGTGCCATCGGTTCGGGGCCCTGATCGGGAATGTTGGGGCCGTTCTCACACTTTCGGTGGGCAAACGGTCCCACAATCGTTCCCACATTTTGGGGTGAAGCGCCCCGGGTTTCGCGGAGGCTCCTATTTGTGAGAAGGAGCTTTCGTTATGAGCAAGACCCGGAACAAGTTTTCGCCTGAAGTCCGTGAACGT
>NZ_BCYV01000022.1 GCF_001598375.1 Novosphingobium capsulatum NBRC 12533
TCCAACCCCAACGTGGTGAACGCGGGCGGCGTGCAGGCCGACAACGCCTCGATCTGGTTCGTCACCCACGGTGACATGCAGACCAGCGTGATCGTGCCGGATTCGGTGCCCGCCGGCGTGCAGCGCGAGGACATGGGCCGCCAGCGCGTGCTCGATGGCAACGGCAATCCCTATTACGTCAAGGAAGAGAAGTTCACCCAGCACATGGGGCTGTGCGTGAAGGACTGGCGCTTCAACGGGCGCATCGCCAACATCGACGTGTCGGACGTGGTGGCAGGGACGGTGGCGCTCAACCCCTTGCTGCGCAAGCTCTATTACAAGCTGCAGGGCCGCCGCGCCTATCACATGGAGCGCGAAGGCCAAGTCAGCCCGGGCCGCACCGTGATCTATATGAACCGCGTGCTGCTCGAAGCGCTGGACGCCGAAACCAGCAATGGCCGCAGCGGCGTGGACAACTTCGTGCGCCTGACGCCGATGGAAATCCAGGGCGAGGAAGTGATGACCTGGCGCGGCATCCCGATCCGCGAAACCGACGCGCTCGTCACCAACGAAGCGCTGGTCGCCTAAGCCGCATCGCCCCCTCCAATTGGGAGAATTTCGCATGATTTTCGACAATTCGCTGTTGCTGAGCGATGCCCAGGCGGTGACCGCCTCGGCCGCGTCGGCCAATGTCATCGACCTTGGCACCACCGGCACGCCGTTTGGCGCTACTGCCCCGCTGATCCGCGACTTGGGCCGTGGCCCGGAACTGGACCTGGCGGTGACGGTCACCCAGGCCTTTGCCGGGCTCACCAACCTGCAGGTGAGCGTGCAGGTTTCACCCGACAACGCCACCTGGACCACGGTTTCGAGTGGCGCGGTGGTGCCGCTGGCCAGCCTGGTTGCCGGCTATCAGTTCAAGGTGCCCGGCAGCATCGAGGAGGGCGTCAACGCCCGCTACCTGCGCCTCTATTACACCGTGGGCGGCAGCAACGCCACGGCCGGCAAGATCACCGCCGCGGTGGTGGCCAGCCGCCAGACCAACCTGGGCGTGGGCGGCCAGTAAGGCCAGCAGCCGGGTGCGCGCCAACACGCACCCGGCCTTGCCCGTCAGAACCCGTTACCAAGGAGATGCACATGGCAGCCGCCACCCAGAGCAGCTTTGCCGCCAACGGCGCCTGGCAAGACATTGCCGCCACGCTTACCGCCGCCGCCAACACCGACGTGCTGTTGCAGAACACCGGCCAGCAGCCGGTGAAGGTGTGTTTCGGCGGGGCGACCGCCCCGGCCAGCGACCTGGCCGGCGTGACGATCAATCCGCGCGGCACAATCGTGGGGAATGCCGCCAACGTGTGGGTCCGCTCTCCCGGCGGCACCAACCTGGCCGTGACCGTGGGCCATTCCGGCGGCGTATCGGGCAACGTCGCCAGCCTGGGCAACGTGGCGGCAGGCGCGGCCGATGCCGGCAATCCGGTCAAGGTGGGCGGGGTTTACAGCGCCACGCTGCCCACGCTTGCCGATGGCCAGCGCGGCAACATGCAGTTGACCAACAAGGGGGCCCTGGCCGTCACCTTATTCAGTTCTGCTGGCAGCGCGTTCACGGCCATTGCCCCGGCCAACGGCACGACCAACCCGTCGTATGCGCTCGCCGTGGCCGGCTTTGGCATGCAGCACAACGGCGCGACCTGGGACCTGGCCAAGAAGCCGGCCAGCACCAACCGGCTGCTGTCGGCCGCTGCAACCACCAACGCCACCAGCGTCAAGACCAGCGGCGCCGATCTGTTCCGCGTGCGCGGCCACAATGCCAGCGCCTCGGCGCGCTATCTCAAGCTCTACAACAAGGCTTCGGCGCCGACCGTGGGCACCGATACGCCGGTGGCGACCTATTACCTCGCGCCCTCGGCCCCGTTCGACATCGATTTCCAGACCGCGCTCTATTTCAGCGCGGGCCTGGCCTTTGCCCTGACCGGTGCGGCACCCGACAGCGACACCACCGCGCTCGCCGCCGGCGACATCCTGTGCCTCAACATCCACTACGCCTGAAGGAGAGCGATCCATGGCAATCTGGCGCCGCGACGACGACACCATCGGCGATCTGTTCGACGACGGGCTGGACCTCAAGCCCGGCGAGGAAGGCTTTACCCGCACCCTGGCGCGGGATCATTTCGGCACCGACGCCTTCAGCTATGTCGGCACGCCCGATTGGCAAACACCGGCGGGGTGATGCCTGCCCTGCGCCGGCAACCTCCGCGCGCTGCGCGCCCCCCAACATCGTGATGGTCGCAAGGACAAGCCCATGGCCCAACTGATCGACATCTGTAACCGTGCCCTGGCGCAGATTGCCGCCGGGCAGATCGCCGATTTTGCCGAAGGCAGCATCGAGGCGCGCGAAGCCAACCGCTTTGCCAAGCCGCTGCTGGCCGAACTGGCCGAATGGGCCCCTTGGCCCTGGGCGCGCGCACGGATCGCGCTGGCCGAGATCGCCAACGATCGGCCGGCGGAATGGCTGCATGCCTATGCTGCCCCCACCAACCTGTCGCAGCCGCTCGCCGTGCGCGCGGTAGAGGACGATGCCGCCACGCTGCCTGCTGGCGGCGCGTTCCCCTTTCCGCTGCAGGACGCAGCGCCGCTGGCGTTCCTGTATGAAGCGGGGCGCATCTATACCAACGTGGCCAATGCCACGCTGGTCTATGTGCGCAGCAACGTGACCGCGCCCGAACTGCCGCCGCTGGTGGCGCGCGCGTTCGAGCTGGAACTGGCGGCGCGCCTGGCCCTGCCGGTGAAGAAGGACGCCAGCGCAGCCCAGGCCCTGGCCCGCGCGGCCGAACTGGCGCGGATGCGGGCAATCGCCGAAGAGGCCAACAAGCGCGGGGACCGGCCCGCACGCTATGTCAGCGAGGCGGAAATGGCGCGGGCTGGCCTGTCGTTCCTGGGAGACCCGGCATGATCGGCGCCCGCACCGCGCAGGCCAATTTCTGCCGTGGCGAGCTGGGCCCGCAGCTCTATGGCCGGTTCGACGTGGACGCCTGGGGCACCGCCCTGCGCAAGGCGCGCAATGTCATCGTGCTCAAGTACGGGGGCATCGCCAAGCGGCCGGGCACCGAACTGGTGGCCGAAGTGCTTGATCCGACGCAGCCGGTGCGGCTCGTGCCGTTCCAGTTTTCATTGAGCCAGACCTATGCGCTGGAAATGGGCCAGGGCTATATGAGCCCCTGCGCCGGCGGCGGCCGCATCCTGGAAGAGGAACTGGCGATCACCGCGATCAGCAACGCCAGCCAGGCATTGGTAGAGGTGGCCTATCACGGCTTTGCCGTGGGCGACCGCTTCTACATCAGCGGCTGCGCGGGTGACATGGGCGCGCTGCTCAACGGGCGGGCGTGGACGGTGGTGGCAGTGACCGATGCCAGCCATTTCCGCATCGATGCCGATACCCGCGCCGTGGCGCTGTTTGCCGGCTGCAGCGGCGGCACCACCCGCAGCGCACCGCCCGTGGCGCCAGCCGCCCCGGTGGTGCCACCGGTGAACCCTGCACCCACCCGCCCGGCGATCTATTTCGGCGGGTCGGGCCAATTCGGCGGAAAGGCCTGGTACTGATGGGCGGCGCACGCATCTACAAGGTTGGTTCTCCCTATAACGGGGTGGAACTGGCCGAGCTCGATTTCGAGCAGACCGCCGATACGATGTATCTGGCCCACATCGATCATGCGCCGGCCAAGCTGGTGCGCGCCGGGCATACCGACTGGTCGTTTCGCAACGTGACCTTTGCCCCCACCATGGCCGCGCCGACCAGTTGCGGCGCCGCGGCAACGGTTGCCAATACCGATAGCAGCAATGGCAATGCCGCCTATTTCCCACAGGGCGCCAGCTATTGCGTGACAGCGGTGAACGATGACACCGGCATGGAAAGCCGCGCCAGCAGCCAGTCCACCGCCACCAACGATCTTTCGCTCAAGCGCAATTTCAACACGATCAGCTGGCCTGCCGTGGCCGGGGCAACGCGCTACAACGTCTACAAGGCCGACAATTCGCAGTTCTTCGGCTATATCGGCACGACGCAAAGCACCACGTTCCGCGACGACAACATCGCCCCCGCGCTCGATCGCGCGCCGCCCCAGGCGGCCAATCCGTTCGCCGGAGCAGATGATTATCCCTCCACCGTCACCCTGTTCGAACAGCGGGCGATCTGGGCGCGTACGCGCAACGTGCCGCACGGCATCTGGGCCACGCGCAGCGGGCAGCTGGAGAACATGGACCGATCGCGGCCCTTGCGGGCAGACGATTCCATGGCGTTCACCATCGTGGCCGGCCGGGTCAATTCGGTAAACCAGCTGGTCACCACCACCAGCCTGCTGGCGCTGACATCGGACAGCGTGTTCCACATCGATGGCGATGGATCGGGCGGCGTGCTGGATGCCACGCGCCCACCGGCCACACGGCGCCAGATCGGGCGCGGATCGTCGCGGCTCTCGCCTTTGGTGATCGACAATGTGGTGTTCTACCAACCCAGCGTGGGCCGCACGGTGCGCACGATCGGCTATGATTTCACCATCGACGGCCTGAAATCCAACGACGTCTCGATCTTCTCGCCGCATTTCTTCGAGGGGCTCGGCATCGTTTCCTGGTGCTATGCCCAAGAGCCGCGCAGCGTGGTCTGGGCCGTGCGCGAGGATGGCAAGCTGGCCTGCTTCACCTGGGAGCAGGAGCAGAACGTGTGGGGTTGGACCCTGTGCGAAACCGACGGCAAGGTCTTGTCGGTCTGCGCCATTGCCGAGGACGGGGAAGACCGCGTCTATCTGGTGGTGGAACGCGTGATCGGTGGCGAGGCCCGTCGCTTTGTCGAACGCATGGCGAGCCAGACCTGGTCCGACGTGAACGATGCCTGCTATCTCGATTGCGCAGTGCGGGGGCAATTTGATGCACCACGCACCCGCTTTACCGGGCTGTGGCATCTGGAAGGGCGCAGCGATATTGCCGGCCTGGTTGATGGCGTGGCCGTTGCCGGGCTGACCGTGGCCAATGGCACGATCGACCTGCCCGCCGGCATGGGCGGGGCCACGCAGGTGATCTTCGGCATCCCCTATCAGGTGGATTTGGAAACCCTGCCGATGCGCCTGTCGACCAGCACCGGCAGCAGCGTGGGCCGCATCTGCCAGGCAGGGCAAGCCGTGCTGACCCTGGCCGATACCCGGCAGATCACCGCCGGCATCGATGCCGATCACCTGTTCCCGGTGAAATCGCGCCGTGACGAGGCATGGAGCGCGCCCGATGCGCTGATGAACGGGGAATACCTCGTTAATCTCGACAATCGCGCGCGCGACGATTGCGCCATCTGGATCCGCCAGAACGCGCCGCTGCCGTTCACCCTGCTGGGCGTGGCAATCGACCCGGTGATGGGCGGATGACCGGGCCAGGCAGCGATGATCTCAGCATCGTGCCGGCCCAGCGGCGCCATATCGGCTTTCTGGCCCGGCACATGCGCGCGATCGACCAGGCCGAATGCCGCGCCATGGGGCGCGAGCCCAAGGCGGCGCTGCGCCATGGCCTGATCGCATCGCACCGCTGCTGGACCGCGCTGGTGCGCGGACAGCCGCACGCCATGTTCGGCGTGGTGGTGGAATGCGCCGTGGCCGGGCGCGGCGTGCCATGGTTCCTGGGCACTGACGAAGTGTGGCGCCACGGCCGCGCGCTGGTGCGCCTGGGCCCGGTGATCCTGGCCGAAATGCACGATTCAAGCGCGGTGCTGGCCAACCTAGTGTCTGCCGACAACGTCCGGGCGATCCGCCTGCTTACGCGATGGGGTTTCACCCTAGACCACGACACCGTGCGCGTGGGCGACATGGCGTTTCGCCGCTTCGCCCGCCAGCGCCCGGCCCTTTCCTTTCTGCAACAGGAGAATGCCTGATGTGCGGCCCTGCCCTTCCCATCTTTGCCGCTGGCCTCGCCGTGGCCGGCCAAGGCATCAGCACGATCAGCGCCATCCACCAGGCGCAGTACCAGCGCGATGTCGCGCTGCGCCAGGCTGACCTGCAGCGCAGCGCGGGCCGCGATGCCCAGGCCGAAACCAACCGCGCGATCCAGGACCAGTATCGCCAGATGGCCGCCGATGAAGGCCGCCAGCGCGTGGCCGCTGCCGCCGGTGGCGTGGGCGTTGAATTCGGCACCGCCGCCGAGGCGGTGGACAGCACCCGCCTGACCGGCAGCGCACGCGTGGCAGATATCGCGATGCAGGGCGCCGGCGCCGTGCGCCAGACCGACGCCGGCGCAGCCTTTGCCATGGGGCGGGCCAGCGCCGCTTCTGCCCAGGGCCAGACCGCGTTGATGAGCGGGCTGGTCGACATGGGCCAATCCGTGCTGTCCGGCGTGCGCCAGTACGGCGCGGTGCGCGCCCGCATCGGCTGAACGCCCGCTCTTTTCCACCCATCCTGACCGTCTGCGCGCCTGCAGCCCCGCCCTTGCCCGGCGGCCGGTGACGCGCGCCTTGCAAGGACATCGTTTGCCATGGCCGTTTCCACCACCAACGCCTTTGACGGGCCATTCAGCGCCAATGGCGTGACGCGTTCGTTTCCCTTCACGTTCACCGCGCAGGACACTGGCGATGTCGCCGTGCTGCTCGACGACCAGCCGATCACCGATGGCTATAGCGTGGAGCTGTACGAAGGTGGTGGCGGCACGGTGACTTTCGCCGTGGCGCCAGGCCCCGGCAAGCTGGTGGTGTGGCTCGATCCCGATTTCACCCAGACCACCGCGTTTGAAAACGGATCGGCCTGGCTGGCCGCGCCGGTCAACCTGGCCAATGATCGCGCCGCGCTGCGCGACCAGGCGCTGTCACGCGATCTCAAGCGGTGCATGCGCATCCCCTTGGGCGAAAACGCCGGGACACTGCCCGCCGCGGCCAAGCGCAAGGGCAAGTACTTTGCCTTTTCGCCGATCGACGGCACGGCCGTTCTGGCCGATGCGGTGAACGGCGATGCGCTGTTGCGCGCCGACATGGCCAGCACCGATGCCAACAAGGGCGCCACGCTGGTGGGCATGCCCGGTGGCGGCATGCTGCATGAAACGATCGTGCCGTGCACCACCCGCGCCGCGCTGGCCGCACGGGCCAACCGCTCGGTCATGGTCTATCTGCTCGAACCGGGGCGCCAGGGCTATTTCTACTGGTCGCCGGCCGACCTGTCTGCCGCGGTGGCGGCCGATCCGGCACAAGCCTTCTATGTGCCGGCATCGACCGGATCGAGCGGCGCCAACGGGGCGTGGGTGCGCGCGGCGGTGCGCCCGGGCGTTGCCAACCTCACCTGGTTTGGCAATCCGGGCGATGGCAGCGTCAGCGATGCCCAGGCCGAAGCGGCCATGGTCGCCGCCTTTGCCTGGCTCAACGCCGTGGGCGGGCGCACGCTGGAAGTGCCGGCGGGTGTGTTCACCTATACCAGCGACAAGCGCATTACCGCCAATTCCGCGATGATTCGCGGTTCCGGGTGCCGCTTCCTGGCCAAGAACAGCGCGCGCCTGCTGATCGGCTTTGCCGATGACAGCACCATGGTGAACGGCCGGGTGGTCAAGGCGGGGATCAAGGCGATCGGCGTCAAGCTGGTCAATATCGCGTTCCTGCCCGCCGACGGGCATTACGGCTCGATCGTGACGCTCGATTTTTGCGATGAAACCACGCTCGATAACGTGGAAATCAGCATGTATTCCTCGGTCAATGACGTGACCGGGTTGGAATGCCGCTGGACGCAGTGGGTCTATCTGCGCCGGGTCAAGATCAACGTGAACTCTCGCGCGGTGTGGATCCGGCTGCAACCCTCCAACATCCAGAACGAAGATCACTATCACTTCAGCGATTGCCTGTTCTACATCGGCAAGCTGGTCAATCCTCCCAACCCCGCCCCGCTGTCGTGCGTGCAGGTGGAAAAGGAGCTGGGCAACACCTATGGCATCTTTGAATTTTCCATGCGGGGCTGCCATTTCCTGGGCATTCCCAACGATGCCGCGCGCCGCGTCAGTGCCATTGCCGTCAAGAACGCGGCCAGCGGTGACAGCCGCGCGATCCACCGCCTGAGTGTCTATTCCTGCTTCTTCGAAGATGTCTGGTACGGGTTCGATGGCAACCGCTTCATCGGCGCCCCCGACGGCTATGACACCTCTCGCCTGAGCTTTTACGGGTGCAGCTTCCTGCGCTTTGGCGTGGCGGTCTATGGCAAGGACTATTCGAAGAATGCCGCAGACTTCGCCGGCTGCTACCTGCTGCAGGGTGTCAGCGCGACGGACGGCGCGATGGGCCGCTTTTCGCACAACAACGTGCTGGAAGCCCTGAGCGCGCCCTTTGCCAACGGCATTACCCGCAACCGCTTCACCGACAAGAACATCGGCGACATGGCCGCCAGTTCTGCCGGCCGCCTGCGCGCGATGGGCAGCGTGGCGGTGGCCGCAACCGATACCTATGCGGTGATCAACCATGGCCTGGCCGCTACGCCGACCAAGGTGGTCTATTGGACCATCGCCGACAACACGTGGAAGCCGTCGGTTGGCACCACGGCACTGGGCAGCTCCAGTTTCAATGCCAACTTCACGCCACCGGGCGTGGCCGCCACGCTCTATTGGGAAGCAGAAGTGGCATACCTGTGATGCAGCCAAGCCGCGCGCCGGCCGCCCACCAGGCCACCATCGCAATCATCATCACGGGGGCCCGCCGATGACCAGCCAGGAAGATCTGCACCGCGACATGGGGCGCATGGAAGGAAGGCTCGACGCGATGGAAGACAGCCTCGATCGCATGGCCGCCGCGCTGGAACGCATCGATGCGCGACTGGCCAAGATTGAGGCGCGCGAAAGCGCGCGGCGCGGCGCCTATGCCGCGCTGACCGCCCTGGCCAGCACGCTCTCCGCCATCATCGCCTGGGGCGTGAGCGCGCTGGCGCACTGAAGCGAAAGACCACACCATGATCGACGTGACAAAGCTGCAAACGCGGCTGATCGCGGCTGGCTACGATATCGGCGCTGCCGATGGCGTGGCGGGCGGTCGCACGATGGCAGCCCTGCTGGCCGCCGTTGCGGGAAGGCCGATGGCCGCGCTGCGCCCCCTGGGAAGCGCCGCGGCGATCCATCTGCCGGCAGCGGGGCTGATGGCAAGCGTTGCCCGCCTTGCCAACTTCCTGGGCCAGGCCGCCCATGAAAGCGGCGGCTTTCGCGCCCTGGTAGAAATCTGGGGGCCGACCTTGGCCCAGGCCGGCTACCAGGGGCGGCTTGACCTTGGCAACACCACACCCGGCGATGGCTTTGCCTATCGTGGGCGCGGGCTGTTCCAGATCACCGGGCGGGCGGTCTATCGGGCGATGGGCACGGCGCTTGATCTGCCGCTGGAAGCGCAGCCCGATCTGGCCGCCCAACCCGACATCGCCGTGCGCACGGCCTGCGCATTCTGGGCGGCGCGCAAACTCTCCGACCTGGCCGATGCCGGCCAGGACGATGCCATCACCCATCGCATCAACGGCGGCAGCAACGGCATTGACAGCCGTCGCCGGTTGGTTGCCCGTGCCAAGGGATTGCTGCTGTGATCGCGAACGCTCCGCTGGAAATTCCTGCCTCGCCCCGGCCCTATCAACTTGCGGTGCTGGTGCGCCAAGTGCTGCCGCCGCTGGTGGCCTTTGCCGTGGGCCGTGGCTGGCTGGCCAATGACAGCGCCACGCTGGTGACGGCCTTGGCCGCCATCGTCCTGCCGATCGCCGATGGCCAGCGGCGCAGCCTGCGCCGCAGCCGCGCCCTAGCGCGCCTGGGCGCAATCGTGCCCGACAGCGTGGCGGTGGTACGGTGATCGCACTCGCCTGGATGCTGCCCCTGCTGCGCCGCCTGGCGCCGTGGATCGGCATGGTGCTGCTCGCGCTGGCCTGCCACCATTTCGCCACGCTGGCCCGCCTGCGCGCGCAAGACCTCGCCAGCCAGGCAGCCAGCTATCACGCTGCCCAGCGCGCAGCCCAGGCCCAGGCGCAGGCCGCCCTGGCACGCGACGCAGAACGCTATCGCCAACTTGCCCATGTCGAGGAGACACGCCATGATCAGGAACTGGAAACGGCACGCGCTGCCGCTGTGCGTTTTGCTGCCACTCACCGCGTGCAGCCCGTGCCCGCTACCGGTGCAGGCGGCACACCCTTTGCCGCCGCCGCGCCCCATCCTGCCGGCATTCGTGAAAGCCTGCCCGCCGCTGGTATCGTGGTATCCCAGGACGACGTGCAGGCCTGCAGCGAAGTAACCGCCTATGCCCTGTCACTGCGCGACTGGGCACTGGATGTCAGCGCGCCCACCGTGGCGTTGCCGGCGGGCGCGCCCTGACCATGTCCTGGATTTACCAGGTGCCGGTGTTGGGCATGCTGGCCCAGGGCTCGGCCGGATCCAGCCGCCCGTTCTGCAGCAGTTCCACCGAGATGCCATCGGGCGTCTTCACAAAGGCCATGTGCCCATCGCGCGGCGGCCGGTTGATCGTGATCCCGGCATCGGCCAGCGTCTGGCAGGTGGCGTAGATATCTTCGACTTGGAACGCCAGATGGCCAAAGTTGCGCCCGCCGGCATAGGCTTCGGCGCTGCCATCCTCGGCCGGCCAGTTGTAGGTCAGTTCCACTTCGTAATCCTGGCCCGGCGCGGCCAGGTAGATCAGGGTGAAACGGCCCTGCTCGCTGGAAAAGCGGCGCGTTTCCTGCACGCCGAGCAGGTTGAAGAACGCAATCGTCGCATCAGGATCGGTCACCCGGATCATGGTGTGCAAAAACTTGGTCATCGTCTGGTGGCTCCGTTCAAAGCGATGAAATTCATGCGCCGCGCAAGGCGGCCGCTCAGTGCCCGTTCAGCTGGGCGAACAGCGCGTCGAACCTGCCGTCGCGCTCGGCATGGCGAAACGCCAGCGTGTTGGGCACGCAGATTTCAACCGGCGTGGGCACCTGTGAGAACAGATCCATCACCTGGGCGATATAGGTATCGAGCGGCAGATAGCCTTCGCGGCTTTCCTGGCCTGGCGTCAGTCCGGTCTGCACGGCGGGCGGGGCCAGCTCGATGACGTCCACCTGGCCGGTCAGTTGCGCACGCAGCGACTGGGTATAGGAATGCATCGCCGCCTTGGTCGCGCTGTAGGTCGGGGCCGCTGCCAGCGGCACGAATGCCAGGCCCGAGGTGACGTTGACGATTACCGCATCGGCCTGCTGCGCCAGGTGGTTGACCAGGGCATCGGTCAGGCGGATCGGGGCAAGCAGATTGGTCACCACCGTGGCCTCGGCATCGGCCAGATCGCGCGTGCCGCGCAGATCCTCGAACCGCATGATCCCGGCATTGTTGACCAGAACATTGAGCGCGGGAAAGCGCGCCGTCACTTCGGTGGCAAAGCTGGCGACTGCGGCGGCGTCGGTCACGTCGAGCACCATGGCGTGAAGCCCGTCGCGCCCGGCCACGGTTTCTTCCAGGGTGGCCAGCGTGCGGCCGGTGACGATGACGGTGTTGCCCGCCGCATGCCAGGCCTGGGCGAGTGCGCGCCCGATGCCGCTGCCCCCGCCGGTGACGAGGATGGTGTTGCCGCTGGTTTTCATGAAGGCGATCCTTTTTATGTCGCGTGCAAAGTGGGGGCTGGCCCTACTGATGGCAACGCCCTGCCCGAAAGTTTGCGCCGCCATGCGCGCGGTGGAAGCATCCCGTGGCGTCGCCGGATTGATTGCCTTTCCGCAGCGCGGCATAAGGCGGGCATGTTCAAGCACCTCATGCCCTCCCGCCCGTCCCAGGAACGCTCCATGGCCTGGCGGCTCGGCTGGTGGCTGGGCCGCGCCATCGTCGTGTTCCTGGTGGGCAGCGTGCTGTGGGTGCTGATCTACAAGTGGGTGCCGGTGCCGATCACCGCCACGATGCTGATGGACGGCAACAGCATATCCAAGGACTGGACGCCGCTGACGCGAATCGACCGCACGATGGTGGACGCGGCGATCGCGGGCGAGGATTCGCGGTTCTGCACCCATCACGGGTTCGATCAGGCTGCCATGCTCCAGGCATTCGAACGCAACCAGCAGGGCGGCCGGATTCGCGGCGGCTCCACCATCAGCCAGCAGACCGCCAAGAACGTGTTTCTGTGGCAGGGCGGTGGCTATTTCCGCAAGGGCCTGGAAGCGTGGTTCACCGTGCTGATCGAGCAGATCTGGGGCAAGCGGCGGATCATGGAGGTCTATCTCAACGTCGCGGAAACCGGCATCGGCACCTATGGCGTGGAGGCCGGCGCCCAGCGCTATTACAACAAGGGCGCGCTGCACCTGTCACGGATCGAGGCCGCGCGAATCGCTGCGGCCTTTCCCCAGCCCAAGGTGCGTGAAGTAACCGGCGCGAGCGGCTTTGTGCGCCGCCATGGCAATGCCATTGCCGCGCGGTCTTCGGTGGTGCGCGGCCAGTACGATACCTGCGTCTACCAATAATGGCGGAAAGGCCGCCTCCCGGTGGCGGGAGACGGCCCCTCCAGCGTGTAAGCCGAGCCGCCGGATATCACATCTTTGGCAGGCAGGGCTTGCCCCCTTCTTGCCGCAGGATCACGCATTCAACCGGAACAACAATGCTGCAGAGCACAACGCCGATAGCGGGCATTCGTTCCCGGCTCGCATTAGGCCGAGCCTAGAATGCCGCAGTTGGCCCAGTTCTGGATAGTGCAGTGCAGCACGACTGGTCGTATCATGCGCGCATCCCGGCGCAGCGGCGGACCGCAATGAAAAGCCCGCCGCCATCCGAAGGGATGACGGCGGGCTTTTTAGCCAGCTCTGTCCGAAAGGATCAGAAGCCGAAGCTGAGCGTCGCGATCAGCGTGCGCGGCGGGCTGAGCTGCGCATAGGTGATCGGGTTGCCATTGGTCGCCTGGCTGAGCAGCGTGCCGTCAAAGCCGCCGACATAGTTCACGTCGAACACGTTGGTGACGTTGAGCTGCAGGAACGTGCGTTCGTTGAACATCTCCGCCACCTTCGACAGAGCCAGCTTCGCGTCGAGATCGACGACGGTGTACGGGCGCGTCTTGGCCGGGAAGATTTCCAGCTTGCCGCCGCTGTTCACGTAGAACGGCAGGTTCTGGTCGTTCACATAGCGCGGACCGGTGCGCTTGGCCTGCACGCCCAGCGAGAGCGGGCCGACCGTACCGTCGACACGGCCACCGAAGGTGTAGACCGGGGCGCCGGATTCACGCTTGCCAGCCGTCTGGTAGAACGCCTGGGTGCCGGCCGCGGTGCAGCCATACATGCCCAGCGTCACGTTGGCCGCAGAGCAGGTCCCGGCATCGACGTTGTCGCGGATCTTCGAGTGCAGGTACGAACCGAACACGTAGAACGAGAGATCCTTGGTCGGCGCGTAGGCCAGCGAGCCGTCGAAGCCATACTTGTCCACGCGGCCGAGGTTGCGATAGATCGAAACCTGGAGATCGCGGTCAAACGCCGAGGCGAGACGGTTCTGGTAGATGGTGTACCAGGCCGAAACCTGCGCCAGCAGCGGGCCGGAACGGAAGCGCACGCCGGCGTCGAAGTTGTCGGTCGTTTCCGGATCGGGCTTGGCTGCAGCATTGTTCAGCGGGAAGTAGAACGAGTTGTACAGGTTGTCCGTACCCGGCACCTGCAGACCCTTCGAATAGTTGGCAAAGATGCTGGCCGACGGCGCCACCTTGAGCGTGAAGCCCACGGTGGGCAGCGGCTTGCTGTAGGTGAACACGCGCTGCTGCGGTGCGGCCCAGCCGCTGGTCGGCAGGCCGGCCGCGGTCACGACATAGGGGTTGGCGGCAGCATTGGTCGCCAGATCGCCCGAGGTGGCATAGCACGCCACGCCGCCGCTGGCGCCAGTGGTGAAGCACTTGTTGTTCAGGTTGCGCTTCATGAACGGCATGCGCAGGCCGATGTTGACCGACAGCGCATCGAACGTGCCGCGATATTCCGCCGAAACCTGGTGCAGGATCGCATAGGACAGGCGGTTGCGCTTCTGGACGATGTTGCCCTTGGCGTCCGTCAGCGCGTTTTCCGACGGGAAGTAATCCACCCCGAAGCCGTTGGTGTAGAGGTTGCCCAGTTCACCGGTCTGCTTGTGGCGGCCGCGGTCATACGAATAAGCCACGCGGATCGTGTTGTTCGGGTTGATGTCGTACCGCAGCGAGGCGAGCAGGCCGAGACGCGCGGTCTTGGTCTGGCTCGGCGCCAGCAGGCGCACGGTGTCGCGCAGATCGCCGTCGCCGTTGAGATCACGGCCGAAGTAGTAGTTGCTGCCATTGAAGCCGAGCGTGCCGTTGGGTGCTGCCGCTTCGGTCGCCACCACGGTGCCGCCACCGTTCGCGCTGGTCCACTGGATCGACGGATCGACCGTCAGCACCAGGCCATCGGCCAGGGTGAAGCGCGTGTTGATGCGCACGTTGGCCGTGTCCGACGGGTTATAGCGGTATTCGTAGTCAGAACCGCACGAGTTGGCCACATCGGCAACGCCGGCGTTGGCAGCCGCGGTGGTGCAGCGGGCTTCCTGATAGAAGCGCTCGTCACCGTTGAGCGGATAGCGGTTGGCCGACGAACCACCCACAACGCGCGAACCGTAGTTTTCGGTCCACATCGGCACCGAGCCGAAGAAGTTGTTGCGGTTCTTGTTGTAGTGGCCGGCGATCGAGATGAAGTCGCCGTTGCTGCCCAGCGGCTGATAGAGCTTGGCGTTGAACTGCTTCTTGTCGATCTTGCCGATACCGCCGAACACGGCGTTGTTGGTCGCGCTCGACGCCGTGATCCAGCCACGCAGGCCCGAGGCCGTCAGGTTGCCGGTGTCAACTTCGCCATAGATGCGCATGAAGTTGAAATCGCCCACCGAACCCAGCATGCGCGCGTGGAAGTCTTCGGTCGGCATGCGCGAGCGATAGTTGACGGTCGAACCCGAAGCGGCGGCCGTGGGCGAGTCGACGTCGGTGGTGCCGAGGTTGACGTTGACCTGCTCGATGATTTCGGGGTCAAGCTGCTGGTTTGAATAGAGGGCATAGTTGCCGGTGTCGTTCAGCGGCATGCCGTCGAACGTCTGCGAAATGCGGGTGTTGTCAAAGCCGCGGATGAACAGCTTGCCGCCGGCCGAACCGAACGGATCGTTGTTCTGGAAGCTGACGCCCGGCACCAGGTTGATGATGTCGTTGATCGTCTGGCCCGGCGTCTGGTGGGCGATGATCGTCTGGTCGAGAACCTGCTTGGCCTTGGGCGTGTCGGGCAGCTGAACGCCGTTCACCGACTTGGCGGCATGGCCGCTGACCACGATGGCCTGCTGTTCGAAATCGACCGAGCCGGTGGACTGGGCAAAGGCGGGCGTGCTGGCCAGAGCCATGCCCAGCGCCAGCATGGAGCCGGCAGTAAAGTGCGAGCGGTGCATTGGTGTCCCCGTTGCGTGTAATCAGTCGCCGCGATGCAACGACAGAAAGATGATCCGTCCCCGCTGCCATCAGACGACCCGACGCATGGCAGGGCGCCGGCACAAATCTTCCACGCGCCGGCAGGCCTCCCTGACCGGTTTCTTGTGACACGAAAATGACAAAATTTCTGCAATTTTTACTTGATTTTGGCGTTCGCGACAAAATGCTTCAGGATCAAGCGCGCAGTCTTGCCAATCATTTCAAGTGAAAGCATTCCGGCGCAACGATGGTGCAGATTGTGGCGGCTTCGCAACAACAGCAAAGAATTTGCGCAAGTGCGAAACATTTGGCACCAAAGCAAACGCTTGTGCCAAGACCAGCCGCGGTTTGCGGTGAAATCCGCCTGGCGTTACGGTCCGGCGGCGGCGCCCATCAGGCGGCAGCCTCTGCCGATTCGTCCTGCGCCACCAGCAGCCAGCGCTCCGCGCCTTCCAGCCCGACGGCAGTCAACCGACCCGAGGCATAGGCGCCGGTATCAATGCCGACACGCAGCGGCGAAAGCTCCGGCTCGTCGACGATGGTATGGCCATGCACCACGGCGAAATTACGCGGGGTGCGGTCGGCGATGAACTCCCCGCGAATCCAGCGCATGTCGCCGGGCACCTGTTCGTCCAGCGCCACGCCGGGGCGGATGCCGGCATGCACGAAGACATAGTCTCCGATGCGAATCTGGTCTTCCAACCCGCGCAGGAATGCGATGTCGGCCTGCGGCACGAAATCGGGCATCGCGGCACGCAGTTCTTCCAGCGTCATCCGCGCATAGTCTTCGGGATCAATCGGATAGCTCAACAGCGTTTCCCGGCCACCATGGCGCAGGAAATGGCGCAGGGTTTCATCGCGCTCGAACGCGCCCAGGAACATTTCCTCGTGATTGCCGGCCAGGATGCGCACACGGCGGCGCTGCGCCCAGCTTCTGGCCCGGTCGATCACGCCCGCGCTATCGGGCCCACGATCGATCAGGTCGCCCAGCAGGATAACCGTGGTTTTCACCACGCCTTGCCCGCTGCGTGCCGCATCGTCGGCTTCAATGAGGCCGATCATCTGCTCGAACAGGTCGAGCCGGCCGTGAATGTCACCCACCGCATAGACGCGTTGGCCCGCAGGAACCAGCGTGGGCGGCGCAGGCGGTTCTGCCCGCGCCCCGGAAACGAGTGACTTTAGCAACTTCAGCATGCACCGGCCGTGACGATCATTCGCCAAACTATATGGGTGCTGCCACGGCGCAGACAAGCGCCAGAAACACTATGATGCACAAAAGACACATTCCAGAACGAGAATGCCACGGTCGGCGGAATGGTCTTGTGCAACGCAGCAGGCGGCGGCATCCAGATAAGTGCAAGTCGTCAACCAGCCCGCGCAAGAAAGAGGCCGGGGCGATTTGTGCAGGCGGGGCGACGCGTCAAAGACAAAATTAAAGAGGTATTTCATGCGTACGTCCATCAAGTCGCGCGTGGCCAAGGTCGCCACGGCGTTCAGCCTTGCCGTGCTTGCCGGCTATGCCGTGCCTGCCATGGCCGACGAGACCGCGCCCCCGAGCGATTTCAAGGTGACTGGCGCCGCCGGCGTCATCAGCCAGTACCGGTTCCGCGGCATCTCGCAGTCCAACAACCTGCCGGCCGTCCAGGGCACGCTGACCCTGTCGCACAGCTCGGGCTTCTACGTGTCGACCTGGGGTTCGAGCGCTTCGCCCAGCCCGGCGGTCAACATCGGCGGCACCGAAATCGACGTCTATGGCGGTTTCACCCACGGCCTCAGCAACAGCGGCGTGACCGTCGACGTGGGCCTCTATGGCTACATCTATCCGGGTGCGCCGGGCCTCAACTTCTATGAAGTCTATGGCTCGCTGTCCAAGGCGCTCGGCCCGATCAACGCCAAGGCCGGTATCAATTTCGCCCCGCACCAGAAGAACCTGGATGTCTATGCCACGCGCACCGACACCTACGTCTATGGTGAACTGTCGGGCGCCATTCCGAACACGCCGTTCACGATCCACACCCACCTGGGCCACACCGGCGGTTCGTTCAACTATACCAAGGAATACATCGACTACACCGCCGGTGTCAGCACCGCGTGGAAGAACCTGACGCTCGATTTCTCGGTCGTCGGCACCAACGTCAGCCGCCAGGATGCCGCCAACAATCCCTTCGCCGGGGTTTCGGGCGAGCAGATGTATCGCGCCGGCAAGACGGTTGGCGTGGTCTCGCTGATGGCCTCGTTCTGATCGCGTAACGTCGTTCGCCCAAGGGCAACAGGGGAAAGCCCGCGTCGGATCACCGACGCGGGCTTTTACCGTTTCAGTGCCCGGTTGCCGCTGCGCCTTGCGGCGTCTGCAGGCCGCCACCCAGCGCCACGAACAGGCCCACGGTGTCTGACAGGCGCGCTGCCTTGGCTGCCACGTATTGCGCCCGCGCGGTCTGCGCCACGGCGCTGGCGTTGAGCACCTGCAGCGTGCCCACCCCGCCCAGCTGCAACTGCCGCTTGACGAAGCCCAGGCTGGCCGAAGCCGCCGAATCGCCACGCTGCGCGATCGACAGCGCGGTGGCGTCGGCCGACAGCGCGGTCAGCGCATTGCTGACATCCGCAAAGGCCTGCAGCGCCGTGCCGCGATAACCGGCCTTGGCCGCATCCAGGGCATGCTCGGCCGCCTGCTGCTGCCGCTTGAGCGAGCCACCATGGAAGATCGGCGCGGCCAGGGCGCCCAGCAACTGCCAGAACGGATTGCCATCGGCAAACATCCGGCCGAAGTCTTCCGCCGTGCCGCCCGCCGTAGCCGACAGCGTGAGCTGCGGCAGGCGCGCAGCCATGGCCACCTTCACGTCGGCCGCCGCGCCTTCCAGCGTGGCCGCTGCCGCCGCCACGTCGGGCCGGGTCTTGAGCAACTCGGCCGGCAAGGCCATTGGCAGGTCTGCCGGCAGCGTCAGGTCTTCCAGCGCCGGCATGGCCGCGCCGTTGTCGAACACCGGCATGCCCGGCGCCTTGCCGATCAGGATCAGCAACGCGGCCTGGTTGGCGGCACTGGCGCGCACCAGCGGCGGCAGCGTGCCTTCCACCGCGGCCAGCGCGGCTTCCTGCGCGGCCACGTCGGCATGGCCCACCGCGCCCAGCTTTTCGCGCTGGCGCAGCAGGTCCAAGACCTGGCGACCGCTGGCAATCGCATCGCTGTTGGCGGCAATTTCGGCATCGAGCGCCGCGTTCTGGATCACCGCCAGCACCACGTTGGCCGCCACCATCGAGCGCGTGGCATCGGCCTGGGCCTGGGCCACGGCCGCCGCCGCCTTGGCCGATCGCACCCGCGCCGCGCCGCCGCCGAACAGGTCGGGGGAATAGCTGACGCTGACCTGCGCGGTATGCAGCGAGAAGACCTGTGGATTGGGATCGGCGATCGGGGTGGACAGGCTGCGCGACAGGCGCTGCCGCTCGCTGGTCAGCCCGGCATCAAGCTGCGGCAACAGCGCGCCCCGCGCCACGCCGATCAGCGACTGCGCCTGGGCCACGCGGGCCTGGGCGGCGGCGAGATCGGCATTGGCCGTCAGCGCGCGATCCACCAGGGTGTTGACCGCCGGGCTGCGGAACGCCTGCCACCAATCCTTGGCCACTGCCGTGCCGGGGTGAACCACCTGCGATTGCCCATCGCCGGTGATCGGCTGGTTGAGCAGATCGGGCGGCGCGCTGCCCGCCGGGGTGGGCGGCATCGGCACCGCCACGGTATTGACCACCGGCGGCGCCTTGGCCGCACCGGCCGTAGCCAGCATGGTGGAGGCCAGCAGCATGCCACTGGCCAGGGTGCCCAGCGAACGGCGCATCGGGAAACGGATCATGCCGGCTCTCCTTCATGCGGCATTGCGGTATCACCAGCATCGGTATCGGCCCCGGCGCGCTTGCGCGGCCCGGCGACCCGGCTGGAGAAACGGTTGATGAGCAGGGGCAGGATCAGCAGGATCAGCACCGGGGCCAGCGTCATGCCGCCCACGACCACCAGGGCCAGGGGCTTTTGCACCTGGCTGCCGATGCCAGTGGCCACCGCCGCCGGCGCGAGGCCGATCGCCGCCACCAGGCAGGTCATCAGCACGGGCCGCAGCGAATTGGTGGTGGCGTGGCGCAGCGCATCAAGCCGTGCCATGCCTTCGTCCATTGCCTGGTTGAAGCTGGTCACCAGCAGGATGCCATCCATCACCGCGATCCCGAACAGCGCCACAAAACCGATCGCTGCCGAGATCGAGAACGCCGTGCCGGTGAGCATCAGGCCCAGCACGCCGCCCACTACGGCCATCGGAATGACCGAGAAGGCCAGCAGCGTATCGCGCAGCGAGCGGAAGTTGGCATAGAGCAGGCCGAGCATGAGCAGCAGGCTCAGCGGCACAACGATTTCCAGGCGCGCCACCGCGTTCTTGAGATTGCTCATCTCGCCCGCCCATTCCAGGCTATAGCCGGCGGGCAGCACCACATTCTTGGCAATGCGGGCCTGCGCTTCCTCCACCGCGCTGCCCAGGTCGCGGTCACGCACCGAGAACTTGATCGGGATGTAGCGTTCCTGGTGTTCGCGATAGATGAAGCTGGCGCCGGTGGTCAGGCGGATATCCGCCAGTTCCGACAGCGGCACAGAGATCGCCGTGCCATCGGGCGCGGTGGCCCCCACAGTGATGCGCTTGACCGCTTCCAGGCTGTCGCGCTGGTCGGCTTCCAGGCGCACCATGATCGGGAAGTGGCGATCGGTGTGCGGCTCATAGAGGTCGCCCGGCGAGGTGCCGCCGATGGCGGCCTGCACCGTCTGGTTCACGTCGTCCACGCTCAGGCCATAGCGCGCGGCCTTTTCGCGATCCACGTCGATGCGCACGGTCGGCTGGCCCAGCGACTGGAAGATCCCCAGGTCGGTAATGCCGCGCACCTTGGCCATCTGGTCACGCAGCTGGCCGGCAATCTTCTCCAGCGTCACCAGGTCGGGGCCGAACAGCTTGACCGAGTTGGCGCCCTTCACCCCCGATGCGGCCTCTTCCACGTTGTCCTCGATGATCTGCGAGAACGAGAAGTCGACGCCGGGATAGCGCGATTGCAGCTTGGCCGAGAGATCGGCGACCAGCTTTTCCTTGTCCATGCCCTTGGGCCATTCATCGAACGGCTTGAGCGGCACGAAGTATTCCACGTTGAAGAAGCCGGTGGCATCGGTGCCGTCGTCCGGGCGGCCGTGGGCGGAAAGCACCGCGGTCACTTCGGGGTATTGCATGATGTCACGGCGGATCGCGCGGGCCACCGGCTCACCCGCATCGAGCGAGATCGCCGCCGGCAGCGTAGCGCGGATGTACATGTTGCCTTCTTCCAGGTGGGGCAGGAATTCCACCCCCAGCGAGCGCACGCCGACAAAGGCGCCGATCACCATGATCGCGGCCGCGCCGATCGCCAGCAGCTGGTTGCGGAAGCAGAACGCCGCGGCCGGTTCGTAAACCCGGCGAATGCGCGCCACCAGCCAGGTCTCGGCCTCGTCCAGCTTGTCGGGCAGCATCATCGCCGAAAGCACCGGCGCCACGGTGAACGTGGCGATCAACCCGCCGATGATGGCATAGGCATAAGTCTTGGCCATCGGGCCAAAGATGTGCCCTTCCACGCCGGTCAGCGTGAACAGCGGCAGGAAGCTGGTGATGATGATCGCGGCGGCAAAGAAGATGCCGCGGCTCACTTCGTTGCTGGCCGCCAGGACCGAGCCGATGCGGCTGGCAAAGGTATAGCGCCCGCCTTCATGCGTTTCCACATGGTGCGATCGCTCGGCCATGTGGCGGAATATGTTCTCCACCATGATGACGGTGGCATCCACCACCAGGCCAAAGTCCAGCGCCCCCACCGACAGCAGGTTGGCGCTTTCCCCCTGCACCGTCAGGATCAGCACGGCAAAGGCCAGGGCAAAGGGAATCGTGGCCGCCACGATCAGCGCGCTGCGCAGATTGCCCAGGAACGCCCACTGCAGGAAGAAGATCAGCAGGACGCCGGCAACCAGGTTTTCCATCACGGTGCGCGTCGTCACGCCGATCAGTTCAGACCGGTCATAGATGCGTTCGAGATGGACGCCCGGCGGCAGCACGCCCGTGCTGTTGATCTTCTGGACTTCGGCTTCCACCGCCTGGATCGTCGGCATCGACTGCGCGCCACGACGCATCAGCACGATGCCCTGGACGATGTCGTCATCGCCGTTAAGGCCGGCGATCCCGTTGCGCGGCATGTTGCCGATCTTCACCGTCGCCACATCGCGCACCAGCACCGGGGCGGTGCCATCACGGCCCACCGGGGTGGTTTCCAGCGCATCGACCGACTGGATCAGGCCGATGCCGCGCACGATCGCGCTCTGCGCGCCAAAGTTGATGGTCTGGCCGCCGACGTTGGCATTGGCCTTGCCCAGCGCGGCGATCACCTGCGCCACGGTCAGGTGGTGGGCCTGGAGGCGGTTGTTGTCGACCACGACGTCATAGCTGCGCAGCTTGCCGCCCCAGCCGGTCACGTCGACCACGCCTGGAATGGCGCGAAAGCGGCGTTGCAGCACCCAGTCCTGCAGCGTCTTCAAGTCTTCAACCGAATAACCCTTGGGCGCGGCAATGCGATAGCGATAGATTTCGCCCACCGGGCTGGTCGGCGAAATCGTCGGCACCGCGCCGCCCGGCAGCTGGGGCAGCTGCGCCAGGCGGTTGATCACCTGCTGCTGGGCTTGCTCGTAATTGAAATCATAGGTGAACTGGATCTTCACGTCCGACAGGCCGAACAGCGAGATCGCGCGGATCGCCGTCATGTGCGGCAGGCCCGACATCTGCACTTCGATCGGAATCGTGACGTTGCGTTCCATTTCCTCGGCCGAAAGGCCCGAAGACTGGGTCACGATTTCCACCATCGGTGGCACGGGGTCGGGATAGGCTTCGATGTTGAGATTGTAGAACGCGATGCCGCCCGCCACGAGCATCAGCACGAAGAAGGCGACAATCGTCAGGCGCTGGCCCAGCGCATAGCGTACCAGCTTGACCATCAGTCGAGCCCCGCTTCGTTCACGAAGATGGCGCCCTGGGTCACGACCTTTTCACCCGGGTTGAGGCCGGAAATGATCGTCACGCGGCCATCGTGGCTTTCGCCGGTCGTCACGTCGCGCGCCTTGACGCGGCCGTGGCCCAGCCACACCCACACGCGGGCGCTGTCACCCTCGTGGATCACTGCCTCGGCCGGCAGGCTGAGCAGGTGCGGGGTCACCGGGGCCGTCGAAACTTCCTTCTCGGGCGTTTCAATGGTGAAGTTGGCAAACATCTGCGGCTTCAACGCGCCATCGGCATTGGGAATCGTGGCGCGCACCTGCAGGCGGTGCGACACCGGATCGATCTGTGCGCCGACGTTGTCGATCGTTGCGTCAAACGTGCGACCGGGGAATGCCGTGGCGGTCACCACTACCTTGTCACCCAGGTGCACGCGCGATGCGTCGCTTTCGGCCACTTGCGCCACCAGCCACACGCGCGACAGATCGGCGATCAGGAACGCCGGCTGGCTGCCGGCGGCATTGGCGCCACCGGCCACATACTGCCCCTGCGCGATCGAGCGGGTCACCACCACGCCACCGATCGGCGCGCGCAGCACGGCATTGCTGCCAGCACCCGTGCCGGCGCCGAACACGCCCAGCTTGGCCTGGGCGGCGGTCACCGCGGCATTGGCAATGCCCAGTTGCGATTGTGCGGCCACCAGGTCGCTGCGCGCCTGCTGCAGATCCTTCAACGCGCCACCGGCGGTGCGATAGATTTCCTCGGCGCGCTGGGCGTTTTCGGTCGCCACGCGCACTTGCGCCGATGCGCTGGTGCGCTGCGCCAGGGCGGCAGCCAGGGCGTTGCGCGCATCGGCGATGTCGGTGGTGTGCACCGAGAGCAGCGGGCTGCCGGCCTGCACGCGATCGCCGTTCTGCACGAAGACCTGCTGCACCTGGCCCGAATAGGGCAGGAACACCGGGGTCGAGCGCGTTTCGTCCACCGTGATCTGGCCGCTGGCGCCCGTGCGGGCATAGCCATCGTCCGCGCCGGCCGTTTCGATCTTGAGGCTGGCCACCTGGCTGTCGGTCAGTTGCACTTCGCCGGCCGGCAGCGGGGCCGCCACCGGCTCGGGCTGGTGCATCCAGGAACGCAGGGCAGTGGCTCCTGTCGCCACCAGGGCCACGGCGGCAACCGACAGGGCCAGAACCCTGATCTGCTTGGCACGGGACATCTGCGGCACGGCGTGTTCGAAATTCATGGCGCGCGGTCTTCTCTTCGGTCCAAAGATGGCAGCTTGTCTATCAACCGTTGCAGGCGAGAGACAGGCCGATGCTGCCCTCTGGCCCACGCCGCCTGTCCGCGCCACTAGCGGTCTCGTTAAATTACCGTAATGCAGGCCATCCGGCGTGCCCGGCCCGCCGATCGCCCGCGCATCCCACCGCGGCGTTGTGCAATCTGTCCACGCCGCCTAGGGTCTGCCACCAGACCGTCACACCTGAAACAATTTGCGGAGCATCCCTTGGCCCGGCGCCTTACGCTTTACATCGTCATCGCCATGATCCTGGGGATCGCCACGGGCTATGCCCTCAACCGCGCGCTGCCGGCCGACAGCCCAACGCTGGCGACGGCCGCCGAAACGCTCAAGCTGCTGCCTGATGTGTTCCTGCGCCTGATCAAGATGATCATTGCGCCGCTGATCCTGGCCACGCTGGTTTCGGGCATCGCCGGCATGGGGGACAGTGCGGCGCTGGGTCGCATCGGCGGCCGGGCGCTGGGCTGGTTCATCACCGCCTCCCTGGTGTCGATCAGCCTGGGCCTTCTGCTGGTCAATCTGTTCCGCCCCGGCCATGGCTTGCAGTTTGCCGCCTCGGCCAAGGTCGGCGATCTCGCCACCGCCGATTTCACCGTGCACCATTTCGTGCTGCAGATCGTGCCGACCAGCCTGCTCGATGCCATGGCGCAGAACAACGTGCTGCAGATCCTGGTGTTCTCGCTGTTTGCCGGCCTGGCGCTGTCTGCCATCGGCGAAAAGGGCGCGCCGCTGCTGCGCGGGGCAGAGGCGCTGGCCAGCCTGATGCTGACGATGACCGACTATGTGATGAAGGCCGCGCCGCTGGCCGTGTTCGGCGCGCTGGCGGCGGTGGTCGCCACCAAGGGCCTGGGCATCATCGTCACCTATGGCGTGTTCGTGTCGGAATTCTATTTCGCGCTGCTGCTGCTGTGGGGCCTGCTGCTCGGCCTGGGCGGCATCTTCCTGGGCAAGCGCGTGCTGCTGCTGGCGCGCTATATTCGCGAGCCGGTGCTGCTGGCCTTTTCCACGGCCAGTTCGGAAAGCGCGCTGCCGCGCCTGTTCGAACAGCTCGACCGGTTCGGCGTGCCGCGCCGCATCTCGGGCTTCGTGCTGCCGCTGGGCTATTCGTTCAATCTCGATGGCTCGATGATGTACACCAGCTTTGCCACGATGTTCATCGCGCAGGCCTATAACATCCCGCTGTCGTGGCAGCAGCAGATCGCCATGCTGCTCACCCTCATGGTCACGTCCAAGGGCATCGCCGGGGTGCCGCGCGCCAGCCTGGTGGTGATCGCCGCCACGCTCACCCAGTTCGGCCTGCCGGTCGAAGGGATCGCCTTGCTGCTGGGGGTCGATACCTTCCTCGACATGGGCCGCACCGCCACCAACGTGGTGGGCAACGCAGTGGCAACAGCGGTCATCACCCGCTGGGAAGGCATGCTGCAGGTGCCGCTCGATCCCGATGCCCCGGCCCCCGTGCCACCGCACGATACGCCCGAGCACGGCCGGCGCGGCCTGCATCTCGACCAGGGGCAGTAACGGCGAAACAGGCTATTTCGCCAGAGTCACCGGCTGAAACTGGCCCAGCCCGCACGAACCGCGCGGGCCGCCGCCTGGCCCGGTCTGCAACACGGTGATCACGTCCACGCTGCACAGCTGCGCCTGGCTGGTGGCATAGCCAAACGTCTGCTGGAACCCCAGGCCATAGCAGCGCTGGGGCAGCGTGTTGCGATACCAGCGGCTGCCGACGCGGAAATCGATCGTCCAGTCGTCGCGCACCCGGCTTTCGCTGATCTGGCTGAGCGGAATGCAGCTTTCCGCCCGGCCGATCGGGGTGGCGGCAGGGGTCTTGGGCGAATGGCCATCGGCGCCAGCGCTGCGCGGCCCATCACCGGGCGTGCAGGCCGCCAGAGCGATCAGCAAGGCGGCAACCGGGATCGAACGAACCATGGCACTCTCTCCTTGGCATGGCGCGTGGATCACGCCGTTTTTGTGGCAACCACCTTTTTCTTGGCGACCTTTTTCTTCGTAACCACTTTCTTCTTCGCAACCGGCGGCTTGGCCCCCTGTTCCAGCACCTTGGCCTTGAAGCCGCACAAGTCCACCACCGGGCAGCGCCAGCATTCGGGCGTGCGCGCCTTGCAGATATAGCGCCCATGCAGGATCAGCCAATGGTGCGCGCCCAGTCGAAACGGCCCCGGCACCTTCTTGTCCAACTGGGCTTCCACCGCTTCGGGGGTCTTGCCCTTGGCCAGGCCGGTGCGGTTGCCAACGCGGAAGATGTGCGTGTCCACCGCAAAGGTTTCCATGCCGAACGCGGTATTGAGCACGACATTGGCCGTCTTGCGCCCCACGCCGGGCAGCGCGGTCAAGGCATCGCGGTCTGCCGGCACCTCGCCGCCATAGTCGCGCACCAGGATTTCCGACAGCGCGATCACGTTCTTGGCCTTGGTGTTGAACAGCCCGATCGACTTGATGTGCGCCTTCAATCCCTCTTCGCCCAGGGCAACCATCTGCGCCGGCGTCTTCACCTCCTCGAACAGGCGGCGCGTCGCCTTGTTGACGCCCACGTCGGTGGCCTGCGCCGAAATCGTCACGGCCACCAGCAACTGGTAGGTGTTGCCATAGGCCAGCTCGGTTTCGGGCGCGGGGTTGGCCTCGGCCAGGCGGCGAAAGAATTCGAAGATCTGGTCCTTCTTCAAGGCGGTCAGTCTCCCAGCCCCAGCACTTGCGGCATGGTATAGCGGCCCGGCTCCTGGGCCAGCAACCATTCGCCGGCGCGGATCGCACCCTTGGCAAAGATGCCGCGGTTCTCGGCCAGGTGCGACAGGCTCAAGCGCTCGTTATCGGCCAGAAAATGCACGGTGTGATCGCCCGCCACGCTGCCGCCGCGCAGCGCGGCAAAGCCGATCGTGCCGGTCTCGCGCTTGCCGGTCATGCCATCGCGCCCGCGCACGGCCACGTCCTTGAGGCCCACCTGGCGGCCGCGCGCCGCCGCTTCGCCCAGCAGCAGCGCCGTGCCCGATGGCGCATCCACCTTCATGCGGTGGTGCGTCTCGACGATCTCGATGTCCCAATCCGTGCCCAGCCGCGCGGCGGCCTCCTGCACCAGGTGCGCGAGCAGCGTAACGCCGAGCGAGGTATTGCCGGTCTGCAGCACGGCAATCGAAACCGCCGCCGCATCGATCAGCCAATGGTGCCGTTCCTCCAGGCCCGTCGTGCCCACCACGATCGGCGTGCCCGTGGCGATCGCGGCATCGAGGTTGAATTCCAGCGCGGCCGGGGCGGAAAAGTCGACCAGCACATCGCTGGCCTGGGCCAGCGCCATGACATCGCCATCGCGGTCGATTCCGCCCGCCAGGTCGTGCCCAGCCGCTGTCACGGCGGCCTGCAACGCCTGCCCCATGCGCCCCGCGCTGCCGATGATGCCGATGCGTGCCATGTCCATTGCGTCCTTCTGCTCTGCCGCGCCCCCCTTACGGCGTTCGCCCACCCTCGGTCGAGACAGAATGCGCCGGCCGCCAGCGCAAGCCATCGATCACCACGCGCAGCGCGGGCGAAACATGCACGCGGCTGGGATAATAGAGATGATAGCCGGGATAGGGCTCGCACCAATCGTCGAGCACCTGGACCAGCCGCCCGGCGGCAATGTCGGCCGCCACGCCGCTTTCGGGCAGGAAGGCAAAGCCCAGGTCATCGCGCATCGCCTGCTCTGCCAGTGCCAGGGTGTTGACCGTCAGCGGCCCTTCCACCCGCATGCGCAGCGCCTCCCGCCCGCGCGAAAATTCCCAGGCATAGATGCCGCCGCGCGTGGGCAGGCGAAAGTTGATGCACGGATGCGCCGCCAGATCGCGCGGATGGCGCGGCAGATCGCGCCCGGCGCAGAATGCCGGCGTTGCCACCACCACCATGCGCAAATCCGGCCCGATCGGCACCGCCACCATGTCGCGCGCCAGGATATCGCCCGATCGCACACCGGCATCCAGCCCGGCCGCCACGATATCGACCAAGCCATTGTCGACCAGCACCTCCACCGCAATCTCGGGCCAGGCGTGAAGGATGCGGCGCAGGCCCGGCCACACCACAGTTTCGGCCGATCCCTCGTCCACCGTCAGCCGCACCAGGCCCGATGGCCGCGCCAGACTTTCGCCCAGGGCATCGACCGCCGCGTCGATCGCGGCGAAATGCGGCGCCACGCCTTGGGCCAGCCGCTCGCCCTCGGGCGTGGGCGCCACGGCGCGGGTCGTGCGGTTGAGCAGGCGCACCCCGATCTGCGCCTCCAGCCCGGCGATCGTGCGGCTCAGCGCCGATTGCGAGGTGCCGAGTTGCGCGGCAGCGCGGGTAAAGCTGCGCTCGCGCACCACGGCCAACAGCGCGCGCAGGTCATCATGGTCGGGGCGGATCATTGATGCATTCCTGATATCAGTCCATGCCCTAATTGCCCCATTATCAGCTTAATGGCGATAGCCTAGAGAGGCCGCCATCCCTCTCCCCCCTTCTTGAAAGGACCTGCTGCATGACCGTCATGGCCTATGCCGCGCCCGCGGCCGACCAGCCGCTCGGCCCCCTTGCCATCACCCGCCGTGAACCCGGCCCCAACGATGTCGCCATTGCCATCGCCTGGTGCGGGGTCTGCCACTCTGACCTGCACACCGCGCGCAACGAATGGAACAACGCGGTCTATCCGGTGGTGCCCGGGCACGAGATTGTCGGCCACGTCACGGCCGCTGGTGCCGATGTCACCAAGTTCAAGGTGGGTGACACCGTCGGCGTTGGCTGCATGGTCGATTCGTGCGGCCATTGCGGCGCGTGCCACGATGGGCTGGAACAGTTCTGCGAAGAAGGCATGACGCAGACCTACAATTCGCCCAGCAGCGATGCCCCCGGCCACACGCTGGGTGGCTATAGCCAGGCAATCGTGGTCGATCAGGGCTTTGTCCTGCATGTCCGCCATGCGCCCGACCAGCTCGCTGCGGTTGCGCCGCTGCTCTGCGCCGGGATCACCACCTGGTCGCCGCTGCGCCACTGGAACGTTGGGCCGGGCAAGAAGGTCGGCATCGTCGGCATCGGCGGCCTGGGCCACATGGGCGTCAAGCTTGCCCGCGCGCTCGGTGCGCACGTCGTGGCTTTCACCACCAGCCCGGCCAAGCGCGAGGAAGCCATGGCGCTCGGCGCGCACGAGGTCGTCGTCTCGCGCAACGACGATGAGATGGCCGCCCATGCCGGCAGCCTCGATTTCATCCTCGATACCGTGGCCGCCAGCCACAACCTCGATGCCTTCGTCACTCTGCTCAAGCGTGACGGCACGCTGTGCCTGGTCGGTGCGCCCGAACATCCGCATCCCAGCCCGACCGTGTTCAACCTGATCTTCGGCCGCCGCTCGATCGCCGGTTCGCTGATCGGCGGCATCGCCGAAACCCAGGAAATGCTCGATTTCTGCGCCGAGCATGGCATCGTCTCGGACATCGAAACCATTGCCGTGCAGGATATCAACCAGGCCTGGGACCGCATGGAAAAGGGTGACGTGCGCTATCGCTTCGTGATCGATTCGAGCACGTTCGCCTGATCCTTCCGCGCTGGCCATCCCTGGCCTTCATGCCGGATTGGCACACCCGTGCCGATCCGGCATGATCGGGGCATGAGCCTGCCCCAGCATATCGTGATCCTCACCGGCGCCGGCGTTTCGGCCGAAAGCGGAATCGACACTTTCCGCAGCGGCGCCAATGGCGGCCCCAGCCTGTGGGAGCAACACCGCGTGGAAGACGTCGCCACGCCCGAGGCCTTTGCCCGCGATCCCGATCTCGTGCTGCGCTTTTACGACATGCGCCGCGCCGCCATTCAGGAAAAGCTGCCCAACGCGGCGCACCGCGCGCTGGCCCGGCTTGAGCACGCCTGGCCTGCCAAGGTGCCGGGCGGCAGCGTCACGCTGGTGACGCAAAACGTCGATGACCTGCACCGCCGCGCCGGATCGGACAATCTCATCCCCATGCACGGCCAGCATCTTTCGGCCTGGTGCACCGCGTGCGACAGCCGCCATGCTTGGACCGGCCCGCTGATCGACCGGCCACCCTGCCCCAGCTGCGGCACCGCAGCGCTACGGCCGGATATCGTCTGGTTCGGTGAAGTGCCCTATCGCATGGACGATATCCACGATGCCATGGCCCGGGCAGACCTGTTCGTGTCGATCGGCACCTCGGGGGCGGTCTATCCGGCCGCCGGCTTCGTGCGGCTGGCGCGGGAAATCGGCGCCGAAACGCTCGAGCTCAATCTCGACCGCAGCCAGGGTTCGGCCTGGTTCCACGATACCCGCCTGGGCCCGGCCACGCAGATCGTGCCCGATTGGGTGGATGAACTGCTCAAGACACCGTGATTTTCAAAGGAGCGCGAAAGAGCCCGGACAAGGTCTCCAGGGAGCCTCGGTCCGGGCCAAGTCCCAGGATCGTGGCTCGCACCACGCGCCTGTCGGGTCGCACTTGTTGTCTACGCGCGCGTGGCGCTACCGCCATCCCCTGAACGCGGTATGGTTACGCTTTTTTTCACACCCCGCGTCGGCGTTCAGGCGGCGGGTCGGTCGGTGCCACAGGTGGTGCAGGCTGGATCGTGCGCAATCCGCATCGTGCGCAGGCCGGGCTTCAATCCATCGATCACGTGCAACTGGCCCCACTGCGGATCGCCCAGGCTGGCCACGCCTTCCAACAACACGCGCAGCGCCGCCATGGCGCCGAATGTGCCGACCATGCCGACCATCGCCCCCAGCACGCCTTGCGCCGCGCACGTGTCGCAATCGTCGGCATCGAATGCGTCGCCCACAAAGCAGCGATAGCAGGCCTCGCCCGGCCGATGCCCGGCAAAGTTGGCCACCTGGCCCTGGAACCGGCCAAGCGCCGCACTGGTCAGCGGCACGCCGGCTGCCACGCAGGCATCAGATACCGCCAGGCGCGTGGCAAAGTTGTCCGATCCGTCCAGCACCACATCAGCCCCGGCGATCAGCGCGGCGGCGTTGTCATGCCCGATGCGGGTACGATGGGCCTGCACCACCAGGTCGGGATCAAAGCGCGCCACCCACTGCGCCGCAGCCTCGGCCTTGGCATGGCCCACATCGGCCAGGGCAAAGATCGTCTGGCGCTGAAGATTGGATGGCTCGATCACATCATCGTCGATCAGGGTCAGCCGCCCCACGCCCGCGCCCGCCAGGTATTGCAAGGCCGGCGCGCCGATGCCGCCCACGCCCACCAAGACCACATGCGCGCCCATGATCCGCGCCTGGCCCGCGCCGCCCACCTCGGGCAGCAAGATATGGCGGGCAAAGCGGTTCAAGCGGTCTGGCGTAATGGCAGGCGTCATGGCCGTGGAGGTAGGCGCCCGCGCGCAAAAAGGCGAGAGGCGCCGTTTGCAAAGCCGCTGCCGCGCGGCCACACTGCCGGCCATGAGAGACCGGATCTGGATCGTGCTGATCCTCGCCCTGCTGCTGGGCGTGGTAATCGGCTGGTGGGGCAAGGGCCGCTGGGCCGAACACGCATGCCAGGCCAGCGGCGGCACTTGGTACGACACCGCCAGCGCCTGTGGAAAAGTCAGCGCAAAAACCTGATCACAAACTGTGCATCACCGGCCGATAACCCGGTGCAAAACCCTGTGCATGACGGGCGGATAACCCCGGCAAAAGCCGGGTATGACCCTGCGGAAAAGCGGCGCACAACCATGGGGACAGGGCTGGGGACAGGCCTGGGACAGGATTGCGCACAACCCTGTGGCAAACCTGTGCGCAAGCGGGGCACAATCCTGTGCACGCGCGGTGGAGCGGTGGTGGAAACCCGGCCCCGTCACACGGGGCCGGGCATCACAACAGTGTGGGTCAGTCTTCCAGCTGGCGCAGCAGGGTGCGCACGTCGCCGTCCATGTCGGCATCGCGGCTGCGCAGATCCTCGATCAGGCGCACGGCGTGAATCACCGTCGAGTGATCGCGACCGCCAAACTTGCGGCCGATTTCGGGATAGGACCGCGGGGTGAGCACCTTGGCCAGGTACATCGCCACCTGGCGCGGGCGCACCACGGCGCGGGCGCGGCGCTTTGACGCCATTTCCGAGCGATCGACGCGATAGAACTGGCACACCGTGCGCTGGATCTCGTCGATGGTGATGCGGCGGCGGTTGGCCGACAGGATATCGGTCAACTGCTCCTCGGCCAGTTGCAGGCTGACCTGCTGTCCGGTCAGCTGGGCAAAGGCGATCAGCTTGTTGAGGCCACCGACCAGTTCGCGCACGTTGCGGTTGATCGTGCGGGCCAGGAATTCGACCACGTCTTGCGGCACCTGGGCGCTGGTGAAGCGCGACAGGCGGTGCTCCAGGATCTGGCGCCGCAGTTCGATGTCAGCAGCCTGTATATCGGCGACGAGCCCCATCGAGAGGCGTGAGAGCAGGCGCTGTTCGACCCCGTCGAGCGCCTGGGGCGCGCGATCGGCCGCCACTACCAGGCGCTTGCCGGCGCTCAGCAGGGCATCGATGGTGTGGAGGAATTCCTCCTGGGTGCTGGCCTTGCCGATGATGAACTGGATATCGTCCACCAGCAGCATGTCGAAGCTGCGCAGGCGGCTCTTGAACTCGATCATCTCGTTCTGGCGCATGGCCTGGACGAATTCGATCATGAACCGCTCGGCCGAGCAGTAGAACACCCGTGCGCCCGGCCGCGCGGCCATGAAGCCGTTGGCAATGGCGTGGAGCAGATGCGTCTTGCCCTGCCCGGTGGAGCCCTTGAGATAGAGCGGCGAGAACTGCGGCTTTTCGGCCGCAGCCATGCGCTGCGCGGCATTGAGCGCCAGCACATTGGCACTGCCGGTCACGAAATCGCCAAACGTCAGCGACGGATCGATGCCCGAGGCCGACACATCGAAGCCAGCCACGGTCTGCGGCGCTGGGGCGGCCACCGGACGGCTGGCCGGGGCCAGCGTCGGCGCGCTTTCGTTGGCCGCCGGCACGCGCAGTTCGGGCGCAGCACGGCCGCCCACGCGCAGCTCGGGCATGGCCCGGCGGCGCGGGTGCACGGTGATGCGCACCTGGCGCACTTCGGCCCGCGCGATCTTCCAGGCAAGCGACAGGCGATCGGCAAAGCGATCCGCCACCCAGTTGGCCGAAAATTCGGTGGGCAGGAACAGGTCCAGCGTGCCGGTTTCCTTGCAGAAGCTGCCCAGCTGGATCGGCTTGATCCATTGCGTGTGCAGTTGCGGACCCAGATCCTTCTTCAGCCCCTGGCTGATGTCGGCCCAATCGGCCGCCAGGTCGAGAGCTTCCTGGTCCTCCATTCCCCCGTCACGTCCTTTCCGAAGCGTCGCGGCCTGACCGGCCCCGCGCCCATTGGTTGTTGCAAGGGCAGCGGTTCCAGCCTGGGAACCTGCCAACCCTCGGGAATTGCCACCTTGGGAACCGAGCGCGGCCGTGCCACCTGCACCGCCGCTCGCACCGCCGAAATGATCCATCTTCACGCTTCGCCGTCCCACCTAAATTTCCAGGCCTGCGGCCAGATACCCCCGAATTGCGGACGCCCGACAAAGGCGAGCGTGTCCGCCCAACGCGGCTTTTCGGACAAAGACCGACCAACCACGCCCGCAGACACAGCTTACCCGTCCGCCGATGCCGCAATGGGCACGGCGGATGCCGTTTTGAGCGATGTTCCGTGACACTACACACCGGTCGTTCTGCATCACAGCAAAGCGGCCAGCGCGCGGCGTGGTCTCTGTCTATGAGCCACTGCGGGGGCTGTGCAAGCCCATGGAGCGCAAAATTTCTGAAATAATTAGCCTTGACTCAACAACTACGCGACAAATCGCCAAGTCATTGAATTTATAGCTATTAGCAAATCAGAGAGCGCGCGAATCGCCACGAATCCGACACTTGCCGAAATGGCCGTGTCATCGAACCGTCGCATAAGCCGCAGACGAAAATGGCCGGCGTTCATCACGCCGGCCAAAGCCGTATTTGTACGCAGCGTATTCCTTCAGGAAAAAGGAATACCCCAGCGCCGAATCAGAGCGCAGCGACTCGCTTGCTCAGACGCGACAGCTTGCGGGCTGCAGTGTTCTTGTGGACCACGCCACGGGCAACGCCACGGGCCAGTTCCGGCTGGGCAGCCTGCAGGGCTTCTGCCGCCACGGCCTTGTCGCCGCCAGCGATCGCGGATTCCACCTTCTTCACGAAGGTGCGGATGCGCGAAAGACGGTTGCCGTTGATTTCGGCGCGGCGTTCGTTGCGACGGATGCGCTTGCGGGCTTGCGGCGTATTGGCCATGTCTGTCCTGTTTCGTCCTCTGGCGGGCCACCCCGATGGGGCAGACCGGGAAATGTCCTGGTAGCTTGCTCGACGTAGTCGTTCGACAAGGCGGGCAAGCCCGCCGGAAAGCGGCGCCCTTACCGGGCTGTGGACGAATCGTCAAGGCGCGCGTTGCGCCTTTGCCATGCGTCCGGCCGCCCCGTGGCAGTCAAACGCCCGGCCCCGGCCATGCGTACTTGCGATTCGCCCGCCCGCCATAGCGGGCAAGCCCCTCCACCTCAATCCGCATGGCGCAGCAAGACCTTGCCGCCCTCGCCCGCCGGGGCCAGGACAAAGCGATCGAGCAGATGGGCAATGCCCAGCCGCGCCGCCGCCAAGACCGCCGGCCCGGCGCCGCCAGGCAGCGTTTCTTGCGCGATCCAGGCACCGGGGGCACGCGCCGCCGCGCGGGGTGCGGCAAAGCGCAGCGGATCGAATCGCTGCGGCTCGGGCCACAGCGCCGGATCGGCGTGGGTCAGCGCCGGGCTGATCGCCACCAGCGTGCCGGCCTCCAGCCGGTGCTCGCCCACCATGACATCTGCTGCCACCCGGCGCTCCACCAGCAGTGGTCCGGGCATCAGGCGCAGCGCCTCGTTCGTGGCCATGTCCACCAGTTCCAGCGTTTCGGGCGCTGCGCCGGTGCCCGCTGCGGGGCGATAGGCGCTGCGCACTTCGGCGCGCAGGGTATCCTGCCAGTCCGGCGTGTCGGCCAGATGACGCACCAGGGTGCCCAGCACGCGCAGCGCCGTGGCATGGCTGGCCTGCACGGCATCGAGCAGCCCGGGCGCGGTGCAGCCGGCCTGGTGCAGGCCCTGGGCCAGTGCCTTGCGCGCGCCCATGGGCGAGGACGGCAGGCCGCGCGGCATGGCCCGGCGCAGCAGGCTACGCCCATCGTCGAGCGTGCCCAGCGCATTGGCCAGCCGCTCGGCCGGGCCGGAACCATAGGCCAGGCCCGTGACAGCCGGCACCAGCGCGCGCGCGAGGGTCATCGCCATGGCCGACTGAAACCGCACCGTGCCAGCACGCCAGCGGCCCAGCTCCGCCCCCAGCGCGCGCTCCAGCACTGCCAAGTCAACTGGCAGGTCAACCGGGAGATCGGCTTCACGCACCAGCGGCACGAACCGCGCGCCATCATCGGCAAGCACCAGGTGGTTATGCGCCGCCTCAAGCAGGATCACCCGCTCGCCCCGGCGAAACACCGGCCCCAGGTTGGCACGCTCGCGCAGCAGCAGGGCCGCGTCATCTTGCCAGGCCGTCACGCGGCTTACCGGAATGTCAGGCTCAAGCGGTGGCGCGGTCAGTGTCGGATCAGCGCCGGCCACGGGTAGCGGCACGGCAGGGGAATCATGGGCTTGTGCAGGAATCGCCGATGTCAGCATGCTCTCTCCATCGGGCCGAACCTGTTGCCGGTTCTGGCCCGTTCACCCGCGCTGCCCCCGAAACCCCCGTTTCGGCGTTGCAGCACGGCTGGATGGGAACATGCCATGTCTGGCGGGCGTGTCAAATCGCCCGCAGCGGCGGGCTGGCGCGCACTGCCAGCTTACGCCTACACGGCAATCCAGCCAGCCAGTTCGCGCCGCACCAGGGCTTCGAGCAGGTCCATGCCGTGTTGCGAGGTATTGAGGCAGGTGAGCGCCGCAAAATCGGTGCCGCCGGCGGCCAGGAAATCCTCTTTCCCGCGCAGTGCAAGTTCTTCGAGCGTTTCCAGGCAATCGGCGGAAAAGCCCGGCGCCGCGATCGCCACCTTGCGGGTGCCGCCCTCGGCCAGTTCCACCAGCGTGGTATCGGTGGCCGGCTCCAGCCACTTGGCCCGGCCAAAGCGCGACTGGAAGCTGGTCATCACCGCCATGCCAGGATGGCTCTGGGCAAAGGCGGCGGCGAGCAGACGCGAAGTCTTGCGGCAGTGGCAGTGATAGGGATCGCCCAGATGCAGCGTGCGCTCGGGCATGCCGTGATAGCTCAGCAGCAGCACATCGGGCACGAACGCCAGCGTGGCGATCTGGCGCGCCATGTCGGCATGCAGCGCGGCAATCGCCACTTCATCATCGTGATAGGGCGGCAGCGTGCGCAGCGCCGGCAGGCGGCGGCGCTGCTTGATCCAGTCGGCCAGGGCATCAAGCGCGCTGGCCGTGGTGGCGCCGGAATAGTGCGGATAGAGCGGCGCCACCAGGATGCGTTCGCACCCGGCAGCCAGCAGCGCATCGAGCTGCGTGGCCATGGCCGGGCTTTGATAGCGCATGGCATGGCGCACGATCACGCCGTCGCCCAGCCGCGCCTGCAGCGCGCGCGCCTGGCCAGCGGTGATCGCGGCCAGTGGCGATCCTTCCGGGCCCCAGACCTGGGCATAGGCGTGAGCCGATTTCTTGGGCCGCGTGCGCAGGATGATCCCGCGCAGGATCGGCTGCCACAGCAGCGCGGGGATTTCCACCACGCGCTTGTCCGACAGGAATTCCTTGAGATAGCGCCGCACCGAGGCCGTATCGGGTGCGTCCGGCGTCCCCAGGTTCACCAGCAGCACCCCGGTACGCCCGGTGGCCACCGGCGGATGATCGGCCGGAAGATGGGCGGGGCAGGCATGGATTGGGGCAGCAGGGGTCATCAAACGCCTTCAGACAGGAGGGGGAGGCGGCGCAACCGCAGCCCGGTTGCGGAAAACAGCGCATTGGCGATGGCCGGCGCCACCGCCACCACCCCCAGTTCGCCGGGGTCGAACGGCTGGGCGCTGCTCTCGACAAAGACAATCTCGACCTTGGGGCAATCGGCCAGCAGCGGCAAGCCCAACTGGCTAAAATGCCCGGCCAGCGGCCGCCCGGCCGCATAGCCGGTGCTGCCCCCCACCGCCAGGCCCAGGCCAAAGAACAGCCCACCCTCGATCTGCTGGCGCGCCAGGTCGGTATTGATCACCCGGCCGATATCAACGCACGCGCTCAAGGCTTCCACCCGGATCGCGCCATCCACCTGCCGCGCGGTGGCGACCACGGCGATATAGCCGTGGCGCGGCCCTTCCGGCGCGGCCAGCGTAAGGGCATGGCAGGCAATGCCCTGGCCCGAGGCATCGGCCCCGCCACCCCACATCGCCAGATGCGCCACGCCCTGCAGGCAGGCGGCCAGGCGCGGCTGCCCGCCCAGCATCGCCATGCGAAAGGCCAGCGGCTCGCTACCGCCAAAATGGGCGCATTCGTCGATGAAGCTTTCGGTCAGAAACGCGGTGACCGCCGCCCCGCCGCCGCGCATCCGCGCCGTGGCCAGCGGCAGCGCCACGGGCACATGATGGACCGCGCATTCGGGAATGGCATAGGGCGGCATGGCCCCTTCCAGCGCCAGCGGATCGGCGCTGTCTTGCCAGCGCCGCGCGCTTTGCGCGCCTTCGCCGTCGAGCACGCGCGCAGCCGTCTCGCGCATGGAGGCAGGCGTGGCAATGCGGCTGCGCCAGCCCAGCAGCTGTTGCTTGTCGGGGCTCATCCCGGCTTCCAGCAGCGCGGCAACCGGCGCGCGCGGCAGCCCGGCGAGCGATTCCTGCCAGCGCGACCAGGTCAGTTGCACCGGCTTGCCCGTGGCCCGCGCCAGGGCCGCCGCCTCACCAGCGATTCGGGCATCGAGCCGCGCATCGAAACTGCCACCCGCCGCCATGGGATAGACCACCACGCCCGCTTCAGACAGCCCAGCTGCCCGCGCCCCTTCGCGCCGTGCTGGCTCGGGCGCCTGGGTCGCCAGCCACAGCTCCAGCCGGCCATGCTCCAGCCGCGCGGTGCAGGTGGCCGGCTCCAGCGGCGCATGGAGCGCCACCTCGATGTCATAGCGGGCAGACAGGCTGGGCTTTTCCAGCAGCGCGGTGGGATCGCCCTGCCCCCACAGGCGCACTGGCTTGCCCTTGGCCAGCCCCTGATCGAGCACGGCATCGATGGCATTGCTATCAGCGACCGGGCCGCGCGGCCGAAAGCGCGGCTCCATCGCCGCCACGGCGCGATCGGCAGCGTGCCAGGTGACCCCGATCGCCGCCAGCCAGCCCTTGGCATGAACCACCCCCAGGCATCCCGGCACGCGCGCGGCAGCCTGGGCATCCCACGAAGACAGCACGCAACCGCCCTGCGGCCCATGCGCGATGGCGGCGTGGACCATGCCGGGCAGGCGCACGTCGGCGGCAAAGACAAAGCTGCCATCCACCTTGGCCGGCAAGTCGAGCCGGGGAAACGCCGGGCGGCTGCCAGCGGGAAACCGCGCCGGCGCCTCTTGCGCCGGGCTAGCGCGCAACGGCACATCGTGGGGTGGATCGCGATCGAGCGCGGCATCGATCAGCCGGGCAAAAGGCAGGCGCCGGCCCTGCTGGTCGGCACGCCGCTCGATCACGGCATGGCCGCGCGTATCGAGGCTATCGGCGGCCACGCCCCATTGTGCCGCCGCCGCCGCGATCAGCTGCGCACGCAGCGCGGCCGCCGCCTCGCGCAGCGGCTGTTCGAACATCGCCAGGCCGGTGCCGGCCACAGTCAGCATCATCGGCCCGCGCTCGGCCTTGAGGCGAGTCAGGCCATTGGCGGGATCGGCCATCATATCGGGCAGGATCGGCAGCCAGGTTGGTAGCCATAGCGGCGCCCAGTGCGCGGCCAGCACCGCATCAGCATAGGCGGGGCTGAGCGGCGCCGGCTCCACCGCCACTTGCGCCCAATCGGCGCCCAGTTCCACCGCCACGATCTGCGCCAGCAGCGTGGTCACGCCCTGGCCCATCTCGCAGGCTGGCACGGCCACGGTCAGCGTACCATCGCGCGCCAGCTTGAGGAACGCATTGGCCACCCGCTCGCCCCTGCCGGCCACCAGCGGCGCGGCATAGTGGCGCGGCACCAGGGCAAAGGCGGCAATCAAGGCGCCCCCTGCCCCGGCACCGATCAACACGCCGCGTCGCGTCGGTTTCAGCCTGCGAAGGGCTGGCGGCAGGGCCATCGCCGGGCGATCAGGCCGTCTGGTCCAGCGCCGCCAGCACGGCGCGCGCCAGCCCCATGAACGCCTGCGCCTGCGGCCCTTCGCCAGCGGCCGGCGGCTCGCCCGCATCGCTCTTCTGGCGGATCGCGATATCGAGCGGCACCCGGCCCAGGAACGGCAGGCCCAGTTCGCGCGCGGTCGCTTCCGCGCCGCCGTGGCCAAACGGATCGCTCACTTGGCCGCAATGCGGACAGAGGTATCCAGCCATGTTCTCGACCAGGCCCAGCACCGGCACTTTGCCCTGGTCGAACAGGCCGATCGCGCGGGTCGCGTCGATCAAGGCCAGGTCTTGCGGGGTGGACACGATCACCGCCCCGGCCGGCTTGTATTTCTGCAGCATAGTCAACTGGATGTCGCCGGTGCCCGGCGGCAGGTCGACCACCAGGATTTCGGTATCGCCCCAATCGGCCTCGATCAGCTGGCCCAGCGCGCTGCCAGCCATCGGCCCGCGCCAGGCGATCGCCTGCCCTGGCTGCACCAGATGCCCCATCGACAGCATCGGCACGCCCCACGGGCTGGGGATCGGGATCATCGTCTTGTCGCGCGCCTCGGGCTTGCGCCCCTCGGTGCCGAGCAAGCGCGGCTGCGAGGGGCCATAAATATCAGCGTCGACCAGGCCGACCTTGCGGCCCAGCCGGGCGAGCGCCACGGCCAGGTTGGCCGACAGCGTGGACTTGCCTACGCCACCCTTGCCCGAACCCACCGCCAGGATGCGCCGGCTGCGCTTTTCGGCGGTCAGCGCCACGCGCAGCTCGTCCAGCCCGGCCGCCACGCCAGCGGCCTTGGCCGCCTGCTCCAGCGCGGCCCGCGCGGCGCTGTCCAGCCCGCCGGCATCGATCACCGCCGTTGCGCTCGTGCCGGTCACCCGCACCACCTGAAGCCTTTCGCCACCCACGGCATCGGCAATGGCCTGGCGCACGGCCGCTTCATCGATCGTCACTGCTTGATTCCTGTTCCTTGGCGCATCTGTCCCGGCAAACTGCGGGCGTGCTATTGCCCCCTAGCAGACGAATTTTGGGAACGAGACACTGTTTTTCACGCGATCCCTTCCTATAAGACTGGTCATGACTGCTTTTCGTGGACTGGCCCTGCGCCCCCTCGCGCCCTTTTCGGAATCCCGGTCATGACGGACCGTAAAAGCCCATGGGGCGCGGGCAACGAACCCGGCGGCAGCGAGCCCGGCCAGGAACCGGGCGCTGCGGACAGCAACGCGGAACCCGGCTCGCCAAGCGCGGGCAGCGACGACAAAGCTGACAGCGACAAGACCAAGCCGGCAAAGGGCGCAGGCAGCAAGACCCCGGGCGGAGACGCCCCGCGCAATCCCTGGCTGCCACCAGCCGGAGACCCGCGCCGTCCGCCCAGCATCGAAGACATCTTTCGGGCCCGCGCAGGCAAAGGTGGCGGCAACGGCGGGAGAAACGGGGGCGGCCGTGGCGGCAATGGCGGCCCCACTGGCCCGCTGCTCGGCGGCCGTGGCCCCAACCTGCGCCTGCCGCAGCGGCCCGATGGCAAATCGTGGTGGCCGATCGGCATTGCCGCCGTCGTCCTGCTCTGGCTGGGCGGATCGAGCATGCACCGCCTTGCTCCGCAGGAACAGGGCGTGGTCACCACGTTCGGCTCGTATTCGCGCACGCTTGGCCCTGGCGTCTCGTTCACGCTGCCCTGGCCGATCCAGTCGGTCGATACGCGCGATGTCACCTCGATCCAGCGCGAGACCATTCCCGAAGGCGATGGCGAGCGCCTGATGCTCACCGGTGACCAGAACCTGGTCAACCTCAACTATCTGGTGCGCTGGAACATCAAGGATCTCAAGCTCTATACTTTCCAGCTGGCCGATCCAGACCAGACCGTGCGCGAAGTGGCCGAGGCATCGATGCGCGCGGCCATTGCCGAGGTGAACTTCAACGACGCGATGGGCACCGGCCGCGCCACGATCGAGCAGAGCGTGCGCGACAAGATGCAGCGCGTGCTCGATGCCTATCGTTCCGGGGTCAAGATCCAGGGCGTGGAAATCACCAAGATCGATCCGCCGGCCAAGGTCGTCGACGCGTTCAAGGAAGTGCTCGCCGCGCAGCAGAAGGCGCAGGGCGATGTCAACGAAGCGCAAGGCTGGGCGCAAAAGAAGCTGGCCGCCGCCCAGGGCGAAGCTGCCGCGTTCGACAAGGTCTATGAACAGTACAAGCTGGCCCCGGAAGTGACCAAGCGGCGCATGTATTATGAAACGATGGAGCGCGTTCTGGGCCAGACCGACAAGGTGATCGTGGAAGCACCCGGTACGGTGCCCTATCTGCCGCTTCCCGCCTTGCGGCAATCGCCGCCGCCCGCGCCGGATGACAACCGCCAGGGGGGGCAACGCTGATGCAGCCGTTCATCTCGCTCAACCAGCGCATCGTCGCCGGGCTGGTCGCGCTGGCGGTGCTGGTCATGATGTGCGTGATCGCCGTGCCCGAAACCGAACAGGTGGTGATCGTGCGGCTCGGCCAGCCGGTGCGCGTGATCAACCGCTATGCCCCCAATGCCGATTTCGGCCGCACCGGCGCGGGCCTGGTCTGGCGCATTCCGTTCCTTGAACAGGCAGTGCGCATCGATCGCCGCGTGCTCGATGTCGATATGGAACGCCAGCAGGTCACCTCGCTCGACCAGCGCCGCCTGGAAGTGGATGCCTATGCCCGCTTTCGCGTGATCGATCCGATCAAGATGTACGAGACCGCCGGCACGGTCGACCGCGTGGCACAGCAGCTGCAGCCGATCCTCAATTCGGTGCTGCGCCAGGAACTGGGCAAGCGCACCTTTGCCTCGCTGCTCACCCCCGAACGCGGCCAGGCCATGGCCCGCATCCGCGAAGGGCTCGATCGCGAGGCGCGCGAATACGGCGCCCAGGTGATCGACGTGCGGATCAAGCGCGCCGACCTGCCCGATGGCACGCCGCTGGAATCCGCCTTTGCCCGCATGGCGACCGCCCGCGCCCAGGAAGCGGCCACGATTGCCGCCCAAGGGCAAAAGAATGCGCAGATCATTCGCGCCCAGGCCGAAGCGGAAGCAGCCCGTATTTATGCGGCCAGCTTTGGCAAGGATCCTGAATTCTATGACTTTTACCGTGCCATGCAGAGCTATGACTACACCTTCACCCAGAAAGGCAGCAATACCAGCATCATCCTTTCGCCCGACAACCGCTATCTGAAGCGTTTCAAGGGCGACTGATCGGAACCTGTTCCATTCAAAGTCCGTTCATGCGACGAAGCGTGAAACGGCTCCCGGATCGGGCGCGGTTTTCCCTCACGCCGCGTCAAGCAACAAGCGAATAAAGGATCAACCCTCGTGCGATACGCTTATGGAGTGACTACGGCACTGCTTCTCGCCGGCAGCGCGCTCACGCTGGCAACGGGCTTTCCGGCCGGCGCCCAGGTAGCGCAGAATGACAGTTCGCAGATTCAGGCGATCACCCCGCGCCAGGGTGCGCCGTCCAGCTTCGCCGATCTGACGGCCCAGCTCCAGCCCGCCGTGGTCAACATCTCCACGCGCCAGCGGGTCAAGGTCCAGAACAACAACCCCTTTGCCGGCACGCCGTTTGGCGATCTGTTCGGCGGTGGCCAGGGCGGCCAGGGTGGCGGCAGCACGCGCGAGGCGCAGTCGCTCGGTTCGGGCTTCATCATCTCGGCCGATGGCTATGTGGTCACCAACAACCACGTGATCACCGCCGACGGCCAGGGTGAGGTGGAATCCATCTCGGTCACCACGCCCGATGGCACCGAATATCCCGCCAAGCTGGTTGGCAAGGATGCCGCCTCCGATCTCGCCGTGCTCAAGATCACCGGCAACAAGCCGTTCCCGTTCGTCAAGTTCGGGGACTCGCGCAAGGCCCGCGTGGGCGACTGGGTCATCGCCATCGGCAACCCGTTTGGCCTGGGCGGCACGGTAACGCAGGGGATCATCTCGGCCGTCTATCGCGCCACCGGCTCGGGCAGCGCCTATGACCGCTATCTCCAGACCGACGCCTCGATCAACCGCGGCAACTCGGGCGGCCCGATGTTCGACATGGCCGGCAACGTGATCGGCATCAACAACGCGATCTATTCGCCCACCGGCGGCAGCGTCGGGATCGGCTTTGCCATTCCCGCCGAAATCGCCGCGCCGATCGTGGAAAAGCTCAAGAACGGCCAGGCGATCGAGCGTGGCTATCTCGGCGTGCGCATCCAGCCGATCAACGATGATCTTGCCGCCTCGCTGGGCCTGCCCAAGAACCGTGGCGAATTCATCCAGTCGGTCGAACCGGGCGCTGGCGCGGCCAAGGCCGGCATCCAGGCGGGCGACGTGGTCACCCGCGTCGATGGCAAGGAAGTCAAGCCCGACCAGACGCTGTCGTTCATCGTTGCCAACACCGCCCCGGGCAAGACCGTGGCCATCGACCTGGTGCGCAACGGCAAGCCGATGACCGTCAATGCCGTGGTGGGCAAGCGCCCGACCGAGGAAGAGCTGGCCAACCAGAGCTTCGACCAGGACCAGCAGGACGACAACGGCCTGGGCGACAACAGCGATGGCCAGCAGCAGCAGAAGCAGGCCCAGGCAACGGGCGCGCTGCAAAAGTCGCTGGGTATCGGCGCTGTGCCGCTCACCCCGCAGATCGCCCGTCAGCTGGGCGTGAGCGAGGATACGCGCGGCGTGGTCGTTACCGGGGTGGACAGCTCGTCTGACGCTGGGGCCAAGGGCCTGCAGCGCCGCGACATCATCCTCTCGGCCAACTATCGCATGCTCGCGACCGTCGCCGATCTGGAAGCCGTGGTGCGTCAGGCCAAGGCCGAAAACCGCGAGGCCGTGCTCCTGCGCGTGCAGCGCGCCGGCCAGCCGGCGATCTATCTGCCGATCCGCCTGCGCTGATCGCCAGACCGCTTAAGCAAGCATAAAAAGGCCGGCATCCCCACGCGGGATGCCGGCCTTTTTGTTTGTGAAGAGTGGGGCGCACGCAGCGCCCTCACCCTGCCGTCAGCAAGCCATCAATAGTTGGCTGCCGGGTCGCTGGCCGGGAAGCTTTCGTCCACCACCTGGTCCTGCTTGTCCCACTTAGGCGGATCAGAGCGCATGCCCTCCACCCCGGCAGAGCGCACCTTGGCAAAATTGTCGCCCGGCGTTTCGCCATGGGCAAACGCGGCCGGCGCGGCGCTCTCGCCGTCCTTGTTGCGGACGCTGCGATAGATGACGTAGCCCGCCACTGCGGCAGCGGCCCAATGGAATATGCTCATCGCTCAACCTCCATCTGCGGCAGCCAGCAAGGCCGCCGATCATGGGGCACAAACGAACCGGGGCGCGAATGGTTCGCGCCCCGGTGGCATTTTCATGCTGTCACAGGTTTCAATAGCCCTGCCAATCCTGCGCCCGACGGTCTGGCGGCGGCTTGGTGGCCGGCGGCCGGGGCACTGCCGGCTGGGCTGGCCTGGGCGTCTGGCGGGTGCGGCCAGTGGCGCGATCGAGCAGATCATCACTTGCCGCCGCTGGCGCATTGCGCGGGCCTTGGCGCGCCGGCGCTGCCGGGCCGGTGCCCAGGCCATCCTGGTCCACCGGAATGGCATCGTCGGGCGTGCGGCCCTGCGGCCCGCCATTGGGAGCGCCGCTCTGGCCGCCTTCCAGCCCATCGCCCTGCTGGCCGTTGACCGTATTGCCGTTTTCGTCGGTATAGTAATAGTCGTTGGGGTTGTTGAGCATCGCCTCGTCATCGGGCTCCAGCTGCCATTCGGGCAGCTTGAGCTGGTTGTCGAACTGCTCGACCGGGCGCTTGGCCGTGGCCACGCGCATATAGGCGGCAAAGGCGCGCGCCGGGGCAGTGCCACCCTGCAGGCCGGGAACGGGGTGGGCATCGTCGCGGCCCATCCACACGCCCGTGGTGATCCCGCTGGAAAAGCCCAGGAACCAGCCATCCTTGTTGGAACTGGTGGTGCCGGTCTTGCCCGCCACGGGGCGGCCGATCTGCGCCGCGCGGCCCGTGCCGATGTTCACCGCCGTCTGCAACAGATCGGTGATCTCTGCCGCCACGTAATCGGGCACCAGCTGCTGCTGCGCATCGGGACGGTGGCTGTAGAGCACTTCGCCGTCGGTGGTGGTCACCTTGCGGATGCCATAGGGCGTCACCAGCCGGCCCTTCGCCTCGACCGAGGCGAAGGCGCGCACCATGTCGATCACGCGCACGTCGCTGGTGCCCAGCACCATCGAAGGCATCGTGTTGATCGGCGTGGTGATGCCAAAGCGGCGGGCCATGTTGGCCACGGCGCTAAAGCCCACTTCGTTGCCCAGCTGCGCCGCCACGGTGTTCTTGGAATAGGCAAAGGCGGTGCGCACGTCGATCTGGCCGGCATAGCTGCCGCCCGAATTGCGCGGACTCCACCCGTCGATCGTCACCGGCTCGTCCACTACGCGGTCTTCGGGGCGATAGCCCCGCTCCAGCGCCGCGAGATAAACGAACAGCTTCCACGCCGAACCGGGCTGACGCACGGCATTGGTGGCGCGGTTGTAGTTCGAGGTGACATAGTCGGTGCCGCCCACCATCGCCAGGACCGCACCATCGCGGTCGACGCTGACCATCGCGCCCTGCGCGCCCTTGGGCACTTGCGAGCTGATGGCATCGGTGGCGGCGCGCTGCGCCACGGGATCGAGCGTGGTCCACACCTCGATCGGCTGGTCATTATCGGGCACCAGCACGTCAAGCTGCGGCAGCACCCAATCGGTGAAATAGCGGGCCGAATTCTGGCCCTGCTCGGCGGCGAGATGCACGGCCTTGAGATCGACTGCACCCGCCTGGGCCGGGGTCAGCGTGCCAGCATCGACCATGGTTTCCAGCACCACCTTGGCGCGATCGACCGCGGCCTGGGCGTCTGCCGTCGGGGAATAGTGCGATGGCGCCTTCACCAGGCCAGCGATGATCGCCGCCTCGCCCAGCGAAAGCTGCTCGCCCGAATGGCCGAAGAACTTGCGCGCGGCCGAATCCACGCCATAGGCGCCGCCGCCGAAATAGACCTTGTTGAGATAGAGTTCGAGGATTTGGTCCTTGGAAAACTTGCTTTCCAGGGCCAGCGACAGGATCGCCTCGCGAATCTTGCGATCGAACGTGCGGCTGTTGTTGAGGAAGATGTTGCGCGCCAGCTGCTGCGTGATGGTGGAGCCGCCCTGGCGCCAGTGCCCGCTTTGCGCGCGCACCATCAACGAGCGCACGATGCCCACCGGGTCCACGCCCCAGTGTTCGCGGAACCGGCGGTCTTCCACCGAAACCAGCGCATCCTTCATCGGCTGCGGGATGCGATTATAGGGAATCCACTTGCCGTAGCTGGGTCCGAGCGTGACGATTTCCGAACCATCGTTGGCCCGAACCACGATCATCTGACCGGCCTGGCTGGACTTGAGCTTGTCATAGCTGGGCAGCGAACGGGCGGTGACCAACACCGCGCCGGTAATGCCCAGCGCGACCAGCAGCGCCAGGCCCGTGCCCCACACCAGCAGGCGGCGCAGCCATCGTCCGATCATGGAAGGTGCGCGGCTGCGCTGCGCGGGGTCATCGCCGTCTTGTCCGCGGCGCGGAACGTCCCGTCTGGCCATTAGTGGTTACCGGTTTCCTCGAAGGCGCAGGAGCGCGCCGTGATTGCGAGCCAAGGGCCGCCCTTGCACGGGCGATCCGTAACGCAGGGTTAATGAAACAGGCAACCCGGCGCCTCGGCTCGCTCCCTAACGCATCATTCTTCCGGCGTGAAGTCGAGCGCGGCAGAGTTCATGCAATAGCGCAGCCCGGTGGGCGCCGGGCCATCGGGAAACACGTGGCCCAGATGCCCTTCGCAGCGGGCGCAGCGCACCTCGGTGCGAATCATCCCGTGCGAGGTGTCGCGCAGTTCTTCCACCGCGGTTTCATCCATCGGATGGGTAAAGCTGGGCCAGCCGCAGCCGCTGTCAAACTTGGTGGCAGAGGTGAACAGCGGTTGCCCGCAGCCCGCGCAGGTATAGTCGCCCCGCGCCTTGTTCTTGTCGTACTTGCCGGTGAACGCGCGCTCGGTCCCGGCCTGGCGCAGGACGTGATACTGCTCCGGGCTCAGGCGTTCGCGCCATTCCGCCTCGGTCAGGTTCAGCTTGTCGGTCATGGATGGGATCTCCTTTACCGCGCAATATGGGGTGCGGGCGCGGGCGGAACAACCGGATGGCGCGCGTTCTGGGGCGTCCTCTGTCGCGTTGTGCCACTTCCTGTCGCACATCGCTTAAATTCCGCCACATTATGCGCTATGACCGATGCGTGATGGAAAAATTGCAAGAGCCTCTGGCCGATATTGCCCAGTGCAGCCTCCCCGTGGCGTTGGAGGTGATGGGCGAGCGCTGGTCCTTCATGATCCTGCGGGCCGCATTCACCGGCATCTCGCATTTCGAGGAATTTCTCTCGCAACTGGGCATTGCCCGCAACATCCTGTCCAACCGCCTGTCGCGGCTGGTCGATCATGGCATTCTTGCCCGCATTCCCTGCTGCGACGATCGCCGGCGCGTGGAATATCGGTTGACGCCCAAGGGCTTTGACCTGCTGCCGGCGATGCTGGCGCTGCGCCAGTGGGGGGAAAAGTGGGGCGCGGGCATTTCCTGCAACCCGGTGCTGTGTGATGCCCGCGATGGCCAGCCGATCGCGCCGATCGTGCTGCGCGCGCATGATGGCCGCCCGCTTGGCCCGGCAGATCTTGCCTGGCGCCGGCGGGAAGAAATCGATGCGCCGGCACGGGCCGAAAACGCCGATCATGATCGTGGGGAACAAGCGCCGGCCGCAAAGTCCAAGGAACGGGCCTGACAGTATTCGGGGCAGGATCGCCGGTGGAAACGGCGACCCTGCCCCGCCAACCGCACGGGGGACTGCGCGTGCGGCAAGCTCTTGTCTGGACGTTGTTTGATGAATGGGGCCAAAACGGTTTCGTTCGCGCAAATTCATGGATGCGGCGAACTGCTCAGCGCGCGGCGAGAACCTGCTCGCGGGCCAGCGCAACCTGAACCTTGCCCTGGCGCGTCGCCACGCTGAAGCAGTTGCGCTGGTCCTGCGCCTGGTCGAGCGTGACCTTGCCGATACCGATGCCGCAGGCCTGGCGCGCGGCAGCGCGAACCCGGCGATCGGCCACGGCGCGGCCCTGCACGGTCATCAGGTTGAGGTCGGACAGCTTCACCGGCACGCGGGTCACCGTCATGCCCATGTCGGCGTTCGACTCGGCCGATACGGCGGCGGTGGTCTGCGCGGCGGCAGGCATGCTGCCCAGCGATAGGGCGCCCAGCGCGGCAAGCGAGAGAGCGAGGGGGCGGAAGGCGGGGCGGAAGGCAGTGGTGGTGGCAAACATGGGTCGATTCCTTTTGTGTGGTGGAACAAAAGCGCGGATCGAATGGATCAGTCGGGTTTCTGTGGCATCCCGCAGGGCGTCTGTTGGCCCGTTGGGCTGTCTGTCTTGCGGTATGTCAGTGGTTTAACCCGGTCCTGCCGCCCCGGCGCGCCCTGCTCGACCAGGCACGGCCCCATCCCGACCAGCGCCGCTCGTCCCCGACGAACCGCCATACAGCACCGGCCAACGACACGACCGTTCCGCCCTTGGGCCGACCAACGCCTTGACCGCGCGGGCCGGCGGACGGCAATGCCAGCTCGATTCGTCCGAACCTGCGTGTCACTGCGCAGCAAAGCCTTTGCCCCGCGGCAAGAAAGGCGCACTATCGCGGCGCAATGGCAGTGGCCGTCATCTTTGTCCTGGGCATCGTCAACTTCGCGCTCAACCGCGCGGTGATGGCCAGCAACCATCCGCTGCTGCGCCAGATGCCGCCGCTGCTCAAGACAATGAACCAGCGCTTTTCGCTGCTGATCGAGTTCCTCATGCTGGTGGCGGGCATGCTGCTCGCCGCGCATGGCTGGGCGTGGGGCGCGATCGGCTATGGCCTCTACAGCATGATGAACGGCTTTTCCGCCTGGATGATCTTGTCGGGCCGGGTCTGACCATAAGGCCATGGCGGGGAACCGCGCGGTGCCCGGCGCATTGGCCGGGGGGAGGACCCTTTGCTCATGACCACCATTCCGCTCTGGCTTGTCGTCAATCCGGCGAGCGGCAGCAATTCCGAAGCTGCCGTTGCCGCACTCACCGCTGCCTTGGCCGAAGGCGGCCACGCGCCCTCGCGCGTGCTGCGTATCCCGGCCGACGATCTGCCCAGCCGCGCCACGCTGGAGGCGGCCAATGTCGCCACGCTGGCGATCTTCACCGGCGATGGCACGGTCAATGCCCAGGTTGCGCGTCTGCACGGCTGGTCGGGGCGAGTACTGATCCTGCCGGGCGGCACGCAGAATCTCCTGGCCAAGTCACTGCATGGCGATGTCGATGCCCCCACGATCGCGGCGCGGCTGGGCCGGGGTGAACTCCAAGCGATGCGCCGCCACGCGGTCGAAACATCGGCCGGCCATGCCCTGGTCGAAGTCCTTGCCGGCCCCGGCGCCACCTGGGCCGATGTGCGCGAGGGTGTGCGCGACATGGACCTGTCGAGCATCGCCAGTGCCCTGGGCGAAGCGGTGCGCAGCACCGCCGGCGGCGCTGCCGTGCGCGTGGAGGAGCCCGCCTTGGGCAAGCCCGAGGGCTATCGCGCCGTGCGCATCGATGCTGATGATGGCACGCTCACGCTTGATGGCTATGACGCGCAGGATTGGGCCGATCTTGCCGCCCATGGCGTGTCGATGCTGGTCAAGCGCGATTTCCGCCAGGGTCCGCATGAAGAACTGGGCCAGGCCGAAGCCGTGACTTGCGCCAGCGACGAACCCATCGCGCTGATGATCGATGGCGAACGCCGCGATGGCGCGCAGCGCGAAACCTTCCGCTGCGTCACCCTGCCGGTCGAATTCCTCGCCAGCGCGGCCGCCGCCTCTTGACCGGGCAGCGCCGCGCGGGAAAAGCCGGCCGGCAGCCCCAAGGAACCCGCCCGGCATGACGCGCATCTTTCATATCAGCGATATCCACTTCGGCCTGGAAGACCCGCGGGCCTTGGCCTGGCTGGTCGATTGCGTGGCGCAGGAACGGCCCGATGCCGTGGCCATCACCGGCGATCTGACCATGCGCGCGCGGCACCGCGAATTCGCCGCGGCCTGCCAATGGATTCGCGCGCTCGACGTGCCCGTGACAGTCGAAGTGGGCAACCACGACCTGCCCTATTTCAATCCGATCGAGCGGTTCTTCGATCCCTACCGCCGCTTTCGCGCCATCGAACACGTGCTGGAACGGCCGCTCAACCTGCCCGGCGTGGCGATCGTCCCGCTTAAGACCACCGCACGCGCGCAGTGGCGCTTCAACTGGTCCAAGGGCCACGTCGGCAACCATGCCCTGGCCGATTGCCTGGCGCGAATCGATGCCCTGCCGGCCGGCACGCGGGCGATCGTGGCGTGCCACCACCCGCTGGTCGAGGCCGGCACGCGCGGCAAAGCGCTGACCCGCAATGGTAACAAGGCCCTGGCCGAACTTGCCCGCCGCCAGGTGATGGCGGTGCTCTCGGGCCATGTCCACGACGCGTTCGACCTGATTCGGCCCACCCCACATGGCCCAGTGCGCATGATCGGGGCGGGCACGCTGTCGCTGCGCACCCGCTCCACCCCGCCCAGCTTCAATGATCTCGTCCTGCGCAACGGCGATATCGAGGTGACCGTGCGCAATCTCGAAGCCGTGCCCACCCCCGCCATGCAGATCGAAGACGTCCCCGAAAACGCGCTCCCCCCGCGTGAGCCGGGCGAACCCGTCGCGCCGATCGCCGCCATCCCGCCGGTCGATCCGCCGGTGCACTGAACCGGCAGGAACGCGCCGGCGCCGCATAAGCAAAAACCCCGCGCCTTTGCCGGCACGGGGTCTTCGCTGGGCATCACGCCGGCCAGTTACGCCAGCCGGCGATCACGCCTTACTTCTTCTTTTCGGGCGCCACCGAGATGCGCACGGTTTCCCCGTTGTGACCGGGGAAATCGGTGAACATCGCGTCCACCAGGTTGGGCACCAGATAGGGCAGGCGGTTGGAGGTGGAGGCCGCCTGGGCCTTGCCCTCGAACACGCGCTTGCCGTCGCTGCGGCGCTCGATCTTCATGTCGATGCCGCTGGTATAGACGGTGACCACGTCGACGCCGCCAAAGCCCGGGCCCCACAGCGGATCATACCAGCCGTAACCCCAGCCGCGCCGGCCCCAGAAACCGCCATAGGGGCGGCCATAGAAGCCGGGACCATACCACGGACCCCAGAACGGATCATAGGCGCCGGTCGAGCGCACGTGCTCGCGGCCCTGGTCCACGCCATAGCCGAACTTGACCACGAGGTCAGAGGTCTGCGGATCACCCTGGACATAGCCGAGGCTGGCCATCTTGGCGGCCACCAGGCCGGCATACTGCGAAAATTCAAGACCGCCCTGGTCACGCGGATCTTCCGCCACCACGGCAAAGGTCTGCCCGGCAGGGGCCGGCAGTTCGCGCTGGAAGCGGGAAACCTTGGCGTCGAAATTGGTGGCACAACCCGACAAGGCCAGAAGAAGGGGAGCAGCCAGCAAGGCAAGTTTGCCGGCCCGAAGCATCTTGGTCATTACTATCGACTCCTTATGCGCACCGGTGTCCCCAATCCCCGGCGCCGGTCGTGTGTTAGCACGACGAAATGATGCCTGCGAGGGGCTGAATGGAGCTTGAATGATAACGCACAGGACCGTGAAATGCTCCGAAATCCAGGGAGATGAATGAAAGGGCGCCCCTCGTCAAAGGAGCGCCCTTTCTGTCTAGCAGACCTTGGCCGCGTGTTGGTTCAGCGCACCAGGCCCAGCGCGGCATAGGCCGCGTCGAGCGTCGGCACCGCCAGGCTGCGCGCCTTTTCCGCGCCGCGCGCCAGGATCGCGTCGAGCGCGGCGCGGTCTTCGCGCAGCGTGCGATAGCGTTCGGCCATCGGCGCCAGCTTGCTTACCAGCAGTTCGCCCAGCGCCGGCTTGAACTGGCCAAAGCCCTGGCCGCCGAACTGCGCCAGCACGCCCGCCACATCGGTGCCGGCCATCGTGGCATAGATGCCCACCAGGTTGCGTGCCTCGGCCCGGCCTTCCAGCCCGGCCGCTTCGCTCGGCAGCGGCTCGGGATCGGTCTTGGCCTTCTTCACCTTCTGCATGATGGTGTCGGCGTCATCGACCAGGTTGATCCGGCTCATGTCCGAAGGATCGGACTTGCTCATCTTGGCCGTGCCATCGCGCAGGCTCATGATCCGCGCCGCTTCGGGCGGGATGATCGGATCGGGCAACGTGAAGACGGGCGCGTCTTCGCTGGCAAAGTCGTTGTTGAACTTCTGCGCAATGTCGCGCGCCAGTTCCAGGTGCTGCTTCTGGTCGTCGCCCACCGGCACGTGCGTGGCCTGGTACAGCAGCACGTCAGCCGCCTGGAGCACGGGATAGGTGAACAGCGCCACCGAGGCACCTTCGCGGTTCTTGCCCGCCTTGTCCTTCCACTGCGTCATGCGGTTGAGCCAGCCCATCCGCGCCGTGCCGTTCAAAAGCCATTGCAGCTCGGCATGGGCCGGCACCTGCGCCTGGTTGAACAGGATCGAGCGATCCGGATCGATCCCGCACGATACCAGCGCGGCGACCATTTCGCGCGTGTTGGCACCCAGCTGGGCCGGTTCGTGCGGCATGGAAATGGCGTGCAGATCGGCCAGGAAATAGAGGCAGGTCGCGCCCTTGGCGGTCCATTCGTCCTGCATCGCCACCCAGTTGCGGATCGCACCCAGGTAGTTGCCGAGGTGAAGATTGCCGGTGGGCTGAATGCCGGAAACGATACGCATGGAACGTCTTGCCTTACGATTTGTTGGCGGGTGCCGCGCGACGGCGGCGGGTGAGCAGCGCGAGGTCTTCGCGCGTGAACGCCCCCAGGACGAGGGTGGCGAGGCCATAGACGACCATGCCGGCCATGACCAGCACGGCCAGCGCGCCGATGCGCAAGGCCCAGGTGCCATGCACATACGGCATCAGCACGCCCTGCCCGGCCCACAGCACCAGCCCCATGGCCAGGGCGGCCAGCGCCAGACGCGGCGCGCGCCGGCGCAGTTGCGCATCCGGGGTGAAATGCCCGCGCTTGCGCAGCGTATGATACAGCATGCCGACATTGACGGTCGAGGCGATCGCGGTGGCCAGCGGTGGCCCCATGTGCTGCAACGGCACGATCAGCACCAGGTTGCCCACCAGGTTCACCACCATCGAGATCGTGGCATAACGCACCGGCGTCTTGGTATCGTGCCGCGCATAGAAGCCCGGGGTCAGCACTTTGACCAGGATATAGCTGGGCAGGCCGATCGAGAAGGCGGCCAGGGCCTGCGCGGTAAAGTGGGTATCAGCGGCGGTATAGCGGCCATAGCCGAACAGCGCGGCGGCGATCGGTTCGCCGCACAGCACCAGCGCCATGGTCGCCGGCAGCGTCAGCAGCAGGGCCAGTTCCATGCCGCGGTTCTGGGTTTCCTGCGCCGCGGCATCCTCGCCCGCGCCGAGCTGGCGCGAGATCGTCGGCAACAGGACCGTGCCCAGGCCAATGCCGATCAGCCCGAGTGGCAACTGGTTCAGCCGATCGGCCATGTAGATATAGGTCACGCTGCCATGCGCCAGCAGCTTGGCCGCCAGCGCGGTGGAAATGACCAGGTTGATCTGCACCGCCCCGGCCCCGGCTGCAGCCGGCCAGATCAGCGCGAGGAAGGCCTTCACGTCAGGGTTCAGACGCGGTCGGCGCAAACGCAGGCTGATCCCATTTTGCCGGCACGACCAGTAGAGCCAGGCGAGTTGCAATGCGCCCGAAACCGACACTGCAATCGCCTGGTTGCGCGCGGTCAGTAGCGGATCGCTATTGTGGAACCCGAACAGCGCCACGATCTGAGTGATGTTGAGCAGGATCGGCGCGGCCGCGTTGACCCAGAACTTGTGCAGCGAATTGAGAATCCCGCCCAGCAGCGAAACCAGGCTGATCAGCATGAGATAGGGAATCGTCAGCCGCGAGAGCGACACGGCAAAGGCGAACTGTTCGGACGAAACGCCGTTGAACCCGCCAGACAGCAGCAGCGTGACTGGCCATGCCAGCACTTCCAGTGCCACGGTCATCAAGATCAGAACCGGCAGCAGAACCGCCAGCGCTTCTTCGGCAAAGCGCAGCCCATCGGGCAGCCCTTGGCCGGCAGGATCGCCCACCTTCTTGTTGAACATCGGGATGAACGCCGAGGAGAATGCCCCTTCGGCAAACAGCGCCCGAAACAGATTGGGCAGGCGAAACGCAATAAGGAACGCGTCAGAGGCAAAGCCCGCGCCGACAAAGCGGGCAAACAGGCTGTCGCGCACCAGGCCAAGCACGCGGCTGGCCAGGGTAAGCCCGCCGATCGTGCCGGTCGCCTTGAGGAGGTTCATGCGGTGTCCTTCAGGCGACCGGTGAGACTCGGGCGATCAGCGAATCAGGCGTGGCCGGCCGGTTCGGCGGTCGCCGTGGCCTGGGCCTGGGCCAGTTGCGCCATGTAGAGGCCGTTGAAGTCGATCGGATCGAGCAGCAGCGGCGGGTAGCCGGCGTCGCGCACGGCATCGGCCACGATGCGGCGGGCAAACGGGAAGACCAGGCGCGGGCCTTCGGCGAACAGGAACGGGTGGGCCTGTTCGTCGGTCACGTTGCGCATGCCGATCAGCGCGCCATAGGCCAGTTCGATGATGAAGGCGGTGCCCTGCGCACCCTTCGACGTCACGTTGATCTTGAGTTCGATCTCGTGAACTTCGGGCGCCAGGGCGCGGGCGGCGATGTTGAAATCGACATGGATTTCGGGCGCCTCGGTCCACTGATAGCTTTCCGGCGCATTGGGATTCTCGACAGAGAGATCCTTGATATACTGGGAAATCAGCCCGATCGCCGGCGAGTTGTCTTCGCCGTTTGAAACCACGCCTTCGGCGCCATCGAGGGAGAGATTGCTGATGATGTTGCCTTCGTCGGCCATGGTCGCATGCTTTCGTTCGGATGGGGCGCAGGGAACGCGCCGGGTAAACGTGCCCGGCGCCTAGCATTGTGCGCAACGCCCGGCAACAGACTGCGTCTGGCACGCCAGTCACCCTCTGCCAGCGGTCATTGCACCAAAGGACGGGAACCAACTGCGCGCCTACGCGATTGCAGCGATCAGGCAGCGCACGGGCGCAATCCGGGCGACTTCGTCGGTGGGCAACGTCACAACGCGGGAATCCGCCATTGTGCCGTCCACGCGTTGTTCATTTGTAATTCGTACCTATTTGATGCACGATCAACCGGTGGCCGGCCGCGCTGCGCAAAACGTGGATCGGCATTCCAAGGCTACCTTTGCGGGACATGTGCGTGTGATTGTTGAGATCGTCATTGTGGCCATGATCGCGGCCTTCCTGGGCCTGAGGCTCTATTCGGTTCTGGGCCGTCGCCCCGAACAGAACGAGGAGCCCGTCCGCCGCCGCATCGAACAACCCGATCCGCAAGGCGCTTCCCGCCCGATGGCGCCGCGCCTGCCCGAAGCCATGGCAACGCCGGCCAACCGCCTGGCGCCCCCGGTGCCCGAGACGCGCGATTTCGATGCCGATGCCGAACCGGGCATCCGCGCCATCATCGCGGCCGATCGCCGGTTTGACGTGGGCCTGTTCATGGCTGGCGCCAAGAGCGCCTATGGCATGGTGCTAGAGGCGTTCTGGCGCGGGAATCGCTCGGAACTCAAGGCGCTGTGCGATGGCGATGTCTTTGCCGGCTTTGCCGATGCGCTCGACGCCCGCGAAGCTGCTGGTGAAACGCTCGACGCGCGCCTCATCCGCATCGAGGAAGCCCGCATCGTCGGCGCCGAACTCGCCGGCTCCACGGCGCGAGTCACCGTGCGCTTCATCGCCGATATCGCCACCGTCACGCGCAATGCCCAAGGGCAGGTTGTTGCCGGTTCGCTCAACGATGCGATCGAAAGCCGCGACCTGTGGACGTTCTCGCGCGATCTTACCTCGCGCGATCCCGATTGGCTGCTCGACGAAACCGATGAAGCCTAAGGCATACGTGGGCTGACCGGCTTGGGCACTGATCCCGTGGCCTGCGCCGGTCGCCGCCTCTCCCGAATTTCGCTTGCGCAAAGGGCCGGTCTTGCACTGGCCCTTTCGCTGCTGGCCGCCTGCGTTCCCACCGCGACGCCGCCAGGGCGCCAGCCTGGTCCACCGCGCACGCCCTCGGGCACTGCCGCTGCGCCGCTCGCCACGGCCGTCAGCGCCGGCTTGGCGCGCGGGCCAGCACCGTCCGCGCTGGGCCTTGCCCCGGGCAATGCCGGTGCGGCGCTCAACGCGTTCATCACGTCGTGCCCTGGCCTGACCCGGCGCAGCGACAGCAGCGGCCTGACCCAGCCAACCGATTGGGCCCTTGCCTGCGCGGCCGCGCGCACATGGCCGCGCGACAATGCCACCGCCTTCTTCGACGGCTATTTCGAAACCGCCCGCGTCGGCGATGGTGGTACTTTCGTCACCGGCTATTACGAGCCCGAGATCGCTGGTGTGCGCACGCACCAGCCCGGCTTCGACGTGCCGGTCTATGGCGTGCCGGCCGATCTGGTGCGCGCCCGGCCGGGCGATGCCCCGCCACTGCCCGATGGGCGCCAGCCACTTGGCCGCTATGACGAAACCGGGCAGTTCGTGCCTTATTTCGATCGCGGCCAGATCGAGGACGGCGCCCTTGCCGGCAAGGGCCTGGAAATCGCCTGGGCGGCCGATCCGGCAGAGCTGTTCTTCCTGCAGGTGCAAGGGTCCGGCCGCCTGCGCGCGCCCGATGGCAGCGTCATTCGCCTGGGCTATGGCGCCATCAACGGCTGGGACTACACCGGCATCGGCACGGTCATGGCGCAGCAGGGCCTGATTGGCACCGGCCCCGGCCAGTATCCCGGATCGATGCAGGGCATCCTGCGCTATATCCACGATCACCCGGTGGAAGGCGATGCGCTGATGCGGCAGAACCGCAGCTACGTGTTCTTCCGCGAAAACACCCAGCCCGGCGCAATCGGCGCGATGGGCGTGCCGGTCAGCCCGCGCACCACCGTGGCGGCCGATCCGGCTTTCGTGCCGCTGGGCGCCCCCGTCTGGCTCCAGGTTGATCGCCCGCAGGTCAGCGGGTTGTGGGTGGCGCAGGATACCGGCGGCGCCATCAAGGGGCCCAACCGCTTCGACAGCTTCTGGGGGGCCGGCGCCGATGCCCGCCTAACCGCCGGCGGCATGAGCGCACATGGCCAGGCCCTGGTCCTGCTGCCCAAGGGCACGCTGGCCCGGCTCGGTCGATGAGGCGCGGTCCGCGCGGCCTGAGTGCCGATGAACTCGTGTTGTGGCGCAAGGTGGCCGATACCGTCACCCCGCTGCATCCTCCGGCACGCCGTGCGGCGGCGCCAACGCCTGTCGCAGCCCTGCCCGCCGCGAACGAGCCAGCCAGCCCACCGCCGCGCAAGCTCAAGGGCCGCGTGCCACCGCCGCGCCCCGCTCCACCGGCACCGGCGCAGCCCGCGCGTCCGCTCCACGCCAATGGCCAAGGGCTCGACGCCAGTTGGGACCGCAAGCTGGCGCGTGGCACGATTTCGCCCGATGTCTCGATCGATCTCCACGGCCTCAACCTCGACCTGGCGCACGGCCGCCTGCTCGCCAGCCTGGCCCAGGCCCTGGCCATCGGCGCGCGGGTCATCCTGCTGGTGACCGGCAAGCCACGCCCCCATGGCGATCATGACCTGCGCGGTGAACGGCGCGGGGCGATTCGCGCCAAGTTGCTCGATTGGCTGGCGGCCAGCCCCTATGCCGATCGCATCGCCGCGGTGCGCCCGGCCCAGCCCCGTCACGGTGGCGCCGGCGCCGTCTATATCGTGCTGCGCCGCCCGCGCTGATCGCGGCAAGCCTACGCACTCGTCCTAAGCGCGGGTGCGAATTGCCGCCGCGTCTGCTGCAAGGGACAACCATAAGGCTCCGCGCGTTCCCCAAGCGCACCCCATTGCCCGTCGCCAACGGACGCGCGGAGTACCTTTTCCCACATCGCCGCCATCGCAGCGCCAGCTGAGCCGCGCAGCGCAACCCGTCCGCACCAATTGTGCGGCTGGCCAAGAGCGCGCAGGGCGCAGGGCGCAGCCTCAACATTCTTCCATTTTGGAGCAATTGTGTTAACGCGGTCTGGCGCCCTGCTGCGGCGCACAAATCAAGGCTCCGTAACTTCGCTAAGCACTCGTACTTTAAGTAGTATTTGCGCTTCGTTACGGCACAACAAACGGGTCATGCTCCCCCCATGAAACGCTCTCCCGCACGCCGTGCCATCGCCTTTTCCGCCATTCTGGTCCTGCTCGGCGGCGGTCCACTGGCCCTGGCCTCGCCCACGCCCTTTGCCATGCCGCCTGAAGCGGCGATGCCCCGCGTGGACGAAGAGGCCGGCCATTTTGCCGCCTGCGGCAGCGACCGCCGGGTAACCTGCGTCGTCGATGGCGACACGTTCTGGTATCAGGGCACCAAGATCCGCATTGCCGATATCAACGCCCCGGAAATCAGCCACCCCGGCTGCGCTGAAGAAGCGGACCTGGGCGCCAAGGCCACCGAGCGGCTGACGCAACTGCTCAACGCTGGTCATTTCTCGCTGGTTACCCAGGGGCGGCCGGTCGATCGCTATGGCCGCGCGCTGCGCGTGGTGGTGCGCAAGGGGCAAAGCCTGGGTGCCCGGCTCGAGGCAGAGGGCCTGGCCGAACACTGGCAGGGCCGGCGCGGAAATTGGTGCAGGTGAAACCAGGCGCCTTCCCGTTGTAATGGCAAGCGGCTATGGGCGGGCATCTCCCGTTTCTGAAAGCCGCCGCCTTGACCAAGCCGCTTTTCCCTTTGTTTCCGCGCATTACCCTGCGTGGCGCGATCCTCTCCTCGTTCCTGGCCCTCGCGGCCTGTGCTGGCCAGCCAACCCGCGTGGTGCAGGCTCCGGCCGCTGCACCCGCCCCGCACCTGGTCACCGTCGGCATTGCCGCGTTCAACGATTTTCACGGCCAACTCGAACCGCCCCACCAATCGGTGCTGGTGCCCGATGACCATGGCGGCACGGCCCAGGTTCCCGCCGGCGGCGCGGCGTGGCTGGCCAGCGCGGTCGACAGCGTGCGCAATCGCTATCCCAACCATCTCACGCTCTCGGCCGGTGACATGATCAGCGCCAGCCAGGTGGCCTCCTCGCTCTATCTCGACGAGCCGTCGATCGGGGTGATGAATCGCATCGGGGTGGATTTCAACGCCGTCGGCAACCACGAATTCGACCGCGGCCGCGATGAACTGCTGCGCATGCAGAATGGCGGCTGCACCCAGTTCACCGCGCACAAGCCGTGCCAGCTCGAACGCTTTCCCGGCGCCAGCTTCCGCTATCTCGCCGCCAGCACGGTGGACAAGGATGGGCACACCCTGTTCCCCGCCACCGGCCTCAAGACGTTTGGCAGCGGCGCCGACAAGGTGACCGTGGGCGTGATCGGCCTTACCACGCGCACCACGCCCACGCTGGTCAATCCCGCCGGTATCGCCGGGCTGACGTTCGAGGACGAGGCCGCCACGATCAATGCCCAGGTTCCCCGGCTCAAGGCCGCCGGCGCCGATGCTATCGTCGTGCTGATCCACGAAGGCGGCAAGCAGCAGGGCAGCCCCGATCCGCAGGGCTGCAACGGCATGTCGGGCGCGATCCTCGATATCATCAAGCGGCTGAACCCGGGCGTGGACCTTGTCATTTCGGGCCACACCCATGCCGCCTATATCTGCCAGATGCCGGCGCCCGGCGCCGCGCATCCGCTGCTGCTGACCAGCGCGGGCCTCTATGGCGAAATGGTCACCGACATTGCCCTGCAGATCGATCCTGCCAAGCACACGGTCACGGCGGTCCAGGCGCACAACGTCATTGTCCAGTCCGATCCCTATCAGTCCGCCACGCGGCTGGTGAGCCACGATGATCGCTTCCCGGTCTTTGCCCCGCGCCCTGATATCGCCGGCTATGTCCAGCGCTATGTCGATGCGGCCAAGGTCTATGCCGCCAAGCCGGTGGGCCACCTGTCCGGCCCGGCCCAGCGCGGCGAGAACGGCGCGGTGACCACCGGGGGCACGCTGGGCAATCTCATCGCGGATTCGCAACTGGCCGCAACCCGCAGCGCCGGCGCGCAGCTCGCACTGATGAACCCATTCGGCATCCGCACCAGCCTGGTGCCCGCCGCCGATGGTACGGTGACGTTCGGCGATATCTACCGCGTCCAGCCCTTCGGCAACACGCTGGTGACCGAAACGCTCACTGGTGCACAACTAAAGGCCGTGCTGGAGCAGGGGGTTGACGAACAAGGGCCCAAGCAGGGCCTCGCCGTATCGGCCAACGTGCGCTTTGCCATCGACCTGGCCCGCCCCGTCGGCGCGCGCGTGGTGGGCCTGACGGTCAACGGAAAGCCGGTCGCGCCTGCCGCCACCTACCGCGTGACGGTCAACAACTTCCTCGCGCTGGGGGGCGATACCTTCACCGACCTGGCCGACAAGCCCGACGCGGTAACCGGCATGACCGATCTTGACGCGCTGCAGGCCTGGATCGCCGCCGTCCCGGTGCGCCAGGTTCCGTCAGAGGATCGCGTCACTCTGGTTGCACACTAATTACCTGCCCACTCACTGGTTGCAGCGCCGTCGCCACAGTCCTAGGCAAATGCCAAGGGAGACACGGGCGATGGCGCTGCTGGATAATCCGAAATTCCGCTGGATCTTGCGTTGCGGGTGGAAAGGGCTGTGCCCGCGCTGCGGCAAGGCCAGCATGTTCGATGGCTGGCTCAAGCTGGCACAGCGCTGCCCGGCCTGCGACCTAGACCTCAGCTTTGCCCGGGCGGACGATGGGCCGGCGTTCTTCGCCCTGTGCCTCACCGCCTTTCCCCTCACCTTCTTCGCGGTCTGGCTCGAAGTGGCGTTCAGCCCGCCCTGGTGGGTCCACCTGCTCACCTCGGTGCCGATCCTGGCGGTTGGCTGCCTTGGCTCGCTGCGCCCGTTCAAGGGCTGGCTGGTCGCCTCGCAATACGTGAACAAGGCCACCGAGGCCGGCACCGAAGGCCTGTGGGCCCGCATGGAAAAGCGCGAAGAGCCCTAAGCGCCTGGGCGTTGCGCCGGCTGGCTCGGCCGGCTGGCGCTGGCCTTTGCATCGGGCACGCGACACGCCGTGCAGCGCCGCCAGCACACCAGCCCGGGCATCATGTCACGCGGCGCCTTGCCCGGTTCGGGATAGAGCCCGGCCATGATCTCGGGCGCAATGCCCTCGGGCGCGGCGCGGTTGTGGCACATCAGGCAATTGCGCCGAAAGCGCTCACGCGTCAGCCCGGAATGGTCTTCTGCCACCTGTGCTGTCGATGGCGCCGGTGCGGCTTGCTGTGCCCTCGCCACGCCGCCCGCCAGAACCAGAGCCACCATACCCGCGCCAAGCCACCATCGCCGCCGCATCATCGCCCCCTTCACCCGGCCCCCACGCCGTTCACGTTGGCGATCCTTTCATCACAGGCCTGGGCAATCAAGAACTGCGTGTCGCAGGCTCAGCCCTGGCGATAATCCGCCACGATCATGCCGGCCTGCGCCAGTTCGGCCTCATGGCTTTCCTCGCGCCAGGTTTCGGCCAGGGCCTGCCGTTCCCAATCCAGCATCGCCGGGTGGGCCAGGATATGGTCCACCCAGGCCTGCCCGCGTCCCACGTCCAGGCCATAGGTGCGGATGCGGAACGCCACGGGGGCAAAGAACGCGTCTATCGCGCTGAACGCAGGCCCCGCCAGCCACGGGCCACCGAAACGATCGAGTCCTTCCTCGAACAATGCGCGCACGCGGGCCACGTCGCGCACCAGTTCGGCCCGCATCGGCACCGGGCGCACCCGCACGCCCACGTTCATCGTGCAATCGTTGCGCAAGGCGGCAAAGCCGCCGTGCATTTCGCAGACCGCGCTTTGCGCAAAAGCGCGCGCGGCTCCCGCCTCGGGCCAGACACCGCCATGGCGATCGGCAAGATAGAGCGCGATGCCCAGCGAATCCCACACCGTGGCTTCCCCATCGATCAGCACCGGCACCTGCCCAGTGGGCGAAAAAGCGCGAAATTCCTCGTAGTTCACCGGCTTGGCAAACGGCTCGATCCGGTCGGCAAACGCCACGCCCAGCGCCTTCATCAGCAGCCAGGGCCGCAACGACCAGCTGGAATAGTTTCGGTTGGCGGTGATCAGGGTATAGGTCATGGCCGGCGCCCCTTTTCGCAGGAAATCCACGCCGGTTGATTCAGGTCATGGCGCTGCGGCTTCCCGGTGCCACACTGCGGGCATCGTTGGAAGAAGGAGGATCCCCATGCGCTCCATTCTCTGCCCGGTCGACGGCGCCAAGACGCTCGATGACCGCCTCGAAACCGCTCTGGCCCTGGCCCGCGTCACCAACGGCCATGTCTGCGTACAGATCGCCAGCCCCTTTGCCGAAATGGCAGTGTGGGAGCCGTTCGGCGGCGCGGCGCTCACAGCCGAAGTGATCGCCCAGGTGCGCGAGGAAGACCGCGCCCTGGCCGAGAAGGTCGATGCCCGCCTGGCCCCGCAAGACGTGCCATTCGATGTGATGGAAACCGCGCAGGCGCCGATCCCCGCCGCCTATGCCAGTGCCCGCTTTGCCGATGTGGTCGTCACCAGCCTGGCCGATCCGCTGGTGGAGGAACTCGTGCTCGGCGTGCGCAGCCCGGTGCTCGCCGTGCCCAAGGGGGCGCCGCTGGTCGATTTCACCGGCCCGGCCATGATCGCCTGGGATGGCGGGATCGAGGCCGCGCACGCCATGCGCGCCGCCTTGCCGCTGCTCACCCGCGCCAGCGCCGTCCATATCGTGGCGGTCGAGGAAAAGCCCGACGCGCTTCCGGCGCTCGATGCAGCAGCCTACCTGTCGCGCCACGGCATTCATGCCGAAACCCATGCAATCCAGGCCGCCGGGCCGATCGCCGCCACGCTGGTCGATACCGCGCGGCGGTTGGGTGCGGGGCTGATTGTCATGGGCCTGTTCGGCCGCAGCCGGCTGCGCGAATTGCTGCTCGGCGGCGTGTCGCGCGCCATGCTCGACAATTCCACCGTGCCGCTGTTGCTGGCGCACTAAGGCAAACATTGTTTGCGGCCGGGCACTTGCCCGTTCGCGCCGCTCTGGCATGATCACACCCAAGGTGGTGGCACAGGGGCTGCCGCCAACCTTGGGAGTTCATGCCGATGCGCCGCCACCGTTTTCTCGCCTCACTCGCCCTGGGCATTGCCCTCGCCGGTTCCGGGGCGCACGCCACTCCCGTGCCGGCAACCGCCGCGACGATCACCAAGGCGCTGGCCGATCCGGCGCGCAGCGCGGCCAACCATGCCCTCGATGAAAGCCGCAAGCCGGCCGAAGTGCTTGCCTTTGCCGGGTTCAAGCCCGGCCAGGTCGTGGCCGATTGGGGCGCCGGCGGCGGGTATTATTCCGAACTGATCGCCGATGTCGTCGGCCCCAAGGGTCGTGTCTATGCCCTGGCCAATCCCGCCTATCTCAAGCCCGGCACGCTCGACGCCGTGGCCAAGGCGCATGCCAATGTGCTGATGCTCGTTACCCCGCCTGCCGCGATGACACTCGCGCCGGGCAGCCTCGACGCGATTTTCGCCCACCTCGAATTTCACGATCTCTATCTGCCGGCGGCGCATGGCAGTGCCACGCCCGCCCGCCCGGTGGCCGCCACGCTGGCCAACTGGTTTGCCGCGCTGCGTCCCGGTGGCACCGTGGTGATCGTCGATCACGTCGGCATGGCTGGCGCCCCCGCCACCGTTGCCGATACGCTCCACCGCATCGATCCTGCCCAGGTCAAGGCCGACATGCTTGCCGCCGGCTTTGTGCTGGATGGTGAGAGCAGCGTATTGCAGCGCAACGACGATCCGCACACTGCAATCGTTTTCGATCCAGCGTTGCGCGGAAAGACCGATCGCTTTGCCCTGCGCTTTCGCCGGCCTGCCTGACATTCGACAGACAGTTGCGCAAAACGCAATTTATATTTCATCTTTCGCATTTGCACAAAACATGGATGCAAGGCATACAAATCCTGCCTTTCAGGCATCCTCTCCCAAACTTCCAAAGGCCTGGCTGGCAACAGCCGGGCCCTTTTTTTGCTCTGTGTCTGTGCCGGCGCCAGCGCCCGGCTTGCTATCCCGCCAAAACCCCAGCACCATCGCGCTCGATCACTCCCGAGAACGAAAGCTGCGGCCTGGCGTTTGAAAACCGTGGCACGCAATCCTAGCTAGGGTGCAAGCGGGGCAGGTCTGCCCCGATCCGCAAACCTCCCGAGGCGCCATGCCACATGCGCAACGCCGAGGGTGAAAAGAGGGCCAATGGCAGAGGCAGCAACTTTGGGCGAAAATCGCATCGCCCGTCTTCAGGTCGCAGGCGCCAGGCAAGAGGAATCCGGCCACGGCATCGCCCGCATCAGCCGTGCCGTGATGGGCACGCTGGGCGTAACCGAAGGCGACGTCATCGAAATCATCGGCAAGCGCAGCACCGCCGCGCGCGTGATGCTGCCCTATCCCGAGGATGAAGGGCTCGAACTGATCCGGCTCGACGGTCTGCAGCGCGCCAACGCCGATGTCGGCTCGGGCGATCATGTCGAAGTGCGGCGGATCGATTCCCGCCCGGCACAGCGCGTGGTGTTTGCCCCGGCGCAGCGTGATCTGCGCCTGCAGGGGCCAGCTGCCGCGCTCAAGCGCAACTTTGCTGGGCGCCCGCTGCTCACCGGCGATCTGGTCGCGACGGCGGGGCAGCAGCAGGTCAACCGGGGCGACATGCCTGCCCAGTTGCGCCAGATGCTCAACGCTCCAGCCTTCGCGCTGACCCAGATCCGCCTCACCGTCGTCTCCACCGTGCCCAAGGGCGTGGTGCACATCGACGAGAGCACCGAGGTGGAACTGCGCGCGGAATACGAAGAGCCGCGCAGCAGCCGCGCCGACGTCAACTATGACGATGTCGGTGGCATGGGCGACACCATCCGCCAGTTGCGCGAGATGGTCGAACTGCCGCTGCGCTATCCCGAACTGTTCACCCGCCTGGGCGTCGATCCGCCCAAGGGCGTTCTGCTGCATGGCCCGCCAGGCACCGGCAAGACCCGCCTGGCCCGCGCTGTGGCGAACGAAAGCGACGCCAGCTTCTTCACCATCAACGGCCCGGAAATCATGGGCTCGGCCTATGGTGAAAGCGAAAAGCGCCTGCGCGAAGTGTTCGAGGAAGCGACCCAGAACGCGCCCTCGATCATATTCATCGACGAGATCGATTCGATCGCGCCCAAGCGCAGCCAGGTTTCCGGCGAAGCGGAAAAGCGCCTCGTCGCGCAGCTGCTCACGCTGATGGACGGGCTGCACAGCCGCTCCAACCTTGTCGTCATCGCCGCCACCAACCGGCCTGACGCGCTGGATGAAGCACTGCGCCGCCCCGGCCGCTTTGACCGCGAGATCGTCGTCGGCGTTCCCGATGAACCTGGCCGCCGCGAGATTCTCGGCATCCACACGCGCGGCATGCCGTTGTCCGAGGATGTCGACCTGCGCGAACTCGCCCGCACTACGCATGGCTTTGTCGGTGCCGATCTGGCAGCGCTCGCCCGTGAGGCGGCGATCGAGGCGGTGCGCCGCATCATGCCGCGTCTCGATTTCGAACGGCAGACGATCCCGCCCGAAGTGCTCGACAACCTGCGCGTCGTGCGCGACGATTTCCTCGAGGCGCTCAAGCGCGTGCAGCCTTCGGCCATGCGCGAGGTCATGGTTCAGGCCCCCACCATCGGCTGGTCCGATGTCGGTGGGCTCGACGATGCCCAGGCCAAGCTCAAGGAAGGCGTCGAACTGCCGCTCAAGACGCCCGAGGCCTTCCACCGCCTCGGCATCCGCCCGGCCAAGGGCTTCCTGCTCTACGGCCCGCCTGGGACCGGCAAGACCCTGCTGGCCAAGGCCGTCGCCAAGGAAGCCGAAGCCAACTTTATTGCGATCAAGTCGTCAGACTTGCTCAGCAAGTGGTTTGGCGAAAGCGAGCAGCAGATCGCCCGCCTGTTTGCCCGCGCCCGCCAGGTCGCGCCGTGCGTGATCTTCATCGACGAGATCGACAGCCTCGTTCCGGCGCGCGGCACGGGTGTCGGCGAGCCGCAGGTCACGGCGCGCGTGGTCAACACCATCCTGGCCGAGATGGACGGGCTGGAAGAGCTGCAGTCGGTCGTGCTGATCGGCGCGACCAACCGGCCCAACCTGGTCGATCCTGCGCTGCTGCGGCCGGGCCGGTTCGATGAACTGGTCTATGTCGGCACGCCCAGCCTGGAAGGCCGCGCGCATATCCTCAAGATCCACACCGGCGCCATGCCGCTGGCGGCCGATGTCGATCTGCTCGATGTCGCCCGCCAGACCGCGCGGTTTACCGGTGCCGATCTCGAAGACGTGGTGCGCCGCGCCGGCCTCAACGCCATCCGCCGCGCCGGCGGCAACGTGCAGTCGGTCAATGCGGCGGATTTTGCCGATGCTCTGGCCGATTCCCGCGCGACAGTGACCGAAGAAATGGAGGCGGAATACGCCCGGATGAAGGGTGAGCTCAAGAAGCGCGCCGTGGAGCCGAGCCCGACCATCGGCTTCCTGGCGCCGGGCATGGTGCAATCCACCCGCGAAACCAAGCACGGCTGAAACGAAAAAGCCCCTCGCTGACAAGGCAGCGAGGGGCTTTTCTCATGATTCGGGCAGAAGCTCGTCAAAGCGCTGCACCCGCTTCAGTTCGGGAAACAGCCGTCCCCAGGCCAAGGCAATGGCCACTGCGCTTACTCCGCCAAATACCACCGAGCCAACCGGCCCCAGGATCGCGCCGACCACGCCGCTTTCCATCTCACCCAGTTCGTTGGACGCAGTGATGAACAAGGCCGATGTCGCCCCCACGCGGCCGCGCATGGCGTCGGGCGTCACCACCTGCACCAGCGTCTGCCGCACATAGACCGAAATCATGTCGGCGGCGCCGGCCAGGGCCAGCATCGCCAGCGACAGCGGCAACCAGCGCGACACGCCAAACACGGCCGAGGCTATCCCGAACAGCGCCACGGCCGCCAACATCTTGGGGCCCACGCCATTTTCCACCGGGCGCCACGACAGCCACAGCGCCGTCGACACCGCCCCGACCGACGAGGCTGAGCGCAGCAGGCCAAGCCCGCTCGGCCCCACATGCAGGATATCGCGCGCATAGACCGGCAGCATGGCAGTTGCCCCGCCCAGCAGCACGGCAAACAGATCCAGGCTGATCGCACCCAGCAGCATGCGGCTGCGCGCCACATAGCGCAGCCCTTCCAGGATATGCGCCAGGGGTTTGCCGTTGGCCATCGGGCGATTGGCACCATGTGGCCCGATGGCGAGTTGCGCCACCAGCGCCGCGCCAAGCAGGGCCAGCGTCAGGCCATAGGCAAATGCCGGCGCCACGCCATAAGCAAAGCCACCCAAGACCGGGCCCACAATGCCGCCGATCCGGCCAGCGATGGCACTGACGGCAATGGCGCGCGGCAGGATTTCTACCGGCACCAGCGCCGGGGCCAGCGCATTCATCGCCGGGGCATAGAAACCACGCCCGGCAGCAAACCCTGCTGCCACCAGGTAGAACACCGGCAGATCGGCCCGGCCCATGGCCTGCAATGCCACCAGCACGCCCACGGCCAGCATCTGCACCAGCAAGGCCAGGCGCACCACCAGGCGGCGATCGTGGCGGTCGGCCACCAGGCCGGCGAAAGGATTGATCAGCAGCACCGGCAGGAACTGCGACAAGCCGATCAGCCCGATTCGCAGCGAAGCCGCTTTCATGTCCATCGACAGACGTGCCACATCATAAACTGCCCAGCCCAGCACCACGACCAGGTTGCTCTGCGCGAGCATCGCGCAGATGCGCGCGATCCAGAAATGGCGAAAGGCGGGAATGGACAGCGGATGCGCGGCAGGCGCCACGCGGGGCTGGATGGACAAGGACACGTTGCAATAATCCAGGTGGCTGCTCGGGCACGGTCGCCCACGCCGGCGCCTAGCACCAACGGCCTGTGTCCGGGATACGATATTGCAGGCGCGACCTATCAGGCTGCGCAATTTTGACCTGCGCCGGGCACAAAAAATCCGCCTCGGGTTTTCCTGAGGCGGTTTGGTATGATTTGATC
>NZ_BCYV01000023.1 GCF_001598375.1 Novosphingobium capsulatum NBRC 12533
CTCACCCAACCGTCAACGGCCATTTTTCCACAGGGGTGCAGACTGACCGTAAAACCCCGGTGTCATGGGCGTTTTGGCGCGAAATTTTTCTGCATTTTACTATGGCTGAAGCGAAACATGCCGGGAGAATCACCGTTGTGATTCGCCGTTTCCGGCGCCCTTCCCGTTCAGACTGCGCAAAAAGAAACGAAAAAACCCCGCAGCTTGCGCTGCGGGGTTTGATCAATTGCACTCGCCCTGTGGCGATCAGTGATGCGGGGTATCCTCGATCACCGGCAGCGTTTCGAACTGGTGGAACGGCGGCGGGCTGGACAGAGTCCATTCCAGCGTCGTGGCGCCTTCACCCCAATAGTTCGGCGCAGCCTTCTTGCCGGCGACGAAGGCGTAGATGATGTTCACCAGGAAGATCACGATCGACACGGCCATGATCATGTAGCCGATCGTGGCGATGTGGTTCCAGTACTCGAACGCGGGAGCGTAATCGGGATAGCGGCGCGGCATGCCCTGCACGCCCAGGAAGTGCATCGGGAAGAAGATCAGGTTCACCCCGATGAAGAACACCCAGAACTGCAGGTGGCTGAGGAACTCGGAGTGCATGCGGCCGCTCATCTTGGGGAACCAGTAGAAGAACCCGGCAAAGAGCGACGTGACCGCGCCGAGCGACAGCACGTAGTGGAAGTGGGCGACGACGTAGTAGGTATCCTGGAGATTGTCGTCGATGCCGCCGTTGGCGAGCACCACGCCGGTGACGCCACCCATGGTGAACAGGAAGATGAAGCCGATGGCCCAGACCATGGGCGACTTGAACTCGATTGACCCGCCCCACATCGTGGCGATCCACGAGAAGATCTTGATCCCGGTGGGCACGGCGATGACCATCGTCGCGGCCGTGAAATACATCTTCGTGTTCACGTCGAGGCCGGTGGTGTACATGTGGTGGGCCCACACGATGAACCCGACGAGACCGATGGCGACCATGGCATAGGCCATGCCGAGATAGCCGAACACCGGCTTGCGCGAGAAGGTCGAGATGATCTGGCTGATGATGCCGAAGCCCGGCAGGATCATGATGTAGACTTCGGGGTGGCCGAAGAACCAGAACAGGTGCTGGTAGAGGATCGGGTCACCGCCGCCGGCCGGATCGAAGAACGTCGTGCCGAAGTTGCGGTCGGTGATCAGCATGGTGATGGCCGCAGCCAGCACCGGCAGGGCGAGCAGCAGCAGGAACGCGGTGACGAGAACCGACCACACGAACAGCGGCATCTTGTGCAGGGTCATACCCGGCGCGCGCATGTTGAAAATGGTGGTGATGAAGTTCACCGCCCCGAGGATCGAGCCAGCCCCGGCCAAGTGCAACGAGAAGATCGCGAAATCGACCGCCGGACCGACCGATCCCGATGTGGAAAGCGGTGCATAGACAGTCCAGCCGGTGCCCGCGCCATGGCCAGTGCCACCGGGCATGAACGGCGAGATCATCAGCGAGCAGAAGCCCGAGAAAGTCAGCCAGAACGAAATGTTGTTCATGCGCGGGAAGGCCATGTCGGGCGCACCGATCATGATCGGCACGAACCAGTTGCCGAACCCGCCGATCAGCGCCGGCATGACCATGAAGAACACCATGATCAGGCCGTGTGCGGTGATCAGCACGTTCCACATGTGCAGCGTCTGGTTGAGATCGGCGCCATCACCGCCGACGAACCGAGTCCAGAACCCGAGGTACTGGATGCCGGGATGCGCCAGTTCGGCGCGCATGATGCCCGAGATCGCGCCGCCGACAACGCCGGCGAAGACCGCGAAAATCAGATAGAGCGTGCCGATGTCCTTGTGGTTGGTGGACATGAACCAGCGCGCGAAGAAGCTGGGCTTGTGATCGTGATCATGCGCATGGTCGTGATGCGCATCGAAACTTTCATGATCGGCGGGAATGGTGGCCATATCGGGCGATCCTCTTTCCGATTGTCGTTCAGGCGGCCGGAGCGGCTGCGCCGCCCACCGTACCGCCCTGGCTCTTGATCCAGGCGTCGAACTGGGGCTTGGTCACGGCTTCGACCACGATCGGCATGTAGCCGTGGCGCGCGCCGCACAGTTCGGAGCACTGGCCGTAATAGACGCCGGGCTTGTTGATCATCATGACCTTTTCGTTGATCCGGCCCGGGACGGCATCCAGCTTGAACCAGAGCGAGGGCACGGAGAACGAGTGGATCACGTCAGACCCGGTGGTCTGCAGGCGAATCGGCACCCCGGCCGGAACGACCATGCGGTTGTCAGCGGCAAGCTGCGGCGGCTCGCCACGCTTGATGGCCTCGGCCGGCGGCAGCATGTTGGAGATCACCTCGAACCCGCCGTTGTCGGGATAGGTATAGCCCCAGTACCACTGATAGCCGGTGACCTTGACGGTCAGTGCGCCCTTGGGCGCAGGCTCGTACTGGTGGGCGAGCAGGCGAATCGAGGGGACCGCGATCACTACCAGGACGAGCACCGGAACCAGGGTCCAGATCACCTCGATCAAGGTGTTGTGACTGGTCTTGGAGGCCACCGGGTTGGCGCGGCGGTTGAACTTGGCCATCACCGCAATGAGCAGGAACAGGACCAGCAGGACAATGACCGTGATTACCGGCATCAGCAGGTAATCGTGCATTTTCAGCGCTTCCTGGCCGATCGGCGAATACTGGTCCTGGAAGGTCCAGCCACCCGGAACGGGTTGCCCCTTGCCGGGCACCGGCTTGGCCGGGACATAGGTGGCGGCAGCCAGCGCCAGCGAAGGCGCCGCGGCTGCGGTTGTTGCTGCAATGCCTGCCAGGACATGACCGGCGGTCCGAAACGCTGTGCCCGCATGGCGGACGAATTCGATTGGACTCATCGTCGCTTGTTCCGCTCTTCCCCGCGTACACGCCAGTTTCGAGGTCTGCGTGCACTGATTGTAATTCCCTCGATTGAACCCGGCTATACGCGGCCTTGTCCTGAGCCACAAGTTGAGACGTTCACCAAGGCGACAGGAAAGCATTGCCCCTTGGTTCAAGCCCGCCCGCCGCAGGCCTGCCACTGGGCGAAAAACCCTTGCCCCCTGCCGCGCCAGCGCCCATGGCACAGGGCAAACCCCAGCACGCCAAGACGGCGAACAGGCAGGACCAGCGAACCAGAGCCATGCAGGAAGAAGACATCCTTTCCGAATTCCGTGCCAGCCAGGCCTTGCTTGAAGGGCATTTCCTGCTCTCTTCGGGCCGCCACAGCGCCCACTACCTGCAGTGCGCGCGCGTGCTGATGGACCCGATGCGCGCCTCGCGCCTGGCCAGCGCGCTGGCCGCCAAGTTGCCGCGCGACGTGCGCCAGCAGATTGCCAAGGTGGTGGCCCCGGCCATGGGCGGGGTGATCATCGGCCACGAAATGGGCCGTGCGCTGGGCGTGGAAGCGGTGTTCGTGGAACGGCCAACCGGCACGTTCGAACTGCGCCGCGGGTTTACCCTGACGCCGGGCGAAAAGGTGCTGATGGTCGAAGACGTCGTCACCACTGGCCTGTCGAGCCGCGAGGCGATCAAGGCCGTGGAAGAAGCCGGCGGCGTGGTGATCGCCGAGGCGGCCCTGGTCGACAGGTCGGCCGGCGCGGTGGACCTGGGTGTGCCGTTCTATCCGCTCGTCTCCCTCAATTTCCCGACCTATGCGCCCGATGAACTGCCGCCCGCGCTGGCCGCAGTGCCCGCGATCAAGCCCGGCAGCCGGGCACAACCGTAAGACAGGAGAATATGGCGGTGAGCGAACTGTTCACGCCCGCCCGGCTGCGACTGGGCGTCAACATCGATCACGTGGCCACCATCCGCAATGCGCGCGGCGGTGACCATCCCGATCCGGTGCGCGCCGCGCAGATCGTGGCCGACGTGGGCGGTGACGGGATCACGGCCCATCTGCGCGAGGACCGCCGCCATATTCGCGACGAGGACCTGGCCCGCATCCAGGCGGCGACCAACCTGCCGCTGAACCTGGAAATGGCCGCCACCGACGAAATGCTGGCGATTGCCCTGCGCCACAAGCCGCATGCCTGCTGCATCGTGCCCGAACGCCGCGAGGAACGCACCACCGAAGGTGGCCTTGATGCCGCCGGGCAGCACAACCGCCTGGCGCCGATCGTCTCGCGCCTGGCCGACGCCGGCATCCGCGTCAGCCTGTTCATCGCGCCCGATGCGCGGCAGATCGAAGCGGCGATGAAGCTGGGCGCACCGGTAGTGGAACTGCACACCGGCGAATATGCCCATGCCGAGGGCGAGGCCCGCGCGAGCGAACTCAAGCGCCTGGCCGACATGGCCGCCCTGGCCGCCAAGAACGGCATCGAACCCCATGCCGGCCACGGCCTGACCTATGACAACGTGCAGCCCGTGGCCGCCATCCCGCAGTTGGCCGAGCTCAACATCGGCCATTACCTGATCGGCGAGGCGATCTTCGTGGGTCTGGAAGCAGCCGTGCGGCGCATGCGCACGCTGATGGACGAAGTGCGCTGAACCCGCCACGCGGCTGGAAGGAAGACCCCGCATGATCATCGGCCTGGGTTCCGACTTGTGCAATATCGAGCGCATCCAGCAATCGCTGGAGCGGTTCGGCGATCGCTTTGTCGAGCGGGTGTTCACCCCGGTGGAGCAGGCCAAAGCAGCGCGCCGGCCCTATACCCGCGCCGGCACCCTGGCCAAGCGCTTTGCCGCCAAGGAAGCCTATTCCAAGGCGGTGGGCACCGGCTTCAAGGCTGGGGTGTTCATGAAGGACATCGGCGTGGTCAACGCGCCTTCGGGGGCGCCGACGCTGGCCCTGACCGGCGGCGCGGCGGCACGGCTGGCCGCGATCACCCCGCCCGGCCACAAGGCCGTGGTGCACCTGACGATGACCGATGATCATCCCTGGGCCCAGGCCTTCGTGGTGATCGAGGCCATTGCGCTGGACCTTGGCCACTCGGGCGAAGGAGACACGGCATGAGCGATGGCGTTACCGGCCTGCCACCGGAACAGGCCGAAGCCCGGCCCGCGCGCGTCAACTGGTGGGCGGAACTGCGCGGTTTGATTGGCATGCTGCTGGCTGTCCTGGTGTTCCACAGCCTGCTGGCCAAGCCGTTCTACATTCCGTCGATGTCGATGATGCCCAACCTGCTGGTGGGCGATCGGCTGGTGGTTTCCAAGTATCCCTATGGCTGGTCGTGGGTGTCGCCATCGTTCCACGTGCTGCCGCGCTCGTCGCTGCGGCTGTTCCCGGCCACGCCGCAGTATGGCGACATCGTGATCGTGGTGCCGCGCGGCAGCAACGAAGATTATATCAAGCGAGTCGTCGCCCTGCCGGGTGACCGCATCGCCGTGGTCCATGGCCAGATCATCCTCAACGGGCGGCCCGTGCCACAAGTGGTGGAAGCGCCGCTCGATCTGCCGGTCGATGCCAACGAACCGTGCGATCCCACCGATTTTCCCGGCTTGCGCTTTCGCGACGCGATGGGCCGGCAATTCTGCGAGCTGCCGATCCTGCGTGAGACGCTGCCCAATGGCGCGACCTATCGCATCATCGACCATGAGCAGCAGCCGCTCGATGACTATGCCGAGGTGACGGTGCCGGCCGGCCATGTCTTCCTGATGGGCGACAACCGTGACCATTCCGCCGACAGCCGCGAACCGCTGGCGCTCAAGGGCCTGGGCGGCCCAGTGCCGCTAGCCGACGTGGGTGGCCGGGCCGAGTTCGTGACGGTTTCCCTGGATGGCAGCGAAACGTGGAATCCGGCGACCTGGTGGCATGCGCTGCGCCACGGCCGCGGTGGAACCAGCCTGCGCGCGGAACAGGGGCTGCCACAATTCGTTCCGGCTTCCTGAACTCTTGCTGCGGGGGTAGCTTGCGCGCGATGTCCGATTCTGCCGACACCATTTCTGTCTCCGCCAACCCGCCGGCCGGCGGCACGACCAAGGCGAACGCGCCTGGCCCGACCGACATTACTGACCATACGGTTCGCCAGGAGGCCAAGAAGGCCTTTGTGTGGATCGGCATTGCCGCGTTGGTGGTGCTGGCCGTGTTCCTGGCTCAGCCGTTGCTGGTGATCTTTGGCGGGGTGGTCTTTGCCTCGCTGATCGAGGGCGGGCAGCGCCTGCTGGGCCGGATCATCCCTGGCCCCCGCGCATTGCGGATCGCACTGGTACTACTGGCCGCTGTGGGTTTTCTGGTGTGGCTGGGCTATTTTGCCGGCAACCAGATCGCAGCCCAGGCGGCGCAATTCCCGCATATCATCCAGGGCCAGGCCCAGCGTACGCTGACCTGGCTGCACGGCCATGGCATCAACGTGGGCCAGGCTGATGTCTCCAAGATCGCCGAGCAGGTGATAGGCGGCGTCGGCCCCGTCACGCAGGCGCTGGGGGGAATTTTCGGTGGGTTCACCACGTTTTTCCTGATCGTGATCCTGGGCATCTATTTCGTGCTGGAGCCTGACATCTATCGGCGCGGTTTTGCCTGGCTGTTCCCGCTCGATCGCCGCCCGCATTTCCAGGTGACGCTGCAACGCATGGGCAAGTCGCTGCGCATGCTGCTGTTCGGGCGCATGATCGGCATGTTTACCGAAGGGCTGGCAACCTGGCTGCTGCTGGCCGTCTATGGCGTGCCGATGTCGGCGTTGCTGGGCATTCTTACCGGGCTGCTGGTGTTCCTGCCCAATATCGGCGCGCCGCTGTCCGGCCTGCTGATGGTGCTGGTGGGCTTTTCGGGCGGCACCGACATGGGGATCTACTGCATCATCGTCTACCTCGTGGTGCAGACGGTGGATGGCAACATCATCGTGCCGATGGTGGCCAAGAAGACCGCCGACCTTGCCCCGGCGATGGTACTGGGCGCGCAGCTGATCTTTGGCGTGCTGTTTGGCATCCTGGGCCTGGCGCTGGCCGATCCGATCGTGGCGATGATCAAGATCGCGCTGGAACGGCAGGCCGAGCGCAACGACGACGAGCGGGACGAAACTGCCCCGGGTGAAACCCCCGCGCTGGCCACATGATGCCATGGTGATCAAGCGCGTGGTTCAGGCCGGCGCGCTGTTCGTGGTGCTGGCCTTGCTGTGCCTTGGCGTGTTGCGCCAGTGCTCGGCAGAAATCTCGCGCTATGCCTTTGCGCCCATCCACGCGTTCGAGCCGGGCGCGCCGCCAGCGCGCAATGCCTATGCCGATCCTGCGATGTGGCTGGCCCGGCCCGGCATGGCCAATGACCCGGCACAGTGGCTGCCACCGGGCACGCCCGCCCCGCCCAGCGGGGATACGGCGGTGTTCTTCGTGCATTCGACCACCTATCTCAGCCGCAACCACTGGAATGCGCCGCTGGCCGATATCGATTCGCAGCGGCGCGCCAACATTCTGGTGGCGGCCACGGCCAGCGCGTTCAACGCGGTGGGGCCAGTATGGGTGCCGCGCTATCGCCAGGCCGCGTTGGGTGCCTTCCTGACCGACGGTGCCGATCGCCAGCGAGCGATGGACCTGGCCTATGCCGACATTCACGCGGCCTTTGCCGCGTTCCTGGCGGCCCTGCCCCCGCAGACGCCGATCATCATCGCCGGTCACAGCCAGGGCGCCTGGGCCGTGGCCCGCCTGCTGCACGATAGTGTGCAGGGACGCCCGGTGGCGCGACGCGTGGTGGCCGCCTATGCCATTGGCTGGCCCATCGTGGCGGCAACGGCTGCGGCGGACACCGGCTTTGCCCCGTGCACGGCGCCCGATCAGGCAGGATGCCTGGTCGGCTGGCTCAGCTTTGCCGAACCGGCCGATCCCACCCTGCTGATCGGCGCCTATCACCGCTGGCCGGATCACGCGCCAGGCCAGGGCCCGCTGATCTGCGTCAATCCGCTGACCGGCACGCAAGGCGGCGTTGCCACGCGCAAGGCCAACCGCGGCACGCTGCTGCCCGATGCAAACGATAGCGAGACCGAGCGCGCCGGGCCGCTGGTAGCTGGCCTCGTGCCGGCGCGGTGCGATGCGCGCGGGCTGTTGCTGATCGGGCCGCCGCCGCACATCGGGCTGTTCGTGCTGCCGGGCAACACCTACCATGTCTACGATATCCCGCTGTTCTGGGCCAACCTGCGCGCCGATGCCCTGCGTCGCAGCGCCGCCTGGCACCAGGCCTGGGACGGAGGAACCCAATGATCACCCAAAATGTCGCCGACCTGCGCGCCGCCCTGCCGATGGGCGGGGTGCTCATGGGATTAGACCCCGGCACCAAGACCATCGGCGTGGCGCTGTGCGATGCCGGCTGGCACTTTGCCACCGCCGGGCAAACCGTGATCCGCCGCAAGTTTGCCCAGGACAAGGCAGCCTTGGCTGACATCATCGCGCAGCGCGGGGTCAAGGGCCTGGTCATCGGCCTGCCGCTCAACATGGATGGCAGCAATGGCCCGCGCAGCCAATCGGCCCGCGCCATGGCGCGCAACCTGGAAGACCTGGGCCTGCCCATCCTGATGTGGGACGAGCGCTGGTCGACCCAAGCGGCCGAGCGCACGATGATCGAGCAGGATTTCAGCCGGGCCAAGCGCGCCCAGCGCATCGATTCGCATGCCGCCGCGCTGATCCTGCAGGCCGCGATCGACACGCTGGCCGGCGGGGTGCTGTGATTTAACCAATCGGTTGAACCCCGGTCGACATTGCGGCAAGGAACAGCGATGGCAGAACACGAACCTTTCACCTGGCGCAAGCAGGGCCCCTTTGATCCGGCCGTGGCGGGCGAACTGCTGAGCAAGCTGGGCCACGGCGGCTTTCTCGGCATGCGCTATGGCGACCATGGTCCCGACTGGTTCGAAGCCGAATTGCCCTGGCGCGAGGATCTGGTGGGAGCGGGCAACAAGGGCGTGCTGGCCTCCGGCCCGATCATCAGCCTGTTCGACAATTGCACCTCGATGGCGATCTGGACGCGGCGGGGATGCTTCGTCCCCCATGTCACGCTGGACTTGCGCATCGACTATGTCCGGGCAGCCGTACCGGGACGCAGCGTGATCGCGCGGGCGGAATGCTATCAGTTGCGCGGCGACCTGGCATTCGTGCGGGCGCTGGCCCACGATGGGGATATGGCCGATCCGCTGGCCCACGCGGCCGCCATCTTCATGGTGCTGGGAGACAGCGAATGAGCGAGGGCCAACGCGATGGCAGCGTCCTGTTCACCCTGCCGCCCTTTGCCCTGGCCATGGGCATGACCCTGGCGGCGGACGAAGACGGCAGCCCGATCGTCACCATGCAGTTTGGCGCCCATTCAGAAGGGCGCCCCGGATTTCTGCACGGCGGCGCGATTGGCGGGCTGCTGGAAATGGCCGGGTTTGCTGCCCTCTCTGTCCATCTGGCGCGGAACGGGGTGAACCAGCGGATGAAGCCGATCAACATCTCGATCGAATACCTGCGCGCCGGGCTGCCACAGCCGGTCTACGCCATAGGCCAGGTGGTGCGCGCCGGGCGGCGCGTGGCCAATGTGCGGGTGGAAGCCTGGCAGAGCGACCGCGCCGTACCGATCGCCAGCTGCTGGATGAACTTTCACCTAGCAGCGCCCAAGGGCTGATTAGCCGGGCAGGCGCAGTTCCACGGTCAGGCCAGAGGGCAACGCTGCACCGGGCGGCAGGCGTTGCGCATCGGCGCGTGCGCGCACCAGGATAGCCAGCGGCACAGCGGCATCGGCCACCACGGCATCGGCCATGCCCAGAAGGCGCGCCTCGCGCAGGGTAAGGTCTTCCGGATCGTCCGAGCGCAGCACGATGACATGGTGCGCTGCCGCTACTTCGGCCGCACCTGCCAGCCATTCCTCCACCGCGGCGGGTGCATGCTCCACCATCGGATCGAGCGGGCCGCCCTCTGCCAGCGCGCCATCAAGCGCGCGGCGCCGATCGGCGCCATCGGGAAAGCGCGCGCGCAAGGCATCGCGCGCGGCAAAAAGCGCATTGGCCAGCGCGCCCAGCCCCTGGGGCAGCGCGCGTTCCAGCCGCAGCCGCACGTGCTTGGCCAGCCCCGCCGACGCGCCCGCCGTGCCGACAGCCACCACCACCGGGCTGCGATCGATCAGCGACGGCGTGGTGAAATCGCACAGCGCCGGGCGATCCACCACATTGACCAGCAAGCCGGCGCCCCGCGCGCGCAGGGCATCGGCCATGCAGGCATCGGCACTGTCATGGGCGATGAACGCCAGCCGCGCGCCGATATCGATGCCGTGGGCAAGATCATCCACCACCTGGCCGCCAGCGCGCTCCACCAGCCGCGCCTTGGCCTGCGCCGCATCGCCATGGCCCAGCACGATCACCGGCTGGCCGGCGATACGGTGGAACAGGGGCAGCGCGGGCAAGCTCATGGCAGCGGCCTAGCGGGTCACAGGCATGGCGTCAGGCCAGCCATTCGGGCACGCGTTCGGCCGCCAGGATCGTGGCTGGCTCGATCCGGTCGGCCACCACCGCCCACTTCGTGCCATCCACCATCACTTCGGGCACGAGGGGCCGCGAATTGTAGGTGTTGGCCATCGTCGCGCCATAGGCGCCAGCCGTGCGGAACACGGCCAGATCGCCCCGCGCCACGGCATCGATCGTACGGCCCATGGCAAAGGTGTCGCTCGATTCGCAGATCGGGCCAACAATATTGGCCTCCATCGTTTCGCCATTGGGAGAAACCGCCGCGAAATCGTGCCAGGCATCATAGAGCGCCGGGCGCGCCAGATCGTTCATGGCCGCGTCGACGACCACCCACGGGGCGCCGACGCCTTCCTTCACCCGCACCACCCGCGTCATCAGCACGCCGGTGTTGCCGGTGATCACGCGGCCGGGTTCGAACATCGCGGTAATGTCCCAGCCCTGTGTCACGCGGGCGACCATCGCGGCATAGTCTTCGGGCTGGGGAAAGACTTCCCCGGCCTTGTAGGGCACGCCCACGCCGCCGCCGAAATCGATGTGCGTCACGGCATGGCCCGCCGCGCGGATCGCCTGCATCAGCTGGCCGATCTTGGTAAAGGCTGCCTCCAGCGGATCGAGCCGCGACAGCTGGCTGCCGATATGCAGCGCCAGGCCGCGCATGGCCAGGCCCGGCGTGGTCGCCAGCCTGGCATAGATCGCTGCAGCGCGATCATACGGCACGCCAAACTTGTTTTCCGCCTTGCCGGTGGAAATCTTGCCATGCGTGCCGGCATCGACGTCAGGGTTGACGCGCAGCGCACAGGCCGCGGTCTTGCCCAGCCCCACGGCGATTTCCGCCAGTTCCAGGCCTTCTTCCTCGCTTTCCAGGTTGAACTGGCCGATGCCCGCCTCCAGCGCGCGGGTCAGTTCGGCATGGGTCTTGCCCACCCCGGAGAAGACGATGCCCTCGGCCGCCATGCCGGCTGCCAGGGCGCGCTCCATCTCACCGCCCGAAACCACGTCGGCGCCGTAGCCTTCGGCGGCCAGGACCTTGAGCACGGCAAGGTTGGGATTGGACTTGACGGCAAAGGCCAGCTTGACGCGCGGCAGGACCGCCAGCGCATCGCGGAACACGCGGGCGTGGCGCGTCAGCGTGGCGCGCGAATAGACATAGAGCGGCGTGCCCACGGCATCGGCCAGCATGGGCAGGGCAATATCTTCGGCGTGCAGCACGCCGTTCACCTGGTGAAAGTGGTCCATCGAAACTCTCGAGAATGGTCGTTGAAAACGCGTTATTCTTCGGGCGGCAGATCGAACGGGTCGTCTTCGCGCTCTTGCGAGCGGCTGCGCAATTCCACGTTGCGATCGGGCTTGGCCTGGATCGGCGCTTTCAACAGCGCGTCCGCCCCGCGGCTCTGCTCCCGGCCATAGGGCGCGGGCGGCAGGCCGTGCCCCGGCGCCGGTTTCAGCTCGCGTTTGTTGCCGCACCCGGCAAGGGCCAGGGCAGCAAGACCAACGAGCACAATGCCAGCGGCTTTGGGGGCAGTGGGGCGGATCAAGCGATTACTCCTCCAGGCCAAGCGCTGCACGCGCCTGGGCCACACGCTTCCTTACCTCGGCCGGGGCGGTTCCGCCATGGCTGCAACGCGCCGCCACCGATGCTTCGACCGAAAGCGCGGCATAGACGCGTTCATCGATACGCGCATCAATGGCCTTGAGATCCTCCAGCGGCAGCTGATCAAGCGCGATTCCCCGGCTTTCGGCCAGTTTCACCGCGCTGCCGGTGATGTGGTGCGCCTCACGGAAAGGAATATTGGCCTGACGCACCAGCCAGTCGGCCAGGTCCGTCGCCGTGGCATAGCCCAGTTCGGCAGCGCCGCGCATGCGATCGGTGCGGAAACGCGCCTCGGCCACCATGCCGGTCATCGCCGCGATCGACAGCGCCAGCAGGCTGGCTGCCTCGAACACCGGCGGCTTGTCGTCCTGCATGTCCTTGGAATAGGCGAGCGGCAGACCCTTCATGGTGATCATCAGCGCGGTGAGGCAGCCGACGATCCGGCCCGAATGGCCGCGCACCAGTTCGGCCGCATCGGGATTCTTCTTCTGCGGCATGATCGAGCTGCCAGTCGACAGGCTATCGGGCAGGGCAACGAAGCCAAACGGCTGGCTGGCCCAGATGATGAATTCTTCGGCCAGGCGCGAGAGATGCAGCGAGCACTGCGCCGCCGCCATCAGGTAATCCAGGGCGAAATCGCGGTCGGATACCGAATCGAGGCTGTTGTCGGTCGGTCCGTCGAAACCCAGCGCCTGCGCGGTGCGGAAACGGTCGATGGGAAAGCCGGTGCCGGCCAGCGCCGCCGCGCCTAGCGGCGAGCGGTTCATGCGCGCGCGGGCATCGGCAAAGCGCGAGCGATCACGGCCGATCATCTCGTAATAGGCCATGAGGTGGTGGCCCAGCGTTACCGGCTGCGCGGTCTGCAAGTGGGTGAAGCCGGGCATGATCGAGCCGGCATGCTCGCCCGCGCGCGCCACCAGCGCGGTCTGCAAGGCGAGCAGGCCCGAATCGACCTGGTCGATCGCATCGCGCACCCACAGGCGGAAATCGGTGGCCACCTGATCGTTGCGGCTGCGCGCGGTGTGCAGGCGCCCCGCCGCCGGGCCGATCAGTTCGGCCAGCCGGCTTTCGGTGGTCATGTGGATGTCTTCAAGGTCCCAGTCTTCGGGCACGCCATTGGCTTCGTATTCGCCCGCCACCTGATCCAGCCCCTGGGCGATCAGCGCGGCATCCTGCGCTTCCACGATGCCTTGGGTGGCCAACATGTCCACATGGGCCTTTGACGCGGCGATATCCTGGCGCCACAGCGCCTTGTCGAACGGGATCGAGGCGTTAATCTCGCGCATGATGGCCGAAGGGCCGGCGGCGAAACGCCCGCCCCACATCTGGTTGGAGCCCGAATTGCCACTCATGTCCGCTCGTCCGCCCTATCCGTCGTTGATTCTGGGTGCGCTGGCCGCAGCCACGCTTGGCGGCTGCGATAGGCAAGCAAACCCGCCGGCGCAACCGTCCAGCGCCGCTACTGCGGATGCTGGGGGTGGCGACGCTGCACCCGCCGCCGGCAAGGTCGATCTCAGCCACAAGGGTTCGGCCATGCCCGCCTTTGCCTTGGCCACGCCCGAAGGCGGCAAGATCAACGCCAAAGACCTGGCCGGCAAGCCCGTGCTGATCAATCTGTGGGCCACCTGGTGCGGCCCCTGCGTGGTGGAAATGCCCACGCTCGACAAGCTGGCCGCCGGCGGTCTGCGCGTGCTGACCGTCTCGCAGGATACCACCGGGCAGGTCGACAAGGTCAAGGGCTTCAAGGCCGAGCATGGCCTGGCCCATGTGCAGATGCTGCTCGACCCCGACAACGACCTGTCGTTCCACTATGGCACCGGCGTCTTGCCCACGACCGTGGTCTATGACGCGAAAGGCAAGGAAGTGGGCCGCGTGGTAGGCGCGTTCGATTGGACCGGGGCAGATGCCGCCGCCCTGATCAAGGCCGCAACCCAGGGCGGCGCCTGAGCCACCAGCGCCACAGCCCGGTGATGTAGAGCGCGGCCGGCACCAGCCCGGCCGCGACCACCAGCATGCGCAACGGCAGCCCGGCAGCAGAGCCGTCGTGCAACGGGTGCAGCCACTTGAGCAGCACGTCCATCGGCCCGCCCTGCGCCACGTTGGCCACGCCAAGCACGGCGCCGCCATGCCGGTCGATCACCGCCCAGCTATGCGGAAAACGGGGGGACGGATCAGCCATCTGGGCCAGGCGGACGCGATAGGCGCCCTGCCCCTGCCCCGGCAATTCGATCCAGACCGCCCGCGCGCCGGGCAAGGCCGCCTGGGCCAGGGCCACCGCACGGGACACTGCGATATCGGGCGTGCCGGGGGCGCCATCGGCGATCTGGCCCGGCACGTCTTGCGCGCCGCCCAGCACGGGCCGCAGCAGGTGGCCGGTTTCCTGCGGCAGGGCCAGCATGACGCCGGTAAGCGTGAGCAGCAGGAGCAGCGGAGCACCGGCCAGGCCGGACAGCTTGTGCCAGTCATACAAACGGCGCACGGGCGCAGCGCGCGGCTTGAACCGCAGCGCCTTGGCCCAGCCGCCGCGCGGCCACCATGCCCATAGTCCGCTGGCCAAGAGCACTGCCAGTGCCAGCCCGGCCCAGCCAAAGATCGTACCCCCGACCGGCCCCAGTTGCAGGCAATAGTGCAGGTCATAGATCCAGGTCATGCCACCATCCCCCCAGAATTCGGCGCGCAGCACGCGGCGGCCATCGGGCGAAAGCCAGGCCAGCAGCGGCGCATGGCCAGCACCGGCCCGCTCTGCCGGGTGATAATAGCGCGCAGGGATGGCGCCATCGCTGCCGGTCAGTTCCAGCCGCCATGGCCCGGTGCGGGCGGGGAACGCGGCATGGAGGGTTGCGGCGGCACGATCCCAATCAACCGGGCCGGCGCGCCCTGTCACCTGCACGGCCGGGTGCAGCGCACGGTCGATATCGACATAGAAGACCAGCAGCGCGCCGGTGATCCCGGCCAGGACCATCAGCGCGCCGAGCGACAGCCCCAGCCACAGGTGAAGCCGCCGCACCCAGGCGCGCGGCGAAAGGATGCGGCGGCCCACGATCAGAACCGCACGCGCGCGCTGCCGGTCAGCCCCAGCCCTTCGGCCGGGCTGTGCGAGGTGGGAGAGCGGCTTTGCGCCGCCGTGACCGTGGCATCGTACCAGACATATTCGTAACGGCGGTCGAGCAGGTTCTTGCCCGTCAACGCCAGTTCCAGCTTGTCGATCGGGCGGAAGGCCACTTCGGCATTGAACACGGCATATTGGCCGAACTTGCCCACTGCTGGATCGTTGACCGCATTCAGCCAATAGCTGGACTGGCCATTGCCCCACAGCGACAGGCGCCAGCGCGCCGCCGGGGCGAAATCCACCCCGCCCGACCACAGCCAGTGCGGCACATGGTCGATCTCGTGCCCCAGGTAACCCGGCGTGGCCGGATCAGCGACGCGGATGCGCGAGGTTTGCCACGACAGCGCGCCCCAGGCCGACACTGCCTTGACCGGCTTGAGATTGACCTGCACGTCCACCCCGCGCCGGCGGGTGGCCCCGACGTTTTCGCTATCGCCCAGCGGATCGTTGAGCTTGCGCTTGATCTCGCCACTGGCATCCTGCAGCCACAGCGCGACGCGGGTTTCTATCCCGGCCATGGGGCGCAGCTTGATCCCCGCCTCCCAGCCGGCATTGATCGAGGGCGCCAGGTTGGTGGTGCGCGGCGGGATCAGATAGGCGCCCGATCCGGTGCCGATCTGGAAGCTCTTGCCATAGTTGCCATAGAGCGTGACCTGATCGACCGGCGTGATCGCCACCTGCAGCTTGGGCTGGCTGATCGTGCCATAGGCGTTGATCGGTGCCGTCGTGCCGGCCAGCCGGTTGTGAAACGTGCCCCCCACCCAATCGAGCCGCCAGGCCGGGCTGATCGTCAGCCAGCGGGTGGGTTCCAGAGTGAGCAACCCGTAAATCCCGCCGACATCGAGCGTGAAGGCCTGGTCGCGCGTTTGCGCCGACACCACCCGCGCCACCGTATTGTAGCGGCGCGAGACATTGTCCTGCCACTGCATGTCGCCACCCAGTTCGGCCATGACCGGCGTGCCGGCCACGTGCGTGTGCCAGTGCAGCGCGCCGCTGATCCCGTAGTGGTCCTCGTCCGTCATCCGCCGCTGCTGCGACGTGGCCGCCGAGAATTTGACGTAGCGATCATCGCGCAGCCGGTTGGCATAGGCCTTGGCCGTAAGATCGAGGCTGTCGCTGAACGTGGCGTCGAGATGGAGGCTGCCCTGAGCCACGGTGCGGGTATCGCCATCGGTCTGGTTGTAGGCATTGGTCATGCGCGGATGGGCCGCGGCGTTTTCCAAGGTGAGATAGCCCGGTTCATCGGCCGTGCCGCGATACCACCGCGCGATCGCGCCCACGCGCAGGGTGTCATTGGGGCGGAAGAACCACTTGCCCGCCAGGCTGCCCCGCGTCAGGGCGCCATGATCGCGCCAGCCACCGGCCTGGCGCCAGGCCGCCAGATAATTCTGGCTGAAGCCACCGCGCTCGATCCCGGCTACGGCCTGCGCCTCATAGGTATCGAAGCTGCCGCCTGAAACCTTGCCTTCCAGGTAATTGCCGCCGATCCGCGTCTGGATATTGGCGCTGCCGGCAATGGCGTGCAGGCCATAGCGCGGATCGGAAGTGCCGCGCACCACCTCGATCCCGGCGATATCGAGCGGAAAGACGCTGTCGATATAGGGCATGTTGCCGTCGTTGCTGTTGGCCGGCACGCCATCGATCAACAGCTTGACCGCGTTGATTTCCCCCTCGCCGTTGAAGCCGCGAAAGCTGAACTTGCCGCTGGTGGTGCCCTGGTTGAAGTTGGTCAGCATCACGCCCGGCAGGCGGCCGACCAGTTCCCAGGCATAGTTGACGTTGGCATTCTGCGCGACATCGCCGCCCATGCGGTCGATCGAGGTCAGCACGTTGCGCGAAGAGGCCGCCATCGATCGCGCCGACACCACGATCTGTTCACCAATGGAAAAGCCGGTATCGACCGTATCGCTGCCGGCAACCGGGCCTGGCGCTGCGCTTGGCGCAGGCGCTGCGGCCTGCGCGGGCATGGCGAAGACAAGCGCGCATGGCAACGCGCCCCACGAAATCTGCATGAAACTATCCCCTGTCCGGCGCCAGTGGCCGGCCTGAACCTGATGATGCCGCCCGGCAGCGGGCAGCGTGCGTGGATCAGGCGATCAGGGGTGGGCCACGCAGTGGCGGCCAGGCATGCGCGCGCCGGCGCGGCGCAGGCACGGGGGTGGCGGCAAAGCCCAGGGCGAGAATGAAGGCCAGCGCTGCGGCCAGCAGCACGGGATCGGCCCCGCCGAGCAGGGCATGGCCCAGCGCGCCATAGGGACAGGTGCCCTGCGCCTTGGCATGGCTGGCACCGCCCTTTTCCGCGCCATCCTTCACCGGCACCACCACCTGGCGCACCAGGTCATGGCGTCCGTCGATCCCTTCGGAACAGAGCTGGATGGTAAAGCTGCGCGTCTGGCTGCCGGGCATGTAGCCAGCCGGAACCAGCGCCTTCATCGCCAACGACAGCGCGACCAGCCACAGGGCCAGGGCGGAATGCCGAAACAGGAAGGCGCGAAGAGCAATCATGCGACACGCGGCATAAGCGGGCGCATGGGCATTGTCATCAGGACAAAATGTCGCGCCGCGATGGCAGGCGGCATTGCGGCCGCCTGCCCGCACCGTCAGATCGCGTGTTCGTCGTCTGCAGTCAGATTGGCCAGGTCGCCCTCGATCGGCTGCTTGCCGGGCTTGGCACGGCGATAGGCGTCAAAGCTCTTGCGATCGGCATCGAAGGTCATGTCCCAGGGGATGTTGTCGCCGCGGAAGATCGCCGGGGCATTGGCCGCCCAAAACAGCGAACCGAACTTGAAGTCCCACGCGCGCGGCACCCAGGCATCGTCGAGATAATCGGTGTCGGCGTGGTATTCGGCCTCGCCGGCGTGGCCAGGCATTTCGCAATAGTAATAGATCGCCGAGGAAATGCGGTGGCGCGAGATGCCGCCGCTGGTGTTCATCGTGGTGTTCTTCCAGCCGCGGTTGTCCATGATATTGGCGCCGAGCATGACCTCGTCGATATCATCGCAGCCAAAGGCGATGTGCATGAACTTGAAATGGTCCGGCGCGATTGGCAGGTCGCAGTTCACCCAGAAGATCGAGTGATGCTCGAACGTGCCGCCGGCGCGGGCGAAGATGCCGGTGCCCTTTGAGTGATCGACATAGCGGAAGCCGAGGTGGCGTTCGTAGAATTCGAAGCTGCCGACATAGTCGGGCGAGAAAAAGACGACGTGGTTGATCGTCTTGGGAATGGCGCGCTTGCGCCAGATGCGGTGCTGGTTGAAGCGCGGCCAGCTCGACGGCGTATTGACCGGGCTCGCTTCCGACACGACGGCGCGCTTGGCCCAGACACGCAGCGCGATCGGCTGGCCATCGGGGCAGACGCAATGGACGGTGCCATCGGCATCGCGGGTCACGGCCACCTCGGTCGCGAGGCTGGCAGCGATGCGCTCGAGGTTTTCAGCCGTATCGACACCCCAGACGGTTTCCTTGATGCCGTCACCAGCAAATGGATCGGGCACAGGCAGGCGCGGATCGCCATGGCGCACCACGATCACGCGGCTGCCCGATTGCAGGCGGAAAACGCTTTCATGCTCGCCCGTGCTTTCGAGCGGCAGGCCGAAATCTGCCCAGAAGCGGGTGTGTTCGGCAAGATCGGCCACGCCGAAGATGACGCTTTCAACGCCAAGGATGGCGGATGTGGACGAAAGGGGGCTGGATGCGATCGGCATGGGGTCTCCGCAGAATCTGTCACTGACCTTCATGCCGTGGATAGCTGCGGCGCGGAAACCGATGTTTCGGCAACCAAGCTATTCACCGCACGGATGGATCAGTTGCGGCGGAACAGCAGGGTGAGCAGGAACAGCACCGTCCTGAGATCGAGCAGGCGCAGCGCGGCGCGGGCTTCGGCCGGGGTGAGCCGGGCAACCATCGGCATCGCGCCGAAGATCTTGCCGCGGATCACCAGGGTGTTGCCGTCCGCCTCGATCTTGCGGATGGCCATGAGTTCCTTGTCGTTGGCGTCAAGAATCCGGGCGACGCGCGCCTTGGCCGCGCCCTTGTTCGGCAAGTTGGTCATTGCACGGCCCTTCCGCAAATCCGGTCGTAGTCCATTCCCAGGTCATCCATCATCTGGATCGCCGTGGCGCGCCCGGCCCCGAACACGCCGCCGCCGGGGTGCATGAACGGGCCGACGAGGTAGAGGCCCTCCACCTCCGGCACGCGCAGCGCGCCCAGGTCAGGCGTGGGGCGGTGGCCCGCGGATTGGTAGAAGAACGGCGCGCAGCCGTGGATATCCCCGCGCACGAAGCTCGCGGGGCTGTCACGCTCGTGGTCGAGCGGCGAGCGCACGAGGCGGCCGGTGATGTTGTCATCGCTCAGGTTGGCGTAGAACTTGCGGTATTGCGCCAGCGCGCGGTCGGCCACCTCGTCCTTGCAGGTGTCCCACGATTGCGGGCCGCGGGGGTGCAGGTCATACGGCGCGAAGTTGACGCCATAGAACACCCCGGCCCCGGCCGGCGCGCGGCTGGGATCGAAGATAGTGTTGTCACCGCCCGCGATCAGGCGCGCGCTCACCTCGCCACGGCGCAGCTTGTCGTATTCCAGCTGCATGTCGCGCACGGTGTAGAAGTCCATCAACTCGGTCATCATCGCGTTGCAATCATTGCCAACACGCAGTTGCAGGCGTTCCTTCAGCGTCAGGTGCGTGAGGTTGATCGAGAAGGTGGACTGGGTAACGCGTTCGGCGCGCTGCAAGACCGGCTCGGGCGCTTCTGCCACGAACGTGCGCAGGACATGCGGGTGGATCGCGCCGATCACGCCATCGCGGGCCATCACGCATTCGCCGTCGCGCAGTTCGAGCCCGGTGGCCCTGCCGCCCGAGACGATCACGCGACGCACCTCGGCGTTGCAGCGCACTTCGCCGCCAAAATGCTCGATGGCGCGCACCAGAGCGTGGCTGAGCTGGCCCGAGCCGCCTTTCGGCATCGAACAGCCGAAGCTGTGGACGATGCCGGGCATGACGAAAGCGCCCATGCCGGTGCCGAGCTCATCGGGCATCTGCAGGTTTTCGGTGACCATGCGCACGATGTGCAGCTTGAGCAATTCGCTATCAAAGTAATGATCGACGATATCGAGCGCGCTGCGCTGCATGAGATCGAGCAGGAAGCGGCCTTCGTCCGACTGATCCATCATCGCCACGAACGCGCCGAGCGGAAACGGCGGGGCATACATCCCGCTCATCAGCATGGGCAGTGCCGTGGTACTCATGCCGACAAAGCGGCGATAGGCTTCGGCGTCCTTGTCACCGGCGACGCGGGCGAGTTCCTCGCAGGTGCGATCGAGATCCTTGTAGGACCGGATCACGGTGCCGTCTTCCCAGATCGAGACGTGGACGAGATCGGGATAGATATATTCGAGCCCGAACTTCGCGAGCAGACCCAGCTCGTCTTCGCGCAGCATGGGGTTGCCCTGGATCATGATGTGCACGTTGGAATGTTCATCGTGCCAGAAGCCGGGGTGCAGCAATTCCCGCGTGGACACGCCGCCGCCGTAGTGCGGCTTGCGTTCGAGCACGAGGACCTTCTTGCCGGCCTTGGCCATGTAGGCCGCGGCGACGAGGCCGTTGTGCCCCGCCCCCATCACGACGATGTCATGCTGGCTCATGCCGGCTCCTCCCCCAGAAAGGCGCGGAACCCGGCAAGCCCGGGGACATGCGATGCGCTGCCGCCATCGCAGACCAGCACCTGGCCGGTAATGTTGCGCGCAGCATCACTGGCCAGGAAGGCCACGGACTCGGCAATATCCTCTGGCTCGCCAAGGCGATCGCGCAGGGTTTCGTCCTCTACCAGTTGGCGCAGGGCCGGGGGAAACGCCTCGCGCAGCGCCGGCGTCATTGTCATGCCAGGCGCCACCGCGTTGCAGCGCACGCCGGCGCGGCCATGGCTGGCAGCAATGGCGCGGGTCAGCTGGATGACGGCCGCCTTGCTGCTGGAATAGGCTGCCTGGATGAGATGGCCCTGCAGCGCCAGGTTGCTGACGGTGTTGACGATGCAGCCGCGGCTTTCGCGCAGCGCGGGCAGCGCGGCGCGGCAGGCCATCATGGTGCCGCGCACGTTGACCGCATAGGTGCGGTCCCACAAGTCTGTGTCCATGCGTTCCACGTCGCCATCGTTGCGCGCCACCTCGGGCCCCAGCAGCGCGGCATTGTTGTGCAGCACATCGAGCCGGCCAAAGTGGGCGACAACCTGCCCGACCATCGCCTGGATCGATGCTTCGTCGGCCAGGTCGAGCGGCACCGCGATGGCACCGGGCAATTGCGCGGCGAGCGCAGTGGCGCGCGCAACGGCAATGTCGGCCAGCGCCACGCGGGCGCCGCGCGCGGTCAGCAGGCGGGCAGTCGCCTCGCCGATTCCGCCAGCCCCGCCGGTGATGATGGCAACCTTGCCGTCCATGGCAATGGCATCTGCGGTCATGCGCATTCTCTCCCTGTTCGGTTGTGTCAGGCCGTTTTATGGTGATGGTGACAAAGCGGAAGACGGCACTTTTTTGTGCCCATGACAGGCGGGGGAGGCCGAGTTGGACAGCGCGCCATTGCACCAGGCCATCGCGCGGCTGGCCGCCGAGATGACCGCGCATGGCAAGCATCGCGATGACCCCGCGCGCGAAGTGATGGGCTTGCTGGGCGACCGCTGGTCCACGCTGATCCTGCTGGTCTTGGAAACGGGCGAATGGCGCCATGCCGACCTGCGCCGAACGCTGGGCCAGCTGTCTGCCGAGCAGGCGATATCGCAGCGCGTGCTGACCCTGAAGCTGCGCACGCTGGAGCGTGACGGCTTTGTGGCGCGCACAATTACTGGCTCGGTCCCGCCGAAAGTGAGCTATCGCCTCACGCCACTGGGCCGCGACCTCCACGGCCAGGCGCGCGCCCTGATCGACTGGATCAACACCCGCGCGGACAATATCCGGCTGGCGCGCGAAAGGTTCGACGCCACAGACAGTTAGTCTGCATCAGTGCTGGGGATGGTTCATCCGGTATTGCACTTCGATTTCATCAAGAGCGATCTTGGCGGCGCTGGGCAGTGGCACGACATTGTCCGCCACATCTGCCTTCGCACCCGCGGCCGCCTGGAGGCGTTCGACCACCCAGCGCAAGGCGCGGTCGTTGTTGTTGGCGATGTTCCACTGGATCGCTTCGCGGATCGGCGGGATGTCGAACGGAACTTCCCGCATGACCAGGGGCATCGCGCCAACGACGATTTCCGCCATGCGGCGGTGCATGGTGGCGATGCGCTTGGTGCCGAGGATAAGGCCGGGCAACGACAGGAACGAGGGCGCGATGACTTCTACCCGCCGCTGCTGCTTCTGGCGCCGCATGAACCAATCCTCGAACGCGGAAACCCGCGACTTGCCGAAACGGGGCGTGACGTGGCCCAACTCGAGATACAGGTCACGCGTCATCGGCTGCGCCATGGCCGGATTGGCGGCATCGCCCACCACGACGTAATCGTCTTCGAACAGGACCTGGCTGGGATGATCGGCCGAGATCGCGATATCGATGGTAAGCAACAGGTCGATGTGTCCGCGCTCGATCGCTTCGATCGGGCTGTCGTTCATCGGCTGGATCTCGAAACGCAGATGCGGCGCATCCTTTTCGAGATCGGCCAGCACGCGGGTGAGCAGCACTTCGGTGGAATAGTCCGAGGCCATCATGCGAATGGTGCGGTCGGCAGTGGCAGGATCGAAGGGCGGCGCGACCGCCACGGTGGTGCGGATCTGTTCGAGCACGGCGCGCACCGGCTCGATCAGTTCTTCCGCCCGCGCAGTGAGGATCATCGCCCTGCCCTTCACCACCAGCAGTTCGTCCTCGAAATACTCGCGCAGGCGCCCCAGCGCGCTGGAGGTGGCGGATTGCGACAGGCACAGCCGATCGGCCGCCAGGCTGACGCTGCGTTCGGTCAACAGCACGTCGAGCGCCACGAGCAGGTTGAGATCGAGCCTTCCGTAGCGCATCGCCATCTCCCTCGCCCCTCAGATCATTGCGAGGGCGTTGGAGACGAGTGTAGCAGCATCGCCATCGTGTGCAAAACCGGCGCGGTCCGCCGCTGCCGTGGTCAGCGGGGGCTGCGCGGCAAAGGCTGCTTCGAGCGATGGATCGGGCTGGTAACTGACCAGATCGGCCGCCATCCCGCACTGGCGGGCGATTTCCCCGGCCAGATCGCCCATGGCAACGCGCAATGCCGGAAGCGTCACCACGCGGGTGTTCGGCATCAGCCCACTGTCGAGGTTCAGGGCATGGACCAGGTTGTCGACGCAGCGCGTCACCGATTGCCCCCAGATCGTTCCCTCGGCCGAGACCGGGCAGACAAAGCGCTCGCCGGCCTTGAGCGCATGGAACAGGTTGGAAATGAAGGCCGATTTCAATCCTGACGGTCCCTTGGGCCGGGCCAGAATGCCCGACAGGCGAACGGTGACGCCATCGATCAGGCCGCGGTTGGAAAACATCGCGACGGCATGCTCCATCATCGCCTTGTGCCCGCCGTAGATCATCTTGGGGCTGAGCGGGGTACCATCGTCCACCTGCGCCGGGAACGGATCGCCGAACACCGCGATCGAACTGGCATAGACCACGCGCAGGCCGGGATTGAGCGCGGCCGCCTCGAGCAGCAGGTCATACATCGCATCGACGTTGATGCGCCGCGACAGCGCGGGATCGGCTTCTGCCGCGCCGCCGGGCACCGTGGCGAGGTGGACCAGCGCATCGCACCCCTGCGCCAGTGCCGCCCCCCGCACGGCAACATCGCCCATGTCCCCCACGATCAGCCGCGCCGGCGCGGGCAGATCGGCGGGCATGGTATCGAGCCCGGTAACCTCGTGGCCGGCGCCGACCAGCCTGCCGACCAATGCCCGACCGACAAAACCGCCAGCGCCCGTCACCACGATATGCATTGCGAAACGCTCCTTAGAAATTGCCGGAAAGGCGCAGGCCCCAGGTCCGCGGGGCGGAAAAGTGCCCGACGGCCATGCCGAGCGGCGAAGCCTGCGGCGCAAGGTCGCGGCGCTTGTTCTCGATGTTGCGAACAAAGCCGGTAAGCGCCAGGCTTCCGTTGGCGGCGCGCACCGTCAGCGACGCGTCGGTCGTCCAGTAGGCGGGAATGCGCTCGAAATCGAGATATTCGAAAGCGCCCCACTGGCTGTCGCGCCAGGCAGTGTTGACGTTGGCCACCAGTTCGACGTCGGCGTTGAGCGGCACCACCTGCTCGGCGCCGAGGTTGACCGTCCACTTCGGGCTGAACAGCAGCGGATTGCCCGAGCAGTTGAAGTCCTTGACCGGCGCACCGCCAGCGACGGCCCCGGTATAGGTGAACGGGCAACCGATGTTGTCACGCGGCGAGGCGGTATAGAGGTGGAGGTCGTTGTACTTGGTATCGAGGTACTGGACCTTGGCGCTGAGCGTGGTGCCACGGGTGGGCTTGACCACGAGATCGGCGTCGAAGCCCTTGATCGTGGAACGGCCGGCGTTCTCGTTCGAGCTGATCAGGGTGCCGCTGGTGTCAACGGTGAAATAGGTGATCTGCTGGTCGCGGTACTTCCACAGGAAGCCCTCGAGATTGAGCTGGACGTGATTATCGAAGAACCGGTTCTTTGATCCGATGGTGTAGGCGGTGATGAACTCGGGCAGGTACGAGGTCTTGCTCTCGGTCATCTGCAGGCCGCCGGCGCGATAACCGGATTCCGCTGTGGCGTAGAGCAGGCTGGTGGGCGTGACATCGAATTCGGCCGAGGCCTTCCACGTTACGCGCGAATAGGTCCTGCTATCGACGACGGGGTTGTAGGTCTTGAGAATGGCGCCGACGCCATTGACCAGCGGAAATACCTGGTAGCCGGGCTGGTTGGTGCTGTTGCCAGCGATCCAGCCGTTCGACTTGAGCCAGTTGATCGTGTCGCCGGTGTTCAGGAAATTGGGATAATAGGGCATGTTGCCCGGCGTGGCGCAGCCAGCGCCGAACGAGGCCGGCGGCGTGATCAACGCGGGGGGCGGCCCGCCGCAGAACGTGATAAAGTTGTTGATCAACCCATCGATCGACTTCTTGTCGTGGGTATAGCGCGCGCCGCCGATCAACCGGAACCGGTCGGACACATGGGCGGTCAACTGGCCGAACGCGGCATAGCTGTCGGTCTTGTGGCGATAATCCACGATCGGCAGCACGAATTCCTGGTTATACTCGTCGTTGGCCTTGATCTTTTCATTGAAGTAGTAGGCGCCCAGCACATAGTCGAGCATCCCGGTCTTGCCGGAAAGGCGGGCTTCCAGGCTGGTCTGCTTCACCTTTTCGACGGTGTGGGCCACGTTGAAAGCCGGACCATAGAAGAAGGAATTGTCGCTGCTTTCGCGATAGGCCGGGATCACCGTCAGCTTGCCGATGCCGGTCTTCCAGTTGATTTCGGCATTGACGCCCCAATAGGTGCTGTCCTGCCGCTGATCCTGGTTCATTGCGCTCAGGAAGCCGAAAGCCGGCGCGCCGATGTTCTGCGCACGGAAAGCGTTGGCGGCAGGGGTGTTGAAACCCTCGCTCGAATCCAGGTTGGCGGGGAAGAAGCTATAGCCCGTGGGGCCAGGAATATACCCGCCGATATAGCTGCCGCCCGCGCCACGGCCGCCCAGGTGGGTGTAGTCGGCGCCGATGCGCACCGACAGGTCGCTGCTCGGCTCGACCAGGAACTGCGCGCGCAGCGAGCCGCGCTTGGCATCGTCGGTGCCATCGCGGTTGTAGCCATCGTGGGTGGAATAGGCTCCGCTTACGCGCAACGCGGAATTGGCGCTGGTGGCCAGGTTGACGTGGGCATCGGCATCCACGGCATTGTAATTGCCGGCAGAAATGTTGAAGCCCATCGAATTGCGGCCGATTTCAGGATGGGCCGGAATGATGTTGACCGCGCCGCCGGTCGCGTTGCGACCATAGAGGATGCCCTGCGGCCCCTTGAGCACTTCCACGCGCTGCAGGTCATAGAACGCCGCGCCGAACACGCCGCCGCCGCGGCCAAGCACCACGCCATCATAGCTGGGGGTGACCGCCGGATCGTTGTAGCTGCTGGTGGTGATGTTGCCGACGCCGCGAATGAAGATCGAGGCGATATTGCCGCCGGGCTGCGGGATCGAAAGCGAGGGCACCGCCTTGGTGATGTCGGCCGACGAGGTGATGCCGCGCTGGGCCAGATCGTTGCCGGTGACGGCATCGATCGCGAGCCCAGCCTTTTGCAGCGATTCCTCGCGGCGCTGGGCGGTGACGATGATTTCGCCGATCCCGCCATTGTCCGCCGGAGCTGCGGCGGTCGCCGTAGCCGTGGCCGTTGCAGGCTGGTCCTGGGCGCGCGTTTCGGCCGCGAATGCCGGCGTGGCGACAATGGCCAGGGCGCTCGTGGCGAGCAGAAGGGTGCGCATGGTTTTTCCTCCCCGTAAATGTGGCGCTTGAATTGCTTGATCTTGCGGTTAGCCCGGCCCGCCGCAAATATCTTACCGATTGAATCGATAGATCCCTATCCACAGTTCGGATTTGTACAGTGTGTCCGCTTCGTTAGGTCATGCCCCCTATGAACCGGGAGACAATCAGCAGCATCGCAACGGCGCTTGTCGTTGGCGGCGGTATCGGCGGCATGGCAACGGCGATCAGCCTGGCCGAGCGGGGAGTGAAGGTCGACCTGATCGATCTCGACCCGGAATGGCGGGTCTATGGCGCCGGGATCACCATCACCGGCCCCACCCTGCGCGCGTACCGCCAGCTTGGTCTGCTCGAACAGATCAAGCAGCAGGGCGCCATCACCAGCAAGACGCGCCTGTTCCGCTATGACGGCCACCACATCCTCGACCTGGAAGAGCCGGTAATCGAGGAAGGCCTGCCCGCAACCGGCGGGATCATGCGGCCGATCCTGCACCACATCATGCAGCGCCGGGTTACCGAACTGCAGATCCCGGTCCAGCTGGGCCTGACCGTGTCCGCGCTGGAGAACCGCGACGATGGGGTCGACGTGCGCTTTTCCAACGGAACGGAAGGCCGCTATGACATGGTAGTGGGGGCAGACAGCGTCGCTTCGGGCGTGCGCAGCATCGCCTTTCCGCACATGGGCCCGGCACAGCCGACCGGCCAGGGATGCTGGCGCATCTCGATCGCCAAGCCGCCGGGGCTCAACGCCAGCGAGTTCTTTCTGGGCCATGCCAATCCGGCGGGGATCACCCCCTGCGCGCCCGACAAGATCTATCTGTGGATGCTTACCGCGCATGTGGAGCGCGAGCAGCACATGAACGAGGAAGAGCTGTTCGTCACGCTCAAGGAGCTGCTGCGCGACTTCGGCGGCAATGCCGGGTGGATTCGCGACACGATGACGCGCGAGGACTGGATCAACTATCGCCCGCTCGCCGCCGTGCTGCAGCCGCGTGACTGGTTCAACGGGCGGATCGTGCTGGTGGGCGATGCCGTGCACGCGACCACGCCGCACCTGGCATCAGGCGCCGGGATGGCGGTGGAAAGCGGCATCGTGCTGGCCGAAGAGCTGGCGCGGACGCCGGACGTGGCCAGCGGGCTGCGCGCCTATCAGGAACGGCGCTTTGACCGTTGCCGCGACGTGATCGAGACCAGCGTAGCCGTGGGCCAGTTGCAACTGGAAAACGGTGACCCGCAAATCCACGCCAAGATGCTGGAAGGCGCGCTGCACCGGCTGAACGCGCCCTACTGATCCCGAAGCGTAAAAAGTCAGGTGGCGGCGCGGCGTGACACCACGAGCGCCGCTACGGCAACGCCCAGCCCGGCCAGGGCCGCGTGGCCAAGCACGGCAAAGGCCGGCATCAATCCACCCCAGTGCAGCGACAGGGCCGTCACCACCAGTGGGCTGAGCCATTGGCCCAGCGCAAAGGACGATTGCCACACGCCCGTGCCCCGCGCCCGCACCTCATAGGGCAGCAGGCTGATCGACCAGACCAGCAGCGTGGGCAGCAGCATGCCCCCACCGACCTGGTTGACGAAGCAACCCGCCAGGAACATCGGCACGCTCGTGCTGTGCCCCATGATGGCAAAGCCTGCTGCGATCAGCGCAAATTCGGCACAGAGCAGGCGCAGCGGCCCCTGCCCCGCGATACGCGTGTAGACGAACGTGCCCAGCGGCACGCCCAGGCTGGCGAGCGAGGTGAACAGGCCGATGCGCGCGGCGCTGACAAGGCCAAGCTGGACCAGACCCGACGAAGCCTGGATCTGCACGGTGTAAAAGAACACCGAGCCATAGATGGTAATCGCCACGATGACCGCGAGGCGGCCCCAGGGGCTGGACGCCGCCGCCGGCGCGGAAGATGCCTTGGGCGTAGCGGCAGCGGGCTCGGTATCCCAGGTATAGCGCCAGACCATGGCGAACATGATCAGCGCCGCGCCATAGACCCAGAACGAGGTGCGCCAGCCGAAATCGCCGAGCACGCCGCCAAGATTGAAGAACAGCAAGGCAGAGACCGAGGCAAAGGCGGTTTGCCCGGCCAGCCAGCGATCGCGCGCCGGGCCGGTAAAGTAATCGCCGATCATGGTGGTCGAGAGCACGTAGATCAGCGCTTCGGCGATCCCGACCGCAACGCGCGAGGCGAGAATGGCCCAGAGGCTGGTCAAGACCAGCGGCGCCATGCCGACCACCGCATAGAGCACGAACGCCATCAGCAGCAGGCGACGCCGGCCAAAGCGATCGCCCAGCAGCCCTGCGACCGGGCACAACAAGGCGACGCACAGCGACGGCAGGGTCAGGACCATGGGCACGAGATAATCGTGGCCCGGAACATGGGCATATTCCGCCATGAGGCGCGGCAGGACCGGCGCGAGCAGAACCACCGCCATGGTCGTGAGGGTAATCGGCAACAGCAGGGATATTCCCGTCATCGTACCGGCTTGCTGTTGTCTCTCCACGTGCATGCTCTTTCCTGGCTTATGAGCCCGAGACCATTCCCGGCAGCGCAGAGCGCGTCCAATTGATAGCGCAGGGCGCAATCGATCGGTCTTGTCGATAGGCGCGACAGGACCGATGGCAATGCATCCAAAAAGCGAAATCCATGCGCGGAACAGGGGATGCTAGGATCGGACAACGGCAGGGCCACACCTGCGATGGAGAGGAAAAAGACCATGACCCTTGCCGAAACGCCCTTTTCGGATCTGGCCCGCGGACAGCGGCGGTTGGCAGGGCGCGTGGCCGTGGTGACCGGCGCGGGCGCCGGCATTGGACGCGGGATCGCGCGGATGTTTGCGGCGCAAGGGGCAACCGTGCACGCGCTGGATATCGATGCGGCAGGCATTGGCGCGCTGGCCGAGGAAACCGGCGGGGCCGTACGGGCCTGGCCGATAGACCTGCTGGACGAGGCAGCGGTGCAGCAGGCGATCACGACGATCGGCAGCGAGGCGGGACGGATCGATGCGCTGGTACCGGCAGCGGCGATGGCTGTGTTCAACTGGATCGACACGATGACCTATGCGCAGTGGCAGCATACCCTGCGCGGCGAACTCGACATCGTGTTTCTCTGCACGCACGCGGCCTGGCCCTGGCTGAAGGCGAGCGGACGCGCGGCGATCGTCAATTTCGCCTCGGCCAATGCGCACGTGGCGCTCAACGGCTCCCCGGCGCTGGCGCACTGCGCGGGCAAGGGCGGCGTGATGGCGATGACGCGCCAGTTGGCGATGGAAGGCGCGCCCCACGGCATCCGCGCCAACACGATCTCGCCCGGCCTGATCCTGACCCAGCAAACCGCGCGGCACATGGCGTCAGATCCCGGGTTCGAAGCGTTTGCGCTGGAAAAGATGATGATCAAGCGCATCGGCCAGCCCGAGGATATCGCCTGGACGGCGACGTTCCTGTGTTCGGACGAGGCAGGCTATATTACCGGGGCGGATTTCCGCGTGGACGCCGGCTCGACCGCGTGGTGAAGCAGCGCGGCTGACCTTTCCCGGCAGATCGCGCGGTGTCAGCTGCCGTCGCTGATCAGGGTGCCGCCATCGGCGACGAGATTGTGGCCGGTGACGAACCCGGCAGCGGGGCTGGCAAGGAAGGCAACCGCGCCCGCGATCTCGGCAGGGGTACCAGGGCGGCGCAGCGGCGTCATGGCCATGCGGCGGGCCATGAAATCGGCGTTGTCGAGCAAGGGCTGCGACAGTTCGGTGGCGACAAAGCCAGGCGATACGGCGTTGACGCGCACACCGCGCGGCCCCCATTCCACCGCCAGGTTGCGCGCCAGCTGCGCCACCCCGGCTTTGGCCAGGGCATAGGCATTGATCCGCCCATTGCCGCGCAGGCCGGCAAGGCTGGCGACCAGCACCGCTGCACCAGCGCCGCCCGGCGCTGCGGCAATATGCGGCAGCGCCAGGTTGCACAGCACGACCTGGCTGCGCAGGTTGATCGCCATGACCTGGGCGTAATCATCCATGGCCAGATCGGCAAAGCCGCCGGGGCGGCCGGTGATCCCGGCATTGCACACCAGAATGTCGAGCCGCCCGCATCGGGCCAGCGCGAAATCGACCAGCGCCGCCTGCGCGGCATCGTCGGTAACATCGCAAGCCATGCCGGGCATGCCAAGATCGGCAGCAACGCGGGCCGTGTCGGCCGCGCTTTCGCTGGAGATGACGACCTGCGCCCCTAGCGCGATCAGCGCCTGCGCGATCGCCAGGCCGATGCCCCGGGTTGAGCCGGTGACGATCGCGCATTTGCCCGACAGATCGAACATGGCCTCAGTCCGGCTTGTCTTCGGGCAGCGGCTGGCCGTTGTGGAGATAGGCCGGGGCCTCGATCAGGATGAAGGCAATGCGGCAGGGCTTGTCGGTGGTGTTGCGCCACAGGTGATTGGTGCCGCGCTGGACGATGATGCCGCCCTGGCCGATCGTGCGCTTCGCGCCGTCGTCCAGTTCCAGCTCGATCTCACCCTCCAGCACGATGCCATAGTCGATCGAGTTGGTGCGGTGCATCGGGCTTTCCTTGCCCGGCAGCATGTCGACGATGCGGATGACCGAGCCGCCGTTGAGCGTGAGGCCCGCCGGACGATGGCGCCCATCGGTTTCGTCATTGTTGTCGGCCGGCACCGTCGCCGTGGTCCACACCAGCAGGAACGCCCCATCGCCCGAAGGGATCAGCTTGGTGGGCGACACGTCCTCTGACTTGAACACCGCCCGGCCGTTGGCATCATGGCCGGTAACAACGCGCTGCACAGGGGGAAGACCGGAATCGGAGATTGGCGAATTCATGGGCATGTTCCGTAGTTAATCAGATGAAACGGACGGGTTCAACCAGCAGGTGGCGCGTTGCCGCAGGAGCCAGCACCGGCTCCGCCAGATCGGCAAGAACGCCGGCAATCACGGTGGGATCGGCCCCGGCGGCAAGGCCGATTTCATCGAACTGGGTGAACGGAAAATCGCCTTCGACGACGCGGGCGAGATTGGTGACCACGCCGTGGACGTCGTCCCGCGCGGCGATCGCTGCCAGGGCCAAGGCCCACCGCTCGATATCCACGCCGCGCGCCGCACGAAATAACAGAAGCTTGGCCAGCGCATCATCAGCGCCGGGCGCCACGACGCGTTCGGCAGCGAAAAGCGCGATCGAGCCATCCCGTTCGCGGAAGTTGTCTTCATCGGGCCCAACGCGCAGGCGATAGGCTTCGCTTGCCTTGGACGCGGCCATGGCGGCGGGTTCGGCAAAGCGGATCACGGTGACCGCATCGCGATCATCGAGCAGCGGCAGGCCCGCAAGGTCTTGCGCATATTGGTGGACATAGCCGGTGAAACCGCCCGACACTGCGGGCTCGGCCACCACCATCGGGCCGTGCACGGTTTCGAGATGACGGCGCAACCCTGCGCGGCCAAGCCCCAGCTGCGTGCGCGGCAGGATGACCAGCTTGACCGGGCCGGCGGGAGCGGCGTCAGCCACGGACCACGGTCTGGTTGAGCACGCCGAACGGCGCGCGGCCGGCCGCATCGACTGCTTCCATGCGCACGCTGTCGCCAAAGCGCATGAAGGCCGTCTTGGCTTCGCCCAGATCGAGCATTTCGATGCCGCGCCGCTCGGCAATGCAGGAAGAACCGATCTCGCGGAAGTTGGGGTTGGATACGGTGCCCGAGCCGATGATCGTGCCCGCCACCAGATCGCGCGTGCGCGCCGCATGGGCGACGAGTTCGTGGAAGCCGTGGCCCATCGGCTCGCCATTGGCAGCGCCAAACCGTTGGCCGTTCCAGTCCACGCGAAGATCGAGGCAGACGCGTCCGTCGCGCCAGGCATCGCCCAGTTCATCGGGCGTGACGGCATAAGGCGCCATGCCGCACGGGGGCTTGGCCTGGACCCAGCCGAACCCGGTCTTCATTTCTGGCCCGGCGAGCGTGCGCAGCGACCAATCGTTGACCTGCACGACAAGCCGGATGTGGTTCATTGCCTCTGCAGCAGATGTGCCCATCGGCACGGCATCGACGATTACGCCGAATTCGCCCTCGAAATCGATGCCGAGCGCCTCGTCGGGGAACTTCACCTCGCTGATCGGGGCGTAGAAGCGATCCGACGTGCCCTGGTACATCAGCGGCGCGCCGGTCTTGATCGGCGTAATGCCGAGCACGGCATCCATCAGATCGCCATGAGACTGGAACGCCGAGCCATCGAGCCATTGCCATGCGCGCGGCAGGGGGGCGAGCACCTGCGCCGGGTCGAGCGGCTCAGAAAACGTGGTGATCGCCGCGAGTTGCGGCGCAACGTCGGTCCATTGCTCCAGTGCGGCCTGCAAGGTGCCCACCGGCGCGGGCGCGTGGGACCGGCCATCTGGCGATACGACCACGAGCCGTCCATCCGGCGTTCCATCCTGCAAGGTGGCAAGGCGCATCGATCGTGTCTCTCCAAGTTCTCGTTTCGCAACGACTATGCGGGAGGCGGGCCACGCACAACGGCATCTCATCGATAGCTTCGCATCGAAACTATGCGATGGTTCGGCCCCAAGGCGGCTGGCAGGGCACTGCAAAGACAAGCCGACATGGAGAGTTTGGTGGCGATTTACCTCAAGCGCGGTGCGACGGCGGAAGCCAAGGCGGACGCGGACCGCAAGGTGCGCGATACGGTGGAAGCGGCGCTCGCCGCGATCGAAGCCCGTGGCGACGCGGCCGTGCGCGAGATGAGCATTCGCTTCGACGGATGGGACCGCGACGATTACCGCCTGAGCCAGGCCGAAATCGACGCCGCGGTGGATAGCCTGACCGCGCAGGAGCGCAAGGATATCGAGTTTGCGCAGACCCAGGTGCGCAACTTTGCCCAGGTGCAGCGCGAGTCCATGAAGGACGTGGAAGTGGAAACCATGCCCGGCGTGGTGCTGGGCCACAAGAACGTGCCGATCAACGCCGCCGGCTGCTATGTTCCGGGCGGCAAGTATCCGCTGCTCGCCTCGGCGCACATGTCGGTGATCACCGCCAAGGTGGCCGGCGTGAAGCGCGTTGTCACCTGCGCCCCGCCTTTCCAGGGCAAGGCAGCGCGGCATATCGTGGCAGCACAGGCACTGGCCGGGGCCGACGCGATCTATGCGCTGGGCGGCATCCAGGCGATCGGCGCCATGGCCATCGGCACGCAGAGCATCGACCCGGTCGATATCCTGGTTGGCCCCGGCAATGCATTTGTCGCCGAAGCCAAGCGCCAGCTGTTCGGCCGCGTCGGCATCGATCTCTTCGCCGGGCCGACCGAGACGCTGATCATCGCCGACGAGGTGGGCTGCGATGCCGAACTGGCCGCCACCGATATCCTGGGCCAGGTCGAACACGGGCCCGACAGCCCCGGCGTGCTGCTGACCAATTCAGAGAAGCTGGCGCGCGAGACGATGGCCGAGATCGAGCGGCTGCTGCAGATCCTGCCCACCGCCGACCACGCACGTAAGGCGTGGGAAACCTATGGCGAAGTGATCGTGGCGGAAAGCTACGAGGAGATGGTGCGCATCGCCGACGACATCGCCAGCGAACATGTGCAGGTGATGACCGCCGATCCCGATTACTTCCTGAACAACATGACCAACTATGGCGCGCTGTTCCTGGGCCCGCGCACCAACGTCTCGTTCGGTGACAAGGTGATCGGCACCAACCACACCCTGCCGACGCGCAAGGCTGCGCGCTATACCGGCGGCCTGTGGGTGGGCAAGTTCCTCAAGACCTGCACCTACCAAAAGGTGCTGACCGACGAGGCATCGGCACTGGTAGGCGAATATTGCAGCCGGCTGTGCGCACTGGAAGGCTTTGCCGGCCATGGCGAGCAGGCCAACGTGCGGGTGCGCCGTTATGGCGGGCGCAACGTGCCCTATGCCGGGCAGGCCGCCCCCAGCGAGCTGACGCGGGCATGACGGAGCGGCCGGTGTTGCCGACCACGCCATCGTTCCGGCTGGACGGGCGGCGCGCGCTGGTTACCGGCGCGGGCCGCGGGATCGGCCTGGCAATGGCCGCCGCGCTTGCCGATGCAGGCGCGACGGTCACGCTGGCGGCACGCAGCGCCGACGAGATCGCGGCAGCCGCAGCGGCCATCCGCGATGCCGGTGGGGCTGCCGAGGCCGTGGTCCTCGACGTGGCCGACCATGCGGCGGTTGCAGCATTCTTTGCCGACCGCCCGGCCTTTCACGTGCTGGTCAACAACGCCGGAACCAATCGCCCCATGCCGATGTGGCAAGTGGGCGAAGCCGATTACGATGCGGTGATGGATCTCAACGTGAAGGCGGCGTTCTTCGTGGCGCAGGCCTGCGTACAGGCGATGATCGCCCAGGGCGTGCGCGGCAGCCTGATCCACATCGGCAGCCAGATGGGCCATGTCGGTGGACCCAACCGCAGCCTCTACTGCGCGAGCAAGTGGGCGCTGGAAGGCATGAACAAGGCCTTTGCGCTGGACCTTGCCCCCCACGGCATCCGCAGCAACACCATCGCCCCCACGTTCATCGAAACCCCGATGACGCGCCCGTTCTTTGCCGACGAAAGCTTCAAGGCGAGCGTGCTGGGCAAGATCAAGCTGGGGCGGCTGGGCACGGTGGAAGACCTGATGGGCGCGGTGCTGTTCCTGGCGGGCGACGCCAGCGCGCTGATGACCGGGACCAGCCTGGTGGTCGACGGCGGCTGGACCGCAGACTGATTTTTCACAAGGAATTTGCACATGTTCGAGCCGTTTCCCGGAAACTACATCTGGAACCTGGGGATCAACCTGGCGCTGATCGCCGGGGGCAACCATGGCGAACTGGACGAGGTATGCCGCCCGGTGCGCGAGGCCGCCAAGGCCGGCGCCGATGCCGGATCGGCACAACTGTTCGACAGCTGGATCGCGGTGGCAGACCAGGTGACGCGCAATGCGCAAGCCGACGAAGCGGAAGGCTTCCTGCTGTCCGCCGGAACCAAGTATCTGCGGGCATCGGGCTATTACCTGGGGGCAGAGCGACTGCAGAGCCGTGACTACGCCCCGCGCTGGGCGGCCTATGACAAGGGCCTCGAACTCTATCTGAAGGGCGCCCGGATGCGCGGGCAGCATGTCGAAAAGGTCGAGATTCCCTACGAGGGATCAAGCTATACCGCGCTGTTCTACCACGATGGCTCGGGCACGCCGCGGCCCACGCTGGTGTCGGTCAACGGGCTCGATTCGATGAAGGAACAGGTGGCCATGGCCGGCCACGCCGCGGTGAACCTGGAGCGCGGGATGAACACCCTGTTCGTCGACCAGCCCGGCACCGGCGAGGCGATCCGCAAACGGGGCCTGCCGGCGGTCTATGACGCGGAGCGCTGGGGCAGCCCGGCGCTGGACTACCTGCTGACACGCAGCGACGTGATCCACGATCGCATCGGCATTTTCGGGCTCTCGTTCGGCGGCTATCACGCCCCGCGCATAGCCGCCAATGATCCGCGCTATGCCCTGTGCGCGGTCATGGGGACAAACCACGTGTGGGGCCAGCGCCAGCGCGAGCGCGTGGCCAACGAGGGCGAGAACCCGGTGCCGCACTACTGGGACCACGTCATGTGGGTGTTCGGGATCGACGACCGGGATGCCTTCCTGAACTATGCCGACAGCATCACCCTTGACGGGCAGGTGGAAAAGATCCGGGTGCCGTTCCTCGTCACCCATGGCGAAAACGACCGCCAGATTCCCGCCTTCAACGCCCAGCGCAGCTATGACCAGGCGGTCAACAGCCCGAAGCGCACGCTGCGGGTGTTCACCAAGGCCGACTTCGAGGTGGAGCACTGCGGCGCGGACAATGGCACGGGGATGCGCGACTACATCGCCGATTGGTGCGCACAGACGTTTGCGGAGATGGGGTGATGGCAGCCAAAGCAGCGCACTGATGGCCGACTTCGCCTTTCACCACGCCGGAGTCTCGGTGCCCGATCTGGATGCCGCGATCGACTGGTATCACCGGGTGCTGGGCTTCACCCTCGAAAAGCGCTTCTACATCGAAGCCGCGCGCAGCCACACCGCGATGGTGCGCAAAGGCCCGCTGCGCTTTGAAATCTTCGAGGTGGAAGGCGCGGCACCCCTGCCCGAAGACCGGCGCCACCCGCCGCGCGATGTGAAGACGCACGGCAACAAGCACGCGGCGTTTCAGGTGCCAGACCTCGACGCGTTCCTGGCGGAGATGGAGCAGAAAGGCGCCGACATCGCCTTTGTCGTGCGCGAAAGCTTTGGCAAAGGATGCTTCATCCGCGATTGCGCCGGCAACCTGATCGAGTTCGTGGAACAGCCCGAAGCCTGACGGACGTGCCGCAGGCCCGCGCTGGGAAAGCAAACGTCGCCAAGCGCAGGCTGCAGGACAAGGAATATCGGCAATTTTACGCAAGCTGCCACGCGCGTCACCGCTGTTAATCAGTGATTAAATCGGGTTGACCCTCACTCCATGCGACCTTACTGATCGCCGCTCGATAACGGGCTGCGACCGGCGGCGAATGGAGAGATGACGTGGCAGGCTTCCGCTTCAGCGTATCGCGCTATGGTATCGTACCTCTGCCTGCTGCGCGCCGCGCCGCCATGCAATGGCGTGCGCGTGGCATGGCGGCCACCTCGGCTTTGCTGGCGGTGGCAGCACTCCTGCCTGCCGGCCCCGCTGTTGCGCAGTCCGGGATTTCCACCGAAGCCGTGGCGGCCCCCGCCCAACCCGACACCGTGCTGCTGCCCACGGCGGAACGCGTCGACCGCGAGGTCTGGCACAAGAGCGACGGCGGCAGGCTGGCGGTGCGCAATGTCACCCGGGCAACGCTGACCCTGTTTCGCCCGGCAGAGCCACGCACGCGCGCGGCCGTCATCATTGCCCCAGGCGGCGCGTTCCTCGGGCTCGAAATGGACAAGGAGGGCTGGCTGATCGCCCGCTGGTTCGCCAGCCACGGAGTCACGGCATTTGTTCTCAAGTACCGGACATTGCCGACGCCGCCAGACCAGAAAGTGTTCGTCGCCGAACTCGACAAGATGATTGCAGGACAGCCCAGCGTTCTCGCACCGCCTGCCGATACGCCACCAGCAGCGCTGGCCGATGGCCTGGCCGCACTGCGCTATGTGCGCGGGCATGCGGCCGAACTCGGCATCGACGCAAAGCGCGTCGGTTTCATGGGCTTTTCGGCAGGCGGCTTCCTCACCCGCAGCGTGATCGAGCACGGCGGCGCCGACAAGCCCGATTTCGCCGCGCCGATCTATCCCAACATGGGGCCGATGCAGGTCCCGGCCGATGCACCACCGATGTTCGTGGCGATCGCCGCCGATGACTTTTTGCTTGCCCGGCAACAGGGCCTGCCGTTGCTGGAAAGCTATCGTGCCGCGGGGCGATCGATCGAGTTCCACCTCTTCTCAAAAGGCGGCCATGGCTTTGCCGCCGCAGCGGCCGGATCGCCGGAAGAGGGCTGGCTGGACCTGATGCTCCGCTGGATGCGCACCCAAGGCCTGCTGGCCGAACGAGGAGACAAGTGATGCAAACCGATCGTCGCAGCCTGCTCGCTTCGGCCATGGCACTCGGCGCTGTCGCTGGCACGCCGGTGCTGGCCCGGGCGGCGCAGAGCGCACCGCTCAGCCCGGCTTTCCCATCCGGCTTCCTGTGGGGCGCCTCGACCGCCGCGCACCAGGTGGAAGGCAACAACCTCAACGCCGACCTGTGGGTGATCGAAAATCTGCCCAACACCATGTTCGCCGATCGGTCGGGCGACGCGGCCAACAGTCTGGAGCTGTGGCCAGTGGATCTCGACCTGGTGAAGGGCCTTGGCCTCAACACCTATCGCTTCAGCCTGGAATGGGCCCGGATCGAGCCTGACAAAGGGCATTTCTCCAATGCCATGCTCGATCACTACAAGGCGATGATCGCCGGGTGCCGCGCGCGCGGTATCAAGCCGGTCGTTACCTTCAATCATTTCACCACGCCGCGCTGGTTCGCCGCGCAGGGCGGCTGGGGCAACCCGGAATCGGTCACGCTGTTTGCCCGCTTCTGTGATCGGGCGGTGCGCCATCTTGGCGCCGGCATCGAGCTGGCCTTGACCTTGAACGAGCCCAACCTGGCCGGCTTGCTGGGCGAATTGCTGCCCGCGCAGCTGGTTGCCGGCGACAAGGCCATGCAGGAGGCCGCCGCCCGCCAACTGGGCGTAGCGCGGTATGCGCCCGGCGTGGCGATCTGGGTGGAAGAGCCGGCCACCTATCGCGCCCACATGATGGAAGCCCATCGCCGCGGCGTAGCCGCCATCAAGAGCGTGCGGCCCGACCTGCCAGTCGGCGTCAGCCTTGCCATCATCGACGACCAGGCGATCGGACGCCATTCGCTGCGCGATCGCATGCGCGAACGCTACTATGGCGAATGGCTGCGCCTGGCCGCCCAGACTTGCGACTTTGTCGGGGTGCAGAACTACGAACGCAAAGTCTGGAACGACCGTGGCGTGGTCCCCCCACCGGCCGACGCGCGCAAGAATTTCACCGGCGCCGAGGTCTGGGCGGGATCACTGGCCGGCGCGGTGCGCTATGCCTGGGAAGCAACCAAGCTGCCGGTCTATGTGACCGAGCACGGCGTCAACACCACCGACGATTCCCTGCGCCAATGGCTGATCCCCGCCGCGCTGGCCGAACTCAAGCGCGCCATCGACGATGGCGTCCCGGTCCGCGGCTACATGCACTGGTCGCTGCTCGACAATTTCGAATGGGGTTTCGGCTACGCCCACCGCTTCGGCTTGCACAGCGTCGACCCCAACACCTTCGCTCGCACCGCCAAGCCGAGCGCTGCCGTGCTGGGCGCCATCGCCCGACGGAACAGCCTGTGATTGCCGATATCTGGGGGCCGCTCTGGAGCGTGGTCCTGGTGGGCGGTGACGGGCTCGAACCGCCGACCCTCTCGGTGTAAACGAGATGCTCTACCAACTGAGCTAACCGCCCCCATGCGGGGAGGCCGGCCTTTGCGGGATTTGGTGGGCAAGGTCAATGGGGTTCACGCGCTGTCGGTCACTCGGAAGGCAAGCCGGGCCATGCCGTGGGCCGGAACGGTTACGCGCCAAAGCGGCTGGCCGTTCTTGCGGGTGAGCGGGCGCGATGGGCTGGTCAGGCGCTGGCCCTCGTCCAGCGGGATGGTCAGTTCCACGATGACCGGCTGATCGCGGCCGTTGGTGACGGTAGCGGTGTGATCGTGCCCACGCGCGTCATCGTCCTGGCGCCCATCGGCCTCGGCCAGGTGCACGGCGGTGGCCTCGCCCAGTTCGATGTCGATCTCTTCGCCCACGGCCTTGTCGTCGATACGGCCCTCGCCCACAGGCAGCGTCGTGGCGCCGTGCGGTTCGAGGACCACGACGTGGCCCGCCGGCAGGGCCAGGCCCAGCCCCGCCGCCTTGCGATTGTTCAGCCGTAGCGCCTGGCGCAGAGGCTGGTCTTCGTGTTCGTCCAGTTGCAGCGTGCCTTTGTAGAATGGCTGCACCTTGACGGCGCGGCGCTCGGCAAAGGCCATCTGCTTTTGCGCGCGCGGGGCGATCATGGTCGGCAATGGCAGGCGATAGAGCTTGAGATCGCCCAGCGCCTCTTGCTGCGCCATGACCGGGGCGCGGCGCTGGGCAGTGACGACGATATACTCCTTCGCTGCTACCGGGGCGGGGGCCATGAACTCCACCATCGGTGGAGGTGGCGGCGGAGGAGGTGGCGGCAGCGCCGTCTCGCATGTAAACGACAGCGATTGGTCATCGCCAAACCGATTTTCCCACCCGCGCGTCTGCTTTTCGGGCTTGCCAGCGGCCACCGCTGCGGCGGCCCCGGCAAACGCGGTATCGTCGCTGCTCGCCAGCGTGATCCAGGCGGCCAGATCAAGGTGGCGCCCGTCGCGCGCCATGGTCAGGACATAATCCGCCCGCCAATCGAATCCCCAGGCGAGATAGCTGAGCGTGACCCGGCCATGCATTGCGGCAGGCGCCCTGGTCTGCACCGACAGCGTGGGCTTGGCCACCAGCCCGGCGGGCAGATCGGCATAGCTGATATATTCATCGGGCCAGGCGCAGCGCGCGCTGCGGAAACCATCGCGCGTCTGGATCACGGCAGCGCCATCAGGCCCGGAGCGGATCACAGCCTGCTCTTCCACCACCGCGCCACTGCGGGGATCGGTATGGCGCACAATCACCGGGCGGCCAAAGCTGCGGGCATAGAGATTGCGGGCGCCGATCAGATCTGCATCAAGGTTCTGTTCGGCCACCCCCGCCGGCAAACCACGAACCAGCGCGGTTTCCGCCAGCATGCCTGCCGCCACCCCTTCAAACCGCACGGTGGCTGGCCCGGCGGGCAGGTCCACATCGCGGGTTTCGGTGACCAAGGCATAGCCGCGCAGCCAGCCGCGATCGAATGCCGCATCGGCGGCGCGCCCCGGTTCGCGGTAGATGGTGACGGCCACGCTGGCCGGCGCCGCGGACGTCACGGCCTGCTGCGCCAGGGCCAGGCCGGGCCACAGGGCCATGGCCGCGATCAGAGTGCGCATGATCGCGCCGCTCAATAGCGGGTGTCGATCGCGGCGGTCAGCGTTACCGCGCCGCGCGCCGGCACGGTGACATGCCAGACCCGGCTATCAAGCGAGAGCTGGCGGCCAGGCAGGCTCTCGGCCGAAACGCGGGTATCGTGCCAGCCCTCGTCCAGGCCGTCCTGGACCACGTCAACCTCCACCGGCACGGCGCGGGCGTTGGTCACTTTCCACGCCATCTGGGTGCGCCAAAAGGTCGGATGCTGTTCGATCGTGTAGGTGACCGGCGCCGCATCATTGCGGGTGATGCGCCATTGCGCGGTGCGTTCCCACTCGTCCGCCGTGATCCTTTCGCGCTTTTCGACGGTCGGCTGCACCTTCACGTCGAACGCCACGCCGGTTTTCAGCGCCAAATCCGATCCCATCGGCGTATGCGGCAGCGGGCTTTCACCCACGAACTGCGGATTGCCGCGCGCGTCGCGCATATAGACGCGCATCGTGCCAGCCGGCAGGGCATCCCCCAGGCCGCCATCCTTGGCCGACGTAAAGGCGAGCACGGTATCGACGCTTTCGCCCTCTTCCGCGCTGTGCTGCCAGCCGTTGCGATATTGATAGACCTTGCGCGCCGGCACCCCGGCCACATTGAGGAAACTCACCTGCTTGGTCTGGGCATTGGCGACGGTGGTGCGCCCGGCCAGCGGATAGACATGGAAATCGCCCAGCGTCTCGCGCCCGTCGGCCCCGCCGGTGCCCATGCGATTGCCGATGGGGCGGCGCGGTGGGCGGACATAGCGATTGCCATCGTCAGCCGCGTTGCCGCCCGGCTGCCCCGCCACCAGCATGACGCGGGCATTGGGAAAGCCCGTGCCGGTCGTGTTGTTGAGCGTGATCCAGCCCTGGACATCGAGCTTGCCCGCAGTTTCATCGAACAGCGCCACGTAGTCGGCCTTCCAGCCGAACCCGCCCGACAGATAGCGCAATCCCACTGCGCGCGGGCCGGCGCTGGCGGCATCGAGCGTGACCGACAGCGTCGGGCGGGCGCGCAGGCCGGCAGGCAGGCCAGGGTAGACCACGCGGCCGGGCATATTGCGCAGGATCTCGATCCGGTTGCCGACCTGGACGACGGCGCCATCGTTGTTGGCCAGCACGTGCGCGCGCGTGGCCACTTCCTGGCCATCGGGCGTGGTGCGCACCACGCTCACATCCTGGCCGACCGACTTGTCGAGCAGCTTTTCGGGCGTCAGCAGGTCGTAGTCGAAATTCTGTTCCACCACGGCAGCGCCGGGCGCGGAAAGGGTGACGGTTTCGGGCCGGATCTGGGCCGAGACATCGGGAAATTCCTGGCGGCTGATACCCTTGGGCAGATCGATGCGCCGCACGTCTTCGACCAGGGCCATGTCGGCATAGATCGTGAGCGCCACATCACCCTGCGCCCTTGCGGCCTCGACCCCATTGGCGTCAGCCATCGCTGGCGCGGCGCCAAGCGCTGACGCCAGAGCCACGCCCAGCGTCGAAACCGTCAACCGTGGCCGCATCGCATTCTCTCCCGCATGGTCCGTGATGGCACGATAACCGATTGTTTCGCTTATACCATCGCCGATCGCACCAGCGCGGCGCAAAACGACGGCCATGCCTCTGCCGCCGCGCTTGAGCCAAACGGCATGCGCGCCTAAAACCCCGGCATGGCCGATGCAGCGCATATCAAGATCAAGCTACAGCTCTATTGCGGCGAGGCGATCGCCATGGGGCCGGGCAAGGCCGACCTGCTCGATGCCATCGCGCGCGAAGGCTCGATCTCGGCCGCCGGGCGCGCCATGGGGATGAGCTATCGCCGCGCCTGGCAACTGGTGGATGTGATGAACCGCTGCTGGCACGGGCCGCTGGTGGAAACCTTTCCCGGCAGCGCCCATGGTGGCGGGGCCAAGGTAAGCGACCTGGGGCAGCGCGTGCTGGCGCATTATCGCGCGCTTCAGGCACGGCTGGCCGGCGATGCCACCTGCGCCGATGCGCAGGCGCTTGCCGGCCTACTGCGGGTCGAACCGCTGGAGCGGCAGGAATAGCAGTCCGGGGAGCAACTACGACAAAAATACTCGCGCTGTATTTGTCCGCGCCCAACTTGAACACTGCCTCCCGGGATTTTCTCGCCGACTTCTCACGCCTGCCAAATCTCGGCGGCAGAAAGCCAAGCATCCACGTCGCCGTAATGCGCCAGGTCTTCGGCCCGATGGGCGATGCACCACGCGATCAATGCTGCAATCGCTTCTTTCTGCTCGACATCAAAGGAATGCACCAAGCGGTTATCGGGGCCATCAAAGGTCAAGTGGGAAACCATCTGAACCGCATACCATTCTCGATCCGGCCAGAAATCGGGCGCCATCGTATATCGCGCCAGAGCCGGCATCAGATAAGCGACACCCTGCACACTGGTAAAACAAACGGGATCCCAGCCCGCATGCCCCAGGTCCGCACGGCGCAAAGCCATGCGCGGACGAGCCTTTAGCTCTTTATCGTGCTCAAGACATTCACAGCAGTGACCAACATCGGTGAAATGAACAGGTCGCTCGATAGGAGCAAAGGCGCCGTCCACCAGTTGCAGAACCTTTTCCGCTTCACCATCCCATGCGAAGCCTGGGGGCAAATCATCAATCTGCCATGTCAGTGTCTCGGCCATGGGAAAGACACATGAATGCCTTCATGCCCAAATACAACGAAGTCATTTCGTGTGAGGCAGGCTCAGCCCCATGCCCCTTGTAGCTGACCTGCGGTCGCCACCTCCCCCACGGTGTGGGGGAGGATCTTTTGGGTTCAGCCTTCGCGGCGGCGCGGCGGGCCCTTGCGGTGCGTGCGGGGGCCATCGTTGCGCGGGCCATCACCGCGCGGCGGGAAGCCTTCGCGCGGGCGGTTGGGGCCATTGCCCTGGCGGCGATTGGTGCGGGCCATTTCGCGCGGCGGTTCGCTCGGTTCGATGCGAATGCCGGTTTCATCCTCGGCGCCTTCGCGCGCGGTGCGCTGCAACGCGGCGCGGAAACGGTCTTCCATCGCCTTGGGCACCTGGAAATAGGTTTCGCTCGGCCCGATGCGGATCGCGCCGATCTCGTTGCGGGTGATGTGGCCACGGCGGCACAGCAACGGCAGCAGCCAGCGCGGATCGGCGTTCTGGCGGCGGCCGATATCCATGCGGAACCACGACACATCGTCAAAACCGGTGCGGTGCGTGGCCTTGCGGCCTTCCTCGGTCGACAGGTCGATGAGGTCTTCGGGCTGCGGCATGGCCGAGCGATAGCTGCGCACCAGCGCCAGCGCGATATCGCGCACTTCCATGCGTTCCATCAGCGTGTCGGCCAGGGCCACGTCATCTTCGAGCACGTCTTCGGCATCGACCGGGGCCAGCAGCTTTTCGAGCAGGCGCTCGCGGTCACGCTCGCGGATCTGCGCGGCGCCGGGGGCCGGCATCCATTCCGCCTCGATCCGCGCGCGGCGCAGCATTTCTTCCAGGCGGCGGCGGCGCGGATAGGGCACCACCAACACGGCCGTGCCCTTGCGACCGGCGCGGCCGGTGCGGCCCGAACGGTGCTGCAGGGTTTCCGCGTCACGCGGCACTTCCACGTGGACCACCAGGCTGAGCGAAGGAATGTCGATCCCGCGTGCGGCCACGTCGGTGGCCACGCAGATGCGTGCACGGCCATCGCGCAAGGCCTGGATCGCCTGGTTGCGCTCGTTCTGGCTGTGCTCGCCCGACAGCGCCACGGCGGCAAAGCCACGCTCGACCAGCGTGGCGTGGAGGCGGCGCACATTGTCGCGCGTCGCGCAGAACAGCATGGCCGTTTCCGCCTCGTGGAAGCGCAGCAGGTTGATTACCGCGTTCTCGATGTCGTTGGGCGAGACGGCGACAGCCTGGTAGCTGATGTCGCCATGCCCCTGGCGATCGTCGATCGTGGAGATGCGCAGCGCGTCGCGCTGATACTGCTTGGCCAGCACCGCGATCGGGCGCGGCATGGTGGCCGAGAACAGCAGCGTGCGGCGCTGAGCCGGGGTGGCGTCGAGCAGTTCTTCCAGGTCTTCGCGGAAGCCCATGTCGAGCATTTCGTCGGCTTCATCGAGGACGACGAAGCGCAGCGCGGAAAGATCGAGCGCGCCGCGTTCAAGATGGTCGCGCAGGCGGCCGGGCGTGCCGACCACGATGTGCGCACCATGGTGGAGCTGGCGGCGTTCCTTTGACGGGTCCATCCCGCCAACACAGGTCGCGATGCGCAGGCCGGCCTTTTCATAAAGCCAGGCGAGTTCGCGGCTGACCTGAAGGGCCAGTTCACGCGTGGGGGCAATGGCCAGGGCCAGCGGCGCGCCGGCCGGCGGTACGCCATCGCCAAGGAGATCGGAAGCCATGGCCACGCCAAAGGCAACGGTCTTGCCAGAGCCGGTCTGGGCAGAAACCAGAAGGTCGCGGCCGGCCGCTTCCGCTTCGAGCACGGCGGCCTGGACCGGAGTCGGCTCGGCATAGCCACGGGCGGCAAGGGATTCGGCAACGGCAGCAGGGAGAGATGAAAAGGGCATGAAACTCAACGGGTCTGGGCCGGGCCGCAACGTGGGCAGGGACCGGCTGGGGATATTACACGGGTGTTTATAAGGCCAGACGACAGTGCCACGGCCTCACCACGCGAAGCCCGATATACCATCTCTCGGCCCCCGCCCCCTAGCGGGTTGTTCCTTTCGCCGCCATGACCAAATGCGAAAAATCGCCCTGATCGCGGCAATTCTTCGAAAAACTGCCTATTTCGGCACAATGGTGAGCGGTGGCAGCGGGTGCCAACCCCAGGGATTGGGGGAAAACCCGGTCACGCGGCTGCGCACCAGCGACCAGCGCAACGGCCGCGCGATCGGGATAAAGCTGTTGGCCGCCGTGACGGCGGTTTCGGCCTGCGCCAGCAGGGCCATGCGCGCCTGCGGATCGCGCTCTGCCCGGGCCTGCGCGGCCAGGGCATCGCCTTGCGGGCTGCACCCTGCCGGACTGACCGGGCAGGCCACCTGGTTGAGGAACCAGGCAGCGCGGGTATAGCGCGCCACGCTGTCGACCAGGCGCAGATCGGCCGAGGCGCTGGCGTCAACCCGTTCCAGGGTCACGCCAATCGTGGCGAAATCGGCCGCCAGGTGCGCCAGGGCCAGCCGCGTGCCCGGGCCATCGGGCGCGGCCACGCGCAGGCGCGGCGCGCCCTGCCCGGTTGCCAACCAGGCCATGACCCGTTGGCGCGCCAGCGCGCGGCGCTGGTCGAGCGTGGTGCCGATCCAGCGCTCGCCCACGCTGCCATCGCTATCGGGCACTTCAGGAGAGACCAGCCGCGTCGTGCCGCTCCACCCGCCGATGGCAAAGGCGCCGACCAGGCCATCGCGGTCGATCGCCAGGGCGAGCGCCTCGCGCCGCAGCGGATCGGCCAGGAAACCCTGCGCGCGCACCACTTGGAGGCCAAACAGCCCCATGACCGGATCAAGCTGCACATTGCCGCGCGAGAGCATGGTGGTGCCGGCCAGTGGGAGCGAATCGATCGTGCCGCCCAGCGCCACGTCGACCAGCCCGTCGTTGAAGCGCTGGGCCGCCACGGCCATGCTTTCCACTTCCACGCGCAACGGCCGCACGCTGCGGGAAAAGCCGTCCTGCGCCGGCAGCCCGCGGCGCTCGGGCGGGATGGGAGACAGGCGCGCGACCAGGCCTTCGCGGCGCAGGCCGAGTGGGCCAGATCCGATCCGCGCCCGCGGCAGCCCCAGTTCGGGCTGGGCGAGCAGGGTCAGGAGATCAGGCAGCGGGGCGGAAAGATCCACTTCCACCACCCGATCGGTCATCACCCGGATTTCATCGATCGGGGCAAGATCGAGCCCCAGCGCGGTGCCGGCCAGCGCCTTTTGCGCGCGGCGCAGCGCGGCGGCAACGCTGGGCGCATCGATCGCGGTGCCATCGGGCCAGGTGCCATCGCGCAGGCGAAAGATATAGCTCAACCCGTCATCGGTCACGATCCAGCGTTCGGCAATGGCGGGCACCACGCGGCCTTGCGCGTCAAAGCCCACCAGCCCTTCGACCGTGGCGGCACGCAAGACCTGCGCGGCCGGCGTGGGACGCGGCGCGGCGGTTTGAAAGGCGCTGTCGTCACCCGCCAGGGCCACCGGCAGGGCGCCGCGCCGGTCGCCCCCGCAACTGGCCAGCATAAGGGCGACACCGGGCAAAAGCACCGCCGCAGCGCGGCGCAGATGGCAAGACGGGGGAGCCATGTCCCTTGCCTAGCAGATCAGCCGTGGCAGGCCAGCAAAGATGCCGGCGCCGGCGATTTCAGTATTTCAGCAGCAGCGCCAAGCCGAACGCGTCACAGCTTGCGCAGGCGCTTGCCCTCTGGCTGGGCGAGCGGCGGCCGGACATAACGCGGCGCGTAATCGTCAGACGGCTGTGTGGCCACTGGCTCGCGTGCCAGCTTGGGATCGATCTGTTCGACAAAGGCAATGCCAAAGCGGGTATCCTGGACCCAGGCCACCACACCTTCGACCCAGCCGATATGGCGCAGGTTGGCCTCAAGCCGCATGCCCCGCACCACCCGCAGCGCGCCTTCGGCCATCATCCCGCCGGCCGAAAGATTGCGCACGCGCACGCGATGCTCACCGTCCTGGCCGTCTAGGCGCAAGTCGGCCATCAGGAAAAGGCTGTCACGCCCCAATTGCCGATGGTCGATATCAGTCACCGTCAGGTTCCGTTTCCAACAAGGTGGGCCAAGCGGCATGGGCCCGGCGCTATGTGGCTGCCAGCGAGCAGCTTGCGCCGCACCTGCCACCTTTCGCACCGGTCCATGTGCAAAGGGATAAACGAAAACGGCAAAGAAATCTTTAAATTTCCCGCTCGCAGCGGCAAAAAGCCCCGTGCCATCGGGGGACAGCGGCCTTGGCGGTATTTACCGAAATGCCGATGGCGCGGCTGCGCGGCCATCATGGGCTGGGCAGGACCACCTTGGCCCTGCCGGCGCCATCACATATCGCGCGAGATCTTTTCGCGACGCTCGTGCGCCTGCTGCGCTTCCACCGTCATCGTCGCGATCGGGCGGGCGATCAGGCGGCCAAGGCCGATCGGCTCCCCGGTCACTTCGCAGAAGCCATATTCGCCTTCGTCGATGCGGCGCATGGCCGAATCGATCTTGGCAATCAGCTTGCGCTGGCGATCGCGGGTGCGCAGTTCGATGCCCCAGTCGGTTTCGCTTGATGCGCGATCGTTGAGATCGGGTTCACGCAGCGGACCATCCTGCAGGGCCGAAAGCGTGCCGGCCGAGGCCGACAGGATCGACTTCTTCCACTCGAGCAAAAGGCGCCTAAAATAGTCGAGCTGCTGCTCGCTCATATAGGGTTCGTCGTCATTCGGAACGTAATCACCCGGCATGGCCCGGCGGGCCTTTGCCAACACGTCAATTTCGTCACCCAGAACCCCAGCCATCCGGCCCTCCGTGTTGCGCCTTCCGACCACCAGGGCCAAAACGCGCCGCGATCGGCGCGACCAGCCCCCGGCTTGCCGCGCCTATAGGCAGGCAGGAAAGGGCGCACAAGCACTTCCTCAACGCTATGTCACATTGCAGCTGAACCTTTGTGAAACAGCGGCATCGTACATTTCGCGGATAAAGCGGCGCCCGCGCGGGCACGGCCGCAATCATGCTTAACGGTTTGTTGACCTTAATTGGCGAGCCTTGCCCTGCCACCCGATGGGGAAAGGCAGATTCGCACAGGGGGAACCAAGGACCATGCCGCACGCGCAACCACCGATCACGCTGGTGCCATCCGCACCGCTTCATGCCGGCCATGCCGCAGCCGACCGCGCCGACAGCCTGATCGCCGCCTGCCTCGCCGCTGCCGCGCAGGGTGACAGCCACGCGTTTTTCGATCTGGGCGTGGCCTTTTCCACCGGCAGCTATGGTGCCGATTGCGATCTGGTCGAAGCGCACAAGTGGTTCAACCTCGCGGCCGTGGCCGGCCATGACGATGCTGCCCGCGCCCGCGCCGATGTGGCCGAGGAAATGAGCGCGCGCGATATCGCCGAAGCCCAGCGCCGCGCCCGCGAATGGATGCGCGCCGCAACCCGCCACGCCGCCTAAATTTCAGGCTGCCTGATCGCGGCGCCTAGCCCTTGCGATAGGGCGTGTGCCCTGCCAGTTCGAACTGGCCCTGCTCTATCCCGGCGCGCTCGCGCACCAGGAATTCGGCCACCGCGGCGCGAAATCCGCGATCGGCGATATAGTGCGCCGACCATGTCTGCACCGGTTCATAGCCGCGTGCCAGCTTGTGCTGCCCCTGCGCCCCGGCTTCCACCCGGCGCAGCCCCATGGCGATGGCGGCATCGATCGCCTGGTAATAGCACAGCTCGAAATGCAGGAACGGCTTTTCCACCACGGCGCCCCAATAGCGGCCGTAGAGCGTATCGCGCCCAATGAAATTGAGCGCGCCAGCCACTGGCTCGCCATCCTCCAGCGCCAGCACCAGCAAGACCTTGTCGGCCATGGTCTGCCCGATCAGGTCGAACGCGGCGCGGGTCAGGTACGGCCGCCCCCATTTGCGGGCGCCGGTATCCTGGTAGAACACCCAGAACGCGTCCCAGTGGTCGGCCGTGATGGCAGCGCCGGTCAGCGTCACGATCTCCACACCGGCCTGGGCAGCGGCGCGCTCCTTGCGCAGGTTCTTGCGCTTGGCCGAAGACAGCGCGCCAAGAAAATCGTCGAACGTGGCATAGCCGCGATTTTCCCAGTGGAATTGCAGGTCTGAGCGCAAGAGCCAGCCGGCTTCCTCGAACAGCGGCACCTGTTCGGGTGCAAGGAACGTGGCATGGGCCGACGACAAGCCGTTCTGGTCCACCAGTGCCTCGGCCGCGCGCAACAGGGGGAGCGCCAGATCGAGGCGCCCGGCACACAACAGGCGCGGGCCGGTGGCCGGCGTGAACGGCGCGGCGATCTGCAGCTTGGGATAATAATCCCCGCCCGCGCGCTGCCAGGCATCGGCCCAGGCATGGTCAAAGACATATTCGCCTTGGCTGTGCTGCTTGAGATAGGCCGGCAGCGCCGCCGCCGGACGGCCATCGGCGTCGTCGATCAGCAGCGGCAGCGGCGTCCACCCGCTGCGCCCGCCGACCGAGCCGGATTCCTCGAGCAGTGAGAGGAACGCGTGGGACATGAAGGGATTGCCATCCCCGATCAGGCGATCCCAATCCGCCGCCGGGATATTGCCCACCGCGCCTTCCACGCGTGCGGTCAGCGTCATGGCGCCGCCCGCCTCACGCCGCTGGCGCCGCCAGCAGGACCGGGCCTTCCGCAATCGGCGCATCGGCATAGGTTGCCGCCCGGCTGGCATCATCGGGGGTGCGCACGGTCCAGGTCAGCACCGGAACACCCCGGCGCCGGGCGAGGCGCACCACAGGATTGGCAATATCGGCAATGTCATAGGCCAGAAATTGGGGACGCGCGCGCCACAGCGCAAGGTGCCTCTTAAGGCGGGCCAGCAGGGTGCGCCGCCCTGCCTCGGTCACCACCAGGCCATGCACCACGTGGGGGGAATAGCGGCGAAACCAGGCGGCAACGCGCGGATCGAAGCTCATTACCGCCACGGGCCCGCGATAGCCTTCGAGCAGGCGGCGCACCGCGAGGCACAGCGGCGCGATGCGCTGCGTGGGCGCGGATTTCACTTCGATCAGGAGGGGCACGCGGCCATCGATGCGGTCGAGCAACTGGCGCAGGCCAGGGATCGTTTCACCCGACACCGCCGTGCCGGTTTCATCCAGCAGGGTCATGCCCGCAAGGTCTGCGGCGGTGTGGTCGGCCAGGTTGCCGCCCTGCTCGGTCAGGCGATCGAGCGTGCGGTCGTGGAACACCACGACCTGCCCATCGCGGCTGCGCTGCACGTCGCATTCGATGCCAAAGCCGCGCGCAATGGCAGCGTCGGCTGCGGCCAGCGAGTTTTCCGGCACACCCGGGCCATGCAGCCCGCGATGCGCATAGATGGCCTCGCGCAGCCAGCCCGCGCGGGCCGCTGCCCGCGCCGGCAGGAGGAAGCGATCAATGAGCGCGAACAGCAAAGATAGCATCGATTTCCACCGCAGCGCCCAACGGCAGCACCGGCACGCCCACGGCGCTGCGGGCATGGCGGCCAGCATCGCCGAACACCGCCTGCATCAGTTCCGAAGCGCCGTTGGCCACCTTGGGCTGATCGGTGAAATCGCCGGTCGAATTTATGAACGCGCCGAGCTTGACCACCTGCTCGATGCGGTCGAGCGAGCCAAGGGCAGCCTTGGCCTGGGCCAGCAACATAAGGGCGCAGGCCTTGGCAGCAGCGGCGCCCTGCTCCAGGCTGACGTCTTCACCCAGGCGGCCGGTCACCAGCGCGCCATCGATGAACGGCAGCTGCCCCGAAACGTGCAGCAGCCCGCCCGCCAGCACGGTGGGCACATAGGCCGCCACCGGCGCTGCGGCCTGCGGCAGTTCCAGGCCCAGTTCGGCCAGGCGGGCATCGATCGAAACGGTCATTCTCACACACTCCAGCAAACACGAAAAAGGTCAGGCGGCCTCGTCCAGCCGGGCCATCAGCCAGGGCAGCGCATGGTCCCAGGTATCGATCCGGGCATGGGCATGCCCGGCCTTGTGCGCGCAATCGATATGCGGCGCGAGCAAGGGCTCTCCGCACAAGTGCAGGCGGATCACCTCGGGCGTCAATTGCGCGGCGGAATGGTGATGCTGGGGCAGATCGTCGATGAACACCGCGCGGGTGGGGTTGTATTCATCGAGAATGGCCTTGAGCGCCGGCCCTTTCGGCCCCTGGTTGGTAAAGACGCGGGCGTTGATGCCCACGCCTTCGAGTTGCGCGGTGCGGGCGTCGCGATAGCTGTGGCCCAGATTGGTCAGGATCACGAAGTCGGCGCGGTCGGCCAGCGCGCCCACAGCCTCCACCGCGCCGGCGATGGCCGGCTGCGTATGCATCTGCGTGTTGAAGAACAGGTCGAGCAGGCGCCAGATCTCGCGCGATTCCACCCCGCGCCCGTCATGGACATAGCGCATGGCCTTGCCGAAATCATTGCTTTCCATCACGAAATCGATGTCGTGGTTGGCTTTGAGCCAAGCCTGGAACGGCGCCACCATGTGCAGCAGCACTTCATCGCAATCGCTGATCACCAGCGGGCGGCTCATACCAGTTTCTCCCGTGCGGCGGCCAAGGCCTGAGGGCTTATATCGAGCGCGTCGGCCGCGGCAACAAGGTCAGGCTCGTAAGACAGCAGGAAATCGAGCACCCCGCCCAGCACCGCGTTCTGCCCGGCCGGATCGGCAAGCCCCGCGCGCAAGGTTTCGGGCGTCATCCCGCTCAAGGCCAGGAAGCGTTCGGCGCGCTGCCCGTCGGCCAGCACCCAGCCGAGCGCGGCCAGCGCCAGATCCTGCGGATCGGGGACGGGGGACGAGGGTTCGCGGATGATTGTCAGAGCCTTTCGAGGTCAATAGAGCAAGGCGTGCGGCCGCGCCGGCACGCGTGATAGGGGTGTTCCGTGGCAAAAAGAATTCTGGTTGTCGAGGACAACGACCTCAACCGCAAGCTGTTCTGCGACCTCTTGGTGGCCAATGGCTTTACCGTGGAGCCGGTGGCCGACGGGCGCGAGGCATTGGACCGCGCGCGCCAGTTCGTGCCAGGGCTGGTGATCATGGATATCCAGCTGCCCAACGTTTCGGGGCTGGAACTGATCGAGGCGCTCAAGGCCGATCCGGTGCTGCGCCAGATCCCGATCCTGGCCGTCACCGCCTATGCCGGCAAGGGCGACGAGGAACGCATTCGCGAGGCCGGCGCCGAGGGCTATCTGGCCAAGCCGGTGTCCATCAGCCCGTTCATGCAGGCGGTGATGAAACTGATTTAGATCGCGGCCTGTGTATCATCGTCACCCCGCTTTCCCACGGCCACCGCGCAGGAAATCGGCCTCATCGCCCGTTCAGGCTTGACAGGGCAGGCCACAGGCCGCTTTTCCGCCGCAATGTTCTGGCAGGGGCACCGCCCTGCCCCACGGAGTTAGAGAGACGATGGACCGCCCCGCCACTGCCGCTAAGATTGCCGAGCTGATCGAGCCCTTCAACAAGAAGGGCGTGGCCATCACCGATGCCACCACCTTTGCCGGCGACCTGGAGTGGGACAGCCTGACGGTGATGGATTTCGTCGCCGCGATCGAGGACGAGTTTGACATCATCATCAGCATGAACCAGCAGGCCGAGATCGAAACCTATGGCCAGCTGATCGACGCCGTGACCAAGCTGCAAGGGTAAGCGCCCCCATGACCGACCTGTTTTCCAAGTTCGACGGCCTGATCGAACAGCGCCGCGCGCTGCTGTCCACCGGCGTCACCGATCCGTTCAACCTGGTGATGGAAAAGGTGATCTCGCCCACCGTTGCGGTGTGCAACGGGCGCGAGACGATCCTGCTGGGCACCTACAACTACATGGGCATGACGTTCGACCCGGACGTGATCGCCGCTGGCAAGCAGGCGCTCGATGAGTTCGGTTCGGGCACCACCGGCAGCCGCGTGCTCAACGGCACCTATGCCGGGCACCGCGCCGTGGAAGACGCGCTCAAGGACTTCTATGGCATGGACCATGCCATGGTGTTCTCCACCGGCTATCAGGCCAACCTGGGCATCATCAGCACGATGGCCGGCAAGGGCGATTACATCGTGCTCGACATCGACAGCCACGCCTCGATCTGGGACGGCTGCAAGATGGGCGACGCCGAAGTCGTGCCGTTCAAGCACAACGATATCGAAGCGATGGAAAAGCGCCTCAAGCGCATTCCCGAAGGCGCGGGCAAGCTTGTCGTGCTCGAAGGCGTCTATTCGATGCTGGGCGACATCGCCCCGCTCAAGGAAATGATCGCCGTTGCCAAGGCCCACGGCGCCATGGTGCTGGTGGACGAAGCCCACTCGATGGGCTTCATCGGCCCCAACGGGCGCGGCGTCGCCGAAGACCAGGGCGTGCTTGACCAGGTCGATTTCGTGATCGGCACGTTCTCCAAGTCGGTCGGCACGGTGGGCGGCTTCTGCGTGTCGAACCACCCCAAGTTCGAAATCCTGCGCCTGGTGTGCCGTCCTTATGTGTTCACCGCTTCGCTGCCGCCCAGCGTAGTGCACACCGCCAGCACCTCGATCCGCAAGCTGATGCATGCCGCCGACAAGCGCGCGCACCTGTGGGAAAATTCCAAGACCCTGCACGCTGGCCTGACCCAGCGCGGCTTCAAGCTGGGCACGGCCACGCCGCAAAGCGCGATCATCTCGGTGATCATGCCCGATCTGGAGCGGGGCGCGATGATGTGGGAAGCGCTGCTGCACGAAGGGCTCTATGTGAATCTGGCGCGCCCGCCGGCAACGCCAGCGGGGATGACCTTGCTGCGCTGCTCGCTCTGCGCCGCGCACAGCGCCGAGCAGGTGCAGACGATCATCGGCATGTTCGAACGCGCCGGCAAGGCGGTGGGCATCATCTGATGCGCCGGGCAATTGCCAATCTGGCCGGGGCGGGCGCTGGCGCGCTGGCCCTGGCACTGATGCTGGCCGCTTCGCCGGCGCTGGCAGCGCAGGCCGGGCAGCCGGCCGTGCCCGCGCCAGTCCCCAGCGTGACCGTGGCCGTGGCGCCGATCGGGCCGACCGCGATGGTGGCCGAGCCGTGCACGCCCAGCCGTGTCGGCGGCTATGACTGGGGCAACCTGTGCCGCTATCAGAAGGCCGATCGCCAGGTGCCGCAACCGCTGCGCGCGGTGTTCATCGGCGATTCGATCACCGAATGGTGGCTGACCACCGCCCCGGCGATGTTTGCCGGCGGCATCGTCGATCGGGGCATTGCCGGGCAGACCAGCCCGCAGATCCTGCTGCGGTTCTATCAGGACGTCGTGCGCCTGCGCCCACGCGTGGTGCACATTATGTGCGGCACCAACGACGTGGCCGGCAACACCGGGCCGACCAGCCCGGATGAATATGCTGCCAACGTGCTGGCGATGGTCGATCTGGCCAAGGCCAATGGCATTGCCGTGGTGCTGGGCAGCGTGCTGCCCGCCGGCGGTTTCAACTGGCGTAGCGAGATGAAGCCAGCCGCACAGATTGCCGCGCTCAATGCCTGGCTCAAAGACCTCGCCCGTGCCCGCGGCCTGGCCTATGCCGACTACTACAGCGCGATGGCCACGCCCGAAGGGGCGATGAAGCCCGGCTTGTCGAGCGATGGCGTCCATCCCAATGCCGCCGGCTATGCCGTGATGGAGCCGATCGCCCGCGCCGCCTTGGCCGAGGCAGAAAAGCCGCGCTGACACACCTGCCGTTCCGGCAGACCTGCCTGGACGAAAATTGGACACTTGTCCTACCCCCGCCCTATCTGCTTAGATCACAGATAGGGCGGCACAGGGGGTGCCGCGCGATGTGCGAGGTGCCCGCATGCATTCCCTTCGCCTGATTTCGCTATTGGCCGGTTCGGCCTTGGCGGCCAGCGCCGCCCAAGCCGCGCCCGCGCCGGTGGCCGATACCGTTCTGCTGCACGGCCAGATCCACACCATCGATGCCCAGGGCAGTGTTGCCCAGGCGATCGCGATCAAGGATGGGCGGATCGTCTATCTGGGCAGCGATGCCGGGGCCAGGGCGATGGCCGGCCCGGCGACGCAGACCATCGACCTCAAGGGCGGCGTGGTCATGCCCGGCCTGATCGATGCGCACATGCACCCGCTGGAGGGCGGCGCCGGCCTGCTTGCCTGCGACCTGCAATACAAGCGGTTGACCGTGCCCGAATTCCAGGCGGCCCTTGCTGCCTGCGCGGCCAAGGATGGTGATGCCGCCAACGAGGGCAAGTGGCTGATCGCGGTGCACTGGTTTCAGCAGGAAATGCAGCCGCTGGGCGTGGACATGACCAAGGCGATGCTCGACGCGCTGCCGACGCGGCGGCCAGTGGCAGTGTTCTCCTCGTTCGGGCATTCCGCCCTGGTCAACAGCAAGGCGCTGGCCCTGGCCGGCATCGATGCCAGGACGCCCGATCCGGTTGGTGGCGCGATCCATCACGATGACACGGGCGCGCCTACCGGCCTTTTGGAAGACGCCGCGCAAGACCTGGTGCGCAAGCTGGTGCCCACGCCAACGCCGGCGGACGATATCGTTGCCGCGCGCGCTGCCCTCAGCGCGATGGCAGCGCAGGGCGTGACCACGTTCCTCGATGCCGATGCGCCGCGCGAATCAATCCATGCCTTTTCCGTACTGTCCAAGGCCGGGGAATTGACCGCGCGCGGCCATTTCGCGCCGCACATCGCGCCCGAGGAAGGCCCCTCTCCCGAGCCGGCGCTGGCCCGCATCGTCGAATGGCGGCGCGCCTATGACCAGGGCGCGGCGCAAGTGCAACCCACGATCATGGTGCGCACGATCAAGCTCTATATGGATGGCGTGATCACCGCCCCGGCCTTTACCGGGGTGATGCTGCAACCCTATCTGGAAAACCACGGCACGCCGGAAAAGCCCGATTGGCAGCCCGGCACCAACAAGGGGCCGGCGCCCTATTTCCCGCCCGCCGTGCTGGCGCCGCTGCTGGAGCGCATCACCGCACTGGGCTTTGACCCGCACATGCATGCCGATGGCGATGGCGCGGTACGCATCGCGCTCGATGCCGTGGCCGCCCTGCTCAAGAGCCAGCCGACGCGCGACGTGCGCCCGGCGATCGCCCATGACGAGATCGTCGATCCCACTGATTTCCCGCGCTACAAGGCACTGGGCGTCACCCCGGTGCTATCGCTGCAATGGGGCAAGCAGGCCGCCGATACCGTGGCCGGCGCCAAGGATTACCTCGGCCCCAAGCGCTATGCCTTCATGGAGCCTTCGGGCCTTCTGGCCAAGGCCGGCGCGCGCATCACCTTTGGCAGCGACTGGCCGGTCGATCCGCTGAACGAATGGTTTGCCCTGAAAGTGGGGGTAACCCGGCGCAACGATCCCTCGGCCGGGCCGGAATACAGCCAGCCGCTGTCGGGCGGGCCGCCGCTGTCGGTGATGCAGGCGGTGCGCGCGGCCACGATCAACGCGGCCTGGTCGCTGCGCGCCGAGCATCAGGTGGGCAGCCTGGAACGCGGCAAGTTTGCCGATCTGATCTGGATTGATCGCGATATCTTTGCCGGCAACCCCGATGCGATTGCGCAGACTCGGGTGCTGCTGACCATGGTGGGCGGCAAAGTGGTCTATCGCGCCCCCTGACAACCACGAACCGGCGGCGCGGGGGCGTGAAGGCCCCCCGCGCCGCAAACCCGCTTAATCCGCCGCGCGGTAGATCACCGGGGCGATGTCGGTGAAATTGGCCACATCGGCCAGCACTTGCGGCGTATCCGGGCTGGCCAGCGCGGCATCGATCGCCGCCTGGCTGGAAAAGCGCAGCAGGACCGACGCTTTCCACGGCTGGTCGCCCGCCGGAAACAGCACTTCGGCCCCGGTAAAGCCGTGCGGGGTCCACAGCCGCTCTACCAGCGGGATATGCGTGGCGGTATAGTAGGCGGCATCGAACCGCGCGCCTTCGTGCGCGGGATAGCTGACGATCAACGTGGCCATGGCATTTCTCCTGTCGGTGGTTCTGATTGTGGTTCTGGTTTCAACGCATCACTTGTCGGGCACCGGCACGGGGGTTGCCGGCACCAGGTTGCCGCCGGCATCGTGCCATCCCTCAATCCCTTCGGCCAGCCAGCGTACGCCCGCAACGCCGCCCAGCGCCAGGCGCCGGGCGGCGTTCCAGCTCATCCAGCAATCGGCGCGGCAGAACAGCACGATCGGCGCAGCCGGATGCTGGCGGCGGAAGGCTGCAACCTGTGTGGTCAGCGCCTGCCACAGCAGCGGATCGGGCGGGGCGCGGCCGGTTTCCGGGTACCACAGGGCGCCGGGGATCGTCTCGTGCGGGGTGGCCAGCGTCCAGGCACCGCTGGCACCATCACGATGCGCGCCTTCGGCCGGCAAGACATCGATGAACAGCGCTGCGCCGGGCGCCAGCTGCCGCGCCTGCGCCAACGGGATTGCGCTGGCTGGCGCCGGATCGCGGTCCACTGGCGCGCGGAACGCCGCGTTGCGATAGCCCTGAGCATCGAACGGCGCGGCCTGTTGCGCCCAGGCTGGCGAGAGGACCGGCGCGGCCGTCATGGCCAGCACCATCCCTGCCCACGGGATGCGACGCAGTGCTGCGATCATTCTCTCCCATCCCTTGCCCAAGCTGGCCCTCGATCTTGGCCTATGGTGCAATTGTAGAATGCTGCCCGATCAAGGCAAATGGTGCCTTGGTATGAAGCGCCCTGCCCTCCTCGTGCCGATCATGGCTTTGCTGGCAAGCACCACGCCGGTTGCCGCCGCCCCTACGCCGGGCTTGGTGGCCGATCCGCTGGCCTCGCCGATGTGGGACAATCACGCCGCGTGGCTGCTGGGCAAGGCGCCGGTGCGGTTTGACCCGGCGGTGATCGTGACCATGCCCGATGTGACGGAAAACCAGCATGTTTTCCCCGTTACCGTCGATGCCCGCGCGCTGGGCAAGGTGCAGCGGATCGTCGTGCTGATGGATCTGAACCCCTTGCCCGTGGCGATCGATTACCAGCCCCAGGGCGCGCTTCCCTATGTCAGCCTGCGCATCAAGCTGGACCAGCGCACGCCGGTGCGAGCGCTGGTGCTGACCGCCGATGGCGTGTGGCACGTGGGCGGGCGCTGGATCGATGCGGCGGGCGGTGGTTGCTCGGCCCCGCCGGTCAGCCGGGTCAAGGGCGATTGGGCGCAGCATCTGGGCGAAATGCGCGGGAAGCTGTGGCACGAGGCCGCCGATACCCGCCTGCGCGTAAGCGTGCGCCATCCGATGGACACCGGCTATGTCGACAATATCGCCGCCTACAACATCGAGACGATGCAGGTGCGTGGCGCAGATGGCGCGGCGCTGGGCACGATGACGATCAACGGCTCAGTATCCGAAGACCCGGCATTCACCCTGCTGTTGCCGCCCACGCAGGCCGGCCCGGTCAGCATCCATATGGCCGACAGCAACGGTCGCACGTTTGACGGCAGGCTGGCACCATGACGCTATCGCGCCGCGCGGCCCTGGGCCTGCTTGCCGCCGCGCCAGTGGCATTGCCAGCGCGCATGGCCCGGGCGGAAACCTTTGCCGGTCGCTATGCCTATGATCCCCAGCCGATCGGGCCGGGCATCTGGCTGGTGCGCGGGGCGGACGAGGCCATCGTGTTCGGCAATGGCGGGGCCATCGCCAATGCAGTGGTCATGGCCTGCCCGCAAGGCGGGGCCGTGCTGTTCGACTGCGGTCCATCGCTGCGCTATGCTCAAGGGTTGGCGGCGGTGGCGGAAAAGCTGTGCCACGGCCCGGTGCGGCGTGTGTTCCTCAGCCATCTGCACCCCGATCATGCCCTGGGCACGGCGGCGTTCGATCCGGCGATCGTGGCCGCGCTGCCCGCCACCCGCACCGAATTGGAGCGGGACGGCAATGGCTTTGCCGATGCGATGTACCGCATCCTGGCCGACTGGATGCGCGGCACTGCCGTGGCCCTGCCCGGCGCGACGGTCGTTCCTGGGCCAATCGAGATTGCGGGCCGGCGGCTTCAGGCCATGGCGCTCAAGGGGCATTCCGATGGCGACTTGGTGCTGGTGGACGAGGCGAGCGGCACGATCCTGGCCGGTGACCTGGTGTTTTACGATCGCGCCCCGGCCACGCCCGATGCCAACCTCGCGGCCTGGCGCGAGAGCCTGGCGACGCTGGCCGCCCTGCCCCATCACCAACTCGTGCCTGGCCATGGCCCGCTCGATCCCAGCGGGACGGCGGCCATCGCCCAGACCCGCGACTGGCTCGATTGGCTGGAGCAGGCGCTGAACCAGGCGGTCGCGCAAGGCCTCGACATGACCGAGGCGGGATCGCTGCCAATTCCCGACCGCTTCGCCACGGTGAAGCTGGCACGCTATGAACTGCAGCGATCGGTGGCGCACTTCTATGCCGGCATCGAGGCGCAGCGCTTGCCGCGCATCGACGCCGGCAGTGGCAACGGAAACGGCTGACAAGCGACGTTTTTGCAGGAATAGTGCGGCCCTGACCAAATTCGGTGGGGGCACCATCATGAAACGTATCGCACGTCATCGTCTTCTGGCGCAGGCACTGGGGCTGAGCTTGGGCATCGGGCTTGGCCTCGCCAGCGTGCCGGCCCAGGCCGAGGATTTCCGCGTCACGCTGCCGGCAACGGCCAAGAATGCGCCGGTCGATGGGCGGGTGCTGGTGATCCTGGCGGCCAAGCCCGATCCGCAGCCGCGCGAACAGGTCAAGGCCGACTATGATTCCGCGCAGGTCTTCGGTGTGACGGTCGATGGCCTCAAGCCCGGTAACAGCATCACGGTGGGCAGTGGGGTGCTGGGTTTTCCCACGCTCGATCTCAAAAGCGTGCCAGCCGGGCGCTATACCGTGCAGGCCGTGCTGCACCGCTATGACACCTATCACCTGAGCAATGGCAAGACGGTGAAGCTGCCCGCGCCGCGCGGCGCCGGGCAGAATTGGCGGGCAGAGCCGGGCAACCTGTTCAGCACGCCGCAGACGGTCGATTTCGACCCGGCCAGGCCGGGCACGATCGCCCTCACGCTCGACAACGTGAACCCGCCGATCACCCCACCGGCTGACACGCCCTTCGTGCACCATTTCAAGATGCGCAGTGCGCTGCTGTCAAAGTTCTGGGGGCGCGACATCTATCTGACCGCGCACGTCCTGGTGCCGCGCGATTTCGACAAGCATCCCGAGGCGCGCTTTCCGCTGATGATTTTCCATGGCCACTTCCCGGCCGATTTCGGTGGCTTTCGCACCACCCCGCCCGATCCCGACCTGAAATGCGAACGCAGCGAACGCTTCAACCTGCCCTGCTACAACCGCACCGAGCAGGAAGAGGCCTATGCGTTCTACCAGCAGTGGATCGGCGATGCCTTCCCCCGCTTCCTGGCGGTGGAGATCGACCATTCCAACCCGTATTACGATGATTCCTATGCGGTCAATTCGGCCAACCTCGGGCCCTATGGCGATGCCATCACCCACGAACTGGTGCCGGCGATCGAGAAGAAGTTCCGCGGCCTTGGCCAGGGCTGGGCGCGGTTCCTCTATGGCGGATCGACCGGCGGGTGGGAATCGCTGGGCGTGCAGATCAAGTACCCGGATGACTATAACGGCGCCTTTGCCGCCTGCCCCGATCCAATCGATTTCCGCCAGTTCATGCTGACCGATATCTATGCCGACAAGAACGCCTATGCCTATGAAGGACCGTTCGGGCGGGTGGAGCACCCCGGCAAGCGCGATTGGCTCGACCATGTGCCTTACACCATGGAGATGGAAAACCGCCTGGAACTGGTGCTGGGCGACAAGAACCGCTCGGGCGGGCAGTGGGATATCTGGGAAGCGGTGTTCTCGCCCATGGCCGCCGACGGCTATCCGCAGCGCTTGTGGGACAAGCGCACCGGCGTGATCGATCCCAAGGTGGCCGCCTATTGGCGCGACAACTATGACCTGCGCCATATCCTGGAGCGCGACTGGCCAACCCTGGCGCCCAAGCTGCAGGGGAAGCTGCATATCTATGTCGGCACGATGGATAATTACTTCCTCAACAACGCCGTCTATCTGATGGACGATTTCCTCAAGAAGAGCGATCCGCCCTATCGCGGCGTGGTCGATTATGGCGATCGGGCCGAGCATTGCTGGAGCGGTGACCATACCCAGCCCAACGCGATTTCGCGGCTGCGCTATCACACGTTCTACCTGCCCCAGATCCTCAAGCGGATCGCGGAGACCGCCCCCGCCGGGGCCGACCTCAAGAGCTGGCGCTATTGAACCAAACCGGACGGGCGCGATGCAAAAGCGCGCGCCCGTCCAGCTCGATCAGCTCGGCTCGATCAGTTGATCGTGATCACGCCGTTGACCGCGCGGTATTCCTGCGGGCCGATCAGGTGCCGATGGGCAATGCGGATGGAATGCAGCGCGGCATCGATTTCGCGCCGCCAATGATCGAGAAAGCCGCCCAGGCGCGGGAAGCGCGGGGCAAGATCATATTGCTGAAACGCAAACATCTGGAGCAGCGCCGGGTGATCGGGCATGTAATAATGCACCTCGATCGTGGTCAGGCCATAGCCGGCAAGTTGCTCCAAGAAACCACTGTCAATCTGCTGAGTATTCGCTCCACCACGCGCCATGCCTTCCCTCCGCCAAAGCAAGGGGCCTGGCCCACCGCGACGCGGTCAGGCCCCGTGACAGCCTGAAGATCCAACACGGTGAACTTGGCACGTCGTGCGCCGCAGTCAAGACGGGGGCTTAACCGCTGCGGCGTTTACGGCTGGGTGAGAATGGCCTTTTCGCAGCGCTCCATCGCCGCATTCTTGGCGCCGCCGCCGCCCAGCAAGGTTGCAGCTGCGAAGCCGGCCACGACCAGCACGACAAAGCCCGCCGTGACCAGGCCGAGGTACTTGTCGATGAAGCGCTTGATCGGCGCCCCGAACAGGCGGAACAGCACGCCCACGATCATGAAGCTGATCGAGCGCGACACCACGCTGGCCAGGAAGAAGGGCAGCAGCGGCATGCCAATGAACCCGGCGGTGATCGTCAGGAGCTTGAACGGGATCGGCGTCGCGCCCTTGAGCACGATGATCTCCACGCCATACTCGCGCAGATAGCAGGCCGCCTTGGGGAAGCTTTGCGTCAGATGAAGCAGCGCAAGCAGTTGTGTGCCCACGCTATCGTAGAGGAAATGCCCGATGGCATAGCCAAGCAACCCGCCAATGACAGAGCCTGCCGTGGCAAACGCGGCATAGCGCACGGCCTTGCGCGGCTGCGCCAGGCACATCAGGCCCAGCAGCGGATGCGGCGGGATCGGGAAGAAGCTCGCTTCCATGAACGCGAACAGGAACAGCCACCATGCCGCATGGCGATGGGCGGCCTTGGCCATGGTCCATTCGTAAAGGCGGCGCAGCATGGTCTTGTCGATTCCCCGGTCCACGGCGCCACCGCGCCCTATGAGCCACACCTCCCTAGTGCAGTGCACAAGATTGCGCCAGCCATGTCAGCGGGCCGCTGAAAGGCCGGCTACAAGCCTGGGCAAGCCAGATTGGCACCCGGTTCACTGGCTTGGGTGCATCGATTTCCACCGGTCATCGCAATGAAAATTCGCCTCATCTTAAATTTTTTTGATGTTCAATCGGGAACCTGCTTCCGCCTTCCGCATTGGAGGGGGCACATGAGGGTGGTTTCAACCGGGAAATTGCTGCGAGGGCAACTGTTACAGTGGCTTTTAGGCAACAGTTCACGCGTGTGTCCGCTTGCATGAACATAACAGAACCGGTAGACAACCGCCACGACGTGGCATGATCTCGCAAAAAAGGGGAAACGTAATGCGGAAACTGATCCTGGGCCTGGCCTTGGCATCAAGCGCAATGGCGACGCCCGCGCTTGCCAAGAGCAAGAGCTGGTATGTGGAAGGTGATGGCGGCGCGATGCTGCTCGAAGACGCCGACCACAATGTGAACGGTACGGCCAATGCCGCCACCGTGAGCTCCAAGACCGGCTACGACTTTGGCGCCGTGGTGGGTTACGATTTCGGTGGCTTCCGCCTCGAAACCGAAGCCAGCTACCGTCGTGCTCGTAACAGCAACGTGCGTAACAACGTAACCGGCGCTGAATACTCGCGTGACAATGGCCAGATCGGCGGCAGCACCAGCGCGCTGAGCTTCATGGTCAACGGCCTGCTCGACTTCGGTCCCGACGATGGCCTGCAGGGCTTCATCGGCGGTGGTGCCGGCGTCGCCAAGGCGAAGTACTATGTCGCCACGCCCGAAGGTCTGCTCGACGACTCGAAGACCAAGTTCGCTTGGCAGGTTCTGGCCGGTGTTCGCGCGCCGCTCAGCAAGCACGTCGACGTGGGTCTGAAGTACCGCTTCTTCAACGTTCAGGACGTGAACCTGGTTGGCACCTCGGGTGCTTATGCCGGCGCCAACTTCTCGACGCGTCTGCGCTCGCACTCGATCCTGGGCACGCTGACCTACAACTTCGGTGGCGAAGAGCAGGCTCCCCCGCCGCCCCCGCCGCCCCCG
>NZ_BCYV01000024.1 GCF_001598375.1 Novosphingobium capsulatum NBRC 12533
TTCCTGCGTTCAGGATCCCGCTAATCGGCGGCAAAACGCCACCAGGCGGCATCGCCCGTGCTGGCCAGCCTGGCTGAATCCGAGCGCGAGCCGCAAGCGCAGGTCCATTGCGGAACCTTTTTGCGCTGCAGCAAATATCAAAATGCTTTGGTCCTTTTCAAATTGCTTCATACACAAGGCCGGTGTCTATCCGTATAGATACAGTGATTTAGGGGCAATCGTTGGACCATCATCAACCTGTTCGTCGCCCGTCGCGGGCGAACTTTCTGCGCGCGCAAGCCAGCCTGGCTGCCATGGCGGTCGTCTTGCCAGCCCATGCCTGGGCGCAATGCGTGGAAACGGCGGACACTGCGGTGACCTGTACCGGCACGGCCAGCGATGGTTATGTCATCACGCGTTCGGGTACGGCCCTGACGGTTGACGAGGGCGCCAGCCTGAACACCAACGGCCCGGCGGCAATCACGGTGGCGATGCCGGCCACAGCGTCGTTTCAGTCGCGCTATGCCACGATCACGGTCAATGGTGCTGTGTCGAATACGGGGACTGCGGGCATTGCCGTGCTATCTGGGCCAGCCGATTCCAGCGGCACCGATTTTGCCGGCTCCAGCGTCAATCTTAGCGTTGGCGAGAACGGCACGGTCGCGGGCGCGTACGGCATCACCTTGGCGAGAAGCCCTGGCAATCCCTATGGCAGCACCTGGCTGTCGATCGCCAATGCCGGCACCATCACCGGCACGAGCGGCGTGGCGATCTACGATACCAACCCCAATTTCAGCTTCAATACGATCTACAACACCGCCAGCGGGTTTATCGGCGCGATCCAGGCCAATGCCGCAATTCGCAACAGCGGCACGATCGACGGCGGAGCGCTGAGCGCGATCGCGCCATCGCTGGGCAATAGCGCATATTATCGCACGGTATGGAACGAAGGCACGATCACGTCTGGCAGTGCCAGCTCTACCATCGTGCTGAGCTATGGCACGGTGACCAACAGCGGGACGATCAGCAACACCGGCAGCGGGGCTGCGATCGGCGGTGCGTCATACCTGACGCTGACCAACCTTGCGGGCGGCACGATCAGCGCCAGTGGCGCCAGCGTGATCGACGGAACGCCGGTCCAGGCGGACATTACCAACAGCGGCGTGATCAGCAACACCGGCGATGGCACGATCATTGCCGCTGGCAGCGGCACGCTCAATGTCACCAACGCTGCCGGCGGCATGATCTCGGTCAAGCCCGGCAATACCGTGTTGAGCACGCAAGGCAGCCTCAACCTGGTGAACCAAGGCACAATCGTCGGCAATGTCCTCACCGGGTCTGGCAACAGCACGATCGATTCATCCCAAGGGTCGATCGCCGGCAATGTCGTGTTCGGATCGGGCGATGACGTGCTGGTGGGGACGCTCAACGGCGGGAACCTGGTAACCGGCATTTCCGGCGCAATCGATGGCGGCGCCGGGGTCAATACCTTGAAGCTGGTGACCAGCAGCGATGCGACACTGTCGGCAGCGCCGGTGCTGCCGACGCATTTCACCCAGCTCAGCCTGGCGCCCATCTTCGGCACGACGCTGACCGTGGCAAGCGACTATCCCACTGTATCGTCGCTCTACTTCGATGGTGCTGGAACGCTCTTGAACCAGGCCAGGATCAGCGGGACCGGAACGGTGGTGAGCAATACTTCGTTCTATCCAGCGGGCGGAACGTTCGTGAACGAGGGCACTATTACCAGCCAGACCGGCGGTGATGCTTATGCCGTCGACCTTGCCAATACCGTCATCGATAACAAGGCATCCATTTCCGCAAGCGGCAATGGCCTCAGGACAAACGGCGACAATTTCACCAATAGCGGCACGATCACCGCGGGCGGCACGGCTGCCTCGGTCTATACTGGCTCGGGCTTCAGCAACAGCGGCACGATCCGTTCGACCGGCGGAACTGCCCTGGAACTGACCTATACCTGTATCTGCACATCCGGCACCAACAGCGGCACGATTGCTGGAGCGACGACCGGAGTTCTGCTGGGTGACGGGATCCTGACCAATACCGGACAGATCAGCGCGTCTGGGACGGCCGTGGTGCTGGGAGCTTATGCCCAGATCGACAATCGCGCCGGGGGCATCATCACCGGCGGCAATGCCGCCGTCGCGCCAAGCGAGTCCTGGGCATTTTACATCCGTGTCTATAACGCCGGCACGATCAATGGGGACGTCAAGATCGCCACTCGCACTGGCAACTCCTCCTATGGCGGGACGATGTACGTTGCGACCAGTGGTGGGATGCTCAACGGCAATCTGACCCTGGGGCGGGATGACGTGCTGATGACCACGCTGAGTGGGCCGGGAACCAGCGGCTTTGCCGGGATCAACGGCGTGGTTCAGGCGGATCATTCGGAATTGCGATATGACGTGACGGGCGACGCGAGCGCCACCCTGGCGCTGCCCAGTGGCTTTGCCCGCGTCGGCTATCAGGTTGCGAGCGGCACCACCCTGGCATTGCATGCCGATGGAACCTGGGGTTCCACGGTGAGCATCGCCGGCACCGGCAATGTCGTGCTGAGCGGTACGGTCGCCACGACCGACATGGTGGCCTTGGGCACGACGTCGGTGATTCCGACCCAGGCCACTGGATACAATGGCAGCGTCGCGAGCATACCTGCCACGATCACCAACACCGGCACGCTGGCAACCACGCGCAGCGGCGCTGTCTATCCGATGGGCACGGTCGCGCTGCCGACGGCATACTACTCCTATGAAACGGGCACCACATTCATCAACAACGGGACGGTTCGCCTGACCGATACGTCTGCGGGCGGTAATACCGTCAGCTATTATGGCGCTGTCACCGCGCAAACGGTGGTGAACGCCGGCACGATCGTGGCCGATGGCGGCTTGGGCGTGACTGCCCACACACTGACCAACACGGGCAGCATCACCGCGAGCCAAAGCGCGGTGCAACTGATCGGCACCACGGTGAGCAACAGCGGCGCACTCGTCAGCACGGGTGGCGCGGCCATCGCCATGTCGAGCTATGGTTATTACAGCGGCGCGAACCAGGTGACCAATCTGGCGGGCGGCACGATTACCGGCGTTGGCGACGCGGTGGAGATGGGCGGCGGGCTGGTGCGCAATGCCGGCGTCATCAACGGGACAGTCGACCTGGGTTATTCCCCATACTATGACCGCGCTTACAGTAGTGGCGTCTATATTGCCGATGGGGGCACGATCAGCGGGAACCTGTTGTTCGGCGATGCCGATGATCAGTTGATCGAGACGGGAGCCGGTTTCGGCGTAAGCGGAACGATCGACGGCGGCGCGGGCACGAACACGATCGGGCATCTGCGCACCGGAACTGCAACCGTGACGCTGGGCGAGGCATTGCCCACAGGCTTTACGCAGGAATTCACGATTGCCGATGGTGCCGCCGCGCAGGTCACTATCGCTGGCCCGTCTGGCTATACCGGCAACATCTCGGTCGCTGGTACCGGCACAATCATCAACCAGCTGGCCACCACCGGCGGCGTAAGCACGCCGTTGGGCTATAATATCCAGCTTTTGCCTGGTTTGCAGGGCGATCTGGCGGGCTTCGTCAACCGGGCAGATATCGGCAGGGCTTGGGTGGCGACGGCGTTGTTCGACAACAGCGCCAGCATTGGTGCGCCGACCTTGGCTGGCGCTGCCGTTGCGGCATGGAGCAGGTCGAGCCTGACTTTCACCAACAGCGGCGGCATCGGCAACAATGGCGCAAGCCCGGCTGTCGACCTGGCGGCCAATACTTTCGCCGGCAGCAGCGTAAGCAACAGCGGCGTGATCACTGGCGGCCTCAGCATCGTGGATGGCGGTTACCTTTACCCACAGCCAACGGAGGCCGGCACCCTAACTATCGTCAACAGTGGCACGATTACGGGCTTCACGCCGCGGACCGATCCCGATTGGTACGGCTATGGGCAACCCGTCGGCTATGCCGTCTCTGTCGCAGCTAACGCCAGCAATATGGTCTCATTTGACAACGGTGGCCGCATCGTTGGTAACATCTATCTGGTTGGCGGCAACGCCACGCTGCTCAACAGCGGCACGATCACCGGCAATATCGTCACCGGCGACGGTGACGACCGCCTGATCATGAACGGCGCGTTTGCCGGATCGATCTATGCCGTTGGCGGAACCAATGTGCTGGAAATCAATGGTGGCAGCCAGGGCGCGCCGGTGGCGCTGGGCGAGGTGACCGGTATTTCGAGCCTGGCCCAAAGTGGCGGATTTGCCACGCTGGCAAACCAGGGCAGCTTTGGCACGGTGGTGCTGACCGGCGGGCGCATGGTCGGCCTGGCCGGCTCGGTGATGAACGCCGACAGCATTACCGTGGGGCGCGGCGCCGTGTTCGGTTCGGCAGGCACGGTCAACGGCAATATCACGGTGAGCGGCACGCTCAGCCCAGGTGCGTCGCCTGGGACGATGACGGTCAATGGCAACGTCCTGCTGGCCACCGGATCGACCACGGTGTTCGAAATCGCGCCCAACGCCCGTGACAAGCTGAACATCAACGGGACGCTGACGATCAATTCCGGGAGCACGTTGCAGATCGTGGCGACCACGCCGGTCAAGGTGGGTTCCACGCTGGACCTGATCAGCGCATCGGGCGGGGTGACCGGCCAGTTTGACACGGTAACGGGCCTGGCCGGTTCGCTGCGCACCTTGGCCAACGGTGACCTGGGCCTGTTGGTGCAGTTTGCCAATGCGCCGGGATATGCGCCGCAGGTGCGCCGCGCGATCGGCTATATCAACACTGCCATGGCGGCGGCCGATGCACCGGCGGCGCTGTTCCCCGCGCTCGACAGCTTGCAGGACAGCAAGGGCGCACCGATCGTTGCGGCGTTCGCACGCCTGACGCCAGAACCCTATGCCGATGCGCTGCAGATCGGCACGGAAACCGCGCTGGCCCTGGCCAGCACCAGCCGAACGATGGGCGAGGCCGAGGCGCGTGGCGACAGCCATGTGTTCGGGTTTGGCCAGATGGTGGGTGGCGCGCGCCAGTTCAGTGCCAATGGAGCGCAAGGAGTGAGCGCGGCAACGCTCAATGGCTATGGCGGCCTGGTTGGCCTGGGTGTCGGTGGCGAAGGCTATGCCGTCGCTGCCTATGTCGGGTGGATGGACCGGCACCAGACGATTGCCAGTCTGGGTGCATCGACCAAGGCCAGCGGCGCGATCGGCGGCGTGACCGCGCGGTTTGGCGGAAAAACCCGCGTTACGCTGTCTGCCAGCTATGACGATGCCGATGCCTTTACCCGCCGCACCGTGCCCGATGCCGGGGTGATCACGGCCAGCTATTCGCTGCCCAGCTGGTCTTTCGATGCCTCGCTCAGCCGCACGGTCCCGCTGGGATCGGGTTGGTTGCTGCGCCCGCAAGTGGGCACGACCTGGGTGCGGACCAGCCACGAGGCGATCCAGGAAGCGAGCGCCCATCCCTTTGCCCTCGATGTGGCGCGGGCGCGCCTGAGCCAAGGCTTTGTCGATGCCGGGCTCGGCTTCGAGACCGCGCCGGATGCTGCCTCGCTGTGGCGTCGTTTTGTCACGCTGGGCATGCGCTATCGCGTGCAGGGGCGCCAGGCGCGCGCGTTTGCCAGCTTGGCGGGCTCGGCCGACGAACTGGAGGCCGTGGGCGTGCGGCGCAACCGCTTGAGCGCCAGCCTGGTGGCCGGCGTCGAGTATCAGATGGCGCCGGGCGCCACGCTGTTCCTCACCGGTTCGGGCGAGCTGGGCGCGCCCAGCAATGGCGGCAGCGCCACGGCAGGGCTGCGCTTCCGGCTGTGATTCCCGGCGCTCAGGACAGGCGGCGAACCGCCTCGTCCCGGGCGATCAGGGGCAGCAGGGCGTTCATGTCCGGCCCGTGGTCCATGCCGGTCAGCGCCTGGCGCAGCGGCAGGAACAGGGCCTTGCCCTTGCGGCCGGTGCTGTCTTTCAGCGCGGCAGTGAGCGCGGGCCAGGGGTTGGCCCAATCGAGCGTGGCGGCAACCTGCGCGGCTTGCGCCAGGAACGCCCGGGTCTCTTCGTCAAACGCGGGGGCCGCGATCGGCCCCTGGATCACCTGCCACCAATCGGCTGCTTCGCCGATGTGGGCCAGGTTGGGGCGGATCGCTTCCCACGCCGCTGCGCCCATGCCGGCGGGCAGCAGGGCAGCGACGCGGTCATAGGGCAGGCGATGGACCACGGCGGCGTTGACGCGTTGCAGTTCCGCCTCGTCAAACCGGGCTGGCGCGCGGCCGAAATGGGCGAGATTGAAACTGGCGGCGAGGTCTGCCGCGTCGAGCGCCGGATCGACCGGATCGGACGTGCCGAGGCGGGCGAGCAGGGCAACCAGGGCTTCGGGCTCGATTCCCGCCTCGCGCAAGTCGGCCACGCCGAGCGAGCCCAGGCGCTTGGACAGCTTGCCCTCGCTGCCGGTCAGCAGCGCTTCGTGGGCAAAGCGGGGGGGCTGGGCGTTGAGAGCCAGGAACATCTGCACTTGTGTGGCGGTGTTCGACACGTGGTCTTCGCCGCGCAGCACATCGGTTACGCCCATTTCAATATCGTCGATCGCGCTGGGCAGCATATAGAGCCACGAGCCATCGGCGCGGCGCACCACCGGATCGGACATCTGGCGCGGATCGAAATGCTGCGGCCCGCGAATGCCATCGTCCCAGGTGACCGGGGTGTCGTGATCCAGCATGAAGCGCCAGTGCGGCTTGTCGCCGGCAGCGGCGCGGGCGGCGTGATCGGCCTCGGTCAGGGCGAGGGCCGCGCGGTCATAGATCGGCGGCAACCCGCGCCCGAGCAGGATCTTGCGTTTCAGATCAAGTTCCTGCGCGGTTTCATAGCAGCGATAGAGCCGGCCTTGCGCGATCAGCCGCTCGAACGCGGCCTCGTAGATGGCAAAGCGCGCAGACTGGCGCTCTTCGCGCTCGGGATGGAGGCCAAGCCAGGCAAGATCAGCGCGGATCGCCTCGACATGCTCCTCGCGGCTGCGCGCCGCATCGGTATCGTCGATGCGCAGCAGGAAGCGCCCACCATGCTTTTGCGCCAGCAACCAGTTGTGCAGCGCGGTGCGGATGTTGCCGACATGCAGGCGGCCGGTGGGCGAGGGCGCAAAGCGGGTAACCACAGTCATGGCGCGCGCTATAGCGTGATTGGCGGCCAAGGCCAGCCGGGGACTTATCCGAACAGGCGCGGCGCCAGCTGGACAACCTCGGCATCGGTCATTTCGATGTGGAACACATCGGCGAGGGTGCGCTGCCAGGCGGCTGCATCGGGAAGTTCGCTGACGTCGCGCCCATGCGCAGTCTGTACCGTCATCTGGCGGTCGAGCAGCGAGGCAAAGCCCTGCGGCTGCACGATCGAGACGATGCAGGCCTGTGTAAAGCGCGATTCCGGCCGGGTGGCGACCCAGTGGTTGGCCATGGCCAGGTCCAGCGCAGCCACTTCTGTGGTGTCGAAGCTGTATTGCGCCTCCCACGTGGTGCCGTCCTGGCTGCGTTCCACCTCCCATTCGCCGCGCAGCGAGCCGGGCGCGCGGGCGCGGCGCAAGCGGTGGCGATAACCATCAGCAGCCAGCGCGCTAGCGCCATCGGCCAGGGGCATGGGCGGGACATAGGACGAACCGAAACCGGCATCGGCCAGCCACTGCTCGCCGGCCAGTGTCACCAGGCTGAACGTGTGGGTGCGCGGTGGCACCACGCCGGGCAAGACGCGCAACCATACCCGTGCCAGCAGCGGCCGCGTGGGCATGCCCATGGTGGCCAGCATCGCCCCGAACAGGCGATTATGTTCAAAGCAATAGCCGCCGCGCGGCCGATCGACCAGTTTGCCCCGGATATCGGCCGGTTCCAGGCCGATGCCCCGGCCCAGCATCACGTCAAGATTTTCAAACCCGATCGCCTGGCGATGGGCGCGCTGCACCTGTTCGAGGCCCTGCGGCGTGGCAGCGGGGGCGGCGGCAAGGCCGATGCGGGCGAGATAGCTGGGCAGATCGCAGATCATGCGCCGCCACTTAACGGCTATGGCCTACAAGGCAATCACCAGATCGCGGGTGATCTGGTCTACGCTGGTGCAGCCGCATTGCGCCATGGCCAGTTCGAATCCGGTGCGCAGGATGTGCAGCATATGCGCCACGCCGGCCATGCCGCCCACCGCCAGGGCATGGTATTGCGGCGCGCCGACCAGCACCGCCCGGGCGCCCAGCGCCATGGCCTTGAGCACATCGGCGCCGCTGCGGATACCTCCATCGAACAGCAGCGGATAGTCGGCGCCCAGCGCGGCATGCATCGCCGGCAGCAGCATCAGCGCGGGCGCCACGCCATCGAGCACGCGCCCGGCATGGTTGGAGACGATTACCCCGTCGGCCCCGGCATCGCGGGCGCGCAGCGCGTCATCGGGGTGAAGCAGGCCCTTGACCACCAAAGGCAACGTGGTTTCGCGGCGTAGCCAGGCCAGGGTGTCCCAGGTTGGAGCCTGCGCGGCGAGCGCGCTGCCGAATACCAGCTGGCCGCTGTGGGCATGGGTGTGATGACGCGGCGGCGCCTGCCCGGCAAGATTGGCTGCCTCCACGCCGGGCGGCAGCGTAAATTCGGCACGCTTGATGGCGGCATCCACCGTTACCACCAAGGCGCCATAGCCGGCTGCCTCGGCCCGGCGCACCAGGGCGAGCGTGTCTGCCGGATCGGGCTGGACATAGAGCTGGAACCAGGCGGGCGGCGGCGCGGGGCGCTGCAATTCCCTGGCCGCATCGAGCAGGGCCTGGACGATCGTTTCCAGCGCCACGCTCGACAAGGTGCTGGTCACCAGCGCGGTGTCGAGCGCGGCGGCGGCCTGGGCCGTGGCGATTTCTCCCTGGGCATGGGCCAGCCGCTGATAGGCCACCGGGGCGAGCAGGATCGGCGCGGCGTGGGCCTGGCTGAACAGCATGGTGCCGGTGCTGCCGCCGTCGAGCAGGCGCAGTATGCGCGGCACCAGGCCCCAGCGCGCCAGGGCGGCACGGTTGGCATCTGTGTGGCCCTGCTGGATATGTGCCCAGGTAGCCGGATCGATGAGTGCGGCGGCGTGCCGCTCGTAATCATCGAGCGTGACGATGTCGGCCGGCAGGGGCAAGCCGGTCATGGCTGCGACCAGCGGCGCAGCAGATTGTGATAGACGCCGGTGAGCGCCGCGACCGAGGGATGATCGGGCTGGTCGGCGGCAAGGGCCTGGATCGCCTGGTCCATCTCGAACAGGCTGCGGCGGTCGGCCTCGGCCGGGACCAGGCTTTGCGTCCAGAAGAACGCGGCCAGGCGTGCGCCGCGCGTCACCGGGGTGACGTGGTGGTGGCTGGTGCCGGGATAGAGCACCATGTCACCCGCGGCGAGCTTTACCCGGTGCGCGCCATAGCTGTCTTCCACCACCAGTTCGCCGCCATCGTATTCGTGCGGATCGGACAGGAACAGCGTGCTGGAAATGTCGGTGCGCACATAGGTGTCGGTGCCGGGCAGGCGGAACAGGGCGTTGTCGATGTGGCTGCCGTAAGTGCCGCCGCCTTCATAGCGGTTGAAACGCGGCGGCAGCACGCGCAGCGGCAGCGCGGCGGCGATGAACAGCGGCGTCTGGCCGAGCCGTTCGAGAATGCGCTGGCCCAGCGCGGAGCCCACCGCGCTGTCGAGCGGCAATTGCAGGTTGGCCTTGGCGCGCACGGCGAGATGGCCGGCGGTGGCGCGGCCGTCTTCCCATTCGGCCTGGGCCAGCGCGGCGCGGGCCTGCACCACGTCGTCCGGCGAAAGGACGCCGGGAATATGCAGCATCATGGCAGTGGCTTTCAGCCTTGCAGCACGAAGGGAATGGACACCAGGCCCTGGACCATCACGGTTTGCCCGTTCTGGCGGGTGGGTGTCCAGCGCCAATGGCGCACGGCGGCCAGCGCGGCACGATCAAGCCGGTCAAACCCGCTGGAGCGGGACAGGCCGATATCGGCGACACGGCCATCGAGCCCCACCGTGACATTGAGCACGACCGTGCCCTGCTCGCGCGCGCGGCGCGAATCGATCGGATAGCGCGGCGGGCTGGCATCTACCAGGTTGGCCGACAGATCGCGGCCCTTGGCAATCGCTGGCGCTGCCGGTGCGGCCGGGGCTGGCGCCGCCACCGGGGCTGGCGCAGCGGCCGGGGCGGGAGCGGGCACGACAACCGGCGCGGCCACGGGGGCGGTGGCGATCGTCGGTGCGGGCAAGGTCAGCGTAATCGGCGGCGGCGGCGCCACGATGGGCGAGGCAGGCTGCACCGGCGTGCGCGGTGGCTGCTGCGCGGCCTGGGGCGGCGGCGGTGGTGGCGTGAGATCAGCCGAAAGGCGCACCGCCGTGAGCGTGTGATGGCGCGGCTTGGCCGCCACGATGCCCAGCGACAGGAAAGCCACGAGCAGTGCGCCAACGGCAGCGCCCGCCCCGATCATGGCCAGCCCGCGCGGTCGGCTCGGTTCATAGCGCGCAGGCTGCCAGGTGGCAGGCCGCAGCGGCACGACCTCTCCGCGCAGGCCGGACGATGCCGGGCGCGGCGCAAGGGTTGGCGTTGCGATCAAACTGGCCTGGCTGCTCACTATTCTGGCCCCCGTTGGCGGTTTGGCAGGTTATTGAGAGTCATTCGCATAGCCGCTTCTCCGGCGCGAGTCGAGAGAATAGATCGCAATAGCGCTCAGAGCGTTCGGCCAGATGGCTCTGACCGCGTGCATGGGGCCACATTGCGGACGTCTCACCGCCCGTGGCGATGGCGGATTTCTAGGTCGCGCGGTGCTTAGGAGCCTTGAGGTAGATCAAATTGGAGAATCATTATCAATAGCGTTGCGACTGATAGCAATTCGCATTAAAGCGCTCTGCGGCATCGGCGGGGCCGGATGCGCATGCCCGCCGGCACCAGGGATCGGCGCAAGCGCGCCGCAGCCTGCCGCAACGAATGATATGTTTCGCGCAAAGGATGAATGAGTGAGGGACAGTTTTGATCGTGCCGGTGCGGCGGGGGCTGCCGGTTTTCTCGCGCTGGGTTGCATCAGTCTGATCGCGGGTGCCGTACCCGCACTGGCCCAGGATGCAACGGCCGCGCAAAACCCCGAGCCGCGCGTGCTGGGCGACGTGACCGTCACCGATACCGCCATTACCGAGGGCAGCTACAAGACCGAACGGGCCGCATCGCCCAAGTACACCGCCCCGCTGCTCGATACCCCGCGCACGATCACGGTGATCCCCGCGCAGGTGCTGCAGGACAATGCCACGGCCAGCCTGGCCGATGCGCTGCGCTTCGTGCCGGGCATCACCCTGGGCGCGGGCGAAGGCGGCAATCCGCAGGGCGATCGGCCGTTCATCCGTGGCGCCGATGCGCAGAACAGCCTGTTCCTGGATGGCGTGCGCGATATCGGCGCGCAGTCGCGCGATGTTTTTGCCGTCGACCAGATCGAGGTGGTCAAGGGTTCGGACAGCACGATGAACGGGCGCGGCAGCGTGGGCGGGGCGATCAACCTCGTGTCCAAGCAGCCGACCGGCGAGCGTTTTGCCAATGTCTCGGCCGCTACCGGCACGGCGGAATATCGCCGGGTGACCGCCGATGTGAATCAGCCGATCGGCAATGTCGGCCTGCGCCTGGCCGCGATGTATCACGACCAGCACGTGGCCGGGCGCGATGCCGTGTGGCAGGATCGCTGGGGCGTGGCGCCCTCGGTCAAGTTCGGCCTGTCTGGCCCGACCAGCCTGACGCTGGACTACTATCACCTGGAAAGCCATGAGCTGCCGGATTCGGGCATTCCCTATCTGCGCACCACCGCCAATGCGCCGGCCGGCTATAGCGAAACCACCGTGGCCACGACCCCGCGCACGGCGTTCTATGGCCTGGTTGATCGCGATTTCCGCCACACCCTGGTCAACACCGGCACGGCCCGCCTCGAACACCATTTCGCCAATGGGCTGACCTTGCGCAACACCACGCGCTATGGCGTGTCGAGCCAGGGCTATGTCCTGACCCAGCCCGACGATAGCCAAGGCAACGTGATCAACGGCAATGTCTGGCGCCGGGCCAACACCCGCTACAGCCGCACCACCGGCTTCATCAACCAGACGGATTTCTACGGCACGTTCACGCTGGGCGGGATCAAGAACAGCTTTGCCCTGACCGGCGAGGTCAGCCGCGAAACCGCCAATGTCGGCAACTATGTGTCGAATGCGGCCACGGGCACGGCGATTGCCACCGGCATCAGCGCGGCGGGTGGCCGCTGCGGCGCTGCGTCGATTGCCGCCTTCAACTGCACCAGCCTGGCCAATCCGAATCCTTACGACCGCTGGGTCAGCTATACCGCCGATGGATCGGGCGTAACCGCGCCGATCATGCTTTCCGCCGAAAAGACCTGGACCAGGTCGCGCACCAACACCCAGGCGGTGTCGCTGTTCGATACGGTGAACTTTTCCGATGCGCTGCTGCTCAACCTGGGGCTGCGCTATGATCACTATGTCACGCGGGTGAGCCCTGGCCTGTTGCCGACCGCTGCGGATGAAAGCGGCCGCGCGTGGTACAGCCGGATCGACAACCTGTGGACCTGGCAGGCCGGTCTGACGTGGAAGCCTGCGCCCAACGGCAGCATCTATGCCTCGGCCTCCACCGCCGCCACGCCGCCGGGTTCCTATCTGGCCAATGGCAGCGACAGCAACGCGCTCAATACCACCAGCCAGGCGATCACCGATGCCCTCAAGGTGGAACGCACGCGCAGCTATGAAGTGGGCACCAAGTGGAACGTCTTCGGCGAAGGGCTGTCGCTGACGCTGGCCGCGTTCCAGACCGAAACCACCAATGCCCGCGCCACCGATGCCAACGGCACCGTGACCTTCATCGGCAACAAGCGGGTCAAGGGCATCGAGGTTTCGGCCAGCGGCAACATCACCGACCGCTGGAATGTCTTCGGCGGCTATACCTATATGGATTCCACCATCATCAACGGCGGCACCACTGCTGTGACGGCTGGGGGCGTGACCTATTACGTACCCTCGCCCAGCACCGGGCAGCGCTTTCCCAACACGCCCGACCACAGCTTTACCGCCAACACCACTTACAAGGCCACCGACCGCCTCTCGCTGGGGGCCAATGCGCTCTACATGAGCAAGGTCTATGGCGGTTATGGCGCGGCGGTGAGCGGCGGCGTCATGACCAAGACCCTCGCGCGCTATGTGCCCGGCTATTGGCGGTTCGATGCCAATGCCAGCTTCCAGGTTACGCCGCGCTTCTCGCTTCAGGCCAATATCAACAACCTGTTCGACAAGCGCTATTATGACAAGGCCTATAGCTCGCACTTTGCCAGCCAGGCTGCGGGCCGCACGGCGATCCTCACGGCCAATGTGAAGCTCTAACGGCTATTGCATTGCCAAGCAAAAGGCCGCCGGAGACAATCCGGCGGCCTTTCTTGTGGCCATGATGCTATCAGTGTTAGCATGATTATTCCATCATCGCTGCCAATGCCGGGCTAAGCCACTCGCCACCCGACGGATCGACCAACCGCGTGGCGAGATTTTCGCGCACGGCCACAGCGTGGGCCTGGGCTGGCGCCATCACGATCAGCGCGCTGGCCCAGGCATCGGCCATTGCGCCATGGCGGTGCAGCACGGTTGCCGCCCCATGGCCCCGGCCAGGCTGGCCCGTGGCAGGGTCGATGGTGTGCAGGCCCAGATAGCTGCCCGAGGTCGCCGTGCTCAACTGGTGCAGCGCCACGCGCAGCGGCGCCAGGTTGGCGCCGGGCGGGCTTTCCACGTCTACCCACCACGGATCGCCATCGGGACGTAGCCCGCGCCCGGTGCATTCGCCGCCCACCTCGACCAGGGCGTGGCGCAGGCCCTGCGCGGCCAGCAGATCGGCCACGGCATCGGCCGCATATCCCTTGGCCACGCCCGACAGATCGAGCCACAGGCCGCCGGGCTGGCGCAACCAGGCGTGTGCCAGGATCAGGCGCTGCCAGCCTGAAGCCGTGCTGGCGGCGGCCAGTGTGGCGCTGTCGGGCGGGGCGGGGTGGCGGCGGGGGCCGAGGCTCCAGGCGTCGGTCAGGCGGCCAATGGCCGGATCGAACGCGCCATGGCTCGCCCGCGCCACGGCCAAAGCATGGTGCAGCACGCCGGCGAGGTCTTCATCCACATGCAGCCAGGTTCCCGGTGCCGCGCGGTTGAAGCGCATCAGCAGGCTGCCGGGCTGCCAGTGGCTGAGCGCCCGCTCCATCCGGTCGAGCCGCGCCTGGATGAGGGCATGCAATGCGGCGCTGTCCGCGCTGCCAGCCAGATGGGCCAGGCGCACCTGCCAGCGCGTGCCCATGGTCAGGCCCGACAGGGTGATGATCGGCGCCGCCGGATCGAACCCGGCAAGGCTGTCCGGGTCGACCGCGGTGGGCACGGCAAGGCGCAACATCCGGTTTGCCTGGTCGGGCAGGGTCAGGGCGCCACGACTTCCAGCGTGGTGGTATAGCTGGTGCGGCGATGGGCAGCGCGCGGGTTGGCCGGGTGATCGTCCGTCAGGCTGGCGTTCAGCCAATAGAACCCGGGCACCGGCCATTTCACCGTGACCGTGCCATCGGCGGCAGTGGTCAGTTCCTGCGCGCCCTCGATATCGCGATAGCGTTTGGCGCCAGGGATCACCGTCACCTTGAGCTTGGCCGCCGGCTGCCCATCGATCAGGAAGCGGAACTTGCCCGGCTCGTCGCTCACCAGTTCATCGGGATGGGTGATGGGCACCATTTCCAGCCCCTTGCCGCTGGGGGCAAAGGCCTGCGTCGTGGGGGTGCCGGCGGTGACGAACACGAAGTTGCGGTTGAGCGTTTCGGTCAGGTTTACCTCGGTGGCATCGGCGGGAATATCCGCCAGGCTGGCCACCATGTGATCGGGTGCGATCTGCGGGCGGGGGCCGCCTTCGCCACCACCCGGTCCGCCGGGGCCACCGGGACCAGCCGGGCCCCCCGGCATCATGCCGCGCGGCGGCGCACCCATTCCCGCTTGGCCGCCTGGGCCGCCCGTGCCGCCCGTGCCGCCGGGACCGCCTGGGCGGCGCATGCCCAGCCCCCACAGCTCGCCATTCACCTTGAACGTGCCAGAAAGATTGGCCATTTCCGTGCCGATCTTCCAGGTGCCGGGCTTGTCGATCGCTACGTCGAACACCGATCGCGTGCGCAGCCGCGCGGCGTTTTCGATCTTGCCCGGCGTACCATCGGGCGCCCAGACCTTGACCTGGTCAACCCCCAGCGGGAAGTGATCGGGATAGAACAGGTCGTTGGAAATGGCCGCATCGACGGTGACCGATTGGTTGGTATCGGCCAGCACGGTGATCGAGGGCAGCAGCCACATGCGATGCGCCCGGGCGGGCGCGCCAAGTGCCAGCGCCATGAGCGGCGCGGCGAGTGCCAGAGTCTTGCGGTTCATCGGGTCGGTCCTCTCAACGCAGGGAAACGGTCACCTGGCCCAGTTCGGCCCGGCCGCTGGCGCCAGCCGGAGCGGGCTTGGCTGGCACCGAGAACGGCACCTGCACCAGTTCGCGGCCGCCGGTTTCGCGCGCCGCTTCCACGAACAGGGTATAGGCCCCGGGCCGGAGCCCGGCAGGCAGTGGGATGCGATAGGCGCCCGGCGCGCGGGTCTGGCTGGAAAGGCCATCGGCTGGCAGGCCCAGCGAACGGCCGCCCTTGCGCCACCAGCTGCGCAGGTCACCCAGCCACTTGGTGCCCGGTTCGCGACCTACCTTCTTGATATCGTACCACACCCACAGCGTGCGGGCCTGGCCGCCGCCGGCCGGCTCGATCCATCCGGCCACATAAGGCCGGTGGTATTCGGCCACCGACAGGCGCGGGACGGTGACAGTGATCACGCCGGCGGGCGCGGCGGGGGCGGCCAGGGCCAGCTGCGGCGCGGCGAGCACGCCAGCAACAAGCGGAAGGGACTTGCGCATCGACAGGGGTTTCCCTTGCGGTCAGTGGATGAAGAACAGGGCGATGCCTGCGGGGATCACCAGCCCCAGCGCCACCAGCGGCCAGGTGGCGGGGCGATGGCGGGCGTGCAGCTGCAACAGGATCAGCCCGGTCAGCGTGAAGACCACGCAGGCCAGCGCGAACACATCGATGAACCAGAACCACACCGTGCCGGTGTTGCGGCCCTTGTGCAGATCGTTGGCCCAGGAAATCCAGCCGCGATCGGTCTTTTCCGAGGTGATCGCGCCGCTGTGGCGGTTGACGCTGACCCAGCGGTCGGTGCCGGGGCCGGGCATGGCAACATAGACTTCATCGTCAGACCATTCGCCCGCGTGCCCCTGGGGATCGATGCCCACGGCGCGCGCCACCGCCTGGGCCACGGGTGCGGGCAGCGGCGCATCGCTGGCCGCTGGCGCGGCTGCGATCTGTGCCAGCAGCGGGGCGGGCAGGGCGGCGTTGCGATCGACCACCACCGGCTCGGCATTGATCTGCGCGGCATGGTTGAGCGTGATGCCGGTGATGGCGAACAGCATCATGCCAACCAGCGCCACCGCCGCGCTGATCCAGTGCCAGGTGTGCAGCTGCTTGAGCCAGAACTGCCTGGCCTTGCGCGCTTTCTTGCCCTGCGTGCGGTCGGCGGTCGGACCCCTGGGCACGGGCGGCGGGGCAGCAGGCGGGCGCGGGCGGTCGATCTGGTCAAGCGTGGTCAAGGCGGGTCCGTCGCTGGCAGGCTGGAGTTGGTACCGCTCTTAACCTAATGCGAGTCATTTGCAAGTTTGTGGTTGTATCACGGCTGTTACGGGTTTGCCCTGCTCCGCAATTCCCCGGAATCCGCCTGCCGTGCGGGCTTAAGCATCGCCACGCTAGGAAAAGCGCGAAATCCGCCCATGGAGTGTTCTTCGATGCTGAGCGTGCGCACGCGGCAGGCAACGCGGCTGGTCATCGGCCTGATCGTGGTCGCCATCACCCTGGCGGCGTTCGTGGTCGCGCAGATCCGCTTTGGCGGCCCGATGCATCACGAAAGCCTGCTGCAGGACGAACTCCTGGCCGATATCCTGCCGCCACCGTGCTTTGTGGTGGAACCCTATCTGCATACCACGCTGATGCTCGACGAGCCCGCCCGCACCAATGCCGAGATGAAGGCCCTGGCCGAAGAGGAAGCCCAGTTCAAGGAGCGCCAGGCCTATTGGCAGGCGGCGCCCGTGCCCGATGCAATGCGCGCGCCGGTGCAGGCCGTGCTCGATGCCGAAGTGGCGTTCTGGAAGACCGTGGACGAGCAGTTCCTGCCCGCGGCACGGCGGGGCGATCTGGCGGCGATGCGGGCAATCCACGCCGGGCCGCTGCGCCAGGCCTATGCCTTGCAGCACCAGCGCGTCGATGCGCTGGTCACGCTGTCCAACACCAACCGCGCCCGCCTGCTCGAAAGCGGCTATCGCCAGGTCATGGTCTCGCTGGTCGGCACCGGCCTGCTTGCCGCGCTGGTGCTGGTATTGGTCGTATATGTGGGGCACCTGCTGCGCCAGCGGGTGATCGCTCCGCTGGTCGATACTGCCGATGGCATTGTCGATATGGCGCAGGGCGCGCTGGATCGCCCGCTGGCAGGCGCCGAGCGGGTGGACGAGATCGGGCAGATCGTGCGGGCGATGGACGTGTTCCGCGCCGCGGCACAAACGCGCGAGGCCGATCGGGCGGCGCAGGGCCGGGTGGTCGATGCCCTGGCCCATGGGCTGGACGTGATTGCCGGCAAGGATCTGGAGCAGCGGATCGATGCGACGTTCCCGCCCGGCTTCGAGGCGCTGCGCACCAACTATAACACTGCAATCGCCGCCATGGCCGAGGCGCTGCGCGGCGTGCGCGTGGGGGCCAACCGCGTGGCCCGCGCCATCGCCGAAATCCGCGCCGCATCCGAAGACCTGGCCCAGCGCAACGAGGAACAGGCGGCCAGCCTGGCCACGACGGCAGGCTCGCTCGACAGCGTGACCCGCAGCGTTGGCGAAACCGCGCAGCGCGCCGCCAGCGTGCAGAGCGCGATCGGCGCTGCCCAGGACGAGGCGGCTGCCGGTGGCGACGTAGTCACCCGCGCGGTGGCGGCGATGGCGGCGATCGAGGCATCGTCGGCGCGGATCGGCCAGATCATCAGCGTGATCGACGGCATCGCCTTTCAGACCAACCTGCTCGCGCTCAACGCGGGGGTGGAGGCAGCCCGCGCCGGAGACGCTGGCAAGGGCTTTGCCGTGGTTGCCTCCGAAGTGCGCGCGCTGGCGCAGCGCTCTGCCGATGCAGCCCGCGATATCAAGGCCCTGATCGGTGAAAGCACCGAGCAGGTGAGCCACGGCGTGACGCTGGTGGGCGAGACCGGCGCGCGGCTGGGCGGCATCGTCACGCGGGTGGAAGAGATCGGCGGCCTGGTTTCGGGCATTGCGCAAGCCGCGATCGACCAGGCCGACAAGCTGCGCGACGTAAACCGCGCGGTCAGTGACATGGACCGCATGACCCAGCAGAACGCGGCCATGGTCGAACAGTCATCGGCCGCCACCCGCAGCCTGGCCGAAGAGGCCGAAGCGCTGGCCCGGCTGGTATCCACCTTCCGCACCCGCGACGTGGCCAATCGCCCGGCTCATGTGGCCAGGCCCCAGGACCTGCGCCGCGCCTCGATGCGCGAGGATGCCCAGCCGGGTCCGCGCCTGGCACTGGCCGCGGGGTAGCCTGCATCCGCCGATGCCTTGGGAGTGCTCTGTATAAAGTTCGTTGAAGGCCGGGCACATGGCCTCTACAGCTATGGCGCCGGCAATGTTTTTGTCGCTACGGCCGGTCAGGCGTAACGCACCGATCGCCGCAGCAGCGGTGACACGCGTCATCGCGCGCACGAGGACACGGCAGACACCAGCATTCGCGTGCTGGCTATGTCCGGCACATGTTTCGGGGCCGCCCCTGGACGGGAGAAAGCCGTGTTGTCGAGAGTGCCCTTTCCGGTCCGTTTTCCCATTCCCGCCCCGATCATGGCTTTGGCTGTGGCCTGCGGTCTGGTCCTGGCGCCGGCCCCGGAGGCCCTGGCCCAGGCAGAGCCCCAGGCTCAGGATAGCCAGGCCCAGACCAGTCAGGCCACGCCGTCGGCCGCTCCCACGGTGGCCGTGCCGCAGGTTGCCGGGCCGGGGCTACCAACCTTGAGCAATGCCGACGGCAATCTTGCCCAGCGGCTGATCACCGGCAGTCAGGCCACCCGTTGCCGGCCCGGCCGCAGCGCCGATGGCGCGATCGTGGTCTGCGGCGGCGCCGAAGCGCGGGAGAAGGAGCGCCTGCCGCTGCGCGACCAGACCGATACCGCGCAATCGACCAATGACGGCCTGCCGCGTGCACCCAATGTATTTGGCATGGCGCCGTGCAAGGGCAATGGCGCCTGCGTCGGCTTCGGCAGCGTGCCGCCGCCGATGTATTACTTCGATATCACTGCCCTGCCGCCGCCGCCGCCCGGATCGGATGCCGATCGCATCGCCAAGGGCGAGATCCGCGCACCCTGAGCGCTGCTGGTCGCTGGATATGAAAAGGGCCTGGAAAGCGATGCTTTCCAGGCCCTTTTCAGTTTGTCGGCGGCTTGCGGGCCCTACTCGTCGAGGATCGGCAGGACCACGGGCGGCTCGGTCAGGCAGGGGGAGTCGCACAGCAGGGCCATGGCCCGGCCGATCGCGCTTTCCGGGCCATCGTGCGTCACCATGTGCACCAGCACCGTATCGGCATCGCCGGCAGCCAGGCCCGGGGTGCCCTTCTGGATCAGGCTTTCGATCGAAACCCCGGCGTCACGCATCGCGGCGGTGATCTCGGCCAGCGCGCCGGGACGGTCTGCCACGTTGAAGCGGATATAGGCGCTGCCGATGCGATCGCCGGTCTCGGCCGGCGGGGCCTCGCCCAGTTCGGCCACGGGGATGGAGAACGGCGTGCCGATATCGCCCCGCGCAATGTCGATCAGGTCGGCAACCACGGCGCTGGCGGTCGGTCCGTCGCCGGCCCCGGCACCCTGGAACAGCAGGCGGCCGACAAAGTTGCCTTCGGCCACCACGGCGTTGGTGGCGCCATCGACATGGGCCAGCGGGTGGTCACGGTGCACCAGGTGCGGCTGCACGCGCTGCACCAGGCGGCGCTGGCCGCTGGCGTCCACTTCGGTATCGGCCATGCCGATCAGGCGGATGTAATAGCCCAGCACATCGGCCTGGGCGATATCGGCGGCAAGCAGGCGGCGGATGCCGCGCGTCGTCACGCTCTTGAAATCCATCCGCGTGCCGAACGCCACGCTCGACAGGATCGCCAGCTTGTGCGCGGCATCGATGCCGTCGATGTCGAACGTGGGATCAGCTTCGGCATAGCCCTTGGCCTGGGCTTCGGCGAGCACGTCGGCAAAGTCGCGGCCGGTATCCTCCATGGTCGAGAGGATATAGTTGCAGGTGCCGTTGAGGATGCCATAGACGCGCTTGATATCGTTGGCGGCCATGCCTTCCTTGAGGCTCTTGATCACCGGGATGCCGCCGGCCACGGCCGCCTCGAACTTGAGCGCGGCATCGGCCTTTTCGGCCAGCGCGGCCAGTTCCAGGCCATGGTGGGCGATCATCGCCTTGTTGGCGGTGACCAAGTCCTTGCCGGCAGCCAGCGTATTGCGCGCCAGGGTCAGCGCCGGGCCGTCAGACCCGCCGACCAGTTCGACCACCACGTCCACGTCGGGCCGGGCGGCCATCGCGGTCATGTCGTCTTCCCAGGCATAGCGCGACAGGTCCACGCCGCGGTCCTTGCTGCGATCGCGGGCGGCCACGGCCACGATCTCGATCCGCCGCTCGGCCCGGCGGGCGATGAGGTCGGCATTGGTTTCGATCAGCCGGATCACGCCACCGCCAACGGTGCCCAGGCCGGCGAGCGCGATGCGCAAGGGTTCGCTCATGGTCTTCCCACTTCTCGTCTTGTTCTCTGGCCGGTGCCCTAGTTCAGCACCGGCCAAAAGGCCAGCATCAGTGCGCAGTTCTCAGTGCGGCGGGCGATTGCGCGTGCAGGGGCCCAGCTCGCGGATCACCTGGGCATAGTCCTCGCTGGCGATCTGGCGATCGTCGGCCGTGCCGCTGATCACGCTGCGGGGCGGCAGCTCGGGCGGCAGGGCGCAGGCCAGGCGATACCATGCCAGGGTTTCGGGCTGGGGCGGCTTGGCCGATTGGTCGACGATCTCGGAGAAGCTCACGCCCCAGGTGGTTCGTTCGCCGGGGCGGCGCAGGATCGAGAGCGAGGCAGGCTTGCCATCGGGGGTGGAGAGGAACACCTGTGTTTCGCCCTCGCCGGTCAGGTTGCCCGGCACGTGCATGGTCTCGCGCACCCCGGTGATCACCGGCGGCTGGCCGTGGTTGACCAGTTCGGTCAGGATCGGGCGCAGCCGCGCTTCCAGCTCGGGCGTCCAGGGCAGCATCGCATCGGGCGACACCAGCTTGAGCTCGCCCGGACGGCCGTTGACCGGATCGGCCAGCAGCAGCACCGGCATCTTGCGCAGTTTGGGCACCTTGCCCCGCGCATCGAGCGGCACGTCGGCCAGGAAGCTGAGCGTATCGGCAATGTCGGGGCCGACCAGCAGGGCGGTGGTGCGCGCCTCTATATAGAGGCGCACCTTGCCCGGCGCGACATCGGCAGACAGTGCCGGATTGATTTTGGAAACCGCGGTGATTTCTGCCTTGGCCACGATGTGCGCGGGCAGGGCAAGGTCGACAAGATCGGCATAGGTCAGCGCCGGAGCGTCAAGAGTGCGAATCATGGGCGGCGCCGATTGTGCGTGCAGGGGCGCCGAAATGCTTGCAAACACCAGCATGCCAGCGACAAAATTTCGCATCGGATGCGCGGATTTGGGCATATTCCTCCTTCCGTGCGGCGCAGCGCCGCAAAATTGCTAAGATTTCCTTGCGATTGCGGGACGCATCGCTGAATCATGGCTTAACCGATAAAGCATTTGCGCCCTTATAGGTTCGGCGTTAAAGCTCCCGATCGTTCGGGCAAACAAAAAACCAAGTCCGAACCATGCCGCCGCCGGGCCCTCTGCGTCCGATGTCGGCGGTCCGGGTTGTTCGGCAGGGTGGAATGAAATCGCTGGATTGTCTCGTCGGCCGGAACGGTGATTCCGGGCGTCGGTCCTTTTCGGGCGCGATTGGCGTTGTCCTGTGGGCGATGTGTCGGGCTTGGCTAGGACGTTCAGGAGTAATGGAGCTGAATGGCATACGCTGACCAACAGATGAGCGGTAACAAGATCACCGCGCTCATCATCGTTGCTGTTCTTCATGTCGTCGTGGGGTATGCGCTGGTCACCGGCCTTGCCTACTCGGCGTTCAAGAAGATCAAGGACGTGACCACCGCGGTCAAGATCGAAGAGGAAAAGCCGAAGGAGCCGCCACCGCCGCCCCCGAAGCAGCCTGATCAACCGCCGCCACCGATCGTTGCGCCGCCGCCGCCGATCAACCTGAATCTGGCTCCTCCGCCGATTCAGGCTGTGACGACGCCGCCGCCGGTCGCACCGCCGCCGACTCCGGTCGTGCTGCCTCCGGCTCCGCCGGCTCCCCCGGCCCCGCCGCCGCCGCCGCCGCCGGTTCCCGGCACGCCGCGTGGCAACCCGGGTGACTGGGTGACGTCGAACGACTACCCCTCGCGCGCACTGCGTGAAGGCGCCGAAGGGACGACCGGCTTCCGTCTGGAATATGACGCCAGCGGCCGGCCAACCAACTGCTCGGTTACGCGCTCTTCGGGCAACCAAGAGTTGGACGCTGCAACGTGCCAGAACCTGATGCGCCGTGCGCGCTTCAAGCCCGGCACCCAGAACGGCCAGCCGGTCGGCAGCACGTACAGCAGTTCGGTGCGTTGGCAGATCCCGAAGGATTGATGATCTCCATCACCCCTTCGGATATGCCATCGTCCATGCGCAGCCTTTTGCACTTGCTATCGAATTCTTGAGAGGAAGACCCGAATGTTTATCCAGACGCTTGCCGCTGCTGCGGCCAATGCCGCGCCGCAGAACAAGTTCGGCTTCGTTGAAGCCCTGCAGGCTGGCGGTTTCATTTCGTACGCCACGGTGACCATCCTGGGCATCATGTCGTTCGGCTCGTTCTTCATCCTGTTCACCAAGTACTTCGAACAGGCGAAGATCCTTGGCCAGTACAAGGCGCTCGCCAACTTCTGGCGCGCCCCCACCCTGCGCGAAGGCGCTGCCAAGCTGGACAAGAACAGCGCATGGCGCCAGCTCGTCGACGACGGCATCGCCGCTGAAGACCAGCACGCCAAGATGACCGACTCCCTGGAAGCCCATGACTGGCTGCACGGTTCGCTCGCTCGCTCGGAAGCTTCGATCAACGCTCGCCTCGCTGGCGGCCTGCCCTTCCTCGCCACCGTGGGCGCCACCGCGCCGTTCATCGGTCTGTTCGGTACCGTGGTCGGCATCTACCGCGCTCTGATCGCCATCGGCCTTGCCGGTTCGGCCTCGATCGACAAGGTCGCGGGTCCGGTCGGTGAAGCTCTGATCATGACCGCGCTGGGTCTGCTCGTCGCCGTGCCGGCCGTGCTTGCCTACAACTGGCTGCAGTCGCGCAACAAGAAGATCGCCGAGCTGCTCCAGGGCTTCTCGACCGACGTTCTTGCCAACATCACCTCGAAGGGCGCCGTGAAGCCCGCCGTTGGTCCGGCTCCGGCCGCCAAGCCGGCTGCCCCGGTTGCTGCTCCGGTCAAGAAGTAAGCTGTCACCCCAAGGCCGGCAGCAATCCTGTCGCCGGCCTTGTCCGCAGAACGCGGGTCATGGCCAGGGCGGCCCTTTCAAGCCCACACCCTGGCCCCTCCCGCGGCTTCAATCGGATAGGATGTAACCAATGGCAATGTCTGTAGGCGGCGCTGGCGGAGAAGAACGCCCGATGTCGGACATCAACACCACGCCGCTCGTGGACGTGATGCTGGTGCTGCTGATCATCTTCCTCATCGCGGTGCCGGTCGCGATCCAGACCATCGAAAAGCTCAAGGTTCCCGTCCTTGCCTCGGAAGAAACCCAGGACAAGGTGGAAAACCTGCTTCTCGCTGTTGTGGCGACCGACGCGAATGGCCGTAGCCCGCGCGAACCGGGCTATCAGGGCTCTTCTCGCAACGGCGAATGCCGCGTCTATTTCAACAACGTGACTCCGGTGGACAACACCGAGCTGTACAAGCAGGCTTTCGATCGTCTCGACGCGATCGTGAAGCGTGAAGGCGGCGCGGCCAACATGGACCCGGAAAAGATCCCCGAAGTGCACATCCGTGGCGACGTCAATGTTCCGTGGAAGTGTGTCGCCGGTGCGATCTACAACGTGCAGGCTGCGGGCTATCCCAAGGTCGGCTTCATCTCCACCCCGGTCGATCCCAACGGCTAACGCCTGACGGACACCGTCCGGGGCGTGTCCTTCGGGGCACGCACGGCGAACAGGAGTAAAACCCATGGCAATGAGCGGCGGCAAGGACGATGGCGCGCCGATGATGGAAATGAACACGACGCCGTTGATCGACGTCATGCTCGTGCTCCTCATCATGTTCATCATTACCATCCCCGTGGCCACGCACTCGGTCAACGTGAACCTGCCGCAGGCGACCCCGCCTACGAACATGCCTCACGTTGACCCGGTGAAGAACAAGCTGATCCTGACGCAGACCGGTCAGATCCTCTGGAATGGCTCGACCATTACCGAAGGCAACCTGATCTCGCTGCTGCAGGCGACCAAGGCGATGAATCCGGAACCGGAACTGCAGTTCCAGCCGGAAGCCTATGCCAGCTATGAAACGGCCAACCGACTGCTGAAGGACATCACCGAATCGAAGGTGACCAAGTTCGGCTTCGTCGGGAACGAAAACTACGCCACCTTCGGCAAGGCGGCGCAGTAAGCCCTAACCGGCCCGTTTCCTCCGGCTGCCACGCCGGAAACCAGATCAAGGGGCGGAGTGATCCGCCCCTTTTTCTTTGCCCGCGCCCCAGGCGGCCCGCCGGCGTTACGCCGGTCAGAGGATTTCGAACACTTTCTCCTTGGGCCGACACAGGCGCACGCCCTTGTCGGTTTCCACCAGCGGGCGTTCGATCAGCTTGGGCTCCGCCACCATCGCAGCCAGCACCGTGGCGTCATCTGCCTGGGGCAGGCCGCGCTCGGCCGCGTCGGTGCCGTTGAGGCGCAGGCCCTGTTGCGGGGTGATGCCGGCATCGCGATAGAGCTGCGTCAGCTTGTCCGCGCTCGGCGGGGTCTTGAGATATTCGATCACCGTCACCTGCGCGCCGGCCTCGTGAAGCAGGGCCAGCGTATTGCGCGAAGTGCCGCAGGCGGGATTGTGCCAGATCGTGGCATGCATGGTCGTTCTCCTTAATGCGGAAAGGGTCAGTAGCCGCCGGTGGTCGCCGTGCGCGGCGCTGGCAGACGGATCGGGGGTTCCTGGCCGCGCAGGATGCGCCCGGCGCGCTGCACCGCGCGGACCAGGCGGGGCTGTACGCCGCAGCGGCAGACATGGGGCAGCGCGGCGGCAATGTCGGCCTCGGCCGGATCGGCATTGTGCGCCAGTAGGGCGGCGGCGGCCATGACCAGGCCGGGTGTGCAGAAACCGCACTGGATCGCCTGTTCGGCGGCAAAGGCCTGCTGCACCGGATGGTTACGATCGGGTGAGAGCCCTTCGATCGTGGTCACGCTGCGGCCCTCGGCCTCGCCCAGCGACAGCGTGCAACTGGGCATCGCCTGGCCATCGACCATCACCGTGCAGGCGCCACACTCCCCCGTGCCGCAGCCGTATTTCGTGCCGGTCAGATTGGCGGCATCACGCAAGGCCCACAACAGCGGCGTGTCATCGGGCAGACGAATGTCGAGCGGCTGGGCATTGATGGTAAGGCTGGCCATGGCGCCCGGTTATAGTGCCGGCGCGGCCAGGCTCAATGCTGCGCGGCAAGGGCCAGCAGCAAGGCATCGACCACCGGTGTCGCGCTGGTCCCATCGGGCAGATCGTTGACCAGCACGGCAAAGGCCAGGGTATGGCCAGCGGCGGTCGGCAGGAAGCCGGCAAGGGCCTGCGTGCCCAGCAAGGTGCCGGTCTTGGCGCGTAGCCTGCCCTCCAGCGGGGTGCCCTTGAGCCGTGCCTTGAGCGTACCGGTCTGCCCGGCGACGGGAAACCCCGCGATCCAGTCTGAACCCCACGGCTGCGCCTGCCCCCAGCGCAGCAGCAGCGCCAGTGCGCGCGGGGTAACGCGGTTGTAGGTCGACATGCCCGAGCCATCATAGAGGCTGACACTGCCCGGCGGCAGGCCGGCCGCTTGCAGCGCCGCCATCCGCGCGGTGATGCCATCGGCCACCGTGCCAGAGGCGGCAAGGCGCCGCAGCAGCAGTTCGGCATGGAGGTTCTGGCTTTGCCGCAAGGTCAGCGCCACATCGTCGCGCAAGGGCGAGGGCACCAGCCGCGCCAGCACCGGCGGCTCGGCCGGCACGGCGCCATCGCGATGGCGGGCCAGGGTGCTGCCGCGCACCGTCACGCCGCGTGCCACCAGCATCCCGCGCAGCACCCATGCTGCCCGCGCTGCCGGATCGGCCAGGGCCAGGGGTATGCGCCAGGTCTTGCCGGCGGGAACCACGCCATCGATGCGCCAGGCGTCTGACCCCGGCAGGGTGCGGCGGGTGAGGGCAGGCTGATCGCCGGTGCCGATGCGCACGGTGCCGCTGATGGTGAGGCCCGCTGGCGGGGTTATCCGGGCGGGGCTGTCGGCTGTGCCAGCGGCTGCCGCGTCGATTGCGGCCACGGCGATATTGTCATCCAGCGTGAGCGCGGAAATCGCCGTGCCCGAGGGCGTGGCCATGTTGTCCCAGCTCATGCCTGAGGGCCAGCGTTCGTCCGCCATGGCGCGATCATCACCGATCACCGCGCCGACCTGATGGGTGTGCGCGGCCACGGCATCGGCCAGGGTGGCCAGGCAATCGACCGCGCAATCGGGCGTAGAAGACAGGCGCGCATCGCCGTGCCCGCGCAAGACCACGTCGGGCCGGTCGGGGCGGCCTTCCAGGGAAACACTCGCGCCGCCGGTGGTATCGGGCTGATCGGTGGCGGGCAGCAGCGCCAGGGCCGCCGCGGTGGTGAACAGCTTGGTGGTAGAGGCTGGCACCATGCGCGCGTCGGCATTGCGCGCGGCTATCACCGCCCCGGTTTCGTCGATCGCGATCAGGCCGATGCGCGCCCCTGCGGGCAGCCCGGCCAGGATCGGCTCCAGGTCATCGCCGGCCTGGCCATGGGCCACCGGCGCCAAGCCCAGCAGCACCACGGCCAGGGCAGGGCGCCAGCCGCGCATCAGTTGGCCGGCCAGTTGTCGATCAGGCGGGCCTTGCCCAGGTGCGCGGCCACCAGCACGCGGGCCGGGCGGCTGCCCAGCGCATCGAGCAGGTCGAGCGTTTCAGCGTCGCGCAGTTCGGCATAGTCGACACGGGCAAAGCCGCCGCGCAGCAGCGTGGTGCGCAGGGTTTCCAGGGCGGCATCGGCATCGCCCCCGGCACGCAGGCTGGCGATCGCAGTCTCGATCGCGCGGGGCAGGGCGGCGGCCTGGCTGCGTTCGGCGGGCGTGAGGTACTGGTTGCGGCTGCTCAGCGCCAGGCCATCGGCCTCGCGCACGGTGGGCACGCCGATGATCGCGTCGGCACGCGGCAAGGCCAGGTCAAGATCGCGCGCCATGCGGCGGATGATCGCCAGCTGCTGCCAGTCCTTTTCCCCGAACAGCGCGAAATCGGGCTGCACCTGGTTGAACAGCTTGCACACCACCGTGGCCACGCCATCGAAATGGCCGGGCCGGGCCGCGCCACACAGCGGCTCGTCAAGGCCGGCCACCGAAACGGTCGTGGCGAAGCCCTGGGGATAGACTTCGTCGGGCGCCGGGGCCCACAGGATATCCACGCCTTCACGGGCGAGCAGGGCCGCATCGGTTTCCAGCCGGCGGGGATAGGCGTCGAAATCTTCGCCGGGGGCGAATTGGCGCGGATTGACGAAGATCGACACCGCCACGGCATCGGCGAGTTCGCGCGCCCGGCGCACCAGCGTGAGGTGGCCTTCGTGCAGCGCGCCCATGGTTGGCACCAGGGCCAGGGTTTTTTCCCCTGTTTTGGATGCAGCGACGGCCGCGCGCAGGTCGTCCAGGCGATAGATGGTTTGCACGCCGGGTGCCTCTCCTTTAAGCCGGGGCAACAACCGGCCGCGCGGCGGGGTTTCCCCTAGCCGTGGTGGACCGGGTGTTCAAGCGTTCGGTTAACCGCCCCAGATCGAGAGAGAGCCCGCGTGTCGACAGGTCCCCATCGCATCGTTTTCGCCAACGAAAAGGGCGGCACCGGCAAATCGACCACCGCCGTCCACGTGGCCGTGGCCCTGGCCTATCAGGGGGCGCGGGTCGCCGCGATCGACCTCGACAATCGCCAGGCAACGCTGCACCGCTATCTCCAGAACCGCGACGAGACCGCGCGCCGCCGCCAGATCCCGCTGCCCAACGCCACCCACGTGGTGTTCAACGATACCACGCCCGAGGCGTTGGACGCGGTGGTGGCCGATCTTTCGCAGGACCATGATTTCCTGATCTTCGACACGCCGGGCCGCGATGATCCGCTGGCCCGCCACGTGGCCACCAGCGCCGATACCCTGGTCACCCCGCTAAACGACAGCTTCGTCGACTTTGACCTCATCGGCCAGGTCGACGCCGAAACCTTCCGCGTGCGGCGCCTGTCGTTCTATGCCGAGCTGATCTGGGAAGCGCGCAAGAAGCGCGCCATGGCCACGATCCGCGATGCCCGGCGCGAGATGGACTGGGTGGTGGTGCGCAACCGCACCCAGCATGTGGAAGCGCGCAACCAGAAGCGCATCGACCAGGCACTCAACGAGCTGTCCAAGCGCGTGGGCTTCCGCATTTCCAATGGCCTGTCGGAACGCGTGATCTATCGCGAGCTGTTTCCCAGCGGCCTCACGCTGCTCGACAAGGGGCATCTGGGCGAACTGGGCACCAGCCACCTCGTAGCGCGCCAGGAATTGCGCACCCTGGTGGCCGGGCTCAACCTGCCGCCTGCCAATCACCGCACCGCTTCTGGCCAGGCGACCCCGATGGTGGACGTCGCGTGACCAAGCTGCTGCTGCTGGCGGCGCTGGTCTGCGTGGCGGTCAAGGCGCTGACCCAGCGCTGGCCATGGGAACTGGGCCAGCGCGACACGCGTTCGATTGCTGAAACCCGGGCGCGCAATCTCCTGGGCGTGGGGACCGATGCGAGGCGCGAACAGATCATCGAGGCGCATCGCCGCCTTTTGGCCATGGTCCACCCCGATCGCGGCGGCAGCAACGAAGCGGTGCACGAAGCCAACGCCGCGCGCGACCTGCTGCTGGCCCGGCTGGTCGATCGTCGCTGAGCCGGCGAACGGCAGCGCTGCCACACGGCCGGAGGGCAGGCCATGAACCACAGCTTTGATCCCACGATCCTGCGTGAATACGATGTGCGCGGCGTGTTCGGCGAAAGCCTGGGCGCCGACGATGCCCGTGCCATCGGGCGCTGCTTTGGCACGCAGGTGGTGCGCGCGGGTGGCGGCGCAGTGGTGGTGGGCATGGATGGCCGCGTCAGCTCTCCGATCCTGGAACACGCCCTGGTCGAAGGCCTGAGCGCGAGCGGCGCCGATGTGGTGCGGATCGGCCTTGGCCCCACGCCGATGCTCTATTTCGCGGCGCTGACACTGCCGGGCGTGGCTGCGGGCGTCCAGATCACCGGCAGCCACAACCCCGCCCATCACAACGGTTTCAAGCTGGTGCGCGATGGCCAGCCCTTTTTCGGGGAGGCGATCCAGGATCTGGGGCGCCAGGCGCAGGCCGGCGATTGGGACAGCGGCACCGGCACGGTGCGCAGCGTCACCGTGCTCGATGCCTATGTCGATCGCCTGCTCAAGGGACTCGACGGGATCGACCGCGCCAGCCTGGCCGGGCTGAGCATGGCGTGGGACGCTGGCAATGGCGCCGCCGGGCCAGTGCTGGAACGCCTGGTGGCGCGTCTGCCGGGGCAGCACCGGCTGCTGTTTGCCGAGGTGGATGGCACCTTCCCCCACCATCATCCCGATCCCACGGTGGAGAAAAACCTTGCCGATCTGCGCCAGGCGGTGGTGCAACATGGCTGCGATTTCGGCGTAGCGTTCGATGGCGACGCCGATCGCATCGGCGCGGTCGATGGGCTGGGCCGGGTGATCTGGGCCGACCAGATCGTGATGATCCTGGCGCAAGACCTGCTCTCTCGCCGTCCCGGCGCGCTGGTGCTGGGTGATATCAAGACCGGGCGCGCGCTGTTCGATCGGGTACGGGCGCTGGGCGGGCAGGCGCAGATGTGGAAATCGGGCCATTCGCACATGAAGACCCGCCTGCGCGAAAGCGGTGCGCTGCTGGCGGGTGAAATGAGCGGCCACGTGTTCCTGGCCGATGACTGGTACGGCTTTGACGATGGCATCTATGCCGCGATCCGCCTGATCGCGGCTGCGGCGCGGCTGGGCCGGTCGATCAGGGACCTGCGCGGCGCGATGCCCGATACCATCGCCACGCCCGAATTGCGCTTTGCCGTGGATGAAGCGCGCAAGTTTGCCGCGGTGGAAGAGGTGAAAGCACGGCTTGAGGCGCAAGGCGCCGACATGGTGGCAATTGATGGCGTGCGCGTGACCACGCCCGATGGCTGGTGGCTGCTGCGCGCCTCGCATACCCAGGCCGTGTTGGTGGCGCGGGCGGAAAGCGAAAGCGAGGCAGGGCTGGCCCGGCTGATGCAGCAGATCGACGCGCAACTGGCGCTGTCGGGCCTGGCCCGCACGGAACAAGTGCCGCATTGAAACGGACCCGTTCCGTTTTCTGGCGCGATCGCAGCGCCATGCCAGGTTGATCTGAACGTGATTGGAGCGGGTATCGTCTTGCCATCGTCGCCCTCGCCCGGCCATGATCGTCCGATGGCAACGGGTACGCGCGCATGATCATCGGGATTGACCTTGGCACCACCAATTCGGCCGTGGCGCTGTGGGATGGAGAGGCGGCGCAACTGGTGCCCAATGCGCTGGGGCAGATGCTGACGCCATCGGCGGTGTCCGTCCTGCCCGATGGCACCACGCTGGTGGGCCAGGCCGCGCTGGAGCGGATGGCCGCCAAGGATGGCGTCACCCAGGTCAGCTTCAAGCGCTACATGGGCACCGACCACAAGCTCAAGCTGGGACGGAACACGTTCAGCGCCGAAGAGCTTTCCGCCCTGGTCCTCGCCAGCCTGCGCGATGATGTGGCCGCGCAGACCGGCACCGTGCCGACCGAGGCGGTGATCACCGTGCCGGCCTATTTCAACGACAAGCAGCGCAAGGCGACGCGACGCGCCGGTGAACTGGCCGGCCTATCGGTGCGCCGCCTGATCAACGAGCCGACGGCGGCGGCGCTGGCGTTTGGCCTTGCCAGCCGGGGCGAGCATGAGCCGTTCCTGGTGTTCGACCTGGGCGGGGGCACGTTCGACGTCTCGATCGTGGAGATGTTTGCCGGCATCGTCGAGGTGCGCGCCTCTGCCGGGGACAACCGCCTGGGTGGCGACGATTTCAACGCGGCGCTGGCTGGCGCAGTGCGGGCGCGGCTCGATCCCGATCGCCTGCTCGACCGGCTGAATCCCGAACACGCCCGCGCCCTGCTGCTCCAGGCAGCCGAACGCACGCGCCGCGCGTTGTCTGACACGGGCGAGGCGGAACTGGCGCTGACCGTGGCCGAGCAACGCTTGGCGACCCGCGTAAGCGCGGCCGATCTGGAAGCGGCGGCCGAACCCTTGCTGCGCCGGCTGCGCGATCCGGTGGTGCGCGCCCTGCGCGACAGCCAGATCGATACGGCCAGCCTTTCCGAAGTGGTGCTGGTGGGCGGGGCCACGCGCATGCCAGTGGTGCGCAAGGCGATCACGCGGCTGTTCGGCCGCTTTCCCAATTCCACCGTGCATCCCGATCATGCCGTGGCGCTGGGTGCGGCGATCCAGGGCGGGCTGATCGCGCGCGATGGCGGGCTGGACGAAGTACGCATCACCGATGTCTGTCCGTTCACCCTGGGCGTGGACCGCAGCGAGCGCGATGGCCGTGGCGGCATTGTCAGCGGTCTGTTCACCCCGATCATCGAGCGCAATACCCCCGTGCCGGTCAGCCGCGTGCACTATTTCCAGACGATGGGCGACAACCAGCGACGGGTGGAATTCGGCATCTATCAGGGCGAGGCGCGCGAGGTTTCAGGCAATGTCCGGCTGGGCGCGGTGGATATTGCCGTGCCGCCGCGTCCGGCGGGCGATGTGCAGGTGGACGTGCGCTTCAGCTATGACAGTTCCGGCCTGCTGGAGGTGGACGTGTCGATCCCGCTGACCGGGGAAAGCCGCAACGTGGTGTTCGTGGACGAGGAGGACCGCAAGGACGATGCGGAACTCGACCGTCGCCGCCGTGCCCTGGCCGCGCTGAAAGTTCACCCGCGCGAGGACGCCGGCAACCAGGCCCTGCTCGCCCGGGCAGAGCGTATGTGGGAAGATCACCTGGGCGATGTGCGCACGGTGATCGGCCAGTGGATCATCGCATTCCAGTCTGCGCTGGAAAGCCAGGACCATCGCGCCATTGCCCAGGCCCATGCCGACCTTGCCGCCCGGCTCGACAGCCTGGACGCGGAGATGCCACTGTGAGTGACGGCGCCTGGGGCCGCCTGGGCATCGCGCCAACCCCCGATCAGGGCGCGATCCGCCGCGCCTATGCCGATGCGCTGCGGGCGATGGACGTGGACGCCGATGTTGCCGGCTTTGCCGCGCTACGCCAGGCGCGCGATACGGCTTTGGCCTGGGCGCGCAGCCAGGCGGCGCAGGCCAGTGCGCCCGATGCGCCGGGCGATCCCGCCGCGCTGCCCGTGGCGGTGGAAGACGAGCGCGCAACAGCGGCAGAGGCGGCTGACGATACCCCGCCGGGCACTTGGCCCCACGCCGCGCCCCGGCTGGACGGGCATGCCGACACAGGCACCGTACGTGCCGGGCACGACCATGGCCACGATGCGCTGGTGCCGGCTTTGCCGTTTGCGCCGGCGCGCGGTCCGGCCGATGATCAGTTCGTGGTGCAGCGACCCACCTTGGCACCGATCGTTCTGGCCGGGGCAGCCGATGCGCCGGGGGTAAGCCTTGGGCGCCAACAACCCCAAACGCGCGCCGACCATGCCTTGCACGATCTGCTGCTCGCCGGGCCGGGCACCGAGTTTGGCCTGACCGCAGACGATCGCGCGGCCGCCCTGGCCCTGCTCGATCGGCTGATCGCCCAGGCCGATGCCGGCGGCGTGGACCTGTGGTCCCGCACCGAGGAATGGCTCGCCGAAACCCTGGCGCGCAGTTGGCCGCGCGCGGCGCCGCTGCTCGACCGCGCCGCGCAGGCGTTCGGCTGGGCCGATCGGCCGGCGACCACGGGCGATTCGCCGGCTGTGGCGTTCTTGATCTCGCGCCTGGGCAGCCAGCCGCTGGTGCGCACGGCCCACCCGCCGCAAGACGCGTTGTTCGTCGCGCTGATGCCCGAGGGTGGCAGCGAGGCGCCGCTCGACGGTGTGGAGGAAGCGGCGGCCCTCGCGCATCTGCAAACCCTGCTGGGCGAGGCGCACATGGCCCAGGTGGAACGATCGGAAGAGATCGAGACCTGGCTCGCTGATCTGCTCGCGCAATCCTGGCCGCGCTCTGCCCCGCTGCTGGAACCGGCGGCGCAGGCGCTTGGCTGGGAAAGGGAACGCGGCACGCTGAACGAGCGGCCGGTGATCGCCTTCCTCAATGCGCGGCTGCGCGGCCTGCGCTTTGCCCGCAAGGTGCAGGACAAGGCTCACCCGCTGCACAAGGCCTGGGCCGAACTGACCCGGACGGGCACGCGCAAGGGCCTGTTCGTGTCGCGGCGCCAGGTGCGCCAGTTGATCGAGGGCGTACGCAGCAATTTCCCCGAGCTGGAACAGCACTTCAATCCTGTCCTCGTCGCCGCGTGGGAGCCGCAAGGCGGCAGCGGTGGCGGTATCGGCAGGAACTTTGGCTGGATCGCGATCGTGCTGATCGGGCTGGTACGTTTGGTGATCGCCATTGCCGATTATGGGCAGGACCACCCAGCGTCACCGCCGCAGGCAGCCTATGAAACCAGCGCTCCTGCCGCGCCGGGGCAGCCGCTTAATGCCCCCTTTGATCCGGCGGCCGACCCGCTGCTGGCCGATGTGGTTCACCAACTGTTCGGGCCGGGCATGTCTTATGCCGATCTGCGCAAGGCAAATCCCAACTTTGCCGGCACGATCAACGCCAATCGGCATCTCACCGCCGATCCCGGCGAACTCGCGCACCAGGGCCAGGTGGTGCTGACGCAGCGGTTGCTCTATGCGCGCGCCCACGCCGGGCCGGCACGGCTCGATGCCTTGGCGCGCTGGCGCCTCGACATGCTGATGGCGGCGAAAGCCGATGGAGCAGAGACCTGCCTCAAGGTCTACCACTGGGAGGATCTGCCCAAGGGTTCGGCCTTGACCGGCGCCGCGCTGGAGCGGCAGCAGAAGCTGGCGCGGACAATGCTGGCATCGGGCGAAATCGATGCGCCCCAGCCCGATCGCTACACCCGCAGCTATAACATTCCGGGGCCGATCATCGCCCAGATCATCCAGACGACCGGTCTTCCCGAAGGCGCGGTGCGGCGCGCATTCAACGGGGAGGGATTGCCCGCTACGGTCTGCACGGTGCAGATCGCGTTGCTCAAGGCCGCGCTGAACTGGAAGGGCGCCGGGCGCCAGCCGATTTTGCGTTTGCTGTGAACGCGCTGTGCCTCTCGCAGCGGCGGGGCAGCCTACCTATCTTATGACGATGGCCATGATCCCGCCCGAAATCGATAACTGGTTTGCCGGGCGTGGCTGGCGGGTGCGGCGGCACCAGGCCGACATGCTCGCGGCGGCTGACGCCGGGCAGCATGCGTTGCTGGTCGCTGATACCGGCGCGGGCAAGACGCTGGCTGGGTTCATGCCGACGCTGGCGGCGTTCTGCCCCTCGCGCCTGGGCGATGCGCCACCCCCTGACGGCCTGCACACGCTCTATATCTCGCCGCTGAAAGCGCTGGCGCACGATGTGCAGCGCAACCTGTTGACGCCGATCGCCGAAATGGGCCTCAACCTGCGGGTGGAAACGCGCAGTGGCGATACCCCGTCCGATCGCAAGGCGCGGCAGCGGGCCAAGCCACCGCATGTTCTGCTGACCACGCCCGAATCGCTGTCGCTGCTGCTGAGCTATCCCGAGGCGTCTGAAATCTTCGGCGGGCTGAAACGGGTGGTGATCGACGAGATCCATGCCTTTGCCACGGGCAAGCGCGGCGATCTGCTGGCGCTGGCCTTGGGGCGGTTGCAGGCGATCAGCCCCGATCTGCAACGCGCAGCGCTGTCGGCCACCGTGGCCGAGCCCGAAAGCTTTCGCGGCTGGCTGGCCCCCTGGGGCGAGATTGACACTGTTTCTCTGGTCGAGGGCGAAACCGGCGCCCCGCCCGAGGTGGAAATCCTGCTGCCGCAGGAAGAGCGCGTGCCGTGGGGCGGCCATGCCGCCGCCTGGGCCGTGCCGCAACTGATCGAGATGATCCGCGCCAACCGCGTCACGCTGGTGTTCACCAACACGCGCTTTCTGGCCGAATATATCTTTCAGCTGCTGTGGGATGCCAACGAGGGCAACCTGCCGATCGGCATCCACCACGGCTCGCTGTCGGCCGAGGCGCGGCGCAAGGTCGAAGGGGCAATGGCGCGCGGCGAGCTGCGCGCGCTGGTCTGCACCGCCAGCCTCGATCTGGGGGTGGACTGGGGCGATATCGACCTGGTCGTGCAGATGGGCGCGCCCAAGGGTTCCTCGCGCCTGCTGCAGCGCATCGGTCGTGCCAACCACCGGCTGGACCAGCCGAGCCGCGCGGTGCTGGTGCCGGGCAACCGCTTTGAATACCTGGAGGCGATGGCCGCGCGCGATGCCGTGCACGAGGGCCAGCGCGATGGCGAGGATTTCCGCCCCGGCGGGCTTGATGTTTTGGCCCAGCATGTGATGGGCTGTGCCTGTGCCGGCCCGTTCGAGGAAGCCGCGCTGCTGCAGGAGGTGCGCGCCTGCCTGCCCTATGCCTGGGTGGACGAGGCGGTGTTTGCCCGGGTGCTCGATTTCGTGGCGACCGGCGGCTATTCGCTGCGTGCCTATGATCGCTTTGCCCGGATCGTGCGCGACAAGGCCGGTACCTGGCGGCTGACGCACCCGGAACAGGCGGCGCGGCATCGCCTCAATGCCGGGATCATCGTCGATTCCGAAATGCTCGAGGTGCGCTTTCGCAACGGGCGCTCGCTGGGCAAAGTGGAAGAGCATTTCGGCGCGCAGCTGAGCCCGGGCGATACGTTCCGCTTTGCCGGGCTCGACCTGGAAGTGGAAGGTGTGCGCGATCTGGAACTGGTGGTGCGCGCGGCGAAAAAGGCCGGGCAGATCCCCAGCTATGGCGGCGCGCGCATGCCGCTGACCACGCATCTGTCCACCCGTGTGCAGGCGATGCTGGCCAACCGCGGCACCTGGGCGCGGTTTCCCGACGACGTGCGCGAATGGCTGGAAATGCAGGACTGGCGCAGCCGCCTGCCCGCGCCGGGCGAACTGCTGGTCGAAAGCTTTCCCTATCGCGGCCGTGCCTATAGCGTGTTCTACACGTTCGAGGGGTGGAACGCGAACCAGTCGCTGGGCATGCTGATCACCCGGCGCATGGAGGAACTGGGCCTGGCGCCGCTGGGCTTTGTCGCCAACGACTATGCCCTGGCAGTGTGGAGCCTGCGCCCGATCACCGATCCCGCGCCGCTGCTGTCGCCCGACATCCTCACCGACGAATTCGTCGACTGGGTGCAGAACTCGCACCTCTTGCGCCGGGCGTTCCGCGAAGTGGCGGTGATTTCCGGCCTGGTGGAGCGGCAGCATCCGGGCAAGCGCAAGAGCGGCAAGCAGGTAACCTTCTCCACCGACCTGATCTATGACGTGCTGCGCAAGTATGAGCCCGACCACGTGCTGATCGAGGCCGCCTGGGCCGATGCCCGCGCGCGCATGACCGATGTGGGCCGCCTGGCTGACCTGCTCGACCGTTCGGCGGCAGAACTGGTGCATGTGGAACTGGACCGGGTGACGCCGCTGGCCGTGCCGGTGCTGGTGATGATCGGGCGCGAAAGCGTGGCCCAGGGCGAGGCCGATGACGAACTGGTGATCGAGGCGGAAAGCCTGGGCGGGCTGGCGATGCGGGCGGATTAGCGTTTTTTACCCCTCCACCACCGGCTACGCCGGCGGTCCCCCTCCCCGTCGCTGCGCGACAGGGAGGATCTGATCCTCCCCATCGTGATGGGAGGGGGACCGCCCGCGCAGCAGGTGGTGGAGGGGGTAACCCAACAAAAAAGGCCGGAAGGTTTCCCTTCCGGCCCTTTTTTGTCAGCGGTTTGGCTGATCAGCCCTTGAGCACTTCGGCCAGGGTTTCGCCCAGCAGGCTCGGCGAGGGGGAGACGCGGATGCCCGCGGCTTCCATCGCGGCGATCTTGCTTTCCGCATCGCCCTTGCCGCCCGAGACGATCGCCCCGGCGTGGCCCATGCGGCGGCCCGGAGGAGCCGAGCGACCGGCGATGAAGCCGGCCATCGGCTTCTTGCGGCCACGCTTGGCTTCGTCGATCAGGAACTGCGCGGCCTGTTCTTCCGCGTCGCCACCGATTTCACCGATCATGATGATCGACTTGGTTTCATCGTCGGCCAGGAACAGTTCCAGCACGTCGATGAAGTTGGTGCCGTTGACCGGGTCGCCGCCGATGCCGACGGCCGTGGTCTGACCCAGGCCGATGTTCGAGGTCTGGAACACGGCTTCATAGGTGAGCGTGCCCGAGCGCGAGACCACGCCGACCGAGCCCTTTTTGAAGATCGAACCGGGCATGATGCCGATCTTGCATTCGTTGGGCGTCAGCACGCCGGGGCAGTTCGGGCCGATCAGGCGCGACTTGCTACCGGCCAGCGCGCGCTTGACGCGCACCATGTCGAGCACCGGGATGCCTTCGGTGATCGCCACGATCAGTTCCATTTCCGCGTCGATCGCTTCGAGGATCGAATCGGCAGCAAATGGCGGCGGCACGTAGATGCACGATGCGGTCGCGCCGGTGGCGTGCTTGGCTTCGGCCACGGTGTTGAAGTTGGGCAGCCCGATGTGGGTGGTGCCGCCCTTGCCCGGCGTCACGCCGCCGACCATCTGCGTGCCATAGGCCAGGGCCTGTTCCGTGTGGAACGTGCCGGTGGCACCGGTCATGCCCTGGGTGATGACCTTGGTGTTCTTGTTGACCAGAATGCTCATGGATCAGGCGACCTTCTGCACTTCGGCGACGATCTTCTTGGCAGCATCACCAAGGTCGTTGGCCGGAACGATGGGGAGACCGGAGTTGGCGAGGATGTCCTTGCCCGCTTGCACGTTGGTGCCTTCGAGGCGCACGACGAGCGGAACCTGCAGGTTCACTTCCTTGGCCGCGGCAACGATGCCTTCGGCGATGATGTCGCACTTCATGATGCCGCCGAAGATGTTGACGAGAATGCCCTTCACCGCCGGGTCCGACAGGATCAGCTTGAACGCGGCCGTCACCTTTTCCTTGTTGGCGCCACCGCCCACGTCGAGGAAGTTGGCCGGGAACATGCCGTTGAGCTTGATGATGTCCATCGTCGCCATGGCCAGGCCCGCGCCGTTGACCATGCAGCCGATGTCGCCATCGAGCTTGATGTAGGCCAGGTCATACTTGCTGGCTTCGATTTCGGCGGGGTCTTCCTCGGTTTCGTCCCGCAGCGCAACAACGTCGGGGTGACGATAGAGCGCGTTCGAGTCGAAGCTCATCTTGGTGTCGAGGACGAGCAGCTTGCCGTCCTTAGTTTCCACCAAGGGATTGATTTCGAGCATGTCGCAATCGAGCGCGACGAACGCGGTGTAGAGCTGCTGCGCGATCTTGGCGGCCTGCTTGTTGAGGTCACCCGACAGGTTCAGCGCAAAGCCAACGGCGCGGCCGTGGTGGGGCATGAAGCCCTGGGCCGGATCGATGGTGATCGTGGTGATCTTTTCCGGAGTCGCGTGGGCGACTTCTTCGATGTCCATCCCGCCTTCGGTCGAGACGATCAAGGCAACGCGGCCAGTGGCACGGTCAACCACCAGCGAAAGGTAGTATTCCTTAGCGATATCAACGCCATCGGTCACGTAGAGGCGGTTGACCTGCTTGCCCGCTTCACCGGTCTGCACGGTGACGAGGGTGTTGCCGAGCATTTCCTGAGCGAAGCTTTCGACTTCCTCGATGCTCTTGGCGAGGCGCACGCCGCCCTTGGCGTCGGCCGGCAGTTCCTTGAACTTGCCCTTGCCGCGGCCGCCGGCGTGGATCTGCGCCTTGACGACATAGAGCGGCCCGGGCAGCTGCTTGGCCGCAGCCACCGCTTCTTCGACCGTGAGGGCGGCGATGCCGGCAGGAATGCCGACGCCGAACTTGGCGAGCAGTTCCTTGGCCTGATATTCGTGGACGTTCATGCAGGATCCCCGCTTACGTATGAGTGAAGGGAGGGCGTAGCGCCGTGTTTTCCGCGCTGCCATAAGCACAGGTTTTCGCAGTTGCAAAGACCTTCATTGCGCGATTAATCTGCGCACTGTCGGAATCGCTAGCTGGCAGTGGCGCCGGGCAGCGTTCTTGCCCCCTCTTGCCAATCGGGAATCGTGCGCCCAAGGCTGGGCCAGGCATGATCGATCCCGTCACCCTTGCAACCATCGTCGAGGAAGCCGCCGCCAAGGCGCTGGCCCTGTGGCCGGGCCACGGCCATGCCCCCAGGATATGGGACAAGGGGCACAACGATCCGGTGTGCGAGGCCGATCTTGCGGTCGATTCCTTTCTGCACGACCAGCTTGGCGCCCTGCTGCCCGAGGCTGGATGGCTGTCGGAAGAATCTGCCGATGATCCTGCCCGGCTGGAGCGGGGGCTGTGCTGGGTGGTCGATCCGGTGGATGGCACCCGCGATTTCGTGCGCGGCCGGCCGGGCTGGGCAGTCTCTGTCGCGCTGGTTGCGGCGGGGCGCCCGATCGCGGCCATCCTTGCCGCGCCGGCGCGTGACGAGGTGTGGCTGGCGATGGCCGGGCAGGGCGCCACGCGCAATGGCGTGCCGCTGGTTGCCAGCCAGCGCATGGCGCTGAGCGGCGCGCGCATGCCGATGGACCTGCGGCCGCCGACCGAGGTGGACCTGGTCATGGTCGACAAGCCCAACTCGATCGCGCTGCGCATGGCCATGGTCGCGGCGGCCGAGGCGGATCTGCTGGCGACCTGGCGCTGGGGCTATGAGTGGGACATTGCCGCTGCCGCGCTGATCGCGCAGGAAGCCGGCGCCCTGGTGACCGACGCGCATGGCGCGGACCTCTTGTTCAACAAGCCCGATCCGCGCGCGTTCGGCGTGCTGGTCAGCGCACCGGCGATCCACGAAGCCGCCCGTGCGCTGGTTTCTCCCGCCACGTCCAAGGCCCTGCGCGGCTAGGCCGGGATCAGGCCTCGGCAAAATCCTCGGTGTCGATCGTGGCGCGGATCGTTTGGGCATAGCGGTGGCCGGCGACGGTCTGCTGGTTGATCAGCGCGTCGATCTCTGCCGTGACGGCGGCGGGGATCTGCCACTCCCAGCGCGCGATGTTTTCCTCGAGGTGGGCGATCTTGCCGGTGCCGGGAATAGCGACGATGTGATCGTCCTTGCCCAGCACCCAGGCCAGCGAGAGCTGTGCCGGGGTGACGCCCTCACGCGCGGCGATGGCGTTGAAGGCATCGACCAGCGCCAGGTTATGCACCCAGTTCTCGCCGACAAAGCGCGGCATGGCCTTGCGGATGTCGCCGTCTTCCAGGGCCTGCGGATCGCGCACGCCATTGGCCAGCACGCCGCGCGCAACCGGGGAAAACGCCACGAACGTGGTGCCCACCTCGCGGCAGGCGTCGAGCACGGCAATTTCTGCCTGGCGCGTCCACGGCGAATATTCGGTCTGCATCGCGGCAATGGGATGGACGGCGGCCGCGCGGCGCAGCGTATCGGCCGACATTTCAGAAAGGCCGATCGCGCCGATCTTCCCTTCCTTGATCAGGTCGGCCATCGCGCCCACCGAATCCTCGATCGGCACGGTGAAATCGCGGCGGTGCATGTAATAGAGATCGATGTGATCGGTCTGCAGCAGGGTCAGCGACTTTTCCAGCTCGGCGCGGATCGTGTTCGGGTGGCAATCGACCCCGCGCTTTTCGCCGCTGGCGAAGATGCCCATCTTGCTGGCAAGGAACACCTTGTCGCGCTTGCCCTTGAGCGCCTGGCCCACCAGCGTTTCGTTATGCCCCTGCCCATAGAGGCGCGCGGTATCGAAGTGATCATAGCCCACGTCGATCGCGCGGTGCAGCAAGGCAATACCGTCGGCGTCGGTCGGCCGCTCGCCATAGGCCCAGCTCAGCGACATGCAGCCCAGCCCGATCGGGTTCATGGCTTTGCCGGCCAGCGTGCGGAAGCGGTGCGAAGCGGTGGACATTGCGGTATCTCCTTGTTGGCGCGGGGAATGCCAGCCGATGGTGCGCTGCGTCAACCGGCATGAGGGGCAAACGAAAAGGGGCGCCATCCGGTCTGGATGGCGCCCCCTTTACAAGGGCCAAGGCCGTTGCGGCTTACTGGCCGCGGGCGCGGGCCACGTCGTCCTGCGTCACCGGCACAATCTTGATTTCCACGCGGCGGTTGGCGGCGCGGCCTTCCTCGGTGGCGTTGGAGGCGACCGGGCGGGTCTTGCCAAAGCCCTGTGCGCGGATACGGGCCGGGGCCACGCCACGCGACGACAGGTAATCAGCCACGGCCTGCGCACGGTTCTGCGACAGGGTCATGTTGTAGGCATCCGACCCGGTCGAATCGGTGTGGCCATAGACGTCGATCAGCGAGTTGGGATACTGCACCAGCGACTGGGCGACGCGGTCGAGCGTGTCGCGGAACGCGGGCTTGATCATCGTGCTGTCGGTGTCGAACGTCACGCCGTTGGGGAGGTTGACGAGGATCGCCTGGCCATTGTCGGTCGGCGTCACGTCGACGCCCGAGCCGGCGGTCTGTTCGCGCAGCTGCTTGATCTGCTTGTCCATGGTGTAACCCACGGCCGCGCCGGCGATGCCGCCGATGCCCGCGCCAACGATGCGGCCGGTGCCACCACCGATCAGGCCGCCGAGCAGCAGGCCACCCAGGGCGCCCGCGCCAGCACCGATCGCGGTGCGCGACACCTTCTGCTGGCCGGTGTTGGGATCGGTGACGCAGGCCGACAGGCTGACCAGCGACACGGCGCACATGCTGGAGACAAGCACCCGACTGAATTTCATGACAAATACCCCTTCTTTCATCCTCGGCCCCGGCAATTGTGCCCGCCAGGCCTCCCGACATGATCGGTAATTCGGACAAGCCCAATACACCAGCGCCGCCTGAATGGTTCCCGAATGCTGGCGGCAACCGTAGCCACACCGGAGGGACTTCGCGGCGCGGCGCAAATCTGCTAGGGGCCGTCTCGTGACCTCTTTTCCGTGGCCAGACGCCCTCGTGATCCTGGGCCTTGTCGTGCTCAACGGCCTGTTTTCCATGTCGGAACTGGCCATTGTCTCGGCACGGCCAGCCCGCCTCAAGGTTCTGGCCGAAGGCGGCAGCGGCGGCGCGAAAGTGGCGTTGGAACTGGCTGCCGATCCCGGAAAATTTTTGTCGACCGTGCAGATTGGGATCACCCTGGTGGGCATCGTCGCCGGTGCCTATTCCGGATCGAGCCTGGGCGGCCCGGTAGGAGAGCGGCTGGCCGCGCTGGGCGTGCCGGCGGCCTATGCCGCCGAGGCCGGCTTTGCCCTGGTCATTGCGGTGACCACCTACCTCAGCCTAGTGGTGGGCGAACTGGTGCCCAAGCAGCTGGCACTGAACGCGGCAGAGCCGATCGCCGTAGTCGCGGCCCGGCCGATGGTGGTGATGTCGCGCGTGACGGCGCCGTTCGTCTGGACGCTCAACCGCTCATCGGGCCTGATCCTGCGCCTGTTGGGCCTGGCCAAGGGCGGCGAACAGGAAGTGACGGCCGAGGAACTGCAGATGATCTTCGCCGAAGCTACCCGCTCTGGCGTGATCGAGGAGGAGGAGCGCGCGCTGATGGCCAGCGTGATGCGCCTGGCTGACCGCCCGGTGCGCGAGGTGATGACGCCGCGCATCGAACTGCACTGGATCGAGCAGGACGCACAGCCGGCCAACCTGGACGAGGCCATCGAAGACAGCCCGCATTCGCTGCTGCTGGTGGCCGATGGTTCGGTCGATCGCATTGTCGGCGTGGTCAAGGTGCGCGACATCCTGGCGGCGCGGCTGCGCGGGGTGGAGCCGGCGCTGGCCAGCCTGATGAAAAAGCCGGCGATCGTGCCCGATCGGCTCGATACCATGGACGCGCTGCGGGTGATCCAGCAGGCCGAAGTGGCCATGGCCCTGGTCCATGATGAATATGGCCATCTCGAGGGTATCGTCACCCCGGCCGATCTGCTGGCCGCGATTGCTGGCAATTTCGTGGCCCATGGCGATGAAGGCGATGCGCCGATGATCGTGGAGCGCGAGGATGGCTCGCTGCTGATCGCCGGCGCCTTGCCGGCCGATGCCATGGCCGATCGGCTGGGCATCGATCTGCCCGAAGACCGCGACTATGCCACGGCAGCAGGATTTGCCCTGTCCGTGCTGCGCAAGCTGCCCACCGAGGGCGAGCATTTTGCCGAGCAAGGCTGGCGCTTCGAAGTGGTCGACATGGATGGCCGCAAGATCGACAAGCTGCTGATCCAGCGCGCCAAGGCGGCCACCCCGCCGGTGGAACTCGACGGGTAAGAGCGAGGCATTGGCTGGCCGAACCGCCGCGTGGCAGGTTTGGGTCGTTTCGCCTTTCCAGCGTCACCCCGGCCTTCGAGCCGGGGTCCCGCTTTTTACCTTAACCGTATGTGCTTGGCGCAAAGAAAGCGGGACCCCGGATCATGTCCGGGGTGACGAAGGTCTATACGGCAAGGATTTGCAGGCACGGCCTAGAGCAGGCCGTGGGCCAGGAGATCGGCTTCGAGGGCAGTCGCACCTTGCGCAAAGTGGTGCGTGTGCCAGCCTAGCGCGCGGGCCGTGGCGATGTTGGCGGCATTGTCGTCGATGAACAGCATGGTTTCGGGGGCCTGGCCGAATCGGCGTGCCGCCAGCTCGAAAATTGCCGGATCGGGCTTGATCAGCCGTTCCGCCCCCGACACGACGATATCGCGGCAGTGATCGAGGATGGGGAAAGTCGGGCGGAACTGCGCCCAGGCGTCCACGCCGAAATTGGTGATCGCATATTGCGGAACGCCGCGCGCGGCCAGGCGGCGCACCAGATCGTGCGTGCCGGCCACCGGGCCGGGGATGCTTTCCAGCCAGTGACTGGCATAGCGGGCGATCAGCGTGGCATGCTGGGGAAATTCGGCACTGCGCGCGGCGACCATGGTGGACCAGGGCACGCCGGCATCGTGCTGCCCGTGCCATTCCTCGCTCACCACCTCGGCTACGAATCGGGCGCGCTCGGCCGGATCGGGAATGGCATCGCGATAGAGCAGCGCCAGATCCCATTCCACCAGCACGCGGCCCACGTCCCACACCACGATGGTCGGCCGGCTGATGACAGACTGATTCGGGGCTTGCGGCATCGCGCGGTTATCCGTGGGGAGGGGGCAGACAGACAGGGGCACAGGCGGGCGGCAGGCACAAACGAAACCAGCCCGCTTCCCGGACCGGGGCCGCAAGCAAGGCGGTTACCGGGCCGGGAAGCGGGCTGGCATCAGCGTTCCGTCGTGCCGGCGAGCGGCACAACGTTCACGCACGCCGGGCGATTAGCCCTGGCGCGCCTTGAAACGACGCTGGGTCTTGTTGATCACGTAGGTCCGGCCACGGCGGCGAATCACGCGGTTGTCCCGGTGACGGTCCTTGAGCGACTTCAGGCTGTTGCGAATCTTCATGGCTATTCCCTTTGCCCGAATCCGACCCGGGCGCGAAACTGAAGGTGCGCCGTTAGTGGCCCCCCTGTGGAAAGTCAACCGTGGCATGGCATATCGCGGTTGTGGGGATAAACCGGTCCGGGCATGGAGGGTTTCGCGCGCCGATGCGTTAAATCATATGGTTCAGCCGCGCGACAGCCGTTTTTCGGCACAGCTGCGGCCCTGTCGATGGGATTTCCTGCCATGCTCCGCCTTTCGCGCGCGCTCTTGCCGTTGTCTGCCACCGCCACGCTGGCGCCGATCCTGCTCGCCGTGGCGCCGGCCACTGCGCAGGCGCAAGGCTGGGGCGGCTGGGGTGGTGGCTATGGCCCCGGTTGGGGCGGGTATGGCGGCTTTGACGGCCCGCGCCGGGGACCCACGGCGGCCGAACCGTCGAGCCGCATCGACGTGACATCCTATCGCAGTGCCGATGCGCTGGCGCTGCTGGGCAAGGGCAGGATCGTGGTGGCTGGCGTCGATGCCCCGGCCGATGCGCTGGAACAGGGCGCCGATGAGCCGACGCCTGACAAGCTGCCGGTTTACGAGGCCGCAGTGGTCGATTCGCTGGTGGGCCATGGCTATGACACCCAGACGGTGAGTGATGCCGGGCAGATCGCGCAAGTGGCGGTCAGCCACCAGGTGGTGGTGCCTGAAGAGCAGAAGCATTCCCCGGTCAGCGGCGCGATGAGCACGACGGTGAGCAACTACGGCTCCGCCGTTTCGCTGGGCGTGGCTCTCGACTTTACCAAGCCGGCCAAGGCGATCGTGGCCACGCGCATGGACGTGCGCATCCGTGACAAGGCCAGCGGCCGCGTGCTGTGGGAAGGCCATGCCGAAGGGATGGCGCGCGAAGGCGAGGGCGGGCTGGACGACGGCAAGATGGCCGCACGCCTGGCCAAGGCGCTGTTTGCCCGCTTCCCCGAAGGCCAGGTGGTGGTGGCCGATGCCGCCGCGCCCGGTAATGGCGCCGCTGGCCTGGCGCCCGCCGGCGCTACCCCGGCTGAGGGCACCCCCTGAACTGCGCCATGATCTGCCCTGGCCGCCCTTGAGCAGGCCCGGTGCCATGCCTATCTCTCGAGCGGAACGATCCGCACCGAGCGGGCGCCTGAGGAAGGATGCAAAGGGTATGCGTAGGCTGGCTTTTGTGATGCTGATGGCCGCACCGCTGCCTGCCCTGGCAGCGCCGGTGCAGGTCACCCGCTTTACCACGCCCGAGATTACCGCCCGCCAAGGCCATGATGCCGTGACCGTGGTATCGGTTGGCGGTGGGCCGACGGCCGATCCGCAAAGCCTTGCTGACCAGCCCTGGCTGATGGCCGTGCAACGCGAAGTGGCGGGCCTGGGCTTTGGTGCTGCAACGCCCGGCGCTGCCGATATCGTGGCCGAAGTGCAGGTTTCGCGCGAGGCGCAGGTGCGTGGCGGCGGCAATGGCCCGGTCAGCCTGGGGCTGGGTGGCTCTACCGGCGGCTGGCACAGCGGGGTTGGCCTGGGGCTGGGGTTCAACATCGGCGGCGGCCCGCGCCGCGTCGATGCCACGTTCCTGCGCGTGGTGCTGCGCGATCGCGTCAGTGGCCAGCCGCTATGGGAAGGGCGCGCCGAAAACGCCGAAAAGACCGGCTCTGCCGCTGCATCGGCCGATGTTTTGGCGCCGCGCATGGCCCATGCGCTGTTTGCGGGCTTTCCCGGCAAGTCGGGTGACACTATCTCGGTCAAATGACGCAAGAAAATTCAGCCCCCGCCCCGATTCTAGTCAACGCCGCGTTCGATGCCGGCAATATCGAGGTGCTGGCCGTCGATGGCGCCCGCGCCACACTGGCCATCCGCCGCGACAACCAGTCCGAATTTGCCCAGTGGTTTTATTTCCGCGTCAGCGGCGTGGCCGGGCGCGAGCTGGACCTGGCGATTACCGGGCTTAACACCTCGGCCTATCCCGATGGCTGGCCCGGCTATTCCGCCTGCGTTTCCGAAGACCGCCAGGAATGGACGCGCGCGGCATCCGATTTCGACCGTGGTCGCGATGGCGGCACTCTGCATATCCGCCATCGCCCGGTGGGCGACCAGGTGTGGTTCGCCTATTTCGCGCCCTATTCACTGGAACGCCACAACGACCTAGTGAGCGAGGCTGCCGCCAGCCCGGGCGTGTCGCACCAGGTGCTGGGCCTGTCGCTCGACGGGCGGGCGATCGATTGCCTGACGCTGGGCACCGGTCCACGCCAGGTGTGGCTCTATGCCCGGCAGCATCCGGGCGAAACCATGGCGGAATGGTGGATGGAAGGGGCGCTGGAAATGCTCACCGATCCGGCCGACCCGCATGGCCGCGCGCTGCGCCAGGCCTGCACGTTCCACATCGTGCCCAATTGCAACCCCGATGGCAGCGCGCGCGGACACCTGCGCACCAATGCCATCGGCGTAAACCTCAACCGCGAATGGCACGAGCCGACCGCCGAGCGCGCGCCGGAAGTCCTGGCGATTCGCAACGCGATGGACGCCACCGGGGTGGACTTTGCCATGGACGTGCATGGTGACGAGGCGATCCCGGCGGTGTTCCTGGCCGGTTTTGAAGGCATTCCCGGCCTCATGCCCGCGCAGCTCGACGGATACCGGCGCTATCGCGCGATTCTCGATCGGCGCAGTCCCGATTTCCAGGTGCGCCGTGGCTATCCCGAAGCCCGGCCGGGGCAGGGCAACCTGGCGATGTCCACCAACCAGGTGGCGCAGCGCTTTGGCTGCGTGGCGATGACGCTGGAAATGCCGTTCAAGGACAATGCCGATCTGCCCGATCCGGTCTATGGCTGGAGCGCGGAACGCAGCAAGCTGCTGGCCCGCGAATGCCTGGCTTCGCTGTGGGAATGGCTGCAACCGCAAGAGGGTTAAGCGCGGATAGGTGCCTTCGGTTGGAGGGCGGGCAAGCCCGCCCTCTTTACGGCGCGTTAATTCCTTTGGCGCCATGACAGGGCATGGACCGCATCCTGCCCCTTTCCGCCCCCATGCGCCACGTTGGGCCTCTGGCCAGCCGCATGCTGCACGGCCGGGGAATCGCCACGTTGCCGGGCCGCGCCGGGCACGTGCTGGCCAGCGTGCCGGTCCTGGCCTGCGCCGCCGCGCTGATCTGCGCCGGCCGCGCGCTGCCGTTCTGAAGCAGACTTCCCCGCATTATTGCTGAGCACCGGGACGGCGCTGCCCCTCAGGCTGCGCCGCGCTGGCGTTGGCGTGCGCCCCAGGGGCGCTGCCGTTCCCATTCCGTGCAAAGCGCAAGCAGCGCATCGAGCGTCAGCGGCTTGCTGAACAGATAGCCCTGTGCGTGCTTGCAGCCGGCCTCCTGCAGCATGCGCCACTGGCTGGGCGTTTCCACGCCTTCGGCCACGCAACTCAGCCCAATGGTGTGGCAGAAGGTGATCACGGCGCGCGCGATGGTATCGCCATCGGTCCCGTCGAGCCCGGCGACGAAGCTGCGATCGATCTTGACCTTGTCGAGCGGCAGGCGCTGGACATAGCCGAGGCTGGAATAGCCGGTGCCGAAATCATCGAGTGCCACGTGGACGCCGATGTCGCGAAAGGCCTGCAAGGCCTGGGCCGCGGTTTCGGCATTGGCCATGACCGCGGTTTCGGTCACTTCCAGCCAGATGCGGCCCGGATCGATCCCGGTCCGCTCGATCTCGCGGCGGATGAAGGCGAGCGTGGTCGCCGAGGTCAGGTCGCAGGCGGAGATATTGAACGATACCGCGACATCGTCGGGCAGGTGCTGCGCGGCCTTGAGGCCCTTGCGGATCACCGCGCGGGTAATGCTGTGGATCGCGGTGGAGCGTTCGGCCACGGCAATGAAATCGGCGGCGGAAACCTCGCCCAGCACGGGGCTGGTCCAGCGCACCAGAACTTCCACCGCGCTCAGCTGGCCGCTTGCCAGTTCGATGATCGGCTGGAACACGATCGTCAGTTCGTCTTCCAGCGTGCTGCCCTGCAGCGCCACTTCGATCGCGCGATCGGCCCGCACGGCGGTTTCCAGCGCGGCGCTGAACACGCAGACGCCACCACCTTCGACATGCTTGGCATGATACAGCGCATAGTCGGCGCGATCGAACAGGTCGTCTGCCCCGGTGCCGGCCTGCGGGCAATGCGCCACGCCGAGCGATGCGCCGACATGGAGCACGATTTCCCCCACCTGCAATGGCGCGCGAATCTGCTGCAGCAAGCGCTCGCAGGTGCGCGTAAAGCCGGATACGTCCGGGTCGATCAGCCCGAATTCGTCACCACCCAGGCGATAGACCTGGGCCGATGGGCCGGCGGCATGGCGCAGGCGCGCGCCGATTTCTGCCAGCAGGCGATCGCCCACGTGATGGCCATAGGTATCGTTGATCGGCTTGAAGCGATCGAGATCGAGCACACCCACGGCAAACGGCATGCCGGCGTGGGTGGTGGTCCAGGCTTCGAGATCGGCATGGAAGCGGCGGCGGTTGGCCAGGCCGGTGAGTGCGTCTGTCAGGGCGAGGCGGCGGTTTTCCTCGTTCAGGCGCTGCAGTTCGGCGTGCTGCGCGGTGAGCAGCGTGCCGGCGCGGACCTGGCCTTCGAAATGGGCAAAGCTGTTGAATAGCACGCGCAGCAGTACGGCCAGGACCAGCGCCACGTTGATGCCGATCGTCACGAAGATCAGCTGCTGGCGCGCCAGGCACATGATGATGAATGCCGGCAGCACGGTGAGCGCCACCAGCAGCGCGGCCTGGGGCAGCACGATCAGGCAGAAGATGCAGCCGATCACCGTGGTGGAGATATAGAGCCCCACGTGCGCCTGCTCGAACGGGCCGCCATAGGGCGCCAGCGCCAGGGACCAGCCGACATAGGCAAGCGCCACCGGGCCAGATACGGCGGTGATCGCGCGCAACTGCCGCCGCGCCTGTTCCGCAGTGGGCACGCCCTTGCGGGCCTGGCGCAGCCAGTGGATCATGCGGAAGAAGGTGATGGCAAACAGCACGGCGGGCACGCTGATCGTCAGGACCGCCGGTGCCTGGTGGCGGTGGGTGATCGCCACGGCCAGCGAATTGATCAGCAGCAGGCCATAGAGCAGCGGCACCTGGCGTTGCAGGTTCACCGCCTGCGACACGGCCAGCGCGGGATCATCCCCGATTTCGGCGAACCAGCGAAATGGACGCGACGCGCGCAACAGCATTCTCCCCCAGTCGGTCGAATTCCTTCGCAAACCAGGATTATGCCTGCAAAAACATGAAAAGAATCATACCGCCCGGACGGTGATCCCCGCGCGGCACGTGGGTGCCTGCCGCCGCCGCAGCGGGCGTGGCGCAGGCCAATGGCGCGCAGACGCACCAAGGCAGCCGGCAATCATGCCAGCTGAAAAGAATATTCTGCGATTTCAGAAGATTGGATGCCCCGCGAGGATTCGAACCTCGATTGACGGAGTCAGAGTCCGTAGTCTTACCTTTAGACGACGGGGCATCGGGAGGCGCCCCTCTAGTCGGGCCGTTTCAGAGCGTCAACCCGTTTTTTCGCCTCTGCATCAGGGTGCGATCGCGCCGGTTGATCGCGCCGGCGCCAGGGCTGGCGTGGCCTCGCCGGGGCGCTTGCCGGGGGCGAACCTTGCCGCGCGGGCGCCATGACGCTACGGTGACAGGCAAGTACCCGACCGGCACCGATGCCGGCGGGAAAACATAAGCGAATTTGTATCATGGCGGAATCCACTCCGCCGGCCAGGGGACGAGGGCCGCGATCCGGCGGAAGGAACAGGCAGCGAGGGCCGCGCAAGGCCGCACCCGCGCCCGATGCCGCCGGACAGCCGCCCGCCGCCACGCCGGCCGGCCATAGCGCAGCGCAAGGCGCCGCACCGACAAAGGGCAAGGCCAAGGGCAACGGCCGCGCGAGAGGCCGGGGCCGCACTGGGGCGCGCCGGGGCAGGCCGGCGCCGGCCGCCGTTGCCACGCCCCTTGCCGCATCCCCCGCTCCCGGCGCTGCAGCAGTGCCGCAATCCGGCATGGCACAGCCAGATCCTGTGGCGGCGCCATCGGCTGTCACCGCCGGGCGAGAGGTGCTGCCCGAAGCGCTGTTTGCCGCTGACGAGGCCGTGGGCCAGGGCGGGGCGCGCGCCTGGCACAAGCCGGTGCCGTTTCATCGCCAGGCCTATGCCGCGATCGATCTTGGCACCAACAATTGCCGCCTGCTCATCGCACGGCCGGCCGGTGGGCATTTCGTGGTGATCGATGCCTTCAGCCGCGTTGTGCGCCTGGGCGAAGGGCTGGCCCAGTCTGGCCGCCTGTCCGACGCGGCAATGGACCGCGCGCTAGCCGCGTTGCATGTCTGCGCGGAAAAGCTGCGCAAGCGCAATGTCCACCTGGCCCGCTCGGTCGCCACCGAAGCCTGCCGCCGCGCCAGCAACGGCGCCGAATTCATCGAGCGGGTGCACCGTGAAACCGGTATCCGCCTCAACATCATCACCGCGCAGGAAGAGGCGCGGCTGGCCGTGCTCGGCTGCCATATCCTGCTCGAACATGGCGATGGGCCGGCCATGATCTTTGACATCGGCGGCGGATCGACCGAGATGGTGCTGGTCGATCCGGCCGATCCGGTGCCGCGTATCCTCGATTGGCAAAGCGTGCCGTGGGGCGTGGTCTCGCTCACCGAAGGGGTGGGGCCGATCGCCGATAGCCCGGCCGCGCGCGCCGCCGCCTATGCCGACATGCGCGCACGCGTCGCCGATGGCTTTGCCCCGTTCATCGAGCGTATCGCGCCCACCCGCGCACACGCTTTGGCCGAAGGGGCGATTCGCCTGCTCGGCACCAGCGGCACGGTGACCACGCTGGCCAGCCTCCACCTGGGTCTGCCGCAATATGATCGGCGTGCGGTCGATGGGCTGATCGTGCCGACCACGGCGATGCGCGGCATCAGCCAGCGCCTGGCGCATCTCTCGCCGGCCGAGCGGATCGCTGTGCCGTGCATCGGGCGCGAGCGGTCTGATCTGGTGGTGGCGGGCTGCGCCATCCTGGAAACCATTTTCGATATCTGGCCGGCCGATCGGCTGGGCATTGCCGATCGCGGCATCCGCGAAGGCATCCTGCGCTCCCTCATGGCCACTGGCGGCGATGCCGTGCGCAGCCGCGAGGCGCTGCGCCAACTCAATAGTGGAGCAACCCCATGAGCCGTTCCGGCAAGGATCCGCACGAACGCCTGAAAACCGCCAAGAAGCGCACGGCGTCTTCGGCGCGCTGGCTCTCGCGCCAGATCAACGATCCCTACGTCAAGCAGGCCCGCGCAGAAGGCTGGCGCAGCCGCGCGGCGTTCAAGCTGATCGAGCTGGACGAGCGCTTTGCCCTGCTCAAGGGGCGGCAGCGCGTGGTCGACCTCGGCATCGCACCGGGCGGCTGGAGCCAGGTGGTGCGCAAGAAGGCACCGGCCGCGCGCGTGGTCGGGATCGACCTTTTGCCGACCGAGCCGATCGATGGCGTGACCATATTCGAGATGGACTTCATGGCCGATGAAGCCCCTGCCGCGCTGGAAGGCGCGCTCGACGGCCCGCCCGATCTCGTGCTGTCGGACATGGCCGCCAACACCGTGGGCCACAAGCAGACCGACCACCTGCGCACCATGGGCCTGGTGGAGACGGCAGTGGATTTCGCCATCAACACCCTGGCCCCGGGCGGCGCCTTCGTCGCCAAGGTCTTTGCCGGCGGCACCGACGGCGACCTGCTCACTATCCTCAAGCGCAATTTCACCACGGTGAAGCACGCCAAGCCGCCGGCCAGCCGCAAGGACTCCTCGGAATGGTACGTGATCGCCCAAGGCTTCAAGGGCCGCGCCGCCACGAGCAACCCTGCGGATGATCCGTCGGGCGAACAGGACGCCTGATCCTGATGCGCGTGCATGGCCGGGGATAATCCCCGGTCGTGCAAAGAATCCCGTTGCGATGCGCGCCACTCTCGGCTAACCGCCCGTCTCCCACCCGCGGCCCCACCCGGCGCCGCGCGACGAGAGGCCCGATGGCGGAGTGGTGACGCACCGGACTGCAAATCCGTTTACGCCGGTTCGATTCCGGCTCGGGCCTCCATCGCAGCTGGGTTTCATCCCATACAGTGCCGATTTCGGTCTCAGCTGCCGCAGGCGACCTCGGCGATAGACCTCGCGATTGGGCGTGGTCGGGCGCGCGCGAGGCTGGGTGATGCGGCTGCGGCGCCAGCGCTGCTTATTGATAGCGCAAGGTGTTCTCGAACCCGACGTTGGTCTTGGCCATCTTGGCCAGTTTCCTGAGGTTGGCGCGGACATATCTTTCAAAGCGCCGGTCGTCATATATGCCCGTGGTCTGATAGTCGTCCTGCCCCAGCAAGTGCTTGAGGCGGGCGGCGAAGGCGGCTTGGTCGCCCTGGCGCGCGGCTGCCTTTACGGCGCGGCAGACCCATTCCTCGGCGGCTGCCTTGTCATAATCGTCCTGGCCTTCATATCCCCGCCGGTCCGCCGCGATCTGATCCAGTCGTGCGGCGTCGATGCGGCGTTCCAACCATGTGCAGACCACGTCGCTTTGCCAGGGTTTTGCCGAAACGCTCATCGTGCTCTCCACGCTTGTTAGTTCCCGTCTGCATCGACGACGAACACCATGGTCTTGCCGCGCGACATCGGCTCCCACCCGGCGAGCAGGGCGGCGCGAATGCCGCGTGACACCAGGGCGTCGCTGATTTGCAGCCGGCTGGGTGGCAAGCCTTTCAGCAGGCGCTTGGGAGTGGGAAATTCGAGGATCGCGCCACGCGGGGCATCTTGCTGGAGCAAGGCAACGGCCATACCCCGCCAGCCATCAAACTCGCTCCATTGCGGCTCGCGTCGCAGTTCCCAATCGTAGCGAAGCCCGTCAACCTCGACGGTACCGGCAAGCCTGTGCATGTTTGACATGGCGATGCGGTTAGCAGGATTCCGTCGCCAAGCCACGGCAATGTCGACCGCATGATCGATGGGAAAGAGACGAGCGCCGTCCGATCATGGGCGCCGGGGCACTTCTCGCCGGAAGCGTCACGGAGCCGCAGCGGGTTTGGTGAGGGCCTGGCCTGCCTCTGCCGCAAACCTGCGGTTCCAGATGATGGCGCTGCCCGAGATGAAGGACACCAGGAGGAAGGCCAGGGAAAAATCACCGAGCGTCAGCACCCCGCGACCGGCCATCCGCGGGGCCAGTTCCAGCGTCGCTGCGGCGAGGCAGATGCCGAGCGACATGCTCAATTGCTGGAACGTGGCATAGAAGCTGGTCGCCGAACTCATGCGTGCTTCGTCGATATCGGCATAGGCGATGGCGTTGTAAGCGGTGAACTGGAACGAGGTGAAGAACCCGGCGACGAGCAGGATCAGGGCGATCAGCGGCAAGGGCCATTCCGGTCGAAATGCGCCGCACAACGCATAGCCCGCCGTCCCCGCCAATCCGGACACGATCAGGCTGCGACGAAAGCCCCAGCGCCGCAGGATGCGCGGGGCCAGCGTCTTCATCGCCAGCCCGCCGATGGCGACCGAGACGGTCAGCGTCCCGGTCAGCGCCGCGGAAAAGCCGAAGCCAAGCTGGAACAGCAGCGGCAGGAGGAACGGCTGCGCGCCCTGGGTGATGCGCGCCAGCGATCCTGCAATGACCGACAGACGGAAGTTGGTGGTGCGCAGCAGCGCAGGGTCGAGGATCGGGTTCTGGGTGTGGCGCGCATGGAGCAGGTAGGCTGCGGCAAGCAGGCTGCCGAGAAGCAGCAGGGCGAGGGCCACGGTCCCCGTGCCGCTGCGGCTGGCGAGCTCCAGCCCGAACAGGATGCAAGCGAGTGCCGCCCCGGACAGGAAGAAGCCGGCCCAATCGAACCGCGCCTGCAATCCGTGGATGTTGGGCACCAGCATGATGGCAAAGACGATACCGGCAATGCCGATCGGGATATTGATGTAGAAGATCCAGCGCCAATCGAACCAGGTTACGATCATGCCGCCGAGCGGAGGCCCGAGGATCGGGCCAACGAGGGCCGGCATGACCAGCCACGACAGCGCCTGGACGATCTCGCTCTTGTCGACGCTGCGCAAGACCACCAGCCTGCCGACCGGCACCATCATCGCCCCGCCGATGCCCTGCAGGAACCGTGCCGCGACAAGCGATGGCAGGTTGAAGGCCAGCGCGCAGGCCACCGATCCAACGAGGAAGATGGCAATGGACAGGCAGAACACGATGCGCGATCCGAATCGATCGGCAAGTGTGCCGCTGGCCGGAATGAACAGGGCCAGCGCGATCAGATAGCTGGTCAGCGCAAGGCTCAGCGTTGGCGCCGCCACGCCCAGATCCCGGGCCATGGTGGGCAGCGCCACGGTCAGCACGGTACTGTCCAGTTGCTGCATGAACATGGCCGAAGCGACGACCACCGCCGTGCTCCTGAACGTGCGAGGACGCGCCGCGATGCGCTGCCACAGCCCCGCGGACCGTTCGATCGCCCTATCCGTGTTTGCGTTCAATCCCTTATCCTGACGAGAGAACCGTGCGGGTCATGTTCCAGAAGGCGGCCCGCACTGTGTTGAAGAGAAGGGCAGGGGTCAGTCCTTGGCGCGGGCCGCGTGCTTGCCGCCGATCACAAGCGCGAGCAGCGAGAGCAGGGCGGCCGCGGCGCACCATGCCCCCGGGATTGCCTTGTCACCGGTGGCGCCGATCAACGCGGTGCTGATAGCCGGGGTAAAGCCACCGAAGATCGCCGTCGCCAGGCTATAGGCCAGGCTGAAGCCCACGGTGCGGACGTGCGCCGGTATGATCTCGGTCAGGAAGACGATGAACGCGCCGTTGTAGGTGGCATAGATGGCCGCCAGCAGCAGTTCCACCGCCAGCAGTCTGCCAAAGCTTGGCGCTGCAACCAGCCAGCTCATCAGCGGGTAGGCCAGCAATCCGCCCAGCACGGTGGCCGTGATCAGCAGCGGCTTGCGCCCAACCTTGTCGGACAGCGCCCCCATGATCGGCAGCAGCGTGAAGTTGGCAAGCCCGACACACGCGGTGACGAACAGGCTTTCACCCGAGGACAGCGCGAGTTCCTTGCTGCCGAAGGTCGGCGTGTAGGCCGTGATCATGTAGAAGAACACGGTGGTCATCACCGCCATCAACGTGCCCTTGAGCACCAGGCCCCAGTTCGCAGCGACGATGCCCACGATCTGGTTGAGCTGTGGGTGCTCCTGGCGGTTGAGGAACGCCTCGGTCTCTTCCATGTGACGACGGATGACGAACAGGAACGGGACCATGATGCAGCCGATGACGAACGGCACACGCCAGCCCCACGCCTGCATCGTTGCGGCATCGAGCGAGTTTGAGACGAGCAGGCCGATCAGTGCCGCGAAGACCACGGCGGCTTGCTGGCTTGCCGACTGCCACGCGCAGAAGAAGCCCCGGCGGTGCGGTGGGGCGATCTCGTTGAGATAGACCGATACGCCGCCCACCTCGACACCGGCCGAGAGGCCCTGCACCAGGCGACCGACCAGGATGATGATCGGTGCGGCCAGGCCGATCTGCGCATAGGTGGGCGTGATGGCGATGGCCAGCGTGCCCGATGCCATGAGGCCCAGTGTCAGCAAGAGACCTTTGCGGCGGCCGTGATTGTCGATGTAGGCGCCCAGGACCAGCGCGCCGACGGGACGCATGAGGAAGCCCGCGCCAAACGTCATCAGCGTCAGCATGAGCGAGGCAAATGCGCTGCCGGTCGGGAAGAACGCCTTGGCGATGTAGGTGGCGTAATAGCCGAACACCATGAAGTCGAACATTTCCAGGAAGTTGCCGCTGGAAACGATGAAGATCGACGTGAAGGCCGAGCGCGTGCTGGCCCGTGGCGCTGCCGGTGTCGCTGGCGGCGGATTTGCGGCGGAAGCTTGGGTCATGGCAGAACCTTCTGCGGTGCAGGCTCGAGTCCGCTCTCGCGGATGATGGCACTGGCCTTGGGAGAGGCGAGATAGGCGATGAGTGCCTTCGCGTCGGCAGGATGGGGCGAATAGGCGACGACGCCGGCGGAAAAGGCCGTGACCTTTTGCAGGTCGGCCGGCAGCAGGCCGACGATGCGGATACCCTTGACCGGCTTCAACTCGCTCAGTTGCTGGAAGCCCAGCTCTGCCTCGCCACTGGCGACAATCTGGCCGACGGGCGTTGCCGGGATCATCCGGCCCTTGCGGCGGACCTGATCGGCGATGCCCAGCTTGTCGAGCATCGTCGTCTGGATATAGACGCCCGAAGCGCTGTCGGACCATGCCACGGACCTGGCGGCGAGCAGCGCCGAGCGGACCGCTGCGGCGGTACTGATGTCGGGGGCGGGCGCGCCAGCCTTCACCGCGACGGCGATCTTGGACAGCACGAGATCCGTTTGCGTACCGGGCATGATGGAACCGTCGGCAGTCAGCGTGTCAAGCGCAGACCTGGCCAGGATGACGACGTCAGCAGGTTCGTGGCGTTCCAGGCGGTGTGGGATCGCTTGCGGGGTCTCGCCCATCGAGGGACCGTGTGCGGTGACGATGTGGACGCTGGTTTCCCGCTCGTACTGCCGCGACAGGCGCGCGAAGGCGGAGGTGAAGCCGCCCGAGGTCAACACCCGCAGTTCCGTGTGCGGCCCGTGTGGTGCGGGTGTGCTGGCAGGCGTGTTGGCACTGCATCCGGCCAGCGCCGCCATGGGCAGCAGCAACCTTCCCAGCATGCGGCGCAGCTTGTTCGGGGTCTGGCGCGCACGCGCATGGGCGATAGTTGGCGCGTTCATATATCCTCTCACTGCTTGCTCGACCCGCTAAAGCCGCCACCGTTGACAAAGGGGCGGCAGCTTCACGGCAGCAACAGGAAGTCAGAATATGGCCGTTTCATCAAATGCAACGATCGGCACTCTTTATGCGTTAAGCGCATAAATCATGCGCCTTCGGCCGGCCCCCCAGCCGCCACGCTGCCTTCAATCTGGAATGGTGTCGTTCCTTCCGCGCTCCCGCCAGGCGTCACAGAGCAGGCCGAGCAGCCGATGCGCGGCAGGAGACAATGCGACGGCAGGACGACGCAAAACGCCGATGGTGCGGAAGATTGTCGCGCCCTGCAGCGGCTTCCAGACGAGATCGCGCGCCTCTGGTCCTTCGCACGCCAGCCGTGGCAGGATGGACGCGCCCAGCCCGGCATCGACCAGCGCCAGGGCCGAAGTGAGCCGGGTAACTTCGTAGAACCACCGCAGATCGAGATTGAGCGGTGCCAGGCCCGCGTCCAACGTCGTGCGGTTTCCGCTTCCCGTATGGACCGTCACCAACCGCAGTCCCACCAGGTCTTCCCAGCGCGGCTTGTCGATTGCTGCCAGCGGATCATCCTTGCGGCAGACCAGTCCATAGTGATCGTCGTAAAGCGGTTCGAACACCAGATCGGCGTCGCTCGAGACCGGTAGCGCAAGGCCAAATTCCGCCGCGCCGGTGCGAACCGCCTCGGCGCACTCAGTCGCGGAAAGGTCCAGCACCCTTACCCGCACATTGCGATAATCCCGCCCGAATTGCTCGAGCACGCTTGGCAGAAAGCGAACCGTTGCGCTGGGTATGCTGGCCAGCACGATCCGCCCGTCCTGCCGCTCGCCCAGCGCCATCTTGCCAAGGAGCGAGGTGTCGATTTCGTCGAGCAGGCGGCGGACCAGTGGCATGATCTGCTGGCCGGCCGGGGTCAGGCGAACGCTACGGGTGCTGCGCTCGAACAGCGCCTCTCCCACCAGCGCTTCCAGCTTCTGCACCCGGCGGCTGAGCGCGGGCTGCGACAGATTGAGCTGGTGCGCTGCGCGAACGAAGTTGCGGCACTCGGCAACAGCGACCAGCGATCGCAGGTCGAGTATTTCGCAGTTCAACAGGCTCACCCTGGTCGTTTAGCACGCGCGTGCCGGTTGTTGCACCGGCAAATCACGCCGCCTAGCTCGAACCGGCGCCCGTCGCCGAGCATGCCGGCGTCCATGCAGACCAGCGGGGTGCGCTGGTCGAGATCGTTGCCTACCGGGAGTGTTAGCGGTGGTGAATGAAGCCAAGTATCGGTTGCGGGTGGCTATGATCACCGCAGGCGCTGACAATCGGGCGACACCCGGCAACGATCTGATGGCCAAGACGGTGTTGCGACGGCTGGTAGAAGCCGATCAGCGGTTGCATTTGCCATCGACCAAATCTCCAAAATAGCGCGGATGGCAAAGTTGGCGCAGCGACGCGTTAGTATTTCGCAATGAATCCGTCTCGGCATTGGACATGGCGATCAAAGTCATTGCTAACGGCATGTTAGGGATGGCAAGGCAAACAGGCGCGTGTTTCCTGCTGCCAGGGATGCCCTGCGATGCCCTCGATTCCACTTATTGCCCCCAATCCCCCGCGCTTCAGCGCCCTGGCCGACGAGCTTGCGGCGATCGAGCAGCGTGGCATTTTCAGCAACGGCGGGCCGGCGGTGCGGGCGTTCGAAGCAGCGGCGGTGGCACAGCTGTTTGGCGGGAAGGGGGATTGCCTGGCCGTCGGCAATGCCACGCTGGGCCTGATCCTGGCCCTTCGGCATGCTGCCGGGCCGCGTCTTCGCCCTGGCGCTCTGGCACTGGTGCCGGCCTTTACCTTTGCCGCCACGGCCCAGGCGGTGGAATGGGCCGGCCTGACGCCGCTGATCCACGATGTCGATCCGCAGACCTGGGTCTCTGATCCCCAGGCGGAAGAGCGCCTGCTCGTGCGCCATGGCGCTCGCGTGGCGGCGATCGTGCCTTATGCGGCATTCGGGCGCAGCCTCGATCTTGATCGCTATGCCTGGCTGGCCCGGCGGCATGGCGTGGCGGTGGTGATCGATGCCGCGGCCTCGCTCGGCAGTTGCGATGCCCATGGCGTCAACTTCGGCGCAGGCGCCCCGTTCGCCGTGGTCTATTCGATGCATGCCACCAAGACGTTCGCCACGGGTGAGGGCGGGCTGATCCACAGCGGCAATGCTGATCTGATCGCGGCGTTGCGGCGGATGAGCAACTTCGGTTTCGGGGCTGCCCGCGCGGCGGAAATGCCCGGCCTTAATGCCAAGCTGTCGGAAGTGGGGGGTGTTCTCGCCATGGCCAAGCTGGCGGAACTCGATGCCGTCTGCAGCCATCGTGCCGCGCTGGCCGATGCCTATCACGCGACCCTGGAACGGCTGGGGCCGGGCTTTGCCGCCCAGGCGCCGATGGCGGCGGGGCGGCAGGCGTTCCAGTTCTGGTCATTGCTGCTGCCGGCGCACCTGGCGGCACACCGTCCAGCCCTGATTGCTGCCCTGGCCCAGCGTGGCGTGGGCGCCGGCCACTATTTCAGCCCGCATCTGGGCATGCAGCCGTGGTTTCGCGACCATGCCCTGATCGAACCTGTGCCGGTGAGCGATGACCTTGCCGCGCGCGTGCTGTCCCTGCCGATCACCGATGGGATGAGCCTTGCCGATGTCGATACGGTGATCGAACAGCTCGTGGCCGCCATCGCGGCGGTCACGCCGGGCGCTGACGGGCGGCCAAAGGGGGATAAGCAGACGATGCCGCCATGCGCGACGTTCGAAACCGTGCTGATCGGTGGCGGCCCGGCCGGCACAGCGATGCTGACTGCCGCCAGCAAGCAGAACCGGCTCGGTGTCCTGGCCGAAGGATTGGCCGTGGTGGAGCAGGGGCCGGCATTGGGGCGGGGCGAACTGGGCCAGTATACCATCCGCTCCGACAGCACGGCCGAAACCTTTCTCAGCGCGGTCAAGGACAATGCCCATCCCGAGCTTGCCGCGCTGATCGATCATCCGGCGGGCATGACCATGGCCGGGCACATCGGCGCCTTGGGCGCACCGCTGGTCGAGGCGGGAGACCTGCTCGCAGTGACGGGAGACAGGTTGCGCGATGTGGCTCTCGCCCATGGCGCCAGTGTGCTGACCGGGCATGCCGCGCTGCGTGCCCAGCGCGAAAGCGACGGCCGCTGGCGCACGACGGTGCGGGATGGTGCGGGGCAGACGCGTGACCTGCTCTCGCGCCATATCGTGCTGGCCACCGGCGGCTATCAATGCCCGCAGGCGGTGCACGCGGCGCCACTGGCCGGGGGCACGCTGGGCGACATTGCCGGGAAGCGCCTCGTGCTGTCCGACGCCTTCCTGCGGCTGGGCGGAATGGATGCGCTGCGCCAGCGGCTTGCGGCGCGGAGCAATCCGCACAGCGCCCCGCGCATTGCCATCGTTGGTGGATCGACCAGCGCGCTGGCGGCGGCGGCCCTGTTGCTCAAAGCCGATCCCGCGTTGTCGCTGGGCGCAGGCGCCATCACGCTTTTGCATCGTCGCCCGTTGCGGCCGTTCTATCCCTCGCGTGAAGCGGCATTGGCCGAAGGCTTCACCGATTTTACCGACGCGGACATCTGCCCGGTCAGCGGCTTTGTCTATCGCCTCGCCGGGTTCCGGCTGGAAGCGCGCGAACTGGTGCTGCGCATGCTGGCCGTGGGTGGGCGGGCGCCCGAACCGCGCCTGGCGCTGTTGCAACTGGACCAGCACGATCCGGCCGCGGCGCGCGCGGCGCTTGACGCAGCCGACGTGGTGATCGGGGCAACCGGCTATCGGCCGCGCGCCTTGCCCTTGTTCGATGCGGCAGGCGCGCCGATCATGCTCGCCTGCGATGGTCCGCAGCCTGGCCCGATGGTCGATCGTCACTGCCGCCTGCGCGATGCCGCCGGGCAGATCGTGCCGGGCGCCTACGGCATCGGCCTTGCCGCCGGCTTCGTGCCATGGGGTCCTTTGGGTGGAGAGCCGAGTTTCCGTGGCAACGCCAATGGGCTGTGGCTGTGGCAGAATGATGTGGGGCAGATGATCGTGGATGCGGTCCTGCCGGCCACCAGCGCCGCACCCTGCCAGGCCGTGGCATGACAGATGCACCCCTGATCAGCGTGGTGATGGCCGCCTATAACGGTGGCGCCCTGATCGGGGACACGATTGCCAGTGTCCTGGCCCAGACCCTGCCCGATTTCGAACTGGTGGTGGTCGACGATTGTTCCACCGATGATACTCTGGCCCGCCTGCGCGAGGTGGAGGATCCGCGCGTGCGGGTGATTGCGGCTCCGCGCAATGGCGGCCCGGTAGTGGCGCGCAACCTGGCGTTTGCGGCGGCGCGTGGCCGATTCATCGTCGGGCTGGATCAGGATGACCTGTGCCATCCGGCCCGGTTTGCCGTGCAGCACGCGTTTCTCGAGGCAAACCCGCATGTCGTGCTGGTGGCCTCTGCGGTCGATATCCTCAAGGCTGGCGCGATCTCGGGGCCGCGTGCACCATTTCATACCTCGCCGGCGTTGATCGATTGGCGGTTGCAACTGGGCAATCCGCTGGTCTGGTCGTCGGTGATGTTCCGGGCCGAAGCCGCCCGCCGGCTGGACGTGTTTGAGCAGGTCGATCGGCTCTATGCCGAAGACTTCGATCTCTATCACCGGCTCGCCCGGTTCGGGGCGCTCGCCCGAATCGACACGCCGTTGGCGACCTATCGCATCCATCCCGGTGGTGCCTCGCAGCGCTATACTGCGCGGATGGAACAGAGCGCGGCGGCCGTTCTGGCCCAACCTTATACAGACTTGTTCGGCGCCGATGCGCCACGTGCGGCGCATCTGGTCCTGCACCATTTCACCGGCGGCGTGCCGGTGCCCTGCCGCGATACCCTGGCCGAGGTGCGCCGGATGGTCGCGGTGGTCCATGGGCATTTCATGGCGACGCGGCGGCCCGATGCGGCCGATCTGGTTTTGATTCTCGCAGAATACGCCCGTCTGTGGTGGCGGCTGGGCGATGCCTGCGTGCGTTCGGGCACGCTGTCGCGGGCAGACGTGGTGGCGCTGTGCCCGGCCGGGTTGGCGCAATATCCACCTTCGCGCATGCGTTCGGCCACGTCGCTGCTGATTGGAACGGGCCGCGCGCTGGCATCGCGACTCAAAAGGGCCTGATTCTGCCACGCAAGCCGCTGCAGTGAGTCGCGCGAACACCGCCGAAAAGGCGCTGATCACAAAAATGTAACGTCGATAAGTCCCGGAAATACTGGGTTTTTGGTGGCTATGGCACCCCTGTGGAAAAATGGCCGTTGACGCCTGTGCCA
>NZ_BCYV01000025.1 GCF_001598375.1 Novosphingobium capsulatum NBRC 12533
AGGAAACCCTGGCCTTCCACCAGCCGCAGCTTGGCCGCTTCGGCGGGCTTGAGGTTGAGCAGCCGCTCGTCCACCGAAGACAGCCCCTCGACAAAGCCGGTGGTGTCCTTGACTTCGGTATAGTTGCCCTTGGACTGGGCGATGCCCTGATAGAGCGCGCCCCACGAAACACTGGGCAGGCCGGTTCGGATCGTCGAACGATGCTCGGTGCCGCTGTTGCAGGCCACCACGTTGGCATCCTTCATGAAGGGCGTCAGCTGGGTCAGCGCCTCCACCACGTCGCCCAGGCCGTCGCCGCCGGCCTTGAGCACGTCGATCAGGTTCCAGTAACTCGAGCCGAGAATGGCCATGAAGCTATCTCCTTAGTTCGCTTCTTGGGGGTAGAGACGTTCCCAGACGGGGCGCTGGTTGGCGCTGCCGGCATGGGCACGGGCAAAGCCGCTGTCCTCGCTGAGCAATTGGCCCAGACGGCGGAACGCGCGGATCATGTCGGGGTGGTTGCCAAAGCCGCTGTCGGCCAGGGCCTGGCGGAACGGATGCCCTTCGCCAAAGCCCAGGGCATCAAGGCCACGCGCGGCCAGATGCTCGCTTTCGGCGCGGCGCCCGCCGCCGATCTCCGGGTCGGCGGCAAATTCCTCGGCCCAGGCGCGCTTTTGCGCGGCGGCGGCATCGGCAAAATGGGCCAGCAGGGCGTCCTGCGTGCGCTGCATCACCCCTTGCGCCAGCGGCAGCAGCTTGCCTGCCTGATCGTTCGACAGGCCCAGCTCGCGCAGCACCGGATCGGCGCTGTGCAGCAACTGGGGGTCAAGCGTCATGCCATCGAGCGCCAGGTCATAGCGTTCGGGCACGCCGGCCGGGGCGATCGCTGCCGGCGCTGTCGCCGGTTCAGCGGCGCCCGGCGGGGGGAGCGAAGCGGCGCTGGCCGGCTCCCCCGCTGGCGCCGTCGCCGGCGTCGTCGTTGGCGCCAGCGTCGGTGCCGTCGGAGTCGGGAAGTTCGTCGTATCGGGTGCGGGGATGGGGTCGCTCAAGGCGGTTTTCCTTTGCACAGAGGGCAGCATCGAGCACGGCCTGCAGGGTCGTCAGGCCCAGGGGGTCGTGGCTGCGAACAGCCTGTTCCTGGCCACGATGGGCCAGCGCGATCAGGTCGAAACCCAGGCTGCGCCGCCCTTCGAGGAAGGCGAGCAGGGCGCTGTCAGCCCCGCTGGCCATTGCCTGTTGCCCCAGCAGGCCGGCACCTTGAATCGCTGCGTGCAAGAAGCGGCGAAATTCGGGGCGCGCGATCAGGAAGGCGGCATCGCTTTCGGCCAGGCTCACGGCTGGATCAGCCGCTTGAGCAGGTTTTCGCCGCCCACATCGGCACGCGAGAGCAGTTCTGCCGCAGCCGCCGCGTCCTTCATCGCCGGCACCATCTGGCTGATCTGCGCGGCGGCCTGCGCGGCATGGGCCGCTTCGCCGCGCTGCGCGCGCAACTGCGTCACGTGCGCTGCCGGCCGCATGATCCGCGCCGGGGTGCCGGCCCGCCAGGCATATTCGTCCAGCGCCTCGTCGAAATCGATCTTGTCGAGCACTTCGGGATGGGCTGCGGCCAGGTTGCCGACAAAGCCGACCACGCGCTCGATCTGGCCAATGCCGACCATGCGCTGCATCTGTTGCAGGATGCTCACGAACTCCACGCGCACGCCGCGCCCGTGCAGCGCTGGCGGTGGCGGGGGCAGCATCCTGCCACGGCTCATGATCGCAAAGGTGCGATCGATCGCCACCTGCAGCTTCTCGTTGGCCACCCGCTCGATCACCGGGCCAAGCTGGGTCAGCTTCTCCTCGTTGCGGCTGGCGATTTCTTCCACATTGCGGGGCTGCACCCCGCGCATGTTGGTGATCGCGTTGAACAGGTCGGCAAAGCTCAGGCCATCGATCTGGCGCCGGCACTTGTCCATTTCCTCGCCGATCGCGGCGACGGCCTGATAGGGCATCTGATAGGGGATCAGCACGCCCTCGCGGTCCAGCCCTGATGCCGTCACGGTCCGGCCCGGCTCGCCCGTCAGGCGCACACCGGGCGGCACGATCTTCTCGGGCTTGACCATCTGGTCGATCGCCTCGTTGCGGCGCTTGGCTTGCATCTGCAATTCGCGCAGCGCTGGCAGTGCTTCCATGCCGGGGGAATGGCCATAGGTGTCACCCCCCACCACGTCCCAGCGTGGCGCCCAGAACGGCTGCTCGTTATAGCCCGACACTTTCAGCAGGCTGTCCCCGCGCGCACCGGCCTCCCAATAGACGCTGCGCCAGGCCTTCGAACCAAAGCGATGCGGATCGTGGTCGGGGTCAGGCTCGATGGCGTGAAACACCTCGACCACGGTTTCATACTGGCTGCGGTCATAGAGTGCGCGCACGGCGGGAGAGACCGCCGCGCCAAAGGATTCCACCGCCTGGCGCACGCTCATCGGGCAAGTGCGATAGAGTGTGTCGGGCACCAGCGCGTCAGACAGCGCGATCCAGTATTCGCCAAAGGTCAGCGCATGGCACACCGCCCCCGCGTGCGGATGCTCCACCATCACGCAGGCTTCGGTGCCGAACAGGCTCATCTCGCCATAGCCGGCCTTGGCCGCGCCATAGAAATTGGTCGATGCCAGAAAGGCATAGATCCGCCGCTCGACCGCCGAAAGCCAGGCGCGCACGCCATCGGCCTCCATCAGGTCATCATCGGCGGTCTTGAGCGTGAACCACGGCCTCGACGCGCTCGACAGGCCCGAGGTCATGCCGTTGGTCAGCGTGCGGAACGCCTCGATGCCATGGGGATCGAACAGCGTGCGGTTCCATTGCCGCCGCCGTGCGCCGGAACGGTCCTTGCCGCCGGCTAGAAAGCGCGAGCGTGCCGGCTGGGCGAACCGCGCGATCTGCTCGGCTTCGGCCTCGTAATCCTGGCGCACGGATTTCATCCCCGCCAGGCGCGCCTCGCAATGGGCGCGGATCGATTTGGGATCAGCCAAGCGTGCCTCCAGAGCCAAGCGTGGTCGAAGAAATCCGCGCGCTGCCGGTCAGCCCGAGGGGCGAAGTAACCATCCCGGCCAGGATCGCGCGCCGCCAGCGGGCATTGTCCATGGCGCCGGCGGGCGCCCCCTGGTCAGGCAGTTTCAGGGTCTGCCGCTCGGGTGTGGTGGGAACGGTGGGCGTGCTGCACATCTTGGCACCTCCATGAATGATGGTGCTTGTATGGCGGCGCGGCGCGGGGTTGAATCGCTGCGGCTGGCCCTGTCAAAAAGCCCCGGCCAAGCTGGCCAGGGCTTTGTAAATTCGCCGGTTTTGCTGCGTCAGCCGAGTTCGCCGTAACGCCCCGCGCCATCGTCTGGTTGCACCGCCGGCTCCAGCCAGGCCGGCACCGCGCGCGGGCCCACCGCCTCGGCAAAGGTGCAGGCCAGGGCATCGGCCCAGTCCGGGCTGGGCAGGCCCCGCCGCTTCATGTCAGGCTTCTTTTCCAGCTGCACGCGGGTATCGTCCGCCGCAAAGGAATAGGTCGGCCCGATCAGATCGTCCCGCAGCCGATCGCTGTCGGGCACGGCGCCCTGGCCCAGCCAGGCCCGCATCCGCGTCCACATTTCCGCGCGCTTGTTGGCCGTGGGTACGCTCACCCCCGGCTCCAGCTCTGCCTCGCGGCCCTTGGCGCCAAACCACACCTCGATCACCGGCATGTCGCCCAGCAACTGGCGCAGCCGGTCGACCACCGCTGCGCCGACATTGCCGGCATCGACAAAGATCGCATCGGGGCGATGGCGCTGTGCCTCCAGGGCAATGTCGCCGGCCAGTTGCATGGCATCTACCCCACGCCAGCTTTTCCACGCCCGGCTGCGCGCATCGCGGCCACTACGGATGGCAAGGACGCTTTCATCATCGCCAAACCGCGCGCAGTCGACGCCAAAGATCACCGGATCGGTCGGCAGGCCAGCGGGGATCGCGCGCTGCCTTGCCGCCTCGGCCAGGTCTTGCGGAATGAACTGCATCGAACTGCTCGAGGGAAACTGGCCGCGCACGCGCACGCGCACCACGTCGCTGTCGGCGCCATAGGCCGCCACCAGTTCATCCAGATAGCGGGTGTTGACGCCTTCCACTGTGCGCGCGTCGATCTGCGCGGTGCGCCACAGGTGGCGATGCTTGGCAAAGCATTCGCGAAACGCGCCGGTATTCTGGGTGGGATTGCCAAACGCCAGCCAGATCAATTCGGTATCGGCATCGGTCAGTGCGCCCAGCGCCACTTCCCACACCTTGTCGGCAATGCCCGATGCCTCGTCAAAGATCAGCACGATGCGCCGGCCCATGTTGTGCAGGCCGGCAAAGGCTTCGGTGTTGTGCTCGCTCCACGTCACCAGGTCGGCGCGCCAGGATGGTCCACGCCCTGGCGCGGTCGATGCCAGGGCGCGGCGCGTCTGGGCAAACCAGGGGGCGGTCAGCGCCATCTGCGCCCATTTGGCGATTTCCGGCGCGGTCTTGGTGTCGAGCTGGCTTTCGGTATTGGCCGTCACCAGCACGCGGGTGTCGGGGCAGGTGTCCAGCGCCCATTTCACGATCATCGCCACCAGCGCCGATTTGCCGATGCCATGGCCCGATGCCCGCGCCAGGCGCAGCGGCGTGTGGCGCGTTGCCGGATCGGCCAGATGCGTGCCGATCTCGTCCAGCACGGCGCGCTGCCAGCGGCGCGGGCCGGGCATGCCCGCCAATGGCCCCTGGCCCCAGGGATAGGTAAACAGGGCATGGCCCAGCGGATCATGGGTGAACGCGCCGATCGCGTCGGCCAGATCGCTTGCTGCTGCCGCCTTTTTGCCCATTATCGCCCTTTCAAAACGCGCGCCCGCGCGGCGGCCAGGCGCTCGCTCCAATCCTGGGCCTGGCCCGTCTCGGTGCTTTCGCCGTATTTCCCCGGTGCCCATTTCGAGAGCAGTTTCAATCGCGTCTCCACCCGCAGCCGCGCCCGCGCCACGTTGTCGGGGTTCTTGGCCACGGCCACGCTGCCATCCGCCTTTTCCTTGCAGGTCACGTCGCCGGCATCATCGTCGGCAATTTCCAGGGTTTCCTCGGCAATGGCCTCGAACCCGGCCTCGCGCGCCAGGGCAAAGCGCCGGGCAAAGTCCTTGTCCTCAAGCCGCCAGCGCTGCACCAGGCCCGGCGCAATGTGGTGCCGCCGGCACAGCTTGCGCAGGGTCACGCCCTCGGCGAGGCCCGCCAGCAGCAGCTCTTCCAGCGCGCGATCGCGCACCGCCTTGCGCGGGCGCGGCATCAGCCCAGCACCTTGCCGGCCTGGTACGGCTTGCGATCGCTGGGCCGCGGCGCTGCGCTGGTCGGCAGGCTGCGGCCGCCGCTATGCGTGCCTTTGGGGATATGCGGCAGGTCGGCGCGCATGTTGGCGGCCCGTGCGGTGCGCGCACCCGACGCCACGATTTCCACGATGCGAAAGCGCTGGAACCGCTCCACCCGGATAAAGCCCTTGCGTTCCAGCCGCTTGACCATAACCGGCCCCATCGAGCACGAGTTATAGCCGCACAGCATCTCGATATCGATGTTGCTGGGGCAGGGCAGGCCCGCCTCTGCCGCCTCGACCAGCGCGCGATAGGTGGTTCGCTCCGTCCACGTCAGCCCCGCCAGCGAAACCTTTGCGGCAGCGGCGATGGCAGTGGGATCAGCGGGCTCAGACATCAGGATTTTTCCTTCATGGTATGCCTGGGGGGCGGCGCGTGGTGGGTCGTGCTGGGGCCTGCTGCCAATCGACAGCTGATGCCTATGGCAGCGGGTCACGGTTCGAGATCAGATGATTCAGCGCGAATTTGCGCCGTTATTCATCCGGACAAACTGCCTCGCAGACGGCGTCGGCGGCGTGTCGCGGAGGGGAACGAGCAAAGCAACGGCATGAGGATTTGATATAGGAAAAATCCTAAATATCCAGTCGAACTGCTGCCAAATTCGCGCCAAAATGCCTAAGGGTCGATTCAAGAAAAGGAAAAATCCTCTACCGACGTGGCAAATTCCCTGTCACGTCCTCGCCCAGGTGCACTATGTCCGTTTCGAATTGCGCGCAGCCGTGCCTCCGCCTGCCGCCAGGGTGGGCCTGGTTCTGTGCCAGCCTGCCCGATGGACGGCAGCATCGCTTCGGCTATGCCGCCAACGCCGATGCTGGGGCACTGCTGCGCAGGGCATGGGAGATCTGGTCGCCGGCCCGCACCGGCCCGGATGGTCGCTTCCTGGCCGCAGGGCTGGTCGTCGCGTCCGAACGTGCCGACCGTTAGGCCATGGTCACGAATATCTCGGCCATGATGAGCCAGCCTGCATCGCTTTGCCGCCACTTGGCGCAATAGCGTTCGCTGGCGTAAACCGCGCCGCTATCGGCGTGGCGGCCTTGCCACTCTCCCTGTTCCAGGGCGATTGGCTCCACCGCCGATGCCTCGATCGTCGCCGGCGTGCGCAGATAGATGCTGCGCGGGCTGGCGGCGAACTCGCGCTTCCACGCCTGGAGTTGTGCTTTGCGCCCGGCCAGCACGGCGCTGTCGCTGCCCGTCACCAGCACGACGTCGGGCGCCAGCAAGGGCCCGATCGCGGCCAGATCGGCATCGGCCACGGCCTGGTTGAAGGCGGCGCGGCGCAGGCGGATGGCAAGATCGGCAGGGTGGCTCATGCCACGCTATCACCACGCCGGCGCCGCCGGGGCAACCACTCGTCGCGTTTAACCATGTTTCTGCGGGTTTTCCTGAAGGCCGCTTTAGGCCGGGGGGAAGGTCGCGCACGCAATCTGCGGCACATGATTCGCCATGTCCCTCCCGAACACGTCAAGCTTGGCATGTTCATTTGCGGATTCGGCGGATCATGGTTCGATCATCCCTTCTGGCGCACGCGTTTCGTCATCTCGACTGCTGACGACCTTGCCAAGGTCCATGGCTGTGCCGCCCCCTTCGTGATCATCGACGAGGCGCGCGGCGGCCGATACGAGGCAGAACCGGCGGCGCCCTCGCCGCCCGCGTCCGCGGCTGTTGCAATGCCGGGCGAACCGCGTGGGCCGGTCCGCGGTTGCCGGCGTGCCGCGCCCCCACCGCCCGATCGCGCCGATGCCCTGATGCACAGCATCTCGCGCCAGCGCCGCCGCCAGGTCCAGAAAATGGTGGGCCAGGCGCGCCAGACGATGCGTGGCCTGTTCGACGATGCCCGCATGGGCCGCGCCGTGCGTGTTGCTGATACCCATCAGCTGGTGGAAGATATTGCGGAGGCCGTTTCCAGCAGCCCGCGCACGGTGATCGATGTCGTCCGTCTCAAGAGCAAGGACGAATACACCTTCGCCCATTCGGTGGCGGTGTGCACCCTGATGATCAACGCCGCCACGTTCCTTGGCCTCAGCGCCGAGGAAACCCGCGACTATGGCCAGGCTGGCCTGCTCCACGATCTGGGCAAGATCGGTATCCCGCAAGACGTGCTGAACAAGCCGGCCAGCCTCACGCAGGAAGAATTCGCCCTCGTCCGCGATCATCCCGAACATGGCTTTCGCCTGCTTGCGGCATCAGGCGATGTCTGCCCCACCGCGCTTGATGTCTGCCGGCATCACCATGAACGGCAGGATGGCAAGGGCTATCCTACCGGCCTGCACGCGGGCGAGATCAGCCGCGCCGCGGCCCTTGGCGCGATCTGCGATTGCTACGACGCGCTCACGTCCGACCGTATCTACAAGCAGGCGTGGACGCCGGTAGAGGCGCTCGCGGCGATGTGGGGATGGGAAGGGCATTTCGATCGCGACCTGCTGTTTGCCTTCATGCAAAGCATCGGGGTGTTTCCGCCCGGCATGGTGGTGCGTTTGCGCAGCAACCGCCTGGCCTTGGTCCAGCCTGGGCGCCGCACGGACACGGGCCCCCATGTGACGGCGTTCTTCTGCACGCGCGAACGCGAACCACTTACGCCGCAGGACATGCTGCTCGATGATGCCAATCCGCTCGACAGTATCGTGGGCCATGCCTGCGGTCATGAATGGGGCGTGCCCGATTGGAATCGGGTGCGGCGCCGGCTGTGGCGCGGCACGGCCGATCCCCCGCAGCTGTGAGCATGACTACCAGCATAAGCAAACTTTATGCACTATATCGGTCTCGGTGATGAAGGTCGGAAAATACCATTATGTTTTAAAAGGATATTTTTCAGCATTACAAAATTGCGATTTGCACGGCAAAATTGATTCCAAGCCGGCTTGCCGTATTCTGTGGGCACATAACGCCAGACAGAGGGCACGATGGCACCGGCTTCTTTCGATACGATCAACCCCGCCACGGGTGAGGTGCTCGCCACCATCCCCATCGCCGGCGCCGCCGAAATCGATGCCGCCGTGGCCCGCGCCCGCGCTGGGCAGCGGCAGTGGGCTCGCCTGACCGGTACCGAGCGGGGCCGCGTGCTGCGCCGGGCGGTCGATATCCTGCGCGCCCGCAACGATGAACTTGCGCTCTTGGAAACCCGCGACACCGGCAAGCCGATCCAGGAAACCATCGCGGTCGATGTGCTTTCGGGTGCCGATTGCATCGAATACTATGCCAACGTGGCAGCCACGATTGCCGGCGAGCACGTCGATCTCGGCCCCGGCGCGTTCGGCTATACCCGGCGCGAGCCGCTGGGCGTCACCGCCGGGATCGGCGCGTGGAACTATCCGCTGCAGATCGCCTGCTGGAAGAGCGCGCCCGCGCTGGCCTGCGGCAATGCGATGATCTTCAAGCCCGCCGAATTGACCCCGCTCACCGCGATCGAGCTGGAAAAAATCTATCTCGAGGCTGGCGTGCCCGAAGGCGTGTTCCAGGTCGTTCAGGGCTTTGCTGCCACTGGCCAGTTGCTCTCGCGCCACCCCGGCATTGCCAAGATATCTCTTACCGGAGAAGTCGGCACGGGCCGCAAGGTGATGGCCGACGCTGCCGCCACGCTCAAGCAGGTCACGCTCGAACTGGGCGGCAAGAGCCCGCTGATCGTGTTTCCCGATGCCGATCTCGACAATGCCGTCTCGGGCGCGCTCCTGGCCAATTTCTACTCGGCCGGTGAAGTCTGTTCCAACGGCACGCGCGTGTTTGTGCATGCCAGCGTGATGGATGATTTCCTCGCCCGGCTAAAAGCGCGGACCGAGGCGATGATCGTGGGCGATCCCGCCGATCCGGCCACCCATGTCGGCGCGCTGATCAGCCAGGCCCACATGGAAAAGGTGCTGGGCTATATTGCCAAGGGCAAGGCCGAAGGCGCCACGCTCGTCACTGGCGGCCATCGCGTGCTCGCCAACGGCTGCGACAAGGGGGCGTTCGTTGCCCCCACCATCTTTGCCGCCTGCAACGACGAGATGGTGATCGTCCAGGAGGAAATCTTCGGCCCGGTCATGGCCGTCCTGCCTTTCACCGACGAGGCCGAGGTGATCGAACGCGCCAATGCCACCGAATTCGGTCTGGCCGGCGCGGTGTTCACCCAGGATCTGACCCGCGCCCATCGCGTCGTGGCCGCGCTCGATGCCGGCACCTGCTGGATCAACACTTATAACATCACCCCGATCGAATTGCCGTTCGGCGGGGTCAAGCAATCGGGCCTGGGCCGCGAGAACAGCCGCGCCGCCATCGAGCACTATACGCGCCTCAAGAGCGTCTATGTCGCCATGGAGCCGATCGATGCCCCCTACTGATGCTGATGCGGGCGAGGTGTTCGATTATGTGATCGTCGGCGCCGGATCGGCCGGTTGCGTGCTGGCCAACCGGCTCACCGCCGATGGCCGCCATCGCGTGCTGCTGCTGGAATTCGGCGGATCGGATCGCTCGATCTATATCCAGATGCCCGCCGCGCTCGCCTATCCGATGAACACCACGCGCTGGAACTGGCGCTATGAAAGCGAGCCCGAACCACACCTCAACAACCGCCGCCTGCACTGTCCGCGCGGCAAGGGCCTGGGCGGATCGTCATCGATCAATGGCCTCGTCTATGTGCGCGGCAATCCACTCGATTTCGAAAGCTGGGAGGATCAGGGTGCGCGCGGCTGGGGCTATGCCCAGGTGTTGCCCTATTTCAAGCGCGCGGAAACCCGCGCAGAGGGCGGCAATGCCTATCGCGGCGGCGACGGGCCCCTTTCCACCACCTATGGCACCCTCGACAATCCGCTGCACCACGCCTGGATGGAAGCGGCGCAGCAGGCCGGTTACCAGCCGACCGAGGATTACAACGCCTTTCAGCAGGAAGGCTTTGGCCGCATGGACATGACCGTGCGCAAGGGCGAGCGCTGCTCCTCGGCCAAGGCGCACCTCTATGATGCGGTCAAGCGGCCCAATCTCACGGTGGTGCAGCATGCGCTGGCCACCCGCATCCTGTTCGACGGCACCCGAGCGGTAGGCGTAGAGTACGAACGCGGCGGCACGCTGCACACGGCGCGCGCCGGGCGCGAGGTAATCCTCTCGGGCGGGCCGATCAACTCGGTGCAACTGCTCAAGCTGTCGGGCATCGGCCCGGCCCAGGAACTGGCCAGCCATGGCATCCCGGTGCTGGCCGATCGCGCCGGCGTCGGCGCCAACTTGCAGGATCACCTGGAATTCTATTTCCAGATGGCTTGCACCCAGCCGATCACCCTGTTCGGCCACGCCAATCTGGTCGGCAAGGCCAAGGTGGGCCTGGAATGGCTGCTTCGGCGTACCGGCCTTGGCGCGTCGAACCACTTTGAATCCTGCGGTTTCATCCGCAGCCGCGCCGGCATCCGCTATCCCGATATCCAGTATCACTTCTTCCCGATGGCCATCAATTACGACGGCTCCTCGCTCGCCACGGAGCATGGTTTCCAGGCCCACGTCGGGCCGATGCGCTCGAAAAGCCGGGGCACTGTCACGCTGCGCAGCGCCGATCCCCGCGAAAAGCCGGTGATCCGCTTCAACTATATGAGCCACCCGGATGATTGGGCGGAAATGCGCGCCTGCGTGCGCCTCACCCGCGAAATCTTCCAGCAGCCTGCCTTTGCGCCGTTTCGTGGCCGGGAAATCCAGCCCGGCGCCGATTGCGTCACCGATGAACAGATCGATGCGTTCATCGCTGAAAAGGTGGAAAGCGCGCTGCATCCCTCGTGCACCGCGCGCATGGGCCGCGTCGATGATCCCTTGGCGGTGGTCGACCCCGAACTGCGCGTGATCGGCGTCCAGGGCCTGCGCGTGGTCGACAGTTCGGTCATGCCCTCGATCACCACCGGTAATCTCAACGCGCCCACGATCATGATCGGGGAAAAGGCGGCCGATCACATCCTCGGCAACCCGCTCCTGCCGCCGTCCAACGAGCCTTACTACGTCCACCCCAACTGGGAAACGCAGCAGCGATGATCGGTGAAGACCCCGCGATGACCTCCGCGATCACCCTGGCTGCCCCTGCCGGGGAGCTGCATCGCTCGCTCGATTGGAAGGGGGCGTTCTGGGCGTCGTCGGGTGTTCCGGCGGGCGTTCTGCTCACCATGGGTGGCATTGCCGCCACCATCGGCCAGCCAAGCTGGGTGGTCTGGATCGCCTCGATCCTCATGGGGTTCATCCAGAGCTTCGTCTATGCCGAGATTGCCGGGCTCTATCCGCACAAGTCGGGCGGCGCCTCGGTCTATGGCGCGGCGGCCTGGCTGCCCTACAGCCGCTTTGTCGCCCCGATCTCGATCTGGGCCAATTGGCTGGCCTGGTCGCCAGTGCTGACCCTCGCTACCAGCCTGGCCGCCGGCTACATCATGGCCAGCCTGTTCGCGCCCGATGCGGCGATCATGACCTGGCAGATCAAGCTGGTCGATCTCGGCTTCGTGCGCCCCGGCCTGTCTTTGCGCATCAATGCGGTCTCGCTGATCGCCACTGCGTTCCTGCTGCTCACCTTCGCCTTGCAACATGGCGGTGCGGCGCGGGCGGCCCAAGCCCAAAAGATCCTTGGCCTCGTGTGCCTGGCCCCGCTCATCCTGGTCGGCCTGATCCCGGTCATTACCGGCAACCTCCCGCGCGAGCATCTCTTCCCGCTGCTGCCCATGCTGCGCGACGCGGCGGGCCATGCCGGCTTTGGCAGCTGGAATGGCTATGGCCTGGTCCTGCTGATGGGTGCGATGTTCGGTGCCGGCTGGTCCACCTACGGCTTTGAAACCGCGGTGTGCTACACCCGTGAGTTCCGCAATCCCGCTCGCGACACGCCGCGCGCGATCATCGCCTCGGGCGTGTTGTGCATCCTCGTCTTCGCGCTGGTGCCGCTGGCGTTCCAGGCCTCGCTCGGCCTCGATGCCATGCTTTCGCCGTCGATCTACGATGGTTCCGGCGTGGCCCAGGCGCTGGCCTCGATCGTCGTCAAGGGGCTGGGCCTCGTCGCCTCCAGCCACGCCGGGGTGCTGATCGCCAACCTGTTCATCGCCATGCTGATCCTGTCGCTGCTGCTGATCGTCATGACCTCGATGATGGGATCGTCGCGCACGCTCTACCAGGCTTCGCTCGATGGCTGGCTGCCGCGCTATCTCTCGCGCGTGAACAGCCACGGTGCGCCCACTGCTGCCATGTGGACGGACCTGGGTTTCAACCTGATCCTGCTGCTGGCGTCAGACTATTTCGCCGTGCTGATGATCAGCAACGTCTGCTACCTCGCGTTCAATTTCCTCAATCTCCAGGCTGGCTGGATTCATCGCATCGATCGCGGTGACAAGGAACGCCCGTTCCGCTGCCCCACCTGGCTCCTGGCGCTGGGCTGCACGTTCGGTTTCGTCAACATGGCCTTCATGGGCGCGGGGGCGGATGTGTGGGGCGCAGGCACGCTGCGCAACGGCCTGATCGCGCTGCTGCTGATCGTGCCGGTCTTCGCCTGGCGCCACTATGGGCAGGACAAGGGCGTGTTTCCCCATGCCCTGGTCGAAGACTATGCCCGCAACAGCGATGGAACGATGACGCGCCGCGCCGGCTGGCTGCCCTGGCTTGCCCTGGCCGGCTGCGCCGCGCTCATTGCCGTCACGCACGCCTTCGCCTTGCACCACGGCGCGCCCACGGCGGGGTGATCCCCCGCCGCTGCGCTTGGGCTGTTGCTCTGTGAAAGCGGTCAGATCGCCGGGCTGAACAGCGCGGGGATCGCCTGGGGCAGGTCGGCCTCGGCCTGGGCATGGGCACGCGGGTCGTCCACGTCGATCCACCAGGCGCCATCGATTTCCATAGTTGCGGCGCGGCCAGCGTCGGCCAGCACCTGCATGCCATCGGAAAGTGATCCGGGGCGACCCATGGCCACAGCCTGGGCAATCGCGGCGGGCAGGGCCGCCGTCGCCAGGAAGGCGCCGCAATCCACCGCGTCATACGGAAAGATGGTCTTGCCGATCGCCGCGATGCTGCCATCGGGCCGCGTGCGCACCCAGGTGGCGTCGTCAGGATCGACCAGGGGATTGTCGAGCCGGCGATCGATCGCCAGCGTCACGTCACGCGTCGGCGCGCCTTCATGGGTCAGGCGCTGCAGAATCTCGGCGGAAAAGATGTGGTCGGCCATCATCAGCAGGAATGGCCCATCGACCAAGGCCGCGCCGGCGATGACGGAATGCCCATTGGGCAAGGTCCAGTCTGCCACGCGGGCGGCCTGGATGGCCACGCCGCAACGGGTGGCCAGATCAGGCAGGGCGGCTTCTACGCGGGCGGCTTCGTGCCCGGTCACCACCACGATGTGGCTGATGCCGGCAGCCGCCGCCTGGCGCACGCCCAGTTCCAGCAGGGGGAAACCGCAAACCGGGGTCAGCGGCTTGGACTGGCTGAGATCGCGCAAGCGCGATCCCAGTCCAGCAGCCAGGATAACCGCATGCCGCGGCACGGCGGCGCCATGGGCGGGCCCGCGACACGGCAGCAGTTTCCATGCTTATTCGGCTGCCTGCGGCACGGCAGCGATATATTCATCGACCATGCGCAGCGCGACATCGTCGATGAACTGTTCGGGCGGGTGCTTGCAGAAATAGGCCGACGGGCCGATCAGCGCGCCGCCTTCACCGCGTTCCAGCGCCACCTTGCAGCAACGGATCGCGTCCATCACGCAAGCGGCTGCATTGGGGCTGTCTTCCACCGACAGGCGCAGTTCCAGGTTCACCGGAACGTTGCCCCACTGCACGCCTTCCATGCGCAGGAAGCAGATCTTGTTGTCCTTCTGCCACGGAACGTATTCCGACGGGCCGATCAGGATGTTTTCTTCAGCCAGGCGCTGGGCCAGCATGGCCTGCACGGCTTCGGTCTTCGATTCCTTCTTGCTCGACAGGCGATGGCGGTCGAGCATGTTGAGGAAGTCGGTGTTGCCGCCGGTGTTGAGCTGATAGGTGCGCTCGGTGGTCACGCCGCGCGCCGAAAACAGCGTCGAGAGCGTGCGGTGCACGATGGTGGCGCCAACCTGGGCCTTGATGTCGTCACCCACGATCGGCAGGCCGGCAGCGCGGAAGCGCGCTTCCCATTCCGGGTTGCTGGCGATGAACACGGGGATGCAGTTCACCACGGCAACGCCCGCTTCCAGCGCGCATTCCATGTAGAATTCGCTGGCCTTCTGCGAGCCGACCGGCAGGAAGTTGAGCAGGATTTCGGCGCCCGATTCCTTGAGCGCGGCCACGATGTCGGCCTGGCTCGGGTCTTCACCCTCGGCCACGATGAAACCGCGCTCACCGGCGACGGTCATGTGGTCGGCAACGCCGTCGAGCACGCGGCCGCGCATCACCTTGGCGCCGGTGGTCGGCACGTCCTTGTAGAACACGGTGGTGTTGTTCGGGGCAGCGAAGATCGCCTCGCCCAGATCCTTGCCCACCTTGCGAGCATCGACATCGACCCCGAGAACGAATTCAACGTCGCCCGGCACATAGTCGCCGATGACATCATGGATCAGGCCTTGGGAAGAGTTGTTGTTCTTGTAATAGAAAACACCCTGAACCAGTGAACTGGCGCAGTTGCCGACGCCAATAACCGCGACTTTGATCGATGGCATTTTAGGTAATTCTCCTGCGGTCATGGCGGTGGCCCATGCTGATAACAGCCAGGTACCTGCCTGACACTCAAACGAAACTGTCTTTTCGCGGTGCTGCCCACCCCGCCTTCAAACAAGGAAGAATGAGTGGAACCCGGACGGTCCGGACCGGAAGGCGCCAAAATAGAGCAATCCTCGGGCCATGGCAATGGAGCCCGGTGTGGTTGTTACATTATGACTGCCATACTGCAGCTGCATTGCAACTTTGCGCTCGACTTGTCGCACACTGAAAACGCTTGGGCGCGCGCCCTCGGCGGTTCAGCGCGCGGCAACGCTATCGGTTGTCGCACTGGCAAAATCATGCTCCAGCCGCCGCGCGGCGCCGCTGGCATGGGCAATCGATGCCAGCAGCACGATATTGAGCACCACCGCTTCGAACAGGAAATAATAGAGCGGCGAGCCGGCCAGCATGGCCACCCCCAGCAGGATCGTGCGGCTGTTGGCGCCCAGGATGCGCCACGCCGGCAGCAGATCGCGGGCATGGCCCCGGGCGATCGCGCGCGCGTTTGCGGTGCCGGCCGGATCCGTGGCCAGCCGGTCATAGGCGGCATCCACCGCAACTCCGCCGGGCGCCAGGGCGCGGCCCAGCAAGAGATAGAGGCGGGCCAGTGCGGTGCCCGGCCCGGTGATCGACACGTCATCCTGGCGCAGCCACGGGTTGCCATAGGCCCACCACTGGTATTGCCGCCGCTGCACTTCATAATGGTTGGCCTGGACGATCCGGCTCAGGCCCGCGCCCACGACCGCGATCCAGCACCATGGGCTGACATGCTGCTGCAACCACCAGCCCAGCAAAAGATATACCACGGTGTGGCTGCCATAATCGCACAGCCCGTCGACCATTTCGCCATTGGGCCCGCTGCGTCCGGTCAGGCGCGCCAGATCGCCATCGGCGCCATCCACCACGTGCCAGCTCAGATGCAGGGCCAGTCCCAGCAAGGCCATCCAAGGCCAGCCCGGCTGGCAATAGACCACGCCGGCGGCCACCACCATGACGGCCCCGAACACCGAAACCATGTTGGGCGTGATCGGCGTGGGTGCCAGTGCCCAGGCCAGGCGCCACGACAGCGGATGATAGATCCGGCTGTTGAGCCAGTCCTGCAACTCGGCCGGGCGCAGCGGCCGCGGCGGGCGCACCCGCTGTTGGGTTTCGGCAGGGCCAGAGGTTGCGGTGGTGTTGGGTACGGGACGTGACGGGTTCATCGCCCGTACCCTATACCGCGTCATCGGTCTCGCCAATTGCAAACCATGTCCGTGCCCGTGGCGCGGCGGTGGGCGTCAGCGGATATAGGCCTTGATGATCGCCACCAGTTCCTCGGCGGCCTGGGTCTTGGGATCGCTGCTTGGTTGGCCGGTATCGATCATGTGCTCGCGGATATGGTCTTCGATCACTTCGGCGATGAAGCCTTCCAGGGCGCCGCGGCAGGCCGTTGCCTGTTGCAGCACGCGCGCGCATTCCACTTCGGCGTCCACTGCCCGTTCCAGCGCGTCGATCTGTCCCCTGATGCGTTTCAGCCGGTTGAGCAGTTTCTGCTTTTCGGCTGCCACATGGCTCATGATCCTGGTCCCTTTTTCACTTGATACCATACTCCCCTAGGGTATAGGGGCGGGCAAGTCGAGTCGTTCCCGGGCCGCTCCCGCGCGGTCTCAAGACGCGATGATATTCCAAGGAATCCAACCGATGCCGCGAAGTTGCAACCATACCGCCGACGAGGGCGACAGTAGGCGCTCAAGCCTGACTGGCGCTTGCGTTGCGGCCGGCAGCTCGCCCGCGGGATCGGTGCGGCACATCCGCTGATGTGTCTTCGGTCCGGCCGGGCGGTTGTCGCCTGACCAAGGACCGAATTGATGATCAAGATTGCTTTCCCGCTGGTGCGGCGCGCATTGCGCGCAACGGCCGCCTACCGCCGCCCCGCTGCCATCTGCAACACGCGCCTGTCATATTCCACCGCTAGCGCTGCGGCGGTGAACGGGTTGACGGCTGCATCGATCGAATGGCGCATGGCCGGCCGGCTGGCCATGGCTGTTGCGCTCGGCGCATTGCTCGCACAGGCGCCGGTTCGGGCCGACGCTCCGCCCGCGACCCAGGCGCCGGATCAAACCGCCGATCAAACCGCGGATCAAATCTTCGCTATCCATGGCCAATATACGCTGGTGGTGCAGGGCGTGGGCGGTTTCGCTTCCCCGTATTCGGCCGACAACAGCCTCGCCCCGCACCAGGTCAAGGCCACCAACGATGCCACGCTCTATCTCGGGGTGCGGCCCTGGCGCGGGGCGGAAGTCTGGGTCAATCCCGAAATCGACCAGGGGTTCGGCCTATCCAACACGCTGGGCGCAGGCGGGTTTCCCAGCGCAGAGGCCTACAAGGTTGGCCAGTTCAGCCCCTACTTCAAGCTGCAGCGCGCGTTCCTGCGCCAGACTATCGCCCTGGGCGGTGATGCCCTGGCCGTGGCTGCGGGGCAGAACCAGCTGCGCCTGGCCACTACCGCCAATCGCCTGGTGATCACCGCGGGCAAGATGGGCGTGGGCGATGTCTTCGACACAAACCGCTATGCCCATGATCCGCGCGGCGATTTCCTCAACTGGTCGCTCGTCGATACCGGCAGCTTCGATTATGCCGCCAACGCCTGGGGCTATACCTATGGCGTCGCGGCCGAATGGTATCAGGGTCCGTGGACCTTGCGTGCCGGGCTCTACAACCTGTCCCAGGTGCCCAACGGCGTCGCGCTGGAAAGCAATTTCTCGCAGAACGCGCTGATCGCCGAGGTTGAGCGCCGCTTCACCCTTGCTGGGCATCCCGGCGCCGTGCGCGTCACCGGCTTCCGCAACCGTGGCCGCTTTGCCCGGTTCGATGATGCCCTGGCGCTCGCCGCTGCCAGCGGGCAGGCGGTGCCGGATCTCGCGCCGGCGCGGCGGGTGCAGGATCGCCTTGGCGTGGCGTTCAATGCCGAACAGGAAGTGACCGGCAGCCTCGGCCTGTTCCTGCGCGGCGGGTGGAGCGATGGGCGGATCGAAACCTACGATTTCACCGATATCGACCGCACCCTGGCATTCGGTGGCTCGCTGGCCGGCAAGGGCTGGGGACGCCCGCAGGATACCTTCGCCGTTGCCGGCGTCGTCAACGGCATATCCGCGGCGCATCAGCGCTGGCTCGCGGCCGGTGGCCTGGGTGTGCTGGTGGGTGACGGCGCGCTGCCCCATCCTGGGACGGAGCAGATCGTGGAAGCCTATTATGCCTTCCGTCCGGTCGGCTGGGGTTCACTGACGTTCGATTATCAGCACATCGCCAATCCCGGCTACAACCGCGATCGCGGACCGGCCAATATCTTTGCCTTGCGTGTCCACGCCGGCTTCTGAAAGAGCCTGGATCATGACCACCACCCGCCTGCCCAGCTTTTCGCGCATGCTGCGGCTCACCCGCCCGAACCGCGAGGATGCGATTGCCTTCGCCATCCTTTCGGGCCTGGCCGTGCTGGTCTTCCGCGCGGCCGAAGGCGCCGTGGCCCCGCTCAGCAGTCTCAATCTCGAACCTGTCACGCTCGCTCCGGTACATCTGCCCTACTATGCGCTGCGCACCGTGCTGCGGATGTTTGCCGCGCTGCTCGCCTCCACCGTGTTCACGCTGGTAGTGGCAACGCTGGCGGCGCGCAGCCGCCATGCCGGGCGGCTGATCGTGCCCGCGCTCGATATCCTGCAGTCGGTGCCGATCCTGGGCTTCCTCACGTTCACCGTCACGTTCTTCATGAACCTCTTCCCCGGCAACGTGCTGGGGGTGGAACTGGCCAGCGTCTTTGCCATCTTCACCTCGCAGGCGTGGAACATGGCGTTCAGCTTCTATCAGTCGCTGCGCAGCGTGCCGGGCGATCTGGAGGAAGTGTGCCAGGGCTTTGCCCTCTCACCGGTGCGCCGTTTCCTGCGGCTCGATCTGCCGTTTGCCACGCCGGCGCTGGTGTGGAACGCGATGATGTCGATGTCGGGCGGCTGGTTCTTCGTGGTGGCATCCGAAGCGATCACCGTGGGCAACACCACCGCCACGCTGCCGGGTATCGGTTCCTATCTCGCCATGGCGATCCAGCAGCAGAATTTCCACGCGGTGGGCTGGGCCGTGGGCACGATGGCGCTGGTCATCCTGGCCTATGACCAGCTGTTCTTCCGCCCGATCGTAGCCTGGGCCGATCGCTTCCGCTTTGAACAGACCGCCAGCGCTGATGCCCCGCAAAGCTGGTTTCATGATCTCTTGCGCCGCACCCGCCTGCTGCCTGTGGTGCTGGCGCCGCTGGCCACGCTGGGTCGGGTGCTCCTTGCGCTCGAACCGCGCGCGCGGCGCCAGCGTGTCGTGGTCGATGGCGCATCCAACCCCTGGCTGGAACGGCTGTGGCAGGCAGGGGTGTGGCTCGGCGTGATCGCGGCGCTCGGCTGGACCGGGCACTACGTGCTCACCTCGCTTACCTTGCAAGACATGGCCCAGGCCCTGGGCGACGCCATGATCACCATGGTGCGCGTGATCGTGCTGATCGTGCTGGCCAGCCTGATCTGGGTGCCGCTGGGCGTAATGATCGGCCTGCGCCCGCGCCTTGCCGAACGGGTTCAGCCAATCGCCCAGTTCCTAGCGGCCTTTCCCGCCAACGTGCTGTTTCCCTTTGCCGTCATCGCCATCGTGCGGTTCGGCCTGGCGCCCGATGTGTGGCTGTCGCCGCTGATGATCCTGGGCACGCAGTGGTACATCCTGTTCAACGTGATCGCCGGGGCCAGCGCCATTCCCAACGACCTGCGCGAAGCGGCCGGCATGTTTGGCGTGCGCGGGTGGCAGTGGTGGCGCCAGGTCGCGCTGCCCGGCATCTTCCCGTACTATATCACCGGCGCCCTTACCGCGTCGGGCGGATCGTGGAACGCCTCGATCGTCGCCGAAGTGGTCACCTGGGGTGATCATCATCTGCGTGCCCATGGCCTTGGCGCCTATATCGCCGATGCCACCACCGCTGGAAACTATCCGCAGGTGGCATTGGGCATCGCGGTGATGAGCCTGTTCGTGCTCGGCTTCAACCGCCTGGTGTGGCGCCCGCTCTATGCCTTTGGCGAACGCCGCCTGCGCCTCTGACTGCCCGCCTTTTCCCTGTCCCTGGCTTATCGTTTTCGGAGTATCCCCATGGCAACTCTCCTGCCGCCCCAGCCGCTGATCGAGGTCAAGGGCCTGAACCATTTCTATGGTCCGCCGCCCGGTGGCCATCTCGTGCTCGAAAACGTCGATCTCACGCTCTACCAGAACGAGGTCGTCGGGCTGCTCGGCCGCTCCGGCTCGGGCAAGTCCACGCTGCTGCGCTCGATCGCCGGCCTGATCCATCCGCGCCAGGGCACCGTTGCGCGTATCGCCAGCGAGGATTGCCCCGATCCCAGCGTAGCCATGGTGTTCCAGACCTTCGCCCTGTTTCCCTGGCTCACCGTGCTGCAAAACGTGGAACTGGGGCTCGAGGCGCAAAAGGTGCCGGCCGCCGAACGCCGTAGCCGCGCGCTGGCCGCGATCGACCTGATCGGCCTCGATGGCTTTGAAAATGCCTATCCCAAGGAACTGTCGGGCGGCATGCGCCAGCGCGTCGGCCTGGCGCGCGCGCTGGTGGTCAATCCCTCGCTCCTGCTGATGGATGAACCCTTTTCCGCGCTCGACGTGCTTACCGCCGAAACGCTGCGCACCGATCTGCTCGATCTCTGGTCGGAAGGGCGCATGCCGATCAAGTCGATCCTGATCGTCACCCACAATATCGAGGAAGCGGTGCAGATGTGCGATCGCATCCTGGTGTTCTCGTCCAACCCCGGCCGCGTCGTGGCCGAGATCAAGGTGGATATTCCCCGCCCGCGCGACCGACTCGATCCACCGTTCCGCGCGCTCGTCGATGACATCTATGCGCGGATGACCGCCCGCCCGGCCGATGCCGCCCGCCCGCGTGAAGGGGTGTTCCCCGGCACTGGCATCGCCATGGTCCTGCCGCATGTGTCCACCAACACGCTGGCCGGCCTGATCGAAGAGGTCGACGGTACCCCGTTCAACGGCCGCGCCAGCATGGCCGAACTGGCTGATTCCCTCAATTTCGAGATCGACGATCTCTTCCCCATGGCCGAAACCCTGCAACTGCTGCGCTTTGCCGAACTGCGCGGGGCCGAACTGCTGCTCACGCCCGCGGCGCGCCGCTATGCCCAGGCCGATGTCGATCACCGCAAGGCGATGTTCGGAGAGGCGCTGCTCGCCCACGTTCCGCTCGCCGGCCACATCCGCCGCATCCTTGATGAACGCGCCAGCCACAAGGCCCCCGCGCGCCGCTTCCGCGACGAGCTGGAGGACCACATGAGCCCGGATTTCGCCAGCGAAACGCTCAAGACCGTGACCAACTGGGGCCGCTACGCCGAAGTCTTCACCTACCACGAGGATGACGACCAGTTCAGCCTGGATGATCCGCAATAATCCGGCGTGGGGCACTACGCGCGCCTACCGGATTTGCGGGTATGAAGAAGGAATGGGAGCGGAAAAGACTTGGGGGAATGCCGCCGGTGAAGGGAATCGAACCCTCGTATTCAGCTTGGGAAGCTGCTGCTCTACCATTGAGCTACACCCGCTCGGGTGCGGCGCGATTGCCACAGGGGGGCGGGGCGGTCAACCGTCTTGTTTGGCGCCTGCGGCAAGGTCGGGCAGGGTCTGCGGGGTCAGCACCTGGGGCAGCTTGGTGGGGGTTGCGGCGCCCGGCGCATACCACAGGTAGAGCGGCACGCCCGCCGCGCCCTGGGCTGTCAGGAAGGTGGTGATCGCCGGATCGGCCCGCGTCCAATCGCCCACGATCACCTGCACGCCGGCCTTGGCAAAGGCCTTGGCGGTGGTGTCGCGATCGATCGCCACGCTTTCGTTGACCTTGCACGACAGGCACCAGTCTGCGGTGAAATAGAGGAACACCGGCTTGCCGCTGGCGCGCGCGCGATCGAGCGCGGCCTGGCTGAACGGCTGCGTGCCGGGCAGCCCTTCACCTTGCGTTGCGGGCTTTGCGGCAAGGCGCGGGGCGCCGAGCAGGGCGGCAGCGATGAGCGCGATCGCCACTGGGGCCAGCCACGCCAGCACGGTTCGGCCCTGGCGCCGCTGCCGTTCGGCCATGACCAACACGATCAGCAGTGCCACGGCCAGCGCCAGCGCTGCGCCCATCAGGCCAAGGCCACCCTGGCGCCAGGCCAGCCACAGCAGCGCCGCCACCGTCAGCCCCATGGGTACGGCCATGGCGCGACGGAAGCGGTCCATCCACGGGCCGGGGCGCGGCAGGATGCGGCGTAGCGGCGGCACGAAGCCGATCAACAGGAACGGCAGCGCCAGGCCCAGGCCCAGCGCGGCAAACACGGCCAGCCCCGCCACTGGCGGCAGTACCAGCGCCACGCCCATGGCGGCCGCCATGAACGGCCCGGTGCATGGCGTCGCCACGAAGGCCGCCAGCAGCCCGGTGCCAAAGGCGCCGCCCACCGTGCCGGCACTGGCGCCGCTGCGCGAGACAGACAGACCTGGCAGTTCATAGAGCCCGGCAAAGTTTGCCGTGATCGCCGTCGCCAGCAAGACCAGCAAGGCCACCACGCCCGGGTTTTGCAACTGGAATGCCCAGCCCACCTGCGCCCCGCCGGCGCGCAAGGCCAGCAGTGCAGCGCCCAGCGCGAGGCAGGCCAGGATCACCCCGGCGCTATAGGCCAGCCCTTCGGCTTGGGCATGCCGGCTGTTGCCACGTGCCAGCGCCATGGCCTTGAGGCTGAGGATCGGGAATACGCAGGGCATGATGTTGAGGATCAGGCCGCCGGCCAGCGCCCCCAGCATGGCCAGCACCAGCGTGCGCCAGGAAAACGGTGTCTGCGCGCTGCCGCCGATCGGCGTGCCGCCCTTGGGCACCGCGCCGGGCACGGTCGTGATCGCCAGACCGCCAGCGCCAGGGCCCAGCGCCAGCACGCCCGAAATGCTTTGCGGATGCTCGGCCATGGCACCTTTGGCCCGCGCCAGAGTGACGATCAGCCGATCGCCCTGCCGGGCAAAGGCCTGGGGCGCGGCATAATCGATCACGCCCTGGCCAGCGATGAAGAAGTGCGGATCGGCAATGCGCGCGGTCGCGGGGAAGGGGATGGCGAGCGCGAGGCCGGTGGGCGTTGCCTCAAACTTCCCCTGCTGGTCGAGCCGTGCCGGCAGGGCGGCGCGCCACGCGGCAAAGCGGGCGTCCTTGGGGCCATCGCCCACGGCGATCGTGCCCATCAGGCTGGCGCGTTCGGGCACGCAGATCTGGTTGGTGCAAGCCAGCCACTGCGCCTTGGCGCTGACCGGCAGGGTGCTGCCCGGCTGCGCATCAGTTGGCACCGTCACCGGCACCAGCACGGCATAGGCCTGTTCATAGACGTGGTTCATCAATCCCTGCAGGACCAGGGTCTGCGGCACGGGAAACTGCAGGTCGCCAGCCTTGGCCCCGGCCGGCAGGCTCCAGTCGAGCGACAGCGGCAGGCCAGCGTCGCCCGGATTGGTCCAATAGCCGTGCCAGCCCGCCTCTGGCTGCATCAGCACGGCCATCGTCACGGTCTGGCCCGGTTGGGCGGGCCCCTCCGCTAGCAGCGTGGCGCGGATATGCGGGGCGCTGCCGCTTTCGTTCTGGGCCTGGAGCGGCTGGGCGCCGAGCAGGGCCATCGGCAAGAGCCACAAGACTGCAACAATTGCGCGCAATGGCGGGGTCAGTTGCGCCAGGGCGCCCGTCATGCTCTTCCAGAATCGCTGCAACAGGGGCACACGCTCTCCGTTTCCGGCGCGAAAGATCATTCTAACGCCCGCGCGATGTAAGGCACATGGCCGGCGTCGTCCAGAACGCCTCTTGGTGAATACCCCAAGGGCGGGATGGACAAGGCCGGCGGCATTCCGTTGAGGTAACTTCATGCGAAACAAACCGGTCCTGACATCCGCCCTGATCACCCTTGCGGCAACCCTGGTGATGGCGCCCGCCACGTCCATCGCCGCGCCAGCCGCCGCGCCGCAGCCTGCCGCCGCGCCGGCACCCAGCGCCGCCGTCACCACGCCGCCGCGCCTGGTGATCGCACTGGCGATGGACCAGTTCTCGGCCGATCTGTTTGCCGAATATCGCAGCCACTTCACCGGCGGCCTGGCGCGGCTGGCCAGCGGCGCGGTGTTCCCAGCCGGCTATCAAAGCCATGCCGCCACCGAAACCTGCCCCGGCCACTCCACCCTGCTCACCGGCAATCGCCCGGCCCACACCGGCATCATCGCCAATACCTGGATCGATCAATCCGCCGCGCGGGCCAAGAAAGAGGTCTATTGCGCCGAGGATGAAACCCGCGCTGCCGCCGATCCCAAGGACTACGTCGCCAGCGTCGGCCACCTTCTGGTGCCTACCCTGGGCGAGCGGATGAAGCAGCAGTGGCCGGCCGCGCGCAACGTGGCGGTTTCGGGCAAGGACCGCGCCGCCCTGATGATGGGCGGCCATGTGATCGACCAGGTGTGGTGGTGGAAGAACAACGGCTTCGTCACGCTCGATGGCCGGGCCGGCATTCCCGCCGCCGCGCAGGAAAATGCCACCGTGGCCAAGCTCCTCGCCAAGGGCGCCCCGGCGCTGCCGCTGCCGGCGTTCTGCGCGGCGCGCGAAGGCGCGGTGCAGGCTGGCAGTGCCACGGTCGGCACCGGGCATTTCGCCCTGGCGGCGGGCGATACCACGGCGTTCCGTGCCTCGCCCCGCCTCGATCAGGCGACGCTCGATCTCGCGCTCAAGCTGGTGGACGCGATGAAGCTGGGCAAGGGCCCGGCGCCCGACATGCTCGCCGTCAGCCTGTCGGCAACCGATTACGTGGGCCACAGCACCGGCACGCAGGGGCCGGAAATGTGCATCCAACTGGCCACTGTCGACCAGGCGCTGGGCGCGTTCTTTGCCGCGCTCGATGCGCGCGGCATCGATTACGGCGTGGTGCTTTCGGCCGACCATGGCGGCTTTGACATGCCCGAGCGACAAAACCGCGAGGCGATGCCGCAGGTCGCCCGCGCCGAGATGGCGCTATCGCCCAAGGCCTTGAGCGAAAAGGTCGCGGCCAAGCTCGGCTTGCCGGCCAAGGGCCTGATCCTGGGCGATGGCACTGCCGGCGATTTCTGGGTCGATGCCGCGCTGCCCGATGCGGAAAAGACCACCGTGGTGGAAACTGCCCGTGCCATCCTGCTGGCCCACCCGCAGGTGGCCGCCGTGTTCACCGCCCCCGAAATCGCCGCGACGCCGATGCCGTCCGGCTCGCCCGAAACCTGGAGCCTGATCCAGCGCGCCCGCGCTTCGTTCTATGGTCCGCGCTCGGGCGATTTCGTGGTGATGCTCAAGCGCGGGGTCATGGCGCTGCCGCAACCGGGGCCGGGCTATGTCGCCACCCATGGTTCGCCGTGGGATTATGACCGCCGCGTGCCGATCCTGTTCTGGCGCAAGGGCATGACCGGGTTTGAACAGCCTTCGCCCGTTGAAACAGTGGACATTGCCCCCACCCTTTCGGCATGGATCAATTTGCCGGCGCCGCAAGGCGCCTATGACGGTCGCTGCCTTGATCTCGATCCGGGGCCGGGCAGTACCTGTGGAGTGAAGTGATGAACGACGTGGCGGCAGAGCAGGCCCTTTCGGGCGACGTGGTGATCCTGGGCGGCGGCCTTGTCGGCATGACGCTGGCGATCGGCCTCGCCAAGCAGGGTCTGTCCAGCCTGGTGGTCGATTCCTCCGATCCGGCGGCGCAAACCGCCGCCGGGTTCGACGGGCGCGCCTCGGCCATCTCTACCGCCAGCTGGAACCTCTATACCAACCTCGGCATGGCCGAGGCGCTGGCCCCCAAGGGCTGCCCGATCGATGCCATCGCCGTGACCGACAGTATGAAGCCCGGCCGCATCGATTTCCGCCCCGGCGCGGAAGAGGGCTCGCTGGGCCGCATGTATGCCAACCGCGATCTGCGCATGGCGATGTACGAGGCGGCTGCGCGGGAAAGCCTGATCACCTTCCTGCCCAATGCCCAAGTTGCCACGCGCGAACGCGGCGATCACGGCGTGTCGGTTACCCTCGCCGATGGCCGCCTGCTCAAGGGCAGCCTGCTGGTGGCCGCCGAAGGGCGCCGCAGCCCCACCCGCGATGAAGCAGGCTTTACCCCGGCACGCTGGGACTATGGCCATCGCGCCATCATCGCCGGGCTGACCCATGAACGCAGCCACGAGAACACTGCCTGGGAAATCTTCTATCCCGCCGGTCCCTTCGCGCTGCTGCCCCTGCTGGACGAGGCTGATGGCACGCACCGTAGCGCCTTGGTGTGGACCGTGGCGGAAAAGGATGCCGCCGGGGTTCTCGCCCTGGGCGAAGCTGCCTTCCTGGCAGAGGTGGACAAGCGCATGGGCGGCGTGTTCGGCAAGATCGCGCTCAACGGCCCGCGCTCGTCCTATCCGCTCAATTTCCACCATACCGCCAAAATCGTCGATCATCGCCTGGCGCTGGTGGGCGATGCTGCACACGGCATGCATCCGATCGCCGGGCAGGGCCTCAATGTCGGCCTGCGCGATGTCGCCGCGCTGGTAGAGGTCTTGGCCGAAGGTGCGCGGCTGGGTCTGGAGCCGGGCGACGCGCAGTTGCTCGCACGCTATGAACGCTGGCGCGCCGCCGATACCTTCATGGTTGCGGCTGCCACGGACGTGCTCACCCGCCTGTTCGGCCTGCGCGGGCGCCTGCCCAGCATGGTACGCCGCTTCGGTATGGCCGGCGTGCAGCGCCTGCCCACGCTCAAGCGCTGGTTCATGGACGAAGCGCGCGGCATGAGTGGCAAGCTGCCAGACCTGCTCAAGGCCTGAGCCATATGGGGTGATCTTTGCCTGCCCTGGCTGCGCGCCGGGGCAGGCATGCCCTGTCACCGGCGCCCGGTCTGGCCCTAGCGGCTCCAGATCCGATATAGTCCTTACGTGCGTCCCCTTATCCGGCGCTTAAGATTCGCCCTATAAAGCGCAGCATGATGACCCAGCGCACCCCCAAAACCATCCTCCTCGTCTTCGGCACCCGGCCCGAGGCCATCAAGATGTTTCCCGTGGTGCACGCCCTGCGCGCCGATCCGCGCTTTCGCGTGGTCACCTGCGTCACCGCGCAGCATCGCGGCATGCTGGACCAGGTGCTGGCGATTGCCGGCATCACCCCCGATCACGATCTCGATCTGATGCGCCCCAACCAGACGCTCGACGGGCTCACCGCCGCGCTATTGACCGAAATCGGCAAGGTGATGGACGCGGAAAAGCCCGATTGGGTGGTGGTTCAGGGCGATACCGCGACGGCCATGGCAGGGGCCCTGGCGGCCTATTATCGCAAGATCGCGGTGGCCCATGTCGAGGCTGGCCTGCGCAGCCACAATATCTATCACCCCTGGCCCGAAGAGGTGAACCGCAAGATCATCGGCACCATCGCCGCGCTGCATTTCGCCCCTACAGAGACGGCGGCCGACGCGCTGCGCGCTGAAAATGTCGCTCCCGCCACGATCCACGTCACCGGCAACACCGTGATCGATGCGCTGCACTGGGTCACCGCCAGGATCACGGCCGAACCGGGCCTGGCTGGCGGTCTCGCTGCCCTGGAAAGCCGCTTTGCCGGCAAGCGCCTGATCGGCGTGACCAGCCACCGCCGCGAAAACTTTGGCGGCGGGCTTGAGGCGATTGCCCAGGCGATCCGCACCCTGGCGGCCCGGCCCGACGTTGCCCTGATCTTTCCGGTGCACCCCAATCCCAACGTGCGCGCCGTGATGGATGCAGCGCTTGCCGGCCTGCCCAACGTCGCCTTGATCGAGCCGCTCGATTATCCCCATTTCGCCCGCCTCCTGGCAATCAGCGAGATCATGCTGACCGACAGCGGCGGCGTGCAGGAAGAAGCCCCGGCGCTGGGCAAACCCGTCTTGGTGATGCGCGAAACCACCGAGCGGCCGGAAGGCGTCGCTGCCGGCACGGCCCGCCTGGTGGGCACCGACGCCGCACGCATCGTGGCCGAGGCCAGCACCCTGCTCGATGATCCCGCCGCCTATGCCGCCATGGCCCGCGCCCACAACCCCTTCGGCGACGGCCATGCCGCCGCGCGCATCACGGCGCTCTTGGCGGGGTGAAGTGGGAAGCGCGCCGGGCGGGGCTGCCGGTGGCGACGTTTCCAAACGTGCGGCGAAGAACGGATGTGAGGCGAACGTCGGCTCCAGGAAGAGCTGCACTTCCGGCTTCACACCTGCCGGTCATCCCCGTTTGCCTATTCTTTTCAGGCAGGGGAAGGCTGTGGAAGGCGGTGCATAATCGCGGCGCGCAAGTGCTTTCTAAGCGGCACGTCGACCCAGGAATGAAACATCAGCGCAATGGCGATCGCCACAAAGGCAAAGGCAATTCCGGTGTACGGCGCGTATGGATCGAGATAGGCCCCAAACGCAACATGGCTGATCTGATAGAGGGGCGAGTGCAGGGCATATAGGGGGAAGGATATCTCTCCCAACAGCATCATTGCCCCCAGAATCTTTCCTTTTACCGATATGCGGACCGAAAAATATACGATCAGCGGGAAGAGTATTGCCACTGCAAAGAGGCCATACATGGCTTCAAACCTGGCATCGATTGCTACCACTTGAATTGCGATCGAGGCGCAAATCGCAGCCACGGCAAGCAATGGGCTGTCATAAGTGCGTCGATTGCCGTTTCGCAAATCAAGCCGATAGATAAGAACGCCGACCAGAAACGAAAAAAGTACCCGGGGAAACCCGAATAGGAATGTCTTTTTCCCCCAGCCTAGATCCATCGCCTTGGGTGAGGTGGTGGCGCCATATATTAGGATCAGAAGTGACAAGATCGTGATGATGATAATCGTCCGGTTGTTCAGAATTTTTACAAACTTTGCATAGAAAAAGTTGGCAAAAAACTCGAAAAATAAAGACCAGGATGGATTGTTGAGCGGATAGGGCGGCAGCCCCCTCACAGGGAGAGGCAGCATGACCAGCGCAAGAATTACGGATAGCGCCAGAATGTTGTTCTGCACCGTTCCGGTAAAGAAAAGTGCCACGAGGCCGATAAGGCTGCCGATCAGGTACAGCGGAAAAATGCGAATGACGCGCAGCACCGCAAACTCTTTGAAACTCATCCTTTCGGAAGTGAGCTTTTGTTCATAGGAGTTCGCGATGACAAAACCGCTGAGCACAAAAAACAGGTCGACGGCGAGATAGCTCATCTGGAAATTGATGGGTGGCCCGTATGTAGGGATATGGCGGAATAGCACCAGTATCGCGGCCGCCCCACGCAAGCCTTCCAAAACCGGATAAAATTTCTTGCCACCTGGTATCCGAACGTCGCCGGATTCCGTTGCCCCGTTCGATATCGCCCCCATGAATTTCCCCGTGCCAGCGCAACAAATGATTTAAATCCGAAACGAATTAATCATTCGCGAAAAATGCTGCAATGCGCAAGGAAATGCGGGATCGGTCTGCCTTGTTTTTTCGAACCAAGGAGGGACGATGGTTTGGCCCAGGCCAGAGGGAATCGTCATCTTGCCCGGACGGCAGAGCGCTATTTCCGCCGGTTGCGCCAGATCATCACGCCTGCCATCGGGAGAGCGATTGCTACAGCGACGAGCGCGGCAACCTTCGCAGCGGCGAGGGCAATTCCCGAAAGCAGGAACAGCACGATTTCCAGCGTGGCTTTCAACATGGGCGGGGCAAGCAGCGCTGCATCCCGTGGCAACGGGGGAAGGGCGCAGCCTGTGCCCGGCAAACCTGAAACTGCCACGCGACCATCAAAAACCCCGCCTCTGTCCGGCTGGGGATACCGGAAAAAGGCGGGGCGGTAAGCTTGAAAGCGGCACCAAAAGGGGATGGTGCCGCTTTCTTGCCAACCTTGTCAGGCTGTCAGGTCGAAGCGATCGGCGTCCATCACCTTGGCCCAGGCCGCTACAAACGCGTCAACGAACGGCTTTTCCGCGTCATCGGTGGCATAGGCTTCGGCCAGGGCGCGCAGTTCGGAATTGGCGCCAAAGATCAGGTCAACCCGCGTCGCGCCATGCCGGGATTCGCCGGTCTTGCGGTCGAACGCGGTGAACACGCCATCCCCGGTTTCCTGCCAGCGCATCGCCGTGGTGGCCGCCAGCAGGTTGCGGAAGAAGTCATTGGTCAGCATGCCCACCCGATCGGTGAACTGGCCCAGCTTGCTGTCGCCGTGGTTGGCGCCCAGCACGCGCAGCCCGCCGACCAGCACGGTCATCTCTGGCGCGGTCAGGCCCAGCAGTTGCGCGCGGTTGACCAGCAGTTCTTCCTGGCTGCGGCGGTGCGGGCCGGCGGCATAGTTGCGAAAGCCGTCATGCCGGGGTTCCAGCACGGCAAAGCTGGCCGCGTCGGTCTGCGCATCGCTGGCATCGGTGCGGCCGGGCGTGAACGGCACCGAGACATAGTGGCCGGCCGCCCGCGCTGCCGCTTCCACCCCGGCGTTGCCCGCCAGCACGATCAGATCTGCCAGGCTCACCTTGCGGCCATCGCGGGCTTCGCCATCGAACGATGCCTTGATCGTGCGCAGCACGTCGAGCACGCGGGCAAGCTCGGCCGGCTCGTTCACCGCCCAATCCTTTTGCGGCGCCAGGGCGATGCGCGCGCCATTGGCACCGCCGCGCTTGTCGGACTGGCGGAAGGTGGAGGCGCTGGCCCACGCCGTCTTGACCAGGTCCGTCACCGAGAGACCGCTGTTGAGCACCCGTGCCTTGAGCGTGTCGATATCGGCCGCCGTCACCAGGGGGTGATCTACCGCCGGCACCGGGTCCATCCAGATGCGCGGGGTTTGCGGCACGTCCTTGCCCAGATAGCGTGCGTGAGGCCCCATGTCGCGATGGGTCAGCTTGAACCACGCCTCGGCAAAGACGCGGGCAAACTTGTCCGGGTTGGCGTGGAAGTCCCTGGAAATCGCCAGGTAAGCCGGATCGGTGATCAACGCGATATCGCTGGTGAACATCATCGGCTGGTGCCGGCGCGTGGCATCATGCGCGTCGGGCACGGTGCCCGCGCCAGCGTCGCCCTTGGGCTTCCACTGGTGCGCGCCCGCCGGGCTGACGGTCAATTCCCAGTCATAGCCGAACAGCGCATCGAAATAGCCGTTGTCCCAGGCAATCGGATTGGTCGTCCACGCGCCTTCCAGGCCGCTGGTGATCGCGTCCACGCCCATGCCGCTGCCGTGCGTGCTGATCCAGCCCAGCCCCTGGGCCAGGATGTCCGCGCCTTCCGGGGCAGCGCCGATTGCGGCGGCGTCACCCGCGCCGTGCGCCTTGCCAAAGGTGTGGCCACCGGCGATCAGCGCCACGGTTTCCTCGTCGTTCATCGCCATGCGGGCAAAGGTTTCGCGAATGTCGCGCGCCGATCCCAGCGGATCGGGTTCGCCATTGGGCCCTTCCGGGTTCACATAGATCAGGCCCATCTGGACGGCGGCCAGCGGCTCTTCCAGTTCGCGATCGCCGCTATAGCGGGCGTCGGCCAGCCACTGGATTTCCGAACCCCAATAGATATCGGCCTCGCTTTCCCACACGTCTTCACGGCCACCGCCAAAGCCCACGGTGGGCAGGCCCATCGCTTCGAGCGCGCAATTGCCGGCCAGCACCATCAGGTCGGCCCAGCTCAGGCTGGCGCCATACTTCTGCTTCACCGGCCACAGCAGCAGGCGCGCCTTGTCGAGATTGACGTTGTCGGGCCAGGAATTGAGCGGGGCAAAGCGCTGCGTCCCCGAAGAGGCGCCGCCGCGCCCGTCAAACGTGCGATAGGTGCCCGCGCTGTGCCAGGCCATGCGGATGAACAGCGGGCCATAGTGGCCATAATCGGCCGGCCACCACTCTTGCGACGTGGTCATCAGTGCATTGATATCGGCTTTCACCGCGTCCAGATCGAGCCGGCCAAACGCCGCGCGATAGTCATGCCCATGGGGCATCGGATCGCTTTTGATGGAGTGCTGGCGCAGGATGCCCAGGTCTAGCCGGTTGGGCCACCAGGTCTGGTTGGTCTGGCTCTGCGCGATCGCTGCGGCGCTGGCGCCTTCATGGAACGGGCACTTCGAGGGGGCGGACATGGCTTGGCTCTCCATCAGGGGAAATTCGTCGTCCGCAGCCATAACGAGCATGTTTTGATCGTCTAAATGGATTAAAGCGCCCAGAGTAAGTTGAAATGGCGATCTATGGTACCGCTTCCCCCTTGCCCGGCCGGTTCCGGCACCGTAAAGCGCGGGCACTTTCTTCATCGCAGACGGGGCGATTTTTCACACATGACGGCCACTCCCAAGACTTCCGCGCTGATGGCGCGCGGCGCTGCCTTCCTGGGCACCGAGCACGCGATCCTGTGCGGTGCGATGAGCTGGGTTTCGGAACGGAACCTGGTGGCCGCGATCAGCAACGCCGGCGGCTTTGGCGTGATCGCCTGCGGCGCGATGACGCCCGACCTGCTCGATGCTGAAATCACCGGCACCAAGGCGCTTACGGCCAAGCCGTTCGGCGTCAACCTGATCACCATGCACCCCCTGCTGTTCGATCTGATCGCGGTGTGTGCAAAGCACGGCGTCGGCCACGTCGTGCTGGCCGGCGGCATTCCGCCCAAGGGCAGTGTCGAGGCGATCAAGGCGTTCGGCGCCAAGGTCATCGTCTTTGCGCCCACGATTGCGCTCGCCAAGAAGCTGTTCCGTTCCGGGGCTGACGCGCTGGTGATAGAGGGCAGCGAAGCGGGCGGCCACATCGGCCCGGTGTCCACCTCGGTGCTGGCGCAGGAATTCCTGCCCGCCCTGGCCGCCGATCACCTCGTCTTCGTGGCGGGCGGCATCGGCCGGGGCGAGGCGATTGCCTCCTACCTCGAAATGGGTGCGGCCGGGGTGCAACTCGGCACCCGCTTTGCCTGTGCCAGCGAATCGATCGCTCATCCCGCGTTCAAGGCGGCGTTCTTCCGCGGCAACGCGCGCGATGCGATTGCCTCGGTCCAGGTCGATCCACGCCTGCCGGTGATCCCGGTGCGCGCGCTCAAGAACAAGGGCACCGAGGAATTCACCGCCAAGCAGATCGAAGTGGCGCACAAGCTCGACGCCGGCGAACTCGACATGGCCGCCGCGCAGCTTGAAATCGAACATTTCTGGGCCGGCGCGCTGCGCCGCGCGGTGATCGATGGCGATGTGGAACGCGGCTCGGTCATGGCCGGCCAGTCGGTGGGCATGGTCACCAAGGAAGAGCCGGTGGCCACGATCATGGCCCAGCTGCTGGAAGAAAGCGAAGCCGCGCTGACCCGTCGCAGCTGAGGGCAGAGGGCAGGGGCCAGATAGCTTAGCCCGGGGGGATTTCATGACGCATCGCGCTTCGCTGAGCTTTGTCTTTGCCATCGTGCTGATCGACATGCTTGGCTTTGGCATCGTCATTCCGGTGTTTCCCGGGCTGATCATGCACCTTGCCCGCGTGTCGATTACCCAGGCGGCCGAATATGCCGGCTGGCTGGGCGCGGGCTATGCCGTGATGCAGTTCGTGTTCGCCCCGGTGATCGGCAACCTGTCCGATCGCTTCGGCCGGCGGCCGGTCCTGCTGGCGGCGGTCTTTGCCCTGGGTCTTGATTATCTGCTCCAGGCCTTTGCCCCGGCGATGAGTTGGCTGGTCGCCGGGCGGATCATCGCCGGCATCACCGGTGCCAGCTTCTCGGCCGCCTATGCCTATATCGCCGATGTCACCCCGCCGGAAAAGCGCGCGGCCAGCTTTGGCCTGATGGGCATGGCGTTCGGCATCGGCTTCGTCGCCGGGCCGGCGCTCGGCGGTCTGCTCGGCACCCTGGGCCCGCGTGTGCCGTTCATGGCGGCGGCCGGGCTCAGCTTTGCCAATTTCCTGTTCGGGCTGTTCACCTTGCGGGAATCGCTCGATGCCGATCATCGCCGGCCATTCGACTGGCGCCGTGCCAATGCGCTATCCAGTCTGCGCGCGCTCAAAGGGCAAAGCGCCCGCGTGTTGTGGTTCGTGGCGGCGCTGGGCGCATGGCAACTGGCCAACGTGGTCTATCCCGCGATCTGGACCTACATGGCGATTGCTGCCTATGGCTTTTCGACCAAGGCGGTGGGCCTCGCTCTCGCCGTCGTCGGATTGAGCGCCGCGTTGTTCCAGGGGCTGGGCATGCGCTATCTCTTGCCCCGGCTGGGAGAGCGGCGCGCGGTGATCATGGGCGTGGCCTCGCTCGCCACTTCTGCAGTGCTCTACTGCCTCGCGCACCAGGTCTGGCAGGTTTATCTCGCCATTGCGGTCGGCGCGTTCCAAGGCGCGGTGCAGCCTTCGATCTCTGCGATGAACAGCCGCGCGGTCGATGCGCGCAGCCAGGGCGAACTGCAAGGCGCGGTGCAGTCGATCGGCTCGATCGCGCAGATCATCGGCCCGCCGCTCTATGCCCAGACCCTTGCCCGGTTCAGTGGCCCGGGCGCTTTGATCGAATTGCCCACCATGCCGATGCTGGTGGCCGCGGTCATCGCGCTGGCGGCACTGGTGCTGTTCCTGAAAGGGGCGCGGCAGACCGCCTAAGGGCCGTTGCGACGGGCGGTCTAAGCGTCAGCTTTCTAGTTCGACGTCCCAATACAGCCAGTCGCGCCAGCTTTCGTGCAAATGCCCGGGCGGAAAGGCGCGGCCCTTTTCCTGCAATTGCCAGGTCGTGGGCCGGATCGGTTCTTCCATCAGGCGCATGTGCGCCTGGGCCGGGGTGCGGCCGCCTTTGGTCATGTTGCAGGGTGCGCAGGCGGTGGTGACGTTTTCCCAGGTGGTGCGCCCGCCCAGCCGGCGCGGGATCACGTGGTCGAACGTGAGGTTTTCGCCGCTGCCGCAGTATTGGCACACGAAGCGATCGCGCAGGAACAGGTTGAAGCGGGTGAAGGCGGGAAACTCGCTGGGCTTCACATATTGCCGCAGCGCGATCACCGAGGGAATCTTCATGTCCAGCGACGGGCTGTGCACCGCGCGGTCATAGGTGGCGATGATATCCACCCGTTCCAGGAACACCGCCTTGATCGCGGTTTGCCACGGCCACAGGCTGAGCGGGTAATAGCTGAGCGGCGTGTAATCGGCGTTGAGCACCAGCGCCGGGCAATTGTCGAGATGACGGTTGGATGCCAGCAAACGCGGCGTCGCGGCGCTATCGCCGCTGTGGGGCCTGGCCGCAGCCGCCCGCTCGATCAGCGCCTGGTGAAGCATGCTCCGCTCGCGCTCCTGTGCCAAATCGGCTTCCGCCTCGCTCGGGGCGAGGCATGAAGGACAGGCATGACCGCTTCATGACGCATGGGCATAACGAACACCTTTGTGCTGTTCCGGTCAAGGCCCGGCTGCCGTACCAAAAGGGCAGCCGGACTTTATCCACAGCTTGTCAACACCCCGCCGATCACCGTGCGTAGGCGTTCACCAGGTCATAGAGATAGGCGCGCCCGGTCAGCAGCGACTTGACCTCGATCCGCTCGTTCAGGCCATGCACGCCATTGCCATCGGGGTTGCCCCAGGGGCCAGGCACGCCATAGGTCGGGATGCCCACGGCCTCCAGGAAGATGCCGTCGGTGGCCCCGGTGGACATGTCGGGTACCACCGGCACGGCGGGGAAATACTGCGCGGACAGCTTTTCCATCGGGCCGATGATCTTGGGATCGAGCGCGGGCGCCTTGGCCAGCGGGCGCTGTGGCGGCACCAGGCTGACCGTGACGCCAGGATCGGCCACGACCTTTTGCAGCGCGGTCTGGATTTCTTCCACCGAATGGCCCGGGAAGATGCGGCAGTTGACGTTGGCCCCGGCGCGCTGGGGCAGGGCGTTGTTGGCATGCCCGCCGTCCAGCAGCGTGGCCACACAGGTGGTGCGCAGCTTGGAATGATAGGTGCGGTCGGTGTTCACCAGCTTTTCCGCCTCGGCAAAGGCTGGGCTGCCGATCGGGTTGCTGGCCAAGGCCTGCATCGCCTTGCCCATGGCATCGCCGCGCGCCGCCCCGGCCTTGGCAAAGAAGGCGCGGGTGGTGTCGCTCATCTCGGTGGGAAATTCATGGTCGCGCAGCCGGGCGAGCGCATCGGCCAGCTCGTAAATGGCGTTTTCGCGCACGGGGATAGAGCTGTGCCCGCCGGGATTGCGGGTTTCGAAGCGATAGTTCTGCACCGCCTTTTCGCCCACCTGGATCGACTGGTTGACGAGGTGGCCGCCTTCGGACAGGCCCTTGCCATCGGTATCGCCGCCGCCGCCTTCGTTAAGGGCAAACTCCGCATCGATCAGGTCGCGCTTGTTCTGGGCCAGCCACTGCGCGCCGTTGAACGCCCAGGTGGTTTCCTCGCCGCAAGTCAGCGCCATCTTCACCGTGCGCTTGAGCGGCTTGCCCGCCTTGAGGCGCGCCATCGTATCCACCCAGATCGCCGCCATCGATTTATCATCGGCGGTGCCGCGGCCATAGAAATAGCCACCTTCCTCGATCAGGGTGAAAGGATCGCGCTCCCAATCGGCGCGCTTGGCCTCCACCACGTCGAGATGGGCGAGCAGCAGGATCGGCTTGGCGGTCTTCGAGGTGCCGGGCAGCACGGCAACCAGCCCGCCATCCTTGGGGTGTTCGGGCGTGGAAAACAGCGTGAGCTGGCTGTCGGCATAGCCAGCTGCCTTGAGATGCGCCGCCATCCGCTCGGCCGCCAGCGTGCATGATCCGCTGCTGACCGTGGTATTGGTTTCGACCAGTTCCTTGTAAATGCTGCGGAACTGCGCCTCCCCGGCGTCTGGCGCGGTGGGCGCGGCCTGGGCCGCAGTGGCGGTGGCCATCGCCGCCAGGGCGATGGTCGAGATGGCGCTGCGCGTGATCAAAGGATTGCCCCCTTTTCCTGTTCGTTGCGCGCACCATGCCGCATGGCGCCGCGCATGCAAGAGACTTGGCGCAGCCCGCCTTGGGCCTGTGTAAAACAGGGCCAATTCGCTTGGGTTTTGCGGGTAAAGTGCCTATGTGCAAAACTATGGCCAGCACCAACGAAAATACCCCGAACACCAACTCCTACGGCGCCGACTCGATCAAGGTCCTCAAGGGCCTGGATGCGGTGCGCAAGCGTCCCGGCATGTACATCGGCGATACCGACGATGGCTCGGGCCTGCATCACATGGTCTTCGAAGTGTCGGACAACGCCATCGACGAGGCATTGGCCGGGCATTGCGACCTGGTGCTGATCGAGCTGAACCCCGATGGTTCGGTCTCGGTGGAAGACAACGGGCGCGGTATTCCCACCGGCATCCATGCCGAAGAAGGCGTTTCCGCCGCCGAAGTGATCATGACCCAGCTCCACGCCGGCGGGAAGTTCGAGAACACGTCTGACGACAACGCCTACAAGGTGTCGGGCGGCCTGCACGGCGTGGGCGTCTCGGTGGTCAATGCCCTGTCGGAATGGCTGGAGCTGACGATCTGGCGCGAAGGCCAGGAACACTGGATGAAGTTTGCCCATGGCGATGCCGTGGCGCCGCTCAAGGTGACCGGCCCGGCACCGACGGCGGACAACGGCAAGCCCAAGAAGGGCACCCGCGTCACCTTCTTTGCCAGCCACGACACGTTCAAGAACGTGACCGAGTTCGATTTCGACAAGCTCGAACACCGCTATCGCGAACTCGCCTTCCTCAATTCTGGTGTGCGCATCCTGCTGCGCGACAAGCGCCATGAAGAGGTCAAGGAACATGATCTCTATTACGAGGGCGGCATTGCGGCCTTCGTGAAATACCTCGATCGCAACAAGCAGGCGCTGATCCCCGAACCGATCGCCATTTCGGCGATGCGCGACGGCATCGGCATCGACGTGTCGCTGGAATGGAACGACAGCTATTACGAAAACGTGCTGTGTTTCACCAACAACATCCCGCAGCGCGATGGCGGTACCCATCTGGCCGCATTCCGCGCCGCGCTGACCCGCACGCTCAACGGCTATGCCGATCGCTCGGGCCTGCTCAAGAAGGAAAAGGTCTCGCTCTCGGGCGATGACATGCGCGAAGGGCTCACCGCGATCGTCTCGGTCAAGCTGCCTGATCCGAAGTTTTCCAGCCAGACCAAGGACAAGCTGGTTTCCTCCGAAGTGCGCCAGCCGCTTGAAAGCCTGATGGCCGACAAGATGAGCGAATGGCTGGAGGAAAACCCGGCCCATGCCAAGTCGGTGATCCTCAAGGTGATCGACGCCGCTGCCGCGCGCGAGGCCGCGCGCCGTGCCCGCGAACTGACCCGCCGCAAGGGCGCGATGGACATCGCCAGCCTGCCCGGCAAGCTGGCCGATTGCCAGGAACGCGACGCCAGCAAGTGCGAACTGTTCCTGGTCGAAGGGGACTCGGCCGGTGGCAGCGCCAAGCAGGGCCGTGACCGCAAGACGCAGGCGATCCTGCCCTTGCGCGGCAAGATCCTCAACGTGGAGCGCGCGCGGTTCGATCGCATCATTTCCTCGCGCGAAGTGGGCACGCTGATCCAGGCGATGGGCACCGGCATCCGCGATGAATTCAACCTGGAAAAGCTGCGCTATCACAAGATCGTGATCATGACCGACGCCGACGTCGACGGCGCGCATATCCGCACCTTGCTGCTCACCTTCTTCCACCGCCAGATGCCCGACATCATCCGGGCCGGGCACCTCTTCATCGCCCAGCCGCCGCTCTACAAGGTCGCCAAGGGACGCAGCGAAGTCTATCTCAAGGACAACGCCGCGCTCGATCGCTACCTGGTGGAGGCCGGTACCACGGGCCGCATCCTGGAAACCCAGGGTGGCGCGCGCGGCAGCCAGGAACTGGCGGAGCTGGTCGATCACGCGTTGCGCCTGCGCAACCTCATGGCCTTCGTGCCGCGTCGCTACAACCCGGATATCGTGGAAGCGCTGGCGCTGGCCGGTGCGCTCGATCCCGATCTCTCGGCCGATGCCCGCATCGCCGCGCTGGCCAATGCCGCAAGCTGGCTGGATCGTGGCGATCCCGAGGCGCAGTGGGCGGCGCAGATGAGTGAGGATGGCGGCTATCACATCCAGCGCGCCTGGCGCGGGGTGACCGACCATCACATGATCGAGGCCGGCTTCCTGACCAGTGCCGAAGCGCGCAAGCTCGCCCGCCTCGCGGCCGAACACGCCGATGTCTATGCCGGTGTTGCCCGCCTGGTGCGTGCCGGCGCTGCGCCGGCCGAGCCGGAAAGCACGGGCGCCACCGATGGCGAGGAAGCCCCCGCCGCCGCGGCCCGGGCCGACAGCAAGGACGCCGGCATCACCCGGCCTTCGCAACTGCTCGAAGCGGTCATGGCCAATGGCCGCAAGGGCCTGTCGATCCAGCGCTACAAGGGCCTGGGTGAAATGAACGCCGAACAGCTGTGGGAAACCACGCTCGATCCGGAAGTCCGTTCGCTGCTCCAGGTCAAGGTGGAAGACGCCGACGTGACCGACGAGATCTTTACCCGCCTGATGGGCGACGTGGTCGAGCCGCGCCGCGATTTCATTCAGGAAAACGCCCTCAACGTGGCCAACCTGGACGTCTGATCACCATGAGCACTGCCACCATCCCCTGGGACCAGGCCGCCACGATGATCGATCTGGAAGGCCGCACGCCGATCATCGGCACGATCCGCGAATGTGCGCTGCACTTCTCGCTCTACAAGCCGCACGCCCGTGAAAACGCCCGTGTGCTGCTGACCGTGCCGATCCACCGCGAAGGGCGCAAGACCCGCACCTGGCTGCTTGATCCGCCGGAAATCGCCGAGCTGGCCGAACGCCTGGCACGCGAGACGCAGTAACCCGGCCCAATATGCCGGCAAGGCCCTGTCCCGCCCGATCATTTCATGGGCGGGACAGGGCGATGCTTCGTCAGGCCGAGGGCATCTGCTGGCTGGCGCAGTGGAAACCACCACCACCCACCAGCACCGCATCGCCCATCACACCGATCGTGGCGCGGCTGGGGAACAGCGCGCCGATGGCCTCCACGCCAGCTTCGTCGTGGACCGAGCCAAAAATCGGCACGATCACCGCATGGCTGGTGATCACAAAGTTCATGTAGCTGGCCGGCTGGATCATGCCGCCCCATTCGATGCGCCCCGGTGAGGGCACTTCGATCACCTCTACCCCGGCATCGCGGGCACGCGCGGCGGCATCGGCATAGATCGCGGCATTGGGATCGTCCGAGCCGGTGGCACGGGGCAGGGCCAGGCGATTGGCGCCGACAAAGCGGGCCAGGTTGTCCACGTGTCCATCGGTGTGGTCGTTGATCAGCCCGTCGCCCAGCCACAGCACGCGGGTATAGCCCAGGTCACGCTTGAGGCGCATTTCCAGGTCGGCGCGTGACAGGTGCGGGTTGCGATTGGGGTTGAGCAGGCACTGCTCGGTGGTGGCAACAAGGCCGGTGCCATCGCCATCCAGCGCGCCGCCTTCCAGCACCCAGTCGGCCTTGCTGGCCGGCAGCCCGGCATCGGCGGCCAGGGTGGCACCGATCTCCTGGTCTCCAGGCATCAGGTACTTGCCGCCCCAGCCGTTGAAGCCAAATAGCTGCGCGCGGCGCCCACCGGCACCATCGGCCACCACCAGCGGCCCGGTATCGCGCAGCCATACGTCGCCATAGACGCGCTGTTCGATCTTGACGGAGGCGCTGGCCAGCCGCTCGGCGCGCATGCGGTTGGCTGCATCGCGCACTACCAGGCGCACTTCCTGGCCGCTTTCGGCCACGGCGCTGGCAAACGCGGCGATCTGCTCCTGCGCGCGGTCGATCACGCCCGACCATTCTTCGGCCAGGTGGGGGAAACCCACCCAGAGCCAGTCCTGCGGGGCGAATTCGGGGGGCATCATGCCGCCCGTCGGGTTCTCGTCGTTCATGGCCACGGCTTACTTGGCGCCGGTTACGGTGGCGCGGCTGGCATCGCGAATGGCGCGGAATTCGTCGCCCTGATGCCAGTTGGGCCAGGTGGTGCCAGTGGCCAGCACACGGCCAAGCCGGTAATACAGCTCCACCTCCTGCGCCATGCCGGTCATGTCCCAGCTGTCGGAATATTCGTCCGACGGCTGGTGATAGCGATGCTCGACATAGTCTTCGGTGGCAGCCTCGCCGGCCTTCTTGCCGCCGTTGATCAGGTCGGTGCCCCGGCCCACGGCAAACATCGGCACGCCGCGCTTGGCCAGGCTGAAGTGATCCGACCGGTAATAGTGGCCACGCTCGGGATGATCCTCGGGCGTTTCGGTCAAGTGCATCTGCGCTTCTACCTGGCGCAGGATCGCGGTGAGGTCAGACTTGTCGCCCCCGGTCACCTGCACGTCGCGCGTGGGGCCGATCAGCGACAGCGCGTCCATGTTCACGCCGCCCACGGTGCGGGCCAGCGGATAGACCGGATGCTGGGCATAGTATTCCGAACCGAGCAGGCCGGATTCCTCCAGCGTCCAGGCGGCAAAGACCTGGGTGCGCGGGGTGGGGCCGGCGCGGCGGTTCATGTCGGCCAGTGCCACCAGCGCGCCCACTCCACTGGCATTGTCGATCGCGCCGTTGCAGATATCGTCTCCGCGCGCATCGGGCTTGCAATGGCCCAGATGGTCCCAGTGGCCGGAATAGAGCACATATTCGTTGGCCCGCGTCGTGCCCGGGATCACGCCGATCACGTTGTGCGAGGTGCTGTGCGTGACGGTGTTGTCAAACGACAGGCTGGCCTTCGCCCCCAGCGGAACGGCGTGAAAGCCCTTCTGCTTGGCTGCGACCGAAAGCGCGGCAAAGTCCTTGCCAGCGGCCTGGAAGATCGCCTCGGCCACCGGGCGGCGAATCCAGCCATTGGCTTCGGTCTGGTCCATGCCCTTGTTGGCGCTGGCCACGAAATTGCCGGTGCCGCCGCTCGATTCCAGCACGTTCCAGCCATAGGCGGCGGGGAAGGTGTCGTGCACGATCAGCGCGGCCTTGGCGCCATGGCGCGCGGCTTCGGCATACTTGTAGGGCCAGCGGCCATACCAGGTCATGCGGCGGCCCTTGAACAGGCCCTGTTCGTCGGCGTTTTCATAATCCGGGTCGTTGACCAGGATCACCGCGATCTTGCCCTTCATATCGACGCCGGCATAATCGTCCCAGCCCAGTTCGGGCGCGGTGATGCCATAGCCGACGAAGACCAGCTCGCTGGCATCGATCGCGGTGTGGTCTGCCTCGCGATAGGAACCCACCACGAAATCGGCGCCCGGCTTGAACGACAGGCTGCCCACCGTCAGCGGGCTGATGTTCTTGGCCGCGATCGTCACCATCGGCACGGGCTGCAACCACTCACCCTTGTTGCCGGGCTTGAGGCCGGCGGCCTTGAAGCGGGTGATGATCGCGTCGAGCACGGCCTGTTCCTTGGGCCCGCTGGGCGCGCGGCCTTCCAGTTCGTCTGATGCCAGCGTCTTGATCGCTTCGCGCATCATCGGCACCGGCACGGTCGGCACCTTGGGCGCCGGGGCGGCAAATGCGGGAACAGCCAGGGCAGAGGCCAGCAACGCGGTGGCCATGCGGCGGCCGAGGGAAACATGCATGGTCAGATCCTTGCTATGGGATAACGCCGCGCCAAGGGGGAAGGCGCAGCTCATGCCGGCTACTTGGCAGAGCCGGCCGGCTGGGGCAAGACGACCCACGGTGCGGCAACGAGAGAGGGAGCTTGCGTGCGGCAAGGAATTGATTGGGACCATGCGCTTGTCCTTGCCCGCCGGCACACCACGTTCCTGGCCCGCGCGCTCGACCGCCAGCCCGAGGTGGCCACGCTGCTCGCGCAGGGTGAGATCGAAGCGGCACTGGCGCATGCGCGCCTGGCCGGGCAGGGCGTGGACGATGTCGGGATTGCCTTGCGGCGCGAACGCCTGGCCCTGGCGCTGGCCCTGGCGGTGGGCGATATCGCCGGCGCGCTGCCGCTCATGCGCGTGGTGCAGGCGCTGTCAGACTTTGCCGATCGCGCGCTCGATGCCGCCATCGCCGCCGCCATTGCCCGGCGCGCGCCCGATGTTGCGCCAGTAGGCTTTTCCGCCATCGGCCTGGGCAAGCACGGCGCGCAAGAGCTGAACTACTCGTCGGATATCGATCCCATCCTGCTCTACGATCCCGACGTGCTGCCGCGCCGCCCGCGCGACGAACCGGGTGAGGCGGCGCAGCGTGTGGCGCGCGGGGTGGTTGAACTGCTCTCGACGATCACCGAGGAAGGCTATGTCTTCCGCATCGACCTGCGGCTGCGCCCGGCATCGGAAGTCAGCCCGCTGGCCATCCCGTTCGAAGGGGCGATCACCCATTACGAATCGAGCGCGCTCGCCTGGGAACGTGCGGCCTATATCCGCGCCCGTGCCGCCGCCGGCGATGTCGCGCGCGGCCAGGCTTTCCTCGATACGATCCGGCCGTTCGTGTGGCGGCGCAGCCTGGATTTCGGGGCGATCGCCGAAATCGGCCGGCTCACCGCGCGCATCCGCGATCACTATGCCGCCGGGCAGGTGGTCGGGCCGGGCTATGATCTCAAGCGCGGGCGCGGGGGCATCCGCGAAGTGGAATTCTTCGCTCAGACCCACCAGCTGATCCATGGCGGGCGCAATCCCGCGCTGCGCCTGCGCGGCACGCGCCCGGCCCTTGATGCCCTGGCGCAGGCGGGGATCATCTCTGCGGATGACGCGATGGTCATGGGCGAAAGCTATGACCGGCTGCGCGTGCTCGAACATCGCCTGCAGATGGTCGCCGATCAGCAGACCCATGCCCTGCCGCCGCAGCAGGCTGCGCTGGACAGCGTGGCGCAACTGGCCGGCCACGACGATGGCGCTGCGCTGATTGCCGAGGTGCAGGATATCTCGCAGGCAGTGGCGCAGCGGTTCGATGCCCTGCTGGCGATCATTTCGCCCACCGGCGCGGTGGCGGTGGACAACCGCAGCCTGGCGCAAGACCTGGCGGAGATGGGTTTTGCCGATGCCGAAGGGCTGGCCGGGCGGGTGGAAGCCTGGGACAGCGGCGCATTCCGCGCGCTGCGCAGCGACGAGGCCCGCGCCGCCTTTGCACGCGTGCGGCCGCAATTGCTGCAGGCCCTGGCCGAGGCGCCCGATCCCGATCATGCGCTGGCGCGGTGGGAACGGCTGCTGGCGGCGCTGCCATCGGCGATCAACGTGTTCCGCCTGCTCGAGGCGCGCCCCGGCCTGATGGCGGTGGTCATGCGCGTGCTCGCCCATGCCCCGACGCTGGCCGAAGACCTGGCGCGGCGGGCAGACCTGCTCGATACACTAATCGATCATTCCGCCTTCGCCCTGCCGGGCAGCGTCGATGATATCATTGCCACCCTGGCGCGGGGCGAGGTGGGGGATGATTACCAGCGCCTGCTCGATGCCGTGCGCCGCAAGGTGGGCGAACTGCGCTTTGCCTTGGGCGTGCAACTCGTCGAAGGGCTGCACCCGCCGCTGGCCGTGGCCGCCGCGCTCAGCCGCGTGGCCGAGGCCGCGATCAGCGTGCTCGGCAGTGCGACCGAGGCGGAGTTCATCCGTGTCCATGGCCAGGTGCCCGATGCGCGCATGGTCGTGCTCGGCCTGGGGCGGCTGGGCGGCGGCGCGCTCACCCATGCCTCCGATCTCGATCTGGTGTTCCTGTTTGGCGGGCCAGGCGATGCCTATGCCCGCGAATCCGACGGCGGCCGGCCGATCGGCGGCACGCTCTATTTCAACCGCCTGGCCCAGCGCATGATCGCGGCGCTATCGGTGCCTACGGCGGCCGGCGCGCTCTATGAAGTGGATACCCGGCTGCGCCCCTCTGGCGCGCAAGGGCCGATCGCGGTCAGCCTCGACAGTTTCGAACGCTATCAACGCGAAGACGCCTGGACCTGGGAACACATGGCGCTGTGTCGGGCCCGGCCCCTGTTCGGGCAGGCTGCCGATCGCGCCGCGCTGGCCGATATCGTGGGGCGCGTGCTGCGCCAATCGCGCGATCCGGGCGCGCTGCGGGACGACGTTCTGGCGATGCGCGCCGAAATGGCGCGGCACAAGCCGGCCAAGGGCCCGCTTGATGTGAAACTGGCGCGTGGTGGCCTGGTCGATCTCGAATTCCTCGCCCACTATCTGCAATTGCGCGATCACGTTGCGCTCGAACCCGACCTGAGCGCGGCGGTCTTGGCGCTGGAGGAGGCCGGCCTCCTGCCTGCCGGCCTGCGCGCGGCGCATGATCTTCTTGCCGGCCTGCTGGTGGTGGTGCGCCTGGTTGCCCCTGATGGCATGTTTCCGCCACAGGCCAGCCGTGCCATCGTGGCTGCTGCCTGTGGCCAGGAAAGCTGGGACGCCCTGCTTGACGCGGTGGCGCGGGCAAGACACCGCATTGCCGATGCCTGGGGCCAGGTCTTCGGGCAACCATTGGAGATTTGACGCATGAGCACTTTCCCCGGCGTGGGCGATCCGCTGCCCGATCTGCCGCTGACTGCCCCTGATGGCAGCGTGGTGAAGCCGTCCGATTTTGCCGGCCGCAAGCTGGTTGTGTTCTTCTATCCCAAGGACGATACGCCCGGCTGCACCACTGAGAACAAGGACTTTTCCGCGCTGGCCGATGAATTTGCCGCCGCCGGCACGGCGCTGCTCGGCGTGAGCAAGGACCCGCCCAAGAAGCACGAGAAGTTCATTGCCAAGCATGGCCTGGCAGCCCCGCTCGCCAGCGATGCCGAAGAAGGTGGCCTGTCCGATGCACTCGGCATCTGGACGGAAAAGTCGATGTATGGCCGCACCTACATGGGCATGGAGCGCACGACCTATCTGGTCGGTGCCGATGGCCGCATCGCCCAGGTGTGGAACAAGGTAAAGGTCAAGGATCACGCAGCGCAGGTTCTCGCCGCGGCCCAGGCGCTGTAACGCGCGCGGCATGACTGCATCGCTTCCCACTGTGGCGGCCGCGATTCGCGCCGCCATGTTGACCGCTGATCCGCGTGACAAAGCCATGGCCACCCGTGCCGTGGCGCGCGATTGGGCTGCCGGCCGCCTGGCTTTCGCCTTCGACGTGGCCATGCCCGATAGCCCGGCGCGCCCGGCCGAGCCGGAACTGCTGCCGCCCAACCGCATGCCCAAGCGCGGGCGCGGCGGTTCCGAGCGCGGGCGCCTCGCGCTGATCCATGCGCTGTGCCACATCGAATTCGTCGCGATCGACCTGGCGCTCGACGCTGCGGGGCGGTTCGGTGCCGAGCGCGGGCCGGATTTCGTCAGTGACTGGCTGGGCGTGGCGGCGGACGAGGCGATGCATTTCAGCCTGCTGGCCCGCCGCCTGCGCGCCCTGGGCAGCCTTTACGGCGCGATGCCGGCGCACGACGGGCTGTGGGATGCCGCGCGCGAAACCGCGCACGATGTTGCCGCCCGTCTCGCCGTGGTGCCCATGGTCCTGGAGGCGCGCGGTCTCGATGTCACGCCGCAAACCATTGCGCGGTTCGTGGCGGCAGATGATCACACCACCGCGCGCATCCTGCAGCGAATCGTTGACGACGAAGTGCGCCACGTTCGCTTCGGCACAAGCCATTTCGCCAAACTGTGCGAAGAGCGTGGTAAACCGGCACCGCAACTCTGGAAAACCCTGGTCGCGCAGCACTTCCGTGGCACCGTTAAGCCACCGTTCAACGACTCGGCGCGTCGTTCAGCCGGTCTGTCGTGCGAAATGATGGCGGCTCTTGCGTGATGGGGGCAGCCGCCGCTACCCCTCCGGCACGAGATCGGCGGGGGGTATCCACCAATCTCTGAACAAAGCTTGGCCAGCGATGTGGTTCCTGCCGCAGTCTGACAAAGTGGCGTTCGCTGGGGGTCAGCACGGAACGGATGCCGCTGGCGCAGGGCCCGATTGGCCCAACGTCGGTGTGTGTGTCTGCCGAAAAGAGGTTGTACGGGTCGCAATGAAAAAAGCTTTTTCTACCGGTCTGGCTGCCATTGGCACCATGCTCGCCTTGGGCCTCGCCACGCCGGTTCTCGCCAACAGCGCCGCTTCTGCCGATATCACCGCCCCGCTGCGTAATGCCGAAGCCGCCAAGGCCGGGATGACCGCGCCGGCCGGCGATGAAGAATTCTCCAAGCTTTTCGCCAGCTGGGAAGCACTCGATGGCGGCAAGGGCAGCTCGGCCCAGGCGCCGCTGGTCCGCACCGCTTCGGTTTCCATCCCCACTCTGATGCCGATCACCAGCAGCCGCCCGATGAGCAGCGGCTTTGGTCTGCGCAATCACCCCATCTACGGCGGCCTGCGTGCGCACAAGGGCGTTGATCTGCCCGCGCCGACCGGCACGCCGATCCGCGCCAGCGCCGATGGCGTGGTGGGCAAGGCCGAACGCTTCGGCGGCTACGGCCTCTATGTTCAGCTTGAGCACGGCGGCAATCTCGAAACCCGCTATGGCCATATGTCGCGCATCGCCGTTGCCGAAGGGCAGCATGTGCACAAGGGTGACGTGATCGGCTATGTCGGTTCCACCGGCCATTCGACCGGCCCGCACCTGCACTATGAAGTGCGCGTGGCTGGCAACGCGGTCAATCCGCTGCCCTACATGCAGCGCGATGCCAACCTGGCCCAGCTGGCCAGCGCCGCTGATTCCTCGCAGATCCGCGCTTTCAACGCCACCGACGCCGAGGGCGAAGGCGACGAATAAGGCGCCATTTTCTGGAATAACGCATCGGAGAGGATGCGGAAAAAGGCGGCCCGCAACGGCCGCCTTTTTCTATGGGCGCCGGCGCGCAGATCGCGTCTGGCGCACGCAAAAGGGCCGCGCAGCATTGCGATGCTGCGCGGCCCTTTTTGCTTAAGCCTGTGGTGTGACGGTCAGCCCACCAGCTTCTTGATCACGGCGCGCACATCGTCGGCCAGGTCGGGGCGTTCCAGGGCCAGGGCGATCGTCGCCTCGACAAAGCCGGCCTTGCTGCCGCAGTCGAAGCGGCGGCCGGCAAAGGTCACCGCGTGGAACGGCTGCGTGCCGATCATGCGGGCCATCGCATCGGTCAGCTGGATTTCGCCGCCAGCGCCCTTTTCCTGGTTTTCCAGGGTGCGCATCACTTCGGGCTGCAGGATATAGCGGCCCGAGATGATCAGGTTTGACGGGGCTTCTTCACGCTTGGGCTTTTCAACCAAGCCGGTCACTTCGGTCAGCGTGTCAGACTTGCGCGCGCCCGGCGCGATCACGCCATAGCTCGATACTTCTTCTTCCGGCACTTCCAGCACCGAGATCAGGTTGCCGCCCACTTCGTTGTAGGCTTCGACCATCTGCTTCATGCAGCCGGGTGCACCCACCATCAGCTCGTCGGGCAGGAAGATGGCAAAGGGTTCATCGCCCACCACTTCGCGCGCGCACCACACGGCGTGGCCCAGGCCCATTGCCACCTGCTGGCGCACGGTGACAAGGTTGCCCGGCTTGATGCGGGTATCGTCCAGCACCGACAGGTCCTTGCCCCGGCTGGTCATCGTGGTTTCCAGCTCGAATGCGGTGTCGAAATGCTCGACGATCGCGGTCTTGCCGCGCCCGGTCACGAAGATCAGCTCTTCGATGCCCGCTTCGCGCGCTTCGTCCACGGCATACTGGATCAGCGGGCGATCGACGATCGGCAGCATCTCTTTGGGGATGGCCTTGGTAGCGGGCAGGAAGCGGGTGCCGAGACCGGCAACGGGAAAGACGGCCTTGCGGATCGGCTTGTGGCGGCTTGCGGTGGTTTCGCTCATGTCGGTGTTTGTCCCATTGTCCGGTTACACGATAGTTAAGCAGCCTCCTTTTGTGATGACAAGTTCTCCGCAGGCCGGAACGTGCAAAAAATGCTGCAATGCAATATTGGCGCCGTGCCGTCGCTTTGCTGCCCTCCAGCCAGCCCGCAACCTTGCCCCTTGCCCTGTCCGGCAAACCGGCTAAACCGCCGCGATGGACAAGATCATTATTCGCGGCGGCAAGCGTCTTTCCGGCACGGTTCCTGTTTCCGGGGCAAAGAATGCGGCGCTCACGCTGCTGCCCTGCGCGCTGCTCACCGATGAAGCGGTAACGCTGCGCAACCTGCCGCGCCTGGCGGATATCGACGGCTTCCAGCACCTGATGAACCAGTTCGGCGCGTCTACCGCCATTGCCGGCGGCCGGCCCGAGGATTTCGGCCGCGTGATGACGCTGCAGGCCACCCGCCTCACGTCGACCGTTGCGCCTTATGACCTGGTGCGCAAGATGCGCGCCTCGATCCTGGTGCTGGGGCCGCTGCTGGCCCGCGCTGGCGAAGCCACCGTGTCGCTGCCTGGTGGTTGCGCCATCGGCAACCGGCCGATCGATCTGCATCTCAAGGCGCTCGAGGCGTTTGGTGCCCATATCGAACTGGCCGCTGGCTATGTCCGGGCGATCGCGCCCGATGGCGGGCTGCCCGGCGGGCGCTACAGCTTCCCGGTGGTGTCCGTTGGGGCCACGGAAAACGCACTGATGGCGGCGGTTCTGGCCAAGGGTAAATCGACGCTGCACAATGCTGCGCGCGAACCCGAAATCGTTGACCTGTGCAACCTGCTCGTTGCCATGGGCGCCGAGATCGAGGGCATCGGCACGTCAGACCTGACGATCCACGGCGTCGCGCGCCTGCACGGCGCTACCTACATGGTCATGCCCGATCGTATCGAGGCCGGCTCCTATGCCTGCGCAGCAGCGATCACCGGCGGCGAAGTGACGCTGCAGGGCGCGCGGATCGAGGATATGGAAACCACGGTCCAGGCGCTGCGCGATGCTGGTGTATCGGTAGAGCCGGTGCGCGGCGGCCTGCACATCGCCGCCGATGGTGATCTGCGCCCCGTGACCATTTCCACCGCGCCCTATCCCGGCTTTGCCACCGACATGCAGGCCCAGTTGATGGCCATGCTCTGCCTCGCCAAGGGCTCCAGCATGCTGACCGAAACCATCTTCGAAAACCGCTACATGCACGTGCCCGAGTTGAACCGCATGGGCGCGCGCATCGAAACCTCGGGCCGCACGGCGGTGGTCCATGGGGTGGACAAGCTTTCGGGTGCCGAAGTCATGGCCACCGACCTGCGCGCCTCGATGAGCCTGGTGATCGCCGGGCTCGCCGCCGAGGGCGAAACCCAGGTGCACCGCCTCTATCACCTCGATCGCGGGTATGAACGGCTCGAGGAAAAGCTCGCGCTGCTTGGCGCCGATGTGGAGCGCGTTGGTAGCGACTGATCGCGCGGCCGATCCAGCCCAGCAAAAAGGGGCCGCGCGGATCTGCCGCGCGGCCCCTTTTTTGTGTCCCTATCGTGGGTTCAGGCGGCTTCGGCGGACTCGCCCTTGGCTGGGCGCTCGCCCGGCTCGCGGCGCTTGCGGCCCAGGATCAGGCCGCCCAGGCCCAGGGCGAGCAGGGCCAGCATGCCCGGTTCGGGCACATCGGTGCCACCCGTGCTGCTGCTCGACGTGGATGACGAGGGGACCTGCGGATCGCTTGGCACGACATAGCCACCGCTATAGGTGCCGATGTGCATTTCCCCGTCCTGGGTCAGGCTGCCGAACACCGCCGAACCCTGGATATAATTGTAGGTGTGCGCCGCAGCCTTGGGCGCCAGCACCGATCCGCCCCATGCGGTGGTCAGCGTCAGGTCGGTGGCATCGGCAAAGTTCCAGATCACGTGCTGGCCCAGGTTCGCCGTGCCGCCCAGGAAGTTGTCGTTCAGGTTGATCGTGCTGCCCGAAACGTTGACGATCACCGTATCGGCGCCATTGGTGTTGAACTGGATTTCGCCGATGGAATTGAGATCGGCCGCGGTGATCGAGAACACCGCCACGCCGCTGGCATTGGGCTGGGCATTGAAAGTGCCACGATTGCCGCTGATCGCCAGGGTGCTGTTCGCGGTCTGCTGCGACAGCTGATAGGACAGCCCCGTCATGCTGGTCGACATCAGGCTGCCGTCCTGCTGCAGATTGCTGACAAATGCCGGATTGGTCGTGCCCAGGTTCGACTGCACGATGTTGGAATTGACGTTGGTGTTGGCGATCGATCCGCCCACCTGCACGGTCTGCGTCGCGCCGTTGAGGTTGAACCCGCTCGATACGCTGCCGCCCACGATTGCGCCCGAACCGTTGTTGAGGTTCTTGATCCCGCCGTTCACGTCACCCACCACGACCAGGCCCGGCCCGGTATAGCTCGATGCCGGCAGCGTGGAGATCAGGTAGTTCGATGAATTGCCGGTGAGGTTGCCACCAACGAACGTGCGCCCTTCCACTTCGGATGAGGACGTCAGGTTGCCCAGCACGATCAGGTTGTAGACCTTGAGCGCATCGATCCCCACCGGGGTGGACGCGGCCACGGCGTTGCAAGGAAGGGCCAGCGCAGCCAGAGTGGCAAGGGCAGCGGTCATCCGAGGGCGGACAGGCATGACGAATCGATTTCCTGAGGCATGCGCACCGGAATAGGACGCGCGCGATCCTCCTGCCCGCTTTGCGCCGTAACGCAACCGCGATTTGCCCATCGTGCCCTTGTGGCACAATGATTTGACAATCGTTAACGATCGAACGAGCTTGAAGGCGCCGGGGGGAGCGATCGCCCGCCCTCAGCGCGGGTCCAAGGTTAACCCGAAGCGCGTGCGCTCAGGATATCGACCTGGGCGCGGATCGGGCCGATGTCATACCCGCCCGCTGCTGCCTTGGCAGCGATCTCGAACGGGTTGGCGCCATTGGCGGCCTGGGCCAGCGCCCACAGCAGCGTCGATCGCGTGCCCGACCGGCAATAGGCCAGCACCGGCGCATCGCCCGCCTGGCGCAGTGCCTGCTGAAAGGCGTCTACCTGGGGCATCGAAAAGCCGGCATGGGTTACCGGAATGGCGACATAGGCAATGCCGGCATCCTGCGCCGCGGCGGCGATTTCCGCGCCCGGCGTCTGGTCGTCGGATTCGCCCTCGGGCCGGTTGTTGATGATCAGCGTCACGCCCAGTTCCTTGGCCAGGGCCACGTCTTCCACGGTAATCTGCGGGCTGGCCAGGAACTGGCTGTCGATCTGGCGAAACTGGGACATGGCAAACCCTTGTTGACGGAAGTGAATTGGCGGAAGTGAAGAGGCGAATGTGGCGGATCAGGCCTTGGCGCGCGCTACGCTGCGCTTGCGCCGGCCGGCAATGTTGAGCAGTTCTACAAAGACCGAAAAGCCCATCGCGGCATAGATATAGCCCTTGGGAATGTGCACGCCAAAGCCATCGGCCAGCAGCACGAGCCCGATCATCACCAGGAACGCCAGGGCCAGCATGACGAGCGAGGGATTGCGCTCGATGAAGCGGGCCAGCGGATCGGCTGCCAGCATCATCAGCGATACGGTGGTGACCACGGCGGCGATCATGATCGCGATCTGATCGGTCATGCCCACGGCGGTGAGGATCGAATCGATCGAAAATACCAGATCGAGCGCGATGATCTGCGCAATCGTCGCCCCGAAATTCGCCACCACGGCTTGCCCGGCGCTCTTGGCTTCATGGCCCTTGTGGTCGAGCATTTCGCCGCTTGGTTCGGGATCGAGCGTGTGGTGGATTTCTTTGGTCGCCTTCCACAGCAGGAACAGTCCGCCCGCCACCAGGATCAGGTCGCGGCCCGAAAATGCCGTTTCGAACGTGGGCTCGCCATGGGCGCCGGGTGCGCCGCGCAGGCCCAGGTCGAACAGTGGGGTCTGCAAGGTCACGATCCAGCCGATCAGCGACAGCAGCGCCAGCCGCAGAACCAGCGCCAGCGCCAAGCCGATGCGCCGCGCCCGCGCCTGCTGGTGGGCGGGCAACTTGTTCGAGAGAATCGCGATGAACACCAGGTTGTCGATGCCCAAGACGATTTCGAGCAGCACCAGGGTGAGAAACGCAACCCAGGCTTGCGGGTCGGAAAGAAGAGCAACAAGGTCCATGGCGCGCTTGTGCCGTATCGTTCAGCCCCCGGCAAGGCGTCAGGGGGCAGCAAAGCGCGGCACTTTTGTCACGAATTGTGGCTGCGAACGATATTTTGCGGTGGAATCACCTGCGCCCGTCGATTCCGTTCGCGCATCGGCTTTTTCTTCGTTATAGTCCTTGGCGCAATGGAGAGGGCCGGCCCTAAAGCCCGGCACGTTGTCCTTGTCGCGCCCCTGGTCTCCGCGTCCGGCCAGTGGCGCCAGGAAATTTGGGGCGGATTGTAAGGTTTATTGGGTTTTATGGGTTTTGACAGAGGGCGGCGTGGTCGCGGACGCGACAAGCGCGACGGTTTCGGCGACGACGGTTTCGATCCCTACGGCGGCGGTGGCGGTTTTGGCGGTGGCTACGATCGCGGCGGCTTCGGCGGCGGTGACCGTGGTGGCTTTGGCGGCGGCAATCGCGGCGGCGGCTTCGGCGGCGGCGACCGTGGTGGCTTCGGCGGCGGTGATCGCGGCGGCTTCGGCGGCGGCAATCGCGGCGGCGGCGGTGGTGGCGGCTTCGGCGGCCCGCGTGGCGGCGGCATGCCTGCACAGGTTGTCGGCACCGGCAAGGGCGTCGTCAAGTTCTTCAACGGCCAGAAGGGCTTCGGCTTCATTCAGCGCGAAGACGGCGGTGAAGACGTGTTCGTCCACATCAGCGCCGTGGAACGTGCCGGCCTCGAAGGCCTGGCCGAAGGCCAGACGCTGGAATTCAACCTGGTTGATCGTGGTGGCAAGGTTTCTGCCGCTGACCTTCAGGTTGTTGGCGATGTCATCCCCGTGGCGGCCAAGCCCGCAGCCCCGCAGCGCCAGCTGACCGGTGAAAAGGCCACTGGCACGGTCAAGTTCTTCAACGGCATGAAGGGCTTCGGCTTCATCACCCGTGATGACGGCCAGCCCGACGCGTTCGTGCACATCAGTGCCGTTGAACGTTCCGGCATGCGCGAGCTCAACGAAGGCGACAAGCTGGAGTTCGACCTCGAAGTTGATCGACGAGGCAAGTACTCGGCGGTCAACCTGGTGCCGCGCCAGGATTGATCCCGGCCGCATTGCCCCTCGGGTCTGTGAGACCCAGGGGCCTTGCATCACCACATACGCGTGCAAATGGCGGTCCGCTGGGCCGCCATTTGTCGTTTTGCAGCCATCCCCGTTCCAAACACCTTTATCCTTGGAAACTACAGGAGCATTGCCCATGTCCATCACCCCGCTCATGCCCGTCTATCCCCGGTGTGGCGTGCGTCCGGTGCGCGGCGAACACTGCCACCTGATTTCCGAGGACGGCACGCGCTATCTCGATTTCGCCAGCGGCATCGCGGTCAATCTGCTGGGCCATTCGCACCCGCACCTGATCGGCGCGATCCAGCGCCAGGCCGAAACGCTGATGCACGTGTCCAATCTCTATGGCAGCCCCCAGGGCGAGGCGCTGGCGCAGCGCCTGGTCGACATGACCTTTGCCGATACGGTGTTCTTCACCAATTCCGGGGCCGAGGCGGTGGAATGCGCGATCAAGACCGCGCGCGCCTATCACCAGTATCACGGCCAGGCCCCGGAACGGTTCGAGATCATCACCTATCGCAATGCCTTCCACGGCCGCACGATGGGCACGATCAGCGCGTCCGATCAGGAAAAGATGCACAAGGGCTTCCTGCCCATCCTGCCCGGTTTCCATTATGTCGATTTCAACGATCTGGAAGCGACCAAGGCGCTGATCGGCCCGCATACCGCCGGCATCCTGGTCGAGCCGATCCAGGGCGAAGGCGGGATTCGGGAAGGCAGCGAAGAGTTCATCAAGGGCCTGCGCGCGCTGTGTGACGAGCATGGCCTGCTGCTGATCTTTGACGAGGTGCAGTGCGGCGTGGCGCGCAGCGGCACCATGTTCGCCTATGAACAGTATGGCGTAGCGCCCGATGTCATGGCGATTGCCAAGGGCATTGGCGGCGGCTTCCCGCTTGGCGCCTGCCTCGCTACCGAAACGGCGGCACGCGGCATGGTGTTTGGCACCCACGGCAGCACCTATGGCGGCAATCCGCTGGCCATGGCGGCCGGCAATGCCGTGCTCGATGTCGTCGCCACTCCCGAATTTCTTGCCCAGGTGCGCGCCACCGGCGATCGCCTCAAGGCGCGGCTCGAACAGTTCATCGGCAACTATCCCGACCTGTTCGAACTGGTCCGCGGCAAGGGGCTGATGCTGGGGGTGAAGTGCAAGGTCGAGCCGCGCCCGTTCGTGGCCCACATGCGCGACAATCACCAGCTTCTGGCCGTGGCCGCTGGCGACATGACGTTCCGCGTCCTGCCGCCGCTGGTGATCGACGACAGCCACATCGATGAATTCATGGACAAGCTTTCGGCCGCCGCGGCCAGCTATGTTCCTCCGGCTCCTGCGGCGTGAGACAGCGGTAATGATCAGGCATTTCCTCAATCTTTCCGATGCCGGCGGTGATGCGGTCGCCGCGATGCTGGCCGACGCGATTGATCGCAAGGCTGCCCGCGCGGCCTGGCCCAAGGGCCGCGTCGATGCCGATGCTCCCCTGGCCGGTCATATCCTGGCGATGGTGTTCGAAAAGAATTCCACCCGCACGCGTGTGTCGTTCGACGTGGCGATGCGCCAACTCGGCGGCTCGGCGCTGATTCTCGATGCCGGCAATACCCAACTGGGCCGGGGCGAAACCATCGCCGATACCGCGCGCGTGCTCAGCCGCATGGCCGATGCCATCATGCTGCGCACCGACGATCACGCCAAGGTCGAGGAACTGGCCCACTATGCCAGCGTTCCGGTAATCAATGGGCTCACCGATCTTTCCCACCCCTGCCAGATCATGGCCGATCTGTTGACCGTGATCGAACATGGCAAGGCGCTGCCCGGCCTTACCGTGGCCTGGCTGGGCGACGGCAACAACGTGCTCAACTCGATCGTTGAGGCGGCCGGGCTGATGAAGTTCAACGTGCGCATCGGCGTGCCCGAGGGCTATGATTGCGACGCCGGCTTCATTACCCGCGCCCAGGCACAAGGCGCAGCCATCAGCGTGCATCGCGACGCGGCAGAGGCCGTGGCCGGGGCCGATGTGGTGGTCACCGATACGTGGATTTCGATGGGCCAGGCTCACGCGGAAGCCAAGCTGGCGGCGATGGCGCCGTTCCAGGTGGACGAGGCGCTGATGGCCCGTGCCAAGGGCGATGCGCTGTTCCTGCACTGCCTGCCGGCTCATCGCAACGAAGAAGTCACCGACGCCGTGATCGACGGGCCGCGTTCGGTAGTGTGGGACGAAGCGGAAAATCGCATTCACGCCCAGAAATCCGTTCTGCGCTGGGTCTTTGGCCAGATCTGACCAGCGCGTCTTGTACAAACGAAAGCTTCCATGACTGACCAAGCCGAAACCGGATTTGACCAGGTATTGCAGTTCACCGTCCCTGGGCGCGATGCCCGGGGGCGGGTAGTGCGCTTGGGGCCGGTGCTCGATACCGTGCTTTCCGCCCATGCCTATCCGGCGCCGATCCGCAACCTGCTGGCCGAAGCGCTGACCCTGACCGCGCTGCTCGGCGCGCTGCTCAAGGACGACGACGGCCAGCTGACCATGCAGGCGCAGACCCAGGATGGCGTGGTCGATCTGCTGGTATGCGATTATCGCGGCGGCGAATTGCGCGGCTATGTTCGCCACGATCGTGCGCGGCTGGACGAGCTGGGGCCGCATCCCTCGCTGCATGCGCTGTTCGGCGATGGTTACCTGGCGATCACGTTTGATCTGGCCAGCAGTGATCAGCGCTATCAGGGCATTGTTCCGCTCGAAGGGGATTGCCTGGCGCGCGCCTGCGAAAGCTATTTCTTCCAGTCGGAACAGGTGCCTACGCTGATCCGGGTAGGGGTGCATGCGGAAAACGGCCGCACCGTGGCGGGCGCCTTGCTGGTGCAGCACTTGCCCGATGGCGAGGAGGGGCGCGAGCGCCTGCACGCGCGGCTCGATCACCCGGAATGGGAACATGTCGCCGCGCTGGCCGGTTCCCTTACCGATGAAGAGCTCACCGATCCGCAGCTCGGGCTGGAAAGCCTGGTGTGGCGCCTGTTTCACGAGGAAAGCGAAGTACGTGTTGCCCAGGGCCATCCGCTCACGCGGGGGTGCCGCTGCACGGCCGAGCATTATCGCGATCTGCTGGCCCGCTTTGGTGCGGAACAGCGCGCGGAAATGGCCAACGACGATGGTCTTATCGTCGTCGATTGCGCGTTCTGCTCGAAAGAGTTTCCGCTTCGTTTCGATTGACGGCCGCTGCCGACCGGAGGTCTTCAATCGCACCAGCATCGCAGCTATATTGCCAAGGGCTGCCGCAGCCTGTGCGGCAGGGTTGGAGGGTGGTTGATGACGTATCGTAACGCGCTGCGCCGCGCCCTCGCTGCGGTGATCGTCCTGCCGGCATTGGCTTGGGTCGCCCCCGCCGATGCCGAAAGGGCGCCGGCCACTCTTGCGATGCTCGATCGCATCGCGCCGGGCCAATGGCAGGTCCACGCGCGCGAGGCTGGCGGATTTGAGGGCCGGCTGTGCCTCGCTGAAGGGCGCCCGCTGATCCAGCTACGCCATCCGGGGCAGGCTTGCCGCCAGTTCGTGGTGCAGGACGAAGCCAACGCCATTTCCGTCAGCTATGTCTGCGGGCAGGCCGGCTCGGGCTTGACACGCATCCGCTATGAAAACGAGCAACTGCTGCAGATCGAGGCGCAGGGCATCGCCAAGGGACTGCCTTTTTCCTTCAACGCCGAAGCGCGGCGCCTGGGCAACTGCACCACGCGCTGATCACGCTGCGAACGCCCGGCTGGGGGTTGCCTGTGCCGGGCGAGGGGGCTAGCCCCGTAGCATGACTGATACCCAATTGTCTTCTTCGTCCGGCGCGGAATCGGCGCCGCTGGCGGTTGTCCTGCTTTCCGGCGGGCTTGATTCCATGGTCTGCGCCGCGCTGGCGCAAGAGCAGGGCTTCCGTGTCCTGGCCCTCACCATCGATTACAACCAGCGCCATCGCGTGGAACTGGATGCTGCGCGGGTGATCGCGGCGCGCCTGCAGGTTGAGCGTCATGTCATCCTGCCGCTCGATCTGCGCCAGTTCGGTGGATCGGCGCTGACCGACGCGATCGACGTGCCCAAGGATGGGCTGACCGACGATATCCCGATCACCTATGTGCCGGCGCGCAACCTGGTGTTCCTCTCCCTCGCACTTGCCTGGGCAGAGGCGGCAGGGGCGAACGCGCTGTTTATCGGCGTCAACGCGCTGGATTATTCCGGCTACCCCGACTGCCGCCCGGAATTCATCCATGGGTTCGAAGGGCTCGCCCGCGTTGCCACTAAGGTCGGCAGCCAGGGTGGCACGGTAACCGTGCACGCGCCGCTGCAACACCTCAAGAAGTCAGAAATTGCCCAGGAAGCGGCCCGGCTGGGCCTCGATGCCGGGGAAAGCTGGTCGTGCTATGATCCGCTGCCCGATGGCCGGGCTTGTGGGGAATGCGACAGTTGCCGTTTGCGCAAGGCCGGCTTCGCCGAAGCGGGCCTGACCGATGGAACGCGCTACGGCGCCTGAGCGCCCGGCCTAGTTGGACCGACACGGCAAGGGGACGAGCAGGCAGGCCCTGCTCGTCCCCTTCGTTCATTCAGGTGCTGTATTACTGGCGAACGAACACGCCGCAGGCGAGGCGCGCGCCGCTGTTGCCGCTTGGATCGGTCTTGTAATCGTCGGGTGCGGCATGGATGACCAGCGCCGTGCCATCGGCATCGAACAGCGCCGGGCCGGTCATGTCGGCGCCGCCGCGCAGGGCAAAGTCCAGTGCCCCGGTTCCGTCGGCTCCCACGGTCAGGTTGGTAAGGTCACCCAGGTGCGCCCCGGCGGGGTTTTCCGCGCCATGCTGGTGGCCATCGGGATTGAGATGCCCACCCGCAGTGGTGAAGCCGGGCGCATCGCACTTGCCTACGGTATGCAGGTGAATGCCGTGGACGCCGGGCGGCAGGCCCTTGGCGTCGACGTGGACACGGAACCCGTCAGGACCCTGGAGCAGTTCGGCGGTGCCCGCGCTGGCGCCGCTGGCCAGCATCAGCGTGGCATTGGCCACGACTTGTGCCTTGGGCATCGGGGCGCTGTGCATGCCCGCCATGCTGCCGTCGCCACAGGCAGTCAGCGCAATCGGCAGGGCAAGCGAGACGATCGCGCGCGGCGCGAAGGTGGTTACGGTACGGCGCAGGCGAGAGGACAGAAGCGGGGAAGGCATGGTGGGATCTCCGTGGCTTATGCCGCCATCAAGGCTGGGGCCGATACGCGGCGTATCGTATGTCGCAACAACGAAAAAGGGGCCGGATTGCTCCGGCCCCTCGTTCGTATTGGGTCTTCATGACCGGCCCCGTTTGACCGGGGCCGTGCCACTTAGTTGCCCGAACCCGGACCGTACGTGATTTCCACGCGACGGTTCTGCAGTTCACGCACGCCGTCGGCGGTCGGAACGCGCGGGTTGGCTTCACCGAAGGCCTGGCTGGTGATCGTCGAGGCCGGGATGCCGTGCGACGTCAGGTAAGCCTGGACCGAGGAGTTACGACGTGCAGACAGGCCAAGGTTGTACTTGGGCGAGCCCGAACGGTCGGTGTAGCCGGCCAGCATGATCGGAACAGTCTGGCAGTTGCCATACTGGGTGATCGCGTTGTCGAGAATGGTCGCCGCTTCAGGCGTGATGTCCGACTTGTTCCAGTCGAAGAACACGATGTACGGGCCCTTGTTGCACACCGGCGGCGGCGGAGGCGGCGGCGGTGGCGGGGGGGG
>NZ_BCYV01000026.1 GCF_001598375.1 Novosphingobium capsulatum NBRC 12533
TGGCACAGGCGTCAACGACGTTTTGCAATTTTGTTTCAAAATCTTTGGAACCCATTGGAAAAGAACGCGTTTTTTCACGCATTTTGGTGCACCTCGATCGCGTCAGCCTGCCCTTGTGGCCAGATGGCGCCGACATTCCGTGATTCTCCTGATTCTTTGGGCCATTGTAAGCCAATCCTTAAACCCGCACGGAATAAGCCCGCATCAATGGTCGCCCCACTCGCCCCGCCTCTTCCGCCTGATGGCACGCCCGCGCGCGTCAGCGTGATCGTGCCGGGCTTTGGCGTGGCGGCGTTCCTGGGCGAGGCACTGACATCGCTGCAGCGCCAGGACATGACCGCGTGGGAAGCGATCGTGGTGGATGATGGCGATCCGGCGGTGGCCGGTGCGCTCGCGCCGTTCCGGTCCGATCCGCGTATTCGTTTGTGCCAGACCGCGAACCACGGCGTTTCGGCCGCGCGCAATGCCGCCATCGCGCAAAGCACGGCGCCTCTGATCGCGCTGCTCGATGGCGATGACCTGTTTCGCCCGGCCTACCTTGCGACCATGGTGCCGGTGCTGGAAGCCGATCCCGCGCTGCGCCTCGCCACCTGCAATGCCCGCATGTTTGGCGCCGTGGCAGGAGAGCGTTATTGCGTGGAGCACCTCCAGAGCACGCGCGGCACCTGGCTTGGCGTGCTCGACCGCTCGTTCAATGTCTATATCGGCTCGGTCTTTCGCCGCGCCGATTGCCTGGCCGTGGGTGGCTTTGACGAAACCATGACCCATGCCGAAGATCTCGACCTGTGGGTGCGGCTCATGGCGCTGGGCGGCGAAGCGCATTATGTCGACGCGGTGCTATGCGAATACCGCGTTCGCGCCGGTTCCGCATCGGCCCAGGCGCTGCGCCTGCTGCGCGGGAGCCTGAAAGTGCAGAGCAAGGCCCGCGCCAGCCTACCGCCTGGCGCGCCGGACATTGCCACGGTCGAGCGCTTGATGAACGACACGCGCGATGCATTGGCATTCGAGGAAGCCATCGATCGCATCGTCGCCGGCCAGGCGCGTTCGGGCTTGGCGGACCTGCGCCAGATCGGCACGCGGCTGAATGGGCATATGGGTGGCCCGATTTGGCAGCTGGCCCTAGCGCTGTGGCACTGGCTGCCGGGGCTGGCCGCGCCTATGCTGCGCTGGCGCCGCCGCGCCCATCGCCGTGGCGGCACGCGCGGCGCAGCGTCTCCCAGCTATCTCGATAGCGAGCAGTGACCATGCCCGGCCTGCTTGCCCCACCATCCCCTACTCCTTTTGCAAAGATGCCCGCCATTCCTGCCTCACCTTCTTCGACACCGGCCGTCACCGTGGCCACCAGCGTGTACAACGCGGCGCAAACCCTGGGCCCGGCGATCGAGAGCGTGCTGGCGCAGACCTTTGGCGATTTCGAATTCCTGATCCTGGATGATGGATCGACCGACGATAGCCTGGCGATTGCCCAGGCCTATGCTGCGCGCGATCCGCGCGTGCGGCCGATCGCGATGCCGCGCCAGGGCCTGGTGCGCAGCCTCAACCAGTTGTTCGCGCAGGCCCGCGCCCCGCTGGTCGCCCGCTTCGATGCCGACGATATCTGCATGCCGGAACGCCTGGCGCGTCAGGTGGCGTTCCTGGCAGAGCATCCCGACCACGGGCTGGTCGCTTGCGAGACTACGTTCATCGACGAGACCGGCGCCCCGGCGCCAAACCCGCCGATCCAGCGCCCGCACGATCATGGCGCCATTCTGGCCGCGCTGGAGCATGGACCGATCCTGTGCCACAGCGCCGTCATGGTGCGCACCGATCTGGTGCGCGCGGCGGGCGGCTATCGCGAGGCGTTTATCCACGCGGAAGACTATGACCTGTGGCTGCGCCTGGCGAGCGAGACGCGCATGGCCAACCTGGCGGAATGCCTGCTCGCCTATCGCATCACGCCCGGCCAGGTGAGTTCGCGCCATGTCGTGGCCCAGGCGCGCAATGCCGCGATTGCCTGGCTGGCCCATGGTGCGCGGGCGCGAACCGGAAGCGACCCGACCGCGCAGCTTTCCGCCCTGCCCACTCTCGACATGCTGGATGGCATGTTTGGCGCAGGCAGCGCGGCCTATGTGCGGCAGCGGATGATCGATCGCCTGCTCTATGCGCCCGATCGCCTGGCAGGCGAGGCCTGGCCCGTGCTGTTGGGCCATATCGCCGATGGCGCCCCCAGGGCACGGTTGTGGCGCACCGCGATCCGCCTGCTGAAAGCCGGGCATCCGCTGCGCGCCATGCAGACTGCGATCGCCCTGGCGCGGCAAGCAGCATGACGGCGAAGCGCGACACGCCCCGCCGGCCCCATCCGGCAACCGGCAGCCCGGCGCCCGAAATGTCGGTGCGCACGGCAGCGGCCTGGGCGTTGATGTCGCAATACGCCTCTTTTGCCATTCAGTTCGCCACCAGCGTGGTTCTGGCCCGGTGGTTCATCACGCCGGCGCAGCTCGGGCTGTTTTCGATCGCCTTTGCCGCGGTCACGATCGTGGCGTTCCTGCAGGACTTCGGCGTGGCGCGCTATGTCAACGGCGAGCGCGACCTGACGCCGGAAAAGCTGCAGACCGCGTTCACCATCTCGGTGGTCTTTGCCTGGGGCATCGCACTGCTGGCGCTGGCCAGCGCCGTACCGGTGGCGCGCTTCTACAACGATCCCGCACTCTTGCCGGTGCTGCTGGTGGTGGCATCGTCCTATCTCTTGGTGCCCTTGTCGATCGTGCCGCAGGCGACCTGCCAGCGCCGCATGGACTACAAGTCCAACACCATGATCGAGGTGGGATCGTCGATCGCCAACGCCGCCACGGCGGTGACTTTGGCGGTGCTCGGTCATGGCGCGCTGGCGCTGGCCTGGGGCGCCTTTGCCCAGCAGGGCGCGCGCCTGGTGGTGAGCCAGTGGCGCGCCGGCGTGATGGTGCCCTGGCCGCTGCGGCTGAAGGGGGCACGGCCGGTGCTGGAGCTGGGCGGGACCAATTCGGTGCTGTCCACCTGCTATTCGATTACGGCGCGGGCGCCCGAACTGGTGATCGGGCGGCTGATCGATAACACCGCCGTCGGGCTGTTCGCGCGCGCTTCAGGCCTGGCCCTGCAACTGCGCATGCTGGTGGCGGGCGCGGTGACCGGCGTGTTCTATCCCGCGTTCCGCCGGGTGCGCGACCAGGGCGATCCGCTGGGGCCGCCCTATCTGCGCGTGGTCGCCGCCTATACCGGCGTGACCTGGCCGGCCATGGCCGGCATCGCCACGCTGGCGCAGCCGCTGATCCAGGCGCTCTATGGCGAGCGCTGGTTGGCCGCCGCGCCACTGCTGCTGTGGGTGGCGCTGGCGCAGCTGTGCTATATCTCGCTGCCGCTCAATGCCGATCTGCCGCTGCTGCTGGGGCGCAAGCGCGGGCTGATCCACCGCAACATCGTGGAAACCGTGCTGTCGGTGGGCCTGATCATCGCCGCCGCGCCGTTTGGCCTGGTGGCGGTGGCGATCTCGCGCTTTGTCCACGGGCTGATCTGGATGGTGATCTATGCCCCGTTCATGCGGGCGATGCTGGATTTTTCCTGGTCGAGCCTGGCGCGCATCTATGGCCAGAGCCTGGCCGTGACAGCAGCGGCAGTGGCGCCGCTGCTGGCGAGCTATGCGCTATGGGCCGGGCCGGGCGCGTGCGGTTTGGGCCAAGTCTTTGCCATGGTGGCAGCAGGCATCCTGTGCTGGCTTGTCGTCATGCGGTTGACGCGCCACCCCCTGCTTGGCGAAGTGCTGGGCCTGGTGGGTGAAATCGTCGCGGCGCTGCCTTGGCGAAAGCAACCGGTTTCGCCGTGATACGGTGGTGAATATCCCGTTTCCGTTCGATCCGGGCCTGCGCAGTTGAAAATAGCAATGGCGCTGCCGTCCAAGCAGGCGTAACCTGCTGAGCGGAGAGGAACCTGACGATGTTGATGCTGGCCCAAAAGGTTGCCGGCACGCTCGGCCCGCTCGCCTTGATGGCGGCGGCCCTGCCGGTGTCCGCGCAACCTGCGCAAACCGCCCCGCTGACTGCGACGCCCCTGCTTGCCGCACCGAAACCTGCCACGGGCGATGGCCTGCCCCCGATGGAAGAAATCCACCTGGGACAGGATGCGCGCACCCGACTCACCGTGCCGGTCACGATCGGCAGTGCCGGGCCCTTTGCCTTCATCGTCGATACCGGCGCGGAACGCACGGTGTTGACGCGGCAGACAGCACAGGTGCTCGGCCTGGCGCCCAGTGGTCGCGCCACGCTGGTGAGCGTCGCCGGGCTGGAAGACGTGGACCTGGTCACCGTGGCCGAAATGTCGCTTGGCACCCGGCGCTTTTCCGGGCTGGAAGCACCGTTGGTGGACGGGCACGACCTGGAGGCTGAGGGCATTGTCGGCCTCGATGGGCTGCAGGACCAGCGCGTGACGATCGATTTTGCCGCGCACCGCATGATGATCGGCAATGCCGCGCCCGATGCGCCGCATGCCGACGGCTATGACATCGTCGTTACCGCGCGGCGCCGTTCGGGTCAGTTGATCATGACCGAGGCCACGGTCGATGGCGTGAGGACCGATGTGATGATCGATACCGGATCGGATACCTCTATCGGCAATCGCGCCCTGCAGCGCGCGCTCAACCGCCGGCAGGGCGAGCAACAGGCCCGCCTGATCGCGGTGACCGGACAGGTCATCACTGCCGACGTGGGCCAGGCGCGCGTTATGCGGATCGGCGGCATGGATATCCGCAACCTGACCTTCGCGTTTGCCGATGCCCCCGCCTTTGCCCACCTCAAGCTCAGCCGCCGCCCCGCGCTTTTGCTGGGCATGCGCGATTTGAGCGCGTTCCAGAAGGTGGGGATCGATTTTGCCCGGCGCCGGGTGATGTTCGATTTCACGCCAGCCGCGCCACAGGCGCTGGCCGCGCGCTGATTGCTGGCAAACAGCAGGTGGCATCTGCCGGCAAAATGCCTATGTGAAGGCGATGCCGCCCGAAAAACCAAATGCCCCCGGTGCCCGCCACGATGGCTGGCACACACTCCAGCGCTTTCTTCCCTATCTATGGCCGGCCGATAATCCCGGTCTGCGCTGGCGCATCGTCGTGGCGTGCGTGTTCATCCTCGCCTCCACCGGGGTGCAGCTTTACCTGCCCTATCTGCTGAAATGGGCGGTCGACGCCATGAACACGTCCGGGCCGCGCCTGGGCATGTTGGCGATGTGGACGGTGCTGGGCTATGCCGCCGGGCGCTTTGCCGGGGTGGCGTTCGACAACCTGCGCAACATCGTGTTCGAACGCGTGGGCCAGGATGCCACGCGTTCGCTGGCAGAGCATGTCTTTGCCCAGTTGCACCGCCTGTCGCTGCGCTTTCACCTGGCACGCCGCACCGGCGAGGTAACCAAGACGATCGAGCGCGGCACCAAGAGCATCGATACGATGCTCTATTTCATGCTGTTCAACATCGCCCCCACCATCCTGCAACTGATCGTTGTCGCGGTGATTTTCTGGATCACCTTTGGCTGGGGCCTGGTGGCGGCAACGGCCGTGGCGGTGGCGGCCTATATCTGGGTCACGCGCACGATCACCGAATGGCGCAGCCACCTGCGCGAGCGGATGAACCGGCTCGATGGGCAGGCGCTGTCGCGCGCGGTGGATTCGCTGCTCAACTACGAAACGGTCAAGTATTTCGGCGCCGAAAAGCGCGAGGAAGCCCGCTATGGCCAGGCCGCGCGCGCCTATGCCGATGCGGCCGTTGCCAGCGAAAACAGCCTTGGCCTGCTCAACATCGCGCAGGCGCTGGTGGTCAACCTGCTGATGGCCGGTGCGCTGGCCTACACCGTGTGGGGCTGGTGGCATGGCCAGTTCACCGCAGGCCAACTGGTGTTCGTGCAGACCTACCTGACGCAGCTGTTCCGCCCGCTCGACATGCTGGGCATGGTCTATCGCACGATCCGCCAGGGGCTGATCGACATGGCCGAGATGTTCCGCCTGATCGACACCGACGTGGAAGTGGCCGACAAGCCCGGCGCTCCGGCGCTGGTCGTGCGCCGGCCATCGCTCACGTTCGACAATGTCGTGTTCGGCTATGATCCCGATCGCACGATCCTGCATGGCCTCTCGTTCGAAGTGCCGGCGGGCAGCCGCGTGGCCATTGTCGGGCCTTCGGGCGCGGGCAAGTCCACTATCGGCCGCCTGCTGTTCCGTTTTTACGATCCGCTCTCGGGCCGCATCCTGATCGATGGGCAGGATATCGCCACGGTCACGCAGGCCAGCTTGCGCGCGGCGATCGGCATCGTGCCGCAGGATTCGGTGCTGTTCAACGATACCATCGGCTACAACATCGCCTATGGCCGCGAAGGCGCCACGCCCGATGATGTGGCCGCAGCGGCGCGCGGTGCGGCGATCGGCGATTTCATCGCCCGCCTGCCGCAAGGACTGAACACCGAGGTGGGCGAACGCGGGCTCAAGCTGTCAGGCGGGGAAAAGCAGCGCGTGGCGATCGCCCGCACTTTGGTGAAAAATCCGCCGATCCTGCTGTTCGATGAAGCGACCAGCGCGCTCGATACCCGCACCGAGCAGGATATCCTGGGCACGCTGCGCGACGTGGCCACCAATCGCACCACGCTGTCGATCGCGCACCGGCTTTCCACCATTGCCGATAGCGACACGATCCTGGTGATCGACCAGGGCCGCCTGGCCGAACAGGGCAGCCACGCCGATCTGCTGCGCCGCGCCGGGCTCTACGCCGAAATGTGGGCGCGCCAGGCCGCCGAAAGCGAGGAACTGGGCGAGGCGGCAGAGTAAGGCTCTTTTCTCCCCCTCCTCTTCAGAGGAGGGGGTCGGGGGGTGGTGGATGCGCAGCGCAAGGCTTCGCACCACCCCCAGCCCCTCCTCTAAAGAGGAGGGGGGTATGAAGCTGATTTTACAAAGTTTTCTTTTACCTCAAGCGAATCCGTCACTTCACCACATCGGCCCCGTGCCACACCACGGCCTGCGCCACCTTGATGCAGTCCATGCCGCCGTCATAGGTCATCGACGGTGAGCCATAGAGGCGCCAGCCCTGGGCCAGGGCCTCTGACACGCGCTCGCAAAAGGCGCGGTCGTCCTTGCCGGTGAGCAGGCGATAGATCGGGCGGTTGTCGGGCGTTTCGTGCATGGGCAGGGTTTACCATGGCGGCGCCCGCTTGCCAGCCCGCGTGTTTGACGGCACCACCGGCGGCCATGGAACCGATCGCCAGTCCCGACGCCATCCCTTCTCCCGAGACCGCAAAGCGCAACTGGCTCGATCACCCGCGCGGGCTGTGGGTGCTGGCCGGCACAGAGTTGTGGGACCGCATTTCCTGGCATGGCATGGTGGCCATGCTGGTGCTCTACATGACCGGCGAACTGCTGCTGCCCGGGCGGGTGGAGCATGTCGTCGGCTTTACCAGCTATCGCGCGGGCCTCGAGCATGTGTTCGGCCCGATGAGCGTGACGCAATTGGCCACGCAAACCTTCGCGCTCTATTTCTCGGCGATCACGTTCCTGCCGCTGGTCGGCGGCTGGATCGGTGACAAGGTGATGACCCGCCGTGCTGCGGTCAGTCTGGGCGCCCTGACGATGACGGCTGGGCATTTCGCCATGGCATTCGATGCCACGTTCCTGCTGGCGCTGGTCCTGCTGGTGATCGGCGCGGGCCTGTTGCGCGGCAATCTGATGCCGCAGATCCGCGCGCTCTATGCGGCGGGCGACCGGCGGCTGGGCGATGCCTTCCAGGTCTATACGTTCTGCATCAATGTCGGTGCGTTCATCGCCCCGATCGCCAGCGGCACCATGGCCAAGTACTATGGCTGGCACGCCGGCTTTGCCGTGGCGGGCGTGGGCATGCTGGCCGGCTTGATCTGGTATCTGGCCGGATCGCGCCACCTGCCGCCGCAGGTGCCGCCGCGCCAGGCCGGACCGGCGGTGCCGCTCACCGGGCCGGAAAAGCGCAATGTCTGTCTGCTCGCCATGGTCTGGCCATTCAGCGTGGCATTCTGGACCGCGCAGGCGCAGGTGTGGAACGTCTATAGCCTGTGGGTGCGGGACCATATCGCCATGACCGTGGGCACGTTTGCCGTGCCGATCCCCTGGCTGCAATCGCTTGACGGGCTGGCCCCGGCGGTGGAGGCGCCGCTGCTGATCCTGCTGTGGCGCTGGCAGGCCACGCGCAAGGCCGAACCTGACAGCCTGACCAAGCTGGCTACTGGCTGCCTGATCTTTGCCGCCTCCACGCTCCTGCTCGCTCTCTCGCCCACGGCCACGCGCGGGCCGATCTGGCTGCCGGTGGCGTTTCACCTGCTCTCAAACCTGGGCGCAATGTTCTTTGCCCCGGTGATGCATGCCTATTTCGCCACCCGCGCGCCGGAACGCTGGCGCGGGACGCTCATCGGGGTGGAAATGCTTTCGGTGGCCGTGGCCAGCCTGATCAGCGGGCCGATGGGAGGATGGTACACCCAGGTCAGCCCGCCGGTGTTCTGGCTCGTGACGGCAGCGATCCCGGCGATTGCCGGCGTCCTGCTCCTGGCCCTGCGCCATCCGTTGCGGGTGTTCGGCGGCCCCGACACGCTGGTGAAAAACGAAGCTGGGACGGCGGGTCACTAACCCACCGCCCCCACGCCGTTACAGGATATACTTCGACAGATCCGCATTGCCGGCCAGTCCCGCCAGGCGATCGGCGACATAGGCCTCATCCACCGTCACCGTGGTGCCGACGCGATCCTCGGCGTCAAAGCTCACTTCTTCCAGCAGCTTTTCCATCACCGTCTGCAGCCGCCGGGCGCCGATGTTCTCCACGCTCTCGTTCACTTGCGCGGCGGTGCGGGCAATCGCGCGCACCGCTTCGGGCGTGAAGTCCAGCGTGACCTGCTCCGTGCCGAGCAAGGCACGATACTGTTCCACCAGATTAGCGCGGGTTTCAGCCAGGATGCGCACAAAGTCATCCTCGCTCAGCGCCTTCAGTTCCACGCGGATCGGCAGGCGGCCCTGCAATTCGGGCAGCATGTCCGAAGGCTTGGCCACGTGAAACGCGCCCGAGGCGATGAACAGCACATGGTCGGTCTTCATCGGGCCATACTTGGTGGCAACCGTCGTACCCTCGATCAGCGGCAGCAGATCGCGCTGCACGCCTTCGCGGCTGACAGAGCCGCCGCGTACGTCGGACACGGCGATCTTGTCGATCTCGTCGATGAACACGATGCCGTTGGTTTCCGCGTTCTGCAGCGCCACGCGCGCCACGTCATCCTGGTCCATGCGCTTTTCGGACTCTTCGTCCACCAGCTTGTCCCAGGCATCGGCCACGCGCATCTTGCGGCGCTTCAAGGGCTGGCGACCAAACGCCTTGCCCATCATGTCCGACAGGTTGATCATGCCAACGTTGGCGCCAAGCCCTGGAATTTCCATCGGGGCGGCAGGGGCATCCTCCACCTCGATTTCCACTTCCACGTCGTTCATCGCGCCTTCGCTCAGCCGCTGGCGAAAGCTTTCGCGCGTCGCTTCGCTGGCACCATCGCCCACCAGGGCCTTGAGCAGGCGGTCCATCGCCGCCTTGCTTGCCGCCTCGCGCACGGCTTCGCGGCGGCGGTCCTTTTCCAGGCGGATCGCTTCTTCGGCCAGGTCGCGGGCGATCTGCTCGACGTCTCGGCCGACATAGCCCACTTCGGTGAACTTGGTCGCTTCCACTTTGACGAACGGCGCATCGGCCAGGCGGGCCAGACGGCGGCTGATCTCGGTCTTGCCGCAGCCGGTCGGCCCGATCATCAGGATGTTCTTGGGGCTCACCTCATCGCGCAGGTCGGGCGAAAGGCGCTGGCGGCGCCAGCGGTTGCGCAGGGCCACGGCGACGGCGCGCTTGGCATCGGCCTGGCCAACGATATGCTCGTCCAGCGCGCGGACGATGGCCTTGGGGGTCAGACTGTCGAGCATCAGATTTCTTCCAGCGTCACGCGGTCATTGGTGAACACGCAGATTTCGGCCGCCACCTGCATGGCGCGGCGGGCGATCTTTTCGGGATCGTCTTCATAGGCATCCACCGCCCGCGCGGCGGCCAGGGCATAGTTGCCACCCGAACCGATCGCGGTAATGCCGCCTTCGGGCTCCAGCACGTCGCCGTTGCCGGTCAAGACCAGCAGCGTGCTGGCATCGGCCACGATCATCAGTGCTTCCAGATTGCGCAGGTATTTGTCGGTGCGCCAGTCCTTGGCCAGTTCCACCGCCGCGCGCATCAGCTGGCCGCGATGCTGCTCCAGCTTGCGCTCCAGCCGCTCGAACAGGGTAAAGGCATCGGCCGTGGCCCCGGCAAAGCCGGCGATCACCGATCCATCGCCGATGCGCCGCACCTTGCGCGCATTCGGCTTCATCACCGTGTTGCCCATGGAAACCTGGCCGTCACCCGCAATCACGGTACGGCCGTTCTTCTTCACCCCGATGATCGTGGTGCCGTGCCACTGGACCAGGCCGTGGCTCGCCTTGCTATCGTCCATGCCGGCGATATGGGATCGCCGGCATGGCTTTCAAGCCACCGCCCTGGCTCAGCTGCCGTTCGGGCCCGAGCCGGCGGGGCCACGGCCCTGGCCGGTGGTGCCGCCCGGCATGGCGCCGACCGAGCCGATATTGCCGAACAGATCCTGGAAGAAGCTGCGGTTGCGGCCCAGCGTCGGCGTCGCTTCGCGCACCGGATGGATCGTGGGCACGCGGGTCAGCGTGACGCGGTCGATCGTGCTGACGTTGCCGGCGGGATCGAAATTGACCTTGAGCACCTGCTCGCTGCTGGTGCGCGGGCGCTTGAACGGCTTCTGGCGGGTATCGATCGACACGTAGTACCAGCTTTGCGGGCCGAACTGGCTCTTGAACGTGGCCTGGCCCAGCGCGCGTTCCACCGACAGGCGGTTGTCCACGCCCGGCTGCACCGAATCGGTCAGCGCCTTGTCCATCTGGAACCCGCGATGGTCGCGGATACTGGCGCAGCCGCTGACCAGCACGACCAGACCAGCCAGCGCCGTCGCCTTTGCCACCCGCGCCGCACCGTTCAGGGCCATCCGATTCTCGCGCATTCGATCACTCCAAATTCGACCCTTGCGGGACATGCGGGCTGTCTGATGGGCCCGATCCCCACTGGCACCACGCACAAAGGCACACTTTGCCTTCGCGCCACAGCGCCCTATATCCGCGCAAGCCTTAGGGGCGAAACGGGTTGTCCGCAATGGCGGCGTGCCGGTTTGCGCCGTCCGGTTGAAATTGGCCGCGCCCCGGCGCTGCTGCCACGCTTGCAAAGGATGCCCGCCCCATGTCCCTTCTTGCCCGTCTGCTGGGCCAGACCCGCGATGATCGCGATGCCGCCCGCCCGCTGTGGCACCGCGTGGTGGAAATCGCGCGCGAAAAGGAATGGTATGCCGATTGCGGCGTGGCCGATACCGTGGCCGGGCGGTTCGACATGATCACCCTGGTGCTCAGCATCGTGCTGGTGCGCATGGAACGCGATCCCGGGCTGATCCCGGCATCGGTGTGGTTGACCGAACTGTTCGTGGAAGACATGGACGGCCAGCTACGCGAAAGCGGCGTGGGCGATCTGGTGGTGGGCAAGCATGTGGGCAAGCTGATGAGCACGCTGGGCGGCCGCCTGGGCGCCTATCGCGACGGGCTGGAAGCGGATGAAGACGCCTTTGCCGCCGCGCTTGCCCGCAACATGACATTGACCGAGGGCACAGACCCCCTGCCCCTTGCCCGCCGTGCACGCGCCTTTGCCGCCGGCCTGGCGCTGGCGCCGGCAGACCGGGTCCTGGCTGCGGAGATTGGACGATGAGCAATACCCCCGAATATTCCTACATCGTCGATCTGCGCCAGATCGGCGACGCGCCCCTGGTGCTGGAGCCCGATGCCGATGCGCGCCGGCGCCTGGCCGGCCGCTTTGGTATTTCGGCGATCGATGCCGTGCGGGCACAGGTCAAGCTGACCGCCGATGGCCCGGTGGTGCGCGCCGATGGCCGCCTGACCGCCGCGATCATCCAGGCCTGCGCGATTTCCGGCGAGGATTTCCCGGTCAAGATCGACGAGCCGCTGCACCTGCGCTTCGTGCCCGAAACGCAGATCGCGGCCGAGCCGGATGAAGAGATCGAGCTGTCTGCCGACGATTGCGACGAGATCCCCTATACCGGGCTGACGTTCGACCTGGGCGAAGCGGTGGCGCAAAGCCTGGCGCTGGCGATCGATCCCTTTGCCGAAGGCCCCCTGGCCGACAAGGCCCGGGCCGAACACAACCTCGCCGGTGACGAGGCCAGCGGGCCGTTCGCCGCCCTGGCTGCCCTGCGCGGCAAGGAATAAGGCACATGGCCAGACCGCAAGGCAACACCGCCCCCGGCGGGCCCGGCGCGCGCGATCTCACGCGCGGGCCGATCCTGAAAACGCTGCTGCTGTTTTCGATGCCCACGCTGGTGGGCAATATCCTGCAATCGCTCAACGGGTCGATCAACGCGATCTGGGTCGGGCGCCTGCTGGGCGATTCGGCGCTTGCGGCCACGGCCAATGCCAACGTGGTGATGTTCCTGGTCTTTGCCGCCGTGTTCGGCTTCGGCATGGCCGCCACGGTCAAGGTTGGGCAATCGTTTGGCGCGGGCAATGTCGATGCCGCGCGGCGCACGTTCGGCACGGCCGTGGGCTTTTGCGTGGGCCTGGCGATGATCGTGGCCACGGCGGGCTGGATCTTTACCCCGGCGTTGCTGCGCCTGATGTCCACGCCGGCCGATATCTTCGGCTTTGCCCTGGCCTATCTGCGCGTGATCTTCGTGGCGCTGCCGGCAACGATGATCTCGGTCATGATCTCGATGGGCCTGCGCGGCGCGGGCGATGCCAAGACCAGCCTCTATTTCATGATCGTGTCGGTAGTGCTCGATTGCGGGCTCAACCCGGTGTTCATCGCCGGGCTGGGGCCGATCCCGGCGCTCGGCATTGCCGGATCGGCGCTGGCCACCGCGATCTCGTCCTATGTCTCGATGCTGGTGCTGGTGATCTATGCCTATGCCCGCAACCTGCCGCTGCGCCTGCGCGGGGCGGAACTGGGCTATCTGGTGCCGCGCATGGACGAGCTGCGCTATATCGTTACCAAGGGCCTGCCGATGGGCGCGCAGATGCTGATCGTGTCGGGCGCGGGCATCATCATGCTGGGCCTGGTCAACCGCGAAGGCTCGATCGTCAGCGCGGCCTATGGCGCATCGCTGCAGGTGTGGACCTATCTGCAGATGCCGGCCATGGCCATTTCCGCCGCGCTCAGCGCCATGGCCGCGCAGGCGATCGGCGCCGGCCTGATCGATCGGCTGGGGCGGATCACGCGCGCTGGCCTGATCCTCAATTTCGCCGTCACCGGCCTGATGACCGCGCTGCTGCTGGCGTTCGACCGCCCGGTGCTGGTGCTGTTCCTGGGCTCGACCAGCCCGGCGGTGGACATGGCGCGCCATATCCAGTTGCTCGCCAGCTGGAGCTACATCCTGTTCGGGATGACGATCATGCTGTTCGGCACGATGCGCGCGGGCGGCGTGGTGATTGCGCCGCTGATCGTGCTGTCCATCGCCATGTTCCCGGCGCGGCTGGGGTTCTATTCCTTCGCCTATCCCTCGCTCGGGGCCGATGCGCTGTGGCTCGCCTTCCCGGTTGGCTCGCTCGCGGCCGTGGCCATGGCGGCGATCGCCTATGCCCGGCCCGGCTGGCGCGAAAAGGCGCGGGTGGTGAGCCAGGCGCGCCGGCAGGAAAGCGAAGCGGCCGCCGAATGCGCTGCGGAAACCGTGCCTGCCTGAGCGGCGGACAATCGCGATGGCAAATTGGGAAAGGTGGGGGGATTTCTGTTGCCCGGCACCCCCCGGGCCGCTGGTATCACTTCTGTTGACCGGCGTGTCCAGCCGCGCTTTCGCTTTGTAAGATCAGGCCGTTAGGCCGTCAGGTTACGCGGCGAGAGCAAGTGCTTCGTTGTCGTTGGCACTTGTTGGTTTTGAGCCTTGAACGGGTTACTCAGCCCGGGCGAAAACAACGCTTTTCAACACACGTCGATCCTAGTTCGGCCCCGTCATCTTTCCCGCCTGGCCCAAGAGCCGGAACGAGAGAGGTGGTGGAGCCGCCGGGTACCGCCCCCGGGTCCGCTGCGTCTATTGCACGCCGCAGTTTATCGCCATAGCCGGGTCAAACCCGGCACGACTCCATATAGGGATTCCTGCGGCGTTGGGAAGGGGGTGCTGTGCCCGGCGCAGCCTGTGCAAAAAATCGCGCCAGGATCGGCCGCATTCTCTCCCCATCCTCTTCAGAGGAGGGGGTCGGGGGGTGGTGGAAAGATAGCGCAAGGCTTCGCACCACCCCCAGCCCCTCCTCTGAAGAGGAGGGGAGCATGAGATGGCGCGCGCCAGCCAGCGTCAGTCCTTCGCCTTGAGCGCGTCCCTGATCTCGATCAGCAGGTCCACCTCACTCGGCCCCTTGGGCGCGGCGGGCTTGGCTTCTTCCTTGCGGATCAGCGAATTGGCCGCCTTCACGATCAGGAAGATGATGAACGCCACGATCAGGAAGTTCACCGCCTGGGTGATGAAATCGCCATAGCCGATCATCGGCACGCCCGCCGTCTTGAGCTGGGCATAGTTTTCCGGATCGCCCTTGAAGCTGGCCGGAATCGGCCCAAGCCGCACGAAGTACTTGGTGAAATCCACGCCGCCCGTAACAAAGCCGACCACCGGCATGATCACGCTTTCGGTCAGCGAGGTGACGATCTTGCCAAAGGCACCGCCGATGATCACACCGACCGCCAGGTCGAGCACGTTGCCACGCGCGATGAACGTCTTGAACTCTTCGAGAATGGCCACGGCGCATTTCCCCTTCTTAACCACACAATCGCAAATGATTGCCACCACCGCCAGCCGGCGGCAAGCGCGCAGGCAAATCGTTTACAGTTCGATCAACGACAAGGCACTGCCCTTGATCCGCAACCATGCCGCGCTATGTCTCTTGCGCATCTGCAACGAGGATCGATCCATGTCCCGCGCTTTCAACCGCTTCCTGCCCCGCTTTGCCTTGGTCGCCGTGGCGGCCGGCAGCCTTGCCGGCTGCGGCGTCAACACGATCCCCACGGCCGAGGAAAACGCCAAGGCCAAGTGGGCCGAAGTGCAGAACCAGTACCAGCGCCGCGCCGATCTGGTGCCCAACCTGGTTGCCACAGTCAAAGGCTATGCCAAGCAGGAACAGGATACCCTGGTCAAGGTGACCGAGGCACGCGCCAAGGCCACCTCGGTCCAGATCACCGCAGCCGATCTTACCGATCCGGCCAAGGTGGCCGCCTACCAGAACGCCCAGGGCCAGCTGTCGCAGGGCCTGGGCCGGCTGATGGCCAATGTCGAAGCCTATCCCGACCTCAAGTCGAACGAAAACTTCCTGGCGCTGCAAAGCCAACTGGAAGGCACGGAAAACCGTATCGCCGTGGCCCGCCGCGATTACAACGACGCGGTACAGTCCTACAACACCACGATCCGCACGTTCCCGGCGGTGATCGGCGCCAAGGTGATCTATGGTGCCAAGCCGATGGTGCCGTTCCAGGCGACGACGCCGGGCGCCGATACCGCGCCCAAGGTCAATTTCAATTAAGCCGATGAAACAGAGCGCGGCGCAGCGGCTGGCCGCCCTTGCCCTGCTGGTGCTGGCGATCTTCGCCACGCCAGCCTGGGCGCAGACGTTCCCGCAACTGACCGGGCGCGTGGTGGATGATGCCCATCTGCTCAACCCGCAGCAGGTCCAGGCCCTCGATGCCAAGCTGGCCGCGCTGGAACAGCAATCGCAGCGCCAACTGGTGGTGGCCACCGTGCCCGATCTTCAAGGGTACGAGATAGAGGACTATGGCTATCGCCTTGGCCGCGCCTGGGGTCTGGGCGACAAGCAGCGCAACGATGGCGCGATTCTGCTGGTTGCTCCCAAAGAGCGCAAGGTGCGGATCGAGGTCGGCTATGGCCTGGAGGGTATCCTCACCGATGCCTTGTCTGAAATCATCATCCAGCGCGAGATCGTGCCCCGCTTCAAGGCCGGCGATTATGCCGGTGGCATCAACGCCGCCACCGATCAGTTGATCGCCCAGCTCAAGCTGCCCGAAGACCAGGCCCGCCAGGTAGCGGCCAAGGCCGAGCAGGCGCAGAAACAGGCGCGCGAACCGCATTTCGATGCCGGCACCGTGGTATTCCTGGTGATCTTCGGCCTGTTCTTCGTCCTGCCGTTCATCCGCGCCATGCGCGGCGGCGGTCGCCGCTATGGCGGTGGTGGGCCAGGCGTGTTCATCTTCCCCAGCGGTGGCTGGGGCGGCGGTGGCGGGGGCGGCGGCTCCGACTGGGGCGGCGGCGGTGGCGGCGGATTTTCCGGCGGCGGTGGCAGCTTTGGCGGCGGTGGCGCCTCGGGGAGTTGGTGACATGATCCTGACCGAGGCGGAACAGGCCCGCATTGCCGCAGCCGTGGCCCGGGCCGAGGCTGAGACCGCCGGCGAGATCGTCCCGGTGATCACGCCGGCGTCCGATCCCTATGCCGATGTTGCGCTGGCCTGGGCGGTGTTCATCGCGTTCCTCGCCCTCGCCGCGCTGGAAACAGCCCCGGCATTCTATGTCGCGCTGGTCGATCGCGTGCTGGGCCTGTGGGCCACGCAATGGACCGCCCGGGCCTATTTCGGCCTGGCGCTGAGCGTCGCCCTTCTCAAGTTCACCGCCATGCTGGCGCTGCTGCAATGGCGCGCATTGCGCCTGTGGCTCACCCCGACGCCGATCAAGCGGGCGCGGGTCCATGCCCGCGCGCTGACTGCCTTCCGCCTGAGCGCGGAAAGCCGTACCACCGGGCGCACCGGCGTGGTGCTCTATGTCTCGCTGGCCGAACGCAAGGCCGAGATCATTGCCGACAGCGCCATCGCCGATCGCGTCAGTCCCGATGTCTGGGGCGAGGCGATGGCCGCGCTGCTCGGCCCCTTGCGCGAAGGGCACCTCGCCGAAGGCATGGAGGCCGCCCTCGCCCAGATCGGCGCCGTGCTCCGCGAGGCCTCCCCGGCGCGGGCGCACGATCACAATGAACTGCCCGACGGACCTATCCTGCTATGAGTCTTGAAGACGAATACCGCGACAATCCCGAAGAAACCCGCTGGGAAGGCCGCTTCATCACCGCAAAAACGCGCGGCCGCTGGGAATATGTCGGCCGGGCGCGCAATATCCGCGCCGCCGTGATCCTGGCGATCACCGACGCGCGCGAGGTTATCCTGGTCGAACAGTTCCGCGTGCCACTGGGCCGGCCCTGCATCGAATTGCCCGCCGGCTTGATCGGCGACGATGACAGCAGCGCCGGCGAAGATGCTGCCCTGGCCGCCCTGCGTGAGCTGGAAGAGGAAACCGGCTATCGCGCCACGCACATGGAACCGCTGGGCGAATTCTGGTCCAGCCCCGGCATGGTCTCGGAAAGCTTCACCCTGTTCCGCGCCCATGGCCTGGCGCGCGTTTCGGCCGGCGGCGGGGTGGAAGGCGAAGGCATTACCGTGCACCACGTGCCGCTGGATGGCATGGCAGACTATATCGCCGCGCGCCGGGCCGAGGGCATGGCGGTGGACGTGAAGATTCTCACCCTTCTGGGGCCGGGTATCCTGCGCTGAACACGGCAGGCGCGGCACCCTGGCGCCGCGCCCGCACTCTCAACCCCCTCAATCCGCAGCGCGCAGCCGCAGCGCCAGCAAAGTGGCGGCCGCGCCGAGCGACCCCAGCGCCATGATGACCGATACGGTCAGCAGCGGCAGCCCGGCGGTGTGGAACAACTCGCCCGCCAGGATCGGCGAACCGGCCGCGCCGATGCGGCCCGCACCGATGGCAAAGCCGGTGCCCGTGGCGCGCACCTTGGCCGGAAAGCCGTGGGCAAAGGCGGAATAGAACCCGACGATCGCCGCATTGGTAGTGAACCCGGTGAAGAACACCGCCAGGCGCCAACCGGCCAGGCTCTGCGCCCCCAGCCCGAACAGCGACACCGCCACGGTGCCGGCCACCAGCATGGCGATCGTGGGCCACTTGATGCCAAAGCGGTGCATCAGGAAGCCGAACATCCCGCCGCCGATCGCCCCGCCGATGTTGGCCCAGACCAGCACGCTGGCCGCCTGCGGCTGGGTATAGCCGAAATCGGCCACGATCTTGGGGCTCCACTTGAGGATGTAGTAGAACGTGATGCAATGCAGCGAATAGCCCAGCGTCAGCAGCAGCGTGGTGCCAACCAGGCCGGGCCGCAGGATATCGAGCAGGCTGGCCCGCGGCGCACCTGGCTCCACCGGAGGCAGCGCCTGGGCCGTGGGCAAGCGCAGCGCGGCGAGCGAGCGATTGGCACGCGCCAGGGCGTCGGCCGGGCGGCTGACCAGGAACCAGGCCGGCGTTTCGGGCACCAGGAAATAGACCAGCGGGATGAACACCAGCGTGGCGATGGCGCCGAATTCGAACACCACGCGCCAGTCCCCGCTTTTCAGCAGCAGCGCCGCGATCGTGCCACCCACCGTGGCGCCGATGGGATAGCCGATCACCATCAACGACATCGCCAAGCTGCGGCCCTTGTTGCTGCAGATTTCGGCCGTGACCGCGTTGATCGCCGCCAGCATGCCGCCGATGCCCAAACCGGTGAGCAGGCGCCACAAGCCCAGCGTGTAGGGATTGGCGGCCGTCGTGGCCAAGCCCATCCCGATCGCCATGACAACCAGGCAGCCCAGCACAGTGGGACGCCGGCCGAACCGGTCTGCCGCGCCGCCCAGCAGGATCGAGCCAAAGCCCATGCCGATCAGTTCCATCGACAGGACCACGCCCAGCGCATCGCGCCCGATGCCCCATTCCTTGGAAATGCCCGGCGCGGCAAAGGCGCTCGACAGCACGTCGAACCCATCGAGCGCGTTGAGGGCGATCATCAGCGCCACGGCGATCCACTGCCGCGTTCCCATCGGGGATTGGCGAATCACCTCGCGCGGATCGTGCAACATCGTATCTCTCCCGTCCGCGCCCGGCTGACGCGTTATTGCTATGGTTTATAACATGCCGGAGCGATCTGGCTACTCGTGAATGCGCGCCAGCAATTCCAGCAGCAGTTTCACTTCCTTGTCGGAAAAGTGGCGCTTCACCCAGGCCTCGTGCTCGCCGATCGCGAACTTGGCGCGCGAAAGCATGGCCTGGCCTTCAGGTTCCAGGAACAGCGCCTGCTTGCGCCCGTCCTCGGCCGATCGGTCGCGCCGCAGATAGTGCTTGGCCTGAAGGCGGTTGATGATCGCCATGGTGGTGGCACGGTCCATCCGCAGGCGCTGAGCCAGGTCGGTCTGGGCAATGCCGGGGTGATCGTCGACCAGCCACAGCACCGAAACCTGCTTCTGCGTCAGGTCCAGCTCGGTGAAGGTCTCGGTAAAATGGCGCAGGCAGGCGCCATGGGCCAGGCGGATATGGAAGCCCAGGATGCCGTTGATTTCGCCGATATCGGCCTCTTCGCCCGGTGGCGGGGTCACCACATCGGCAAACTTGTCCTTGATCAATGCCTGCTCCCCATTGCCTTGCGCATCAGATAAGCGCAATTGTTAGTCAACCATACAAAACTAGCAGGAGGATGCCAGTGTCTCACTTTCCCGCCTCGCCCAGCTTTACCGGCTTCAACACCCCGTCGCGGGTCGAGGCCGACATTGCCGACCTGGCCCACGATGGGGAAATTCCCCGCGAACTGAACGGGGCGTTTTACCGCGTTCAGCCAGACCCGCAATTCCCCCCGCGCCTGGGTGACGATATTGCCTTCAACGGCGATGGCATGATCACCCGGTTCCACATCCACGATGGGCAGGTGGATTTCCGCCAGCGCTGGGCCCACACCGACAAGTGGAAACTGGAAAAGGCCGCCGGCAAGGGCCTGTTCGGCGCCTATCGCAACCCGCTGACCGATGACGAGAGCGTGCAAGGGCAAATCCGCTCCACCGCCAATACCAACGCCTTCATCCACGCTGGCAAGCTGTGGGCAATGAAGGAAGACAGCCCCGCCCTGCTGATGGACCCGGCCAGCATGGAAACCATCGGTTTTGAAAAGTTCGGTGGCCGCATGACCGGCCAAACCTTTACCGCCCATCCCAAGGTCGATCCGGCCTCCGGCAACATGGTGGCGATCGGCTATGCCGCCAGCGGCCTGTGCACCGATGACGTGACCTATATGGAAGTAAGTCCGACCGGCGAACTGGTGCGCGAGGTGTGGTTCAAGGTGCCCTATTACTGCATGATGCACGACTTCGGCATCACGCAGGACTATCTGCTGCTGCACATCGTGCCCTCAATCGGCAGTTGGGAGCGGCTGGAGGCGGGCCTGCCGCACTTCGGCTTTGACACCACCAAGCCCGTGCACCTGGGCGTGATCCCCCGGCGCGATGGCGTGAGCCAGGAAGACATTCGCTGGTTCACGCGCGACAACTGCTTTGCCAGCCACGTGCTGAACGCCTGGCAGGATGGCAGCAAGATCCACTTCGTCACCTGCGAGGCGAAGAACAACATGTTCCCGTTCTTCCCCGATGTGCACGGCGCCCCGTTCAACGGACGCGAAGCGATGAGCTATCCCACCGATTGGGTGGTGGACATGGCCAGCAACGGCGATGCCTTTACCGCGATCGAGCGCCTGTCGAACACCGCCTGCGAATTTCCGCGCATCGACGATCGCTTTGCCGGGCAGCACACGCACCACGGCTGGTTCCTGGAAATGGACATGCAGCGCCCGGTCGAGCTGCGCGGCGGCAGCGCCGGTGGGTTGTTGATGAACTGCCTGTTCCACAAGAACTTTGCCACTGGCGAAGAGCAGCACTGGTGGTGCGGCCCGGTCAGCAGCCTGCAAGAGCCGTGCTTCATCCCGCGCAGCAAGGACGCGCCCGAAGGCGATGGCTGGATCGTGCAGGTGTGCAACCGCCTGGAAGAGGCCCGCAGCGACCTGTTGATCTTCGATGCGCAGGCGATCGCCCAGGGGCCGCTTGCCACCGTGCATATCCCCATTCGCCTGCGCTTTGGCCTGCACGGAAACTGGGCCGATGCGGCCGACATCGGCCTGGCGGCATAACCACACCATGCTATGACGCATAACGATCTGGCCGATGGGAGAGCATGCATGATCAAGCCCGAACTGGAATTCGTCTATGAGGCGAGCGGCGACCTGGAGCCGCCGCGCCAGATCGGCCAGACCTATGACGGCGCCCGCCGCATCATTCCCATCGTCGGCGGCGGGCGTGTCGAAGGACCGCTGATCAAGGGGCAACTGGTCGGCAATTCCGCCGATTGGCAGCTCACCCGGCCCGACGGCGTTACCGTGGCCGATGCGCTCTATGCGATCGAAACCGACGATGGCGTGCTGATCCAGATCCGCAACAAGGGCCTGCGCCACGGCCCGCCCGATGTCATGGCCCGCCTTGCCGCCGGCGAGGAAGTCGATCCGGCCGAATACTATTTCCGCACCGTGCCCGAATTCATTGCGCCGGTGGGCAAGTATGAATGGATGAACCGCTCGATCTTCGTGTGCAGCGGCGCGCGCTATCCCCTGGGCATCAAGCTGTGGGTGTGGCGCGTTCTGTGAAGCTGCTTGTGGTTTCCACCACCCCCAACCCCCTCCTCTGAAGAGGAGGGGGCTTTTCCGTCAACACCTTAACTCCCCCTCCTCTTCAGAGGAGGGGGTCGGGGGGGTGGTGCGAAGCCTGTCCCAACTCCGCCCCCTCACGCTCGCGCGCGCAACCCGGTCTCGTCCCGCGCGCTGCGCCGTGCGATCAGCAGCATCAGGACCACGATGGGAATGGCCACGGCATTCATCGTCAGCATGGCGTGGGTCAGGTTGCCGGTGGCATCGGAAATCAGGCCCACGGCATAGGGGCCGATGCCCATGCCCACGATGGTCATCGTCAGCAGATAGAGGCTGGCGGTGATCCCCCGCATGCGCGGCAGCACCTGATCATACATGATGGCATAGAGCGGTGGCATCCACCCGGTCAGCACCAGGCTGTAGATCGCAAAGTGCCAATAGAACGTGGTCGGATCGGGCGAAAGGTACGTCCAGAACGACAGCAGCGGCGAAACCCCCATGGCAAACAACGCCACCAGCGCCCGGCCCGAAGACGGCAGGCGGCGGTGCAGCAGATCGGCCAGCGGCCCCCAGATCAGCGGCCCGATAATGCCCATCGCCGCCGACAGCAGCCCGAACTGCAGCGCGGTGTCCTTCATCGAAAGGTGATAGGTCTTGATCAGGAAGCTGGGGTTGAACGCCATCATCCCATAGTTGATCGCCGATTGCAGTGTACCTACCGCGATCGCCATGATCAGCGTGGGCGATCCGGCAATCACGCGAAAGGCCTGGGCATCATCGGCGCGCATGCGCTGCATCAAGTTGACCAGCACGAACAGGCCAAAACCGATCACGCCCCATTGCAGGCTATGCGCATCGACCGTGATCGGCCCCAGCGGCAGCGGCGGCCGGGCCGAGAGGCCCCGGCAGATCACCGCCAGCACGGCCATTACCGCCGCGATCCCGGCGAGCGCCGCCAGGTTGGTGGCAAAGGCCGCCGCCTTGGCCCGGCGCAGCGCCATGGCGATCCAGTGCAACCCCGGCGTGACCCCGCCCAACAGCGCGATGCTGGCGCGAAACGGGTGCGGATCGGCTGGCGCGGGCATGCCATCCATCGCCCCGCGTGCCGGTTCCTTCATCGTGCCGACGAATGCGGCAAGGACGAAACCAGGCGCCGCTGCCACCAGAAACGCAAACTGCCAGCCTTTGAGGCCGAGCGGCGCGCTGCCCCCCGCCCAATGCTCGGTCCAGGCTTGCGCGGCAACGCCACCCAGGATCAACGAGCCGCCCAGCCCCAGCGCAATGGCCGAGGCCATCACCGCCATGACGAAACCGCGCCGGTGCTTGGGCCAGAAATCATAGATCAGCGACGTGCCCGCCGGCTGGGTAGCCGCCTCTCCGATGCCCACGCCCAGCCTAGACAGCGCCAGCAGGCCAAAGCTGGTGGCGAGGCCCCCCAGCCCGGTCGCCGCCGACCACAGCACCAGGCTGACGCCCAGCAGCCTGGTGCGCGTCCAGCCATCGGCCAGGCGCCCTACCGGCAGCGAGAACAAGGCATAGAAAAGCGCAAAGACAGTGCCATAGAGCAGCCCCATCTCGGCATCGCCCACGCCCAGGTCGTGTTTGATCGCCGGGGCCAGGATCGCCAGGATCTGGCGATCGAGCAGGCTCATCGCATTGGTCAGCGCCACCAGCACCAGGGCATACCAGCCCCCGCGCGCGATCGTGCGCGATGGGCCGGCAGCCCTTTCACCAGCCGCGCTATTGCTCTCTGTCATGCTCAGGCCAATGCCGCAGCGATGGTCTGGGCGATCGGTGTGGTGGGCCGGCCGATCAGCGCGCTCAACGTGCGGCTGTCGTCAAACAGCTGGTCCTTGCTCGATTCAAAGCTGGAATTGGCCAGCATCTGCGCCAGGAAGCCGGGCAATCCCACCCCTTCGAGGGCGGCGGCATAATCGGCCTTGGACATATCGACATAGGCCACCGGCTTGCCCGCCTGCCGCGCCACTTCGGCCGCGAATTCCGCCATGGTAAAGGCAGTATCGCCGGCCAGTTCATAGACTTCGCCGCCCTTGGCACCGATCAGCGCCTGGGCCGCAGCCGCGGCATAATCGGCCCGGGTGGCGCTGGCGATGCGGCCCTGCCCGGCCGCGCCCAGAATAGCGCCGTGGGCAATCGCCGGCGCCAGGGCGCCGGTGTAGTTTTCGTTGTACCAGCCATTGCGCAGCAGCACGAAAGGCACGCCGCTGGCGCGCAGCAGCGCCTCGGTCTCGCGATGCTCCTGCGCCAGGCCGATGGTCGAGGTATCGGCGTGGAGGATCGAGGTATAGGCGATCAGGCCGACGCGGGCCGCCTTGGCCGCGTCGATCACGGCGGCGTGCTGCGGCACGCGTGCGCCCACGGCATTGCCCGAGATCAGCAGCAGCCGCTCCACCCCGGACAGCGCCGGCGCCAGCGTTTCGGGCTTGTCGTAATCGGCCACGCGCACGGCCACGCCGCTGCCTTCCAGCTTGGCCGGATCGCGCGCCAGCGCCACGACATTGCCAGCGCCCACCTTGGCCACCAGTTCAGCCAGCACCAGACGCCCCAGTTGGCCCGATGCACCCGCAACAGCGTACATGCTCATTCTCCTTCGGCCTGCGTGATCGACAAGATTACAGCTTGAACCAGCGTTCCGCGTTGGTCTGGAAGAACTTCTTCTTCGTTTCGGGCGCGATGTCCATCGCGTCCATCGCGCGCACTTCATCGGCCACGTACTGATAGGGATAGTCCATCGCATACATCACGCGGTCTGCGCCCATCACCTCCTGGCAGAACTTGATCGCCGGCTCCCACGCCATGCCGGAATTGGTCACCAGCACGTTGGAGCGCAGGTATTCGGCAATGGTCTTCTTGAGCGGCTTCATCCGGGCATAGCGCTGTGACCGCACGCCGGCCTGGTGCATGAAATCAAGGCGATAGAGCCAATAGGGCAGCGCCTCGCCCATATGGCCGACCATGATCTGCAAGCTGGGATACTTGTCAAAGATGCCGATGGTGATCAGCCGCAGCAGGTGCATGCCGGTTTCCACGCCAAAGCCAAAGATGGCGCCATCCAGGCCTGCCTCCAGCATCGGCCCGATCATCGCATCGGGTGGCGTGCAGGGATGGATATAGAGCGGCTGGTCCACCTCGACCAGGGCGCGGAAGATCGGATCGAAGAATTCCTCGTCGAGATAGCGCCCTTGCGTGTGGCTGTTGATCTGGATGCCCTTGAAGCCCAGTTCCTTGGCACCGCGATGGATTTCGCGGGCAGACCATTCCGGGTCCTGCGGGGCCACGGTGCCAAGCCCGATGAAGCGGTCGGGATAGGCTTCACAGGCGCTCGCCAGCCGATCGTTGGCGCGGGTGGCAATCGCCTTGGCTTCGTTGAGGTTGGTCAGCGGCTGAACCCCGGGCGAGGTCAGCGCCAGGATCGCCTTGTCGATGCCGGTCGCGTCCATGTCGGCAATGCGCCGCTCGCCCAGGTCGAGCAGGCGCTCCATGATCTGCACCGCGCGCTCCGACGGCGATTGGGCGTAAAACCCCCAGAGCGAGACCATGCCCTTGTCCGCCTCGCCATCGCGGATCATGCGCAGATAGGCATCGACCTGTTCTTGGGTGGCAAAGGCTTCCTCGGTGGCGATGCGCAAATATCCTTGCGCGCCGCCGGTTTTCAGATCCTGGGTCATGCGGGCCTCTCCTGGTTATGAGCCGGCCCGCGCGCGATCACCTGCGGATCATGAGCGACAGACTGGCAATGTGATTCATGCGATCCTCGCGCGCCGGGCGCGAGACATACTGGCCGGAATAGCCCGCCTCCACGCTGATGCCGCGGCCCACCGGCAGGGCCACGCCGGCAAAGCCGCGCAGCTGGTCGAAACCCGATTTCTGGCCCCAGCCGGTGCGGTTGAGGCCCACGAACGGTTCGGCCCAGACTACCGCCTGCGGCGTGCCCGGCTTGCCCAGCGGCACGTCGAGCCGCACCAGCTGGCGCAGCCGCCAGCCCGTTCCGCCCTGCCCGTCGACCAGGCGCTGTTCCAGCCGCGTGCGCCCGGTCAGCGTCGGGCGCGTGGTGCCATTGCCCGCCCCGTCGCCAAACGCGCGCCAGGTCACCTGCTCGAACACGCGGTGTTCGTGGCTCACCCGCCCGCCCAGCGGATCGCTGCGGATATAGCCATAGCCGCCCCAGACCGTAGTCGACCGGTCGAGCTTGACCCCAAGCGCCCCGCGCACGATCGCCTGCCCGGCGCGCTGCGCATCGTCGGTCAGGCGCAGCTGCACGTCGGTGAACAGCACGAGGTTCTGGTTGAGGTTCAGGAACGATTGTTGCGCCAGCCACACCTGCGCGTCGTCCTCCGCCGCCAGAGCGGGAGTGGCGGCAAGGACCAGGGCAGGAAAAAGCATTCGGCGCATCGGGCACTCCGGCAGGCAGCAGACAAGCCTGCCCCGCTATGCCGCTTGCTTTTCCCGAATGTTGCCCGCCCATGACGTTGCGCATCAGGCTTCGTGCACGGTCTTGGTCACCAGGCACGCCATCAGGCCTTCGGGGCCATCTTCGTGCCCGTGGCCCGACCATTTCACCCCGCCGAATGGCGCATCGGCGCCGCCGATCATCGTCGTGTTGATGCCCAGCATGCCGGTTTCCACCTCGGCCGCCACGCGGGCGCGGGTGGCATGGCCCTGGCACCAGGCATAGGCCGCCAAGCCATAGGGCAGACGATTGGCCTCGGCGATCATCGCATCGGCATCGGCAAAGCGGTTGATCAGCGCTACCGGGCCGAACGGCTCCTCGTTCATGATCGCGGCATCCAGGGGAATGTCAGACAGCACGCTGGGGGCAAAGAAGAACCCGGCATTGCCCACCCGCTCACCACCGGTGTGCAGGCGTGCGCCGCGCGCCACGGCGTCGCCGATCAGGCGCTCCATCGCCTCGGGCCGGCGCGGATTGGCCATCGGGCCCATCTGCACGCCATCCTCCAGCCCGTTGCCCACGCGCATCTGCGCCGCGCGGGCGGCTAAGCCATCGCGGAAAGCCTCGAACACCGGCTCTTCCACGATGAACCGCGTCGGGCTGACACAGACCTGCCCGGCGTTGCGATACTTGTGCGCCACCGCCGTTTCGATCGCGCGATCAAGGTCGGCATCGGCAAAGACCAGCACCGGGCCATGGCCGCCCAGTTCCATCGTCGTGCGCTTCATGTCGTCGGCCGCCAGCTTGGCCAGGTGCTGGCCCACCTGCGTCGATCCGGTGAACGACAGCTTGCGGATCACCGGGCTGCCGAGCAGATGCCGGCTGACCTCGTCAGGCACGCCGAACACGGCCTGCGCCACCTGCGGCGGCAACCCGGCATCGAGCAGGCATTGCAGCACGCCCAGCGCGCTGGCAGGGGTTTCCTCGGCCGCCTTGAGAATCACCGAACAGCCTGCGGCGATCGGCGCACCCAGCTTGCGCCCGGGATTGCCGAGCGGGAAATTCCACGGCGCAAAGGCCGCCACCGGGCCAACCGGCTCGTGCGTGACGGTAGAGCGCATGCCGGTGGGCCGGACCAGCGCCCGGCCATAGATGCGCTGCACCTCGCCCGCATAGAACTGGAACAGCCCGACGTTCATCAGAACCTCGATCCGCGCCTCGGGCAGGGTCTTGCCCTGCTCCAGCGTGGCGATCCGCGCCAGGTCTTCCTGGCGCTCCAGCATCAGCCGCGCTGCGCCATTGAGCACGGCGGCACGCTGCTGCGGGGTGGACTTGCGCCACAGCGCAAAACCTTGCGCCGCCACATCAAGGGCGGCGTCAAGGTCTGCGGCATCAGCCAGCGGCAGTTCGCCCAGCACCGCGCCCGTCGCCGGGTTGACCACGGCGTGGGTGCGCCGCCCACCCCCGCTCACGCGCTGGCCGTTGATGATCATGCAAAGCGAGGGATAGGTCGTCGTGGTCATGGGCTGGGGCTTACTTTGCGGCGATCGCGGCATCGTGATCGAGGTCGCGCTGCAGGCGCTGCGCCTCGATCGGCTTGCCGGTGATCGGGTGGTTCATGTGGAACGGGGTGATCTTGTGCGTGGGCCACAGCCAGTGGCCTTCGAGCAGTTCATCCGGTCCGCTGGGATCGGTGGGATAGGTCACCTTGGGGAACGGCACGTATTCGGGCGGCGTATGCGCCCAGCCCTTTTCGAAATCACCATGCCAGATCGGCATGTAGTTCAGGATGTGCATGCGCCATTTGCCGTCCACCTTCTTGTAGGTGTTTTCGTAAATGCCGCCTTCCCACCACTGCCGGGCTTTGAGGTGCGGGGCGTCGCCCTCGAAATCCTTGTGCCGCCCGGCCTGCATCATCGAGCGCGCGCGCGCCAGCGCGGTGACGCCATCGGGCTGGATATCGATGATATCCTGCAACTGCGGGTGATCGAGCAGGAAGCCATCGATCGGGCCGTTGTTGCCATAGGTGAAGCGCTTCTGGAACCGCTCGACATAGAGGCGGCGAATGCCTTCCTTGCCTTTCCACACACCGCCGAAAAAGCGCACTTCGCCATCGTCGGTGAACAGGTCGACCGTTTCGTTATAGAGGCACTTGTCGATCAGATAGCCATAGAGATGCTGGAGCTTGCGCACGTCCAGCTCGTCCTCGCGCACGGTCAGGCGGGCTTCCACCTGGGCCAGCTTTTGTTCAAGCAGCGCAATACGATCGCCTGCCGCTTCGCCCGTCATCGCTCTCTCCATTTTGTATGTGTCACTAACAAATTGCGGATCAGGAAGCGGCTGTCAACGCCCTTGCGCTTCCAGCCGCGCCACTTCCTCACGATAGGGCCGGATCGCCAGGATCATCGACACCGTGGCGATCGGCAGCAGCGCGCCGGCGACGATCACCAGCGCTTTCCACAGCTGCGCTTCCACGCCCACGATGCGCTGCGCCACCACGCCCACCACAAAGCTGCCCATCGCCCCAAAGAAGGTGAACATGAACAGATAGATCGCGGTGACCTGGCCGCGCATCTCGTTGGGGGCGATGCGCTGGATCGCCGCGTTCTGCGGCACGGCGCCGGCCAGGCCGAACATCCCGCCCAGCGCCAATACCGCCAGGCTGGTTTCGCCCGTTGGCATCAGCGGTGCGGTAATCGCGCAGATCGTGACCAGCGCAAACAGGATCGCGGCACAGCGCACGTTGGCGTCCTTGTGCCGCTTGGCCATCCATTCCACGAAAACGCCGCCCAGGAAAATACCCAGCAGCGAACTGACCAGCAGCATCGGCGCCATGACCATGCCGATGCGCCCCTCGTTCCAACCATAAGTGCGGATCATGAACGGCACCCGCCAGAACGCCAGGCCAAAGGTTTCGATCGCGGCCAGCGCCAGGCCCAGGAACAGCGGATAATAGACGCGGCCACGCGCATGGATGGCACGCACCGCGTCCAATCCGGTGAACGCCACAACGCGCCGGCCCAGGCTGGTTTCAGCCGCCACGCCGCCCTGGCGCGCGGCCGGTTGATGGCCGCGTCGTGCCGGTTCACGGATCGCCAGCAGCAGCAGGGCCGCCAGTACGCCCGCCACCGCTTCGCCCAGCAGGATCAGCTGCCAGGAATGGATGCGCAGGCCCAGCAGTACCGGATCGGGCCGGCCCGCCAGCCACATGATCAACTTGCCGCCCAGCGCCACGCCCACCGTGGTGCCGCCGATGAAACCCAGTTGTAGCACGGCAAAGGCGCGGGTGATCTTCTTGGGCGGGAAGAAATCGGCGAGCAGCGAATAGGACGCTGGCGCATGGGCAGAGCCGCCGGCCCCCAGGAACATGCGGCTGCCCACGAACTGGCCAAAGCTTTGCGCCATGCCGCCCAGCGCCATGATCGTGGCCGTCGCCAGCATGCCACCGGCCAGCACCAGGCGGCGCGGATAGATATCGGCCAGCCGCGCCAGCGGGATGCCCACCACCACGAAGAAAATCACGCTGGCCGGCCCACCCAGGAACCCGAGTGCCTCGTCGCTCAACGCGAAATCCTGCTTGATGCGCTGGGCCAGCATGCCAAACACGGTCTGGTCAAAGAAGTTGAGGAACGTGGCCAGCACGATGGCGAACAGCGCGAACCACGCCGCGCCCGCCGCTGGCCAGGGCTGCGTTGTCGGCACGGCCGATTCGCTGTCGAACGCTGCCTCTGCCTGAAGGGCGGCTACCCCGTCATCGGGGATCGTCGGTGCCATTGCACCTGCCATCGCGTCTCTCCTCTCCCGGCCGGCCTTTCTTGGAATCGGGCCATTTTCATCCGGATCATTGTTAGTCTTGCATACAATTCTCAGGTAGTGAATAGGGTAGGCACAAAAACAAATGACGGGCTGCGATCAACGCGCGCCACCATAACAAACGTTATCTTGCAAAAACGGAGAGGAACCATGCAGAATCTGCCGGGCAAAACAGCACTCGTCACCGGAGGGGCCAGCGGAATCGGCCTGGGAATCGCCAAGGCGCTGCTGGGCGCGGGCATGAACGTGGCGATTGCCGATATTCGCGACGATCACCTGGCGCAGGGCAGCGCCGAACTGGCCGACGTGGCCGGCGGCGCGACCGACCGCATCCTCGCGCTCAAGCTCGATGTGACCGACCGCGCCAACTATGCCGCGGTGGCCGATGCGATCGAGGCGCGCTTTGGCAAGATCCACATCCTGGTCAACAATGCCGGCGTCGCCGTGGTCGGCCCGACCGACCTCGCCACGTTCGCCGATTGGGACTGGGTCATGGGCGTGAACCTGGGCGGCACGATCAACGGCATCGTTACCGTGCTGCCGCGCATCCTGTCCCATGGCGAAGGCGGCCATATCGTCAACACCGCCTCGATGTCCGCCCTCGTGCCGGCGGCGGCGACCACGATCTATTCCTCGGGCAAGGCGGCCGTCACTTCGATGATGGAATGCATGCGCCCCGAACTGGAATCGCGCGGGGTGATCTGTTCCGCGTTCTGCCCCGGCGCGGTGCAATCCAACATTGCCGAAGCCGGCAAGACCCGCCCGGCAGAACTGGCGGAAACCGGCTATGCCGAAGCCGACAAGCGCCGCCAGGCCGGCGGCAATTTCTCGCACCTCTACCAGACCAAGGAGCAGGTCGGGGAGCGCGTGCTCGAAGGCATCCTCAACGATGAACTCTATATCCTCACCCACTCCGAATTCCTGGTGGGCGTGAAGGAACGGGGCGAGGCGACCACCGCCGCGGTGCAGACCCACCTGCCGGAAAACCCCGAATACAAGCAGACGTTTGCCATGCTGTTCCGCAACCCGGCGATCACCGCCGAAATCGAGCGGCAGAACGCACTCAAGGCCACCCGGATGGGAGTAACCGCATGAAGGATTTTGCCGGCCGCACGGCCTTCGTCACCGGTGGCGCCAACGGCGTTGGCATCGGCCTCGTCCGCCAGTTGCTCAACGAGGGCTGCAAAGTGGCGATTGCCGACATTCGCCAGGATTCGATCGACCAGGCCCTGGCCAGCCTCGACAACCGCGAAGTCATGGGCGTGCAGCTCGACGTGTCGAGCCGCGAGGCATTTCGCGAGGCGGCTGACCGCGTGGAGGCTGAATTTGGGCCAGTCTCGCTGTTGTTCAACAATGCCGGGGTCAACCTTTTCCAGCCGATCGAGGAATCAAGCTATGACGATTGGGACTGGCTGCTCGGCGTCAACCTTCACGGTGTGATCAACGGGGTGATGACCTTCGTGCCGCGCATGGTGGAACGGGTGAAGGCCGGCACGCAAAAGGGCGGGCATATTACCAACACCGCCTCGATGGCCGCCTTCCTCGCCGCCGGCACGCCGGGGATCTACAACACCACCAAGTTCGCCGTGCGCGGCCTTTCGGAATCGCTGCACTACTCGCTGCTGCAATATGGCATCGGCGTTTCGGTGCTGTGCCCGGGCCTGGTCAAAAGCTATATCTATGCCAGCGACGCGATCCGCCCCGACAGCCTGAAGGGTGGCGCCAAGCCGGTGAACCAGGAAGCCGTGGAGCGCCTGGCGGGCGTTCACGAATTCGGCATGGAGCCCGACGTGATCGCGCAGCGCACGCTCGACGCCATGCGCGAAAACCGCCTGCACATTTTCTCGCACCCCGATCATAGGCAAGAGATGCGCGAGATCTTTGACGAGATCATCGCCGAATACCGCGATTATCCCAAGGATGCCGGGCACGACCAGCGCGTGGCGTTCGAGGCGTTCCGCCGCGACTCATTCGCCAAGGCCCGCGCCGCCTCGCGCGCGTCGGATTTTTGACGTTTGCGCCGAAACTGAAGTTTCGGCGTTGCGGCACCGGCCCGCTCCCCCACCCGACCTCCCATAGGGTACTATCGTTGGGAGGTCGGGTGGGGGAGCGGGCCGGTGCCGCAACCGTAATTCCGGCAAAGCCGGAATTACGCCAAAATAAGCGCCGGCGTTTCGATCAGCTTCTTCACCGCCTGGACAAAGCTCGCTGCATCCCAGCCATCGACCACGCGATGGTCGCAACTGATCGAGATGTTCATCAGCTTGCGCTTGGCGATGCGTTCGCCGCCGAGGCCATCGGGCATGAACATCGGCCGCTCGACAATGCGGTTGGGGCCAATGATCGCCACTTCCGGCCGGTTGATCACCGGCGTCGTCGCCACGCCGCCCAGCGGGCCGAGCGAGGTGATAGTGAAGGTAGAGCCGGAAAGCTCGTCCGGCTTGGCCGTGCCGTTGCGCGCGGCATCGGCCAGGCGGGCGATTTCCCGCGCCAGGGCCCAGGGGTTCATCGCCTGGGCATTGCGGATCACCGGCACCATCAGGCCCGCCGGGGTCTGCGTCGCCATGCCCAGGTGCACCGCGCCGTGGCGCGTCACCACGCCGGCTTCATCGTCATAGCGTGCGTTGAGCATGGGGAACTGCGGCAGCGTGCGGCAGATCGCCACGATCAGCAGCGGCAGCATGGTCAGGCGCGGACGATCGAGACCGCCGGCATTGAGCTGCGCGCGCAGTTCTTCCAGCGCGGTGACATCGCATTCCTCGACATAGGAAAAATGCGGGATCGCGCGCTTGGACGCGGCCATGTTCTCGGCAATGCGGCGGCGCAGGCCAATCACCTTGACCTGCTCATCCGCCCGCGCTGCCGCGCCGGGGGCATAGCTGCGATTATAGGCAAGGAACTGGTCGAGATCGCCATGGCGCAGGCGCCCATCCTGCGACGGGCGCACCTGGGCCAGGTCGATCCCCAATTTCCGGGCGCGCTGGCGCACCGCCGGGCTGGCGAGCACGCGGGCGCTCTGGTGTCCGGTAGCAGGTTCTGCGCGAACGGGTGCAGGCTGTTCTTGCACAACCTCCGTTCGGGCTGAGCTTGTCGAAGCCCCCTGCACAACCTCCACGTCCGGCAAGCGCCCTTCGACAGGCTCAGGGCGAACGGGTGCGGGTTCGTCGTGCTCAGGTTCCGTTCGGGCTGAGCCTGTCGAAGCCCCTTCCCCAACCTCGCCGGCCACCTCGATCTCCACCAGCATCGAGCCGATCGGAATGCGATCGCCCACTTCGCCGGCGATCGAAACCACCCGGCCCGCGACGGGGCTTTCCATTTCCACGGTGGCCTTGTCGGTCATCATGTCGGCCAGCGGGCTGTCCTCGCCCACCGTGTCGCCGGGTTGCACGTGCCAGGCAACGATCTCGGCCTCGGCAATGCCTTCGCCGATGTCGGGCAGGCGGAAGGTGTAAAGCGCCATGGGATCAATCCTTGCAGATACGGTCGAGGGCTTCGCCGATGCGTACGGCCCCCGGGAAATAGGCCCATTCCAGGCTGTGCGGATAGGGCGTGTCGAAACCGGTCACGCGCTCGATCGGCACTTCCAGCTCGTAGAAGCAATGCTCCTGCACCAACGCTGAAAGCTCTGCGCCAAATCCGCCGGTGCGGGTCGCCTCGTGCACGATCATGCAGCGCCCGGTCTTGCGCACCGACTCGCGGATCGTGGCGATATCCAGCGGCACCAGCGTGCGCAGGTCGATCACTTCGGCATCCACGCCCTTGTCGATGCACACGGCATGCGCGACGTGGACCATCGTGCCATAGGCCAGCACCGTCACCGCCTCGCCTTCGCGCACCACGCGCGCCTTGCCCAGCGGCACGGTGTAATGGCCCTCGGGCACCTCGCTGTCGGGGTGCTTGCTCCACGGTTCAACCGGCTTGTCATAGGCGCCGGTGAACGGCCCGTTGTAGATCCGCTTGGGCTCGAAGAAGACAACCGGATCGTTGTCTTCGATCGCGGCGATCAGCAGCCCCTTGGCATCGTGCGGGTTTGACGGGATCACCGTCTTGAGGCCGGCCACATGGGTGAACAGTGCTTCCGGGCTCTGGCTGTGGGTCTGCCCGCCAAAGATGCCGCCACCAAAGGGCGATCGCACCGTCAGCGGCGCGATAAATTCCCCGGCCGAGCGATAGCGCAGCCGCGCCGCTTCCGACACCAGCTGATCCAGGCCCGGATAGATATAGTCGGCAAACTGGATTTCCGGCACCGGGCGCAGGCCATAGGCGCCCATGCCCACGGCCACGCCGATGATCCCGCATTCGCTGATCGGGGTATCGAACACGCGGGTCTTGCCATATTTCTTCTGCAGGCCGGCGGTGGCGCGGAACACCCCCCCGAAATAGCCCACGTCCTCGCCCATGATCACCACGGCGGGGTCGCGCTCCATCATCACGTCGAGGGCGTCGTTGATCGCCTCGATCATCGTCATGCGACGGCTCGTTCCCTGGTCCGTCATGGCATATCGTCTCCATCTTCGGGCCGCCAGTCGGGCCACTTGATCCGCCGCTCGCGCATCGCCTGCTCGCTCTGCTCCTGCAGGTGCCAGGGCAGCGTCTCGAACACGTCTTCGAACATCGTGTGGAACGGATGGTGCAGCCCGTGGCCCAGCACGCCGTTGGCCTCGGCCGCGCGCGTCGCGGCCTTCACCGCCTCGGCCAGTTCCTGGTCCATCGCTGCCTGGCGATCCTCGTCCCATTCGCCGAGCGCGATGAGGTGGTTCTTCAGCCGGACGATCGGGTCGCCCAGCGGCCAGGTGCTGCGTTCCTGCGCGCTGCGGTATTGCGAGGGATCGTCAGAGGTCGAATGCCCCTCGGCGCGATAGGTGAAATGCTCGATCAGCGTGGGCCCGGCATTGCTGCGCGCCCGGTTGGCCGCCCAGCGCGTGGCGGCATAGACCGCCAGCGGATCGTTGCCATCGACGCGCAGCCCGGCCACGCCATAGCCGATCGCCCGGGCGGCAAACGTCTGACGCTCGCCCCCGGCAAAGCCCGAAAAGCTGGAAATGGCCCACTGGTTGTTGACCACGTTGAGCACCACCGGCGCGTTATAGACGGTGGCAAAGGTCATCGCCGAATGGAAATCGCCCTCGGCGGTCGATCCCTCGCCCACCCAGGCAGCGGCAATGCGGGTATCGGCCGAAATGGCGCTGGCCATGGCCCAGCCCACTGCCTGCGGCAGCTGCGTGGCCAGGTTGCCCGAGATGGTGAAAAAGCCATAGTCACGCGCCGAATACATGATCGGCAGCTGGCGGCCTTTCAGCTTGTCGGCCTTGTTGGAGTAGATCTGGTTGATCATCTCGATCAGCGGATAGCCGCGCGTGATCAGGATGCCCTGCTGGCGATAGCTGGGAAAGACCATGTCATCGGCCGCCAGCGCCATAGCCGGCGCCACCGAGGTCGCCTCTTCGCCGGTGCACTTCATGTAGAAGCTGGTCTTGCCCTGGCGCTGGCCGCGAAACATGCGCTCGTCAAACGCGCGGGTCAGCGCCATGTTGCGCAGCATGGCGCGCAGGGTTTCTGGATCGAGCCGCGGGTTCCACGGCCCCAGCGCCTGACCATTTTCATCCAGCACGCGGATCAGGTCGGTGCACAAGGGCCAGGTATCGGCAGCGGCACAGGCCTCGTCCGGGCGGGGCTGCGCGCCCACCGGCGGCAGGTTGAGGCCGCTCCAGTCCGGCTCGGCACCGGGCCGCGCCTTGGGCTCGGGCACATGCAGCGCCAGGGGCTGCTGGTTGGCGAATTCTGCCACGATTATCCTTTCCCAGGCCTTTCGGTTTCCCTGGCAGCATAACGCGAAAGGGTTGGAAAGGGTTGCCAATTGCGGGGCAGGTAAAAGCACGGGAGTGCACTTTGCACTACCATCTTGGCAAAATGTAGTGCATTCATGCTTACATGTCGGAAACCACCGCACCGCCCGAACTCGACTCCTGGGATATCCGCATCCTGCAATGCCTCACCCGCGATGGCCGGATGAGCTGGCGCGACTTGGCCGAGGAAATCGGCCTGTCGCTCACCCCCACGATCCGCCGCGTGCGCCAGTTGGAGGCAGCCGGCCTGATCACCGGCTATTTCGCCCGGCTCGACGAACGCGCCCTGGCCGGGAAGATGAGCGTGTTCGTCTCGGTCACGCTCGAACGCCAGCAGCGCGAGGCGCTCGACCGGTTCGAGGGGCAGGTGGCGCAACTGCCCGAAATCATGAGCGGGTTTCTGATGTCCGGCGGGTCAGACTTCCTGCTGCGCTGCGTGGTGCGCGATCTCGATCACTACCGCGAACTGCTCGAACGGCTGACGCAGATCGAGGGCGTCGCCCATGTGCAAAGCAGCTTCGCGCTCAAGACCTTCATCAACCGCCCGGCCCCGCTGATCAGCGAAAGCCGCATCCGGCGCGCGCGGTGACGCGCAACATCGCCCTGGTCGTGCTCGCCGCGGGCCGCGCCAGCCGCTTTGGCGGTGGCAAGCTCGCGGCCCAGCTGGCCGGCAAACCGGTAATCGAACACGTCGCCACTGCCACCGCCGCCCTGCCCCTGGCGCAACGCATCCTCGTCGCCGCGCCCGATGTGCCAGCCCTGCCAGGCTTTACCCGCGTGGCACTCGATCCGCCCCAGGCGCCGCAATCCCGCTCGCTTGCGCTAGGCATTGCCGCCGCGCCGGGGGCAGACGCCGTGCTGATCGCGCTCGCCGATATGCCACTGGTGCCGGCGGCACACTTTGCCACGATGCTGGCCGCATTCGATGGCGATCGCCTGACCAGCAGTTGCAACGGCCAGCCGCTGCCGCCGGCCCTGCTTGGCGCGCAGCACTTCCCCGCGTTGCTGGCGCTGACGGGAGATCGCGGCGCAGGCGCCTTGTTGCGCGATGCGCCCGCGCTGGCGCTGACGGCCGAGCAGGCACTGGACATCGATACGCCCGAAGACCTGGCACGCGCCGCAGCGCTGCTTCCCCCTCCGTCAGCCCTACGGGCTGCCACCTCCCCCGAGGGGGGAGGATAACCCAGCCAGATCCTCCCCTCTCGGGGGAGGTGGCGGCCGCAGGCCGTCGGAGGGGGCGTCAGCAGCCCAGCGCATCAGTGCCCCTGCGCATGCTGCCGCATCAAGGCGTAGAAATCCGCAAACGTCAGCCGTGCATCGAGCGTCTCATAGACGCGCACGGTTCGTCCCGCGATTTCCGCCCCGTATGTGCCATCGGCATTGATCCGGCGCGCCGTCCGATCAACAAAAGTGCTGCTCTCGGGCGAGATCGCCGTCAGCAACACCGTCGGGCTGTCTCCCAGCGGCCAACTGCCCCCCACGTTGATAAAGGCAGGCGGCGTGGTAAACCGATCATAGAGCCACGCCCCGAACGGCGAGATCGGCCTGAGTTGGTCACCCAGTTCGGCCACCGAGGCCTGCATCTGCCGATAGGCCGCCTGGGGAATCTGCCACAAGGGAACGGCGGAGCGCTCGACAACCTCTTGCACCGCCGCAACATCGGTTGCCAGATTGTATTCCCAGTTGCCATTGGGATAGCTGCCACCGCCGATCCACACCACCGTCATCCGCTGGGCAATCCGCGGTTCGATGCGCAGCGCGGCGGCAAGGTTGGTCAACGGCCCGCCGCAGGTAAAGTACAGCGGCACGGGATCATCGCGCATTGCCTCTGCCACGATCGCCAGCGCCGCCTTCGATGCGGGTGCCTTGCTGTTGCCCAGGTCCTCGGTCCCGGCAAACACCGGCGGCGGCGCGACCAGGCCGGCCTGGCGCATCAGTTCTTCGGCAATATCCTTGCCGGCGGCAGCGGTCTTGCCGGCAATGGCGGGATCCGTCAGCTTGGGGTTCAGCGCCGAGCTGGTGATCAGCACCGTCCGGGTCTTGGGCGTCAGCAACTGATGCGCCAGCGCGACAAGGCCATCGGGATCGCCGGCAAAATCATTGTCGACGATCACCCGCGCCGATGGTCTTTGCGGGATGGCCCGAAAATTGGCGGCGCCGGCACGGCCCGCCAGAACCGATGCTCCCGTTCCTGCCAGCGAAACTGCAAACGCCCGTCTTGTCAGCATCTTTGCCCTCAATCCCCTCTGGTGCGCCAAGGCGGGCGCCCTTGTTATCGCTATCATATGGCAATCGGGCAGGTGTGCAACAGGGCCGCCGCCTCGTGCGTTACGCCAGCGGATGCAGCGCCTCGTAAGCGCCCACGATCTCCGCCAGCGCCGACAGCGCCAGCACGCCGGGCTCGCGCGTGCGGGGAATCAGGCCGATCGGGCTGGTTACCCGCGCCAGCTGGGTTTCGTTTACCCCGTCGCGGGCCAGATCGTCCAGCCGCGCCATCCGCGCGCGCATCCCGCCCTGTGCGCCGATGTAGAATGCCGGGCTATCGAGCGCCCAGCGCAGGATCGTGCGTTCCCATTCGTGATCGTGAAACAGCAGCAGGATCGCGGTCCAGGCATCAGCCTGCGCGCCCTGCGGCACCCCGCCCAGGCGCAGCGCGCCAGTGTCTTCCTTGGCAAAGACCTGCGTGGCTATGCCCATCGTGCGGGCCAGCGCAGCGGTCGCGGCCAGTTCCGCGCCCTCGCCCAGCAAGACCAGCGAGAGCGCGGGAATATAGGGCCGCGCACGCAGCAGGTGCGGCGGGGCATCGGCCGGCACGGGCAGCGGCAGGCTGGCCGGCTGGCGCGCGTCTAGTGCTTGCACCACCTGCGCCAGCGCAGCGCGATCGGGCGCGGGATCGAGCAGGATATCCAGCCCGCCACCACAGGGCAGGCGAAAATCGATGATCGGCGAACCCCGGCCATAGCGCTGCAGCGCCGGCACCGCGCCCGGCGCCATCTGCGCCAAGTCTCCGGCCAGTTGCCGTTCCAGGCAGACATCGGCCAAAGAGCCGGCCACGGATGCATCCGCGCCGGCTCCTTGCTCGACTCCTTGGGTCGCCATTTGCGCGCCCACCCGGCGCGAAAAGCTGCCATCGATCCCCACCACCGTGCACAGCCCGGTGCCCCCAGCATGGGCGGCCCGCAGCGCGGCATGGTCGGTGTGGATCATCGCATCTCCAGGTGGGCTTGGCGTCAGCCGATCAGGTCGGCCGCCGGGGTATAGGCATAGCCCAGGTCGTTGGCCACCGCTTCATAGGTCACCTTGCCAAACGCCACGTTCAGGCCATTGGCGAGGTGCACGTTGCGCGCCAGCGCGGCCTTCCAGCCCAGGTTGGCAATGGCCAGGGCATGGGGCAGGGTCACGTTGTTGAGCGCATAGGTGCTGGTGCGCGCCACGCCGCCCGGCATGTTGGCCACGCAATAGTGCACCACGCCATCGACCACATAGGTCGGCTCGGCATGGGTCGTGGCATGGCTGGTTTCAAAGCAGCCGCCCTGGTCGATCGCCACGTCCACCAGCACGGCGCCGGGCTTCATCGTGGACAGCATCTCGCGCGTGACCAGCTTGGGCGCAGCGGCGCCGGGCACCAGCACCGCGCCGATCACCAGGTCAGCCTCGGCCACGGCAGCGGCGATGTTGGCCTTGCCGGCATAGAGTGTCTTGGCACGGCTTTCGAAATGGGTGGCCAGGCGTTCCAGCACTTCGGGGCTGCGGTCGATGATCGTCACGTCGGCACCCAGGCCTGCGGCCATCTGCGCGGCATTGAAGCCGACCACGCCGCCGCCGATCACCGCCACCTTGGCCGGCAGCACGCCGGGCACGCCGCCCAGCAGCACGCCGCGCCCGCCATGGGCCTTTTCCAGGGCGGTGGCGCCGGCCTGGATCGCCATGCGCCCGGCCACCTGGCTCATCGGCTTGAGCAGCGGCAGGCCACCGGTCGCGTCGGTCACGGTTTCATAGGCGATGCACACCGCGCCCGACTTCACCAAGTCTGCGGTCTGTTCGGGATCGGGCGCCAGGTGCAGATAGGTATAAAGGATCTGGCCTTCGCGCAGCATGGCGCGTTCCACCGCCTGCGGTTCCTTGACCTTGACCACCATGTCGGCGCGGGCAAACACTTCGGCCGCGGTGCCCACGATCTGCGCGCCGGCCGCCACATAGGCTTCGTCGGCAGCGCCGATGCCGGCGCCGGCACCGGTTTCCACCAGCACGGTGTGCCCGTGCGCCACCAGTTCATGCGCGCTTTCGGGGGTCAGCCCGACGCGATATTCGTGGTTCTTGATTTCCTTGACGGTGCCGACAAGCATGCGTGATCTCCCAAAGCGATCGATTACGATCCCAGTAGGATGATATGGGAAAACGCTGGGCTATTTTTCCCTATTTTTGGCGCGCATTCGCCGGATCTCGGGATTTTCTCCCGAACATCCGGCGATCGGCGCAAATTATAGCGATGGAACCGCGATGCAGGCCAGCTTCACATCGAGATAATCATCCACGCCCAGGTGTGAACCTTCGCGGCCCTGGCCCGATTCCTTGACCCCGCCGAATGGCGCCACCTCGGTAGAGATCAGCCCGGTGTTGATGCCCACCATGCCGTATTCCAGCGATTCGGTCAGGCGCCATTGCCGCGCGGCATCGGCGGTATAGGCATAGGCCGCCAGCCCGGCGCGGGTGTTGTTGGCCAGGGCAACGGCTTCCTGCTCGCTCGAAAAGCGGACCAGGCCAGCCAGCGGACCAAAGGTTTCCTCGCGGTTGAGAAGGGCATCGGCCGGCACGTCGGCAATCACCGTCGGCTCGAAAAAGCGCGCGCCGATGGCCTTTGCCTGCTTGCCGCCGGTCAGGATCTTGCCGCCCTTGGCCACGGCATCGGCGACATGCGCGGTGATCTTGGCCACGGCGCGATCGTCGATCAGCGGGCCCTGGTCGGTCGGCCCGTCAAGGCCCGGCCCGACGCGATAGGCGGCCACGCGCGCGGCCAGCTTTTGCGCAAAGGCATCATGCACATCGGTGTGCACCAGCAGGCGGTTGGCGCAGACGCAGGTTTGCCCGGTATTGCGAAACTTGGAGGCAAGCGCCCCTTCGACCGCAGCATCGAGATCGGCGTCCTCGAACACGATGAACGGCGCATTGCCGCCCAGTTCCAGGCTCACCCGCTTGACCGTGCCGGCGCACTGCGCGGCCAGCAGCTTGCCCACGGCGGTCGATCCGGTGAACGTGAACTTGGCCACCCGCGAATCGCCGGTCAGCACTTCGCCGATTGGCTTGGCCTGCCCGGTGATCACGCTGAGCAGACCATCGGGCAGCCCCGCTTCCTGCGCCAGCGCCGCCAGCGCCAGGGCCGAAAACGGCGTGAGTTCCGAAGGCTTGATCACGATCGGGCAGCCCACGGCCAGCGCCGGGCCGGCCTTGCGCGTGATCATCGCCAGCGGAAAATTCCACGGCGTGACCGCGCCGACCACGCCCACCGGCTGGCGGGTGACAACCAGGCGTCGATCGGCCTGGTGCGGGGCGATCACCTCGCCACGCACGCGCCGCGCCTCTTCGCCAAACCATTCCAGGAACGATGCGGCATAGCCCACTTCGCCCTTGGCCTCGGCCAGGGGCTTGCCCTGTTCGGCGGTCATGATCGTGGCCAGATCGTCGGCATGCTCCAGCATCAGCGCGGCCCAGCGCTTGAGCACCGCGCCACGCTCCTTGGCGGTCTTGGCCTTCCACGGCCCGAACGCGGCCTGCGCAGCGTCCACCGCCTCGCGCGTTTCGGCCGCGCCCAGATCGGGCACGTGGCCGATCACCGCGCCGGTGGCGGGATTGTCCACCGCGATGGTCGCCGCCGCGCCGCGCCATTGCCCCGCCACGAACGCCTGTTCGCGCCACAGGTCGGGGCGCTTGAGCGCGGGGCGGGTCACTTCCACAATATCACTCATGCCATCACCTTGCCGGCCACTGTCGCCAGGGCCTGTTCCACCAGATCGAGCCCTTCGTCGATCAGTTCGTCCGAAGCGGTCAACGGTACAAGCACGCGAATGGTTTCGCCCTTGGTGCCGCACGACAGCAGGATCAGCCCGCGTTCCAGCGCAGCAACGGTCACCGCCTTGGCCAGGGCGCCATCGGTTTCCCCGGCGGCATTGGTCACGTCAAAGCCGAACATCGCGCCGAGCCCGCGAATATTGGCCACCGGCAGGCCGGCGGCGGCAAAGCCTTCCACCCGCGTGCGCATGCGCTGCCCGATCGCAGCGGCGCGGGCGCAGAGGCCGTCTTCCTCGATCACCTCGAGCACGGCGAGCGCAGCCGCGCAGCCGATCGGCGATCCGCCATAGGTGCCGCCCAGACCGCCAGGATCGAGCGCGTCCATCAGCGGCGCCCGGCCGATCAGCCCGGCGAGCGGAAAGCCGCCGGCCAGCGACTTGGCCACGCAGACCAGATCGGGTTCCACCCCGGAATTTTCGATGCCGAACATCTTGCCGGTGCGGGCAAAGCCGGCCTGCACCTCGTCGGCGATCAGCAGGATGCCGTGCTGATCAGCCAGGGCACGCAGCGCTTCCAGGAATGCCGGCGGCGCCACGTGAAAGCCGCCTTCGCCCTGCACCGGCTCGACGATGAACGCCGCCACGCGCTCGGGCTCCACATCGGCGGCAAACAGGTATTGGATCGCCTCCAGCGTGCGCTCCACCGTGTTGCCATTGAGGCCGGTGGGGAACGGCGCGTGGAACACCTCGCCCGGCATCGGGCCAAAGCGGCGCTTGTAGGGCGTGGTCTTACCGGTCATCGCACTGGCCAGCAGCGTGCGGCCATGAAAACCGCCGGTAAAGGCGATCACCGCCGAACGCCCCGTTGCCGCGCGCGCCACTTTCACCGCGTTTTCCGTGGCCTCAGCCCCGGTGGTGAGCAGCAGGGTCTTGGCCGGCCCGGAAAATGGGGCGAGAGCGTTCAATTTTTCCGCCAGCGCGACATAGCTTTCATAAGGGCAGACCTGGAACGCGGTGTGGGTAAAGCGTTCCAGTTGCGCCTGCACCGCGGCCATGACCTTGGGGTGGCGGTGCCCGGTATTGAGCACGGCAATGCCACCGGCAAAATCGACGAAGCGGCGCCCTTCCACGTCCCACAATTCGGCATTGTCCGCGCGATCGGCAAACACCGCGGTGGATGATGCCACGCCGCGCGGCACGGCCTGTTCACGGCGGGCAAGAAGAGAGGCGTTATCGGCCATGGCGGCACACTCCGGGCAAGAGAAACAGATGCCCATGCTTGTCGCACCATCGGCTTGCGCGCAAAAGCCCACTAATGCTACCCGGATGGTGACCAGGGGTTACCATTGCCATGCCAGATCGTCCACACCTGCCGCCCTTTGCCGCGCTGCGCGCGTTCGAGGCGTTTGGCCGCCATGGTGGGGTGCGCCGCACGGCCGCTGCACTGGGCGTTAGCCATGCCATCGTCAGCCGCCATCTGCGCGCGCTGGAAGACTGGCTGGGGGTCATGCTGGTCGATCGCCACGGCGGCGGGCTGACCCCGGCGGGGGAAAGCTATCACGCGCTGATCGGCCCGGCGTTCGACCAGTTGTGCACCGCCACCAGCCAGATGCGCGGTGGCGCAGCGGGCGGGCGGCTCGATGTGTGGTCGGTGGCGGGCCTGGCCTATCTGTGGCTCACCCCCAACCTGCCCGGCTTTGGCCGCCGCTACCCCGGCATGGCGCTGGACCTGCGGCCCAGTGACAGCCCGCCCGACCTTGTCCGGCGCGAGGCGCAGGGCGATATCCGCTGGTATCTCGATACGGCCCCGGCGCTGGCCACCCCACGCAACCTCACACGCCAGGCGATCGTGCGGCCACGCCTGTTTCCGGTGGCGCGGGCCGATGCGCCCTGGCTGGCCGGCGCCCGCGTCGCTACCCCACGCGATCTCCTGGCCCTGCCCCTGCTGCACGAGGATTCCGACGCCGAATGGCGCGCCTGGTTTGCCGCGCAAGGCCTGGAAGATGCCCAGCCGCCACTGGCCGCGCGGCTGTGGCAGGCGCACATGACCCTGGCTGCGGCCGCCGATGGCCAGGGGGTGGCGATCACCAATGGCTTCCTGGCGGCAGAGCACCTGCGCAGCGGGCGCCTGGTCGAACTGGGCGCGGGCAATCCGGCCTTTTCCCCCTGCGCGCCGGGCGCCTATTACTTCACCGCGCGGGCAGATATGTGGGACGCGCAACCGATCGCCCGCTTCCGCGCCTGGCTGGCAGAGGCCGTGGCCGCCTCACCGGTCGATTGGCTGGCCTGACGCGGCAGCCGCGCGCAGCCAATCGGCCAGGGCATGGACATGGGCATCGCCCCGCCCTTTGGCCCGCACCACCATGGTCAGCTGCGCCGCGCCCAGCCAGATGCGGTCACCCACGGGCACCAGCTCACCACGCGCCACCCATGGCGCGGCATAACCCTGCGCCGCCAATGCCAAGCCCAGCCCATCGGCCGCCGCGCCCAGCAGGGCGGGCACGGCGGTAAACGTCGGCCCGGCGATCAGCGCGTCACCGCCCGGCATCGCCAAGCCGAAGTGGGCATACCATGCCGCCCAATCCACCGGCCCTTCATCGTGCAACAGCGGCACGGTGCCCCGCCCTTCGAGAAACCCAGCCGCCGCCCCGGCCAGCGCCGGCGCGGCATAGACCGCATAGTCCAGCCCCAGCAGCGTTTCACTGGGCAGGCCCGTGTCGCCACCATCGGGCGCGTCGGTCAGGAAGATATCGAGTTCGGTCGTCTCGAAATCCACCGCCAGACCGCGGCTGTCGAGCCACAGGTCCATCCCCGGCAGATCGGCCATGAGGCGCGGCAGGCGCGGCTGCAGCCAGCACCCGGCAAACCCGGCATCGGCATAGACAATCACCGAATTGGCCTTGCGATAGGGCGCCAGCCGGCTCACCCCGCCGCGCAGCACCTTGAGCATGTCGCGAACCGTGCGGTGGAAATCGCGGCCAGCATCGGTCAGGACCACCTGGCGATAGACCCGGCGGAACAGGGCATGGCCCAGCGCCTCTTCCAGGTTGCGCACCTGGTGGCTGATCGCCGATTGCGTCAGTCCCAGTTCCTGCGCCGCCGCGGCAAAGCTGCCCAGCCGGGCGGCCGCCTCGAACCCTTCCAGGGACTTGAGCGGGGGAAGCCGGTCACGCGCCATGCGTGATCACGCCAGATCGTTCAGGATCTCACGCAGCATGCCAAAGATCGTGTCGATCTGCGCGGCGCTGATCATCAAGGGCGGAGACAGCGCGATGATATCGCCGGTCACGCGGATCAGCAGCCCGGCATCGAACGCGCGGTGGAACGCCTCCATCGCCCGCGCGCCCACTGTCCCATCGCGCGGGGCCAGTTCGATCCCGGCCACCAGCCCCAGATTGCGCACGTCGATCACATGCGGGCAATCAGCCAGCGCGTGCGCCGCCGCTTCCCAATGCGCAGCCAGCGCGGCGGCATTCTCGAACAGCCCTTCCTCGCGATAGAGCCCCAGCGTCGCCAGCCCGGCCGCTGCCGCCACGGGATGGCCGGAATAGGTATAGCCGTGATAGAACTCGATGCCCTCGGGGCTGCCGTTGACCACGGTATCGTGCACCTCGCGGCTGGCGATCACTGCCCCCATCGGCACGGTGCCGTTGGTCAGCCCCTTGGCCGTGGTGATGATATCGGGCGTCACGCCAAAGTATTCCGCCGCCGTGGCTTTGCCCAGGCGACCAAAGCCAGTGATTACCTCGTCAAAGATCAGCAGGATGCCGTGCTTGCGGGTGATATCGCGCAGCGCCTGGAGATAGCCCTGCGGCGGCACCAAGACCCCGGTGGAGCCCGCCACCGGCTCCACGATCACCGCCGCGATCGTTTCAGGCCCATGCAGCGCCATCAGTTCTTCCAGCTCCTCGGCCAGGGCACCATTGCCCGGCTGCATGCCCCGGCAAAACCGCACGGCCTGGCCATGGGTGTGCGACAGGTGATCCACCCCCCACACCTGGCTGACAAAGCGGCGCCGGTTGCCGCCGATGCCGCCCACCGAAAGCCCGCCGAAATTGGTGCCGTGATAGCCGCGCTGCCGCCCGATCAGGCGAAAGCGCGTGTGATCGCCGCGCGCATGGTGATAGGCCAGCGCCATCTTGAGCGCGGTATCGGCGCTTTCCGAACCCGAATTGGTGAAGAACACGCGGTCCATCCCCGCCGGCATGATCCGCGCCACATCGCTGGCCAGGCGGAACGCCAGGGGATGGCCCAGTTGGAACGTCGGCGCGAAATCGAGCGTCTGCGCCGCCCGGGTCACGGCATCGGTGATCGCCGCGCGCCCGTGCCCGGCGTTCACGCACCATAGCCCCGCCGTGGCATCGAGCACTTGGCGTCCATCGGCCGTGGTATAGTGCATGTCGCTCGCCGCCACGAACAGGCGCGGGTTCTGCTTGAAGAACCGATTGTTGGTGAACGGCATCCAGAAATGATCAAGATCCACGCCATCCATGCTGGCGAAATCGATCGACGCTGGGGCCGCTGCGGGCGACTGGGTCTGGCTGGCCATGAAAGCTCCTGCAAACGGCGATGCCGTGAATCTTTTTCAGGTTACCTTTCGAAAATGGCACGCCGACGCGGGAGGGGGAAAAGCGATCGTCGGTGGTGCATGGGGCGCACCACACATCGGCTCACTCCACCTGCTGGCGCAGGAAGCGGCGCAATTGCGCGATGGCCGGATTGTTGGCGCGATCGGCGCGCGTCACCATGCAATAAGACCCGATTGCCACGGCCTGCGCGCCCGGCACCGCCAGTTCCACCAGCGCGCCACTGGCCAGGTCATCGGCCACGAGATAGCGATTGGCCAGGGCCAGCCCGCGTCCCGCCCGCGCCGCAGCCAGCGCCAGGTGGGCATGCCACAGCAGCGCGCCGGGCAGCGGCTGGCGCCCCAGGTCCAGCCCATTGCCGCGCAGCCAGAACCGCCATTGCTCGTGGTGCTCCTCATGCAACAGCGGCGCGGCCAAGAGATCGTCCACCCCGCCGATCCCGACCATCGCCCGTGCCACGCCCGGGCTCGCCACGACCAGTAGCGGCGGTCGCGCCAGCACCAGCGTGTGCAGCCCCGGCCCGCCCGGCTGCGGCAGCCAGCCATCGCCGTAATAGCGGATATCCACATCGGCTTCGAACTGGATCAGGTTGGCCGGCCGGTCGGTGGGGCGCAGTTCCACCTGGAAACCCGGCCCGGTCTGCTCGAACGCGGCAATCTGCGCAGACAGCCACTGCGTGGCAAAGCCCGGCACGCACCACAGCCGCAGGTCGTGAATCTGCCCCTGGGCCATGATCTCGCGCGTGGCAGACACCACATCGAGCATCGCGGCCGAAACCCGCGCATGATAGGCCTGCCCCGCCTCGGTCAAGGTCACGCGGCCGCCCTGGCGATCGACCAGCATCACCCCCAGCCATTCCTCCAGCGCCTTGAGATGGCGGCTCACCACCGTGTGATCGAGGCGCAGCAGCGCGGCGGCGCGGCGCACCCCACCGACCCGGCCTACCACCTCGAACGCGCGCAGCGCGGCAAACGGTGGAATGGCCTTGCCCGACAGGAAATCGCCGGAAATCAGGTCTTTGGGAGGCAACGAATTGGGCACGCACGTCCTCATTGCTGGTGCGATCGCATCATACCACGAATTGGGCGGTGCACCAGACGCACCACGCAGCCCAAAATCGCAACATTTCCCGCCGATCGCGCAGTTGACGCCGGACAATCCAATCGCAATTGTGATCGCAGCACTTTGCAACAGGAGACCGTCCGATGCGCGTCCACATCCGCTCTGCGCGGCATTTTGCCCTGGGCCTTGGCCTGGCGCTGGCCCTGCCCGCCACCGCAGCCCTTGCTGATACCGGCGCCGCCAGCATCGCCAAGCCGGCCAAACTGGCAAGCAGCGCGGTCACCGCCGCCCTCGCCAGCAGCGCCGCGCACCACAGCAGCGAAGGCGGCGCGGCTGTATCAGACCTGCCGCAGCTGCATTCGGCCGACAAGAAGTTCATGAGCGGCGCCTATGCCGTTGCCGGCCCCAACCACGACAGCTTCACCGGCGCAGGCTATCCGGTGAACGAATTCATGGTCTTCCTTTCGGGCGGCGTCACCCTCACCTCGGCCGATGGCACCGTGCTGGAGGTGAAGGCCGGCGATGCAGTATCGATCCCCAAGGGCTGGCTAGGCCGGTGGGATTCCAAGGGCTATGAAAAGTTCTACGTGGTCTACGACCCCGAAAAGCCGGTGGAATAAAGCAACAGTAAGCCCCCTCCTCTTCAGAGGAGGGGGTTGGGGGGTGGTGCGAAACCTTGCGCTACGCCTCCACCACCCCCGGCCCCTCCTCTGAAGAGGAGGGGAGAGCAACGCCCGCTTTCCCCCTCCGCCTATGCCGCGCGCACGCGGGTGATCACATCCTGAAACGCACGATAGGCATCTTCGCCCAGATAGTTGGCGTATTGGCACTTGGCGAGCGCCGCCTCGGGCGGGAAGATCGCGGGGTTGTCGCGATATTCGGCGTCCATCTGCGCCAGCGCAGCGCCATTGGGCGTGGGATAGCGAATGGTGCGCGAGATATCGGCGCCGGCGTCTGCGCTCAGCAGGTAGTTGATGAACGCGTGCGCCGCATCGGGATTGGGCGCGCCAGCGGGGATGCACAGCTGGTCGGACTGCAGGATGCTGCCTTCCTTGGGCACCACGAACGCGAGGTCCTTGTCCTCGCGCATCACCTGGGCGATGTCGCCGTTGTATTCGATCACGATGTCGCAATCGCCAGACAGCAGCAGATCCTGGCCATTGTCGTCATGGAACGTGGCGATGTTGCCCTTCTGGCGGATCAGCAGGTCCTGCACCTTGGCGAGCGTCGCCTTGTCGAACGTGTTCATGTCGGCGCCGAGGTAGATTTCGGTCAGCCGGCACAGGTCTGCCGCGTCAGACAGCACGGCAATGCGGCCCTTGTATTGCGGCGAATCCAGCACCCATTTCCAGCTGTCGGGCACGCCCTGGATCTTTGATTTGCGATAGCCGATGCCCAGCACCAGCCAGGTATAGGGCATGGCATATTTGCGGCCCGGATCGAACGGCGCATCCTGGAACCGCGGCAGGATGTTCTTCATGTTGGGAATCTTGGCATGGTCGAGCGGCATCAGCATGTTGGCCTTGGCCATGCGCTGCACGAAATCGTTGGCTGGCACCACCACGTCATAGCCGGGATTGCCGCCGCGCAGCTTGGCAAACAGCTCGTCGTTGTTGGAATAGAGGCTCATATTCACGCCGATGCCGCTGGCCTGCTCAAAGCCCGACAGGGTATGCTTACCGACGTAGGTATCCCAGTTGTAGAAATTGACCATCTGCGAAGGATGCTTCTTGCACCCCGCCAGCCCGGAAAACGTGATGCCGACCGCGGCCGTGCCCAGGCCGGCCAGGAATCCGCGCCGCGAAGGGGTTGCTTGCATGATTGCCCTCATGGTTGGCCCGGTTGGATTTTCGGGCATTGCTTTTGCGCACGATATGTGATCACAGGATACAGGTAAAGCCTTTCATCACGGGGAAACGACAATGGCACGCGATGGCTCACCCAAAGGCATGCCCGGCGGACGGCTGACGCGGCGCGCCTTCGTGCAGACCGGCTCGGCCACGGCGGCCGCCGCGCTGGCCACGCCCG
>NZ_BCYV01000027.1 GCF_001598375.1 Novosphingobium capsulatum NBRC 12533
CTGACGACCATGCCCGGCTTGCCACGTTCCGCGATGAGATCCGCCAGTTCCCGCACCAGCCTGCGGCCCGAGATCGAGGTATCCGGCACTGCCCGCAGGCATTCCCGGGTCACGTCATCGACGATGCTTAGCACCCTGAACCGACGCCCTGACGCGAGCTGATCGTGCACGAAGTCCAAGCTCCAGCGCTGGTTGGGCAACGCCAGAACCGGTGCCGGAGCACGTGCCCCAATGGCACGGCGCCGATTGCGTCGCCGTCTGACTGCCAGCTTCTCCTCGCGGTAGAGGCGCTGGGTCTTCTTGCGGTTGATCATGATACCCTCCCGCCGCAGCAGGATGTGCAGACGGCGATAGCCGAACCGCCGCCGCTGCTGAGCCAGCTCGCGCAGCTTCGACCGAACCTCGGCATCGTCATCCCGCCGCGACCGGTAGCGCATGCTCTTCCGGTCAGCGCCTATCACACGACACGCCCGCCGCTCGCTCATCCCCAGGAACGCCTGAAGACGCGCGACCGCCTCTCGCTTGGCAGCGGGCGTCACCAATTTTTTGACAGAAGATCCTTCAGACCGGCGTTGTCCAGCATGGCCTCGGCCAGCAGACGCTTCAGCTTGGCGTTCTCGTCCTCGAGCGCCCGCAGCCGCTTCGCTTCGGACACATCCAAGCCGCCATACTTGGCCTGCCAGTTGTAGATCGTCGCTTCCGACACACCGTGCCGCCGGGCCAGGTCAGCGGTCTTCGCACCCGCCTCCGCCTCCTTCAGCACGCCAATGATCTGCTCTTCCGTGAACCTCGCTCGCTTCATCTGTCCGTCCTTCCAATGGGCCAGACTCTAATCAAGCTTGGAGGAAAATCAGGGGGTCACGTCAGGAGGTATTTTCATCGTGCGACAGGAACGCAAGTGCTGCAGTCGCCAGATCGCGCGGGTTGACGTCTCCGCGACCAAATAGCCCCATGAGGATATGACGAAAATTCTCACCCTTCGGAACCACCTTGGTATGCCGAAGGCTCGTACCCAACAGCCGCCACAAAGCGGCGGCGTCGGGGCGAGATTCGACCGCTCGAGAGAGCGCCTCCAACCCAGCAACCCCTTCGCCGATCTGAAGGAAGGCGCGCCCCAAATTGGCCAGCACACTTGGCCGCAGCGAATGGCCCAGTCCAATTGCGCTCAGCGCTGCCCGAAAACTAGGCACCGCTGCCGCCGGCGCCCCAAGCTGCTACTGTAAAAGTCCGAGCTCGTGCAGTGCCGAGGGCAATACCGGTGCGAGTTTGAGCGCCTTTAGAAAATGCCGCTCCGCCTCGTCCCGGCGACCGAGCATGAGCAACGATTCCCCCGCCAGCGCGATCGCCTCGCCGAAATCGGGCTTCAGACTTGCAGCCCGCTGGAAGCAGGGCACGGCCAGCGCATATGCGTGGCTGCGGCGATAAGCTTCACCCAGATTAAAGTGGAGAAAGGGGCTTTTCGGCTCAGCGGCCACGGCGCGCCTGAAGAGGGGGATCGCCTCGTCAGGACGCTCGTCCTCCATCGTCGCGCTGGCGAGCAAATTGAGAGCCGTCCCATCGTCGGGTGCCAAGCTCAATGCTGAAAGAGCATGTTCCGACGCCTCGGACCATCTGGCGGCGTTGAAGTGATCAGCAGCTGAGTTCAACGCCTGGATAAAGAGGTGGCGACGCGGATTCTCCTTGGGCGGCTTCATTCGTCATCCTGTCGAGGCAGAGAAAGCGGATGGGTTTCTGGGTGGCCGGCCGATATGCCCACACGCAACAGGTGCCCAAATAACCTCGCATTGGCGATGAACATGACCCCTGCCAGCGCCAGATATGCCCAGGCAAACCCGGTCAGGGTGGCAATCGTGGCAGTCTCGTCGCCGAGGAAGCGTAGCGCCAGTCCAACCTGCACGAGGAACAGGATGGCGAGGGCGAAGGCTCCCCAGAGGCTGAGCCGGAGCCGCAAGAGCAACGCGATCCCGAACATCGATTGGGCGGCCGTCAGGAAAAATTCCTCATGCTGCCGCGCATCGAGCGGCAGCGCGGAAAGACTGCCCGCGCCGAGGCTCATCGCCAGTGGCAGCATGCCGACGAGCAACGTCCACTGGTTGATCTTGTCAGAGATCATCGTCGCGAGCCCGTTGGCAGCGCGGCCCGACAGAACGAACAGAATCGCGATCGTGACCGCGGGCGCTTCGCTCGCGAGCGGCGCGAGCCACTGGATGAGCAGGAACTCGTCGAATCCGAGCACGCGGCCCGAGTCCACCATCGCTTCGGCAAAGGGCTCCGCTGACACCAGGATCACCGCAGCGGCAACGATCGTGAGCGCGCACATGACGAGCCATTGCCGACCAAGGGAAAGCGTCGCCAGCGCCGCCGCAGGGCCAGGTTCGTCGTCTTCGTCCTCTTCGGCCTTCGGAAGCCGGCTGACGCGCCAGACATAAACGCCGAAGACGGCGACAAGCACCAACGTATCGAGCAGACCGATCTCCTCGCGCAGCAGGATTGTGAACGACCAGATGGATCCGATAAGCAGGAACGTGACTTCCGCGGCGTTGACCGGGGCAAGGTCGATTTGACGCTCCCGCGTGCGGAACCAGTGAATGAGAACGAGCGCAGGCCATGCCAAGCCCACGAGAAGGCGGTTCGCACCTGTCATGTTGGCGGCCGCATAATGGACATAGTTCGAGGCTGGGTTTTGGCCCGCGACATAGGCATAATAAAAATCGACTGCATATTCGGGCAGTACAGTGATCAGCGCGATAGCCGCGACGATGAGGCCCTGGCTGATCCGCTTCTCGGCCGCCTCGGCACCCCAAGAGAGCATGAACCCAGCAGCAAGAATCGCGCCACCGAACAGCAGCGCATCAAGCAAAGGGTCCGGTCGCCATCCCCCCAACCGTAGCGCTATCGCCGGAACCGTTATCGCGACCGCTATGCCAAGATAGACGGCAAACCTTCCGAGCGAGACTCGGGTGTGGACGGGGCTTGTCATTCTGGCCTCGTCAGCTCGGCGGTAGGTTTGGGTGTTCTTCGGATGGCGGCGCCTCGAACAGAATTTCGACGGCTTCGAGCGTCATCAGCCCGATGCCCGAGATGTCGGCGAGCGATGCTGCGAAAGCACGCAGGCGTACCTCCTTCGTCGATGATCTCGATGACAAGCGGCTGGTCTTCTTCCAGTAGAAGATGTCGATGCCGGTGGGGGCTGTGGCCGAAGCCGAACAGCGCCCGCACGACCGTCACACCCGCCAGATTCGCGACTTGCACGCGAGCCGCCACGACCTCGAATACCCTCTCATCTCCAAAATAGGCCGCCTCGTCGGTGTAAATGCGTAGTAACTTCATGTTCGCCATGGTTTCTCTCCGTCAGGGCCTGAGCTCAGCAGCAGCATCGGTGAGGCTGGATGGCCGTTTGCTCTTGCGGCGCGCCCAACCCTCTCCGAAGTCGAGCACGACCTTGGAGATTGCTGGGAGAACGAGCAGTGTCAGGATGGTGGCCGCAACCAGTCCGCCGATCACGACCGTAGCAAGCGGCTTTTGGACTTCGGCGCCCGTACCGTGCGCGAGCGCCATCGGCACGAAGCCGATCGCGGGCACGAACCCCGTCATCACAACCGCCCGCATCTTCTCCGCCATACCGTCGCGGATCGCCTCCGCGAGAGGTCTCCCCGCATCGAGTCGTTCGCGAATGGCCGTCATCACCACGAGCCCGTTCAGGACGGCTACGCCCGCAAGGCAAATGAACCCGACGGCGGCGGACACGGAGAATGCGATACCGGTGAGCGCTAGGGTGAAGACACCGCCTGCAAGACCCAGAGGCACCGCCATGAACACGGCTGCCGCACGGCCCAGCCCCCCCAACGCCATGTAGAGGAGCCCAAAAATCATGGCGAAGCAGATTGGCACAACAATCGACAGGCGCTTGGTCGCGTCCTGCAGGTTCTGGAATTGTCCGCCCCATTCGAGGTAATAGCCGGCCGGAAGCTTAACCTGCCCAACCTTCGCTTGCGCCTCAGCGACAAACGACCCTGCGTCACGACCTGCCAAGTTCGCCTGAATGACTACGCGGCGCTTGCCGTTCTCACGGTTGATCTGGTTCAATCCGTCTATAAACCGTATTTGCGCCACTGCAGAGAGCGGTACTGAACGACGCGGCTGCCCTTCCTGCTCGGGCAACATCACCGGCAGTGCGAGCACTTGATCGAGGGAGACCCTGGTCGCCTCGGGCACGCGGACGGTGATATCGAAACGCCGATCGCCTTCGAACAGCAGACCAGACTCACGCCCGCCGATCCCTGCTGCAACCGTGTCCGCAACTTCTTTAAGTGTAAGACCATAACGCGCGATTGCTGCGCGATCGAAGCGAATATCGAGCGTTGGCGCGCCCGTAACCTGGTCGGCTTTCACGCTAGCCGCACCAGGAATCGCTTGGAGGATCCGCACGATCTCGCCTGCGGTCCGCGACATCTTTTCCAGGTCATCGCCATAGAGCTTGATGGCCACATCACCGCGGACACCTGCGATCAACTCGTTGAAGCGGAGCTGAATCGGCTGGCTCGTTTCAAAAACATTCCCGAGCAGTCCACCCGTCTTTTGATTTATCCTGGCGATCACATCGGCTTTTGTTGTGCCGCGAGGCCATTCTTCAGTTGGCTTGAGGATTACATAGCCATCCGAAAAGTTCTGCGGCATGGGATCGGTCGCCACCTCCGCGGTGCCGGTTTTAGAAAACATCAATTCGACTTCTGGAACCTTGGTTACAGCTTCCTCCACCTTGCGCTGCATGAACAGCGACTGTTCAAGGCTGACCGAGGGCACGCGGGTTGAAGCGAACGCGAGGTTTTTTTCGTCAAGCTGCGGGATGAATTCGGAGCCTAGAAGCCCAAAGGCCGGAATCGCCGCCACAAAAAAGGCGAGCCCGCCGAGGATGAAGGGCCAGGGCCGCGCGATTGCTTTGTCGAGGAGCGGCAGGTAGCGATCTCTGGACTTGCGAATCAGCCACACCTCTTTTTCTGCCACTCGGCCGCGGATCAGGAGCGCGACAAGCGCTGGCACCAGCGTGATCGCGAGAATGAAGGCCGCAACGAGCGCAAGCATGATCGTGATGGCCATCGGCGAGAAGGTCTTCCCCTCGACGCCGGTGAACATCAGCAGCGGGGCAAAGGCGAGCAGGATGATAGCCTGGCCGAACACGGTCGGCTTGATCATCTCCTGGGAGGCGCGCATGGTCTCCTCGAGACGCTCGCGAAGGACGAGTAGCCGTCCCTCATGCTCCTGTCGATGCGCGAGCCGCGCGAGACAGTTCTCGATGATGATAACGGCACCATCGACAATCAGGCCGAAGTCGAGCGCCCCCAGGCTCATCAGGTTGCCGGGCACACCGAAGGCATTCATGCCCGTCGCCATCATCAGGAACGAGAAAGGTATCACGAGCACCGCGATCACAGCCGCACGCCAGTTCCCAAGAAGCAGGAACAACGCCGCTGCAACTAGGATCGCACCTTCGGTCAGGTTGCGCTGAACGGTTGAGACCGTGGCACTGACCAGCTTGGCGCGATCGAGCACTACCTGGACGTGAATGCCGGGCGGCAGCGTCTTACTCACCTGCTCCAGCTTGTCACCGACAGCTTGCGCGACGATGCGGCTGTTCTGGCCGATCAGCATCAACGTAGTGCCGACCACCGCCTCCTTGCCGTTCATGCTTGCTGCGCCGGTACGCAAATCGCCTCCGACTTCGACGTTGGCGATTTGGCCTGCAGTGATCGGAACACCACCACGTGTCGCTACCACGGCATTCCTGATCTCCTCGACCGAACGAATGCGAGCATCCGAGCGGACAAGATAGGCTTCGCCGCCACGGTTGAAGTAATTGGCGCCGATTGAAAGATTGGCCGCCTCCAGCGCTTCGCCCAGTTCGCTATAGGAGATGCCGTAGCTCGACAGCTTCACAGGGTCGGGCTCGACCACAAATGTTTTCGCGTAGCCGCCGATCGAGTCCACACCGGCGACGCCGGGCACCGTCCGAAGCTGCGGCCGGATGATCCAGTCCTGGACGGTCCGCAGATAGCCCGCTTTCTGGACGTCGGTGGTCAACCGCTCGCCCTCGGGCGTGAGGTAACTGCTGTCCGGCTGCCAGCCGGGCCGCCCCGTCACCTTCGTGGCACCCTTGCCGTCGGGATTTGTGTACCCAACCGTATACATGACGATCTCGCCGAGGCCGGTGGTTACCGGGCCGATCTGTGGCTGTACGCCGTTGGGAAGCGTATCGCGAGACTGGGTCAGGCGCTCCCCTACTTGCTGCCGCGCGAAATAGAGGTCTGTACCTTCCGAAAAGATAGCCGATACCTGGCTGAACCCGTTGCGGGATAGCGAACGGGTGGTCTGCAGGCCCGGGATACCAGCCAGCGCCGTCTCGATTGGATAGGTGACGAGCTTCTCCATTTCGACGGGGGAGAGCCTGGGATCGACAGTGTTGATCTGCACCTGTTTGTTGGTGATGTCGGGAACGGCATCGATCGGCAGCTTCAAAAGCTGCCAAAGACCGAGGCCAGCCACGGCAAGGAAGAGGAAAAGAACCGCCCAGCGTGCGCGGACGGAAAGTGCCATAAGATAGGCTATCATGAGTTATTCTTCCTCGCCTGCGCCTTTGCCGAGCTCGGCCTTGAGCAAGAAGGCCTGTCGCGTCGCGATCTGTTCGCCGGCAGAAAGCCCGCTAAGGATCTCGATGCGTCCCGCACTGCGGCTACCAAGTGTCACCGAGACGGCGCGAAAGCCTTGTTTCGTCCGCAAGAAGACCACGTCGCGACCCTCAAGCGACTGGACCGCTTCTTCGGGCACGACAATCGCAGTCGATCTTTCGCCCTGGCTCGGCTTAATCCTCACGCGGACGGCGAGACCTGGCTGGAGGGCGGTATCGGCCACATCCAGAACCGCGGTTGCTGCACGGGTCTCCCCGCTCAATGTCGGCGTCACCGCTCGGACACGAGCGCTGATGGCACGTCCGTCAGGCATCTCGACCACGGCGGCATCGCCAGCCGCGATCCGTGCCGCTTCTGCCGCACCGACCGCTGCCTCGATCTGCACCAAGCGCGGGTTGGCGACGCGAAACAGCTCTGTCTCCGGTTGCACAAAAGCCCCCAGGGCAATCGATGTCGCGGTCACTCGACCGGATATTGGACTGGCCACGATCACGCCGCGACCATCGCTCGTAATCCTGGCCGCGCTCGCCGCGACTTGTGCCCGGCGCGCTTCAGCCCCAGCGGCCGCAGCTTCGGCCTGAGCCTGCTCGAAATCGACACGAGCGGAGACCCTCTCCCTGTAGAGGTATTGCTCGCGAGCGAGCGCCTTCTGCGCAAGAACCGCTTTCGCGTTGGCCGACGTACGCTCCGCGGCAATCTGCGCGGCATCTCGGCTTTCGACGATCGCGAGGGTTTCGCCGGCGCCGATCGAGTCGCCGAGCCGCTTGAAAACGCGGGTCACAGCGCCGCCTGCGCGCGCCGTCACTACGGCCTCGCCGCCGGGTCGGGCGGTCACGGTGGCCTGCGCGACGATCTCCGCGCCGAGCCCCCCTGCGCTGGTTGTCTCAGTGGTAATGCCTGCGTTCTTAATGGCCTCGAGCGTCATGGCGACGCTGTCGCCGCCTCCTTCCGCATGCTCTTCGCTTTCGCCTTTCTCGGCCTTTTGTGCAGCCGGGGCGGGATCCGTTGTAAGGCGGGCAAGCGTGAACCCCCCGATGCCGGCAAGAAGTGCGGCTCCCGCCACACCACCAACCAGGCGCTTGTCTTTGAGTGTCATTCTGAGTCTCCGGAAAACTGGGGCGCCGGTGCCGTCAGCCGCGCCAGGCGGGCGTCGGCATCATGAAAGGCTGCGAGCGCATCGATGGCGGCAGATCGCGTCTCGGCGAGCGTGCGTTCGGCTTCCAGCAAGATAAGTTGATCGAACTTACCCTGGCGGTAACCAATGCGGGCGATGCGAGCCGCTTCGTTGGCAGCCTCGAGCGCAGGCGCCGAGGCCCGCACACTGGCTGCCGCATTGTCACGATCCCGCTGTACGTTGCTGATCTCTTGCTCGGTTTCGAGCCGGGCTGCCCGCTGCTGCGCGTCGGCCTGGTCACGTTCCGCACGAGCCTGGGCGATCGAAGCGCGTCCATTGTTAAAAAGCGGTAATGGGATAGAGACGCCTACGACCGCCGCAGTATCATTGGTGGCCGACAAGCGCTTTGCGCCCGCGATCACCGTGAGATCAGGCACACGCTGGCTACGTGCGAGCCGCACATTGGCGTCGGCGATACGAAAGTCGGCGCGAGCGGCCGCAAATGCTAGCGTGCCCTCCACGCGGACGGTTGCGTCGGGCCCATAGCCACCGACGCGATCGAACCATGCCTGATCAAGTGCGCCGTTGATCGGATCTCCGACCAGGAGCTGTAGATTCTGGCGTGCGACGCGCTCAGCGCGCTCAGCGCGCTGCACTTCGGTTAAGGTATTGATCTGTTGCACGGAGGCGCGCTGTTCGTCGATGGGCGAGACAGCGCCGACCATCACCCGGTCTCGTGCGACGCGCAACGCCTCATTGGCGATGCGAAGCTGATCTCGCGCGATTGTTACTCGACGCTCGGCCGCGACAGCCTCGAGGTAGGATTGTGTTACGCGTAGCCGTACATCGGCAAGTGCGATGGCGGCGTCGAGACGTGCCCGGTATGTCCGTGCGTCCGCGACGCCGACCCGCGCTCCGCGCTTCCCACCCAGCTCGATCGGCATTTCAAACCTGACGGTGGTTTCGGCCTCGTTGAAGCCGCGATAAGGGCCGGTGCCCACCACATTTTCGCTTTCCGCTGAGACCGAAGGATTTGGCCGCAGCCCCGCGACCGTCCGGGCTGCCTCGGCCGCCCGCACCCCTGCTCCCGCCGCTTGGGCGGAAGGCGACGATGATCCCGCGCGGGCTAGTGCTTCGTCCAGCGTAATGACGTCTTGCGCAGCTGTCGGGGGCGACGTCTGCGCCTCAGCGAGGCTTGCGTAGGACACAGCGGCCAATAGCGCCGCGATAACTCGATGCATGAAAGATACTCCAGACTATCCAGACAAATGGTTGCGGATACGGGCCGCAAAGGGGTCGGATGGCCAGGCCTGGGGAGGCCGGAGCGCAGGGGCGCTGCACACACTCGCGCGCATGGAGGTTCGCATCACAACTCTCGCAGCCGCATTGCTCTCAGGGGCTGCTTCCGAGGGTTGCAAGACAATCGCTGTTGCGTAGTGGGCGTGGCACGCGCAGTGACGATAGGGACAAAATTTCCCTTTATCCGATGGCACCCCGTCAGCGCCGCCGCTCAGATAAGCGGCCTGACCGTCGATGCTACCGTCAACGGCAATAGAAACCGTGGGCCCGAGCGCATACGCTGCCGGCGCCGCTGCAATGGACAAGATGAGCGCCAAAAAACCGAGCAGAACGACTAGGCGCGGAATGCCGAGAGGAGGCCTCAGCCGCCCCTCAGCCGCATCAGACCGGGCCTGTTGCCGAACATCTAGACGAGCTCGGAAACATTTGGTGCGGACCCTATCCAATTCCGGGTAGATGGTCGCGAAACGGCTCGCCGCTATCCCACAGGAGATCAGGTCGTTCCCATGCGCAGCCGCAACGCCTCGGACATAGACAGTCATGCCATACCCACGACCATCTCGGTCGCGAACGCGATCCAGAGCACACGCCGCCAGTGTTGAACGTAGGCCGTGTCTACCTTCGCTGATGCGCGGCTGCTGCAGGTCATTGCGTTATCCCCGAACGAATCGACGACCGGCGTTATGCAGTCTATAGCTGCTATAGGGTCAAGCGAGAATTTCGAATGCAGATTGGTGAGCTGGCACGAACGACATCAACCAAGGTCGAGACAATTCGCTTTTACGAGAAGATTGGTCTGCTCCCGAAGCCGTCACGCACCTCGGGCAATTACCGAGACTACGGATCTGACCATTTGGCTCGTCTTTCTTTCGTGAGGCGCGCACGCGGCCTCGGCTTTAGGCTAGACCAGGTGCGCGAGCTCCTTCCCCTCTCTGACGATCAGAATCGTTCGTGCAGTGCGGTTGACATAGTCGCACGGGCGCATCTCGCACGGATCGACCAGAAAATCGCCGACCTTCGCGTGCTGCGCTACGAACTCGACGAGTTGATCAGCCATTGCCGCAAAGGCGCTATTTCGGACTGCCGGATCATCGAGGCGTTGGGACCACCCAACGAAGCGGGCTATTGACCCTCTAGACGCTAGAGGGTGCAGAACGTTTTTTCGCGACTCGCCGCGGAGATCATGATGACCGGCTGCAGATGTAAGCCGGACACGTTACGAGCAGGCGCCGACGCCTATCGGTACGCGCGACCGCGCTGCAGCTCGCTCGCGAACCTCGTTCGCAGTGTTTATAAGCATTGCCACCTAGCGCGCATTCAATGCAGTTCTGGCCGAAACGGAAATGAGGTGCTCAGCGTCGCGGTGGATCGGCCGGACCAATATGGGGCTAGCGATGAACCTGAAAGCAGAACAACGGCAGATCCGGAAACAGTCCACACAGGCCTTTCTTCTATGCGCCGCGATTACGGTAGGGTGCGTCCTCTTCCTGCCAAAGTTGGTCACCTTCCCATCGGAGGTCGGCGCACGGCTGGCATTCGCGATCCAGACGAGCGCCGTTCATTTTGCCATCGTCATTGTTGCAGTTCGGCTGGTGTCAAGCGGGCGCTATCGGTCGGCCGCCGACATCGGCGGAGCGGCGAAGGGACCGCGGAGCCCTGAACTCGCGGTCAAGGTTGCCTTCCTCCAGAATACGCTGGAGCAGGCTTTTGTCGGCGTCGGCGCACATCTGCTACTGGCCTCGGTTGCAGGCGGTCGCTGGCTGGCACTGCTGATCGCGTCCGACGTGCTGTTCGCAATTGGCAGGCTCAGCTTCTACCGCTGCTATAGCTATGGTGCCGGCGCCCGGGCCTTCGGCATGGCGACGACCGCGCTCGCGTCGTTGGCTTGTTATCTGGCCACCTTTGCGCTGTTCATCGGCCGGCTATTCGGAGGGGGATGAGCAGAGTGGCGGCTGCACTGTCAGAAGTCATTCATCGGCATGAGTACGATGATCTCCCCGACTCTGCATCCCAGGACACACGATACTTGCCCTAAAAGTAATCGGCAAGTCGGAGCTCGCGCATGCGTCCGGCCTGGTCTTGCAACTTCACGAGGGTTCCTGGGGGCATGAAGCGCCACCGCCAATGTTGGCCACGGATATAAGATGCGTCGATACGACGACCATTGATGGCCAGGATGCGATCTCCTACTCGCCAGCCATCGCTCGCGGCGGGGCTGTTGGCCGCGACATGGACGATGGACAGTTCATTGTCGCCCGATGCGAGTCCAAAGCCGCTGTGATCCTCCAGCATCGGCAGTCCGCGCCGCGCCGGGCGCAACCATATCTGCCCCGCAGAAACATCAAGCACGACATCGAACTGCGAGATCAAAGGAAACCCGATGCTGCCAAGGGCACTTTTGGAAAGCCAGTCTGACGGAGCCAGGGTCGGCACAGAACGGACCGGGAATCCGCCCAGCTTGACGTCGTTCGCCATGAAGGCAGCAGCCAGCCTAATACCATCCACTCCTCCGATCGCCGCTGTCGATTGTCTGATACCTTTGAGAAGTTGGTGATCGTCAACATAAGTTCGGGCCAGCATCAACGCGGTCGAGCTCCCCAAGTCGAAGACCATGGGCGTATTCGGAAGCCCCGCGACGGAAGCAGCCACAAGCAACTCGCGATTCGAACCGTGCGCAACGGAAATACTCCGCCAACCCCGCCCGCCGGCAAAGGCGCCACTGTCACCGATTGAAACTTGGCTGCTTTCAAAATCCAGAGCTACGCAAAGCCCAGCAAGCACATCCTCCCCGAGCACCACATCGACCGGTCGGCCGAGCGCGGACGATACCGCTTTCAGGTCGGCTATGACGACAAAGGGCAAATGGCGTTGCTGTCCGGCAAGCACGAACTCGACGTTGCGCGCGAGCTGAACGCTTGCCCGACCGCCAATTCCACGAATCGTCGTCTGTTCGGTCGAGGAGAGGCCAAGTCTCGCAGCCAATGACGAGCTGACGATCGAGGCCGCGCTACCGCTGTCGAGGATGGCATCAACCGAGATACCCGCGACATCGGTCGGGAGTACAATCGTGTCGCCTGTGATCAGTGTGAAAGATTGCCAACGAGGCGGTTTGGCAAACCCGCTCCAATCGGAAACCAGGGCCGCCGCTGCCGCGAAGGCAGGCTGAAACGGCGAGATGGCCACGGCAGATCCGCAACCTACAAGCGCGCCCGTGATCTCCCGCCGGGAAATCATACCTCGTCCGAACACCATCTCGTGGACATCAGTTCGTCTCCACCGCAGCACGGCGATGGTTGAACATGAAACCGGCAACGAGCGCTGCGAGCATCAGAAGTTGAGCTCCGATCGACTGCATCGTCGGGAAAATGCCGAGCATTGAAAGCCGCGGCGCAGTCGCCAGAGGTGCGATGTCGATGATACCGGCCTCCTGCAACGCCGCCACGCCCTTGCCGGCGAGCACCACGGTTAGGATCGCCATGAGCCACGCGCTGTAGGCGAAGAACTTGGCGATCGGCAGATCGCGGCTATAGCGGAGCATGGCCCAGGCGATGACTCCAAGGAGTAGCACCGCCGAGCCCGCCCCTGCCAGCATCATACTGCCATTGCCGTGGGTCCAGAGCGCTGCATAGAACAATATGGACTCGAATACCTCGCGATAGACCACGACGAAGGCGAGGCCAAACAGAAACCAGACGGATTGCCGCGACAACGCGCGCGACATCTTCTCGCGGATGTAGCGCTGCCACTGGTCCGCCTGCGCCTTGCCATGCATCCAGATTCCCACGGAGAGCAGGACCACAGCCGCGAACAGCGACCCGTACCCTTCGGTCAACTCGCGGCTCGCGCCGCTGATTCCGATCGCATAGGTCGCGATTACCCAAGTCAGGGCACCCGCCGCCAGCGCGCCGATCCAGCCGGCGTGGACATAGGGCAACACCTCGGGTCGCTCGGCCTTGCGCAGGAAGGCAATCATCGCGACGACGATCAGCAGCGCTTCAAGGCCCTCGCGCAACAGGATGGTGAGGGCGCCGACGAAGGTCGACGCGCTGCTCGCGGCGTCCGGAGACAGTGCGGCCTCCGCGTCATCGAACAGGCCGTCGAGCACCTGAACACGCGTCGCCACCTCGTCGGCCGGACGGCCTTGCTGAAGCGACGCGCGAAACTCGCCCATGGCGCGCTCGATATGCCCCATAAGCGTTGCATCGCGCGCCGTCAGCATGGGCTCAAGCGGCTCAAACCCGTCGAGATAGGCCGACAACGCCAACTCCTGCGCCGCATGACGGTCGCCCGCGCGATAGGCCGCGAGGCTCTGTCCAAGCTTCGCACGCGCCACGTCGAGCGAGCCGGGGGCTTGCTGTACCACGGCTTCGGGGTGGCGGCGCAGATAGCCTATGACCGCATCGGCCTGCTCGGCCCCAATACTCTTGGCGAGGGTTTCCGGGGTCAGCCCGGCCAATGCCGTCAGATCGGGAATCCGCTGGCGAAGGCCAGGATCGGCTTTCCAAAGTCGTTCGCCTTCCTTGGCAGCGGCATCGGAAAAGGCAAAATACCCCGCATAGAAGGCGAGTGCCCATCGATCATCGGTCGACAGCGACGAGAAGCTCTGCATCGCGGTGCCGTCGATGCCCTGGTCGATCACCTGATACAGCGCGAAGGGGCTGCGCTGGCGGGCGCGGACGACATCGGTGAACGCGATCGGCGGGGTGGCGAGCTTGGCGGCGTTCGGGCCATGGCCATCGCCAGCAGCACCGTGACAGCTCGCGCAGTTCTGGGTGAAGAGCGTCGCGCCACGGGCGAAATCGGGTGCCTTGGCCGGAGCAAGCGGGACCGGATAGGCTTTCAGCAGATCGGCGGCGAGACCATGGGCAAGATCGGCAACCTGGCTCGGCGCGCCCTTGGCGGCAACGACCGCCTGAAGCCGTGTCGCACCCTCGATGAGCCTGGCGCGTGCGGGTGTTGGCGGCAGCGTTGCGAGGCGCGCAGAGACTGACGCCGCGAACTCGCTCATTTCGGCATATTCGGACGCACTCTTGATCTTGCCGCCGGAGACCGCGCCCCCATAGTCGACCGCCATATAGTCGAGAAGCCGCCATGCGGTCTGGACGTCGGCCGTTTCGGCATGGGCAATAGCGCTGGTACCCAGCGTACAGGCCACGGCACCAAGCACCGCCAGCACGCGGAGTACCCATCGGTGGAGTGCCGGCGCTTGCAGGCGAATCGGCAAAAGGCAGAGGCGGGTCGGGGACGTAAACATCCGCCTCCTTTAGACCCTCTAGCAGCTAGAGGGTCAAGAAGTTTTGCGACTCGTTTGCATTAGCTGCTGCGTGCGGACGGCATTGTGGACACCAACTCCTCTAACTGAAGGCTGTAGAATCCGGCGCCAGGGTTTCGATGATGCGGCACTCGGAAATGGTGCCCTGCCCGCACTGAACGATCACGCTGCTTAATTCAGACCTGAGAGTATTCAGATCCCGAAGCTTTCGGTCGATCTCAGCGAGATGTTCGCGTGCGATCGTGTCCACGGCCTTGCACGAGATATCCTTCTGATCGGCGAGCTTGAGAAGTTCCTGAACCTGATCGATCGAGAAGCCCAGCGCGCGTGCCCGGCGGATGAAGCTGAGCCTCGCGAGATGCTGCGCGGTGTAGGCCCGATAATTGTTGTTTGTCCGCGCCGGCGGGGCAAGCAGGCCGACGCTTTCGTAATAGCGGATTGTCTCGACCTTCGTTCCGGTCGCTTTCGCGAGCTTTCCGATGCTGAGTGGCTCGACGGACATATCGGTTGACCCTCTAGTGACTTCAGACTTTATAGAGGGTGTCATGTCGAAGAGTCGAGGTGACGATATGATCAAGCAGACCGACGCACGCGCTATCGCGACGGGCCGCTGGTGGCGCTTCAAGGTCCACGGGCTCGACTGCCAGAATGAGGTTCGGCTTCTCAAGGAAGTCCTCGTCCCGCTTGTCGGGGAAGAGGAGCTTTTGTCGTTCCAGCCGAAGCGTGGCCTCCTCGATGTCGATGTCGAGGCCGGCATCGGAGTGGAGGCGGTAATCGCGGCCGTATCGACCACCGGGATGACAGCGGAATTGCAAATCACGAATGCGTTCGCGGAGGATAAAGCAGATGCCGGCGGTTGCAGCGGCTGCTCGGGCGAACCGACGCCTCTCGAACAGATGCTTCCCGGCCGTCCGGATAGCGTCATCTTCAAAATCCACGGCATGGACTGCGGTGACGAAGTCGCGGTTCTCAAGCGCGAAGTCGGGCCAGTCGTCGGGTTGGGAAACCTGTCGTTCGATCTCATCAATGGCCGCATGTCGGTCGCGGGTGCTTCCGACGCTGTGCATCACGCCGAAATATTGAAGGCGGTTGAGCGCACCGGTATGCGCGCCGAACTCTGGAAAGAAGGCGAGAACAGTGCCGGTGCGCAAGCCGAGCAGCGTCGGCGCCGCATCCAGGCCGCGCTGACGATCGCGAGCGGCGTGTTGGTCGTTGCAGGCTTTGCGATCCATGTCGGCGCGAGCGGTCTCGCCGCGGTGTTGCACGAGAGTCTGGGGCGTGAGGCCCATCCCCCGCTCCTCGCCATGCTCGCCTATTCCCTGGCGATCCTGTCAGCAGTTCGGTACGTCGCCCCCAAGGCGATCCTCGCGGCGCGCCGGCTCCGGCCGGACATGAACTTGCTCATGATCGTCGCGGTGGCGGGCGCCCTCGGCATTGGGCAATGGTTCGAAGCGGCGACCGTGGCGTTCTTCTTCGCCCTCGCACTCGCTCTTGAGGCATGGAGCCTTGGACGTGCCCGTCGTGCCGTCGCGGCGCTCATGGACATCGCGCCTGACTCTGCCCGGATACGGGATGCCGCAGGCGTCGAGAAGAATGTGCCGGTCGCTGACGTCGCTGTCGGCACGCAAGTGATCGTTCCGCCCGGCGGAAAGATTCCGCTCGATGGGCGCGTCGTTGCGGGGACGAGCGCGGTCGATCAGGCGCCAATTACAGGCGAAAGCGTACCCGTCACCGTAGCGCAAGGCGCAACGGTCTTCGCCGGGACCATCAATGGGATGGGTGCGATCGAGATCATAACGACCAGGCCGGCCTCCGACACGACGCTCGCCCGTATCGTGCGCATGGTTGATGAAGCGCAGAGCAAGCGTGCGCCGACCGAACAGTGGGTGGAGCACTTCGCACGGATCTACACGCCGGTCGTGATGGCGCTTGCGCTGGCGGTATTCCTCGTGCCGCCGCTTCTGCTCGGGGGTAGTTGGGCCACCTGGTTTTATCAAGCACTGGTGTTGCTTGTCATCGCCTGCCCCTGCGCCCTCGTCATCTCGACCCCCGTCAGCATCGTTGCGGGGCTGACCGGCGCGGCCCGGCAGGGCGTGTTGGTCAAGGGCGGCGTTCATCTCGAAACGCCCGCTCGCATCACCGCGATCGCCATGGATAAGACGGGCACGCTCACGCGTGGACGTCCCAAGGTGCTCGAACTGATCCCGCTTGGCGGCCGGGACGAACTTGAGCTGCTGGCGGTTGCGGCTGCTATCGAAGCGCGAAGCGAGCACCCTATTGCGCGTGCGATCCTCGATGCCGCAGCGGAACGCGGCGTTGACGTGGTTCCCGCAAAGTCCGTGACGGCGTTGCCCGGCAAAGGCGTCGTTGGCGCGATCGATGGCCGCGAGGTCTGGGTCGGATCCCCGGGCTATCTTGGAGAACGGCTTGGGAACGCAGCCGATGATGCGCTTGCCGTCCAATTGCATCGCATAGCCGTGGCTGGACTGACCGGGATCATTGTCGGTGAGGCGGAGTCAGTCATCGGATTGATTGCAGTCGGCGACGCGATGCGCCCCGAGGCTAGGCAGATCGTCGAGCAACTGCATAAGCTCGGTATCGCGCAGATCGTCATGCTGACCGGAGACGGTCGTGCGCCTGCCGAGGCCATCGCGCGCGATACCGGCGTGGATGAGGTTCACGCCGAGCTGCTTCCCGAACAGAAGGTCGAGGCGATTGAAAGGCTGGTAGCGCAGCACGGCCTCGTCGCCATGGTCGGTGACGGCGTCAATGATGCGCCGGCAATGGCGCGCGCCGGTCTGGGCATCGCCATGGGCGCGATTGGCAGCGATGCGGCGATCGAGACGGCGGATATCGCGCTGATGCAGGACGATCTCTCTCGCCTGCCGTGGCTCATTCGGCATTCGAGGGCGACGCTCACCGTCATCCGGCAGAACATCGGCTTCTCGCTGGCAATAAAGCTCGTTTTTGCTGGCCTGACGCTGCTTGGCAGGGCGTCGCTTTGGGGCGCGATCGCGGCGGATGTCGGCGCATCCCTCCTGGTCGTGCTCAATGGTATGCGTCTTGTCGGTAGCGACCAGCAGGTTCGATAATTCGGTTACCCAGGCAGCGAAGCAACGATCTACGCTCACCCACCACCCAAAAGGACTGCGCTGATATGACCGGACAATGTGCCGCAGGCGTCGACACGGGTTTCGTGACACTTGGCTATGCCAAGGTCGCCATATTGGGCGTGGTGCAAGGTATCACCGAACTTCTGCCGATTTCGTCGACGGCTCATATGCGCGTCGTGCCGGCCCTCTTGGGCTGGCGAGATCCAGGCTCGGCATTTTCGGCCGCGATGCAGCTCGCCGCGCTCGCCGCCGTGATCAGCTATTTCTGGCAGGACGTTCGCCGCCTGGTGGTAGGTTCCGTGTCGGCCATCGGCCATCGACAGTTCGCCGATCCCAATCTCCGTTTGGCGATCTGGATCGCTCTCGCGACAGTCCCGATCGTGCTGGCGGGTGCTCTACTGTCGAACAGCCTCAATACATGCAACTCGCCCTTTCGCGCCCTGCCCGTGATTGGCTGGGCCTGCATCGCGATGGCGGCGCTGATGGGGCTCAGCGAAATTCTGGCGCGCCACAGCCGCAGCGTTGAGACGGCATCGTTGGTTGACGCGCTGCTCGTCGGACTCGCGCAGGCCGGCGCCCTCATTCCCGGCGTATCGCGCTCCGGATCAACGCTGACCGCCGCGCTCGCGCTCGGATTCAAGCGGGAGGAAGCAGCCCGCTTCTCATTCCTGTTGGGCATTCCGGCTATCGCTCTCGCGGGATCGAAGGAATTGTGGGAGCTGCACAAAGCCCATCTCGATATGCATGGCTGGTCCGTTTTGGCGGTCGGCTTGGTTGTTGCGTCCGTTTCTGCGTTCGCGGCGATCTGGGCGCTGATGCGCGTCCTTGAGCGGTTCTCCGCCTGGCCGTTCGTCATCTATCGGGGAATGCTGGGCGTTTTTCTGCTCGTTGCGACCGCCAACGCCTGGCTCATTTGAATCGGGCGGCTTCGACGGGCGGCGTCAGAGGCGGCCCTAGCTGTGTTCAGCCCATCCGCCGACCAAAATTACGAGCTCGCGACCTCTTCAATACTAGCTGAGTCAGGAAACAAGCCTTGCGCACCCCCATGCCCCGCCAATCGCAAGGCTCTTCTAAATAGCTCATGGCACATCGAGTTACCGGTGCATAAGAACGCGATATGTCGATGCTCGATGTTCAACTTCGCCGCGCCGTGCGCTTGGTTGCGCTGTTCAATCTCGCCTATTTCGGGATCGAGTTTGCGGTGGCGACCGCGATCGGGTCGGTATCGCTGTTCGCCGACAGCGTCGATTTTCTCGAGGACGCGGCTGTCAATTTCCTGATCTTCGCGGCGCTGGGCTGGAGCATGCGCAGGCGAGCCAAGGTTGGAAAGATCCTGTCGTTGATCCTGCTGGCCCCCGCACTCGCGCTGCTCTGGACGCTCTGGCATAAATTCAACGCGCCAACGCCACCCGCGCCGGTCCCGCTGTCGCTGACCGACCAGAATACCGTCTTGTCCACCCGTCTTCGCCCCCGCTTGTCGCAGCCTGCTCTTAGCCCACTTTATAGAAAGGGTGCTACTCCGCTTATGCGATAACTGTATTATCGCAATAAGCGTTTTCTCGATCTAGCACCATGGAGTGCCGTCAGCAGTCGACCAATCATTGTCATTCAAAGCCGGTTTCCGACTTCCCAAATGCGGACATGTTTTCCCGCTTGCTTCCGGGTCGCCCAATGTCAGAAAAGTCGGACGTTTGGGACTGTCCGGATTTACTCGCCAAGATGGAGAAGCGGTCTTTGATCTTGGCCCTGATCCGCTCATGCCAGTGCTACGTCCCAGCAAGGGAATGGGCGATCATTCGCGAAGGCGTTTGCCGAACCCGATCTTCGAGGACTTTCGGTTCCCTGGCCGACGCCACGTCACGACTTCGCCGGCCCGGTCGGGAATCGCGTTCTACATCTCGATCCAGAGATGATCGATCTGGATCGGAGACAGGCCGGCGAGTCGTTGATGATGGGATCGCAGGAACGCCAGGCGCTGCGCTGCATCGTGGCCTAGCAGCGCCAACTTATCCGTGACCGACCAGTTTTCCACTGTGTCGCCTACGATCGCATCAACCCAGCTATCGAGCTGCTGTTTCCAATGCGGGATGTCGTTGACCTGGACATAGCCGATCATCGCGGCACGGCTATGGCTGCCACCGTGGTGCCCAGCCTTAAAGCGCTGAATCCCACCCGTCGAACTGAACCGGCTGATCAGGTACTCGCGTTCGTCGCGATCCGCCGCTGCGGGCGTGGGCAGGCGCTTGCATTCGATCGGGAGCAAGGTGCGATACTCGGTGTATTCGCGCCCTTCGATCCAGATGATGGCTCCGCTCGGGGCGACGGCAAGGTCGATCGCGCGGCGGCCATCAGCTTCATCAGGCTCCTCGCGCTTGAACTGGATGAAATCCCAGCCTGGCGCGTGGCGAGAGAGACTATTCAGCCGCGAGCAGAGCTGCGCCGTCAGCTTGGTCTCGCCGGTCGCCGCTTCGCGCGCCGGATCATCGCGCCAGCCCGCCAGCGCACCGCCGATGAAACCGACCAGCGCCGACAGCCATTCTCCGGGCTGATGGATACCGACACTCAGCGCTCCCGCCGGTCTACCGCGTTCGCCTTCGTCCGCCAGCACCTCAGAAGCCCTGCGCTCTGAGGTCGGCGAGCACGTCGTCGGCGTCCCGAAGCGCGATGGCGGGCGTCCAAAAACGATGGCGATCGGGCTTCAACAAGAACACGAAGCCGTCGTCGTACAACCGGGTAATCCGCGTGATCGTCAGGCTGGTGCCCCGGCGCTCTTGGAGCAGCGCATCGAGCTTCTGGCGCAGTCCATCCGCGCCGGTCCAATCCACCTCGCCATCACCGAAGACATAGGCCTTGCAGATCGCCCCAGGCCAGCGCTGACCCGGCAGCGCCTTCAGGGCGGTACGCGGATAAACCGCATTGATCTGCCGGGCGAAAACGTCGTCGAATTCGGCAAGGGCTTCGCCCGGCGCGGGCCGCATGACGGCGGCGCCGGTGCCGAGGCGGATGAATTCGCGCTGGTGTTCGACCACATCCGCCGCAACGATCCGCTCGTTCTCGCTGAGGTCGAGGTCATGATCCTCGGGATAGGGCACGGCCAGAACGTCGGCGCTCAGAATGGCGGTGGCGCGCTGCGTGAAGAGCCGAGCGCTGATCCCCGCCACGTAGGCACGCAGAACCGTCGCTTCTCGGAAGAGCCAATCGTTGATCGCGCTCAGCGCACCGAGTTGCTCCGCCGGGGCCGCCAAGCCGACGATCTCGTGCTTGTAGGCGAGGTAGTGGCCGTTCCACACGCCATGGTGCAGATCCTCGTGCTCCTTGATGAGCAGCAAAGGCGGCGTGAAACGCCGCGCGGTCTTGGTGTCCTTGATCGGCTTGTCGGGCACGACGTCGAGAAAGCGCGTATCGAGCCCATCACGCGACAGGTTGCTGGTCGGAAGCAGCGGCTTGCCGACGAGGTGCTCCGCTGGGCGCGAGATGCCCTTCCGGCCGGCGATATAGCCTTCGCCGAAATCCCACTGATGCTTCTGCGCGAAATCCCGCAGAGTCGGATAATCGCGCAAGCGCTGGATCAGGTCGTGGACGCGGCTTCCGCCGAGCAGGTTCGCCCGCCAGATGTCGCGAGACTTCTCCGCGATCGCGTTGCCGAACCAGTGCAGGTCATAATAGTCGATGTCGAAGCCCTGCTCGGCCGTCGCCCGGCCGTTGCGGCGAAACACGGCATGAAGGAGGCGGCTGTCGGCGGTCGGCTGCACCGCCTCGGCAATGACCACGACGACCTTCGGGTCGGCCTCGCCCTTCTTGAAGAGGCCCCGAACCGAGACGAAGTCCAGAACCTCACGGACCGACCAGCGGCTGAAGAAGGACTGACGGAACGTGAGAGCGTGCTGGTTGTAGAGAAAGCCCGCGGGCTCGACCATCGCGAGCACGCCGCCCGGCGAAAGCAGCTCCATCGCCTCGCTGAGAAAGAGATAGGCGAGCTGGTTGTCGGCGAGCGCCCCATGCGCCTTGGTATAGGCGGCATAGCTTCGCCTCGCGCCGTCCGTCGTGAGAGCGGATTCGAACGGCGGATTGCCTACGACGACCGCGACCGGCGCCTGGACCAGGCCGCGCTCTTTGGCCTCGAAGAAGCAGCTCCAGTGGAGCGTGTTGTCGGCGAGCCGCGGAAACAGCTTGACGCTGGAGCGGATCTCTTCGGGCTGGAGAGCGTCGCACAGGCTCAGGCACAGGCTGAACGCGGCCAGTTCGACCGCCCCCTCTTCGAGATCGACACCATGCACGCGCTGGAGCAGCGGACGCAGATCGTCGACATCCGGACGCGCCCAGCCGTTGCGCCAGCGCCAGTGCAGCACCAGCCGCTTGTATGCCTCGACCAGGAAGACGCCCGATCCGCAGGCCGGATCGAGGATGACCCCGTCCCCGGCCATGAGCCGGTCGATACGGTCCCAGCTCAGCGTCTCTTCCAGCATTAGCCGAACCAACGCCGGCGGCGTGTAGATCGAGCTGGCCGCGTCTTTCACGAAGAGCTGGTAGATGTTGCTGATAAGCTCCACCGGCAGGTCGCGGAAGGAGTAGAGGCGCCAGAGGCTGAACTGCCCCGTCGAATCCTCGAAGCCCTCGACCAACCGCGCGTAGCTGGCGAGTTCGGTGCTGTCGGCCAGCGCTGCGCGCTCTGCATCCTTCAGGCGGAACACATGTCCGTTGAACCGCTCTTCGAGCGCTTCGAGCAATGTTATCAACGCCGGACCATTGCCCAGAACCTCGAAAAAGTGGGTGGCGCCAGGCAAGGCGCGAGCGAAGTCGTCCGGCAGAAGGACCGACCGTTCCTCGAGATAGGCGATGAGCAGTGAGAGGATCAGTAATCGCCGCTGCAGCCCGCCATCGAGCAACCTACGCTCGCCCATCTGCCTAGCGAGCTCGCGGACTTCTTCGACCAGTTTACGATGGGCCGATTTCTGAGCCGAAAGCATCAGGCGGCAGGCATCGGGGTCGTCCCAGATGGCGCCATTGCGGATGCGAGCGGCATCCCACCATACTTCCTGCACCGCGATCTCCGCGCCGATCGCCAGCGTGCGGATCGGCCGGCAGATTGGCGTGTCGTCGGGACCGACGAAATCGGGCGCATGCGCGCAGCGGAAGAGCTGAATCTGCCCCGGACCGGCGCGGTAGACGATCGGGACGCCGCTCCAGCTCCACAGCCGCTTGTGCAGCTCAGCGAAAGCCCGATCGTCGGCATGCACGGCAGCATCGAAAACGAAGGCCTGCGCGACCGATGCGCGACCATGCCGGCCAGCTTCGAAAAATACCGCGCGCGCGCCGTAGCTCGCGGCCTTCTCGATGAAGGCGACTTCCTCGGGGGGCCGCCCCGCCGGAACATAGCCATCGACAGCGACCAGGCCATCGACGGCGGGCAGATCGCCCCCGCGCCCGATCGCGAAAAGCCATTCAGCGCCTTCGAATGCAGCGCCGGGTGTGTGGGGCGTCACATCCGCCTCCTCGGACCGAGGGCGGATGGAAGGGCGAACGGCACCACGATCATTTCTGCCGCTTCTTCTTCGAGAGCGCGAAGCCCTCCTTCAGCAGATCGGTCATCGTGATCCCTTGGGAGACCGCGAAGCCCTTGAACTCTTTCTTGAAGTCGGGACTCACCTTGAAATTGAGCGACTTGTTCTCGCCGTCGCCCCCATGATCCTCGTCGGCCGGATCGGTTCGACTGCTGGCCAAGATACGCCCTCCCACTGCGGCCATGTTCCCTCTCGGCTGCTTCGGTTTGGGCAGAAATACAGATTTCCGCCTTTCTGGCAATCCGGAAAGACGGAATTCCTGAAATCTGGAAAGACAGAAATAAAGAAATCTGGATCGACTCCTCGACTCACGCTGGCTCAGGCGGATTGATGGAAACGGCTAAAAACCGTTGTCATAACGAGAACGCAATAGGAACATTTGGTCAACCTGCGGCTTTGTGGCGCCGAATAGAAAACCGACCCCTATTCGTCCAGACTGGCTCCGGTCGACCAACGCTCGTCGCTCGGTTTCAGGAAATACCCTTCCTCGCAACAGGCCGGCGCCAGGGCGTGGAGCGGCGCCTGTTCGTCAAGCCATTCGCCGATCGCGAACGGATCAATCAGGAGAGGCATGTCCCTGCTCGCGCGGCCGACGATCGCGTTCGCGGCGGTGCGAATGCCAGCGCAGTACATGCCGTCAGGCCCATCAGCGATACGGGCGTTGATCCGTGAGGCGATTTGGCGGCTGCTTACGACCAAACCCGGTCGGTCAGATCAGCCACCGCGAACGTCGGCTCCTGACAAAACTTGCCAGTATGACACTCCGAACCGGACCGTCCGGAAGGCGCCATCAATGCGGCCATTTCAAGTTTCCCCAATCGACCCTGAAAGCTGCCCGTAGGTGACGCGAACGCGGATAGCTGCGCTACGCTTCGATAATAACTTCGGGGACGATTTGCGCCTTGACCTCAGCATATAGCTCCGCTCCTGGAGCGGCCCTAATGCTGGCGATCAGGCTGTATCGCACCGCTTCACCGACATGTCCCTGGGCGACGTTCTCGCGCCACCAGCCCCCGGTCGGATAGACGATGATCGCATCGCGGGCGGCGAGTTCGGTCGCCATGCCTTCCCAGATATCGGCATGAAGCGAGCCGCGGCTGCGCAGCTGGGGACCGACGGTCCAGCCGGTGTCCGGCGCGGTGCGCGCCGGCGGCCGTGCTCCGGCTTCCGAGGTGCGTCGACGCAAGAACACGTCGAGCTGTTCGTCGGCATGTTTGAGGTCGAAGCGAAGGCCGTGGCTGGCATAGACATGGCGGCGCGACAGGCCCCGCTCACCAGGATTGGGTTCGATGAAATAGCTGAGTGTGATCCGCAGTTGGACCTGCGCTTCGCCGAGCGCCAGCAGCGTCTCGCGCGGCCAAGGCAGAGCATGGACGGCGAGTTCGTCAGTGACCGCCTTGCCGCTCTTCATCTTGAATGGGACGAGCATCTCCTCGGCGACGATCGTCACGTCGTGGTCGAGGCTGCCCAGCGCTCTTGCTAGTGAAGGGACGCCGAACCCATAACGGCGTAGCAGGGCGGGTTTGCCGATCGCGCCTTGGTTCGCACGCATCGCCGGAGTCCATTCAGCTGAATGGACGATGAGGCCGCGCACGGTCTCCGGCCACAGTGCTGGCTTCTCCGCCAGGATCTGCGCGCCCATCCGGGCCGCGAGCGCCGTCGCCGCGCTCGTGTCCCCGGTCGTCGTGAACGGGCGCTCGGCGGTAATGCGATAGGTGGTGAGCAGGGCAAGATCATCGACATGATCGCCGTTCCCGGTGGCAGGGTCATGACCGATATTGCCGCCTTCGAAGACAACGTCCGGCTTCAAAGGCCATTCGCGGTGCCAGCTCACCGAGGTACGGCTGCGCGGCATGATGTCGCCGGCAAGGCCGAGCGCACTCCATCCGGCAAAGGCGGGATCTGTGATGACGGTGCGCTCGGTGAAGGCGCCGACGGTCAGCACATTCCAGGCTTGGGCCGGGTTTTCGATCGGCATGGTGTCGTTGCGGGTGGGATAGTCCGCTGCGACGATCTGGCCTCCAATATTGCCTGCGGCGACAGCCATGAAACGCTGGACCTCGTCGCGCCCGAAGGTGATGGCGTCGAGCTTGGCCGACCAGGAGGAGGGGCGTCCGCGCCAATGATCGCCAAAGCTCGTAATGGCGAGGCAGATGGCACGCGGGCGGTTGGGAGCGACGATCTCGGCCCGCGCGATCGATTGGGCGGTGATGGCGCCGTAGAGATCAGGATCGTTAGCACCGTGGTCGGGCAGGATCTTGACCGATTCCAGGCGGTGGCGAACCTCCACCGGGCCATTGCCATCGAGCACCTCCATGAGGTCGCCGTAGAGCGCCGTCCCGGACATCTGCGTGCCGTGCCCGCCATGGACTTGATTGCTAGAATCCTCGACACTCCATCCGGTGTCGAAGGGCTCAGTTCTATCCGGCGATGGCTACGCATTTTGAAGGTGTCTGGCCCAACGCGCCGATACTCAATGAAGCCGAGAGAACGCCAAAATCGCTCTGCCGCTTCATTCGCTTCCAGCACGGCCAACCGAATCTCTGTGGCACCTCTCGCAGCGGCCCAGCTTTCGACCGTCGAGTAAATTGAGCGTCCGACGCCACGACCACGCTGTGCGGCATCTACGATCATGAAGCCGAGATACCATGTGCCATCACGCGGATAATCGCGGAGGATGGCCGCGATTGCATATAGGCCGCCAGGCCCCTTCCATCCCAGGACAGCTTGATTGTGGGCGCTCTTTTCGGGCGGCACATCGGAGAAAAGCTCGCGAGCATCGTCCAGCGTGGGCGCGGCCCCGTCCTGCAACAGGAAATAGTCGCTGCAACGGTTGTACAGGTCTGCAACGTCTGCGGCGTCCGCTTGGGTAAGTTTGATCGGGGCTCCCGTCATCATCATCGCGTTTTGGCAGCAAGCACGCGCTGACCGTAATCCCGGAGTTCCCCGTTGGGACCGACATAGCGGTAGAGAGTGACGCGCTCGATCCCGAGTTCCTTGCAGAGGTCGGAAACGGACGTGTCGCGTTGGGCCATAGCAGCCTGAGCGAGCCGCACCTGGGCCTTGGAGAGGGCGAACTTGCGGCCACCCTTGCGTCCCCGCGCGCGGGCAGCGGCCAGGCCAGCCATGGTGCGCTCGCGGATCATATCCCGCTCAAACTCCGCCAGTGTGGCAAAAATGCCGAACACCATCCGGCCCGATGGCGTCGTGGTGTCGATCTGCGCGCCCTTGCCGGTGAGCACCCGCAGACCGATACCGCGATCCGACAGATTCTGCACCGTGCTGACCAGGTGGGTGAGCGTTCGGCCGAGCCGGTCGAGCTTCCAAACGATGAGGACATCGCCGTCGCGCAACGATTTCAGGCAGGCGGCAAGACCGGGGCGATCATCACGGCTACCGGATGCACGATCATCATAGATATTGCCTGGCTCGACACCGGCAGCGCGAAGGGCATCGTGCTGCAGGTCGAGCGACTGCGAGCCGTCGGCTTTGGACACGCGGGCGTAGCCGATCAGCATGGATCACAAACGAAGGTTTGAGGCGGTGACGAACATGAGCACATAAGATTGGGCTATTGTGTATCTTAACCAGCATCTCAATCAAGCTATCTCAAACCGTAGCTCGGAAAGAATAAGGAGCATGTATGCCGCGTCGCGTGACCCTGACCGATCGACAGCGCGAGGCGCTGCTTCACTTGCCGGTCGATCAAGGTGAGCTGCTGCGGCACTATACCCTCAGCGATGAGGATCTCGGGCATATCCGCCAGCGCCGGCGCGCCCACAATCGTTTTGGCTTCGCGCTGCAACTGTGCGTCCTGCGCTACCCGGGCCGGGTGCTCGCTCCTGGCGAGTTGATCCCGGCGCAGGTATCGGATTTCATCGCGGCCCAGCTCGGCCTGACCAGCGACGATCTACTCCTCTATGCCGCGCGCGAGGAGACCCGGCACGAGCATCTGGCGGACCTTCGCCGAATCTACGGCTATCGCTCCTTTTCGGGGCGGGGCGCACGGGATTTGCGCGAATGGATCGCTCGGGAAGCCGAGGCGGCGACATCGAATGAGGATCTTGCCCGTCGCTTCGTTGCGGAGTGTCGCCGCACCCGCACGATCCTTCCCGGCTCCTCGACGATCGAGCGCCTTTGCGCCGATGCGCTGGTTGAGGCCGAGCGCCGGATCGAGGATCTTATCGCCCATCGCATCACGCCAACCCTGAGCGAGAATTTGGCTCACCTGTTGGAGGATACGGTGGATGGTCGCGTCACGCGCTTCGTATGGCTGCGACAGTTCGAGGTTGGCGCAAATTCAGCAGCCGCTAACCGGCTGATGGATCGACTGGAATATCTTCAAAGGTTCGATCTTCCGGCGGATTTGCTGGACGGCGTGCCGGCGCATCGTGTGACCCGGCTTCGCCGGCAGGGCGAGCGCTATTACGCCGACGGCATGCGTGATCTGCCCGAAGACAGGCGGCTTGCGATCCTCGCTGTCTGCACCCTGGAATGGCGGTCATCGCTGGCCGATGTCATCGTGGAGACCCACGATCGCATCGTAGGCCGTCTCTATCGGGCCTCCGAACGCCTTTGCAACACCAGGATCGCCGACGAAAAGGCGGCCGTTCGGGACACGCTGAAGTCCTTTGCCGAAATCGGTGGTGCTTTGCTTGGAGCGCAGGACGATGGCACGGCCCTGGACGGGATAATCGCCACCGGGCCTGGCTGGGAACGGTTCAGAACCCTTGTCGCCACGGCCTCCGCGCTGACCAACGTGCTCGCGGCCGACCCGCTCAGCCGTGTGCTGGACGGCTATCACCGTTTCCGCCTCTACGCGCCCAGGATGCTGCGCCTGCTCGACATGCAGGCGGCGCCGATCGCCACGCCTCTTCTGGCGGCCGTTGCGATGCTGCGTAACGGGATCAAGGTCGATCCGCCGGTGGATTTTCTACGTCCCAACTCGAAATGGCATCGTCATCTTCGCGCTGAGCCCAGCGGCGACCACCGGCTTTGGGAAATCGCGGTGCTGTTCCACATCCGCGACGCCTTCCGGTCCGGTGACATATGGTTGGCGGGATCGCGCCGCTATGGCGACCTCAAGCAGCTTCTGGTCCCGCCACAGGCGATAGAGCAGACCGCGCGGCTCGCCGTGCCGCTGCGACCCGGCGAATGGCTGGCCGAGCGCAGGGCTCGACTGGATACACGGCTGAAGGAGTTTGGCCGCGCGGCGCGAACCGGCACGATCCCAGGCGGCATCATCGAGAACGGCAAGCTGCACATCGACAAGCTGAGGGCCGACACGCCCGAAGGGGCCGAGGATCTCGTGCTCGATCTCTATCAACAGCTCCCGCCCGCGAGGATCACCGATCTGTTGCTGGAAGTCGATGAGCGAACCGGATTTTCCGAGGCGTTCACGCATCTGCGCACCGGCGCGCCCTGCAGCGACCGGATCGGCCTGATGAACGTGTTGCTGGCGGAAGGCGTCAATCTCGGTTTGCGCAAGATGGCGGCGGCGACCAACACGCACAGCTTCTGGGAATTGCTGCGGATCGCGCGCTGGCATGTCGAAGGCAGCGCCTATGATCGGGCGCTCGCCATGATCGTGGAGGCCCACGCCGCCCTGCCCATGGCCGCCTTCTGGGGACAAGGGCAATCGGCATCCAGCGACGGGCAGTTCTTCCTTGCTACCGAGCAGGGCGAGGCGATGAATCTGATCAACGCGAAATATGGCAACGTCCCGGGCCTCAAGGGATACAGCCATGTGTCCGATCAATATGCGCCGTTCGCAACCCAGGTGATCCCGGCAACGGTCAGCGAGGCTCCCTATATCCTGGACGGGCTGCTCATGAATGACGCGGGCCGCCGCGTTCGCCAGCATTTTGCCGACACGGGCGGCTTCACCGATCATGTGTTCGCCGCCTGCGCCTTGCTCGGCTACAGGTTCGCCCCCCGTATCCGCGATCTCCCTCAGAAAAGACTCTATGCCTTCACGCCCAACGCGACGCCGGCCAATGTGCGAGCGCTGGTCGGAGGTAAGATCAATGAACCGCTCATCGAGCGCAACTGGCCCGACATCCTGCGCATCATGGCGACGATCGCAGCGGGGATCGTCGCCCCCAGCCAGATTCTTCGCAAGCTCGCCTCTTACCCGCGCCAGAATGAGCTGGCCCTCGCATTGCGAGAGGTGGGCCGCATCGAGCGAACCCTGTTCATGATCGACTGGATTCTTGATGCCGGCCTCCAGCGCCAGGCTCAGATCGGCCTCAACAAGGGTGAGGCCCACCACGCCCTAAAGCGCGCCATCAGCTTCCACCGCCGAGGTGAAATCCGGGATCGATCCGGCGAAGGCCAGCACTATCGCATCGCCGGAATGAACCTGCTCGCCGCCATCATCATATTCTGGAACACCATGAAGCTCGGCGAGGTCGTCAATACCCGGGCCGCCAGCGGTACCCATATCGCGCCTGATCTACTCGCCCACGTCTCGCCGTTGGGATGGGAACACATCAATCTAACCGGGGAATATCGCTGGCCCAAATCCTTAGCGTAGGATTCCGCCCCCTCCCGCAAACGCCCCCTACGATTGAGAAGCGCGGCGGAATCTCTTAGATTGATCGCTGGAGGCTTTGTTCGCGGAGACGCGCACATTGCCTTCTTTTCGTTTTAGGAAGCGCTGCCCTAAGCGACAGAAGCCAGAGCTTTGACAATGCGGCATTCCGCGATGGAGCCGACCATGTATCTTGATCCTATCGGTGCAGACACGCGATGATGGCGGTCACGACGGCGGTGGTTTCCGCGACGTCGCGCACCCTCACTGTGTCGAGGCCGATTTCAGCAGCGGGATAGTCATTCCCACCGGGGAATATCGCATCCCCAATGAACAGCATCCCGTCGAGCGGGACACCGCTCTCGGCACTCAGGCGCTTCAGGCCATAGCCCTTGTCGATCCCTGCTCTGGTCACGTCGATCGGTGTCGTGCCACCGAGATTGATCGAGAGCTCCGGCAGCTTCGCGCGCAACGTGGCCTGCAACGCGGTCCTCTTCTTTCGGTCAGGATCCCACGCTTCCTTTTCCTTCAGCGGCGCTGCCTGCCCCAGGCCCGAAAAGGTGATCTGGCTGCCCCGGTCCTCGATCCGTTCGCCCCAGATACGTTCGTCGGCGAGACCGGCATCGGTCAGCGCCTGATCGAAGGCCGTGCGGATCTTCGCCTTCTCCGCGTCGTCGAACAGTTCGGCATAGACCGCGCGCCAAGCGCCATTGATGAACCGATAGAGTTTCGTGCCTGTGGTCGGCATCAACCAGAGACGGTCGAGCGCGACGCCGGCAGGAAGGCGCGAGGCGATCTGCTTTTCGAACTGCGGCCAGTCCCCGCCCGAGATCACCGCCACATCCGTGATGGCGAGCAATCGGGCGAGGATTGCGGCCATATCCTCCGATAACGGCCGCTTGCTCTCGGCAAGCGTGCCGTCGAGGTCGAAGGCGATCAGCCACTTCATGCCGCCTTCCCTGCCGGATCGCGGTAGGCGAGCAGCCTGAGCGCATTGATGACGACGAGCAGCGTCGATCCCTCATGAACCGCCACCGCTGGCCCAATGCCGAGGCCGAGGATGGTAGCAGGCACCAGGAAGGCGACCACACCCAGGCTGACGAAGACGTTCTGCCGGATGATTCCACGGGTATGGCGGCTAAGACCGACTGCGAATGGCAGGTGCGCCAGATCGTCGGCCATCAGCGCCACGTCGGCTGTCTCCAGCGCAACGTCCGACCCCGCCGCGCCCATCGCGATGCCGACCGTGGCGCTTGCCATCGCCGGCGCATCGTTCACGCCGTCGCCCACCATCGCGACCTTGTCTTCGCCGGCGAGCTTCTTGATCGCGGCAACCTTGTCTTCGGGCATGAGGTCGCCCCACGCTTCGTCGATCCCGACTTCGTCGGCGATCGCTTCGGCGACTTTCTGGTGATCGCCGGAGATCATTATCATCCGCGACACGCCCATCTCGTGCAGCCGACGCAACGCGGTCTTGGCAGCTTCGCGAGGCGTGTCCATCAGGCCGATCGCGCCCAGGTCGCGGTCCCCCTTGCGGACCACCATTGTCGTGCGGCCGTTCTCGCGCAGCTTCGCGATTGCGTCCTGCGCGCCCTGCCCCAGCGCCGGAATGCCCTCACTTCCGAACATCTCGGCCTTGCCGATCCACACCGTCTCGCCATCCACGCTCGCGGTGACGCCCCGACCGGTCAGGCTCTTGAGGTCGCCGGCAGTCGGCACGGCACGATCGTTCAGACGTTCGCGGCCGTCCTTGACGATCGCTTGGGCCAGGGGATGGTCGCTCAACGCTTCGACGGCGACAGCCAGCGCCAGCAACTCGCCTTCATCGGCGCCATCGACGGGCACGACATCAGTGATGCGCGGACGACCTTCGGTCAGCGTGCCCGTCTTGTCGAAAGCGATCGCTTTGAGCGACCCGAGGTTTTCGAGCGGTGCACCGCCCTTCACGAGCACGCCGCCCCGCGCTGCACGGGCAACGCCCGACAGGACCGCGCTCGGCGTTGCGATCGCGAGCGCGCACGGGCTTGCCGCCACCAGCACCGCCATCGCGCGATAGAAGCTGTCGCGGAACGGCTCGTCGACGACCACCCATGCGAACAGCAGGAGCACTGACAGGACCAGGACGGCGGGCACGAAGATCCGTTCGAACCGGTCGGTGAAGCGCTGCGTCGGCGACTTCTGCGTCTCCGCTTCGCTCACCATCTTCACGACCTTGGCAAGCGCGCTTTCATTGGAACGGCGTGTCACCTCGATCTCGATCGCGCCGCCGCCGTTGATCGTACCAGCAAAAACCCGGCTTTCCGCGTCGACTGCATCGGGCTTGGCGCGTGCCGCTGCGGCATCTGCGACCGGCACCTTGTCGACCGGGATGCTTTCACCCGTGACCGGGGCCTGGTTGATCGCGCTGGTGCCCTTGATGACGAAGCCGTCGGCAGGCAGGCGCTCGTTCGGGCGGACGATGGCAATGTCCCCGACGACCATCTGCTCGACCGGGATTTCGCTGGTCTGCCCGCCGCGTCGCACGGTCGCGGTTTCGGGCGCGAGCTTCGCCAGCGCCTCGATCGCCTTCTTGGCGCGGCCCATTGCATAATGCTCAAGCGCATGGCCGAGGCTGAACAGGAACAGCAGCAGCGCACCTTCGGCCCATGCGCCCAGCGCAGCGGCGCCGGCCGCAGCGACCAACATCAGCGTGTCGATCTCGAACTTCTTCATCCGGAGGTTGTCGATCGCCTCGCGCAGCGTGAAGAATCCGCCGAAGAAATAGGCTGCGATATAGCAGGCGGTCGGCAGCCATTCGGGCGCGCCAGCGACCAGCCTCTCGATCGCGTAGCCGATCCCCAGCAGCGCGCCACAGGCGAGCGCGAAGATCAGCTCGGTATTGGGGCCGAGAAATTCGGCGTGGCTATGGTCGTGGCCATCGCCGGGGCCGTGCTTCTCTTCGCCCGCGCCGTGGCCCCCGGGGCCGTGGTCGTGGCCGGCATGTTCATCGGCAGCGACCCGCTTGCCCACCCTCACCTTCAGCTTGCGAAGCGCAGCGCGCACCTCCTCTTCGGTGGTTTCGCGGCGATCATATTCGACCCGGACAGACCCGCTGGTGCTGGCGCTTGCCTGGACCACGCCGGGCAAGGCGCACAGCGCATCGCTGACCGTGCGCGCCCGACGTTCGTGGTTGATCCCCGTCACCTGCCAGATCGCATGGCCGTAGCGCTCGGTGATTTCGGCACCTGCGGCGCGCACCATTTCGCGCAACCGTGGCAGCGGCAGCTTGGCGGCATCGAAATGGATGCACAGCGCCGCTGGCGTGTTGCCGTCGAGACAGATCACATGCGCCCGCTCGACACCTTCGCGCTTTGACAGGGTTGATACGAGACGGTCCAGGCAGGCATCGGCCGCGTCAGGAAGGTCCGGCAACAACACTGGAATGTCGAGTTCGAGCTTGTCGTTCATGACGACCTCCTTTCGCTTTTCTTGGTTTCGGCGCGCGCGTCGCGCAGGATTTCGACACCGCCCTTGATGGCGATGATGGCGGTGGCGAAGCCGACCAGCAGGTCCGGCCAATTGGTACCCAACCACAGCACCAGCACGCCGGCGATCAGGATGCCGCCGTTGGAAATGAAGTCGTTGAAGCTGAAGGTGGTTGCGGCCCGGAGATTGACGTCCGGATCCTTGAGGCGCTGGAGCAGCCGCAGGCAGAGGTAATTCACGACGCCGGCGATCGCGGACATGACCATCATGGTAGGTCCGATGGGCTCGCTGCCCTGCACGTAGCGCCGTCCGACATCGATCAAGATGCCGCCCGCGAAGATCAGCAGCATGACGCCCGAAGCGACCGCGGCGCGTGTCTTCCATGTCTGGCCCCGGGTGAGCGCCACAAGGCTCAGCGCATACACAGCCGTATCGGACAGGTTGTCGACGCCGTTGGCGATCAGCGCGCTCGAGTCCGCGAAGAAGCCGGAAACGAAGAAGCCCGCAGCGATCGCCGCGTTCAGCAGCAGGACGATCCACAGTGTGCGGCGCTCCTGCCCGCCATTGTTGTCGTTGCCCGGGATCATCCCATCATCTCCTCAAGTGTCAGCAGGGCCAGGAAGCCGACGAAAAACATCGAGCTGATGAGCGGGGTGTCGGGTTTCTCGTGCGCCTCGACCAGCAACTCCTCCGTGACGAGGTAGAGCAGCGCCATCAGCCCGAAGCTGAGGAAGCCGGCGATCATCACCGGCGACAGCGCGGCGACCGGCACGGCAGCGAGCGCGCCGATCGGCAGCAGCAGGGCCAATGCCGAGACGATCACGATGATGCGCAAGCGCGAGCGATAGGTTTCCGCCAGCTCGTCGGTCAGCGTCAGTCCCAGAAATAACACTTCCAGAGTGAGCGCGATCGTCAGCAGGAGACCTGCCTTCTCGCCCGCCACGAAAGCGAGGCCGAGCACCAGGCCGTCGACCAGAATGTCGATGCCGATCGCGGCGAGTAGCGCCATCGGCCCCTTGAAGCGGGCCTCAAGAGCCTTGAGCCCCAGCATGGTCGCGACGCCCGCCGCCCCGCCGATCAACGTCGCGCTGGGCGATGCCTCATGCTTGACCTGCGGCAGGATTTCGGTCGCTGCCGCCGCGAACACGACGCCGGCAGCGAGATGCTGTAGGCCCGCCACGAGGCCAGGTTTCAACTTGGTGCGGCTCGCGACAATCGCGCCGAGCACGACCGCCAGCACAGGCGCAAGCGTATAGAGCAGTGCCTGCATTTCCTAGGACTCCTCCGGGGTTCGGTGGCAGACGCGGATCTTCCCGCGTCGCGTGAACGCGATCGATCCGCCCGCCACGACAGCCCGCGAATGGTCGCCGCGAAACTCGTCACCGGTTCGCTGCGCGCGCAGGATCTCGGTCCTGCCCTTCGGCAGCCAGGTGACGGCCATTTTCAAGCCGTCATCGATGAAGTCGACATCGGCGCGTGTGCCGTCGTCGCAGTACATGATGCGCTGCGCGATTAGTTTCGACGTCAGATGCTTTTCATGCGCCGGCTCGGTAGGCTGGGTCGGCGCTGGATTACACGCCCCTATAACCGCCCCGGAGACGAGAACGACGCCGAGGCGCGCGATCGCCAGACCGGCCCGATTCAGGCCGCACAAGGTTGTCACATTTGAAATCGACGTGTCAGACATCGGTCTCTTCCGACGAAGCGCCCTGTGGCGTTCGAAGGCAGGGCAGTTCATCGCGTGCCTTCCTGCTCGCAGATCCGGGTACGGCCATCGCCTTCCACGATGGTGAGCTGCGACCCCTTGAAGGTCGCGGTGGCTGTTTCGCCGACATATTGCAGGCCCTGCGCTGGCGCGGTCAGCATCATCGGCGGTCCCCCGTTGGAGCGCCGCAAATCGATCTGCAGGCCGTTGTCCTTGTAATCGACGAACAGCGGTTGCCCGTCGGAACAGCGATATCTATGCCGCCCCATTTCCCCGGTCGCCACGGCGCTGTCGGACGAATGGATCTGCTGCTCCGTTGGCGGGGCTGGCGGCTTTCTTTCCGAGCACGCCGCGAGCCCGACAACGAGGATGACGGCGGGCAGCACCCGCTTACAGTGCATCATCATCGCGCCTTCCTCCTGCAGCGGAAGGGGACGCGCTGACGATTGATAGCCCGGGCAGGCTGACCTACCCGCCAGCGGAGATAGGTTGCGAGGCGATCGTCAGATTCGACCATCAGGGATCGCAGGCGGCGCAACATCATCGCCGCGAACGGCAGGGAGAGCGCCCCGCGCAGCGTGCAGCTATGCGTTAGCCTGGTGCCGCCATCGTCCCCCGCCAGCTCGTACCGCTCTTCGAGCGTGAACAGATAGGGGATGCCGCAGGACCAAGCGAAGGCGTGCGGTTTATCGAATCGATCAATCCGTGCTGGCGTCCGAATTGGCCGGGTGATGCCCTGGATCGCAAAGGTGCATTCTGTGTCGCCGAGCCGGGACGGATCATCGAGAAATACGAGCGGACTCCACGCCCGGCGATGATCCGGATCGGTGAGTGCCGACCAGATGCGCAGTGGCCCGCCGTGAAGCATCGAGCTGGTTATGGTGCGAGGCATATCCCCATCTCCCAGAGATGGGCGGGGCGATCGCGGATCGCCCCGCCCATCCATCAGGCCAAGTTGTTCACGAAGGTCTGACCGTGGTCGTCCCCTTCATGCTCCTCATTGTAGTGCTCGGGTTTCTCGATCACTTTCTGCCCGAACCGGGCATAGAGTGTCGGCAGCACGAACAGCGTAAGAAGCGTCGCCGAGATCAGACCGCCGATGACGACCGTCGCCAAAGGCTTTTGAACCTCTGCGCCGGCGCCTTCGCCCAGCGCCATCGGCACGAAGCCGAGGCTGGCGACTAGCGCGGTCATGATGACGGGTCGCAGACGCTGCATCGCGCCAACATGCGCGGCTTCCTCGCGGCTCATCCCTGATCGGATCAGATCTTGGATCGAGCTGACCATGACGAGGCCGTTGAGGACCGCGATGCCCGAGAGGGCGATGAAGCCCACTGCCGCCGAGATCGAGAAGTCCATGCCCCGCAGGAACAGCAACAGGACGCCGCCCACCAGCGCGAAAGGCACGCCGGTGAACACGATCGCGGCGTCGCGGACCGATCCCAACGCCCCGTAGAGGAGCAGCAGGATCAAAATGAAGCAAGCCGGAATGACCAGCTTCAGCCGTTCGCTTGCCGATTGGAGGTTCTCGAACTGGCCGCCCCATTCGAGATAGGTGCCGGCAGGCAGCCGGAGTTGGCTGCCGATCGCCGCCTGCGCATCCGCCACGACGGATCCGACGTCGCGGCCACGCACGTTGGCTTGCACCACCACGCGCCGCTTGCCGTTCTCGCGGCTGATCTGGTTCGGACCATCGACCACCTTGATCTCGGCGACGCTGGACAGCGGTACATAGCCGCCGCCTGCCACCGGCACCTGCACCTGTTGGAGCAGGCCGATGTCGGCACGCTGCGCCTCCGACAGGCGGATCACCACGGGGAAGCGACGGTCGCCCTCGAAGATCTGGCCCGATGTTCGCCCGCCGATCGTCGCAGTCACGGTGTCCTGCACATCCTGAGCCGTAACGCCCAACCGCGCCATCGCGTCGCGGTTGACGCGAATGTCGAGCATGGGAAGACCGGTCGTCTGCTCCACCTTCACGTCCGCTGCGCCTTGCGTTCTGCGCAGCACCGCCGCGATTTGCTCGGCCGTCCGGTTCATCTGGTTGAAGTCGTCCCCGAACACCTTCACCGCGATGTCGCCGCGCACGCCGGCGATCAGCTCGTTGAAGCGCATCTGGATGGGCTGGGTGATCTCGTAGGCATTTCCCGGAATCTTCGCGAGATTACCCTCGATCCGGCTGACCAGCTCCTCCTTGGGAAGCTCAGGATCCGGCCAATCCTTGCGCGGCTTCAGGATGACGAACATGTCGGTCGCGTTCGGCGGCATCGGGTCGGCCGCCAGCTCGGCGGTGCCCGTCTTGGAATAGACGAATTGCACCTCCGGCTGCTTCGACATCATCCGCTCGATCGGCACCTGCATCGCCTGGCTCTGCTGGACCGACGTTGCCGGAATGCGGAGCGACTGGATCAGCAAATCGCCTTCGTCGAGCTGCGGCAGGAACACCGAGCCGAGCGTAGTGAAAGCAAGCGCCGCCACCACAAGGCTTCCCACACCCGCACCGATCGTCAGCGTCGGGCGCTTCATGGCCCGGTCGAGACCGGGTTCGTAGCGCTTCTTCAGCCACGTGATGATGCGGCCGTCCTTCTCCTCGACCTTCTTCGACAGCCAGATCGCAATCATCGCCGGCACGAAGGTGAGAGAGAGGATGAAGGCGAAGGCGAGCGCGATGATGACGGTCAGCGCCATCGGTCCGAACGTTTTACCCTCCACGCCGGTCAGCGTGAGCAGCGGTACGTAGACGAGGATGATGATTGCCTGCCCGTACACAGAGGGACGGATCATCTCACGCGCAGCGGCTGCCACGGTCGCGAGCCGTTCCTTGACGCTGAGCAATCGGCCTTCATGATGCTGTTGCTCGGCAAGCCGGCGCAGCGCGTTTTCGACAATGATGACGGCGCCGTCGACGATCAGACCGAAGTCCAAAGCCCCAAGGCTCATCAGATTGGCCGAGACCCCAGCGCGCAGCATACCAAAGCCTGTCAGCATCATGGTGATCGGGATGACCAACGCCGCGATCAGGGCCGCACGGAAGTTGCCGAGCAGCAGGAAGAGCACGACGATGACCAGCACCGCGCCTTCGGACAGGTTTTTCGCGACCGTCTTGATCGTCGAATTGACCAGCTCGGTGCGGTTCAGCACCGGCTGAATTACGACGTCAGGAGGCAGCGAAGCGTTGATCGTCTTCAGTTTCTCAGCGACCGCGGTCGACACGATGCGGCTGTTCTCGCCGATCCGCATGATCGCCGTGCCGACGACGACTTCGGTACCGTTCTCCGATGCCGAACCCATGCGGATCGCCTGACCCGTCTTCACAGTCGCAACTTGTTCGACCGTGATCGGCACGCCGTTACGTGTCGCGATCACGGTCCTGGCCAACTCGCTGGCATTGCGAACGAGCGCATCCGAGCGAACAGCCAGACCTTCGCCATTGCGATTGACGAAGCCACCGCCGACGCTGGTGTTATTGCGCTCCAGCGCATTTCCCAGGTCCGTCAGCGTGATGCCGAGCGAGGCCAGCTTCTGCACGTCGGGCACGACGAGGAACTGCTTGGCGTAACCGCCAATCGAGTCGACACCGGCGAGGCCCGGTGTGGTCTTCAGAAGCGGCGTCACGATCCAGTCCTGCGCGGTGCGCAGGTAGGTCGCCTTGTCCTCTTCGGTCGTCAGTCGCTCGCCCTCTGGCGTGATGTAGCTGCCATCGGGCTGTTGGCCCGGTTCACCGGGCTTGTGCTTGTCGTCCTCGCGATGATCGAGACGAACGGTGTACATGTACACCTCGCCCAGGCCTGTCGCGATCGGACCCATTTCAGGGTTCACGCCGTCGGGCAGATTCTCTTGCACGCCCCGCAGACGCTCGCCCACCTGCTGGCGGGCGAAATAGATGTCCGTCGCGTCCGAAAAGACCGCCGTGATCTGCGCGAAGCCGTTGCGGCTCAACGAGCGCGTATATTCCAGGCCGGGGGTGCCGGCGAGCGCGGTTTCGATTGGAAACGACACCTGCTTCTCGACCAGCTCGGGCGAGAGGGCAGGCGCGCGGACGTTGATCTGGACCTGATTGTTGGTGATGTCCGGCACCGCGTCGATCGGTAGCCGGTAGAGGGAAAAGGCGCCGATGGCGGCGACGATGACGGTGAGGAGCAGGACTAGCCAGCGCTTCTCGACCGCCCAGGTTACGATACGGGCGATCATGGCTTAATCCTCGTGGCTCGCTTCGCCCTTGCCGATCTCGGCCTTGAGCGTGAAACTTCCGGTGGTGGCGATCTGTTCGTTGCCGGTCAGGCCCGACCGGACGATCACCGTGTCGCCCGACGCATCGCCGAGCTGGACCGGGGTCGCCTTGAAGCCGGTGGGCGTGCGCACGAACACGACCGACTTGCCCTCGAAACTCTGGACCGCCGTCGTCGGCACGCGGACCGCCCCGCTCCCGCCGCTGCCCGTGAGCTGCACGGCTGCCGTCACAGGCTCGCCGACCCGCCATTCGCCACCGCGATTGTCGAGGGTGGCGAGCGCAGGCACGAGCCGCGTCTGCGGATCAAGCGCCGGCGACACGAAGGTCACGCGGGCGGTCGCCTGACGGCCTGCCGCCTTCACCAGCACCGTATTGCCGGGACGCACCCGGCCCGCATCCTCGGGCTTGAGATTAAGCGCGATCGACACCTGGCTCAGGTTGGCGATGCGATAGAGTTCGGCATCCGCCGCGACCGTTTGTCCCAGCGTCACGGGGCGCGCAATGATCTGGCCCGAGATCGGCGCGGCAATGCCGAGCCGGTTGAGCCCGCCGCCGCCGACACCCGCCGCCGAAACCATGCTCTGCGCCTGCGTCAGGGCGATCCGCGCCTCCGTCGCCGCTGTGCGGGCGGCGATCAGATCCTGTTCAGGGGAGACTCTCTGCGCGAACAGCCGCTGTTCGCGCGCGAGGTTCGAATTAGCGAGCTGAAGCCGCGCCCGCGCCGCCTCGACCTCGCCCTTGATCTGCGCCGCCTCGCGGCTTTCGATGACCGCAATGGTCTGGCCGCGTCCGACCGATTGGCCGAGGTTACGGGTGAGCGCGACCACGCGTCCCGCAATTGCGGCCGAGACGACCTGCGTTCCCTGTGGGTCGCCCTCGATGATCGCGGGCAGCTCGATCGTCCCGGCCCCGCCGATGATCGGCCGTCCGACCTGGACGCCCGCTGTGGCGATCTGGTCGGCACCCAATGTGACGACGCCTTCACCGGCATGACCGCCTTCAGCACCGCCCTTTTCCGTGCCCGCTGCCGTCTCATTGGCAGCTGCGCCTTCGGCAGTTGCCTCGTTTCCGCCATCCTTGCCGCCGCAGGCAGCCAAGAGCAGGGCGAGCGACGCCGCGCCCGCGAGATAAAAGCTCTTCATCACTGATTCCCCCCATTGGGCGCACGAGCGGTCAGTCGCTCCACTTGCGCGCGGGCATTCTGGTAATTGGCAAGCGCGTCGATCGCGGCGACCCGCGTTTCGGCGAGCGTGCGTTCAGCATCGAGCAATTCGAGCTGGCCGAACTTGCCCTCGCGATAGCCGATCCGCGCGATGCGGGCGGCCTCCTGTGCAGCCGCCAGCGCCGGCCCCGACGCCGCACGAGCCGTCGTTGCGGCATTGGCCGCCTGCGCCTGCGCGTCCGTGATCGCCTGTTCGATGTCGAGCGCGGTCACGCGGCGCTGCGCATCCGCCTGGGTCCGCTGCGCGGTCGCCTGCGCAATCGCGGCGCGACCATTGTTGAACACCGGGATCGGGATCGACACGCTGAACACCGCCGCCATGTCGTTGGTCGCTTCCAGGCGGCGGATCGACGGCCCGACGTTCAGGTCAGGCACGCGATTGGCGCGCGCGAGCCGCACGCCGGCTTCGGCAATGGAGAAATCCGCGTTGGCTGCCGCCAGCGCGAGTGTGCCGGTCGTGTTGACCGGTGCCAACGGCCCATAGACGTTCACATCGGGAAGGCGATCGAGCAGCGTGTCATCGAGCAGGCCGTCGATCGGCCGTCCGATCCGACGCGCCAGATTGGCGCGGGCCGCCTCGGCCAAGCGAAGCTGCCGCTCCACATTGGCGTCGGCATTGATACGCGCGACATCCGCGCGCTGTTGCTCGAGTGGCGATGCCCGCCCTGCCTGCACGCGAACGCTCGCGGCCCGCAGCGCATCGCTGGCGATCCGGGCCTGATCGCGGGCTGTCATTACCCGGCGATCGGCCGCGACCGCTTCGACATAGAGCTGCGTTACCTGAAGCCGGACATCCGCCGCGATGATCGCGGCCTGGATCTCGGCCCGGGACAATTGCGCATTGGCGACCGCGACGCGGGCGCCGCGCTTGCCGCCTAGCTCGATCGGGATCGCAAAGCCGACCGTGGTTTCCGCGCTGCGGACCCCCCGATACGGCCCGGAGCCGATGACATTCTCGACTTGGCCTTGAACCACCGGATTGGGCCGCAAGCCGGCGACTGTGCGACCTGCACGGGCCGCGTCGATTCCAGCTGTCGCCGCTTCCGCAGCAGGGGCCGAACCGCCCGCTGCACTGACCGCTTGGTCAAGCGTGTAGACCGGCGCATCCTGCGCAACAGGCGCGGACGGTCCGACCTGCGCCTGCGCCATCGTGGCGCAAGACGCTGCGGCCAGCATGGCCGCGAGGATACGATTCATGAAAATAGGACTCCTGACGATGATCGACAGGGGCGCGCCAACGCACGCCCAAATCGGACGTCAGGCTTGGGGGGGCCTCAAATGGACCATGCCGGTGCGGCCGTCGAGCGACGCAGAGGCGGAGATTGTCGGCTTGGGCACTGTGAGGACGGGGGTATATTCCATCGTCGTGCGCGCAGGCGCGCCGACGTCGTGTCCGTGACAATAATTGTGATGATGCGGGACATTCTTGTCCGAGTCCGATGGCACCTGATCGATGTCACCGGCGGTATGGACCGTGAACTCAACGCCCGCGATGCTTCCCCCCGCCAGATCGGCGGCATGGGCCATGCCGGAGAAGCTGGTCAGGACCAGCATCAGGCATGTCAGGAAAGGCAAAAAGGCTCGCACTAGCTTGCCTCTATCACGGAAGGGTTTTCATGTCATTGCACTAATTCGAACCAAGGGTCACTGAGCCGGAACCCGAGCGGGATCGGTCGCGCCCGTTCCAGGCGAACCCGACCGCAATGGCGACCGCCATCAGGAGTTGCGCCAGCACCGATTGCCAAGTGGGAAACACGCCGAGCATCGACAGCCGTGGCACGTCCGCGAGCGGTGCGATGTTGATAAGGCCGGCTTCCTGGAGCGCGGCGACGCCTTTACCCGCCAGCACGACGGTCAGGACCGCCATGAGCCAGGAGCTATAGCGGAAGAACTGCGCGATCGGCAGCTTGCGACTGTAGCGAAGCATGGCCCAAGCGATCAGGCTGAGCAGTCCAATCGCCGACCCGGCCCCCGCGAGAAGCATCCCGTTGTCACCTTGCGCCGAAAGCGCGGCATAGAACAGGATCGTCTCGAAGACCTCGCGATAAACTACGACGAACGCCAGCCCGAACAGGAACCAGCCCGACCCGCCCGAGAGCGCCCGCGACATCTTCTCGCGAATATAGCGCTGCCACTGATCGGCCTGCGCCTTGCCGTGCATCCAAATCCCGACCGAGAGCAGCACGACCGCGGCGAACAGCGAGCCAAACCCTTCCGTCAGCTCCCGGCTCGCACCGCTGATCCCGATCGCATAGGTGGCGACCGCCCAGGTGATCCCGCCCGCGATGATCGCGCTGACCCAGCCGCCATGCACGTACCGCAGCGCCTCGCCGCGCTCGGCTTTACGCAGGAACGCGATCATGGCGACAACGATGAGCAGGGCTTCGAGCCCTTCACGCAGCAGGATCGTGAACGCGCCCAGGAACGTGGACGCTTCGGTGGCGGCATCAGGCGCGAGCGCCGCTTCCGCATCGTCGAAAAGGCCGCCCAGTACTGCGACCTTCTCCGCGAGATCATCGGGCGACGCGCCCCGGTCGATCGAGGCGCGGAACTCCCCCATCGCGCCCTCGATTCGACCCATCAGCGTCGCGTCGCGCGCGGTGAGTGTTGGCTCGATCGGCTCGAACCCATCGAGATAGGCCGACAGCGCCAGCTCTTTCGCCATGCGCGCATCGCCGCGCCGCGCAGCCGCCACGCTTTCGGCGAGTTTGGCGCGGGCGACCGCGAGCGAGCCGGGAGCCTGTTGTATCACCTGTTCGGGATGACGACGCAGGAATGCGAGCACTGGGTCAGCCTTGGCGTCGCCGATCGCCGCGCCGAGCGCGGCCGGGGTGAGCGCGACCAGGGTTTTCAGGTCCGGAATGCGCCGGCGAAGGGTCGGGTCGGATTTCCAAAGCCGCTCGCCTTCGCGCGCCTGCGCATCCGTGAAGGCGAAGCTCCCGGCTCGGAATGCTAACGCCCAGCGCTGATCGTTGGGCAGATCGGCGAAGCTCTGCATCGCGGTCCCGTCGATGCCTTGCGTCACCACCTGATAGAGCGCGAACACGCTGCGCTGGCGCGCGCGCTCGGCATCGGTGAAAGCAATCGGGGGCGTAGCGAGCTTGGCGGCGTCAGGGCCACGGCCGTTGCCCGTCATCCCGTGGCAGGACGCGCAGGATTGTCGGAACAGTGCATCGCTGGAGACGAGGTTCGGAGCCTTATCGGGCGCGAGCGGCACCGGGTAGGCGCGCAACAGATCGGCCGCGAGCCCGTGCGCCAATGTTGCCACCTGTTCAGTCGGTCCCTTTTCCGCGATCACCGCCTGGAGGTTGGCAGCCCGCTGGATGAGGGCTTGACGCTCCGGCTTCGCCGGCAGGCCCTGAAGCCGTGTCGAGACCGACGCGGCGAACTCCGTCATCTCGGCATATTCCGACGTGCTCTTGATCCGACCGTTGGCGACCGCGCCGCCATAATCGACGGCCATATAGTCGAGCAGCCGCCATGCGGTTTGCACGTCGCCGGGTTCGGCGATTGCCGCAGCAGGGATCAGCAGCGCCGCGAGCGCGGAGAGCAGCCGCAACGAGAGCATTGCCCGGATCAACGCGAGCAGACGCACTACCGCTCTCCCAATTCGCGCCGAGCGCCAGTGACGATTTCATAAGCGGAGTGGAGGAACAGGAGGGCGATGAGGCCGGCGACGGCGAGGTCCGGCCAGGCGCTTCCTGTCCACGCCACCAGACCGGCCGCGGCGATCACCGCCACGTTGGCGAGCGCGTCGTTGCGGCTGAACAGCCAGATCGCGCGAACATTGGCGTCCCCTTCCCGGAAACGCGCAAGCACCAAGGCGGACACGACATTGATCGCGAGCGCGACAACGCCGATTGTGCCCATCAGTTCGGCATCGGGCGCGGTTGCGTTCAGGGCGCGCCAAATCGCGAAACCGATTACGCCCACGCCAAGCGCACCGAGAAACAACCCCTGCGTCAGCGCGACCTTTGCCCTCGCCCGTGCGGACCAGGCAAGCGCGAGAAGACCGATAAGGCTGATCGACCCGTCCCCGAGAAAATCGAGGGAATCCGCTTTCAGCGCTTGGCTATCGGCGATGAACCCGCCGAACAGCTCGGCGACTCCGAAGCCGAGGTTGAGCACCACGACGGTCAGCAGCGCACGGCGATAGGCCGGATCGGTTTGCGCGCGCGCGGGCTCCCCGTGGCACCCGCAGCTTTCGGTAGAAGCATTCATGCGGCCTTCCTTACCACCTCCAGTCGCTGTAGAAGCAAGCGAAATGTGCGACACGTTCGCATAAGCAAGGATGGCATGATGAAGCCGGTGATGATTGGGCAGCTCGCCAGCGAGACCTCGACGAAGGTGACGACGATCCGCTTTTATGAGTCGATCGGGTTGCTCCGATCCGCCCCTCGCACGGCGTCGGGTCGCAGAACCTACGATGCCAGTGACATTGAGCGTTTGCACTTCATCCGCAACGGTCGCCGGCTTGGCTTCTCCGTCGACGAGATCCGTTCGTTGATGGGGCTGGCGCAGAACCCGGACCAGGATTGTGGTGCCGCCTCAGCTATCGCTGCTCAGCACCTCAAGGATGTGGAGGAGAGACTGGCGCAACTCGCGGTGTTGCGGGATGAGTTGGCAATGCTCAGCCAGAGCTGCACCAAGGCGCGCATGGCCGATTGTCGGATCATGAAGGCGATCGGCAAAGGCCACCCTCAAGCCGATCAATAATAATCGGCCAGCCTGAGCTCGCGCACATCACCCGAGGCCATCGTCAGCTTTACGAGGGTGCCAGCAGGCCGGGAGCGCACTTGCCAGAGCTCCCCACGCGTATAGTTCGCATCGATCGAATGGCCGTTCACCGCCACGATCCGGTCGCCGACCGCCCAGCCAGCCTTTTCTGCGGGACTGTTCGCCGCCACATGAACAACGGTGAGCGCCGTTGGTGAGGCTGCGAGGCCAAGGCCGCTACGGTCCTTCAGCATCGGCAGGCGACGACGAGGACCGAGTGGCCGGAGCCACACGAATCCGGCGGTCACGTCGAACACCACGTCGAATTGAGCGATCAGCGGTAGGCCGACATTGCCAACCGTGCTGGTGGAGAGCCAAGCTCTCATCCCGAGTGTGGGGACGTTCGAGACGCCAAGCCCTTCGATGTTGATGTTCTGGATCGTGAAAGCATCGTTGATACGCACACCATCGACGCCGCCGATCGCCGCGGTCGAGACGAGCTTCCCGTTCAACAGCCCTTGATCGCGGGCATAGGCCGACGAGAGCATCAGCGCGGCCGAGCTGCCAAGATCGATCATCAAGGGCACGGGAGGCAAACCCGAGACGGAAGCTCGAATGAACAGCTCCTGCTTGGCACCGCGCCCGAGCGCGACAGCGCGCCAGTCGGGACCGGCGAGAAACGTGCCTGACTTGACGACCGCCATACGCCTTTTCGCGAAATCGAGCGCGATGCAGCTACCCGTGAACATATCGGCACCGAGGAGGATATCGATCGGTCGTCCGAAGGCCGCCGACACTGAACTCAGATCACCAACGACGGCAAAGGGTAAGCGACGGGTTTCGCGGGCGAGCTGTACGTCGATGTCGCGGACCAGCAGCACCGGGGCCTTGGCGCTCAGCCCGCTAATCATGCGCCGCTCACCATCGTTCAAGCCGAGCTTCGCCGCGAGCGCCGTGCTCATGATCGACGCGCCGCTGCCACTGTCGAGCACCGCCCGCACCGGCACTCCGCGCACTTGTGCCGAAACAAGGAGGGTATCACCCGTGCCGACTTCCAGCGGCTCCCATTCGAGGTGAGCCGCACCGAAGTTCCACGAGCCCGCAGACCGGGAAGTCTGTCGCGCGAGCGTTGGAGAACCGAGCACCAAGCCGGTTCCACAGGCCACCAGCCGCGCCACTAATGAGCGTCGAGACATACCGATTGCTTCAACACGGGCCGTCAAAAAGCCACCTCCAGCCCCCCGTCCGCAGGAGAGCAAATTGCGGTTACATGCTCCAGCCACTGGAGGAGCAAGTGCTTTTGGTGCGCCCGAAAATCCTCAGAAGCGCTTGGAGAACTTTAGATGAAGGATGGTGCAGACCGCTTAGATGCCTTCCCGATAACGAACGGTTCCGGGGGACGCTGGGCCGATCGGGACCGCGAACGGTGTAAACGCTCGCGCTAAGTGGCGGCATTCTGATCGCGCTATTTGTCGGCGAGCGTCGCTACGCGGCTACCGGCTTGGTCTCGGCCGATCGCACATAGGCGTAGAGTTTTGGCTTGGAGATGCCGAGCATCGAGCAAATCTTGGCGATCGGCATCGTGTTCTCGTGGTAGAGCCTGACGGGCAGGTCGCGCTTGTCCTTGCCGAGTGCGGCCGGCCGGCCACCCTTCTTGCCGCGAGCGCGGGCTGCGGTGAGACCGGCCTGGGTCCGCTCGCGGATCAGGTTGCGCTCGAACTCCGCCAATGCCCCGAACAGGTGGAAGGTAAGCTTGCCCGACGTGGTGGTCGTGTCGATCGCCTCGTGCAGGCTCAGCAGCCCGACCTTTTCCTCGTCGAGGTAGGTCATCCATCCGATCAGATCACGGAGCGAGCGGCCGAGCCTGTCGAGGCGCCAGACCACCAGTGTGTCGCCGGCGCGAAGCAGCTCCTTCACCTTTTCCAATCCAGGGCGAGCGGCAGTCGCCCCGGAGGCCTTGTCGGTGATGACCTTCTCGCAGCCGGCAGCCTTCAGCGCATCACGCTGGAGGTCCAGGTTCTGCTCGGCGGTCGATACGCGGGCGTAACCGATTTTCATGCGTAGGGCCGGTGGCGCCCCGATCGGGCGCGGTTTGGGAAGAAAGTCGTCATCGGCAGGTCTATGTTGCCCTAGTTTTCTTTACCGGGTAGATTTACGTCGAACAGGCCGGTTTGGCAACGCGAGCGGACTCGCATGGCGATGGGCAGGCAAATCTCCGTTTTCCTTACCTGCGACACGGACCGTCGGCGGTGACGCATCCGGCGCTTGTCCCGCCGCTGGCGATCGAGCGCTACCGCGTCCTTGAACCGCACCTCGCCGATGGCATCCCGCTCGCGGACCTCGCCCGCACCGGCACGCTGAGCGAGCGGACGTTGCAGCGCTGGCTCGGGCGCTACCGTGCCGAAGGACTTGCCGGTCTCGCGCGTCTGCCGCGCAACGATCGGGGCAGGCTGCACCTGCCGGAACATCTGGTCGAACTGACCCGCACTCTCGCCACCAAGCGCCCGCGACCCCCGGTCGCCGCCATTCACCGAAAGGTGCAGGAACTCGCCATCGCGCATGGACACCGAACCCCCAGCTATGCGGCCGTCGCGCGTGTCGTCAGGGCGATACCGGCAAGCCAGATCGCCGCAGCCTCCGATCCGGCCGTCTACCGCGACCAGCACGAGCTAGTGCATCGGCGCGAAGCCGCGACCTCGAACGAGATGTGGCAGGCCGATCATACCGTTCTCGACATTCTCGTGCTCGATGATGCCGGAACCCCGGTGCGTCCTTGGCTGACCGTCATCGTTGACGATCACAGCCGAGCCATCGCCGGTTACTTCCTCAGCCTCGATGCCCCCAGTGCCCTCAACACGGCGCTCGCCTTGCGGCAGGCGATCTGGCGCAAGCCCAATCCCGAATGGATCGTCAGCGGCATTCCCGAACAGCTTTACGT
>NZ_BCYV01000028.1 GCF_001598375.1 Novosphingobium capsulatum NBRC 12533
AAAGCGGCCATGTGGCAGCGAGACTTCGAACGTCCGGATAAACCGAAACCGGTCATCCGATGCGTTCCGAAACGCCTTCCTCCTACTCCCAAGATTACAGACACCGGCGCTCGTTAATGGCCTGGGCCGAGGCATCGTGAAAAATCAGGTGCCAAGTTACAAAGCTCGCCTTCGAGGATTTTCCGAAAGTTTCCAAGAACAGCCTGGACAAACCTTCCCACATTTTCTCGCGACGGGCGCACCACACCGGGGGCACGTGTCAGCATCGAGATGCTGAATTAACCACCCGAGAACTCTTTTCATGCTTCGAGTGTCCTTCGTGCCGCACCAGCGCACCACGATGTTCGCTTGAGCGCTTGGCCGATGAGCAGCAGCGCTGGTCCGTCACGTAGCGCCGTCCGCGCGGCCAGTGGCAGAAGGTCGAGCCGGGTATGGAAACGTTGCTCGTTCGGCAGGCTGGCGTTTTCCACGAGGGCGACCGGCGTATCGCTCGGCAGGCCAGCGCCGATCAGCCCGTGCGAGACCGCGCTCGCAGCTGCCTTGCCCATGTAGATCGCCACAGTCGCCTGCGGGTCTGCCAGCGAGCTCCAATCGAGATTGAGCGTTTCTCCGGCGCGAGCGTGGGCCGTGACGAAAGTCAGTTTCCGGGCCAATCCGCGCAAGGTGAGCGATGCGCCGAGCGAGGCTGCTGCGGCGCTCGCGGCGGTAATGCCTGGGCAGATGGAGACGGCAATGCCCGCCGCGCGGCACGCGTCTAGTTCCTCGGTCGCCCGGCCGAAGATTGCCGGGTCGCCGCCTTTCAGCCGGACGACACGCTCGCCGCGCAGCGCCGCTTCGGCGATCAGGCGGTCGATGGTGGTCTGGTCCTTCGAGTGGCGGCCGGAGCGCTTGCCGACATGGATCAGCCGCGCGGTGGGCGGGGCGAGCGCGAGCACACCTTCGCCGACCAGCGCATCGTGGAAGATCGTATCGGCGCGGGCGATCAGGCGCTCGGCCTTGCGGGTGAGCAGTTCGGGATCGCCCGGTCCTGCGCCGACCAGCCATACGCTGCCTTGCGGGAAATCGTCGTTCATGCCGCCTTCTCCTCGGATGATGGGGTGATCGTTTCGAGCAGCCGGGCGATCGCCGGGCGGCATGAACCGCAATTGGTGCCCGCTGCCGTTGCCGCGCCGATGGCAGCGACCGTGCACGCGCCACCGCGCGCTGCCGTCTCGATATTGCGCGCACCAATTCCGTGGCAGACGCAGACGATCGGGCCGGGATCGGGCGCGGGCGAGGCGGGGCGAGCGGCGAGGAGTTCGGCCGGGGCCGCTTGCCCAAGGCCGACTTGCGCGGCGATCCAGTCGCGCGCCGGCAGCGTGCCGCTGCGTGTGACATAGAGCGCAGCGGCAACTGTGCCGTCCCCTGCCAGCACAACGATGCGGCGCATCCCGCGCGCGGTGTCGGCCACTTCGATCCGCTCGCCTTCGCCAAGCAGCGCGTCGACATTTACGCTGCCCTCGCCGGCCAGTTCCATCAGCCAGCCCTGCGGCAGGCGCGAAGCGACCCAGTAGGGAATGCCCTTGGGGCGCACCGCTTCGGCCGAAACCAGAAAGGCGCGCCAATCGACTGCGACCGGTTCGATCAGCGCCGCGCCGTTCTTGAAGCCGGGCTGGCCCGACACCGGATCGACGTTCGGTGCCACGAGCCAGTTGCTGCGCCCATCGCCCGCCATCGCATCGCTCCAGTGCATCGGCACGAAGATTTCGCCATGGCGCTGGCCCGGATCGAACGCGACGCGGAAAACTGCGCTGCCTTGCGGGGTGCGCACGCGCGCCAGAGCGCCTTCGGCCAGGCCAGCTGCGGCTGCGTCTTCGGGGTGGACTTCCAGCAGCGGCTCGCGGCGATGCTGCGACAGCTTGGGGCTCAGCCCGGTGCGGGTCATCGTGTGCCACTGATCGCGATAGCGCCCTGTGTTGAGCCGCAGCGGGAAGGCCGGATCGAAGTGCATCTGCGCCGGGCGGACCGGAACGATCTTCTGTTCGGGCGCCAGCGCCTGCCGGCCACCCCACTGGAACGGCGCAAGCGCGTCGTAGGCCTCGTCCGACAGCGCGGCGTGCGTCGTCAGGTCGAGCACCTTGCCGTGTCGGGCGGCCAGCGCGGTCATCGCCGCATATTCGCGGAACACATCGGCGCTGCTGTTCCAGGCGAAGGCCCCACCGTGGCCAAGCCTGCGGGCCACGGCGGCGATGATCGCCCAGTCGGCCCGCGCCATGCCCGGCGGTGCGAACAGGGCGCGCTGGCGGCTGATGCGGCGTTCGGAGTTGGTGACCGTGCCATCCTTTTCGCCCCAGCCAAGCGCGGGCAGGCGGACGTGGGCCAGGCGGGCGGTGTCGGTATCGGCGATCACGTCGGAAACGACGAGCGTTTCGCACTTGGCCAGCGCGGCCCGCACGAAAGCCGCATCGGGCATCGATACGGCAGGGTTGGTCGCCATCACCCACAGGAATCGGACGCGGCCTTGGTCAATCGCGCGGAACAGGTCCACCGCTTTCAGGCCGGGACCGGGGCAGAGCCGGTCCGTGTTCCAGAAGGCGGCGACATCGGCACGCTCTGCCTCGGAAAAGCCGAGGTGGCAGGCAAGCGTGTTGGCAAGCCCGCCAACTTCGCGCCCGCCCATCGCGTTGGGCTGGCCCGTCATGCTGAACGGCCCCGCGCCGGGCTGGCCGATGCGCCCGGTGGCAAGGTGCAGGTTGATGATCGCATTGCCCTTGTCGGTGCCGCCGGTCGACTGGTTCGCCCCCATGCTGAACAGCGTGACCATGCGCGGGCTTGCGGCGACGAGGTCGACCAGCGCGGCGAATTGCCGGGCGGGAATGCCCGGATCGCAGGCAAGGCCGTCCCACGCCTCCACCTTGGCCAGCCCGCGTTCGCAAAGCGCGTGGAGCAGGGCGTTGAACAGGGTGGTATCGCCATCGGGTGCAATGGCTACGTGCATGTCGGCCTGCTCGGCGGTTTCGGTGCGGCGCGGGTCGATCACGACGATCTTCGTGCCCCGCGCCTCGCGCGCGGCTTCGATCCGCTGCCAGATCACCGGATGGCACCAGGCGGTGTTCGAGCCGACGAGCAGGACGAGATCGGCCTCTTCAAGATCGGTGTACGAGCACGGAACAAGGTCTTCGCCGAAGCTGCGGTTATGCGCGGCGACCGCGCTCGCCATGCACAGGCGGCTGTTGGTGTCGATGTTGGCGGTGCCGACGAAGCCCTTGATGAGCTTGTTTGCGGCGTAATAGTCCTCGGTCAGCAACTGGCCCGAGACATAGAAGGCCACGCTGTCCGGCCCGTGCGCAGCCATGGTCGCGCGCATCCGGTCGGCGACGAGATTCAGCGCGCTGTCCCAGTCCGTGCGCTGGTTGCCGATCATCGGCGAGAGCAGGCGGCCTTCGAGGCCGACCGTCTCGCCCAGGTGGGTGCCCTTGGAACAGAGCCGGCCGAAGTTGGCGGGGTGCGCCTCGTCGCCCCGGATCGTCACCGTCCGGGGCCCCGTGACTTCGGCGCGGATGCCGCAGCCGACGCCGCAATAGGCGCAGGTGGTGCGAATTTCGCTCACGCTGCGCGCTGGCCCAGTACGGCGGCGCGCAGCAGGTAGATGCGCTCGGCATCGACCTTGAGCGGTATGACGGGGACGCACCCCTTATCCTCCCCCTGCGCCTCGCCGGTTTTCAGCGAGATGTTCCAGTTGTGCAGCGGGCAGGTGACCATACCGCCGTGGACGATGCCCTGCGACAGCGGCCCCTGCTTGTGCGGGCACTTGTTGATCAGCGCGTGAAATTCGCCGTTCTGGGTGCGAAATACCGCGATCTCTTCGCCGCCGACCACCGGCAGGGTGCGCGCGGTGCCCGGGGCGATCTGGTCCACCGGGCCGATATCGAGCCAATCGCCGAACATCATGCTTGCTCCATCTGAAGGGGGCGCACCTCGGCAAGGTGCTGGTGAAGTTCGGAATGGGCGCCCGCGGCGCGTTCGGCCCAGGGATCTTCCTGGCAGAACAGCTGCGAATGGCGGAACCGCGCGGCGAGCTGGGTCACGCGGTCGGGATCGTCGAACAGGCCGGCCTTGACGTGATCCAGCCCGACCCGTTCGATCCACGGCGCGGTGCGTTCAAGGTAATGCGCCTGTTCGCGATAAAGCTGGATGAAGGCGGCGCACACGTCCATCGCCTCGGCCTCGGTCGCGACCTTGCACAGCAGGTCGGTGGCCCGCACCTTGATCCCGCCATTGCCGCCGACATGCAGTTCGTAGCCTGAATCGACGCAGACCACGCCGAAGTCCTTGATCGTCGCTTCGGCGCAGTTGCGCGGGCAGCCGCTGACCGCGATCTTGAACTTGTGGGGCATCCACGAACCCCAGGTCATGCGTTCCAGCTTGACGCCCAGCCCAGTCGAATCCTGCGTTCCGAAGCGGCACCATTCCGACCCGACGCAGGTCTTCACGGTGCGCAAGGATTTGCCATAGGCGTGGCCCGAAACCATCCCGGCGGCATTGAGATCGGCCCAGACTGCGGGCAGGTCTTCCTTCTTGATGCCGAAGATGTCGAGCCGCTGGCCGCCAGTCACCTTGACCATCGGCGCGTTGTACTTCTCGACCACATCGGCGATGGCGCGTAGTTCCTTGGGGTTGGTCAGGCCGCCCCACATGCGCGGGACCACCGAATAGGTGCCATCCTTCTGGATGTTGGCGTGCATCCTCTCGTTCACGAAGCGGCTCTTCTGATCATCTTCGTAGACACCCGGCCAGGCGCAGAGCAGGTAGTAGTTGAGCGCCGGACGGCAAGAAGCGCAGCCATCGGGCGTCCTCCAGTGCAGTTCCTGCATCACCTGCGGGATCGCCTTAAGGTTCTTTTCCAAGATCAGGCGCCGCACGTCATCGTGGCCGAAGCTGGTGCATTTGCACAGCGTCTTCGGCCCCGACTGGACTTCGTCGCCCAGCGTGATCGCGAGCAGGCTTTCGACGAAGCCAGTGCACGAACCGCAGCTGGCAGATGCCTTGCAGGTGGAGCGCACCGCATCAAGGCTGCAGGCCCCGCCCTTGATCGAGGCGACGACCTGGCCCTTGGAAACGCCGTTGCAACCACAGATTTCGGCATCGTCCGAAAGGGCGGCAACGGCGGCATTAGGGTCCAGCGATGGCCCTCCGCTGGCAAAGGCCTGTCCGAAGATCAGCGCTTCGCGGATGGGGGAGATGTCCTCGCCCTTCTTCAGCAGGTCGAAGTACCACGATCCGTCGGCGGTATCGCCATAGAGCACCGCGCCCACCAGGCGGTTGTCGCGCACCACCACGCGCTTGTAGATCCCGCGCGCGGCATCGCGCATGACGATGTCCTCGGCACCGTCTGCGCCGGAAAAGTCGCCGGCGCTGAACAGGTCGATGCCCGATACCTTCAGCTTGGTGGACGTGACCGAGCCGGTGTAGCCGGTGGGCTGCTCGCAAGCTCCCTCATCCCTGCAAGCATTATGGGCCAAGGCGCGGCACATGTCCCACAGCGGGGCGACCAGGCCGTAGCACTGGCCCCGGTGCTGGACACATTCGCCCACCGCCATGATGGCAGGGTCGCTCGTCACCATGTGATCGTCGACAACGATGCCGCGCTCGACGGCAAGGCCCGCCGCCCTGGCAAGCCCGGTCGCGGGGCGGATGCCCACCGCCATCACGACGATGTCGGCCGGGAATTCGCGCCCGTCCTTCAGCTTCACGCCGGTGACATGGCCGTTGGCGCCGGTGATCTCGGCAGTGTCGCCGCCGGTGACGATGGCCTGGCCGCGCCGTTCCAGTTCGCTTTTTAGCAGGAAGCCCGCCGCTTCGTCGAGCTGGCGCTCCATCAGCGTGGGCATGATGTGGACGACGGTGACCTTCATGCCGCGCAAGGCAAGCCCGTGCGCGGCTTCAAGCCCGAGCAGCCCGCCCCCGATCACCACGGCCGAACCGCCCTTGTCCGCTGCGGCCAGCATCCGGCCCACATCGTCCAGATCGCGGAAGGTGACCACGCCATCCAGATCATGGCCGGGCACCGGGATGATGAACGGGTCGGAACCGGTGGCGATGAGCAGGCGGTCGTAAGGCTCGATCCGCCCTGAACGGGTGGCCAGGGTGCGGGTGTCGCGGTCGATTGAAACCACCGGATCGCCCGAAACCAGCGTGATGGCGTTGTCGGCGTACCATTCGGGACCGTTGATGACGATGTCTTCGAACGCCTTTTCGCCCGCCAGTACGGGCGAAAGCATGATGCGGTTGTAGTTCACCCGCGGTTCGGCACCGAAGATGGTCACATCGAAGCGGTCTGGATCGCGGGCGAGGATTTCCTCCACGGCGCGGCATCCGGCCATGCCGTTGCCGATCACCGCAAGCCGTTCGCGAACCGGGACGGTTGCAGGGGCTTGCTTGTCTAGCACTGTCGTCGGGGTGTTCACGGGATTTCCCTCTGGCAGATGCGTGAACACGAAAAAGCCGCCCGAACGCATCCCGGTGAAGGGAGGTCTGGGCGGCGACGGTGCCACGCAATGGTGATGGTTCAGGTGGCGCTCTATCACCCTTCATTGGGTGGCGCTGGTACCTTCGAAGCAAAGGCTAACCGATTCGGGGCGTTGAGCGCAAGCAACATTTTTGCACTGCAGCAATGGAAAGCAGAAAGCGGCCCCTGGACGAACCGCGTTCCGCCCCATGCAACGCGCAGAAACCGCGCTTAGAAAGCGTAGTCCGCCTCAAGCCAGAACTTGGTGGTATCGACACCAAAGCCCTTGGCCTTGTAATCGGCATACTTGGCAAGCAGCGCCACTTTGCGCACCTTGAAGCCCACGCTGGCGTCCCATTCCTCGCCGAACTTTACATGGCCGACGTCCGAATGGAAATCGTGCCAAGTAACGTTGGCATTCAGCCCGTGCAGCTTTGGAAACGCCCTGGCGAGCCCGACGTAAACATCTTCGAGGCCGGACTTCGGGGTCGTCAGGAACAGGTCGGCCCAGCCGTTGAACTTGTGCAGCGTGGCCATCGGCGTTTGCAGCGCGATCCCTTTGTCGGAACCGAGCTTTTCATAGCCACCCGTGGCGGTGAAGTCATAGGCGGTAAGCTCGGCTTCGGCGTTCACGTAATCGGCGCCGTACTTGGCCGGGTTATCCTTCCACCCCTGCTGGTGGGCATAACTGCCGATCAGGTTCAGCTTGGCTTTCTTGCCCAGCGGCAGTGCGGCGGTGGCGCGCACGCCATAAGTCTGGGTGTCGGCCAGCGTAATGGCCAGTGGCCCGACCTGCTCCTTGGTATCGTAATCGAGCAGGTATGAGAAAGCCTTGATCGTCACCGGACCCTGCTTCACGCCCGCCTGAAGGAACCAGAAGTTCCCGTCATAGGCTGTACGCGGGCCAGCATCGAGGCCGTAAATCGTGCGCTGGCTGTTGGCATAGGTCACGTCGGCCATGACCGGGCCGATCGTGGCTTCGCCGCGCACGGCGTCGAAGGTCTGCTCGTTCTGGCGCCAGGCCACCCCGCCAACCCAGCGCTGATCGTCAAGGTTGATGCGCTGGCGGCCGACCGTCAGCCCCAGCTGCCTGGTACGGTACTGGATCTGCAAGCGGTTGAGTTCGACGTTGGCCGCATCGGGCACGACGGCGTAGTCCGGACGCGCCTTGCCGGGAACGAACGCCAGGCCGTTGAAGTGGTTGTCGATTTCCAGCGTGCTTTCCGCTTCGGCAAGCACGGAAAGATGCGAGGGCGCGTGCTTCAGTTCGAAGCCGCTGCGCAGGCGCAATGTGACGGCATCGGCGTCCTTGGTCGGCGTGTCGACGTTTTCCCAGCGCAGGCGTGCATCCAGCATGGGATCGAAGGTCAGCGTGTCGGTAACCGGCACCGGATATCCGAAAGCCTTGGGCGCGGCAAGCGCGGGCTGCGCGAGGGCAAGCGGCGCTCCCAGTGCAGCGGCGCCGAGAAGCATGGTCTTCATGGTTGGAAATTCCCTCATGTTGTGGGGCCAGGGCGGTAGCGTGCCGCCCCGGTCACCCGGCAGCTCAGGTCAGATGCGGGCGCCCGAAAGGGCGGCACCCCAAGTGGTCCGCCAGCGGCTCTTGACCGCGGTAAGCCCTGCCAGCGCGACGATCGCCAGTGCAGCGAAGATCATGAAGCCGAGCGAAGCGCTGCCGGTGGCCTTCTTGATCGCGCCCAGTGAGCTTGCGAGGTAGAACCCGCCAAGGCCGCCGCCGAAGCCAACGAGGCCAGTCATCACGCCGATCTCCTTGCGGAAGCGCTGCGGCACCAGCTGGAACACGGCGCCGTTGCCCACGCCCAGCGTGCCCATCACAGCGACGAACAGCACGACCGCGATAGCAAGGCCGCTGGTCGCGACCATGGCAATCACGCCGAGCAGCACGGCGGCGGCCACGTAGACCGCGGTGAGCGTGCGGATGCCGCCGAAGCGGTCGGCCAGCGCGCCGCCCATGGGGCGCAGCAGCGAGCCCATGAAGACGGCGGCGGCGGTGCAGTAGCCGGCGATCACCGGGGTGACGCCGAAGCTGTCGGCATAGAACGTGGGCAGCGAGCTCGACAGACCGACGAAGCCGCCGAACGTCACGAAGTAGAACAGCATGAACCACCAGGCGTCTGCCTCCCTGAGCACCGAGGCGTAAGCCGAAAGCGGCTTGGGCGCGGGCTGGTCGGGGCTGTCCTTGGCGGCGATCAGGTAAAAGGCGAAAACCGCGATCAGCGGGATCAGCGCAAAGCCGAAGACATTGGTCCAGCCATAGGCCTTGGCCAGCAGCGCGGCGAACAGTGAGGCGAACACGGTGCCGGAATTGCCCATGCCGGCAATGCCCATGGCCTTGCCTTGATGTTCGGGCGGATACCACCGGCTGGCGAGCGGCAACGACACGGCAAAGCTGGCCCCGGCAAAGCCGAGGATCACGCCAAGCGCGAGTGTGCCCAGATAGCTGGAGATGCCGAAGTGCCAGGCCACGAACAGTCCGGCGATGACCACGATCTGGCTGATCGTGCCGGTCAGCTTGGGACCGATACGATCGACCAGCACACCGTTGATCAGGCGAATGACCGCGCCCGCAAGCGTCGGGATGGCGACCATCATGCCCTTCTGCGCCGGGTCCAGCCCCAGCTCCTTCGAGATGATCGGCGCCAGCGGGCCGAGCAGGACCCAGACCATGAAGGCCATGTCGAAATAAAGGAACGCGGCGAGCAGCGTGGGGCTGTGGCCGGATTTCCAGAAGCTGGTTGTGGCGCCCTGCGGCGCGGGCTTAGCGGATGGCATGGCAACCGTGGCCATAGGTGGTCCTCTCTGCACTTGACGGGTGGTGGATTGGAACGATCCTCACGCGGGCGGGCGACGTGCTCGGGCGCAAGGGGCTGAAGCGAACATGCGGAACGGTGGAGAACTGGTTGTTGCAGCTGGATTTTTCAGTGCGACCGGGCCGCGTGACGACAACCAGGACTTTGGCGGCGTGCATCTGGGCACCGCGACCGAGCGTGCCCGCCACGGCATCGTTGCCGTGGTGGCCGATGGGGTAAGTGGCGGGAAGCAGGGCCGCGCCGCAGCAGAACTTGCGGTGCGCGCGCTGGTCGAAGGCTTCTACGCGCTGCCCGAAACGCTGGGGCCGGCCCGCGCCATCGGGCAGGCAATGGGCGCCTATAACCGTTGGCTGCACGCACAGGGCCGGGGCGAGAGCATGGCCAACAGCGGCACCACGTTCACCGCCATGACCCTTCGCGGGCGCCAGGTGCATGTGGCGCATGTTGGTGACAGCCGCGCCTGGCGCTTTGCCGGGGGCCGGCTGACCTGCCTCACCACCGATCACGTCCGCCCCGAGCCCGACCTCAACCACGTGCTGATCCGCGCGCTGGGGCTCGAGGCCGATCTGCGGCTCGATCACTGCACGCTGGAACTTGCCGAACGCGACCGGCTGCTGCTCACCACCGACGGCGTGCACGCGGTGCTTTCGGCAGCCCGCCTCGCCGCGATTATCGGTGAGGATGCGAGTGCCGAGGCAACGGCGCAGCGGTTGGTCGAAGCGGCGCTCGCCGCCGGTGGCCGCGACAATGCAACCGCGCTGGTACTCGACGTGGTGCGCCTGCCCGCGCCCGATCACGACGGCATCCTCGCCGAAGTCTCCGGGCTGCCTTTCGTCCCGCCGGCGGGCGTTGGCGAGACCATCGACGGATTCCGCATCGAGCGGGCCTTGAGCGAAGGCCGCCACGCCGTGCTGCTTGTCGCCACGGACGAGGAGGAAGGCGAGCGGGTGGTGCTCAAGTTCCCCCGCCGCGAGATCCTGTCCGACCATGCGCTGCGGCTGGCCTTCGCTCGCGAATTGCTGCTTTCGCGCCGGGTGGCTAGTCCCTTCGTGCTCGCGGCGCGCCCGGTGCGGCCCGAACGGCAGAGCGGGCTCTATTCCGTGCTGCCGCTGCTGGCAGGCGAGAGCATGGATGCGCGGCTGGAGCGCGGAAATCCGCCGCTCGAAGAGGCGCGGCAGGCGGCGATCGGGCTGGTGCGCGGGCTTGCCGCGCTGCACAAGCTCGAAGTCGTCCACCGCGACGTGAAGCCCGACAACGTCATGCTGACCGGTGAGGGCGGCGTGAAGCTGATCGACCTTGGCGTCGCGCGGCTGCCGCGTGTCGAGGATTTCCATCCCGACGAGATTCCGGGAACGCCGGGTTTCATGGCGCCCGAACAGTTCGACGGCAACGCGGGCGATGCGCTGACCGACCAGTTCGCGCTGGGCGTCACGCTCTACCGCTGGTTCACCGGCAAGTGGCCCTATGGCGAGCAGGAGGCGTTCCAGCGCCCACGCTTTGGCATCGCGCCGGCGCCTTCGCGCCATCGCCCGGAAATCCCGAGCTGGCTCGATGCCGCGATCCTGACCGCCATCGCGCCCCGGCGCGAGGACCGCTTTGGCGATGTGGTGGAACTGCTCCGCGCGCTCGAAAGCGGCGGCGCGCTGGGCCTTGCCGCCGCCCGTCGCCGGCCGCTGATCGAACGCGATCCGGCGCTGTTCTGGAAGGGCACCAGCGCGCTGCTGGCGGCCGCGCTGGTCGCCTCGCTGCTGCTGCGCTGATCGCTCCTTGCTGCCCACGCCGGGTTGGCTCCTGCCGACGCGCAACACAAAAAAGCCGCCTCGACTTGGCCGGAAGGGCCAGATCGGGCGGCGACGTTGCCACGCGTTGTTGATGCTGTGCGCGCCTGGCCTGCGGTGCGCCCCCTCGTCGGGACACGGCCATCGTGCAGCCCAAGGCTAAGCGATTCGCCCCTGCGAGGTAAAGCGCTTTTTGCGACGCAGCATGAAATCGATCTTACGGCAGGGTGGCAAGGTACCCTGCAAGATCGGCCGGATCGAATACCCCGCCATCGAAGAAACGGTTGCTTTCCAGTGTCATACGCCCCTGCTGCGTGCCGACGACGGTGGTCCCGGCAAGGCTTCCTTCGACCTTGGAACTTGCCCCCGGCAGCGGTTCGGCGCTGCCGACCAGCGCGCTACGGTAGACATCGGGGCGGAACACGCGGGCCGCCTTGCGCGCTTCTTCGGGCACGATCGCGCCGTGTTCCCAGCGTACCATCTGGGTGTAGAGCCACTCGGCCTGGCTGACCCACGGAAAGTTTGCCGCCTCGCGATACTGGAACATGAAATCGGGGAAGGGCACGATCGCGCCTCCCTTTGCCAGCATCAGCTGGTCCGAAATCGCGCGGTGGATCAGTGCGGCGCTGCCGTCGAGGTATTCCGGCCGGGCCAGAATCGCGGCGTTGGCGTCCCAGTTGGCCGGATCGACGAAATGGCGCGCGGCACGGATCAGCGCGCGGACCAGCGCCTCGACATCGTCGCGGCGTTGGTCGACCAGCCGCTCCTTCATCGTCAGGACTTTCTCGACCCCGCGCCGCCAGATCTGCGCGGTGACCATGACGATCTCGCCCGCGCCGCGTTCGACAGCCACGCTGTTCCAGGGTTCACCCACGCAGATCGCATCGACTTCGCCGGCATCCAGCGCATCAGCACAGAAGGGCGGTGCCACAGTGGTTATCTCGACGTCGTGGTCAGGGCGGATGCCGCTGGCTGCCAGCCAGTAGCGCAGCATGTGGTTGTGTGTCGAATGGCGGTGCACGACGCCGAAGCGCAAGCGGTCACCCGCCGCGATGCGCTCTTGCGCCACCAGTCGCAGCGCGGCGCCAGCTTTAACCGGATCGGCGAGCTGGCCGGGCGCTGTCAGGCGGCGGGCAAGGTCAGGCCGCATGGTCAGCGCGTTGCCGTTAAGGCCGAGCACGAACGGCACCGCCAGCGGCTGAGCGGGGCGCCCCCGCCCGAGCGTCGTGGCGATGGCCAGCGGGGCGACCATGTGCGCGGCATCGCTATGGCCATAGAGCAGGCGGTCGAGAACGGTCGCCCAGCTCATGTCCCGCACCAGCCGCAGCGACAGCCCTTCCGCTTCGGCAAAGCCATGCTCGCGGGCAAGGATCGGCAGGCACGCATCGACCAGCGGCAGGAACCCGATGGTCAGTTCGCTGGACATTGCTGGCTTTCCATCATGTGCCTCCCATCAGCTTGTGCGCGGTGACCACCGCTTCGGCGATCTCCGCGATCCGCCGGCCCTGGTTCATCGCGGTCTTGCGCAGTTCGGCATAAGCCTGCGGTTCGGTCAGGCCGCGGTTGTTCATCAGAATGCGCTTGGCCGTGTCGATCGCCGCGCGCTCGGCCAACTGGCCCTTGGCTTCGGCAAGGTCCGCTTGCAACCGCGAAAAAGCGTTGAAGCGGCGGACCGCCAAGTCAAGAATCGGACGGATGCGATGCGGGGCAAGGCCGTCGACTACGTAGGACGAAACGCCCGCGTCGATCGAGGCGGCGATCGCCTCGTCGTCGCTTTCGTCCACGAACATTGCGATGGGGCGGGCCAGCGCGCGGCTCACCGCAAAGTATTCCTCGAGCACGTCGCGCGAGGGATTGCCCAAGTCCATCAGCACAATGTCGGGATCGATATGCGCGATGCGAGCCACCAGGCCACGCCGTTCGGTAACAACGAACAGCTCGCAATCGTCGAGCGCGGCAAGGCCCTCGCCGATGACGGCGGCGCGAGAGGCGCTTTCATCGACGATGGCGATCCGCATGGCCCCTATTGCACTGCATCACGAGTGGTTGGCAATCTCTCACACAACGTGTTTGTGGATCCAGGCAGTGACTTGGCGACTGAGCCCCAGAAGGTGGCCAAAAAAGGCACTCAGCAAATATGAGGAAGTCGCGACGCGAGGCACGTGAGGATCTAGCTGAGCTATTTTCAGCGGTCGCCCACAAATGCTTTGCAATGTTGCAATGGCAGGTTTTGGCCTCAACAGACTCCAATCATGCGGGGTTGGATGACCGGCGCTGGTCGGCAGCCACCGTTGGGCCGCCTCGTCTAAATGGCCGCCAATCCGGTTACGCGGTCCATAAGCTGCCTTTCCGGATCGTCCGCTTTCATTGTCATTCAACCCAATCCAGCGCCAAGTGTCTTGACCGCAATTGGCGCCGGTATCGCGCTACCAACCTGCGCCACCGCCGTCTGCACCTGTCCAGCCCTCTCGCTGATCGCCGCAACCAGGCGGTCGCGATCGTTGGTAAAGACCGCCACCGTCGACCTGGCCCGCGAAATTCCCACATAGAAGCTCTTCTGATCGACGAGATTGGTCGCCTTGCTGTCGGCATGGATCAGGACATGGTCGGCGGTGCGTCCCTGGGCCGCAAAGGCAGTCTCGACATAGGCATGCCGGATATGCTGGTCGCGCGGCGCGTCCAGGCTCAGCGTCTCGCTCCTGCCCTGGGCCGTCCGGACCGTTGCGCTGCGGGCGGACGCGTCCACCGCGATCACTTCGGCGCGCCCACCATTGGTCCGCCCGGTCTCGCGGTCATTGCGGGTGAACTGGATGCGATCGCCGACCTGCAAGTCCAGCTTCTGCGGCGCGAACGCCTGGCTATTCCCGGCCCCCCATTGCCGCAAGCGCCAATCCACGTCCCGGCCATCGGTCGATTGCAGCGTAATGGCCGCCCTCTCCGGATCTATCGCTGCGACCCGATACGCTTCACCGCGCACAATGCCCTTGTCGGCATAGTCGCGCGTGAAGCGCACGACATCTCCCGGATCATAGGCCAAGGGGTCACGCGCTTCGACGCGGGTCAGCCCCTTGTTGACCAGGCTCTGCATGGTCACAGTCGGCCCGGTCAGCGCCCCTGACCTGGCCAAGGCGTCCCGGATATCGGCAGTGAGCGCATCGCGCCCCTCCCGGGACGGCTCGATTACCAAAGTGCGCGCCTGCGTCGCCTTGTCGAGCCCGGCATAGTGCGCAGCGATGGCGGCAAAGCGCTCGGCCCGGTCAGCACTTTCGACAATCCGGCCGCCGCCACGGTCCAACGCGGCAAGCGCTGCCCTGGCATCGCCAGCAATCGACGCGACAACCGCCGCCATCGTTGCGGCGTTGGTCTGCCGGACGATCTCGCTGAGCCTGGCCGTCTCCATCCCTGCCCCCTGCAACTGGGCAAAGGCTGCTCCGGCTTCGACCGATCCCAGCTGTTGCACGTCACCGACCAGAACCACGCGGGCATGCTCCTGCTCTGCCAGTTCGAACAGGCGCGCCGTATCACGTGCCGAAAGCAGGGATGCTTCATCGACGATCCAGGCTGCCGGCTGACCTGGATCGGCCCGTTGCGGGGAGAGCAGATGCCGCGCGACCGTTTCGCTGCGGGTGCCGAGCGCTTCCCCCAGGACCATGGCCGCCGATGCCGTCGGTGCCAGCGCAATGACCGCTATTCCATGGCCTTGCGCCTCGCGGGCAAAGGTGGCCAGGACAGTGGTCGTCTTGGCCGTGCCGGCATAGCCCTGCATAGCCGAGATGCGGTTGGTGCTGGTCAGCAGCTGCTGCGTTGCGGCGCGTTGCTCGACATTCCAGGCAAAGCCGGCCCGCTCGGCGCGCACCGCAGCGCTGGCCACCGCCTTGGCCGCCGCTAGCGGTGAAGCGATCGGCGCCATCCCCCCTCGCCCACGCGCCTCGGCCTCGAGCATCCTCGTCTCGATCGCGACATTCTCGCGGGTCGTGAAGCCAGGGAACGCGGCGCCGCGGCGATCGACAAAGGCCCGGTCGATCAGCTCGCCCGCGCCGGTCGCCGCCGTCACGGCCTGCGCGATCTCGGCATAACCGACCCTGCCCAGCCCGATCCGCCCCGCCTCTTCCTGCAGGGCCGCGGCAGAGAACACCGATTGTCGTTCGCCCAGCTTGGCGGCAGCCTGGGCAACGGCGCGATCCGCCATGGTCGCCTGTATCGCCAAGTCCGCCTGGTGCGCCGGACTGGCCGCCCTGGCCTCAGCCTGCGCGATCAGCGCCAGTCGCGTCGCCGGGCCAAACCCGGCCTTGTCCGCCGTCTCGCGCCAGGCGCCGACCAGGCCCGCGTGGTCGCCAGCCACTTTGGCAGCGCGCGTGTCCAGGGTCGCCATCTGCTTCTCGGCGGCGCTGGCCGCGACGCGCGACGTGCCGCGTTCCTCCAGCCTGGCCTCGATCTCGGCGCTGCGGGTGCTGAAGGCAGCGATGACCGCGCCGGCAACGCCTTTGATTTCGAAGCTGGAATCCCGGCCCACCGCGATGTCGTAGCCCAGCGCGCGCACGTTCACCGCCAGTTGCTGGCGATAGATGGCGCCGACCTGCTTCTGCAGCTGATAGATCGCGCGCGGCTCGAGGCTGCGCCACGATCCGTCTGCGTCCTGCGTCGCGTTCATCACGATGTTGTGGGTGTGCAACTGCGGGTCCTGGGCCCGGCTGGTATGATGCTGGAAACTGGCGATGACCAGATTGGCGGTCATTTCCCGAGCGACCTGCCCACCCTCGCGGATGCGGGTCGCGGCCATATGCTGCTCGACATGGGCCATGGCAACCTGCACGGCCGCCCCATGCGCGGCGATCAAGCGCCGGTCACCGGCAACTTCGGCCATGATCGATACCGACTTGGGCGCACTCAGGGTGACATCCCAGCCAGGGCGATGCTCGCGCTGGCCGCCACGCATGGTGCCCAGCTGCTGCCCGGCGATCTCACCCTCGAGCAGGGCGCGGAACTGCGCGCGGTCGACCTCGCCGGCCAGGCCCAGCGTCGCCGCGCCCCGGCCCTGCCACTGCGAGGGCGAAAGGCCACCTTCGGCGTAGTAGTCGTCGGCCTCGTAGTAGCTGGCGGCCTGGGCGGAGCTGGTCAGGGCGGAGACGGACGCGACCATCACACCGGGCCCTGGTCTGTGGGTAAAGCCCCCCGGGCGACCGGACGCCTGGATCCCTGCCGTGGCGCTGCCGCGGGCGGAGGATCGGACTCCGGTGGCGACGCCGCAACCGGCGACGGCGATGGCATCGCGGCGGCGGCTTTCTCCCACAGCGTGTGCCGCGGATCGCCAGGGACAAAGCCAGGCGCACGCGCCGGCCCACGCCGGACGACATGATCGGCTGTCAGCTTGATCCGGGCCACCGGCAGGCCATCGGGGAACAGCAGAAAGCCTTCGAACTTGGGCAGGCGCAATTCGCTTGCGATGACCGCCGGCCGGATCTTGCGCGTCCGGCCCAAGGTCGTGCGGGGTCCTTCGTCCCCCTCGGCCAGGGCATCGGTCATGGTCTGGATCTCGACCTCGCAATCGCCGATCGCGCGACTGGCCCATTGCTGGGTTTTCCCGTCGATGGTCTGCAGGAACAGCTTGGTATTGCAGCACCCCAGGATAGATTCGGCGAGCTGCGCGCCATAGCGATGCTGCATCTGCCCCAGCGCCTGGAAGGTCAGGATCACCGCCGCGCCGAACTTGCGGCCCTCGGGCAGAAGCCGCGCCAGGTTGTCGACGCGGGGCAGATCGGCGAGCTCGTCGAGCACGAACCAGATGCGCCGCTCGGGCGCTGGCGGCAGGCCCAGCACCGCGCTGGCCGCACAGTCCAGCCAGCAGGCCAGCAGCGGCTTGGCGGCTTCGAAATAGTCCTCCTTGCGGGGCACGAAAATCCAGGGACGGGCGCCCTCGCGCTGGTCGAGGCCGTGGATGAAGTCGCGAAAGGCAAAAGGCGCCGCGCCGCTGTCCTCGACGCGCAGGAACTGGATAAGATCGGCGGCCTTGGCGAGCATGAACAGCACGCTGCCTGTCGCCCGATCCGCATCGTCGGCAAAAGTTCGCGCCGATGAACTGGAGGCGAGCCATGCTTTGAGGTCGTCCTTGGTGCGGGTCTGCAGCGCATGCCGCAGATCGGCCAGGGTGCAGGCCTTCTCGCGCCACAGCGCGCGGAGCATGTTGGCAACCAGGATCCGGCTGGTGTCGAGCCAGACATCGCTGTCGTGCTGGCCGGTCTCGGTAATGAGCTGATGGGCAATGCGGTCGGCGTCGGCCGGGTGAGCGATCTCGGCGAAAGGTGACCAGAATGCGCACCGCGCATCGAACGGATTGAGAATGATGTCGCCTCGCTCGGGCCGGTAGTAATGGGCGATGAACTCCCCGCTGGTATCATAGACCAGCGCCGCCTGGCCGCGCGCTTCGATCCCGTCGAGCAGCTGGCGCAGGGCGGTGGTCTTGCCCGACCCGGTGGTGCCGATCATGGCCAGATGGCGGGTTTCCAGCCGCGCCGGGATCGGCACCGTGCCGATCGACAACGGCGAGGGCCCGGCCTCCTCCCCCATGCGCTGGGCCAGCTGACGTTCACTGGCCAGCACGGTTCCGGCCATCCAGCGGTCGGCCAGAAGGCGGCGACGGCGGCGCGCCATCACGCTGCGCTGCGCCAGCAAGAGCCCGAGCCAGCCTGCAAAACCGAGCGCGCTGCCCCCTGCCGCCCAGGTCCGGACCTGCCGCGCGCAGCGCTGGAAATAGGGGTGGGCGATGATGGCGCGCGCCGAGCGGTCCTTGTCGATCGCCCGGCCGCGATGGACGTCGATCCCGGTATCGCTGGCCCAGGCGGAGACCACTCGCAGCTTGAATGCCGCCCAGTGATAGGTTTCGGCGGCGACCATCGCATCCCGCCCAGCCCCGACGCAGGGCAAGGCGATCCCACCAAGCGCAACCGCCACCGCCAGGGCGATGGCCTGTCGCTTGCCGCGCGCCAGGCTGCGCGCCTGCTGCTGCCTGTGCAGGGCATCGGCATGGATGCGGCGATCGGGCGCAGCGGTCATGGCCCTTCCTCCCGGGCCAGCCGCCGCTGGCGCTGGTAGGCGGCGTGGATCTGCGCGGTGATCACGTCATCGCTCTCGGCCAGCCCCAGGGCGGCCGCACGCGCATAGCCATAGGCAGCGCAGGCGGTGAACAGCACCCGGTCGAGCATCCGCTCGACCTCGGTCAGCCGGGTGCCGACCGAGGCCAGCTCCAGGAGCATATCCGGCCCCGAGATGCCTCGTGCCGCTGGATCGGCAAGCGTCGCCATGCCCGCCGTCACGCAGCGCTGCACCAGGGCATAGACGCTGATGCCCTCGCGCTGGGCCAGGGTCCGCAGCGCCTTGTCGAGCGTTACCGGCACGCGCACGGTATGCTGCACCGGCCTCATCGCGCCGCCTCGGGCAGACTGCGCATCGCACTCTCGCCATCGCCCCGATTTGCGCCATCGCGGCAACACGGCGCGCCCGCGCAAGCGCGGCGCAGTCGCGCAAAACGGCGGAAAACCGGCATGCACGCGTGCGTGAGGTGTGTATCACAAATTGCGGCTCGATGCGCAGCATCGCAGCCCTCTGGCCATGCCGCCATGGCGCTGGCGTTGGGCAGCGCGATCATGGCTGGCTGCCTGTTGCGTTTGGATAGAGGCTGTCGCGCAGGCCCGCCGGAAGCGCATCCGGGGTGACGCCCGGGGTTGGCTGATCCGCTCTGCCGGTCTGTCGGGGCGAGGCAAACAGCGAGGCGGCCCGCCAATCCGGCACCGCCGCAAGCGTCTCCTCCGCCGCCGGTGGCGTGGTGGCGAGATCGCCCGGCAAGGCGAGCCGGGTGGCAAGCCGGGCCACGTAGCGCAGGGTCTCGGCCGGCAGGGGACGCAGACCGCGGCGATAGGCTTCGTAGCGGCCTGGCCCGGCATTGTAGGCCGCCAGAAACCCAGGACTGCCGTAGCGATCGTGCAAGGCGCGCAGATAGGCCGCACCGGCGAGAATATTGGCGCGTGGTGCGAAAGGATCCTCGCCCAACCCATAAGTGCCGGACAGCGCACGCCAGGTCGCCGGCATGAGTTGCATCAAGCCCATTGCCCCGGCTGGCGACACGGCGGCGGGATCGCCACCGCTTTCGGCCGCGAGGACCGCCGCCAGCCAAGCCTCGGGCACGCCAAACCGCGCGGCTGCTTCGGCGACAAGCGGCGCCCACGGCGATTGACCGGCCGCTTCTGGCGCGACGAGACGCGATGGAGGCTTCGCGAAAGCCGGCGCGGACGACCATGGCAGGCCCATGGCGACCAGCAGCGCCGGAAGCCATGCCAGCCGCCACACGGCGCCGCGCGTGCTCCCTCGCCCCACGGCGCGAGGCCGGAGCAGGCCACGCCCTGCGCGGCAGCCATGCAACTGCAGCCCATGCGGCAGCGCGCTGCGGGCTGGACAGACCGGATGGCGGGTGCCGCCGCGACCGCGGTCATCCTCGCCGCGGCGCGGAACCGGCAGCAGGAGACAGCGCCCGGGTCTGTGGCAACGGCGGGCCAGGCCACCAGGTATCCGCAAAATCAGGTCCCCCCCGATCATGACCGCAGCCTCGGCAGGGCAGACGAACGCAGCAGCGGCCGGCGCGCCGCAAACCACACGCGATGGCCCGTGCCGCGCTCGTCGGTCCAGACCGGGTGGGCCACGCCGAGCACGGCGCGGCGGGGCACGACCCCGAAATAGCGGCTGTCGACGCTGTCGGCACGCGCCGGGGCGAGCAGGAACAACTGATCGGGTGCGAGGCGAATACAACCCGACCAGACCGGCAGAGTGCGCCCGGCGCGATCCCGCAGGCGGGCCACCGCGACGAGGCGCCCGGCCAAGGTGACGCGTTGGCCAAAGCGGCAGACCCGCGTACCGGCTTCGGCGGCCAGCGGCTTGATCAGCGCTACTCCCGCCGGCAGATAGCCGCGCCGGGCCATCAGCGCGGCCCAGGGCTCCGGCATGCGCACGGCGAGCCGCTGGCCTGGCGCCAGCCGCGCGGCCGGCGCGATCCAGTAGAGTCCGGTCGGAACACTGGGCGAGGCATTCCAGACCAGGCGCGGCCGCACGGGCAGCAGGACGGGCACGACCAGCGCGGCCACGGCCAGTTCCATCGCGAGCAAGGCGCGCCCGTTCATGGCTGTATCTCCCGCGGTGCGCGCCGGGCCGCCTGGCACAAGGTATCGGCGATCCGCGTCACCGCACGGCCGGCGAGACGGTCGTGGATTTGCCGCCAGTGATCGGGCACGACCTCTTGCGGCGCGAGCCCCAGCGCCTCGATCGCCGCGATCACGGCAAAGACGCGAGCGACGCGGCGCCAGCCCTGCACGGACAGGAGGATTTCGCCACCCGGATCGACTGCGGCAAGGCGCGCCACTGGAGCACCGCGCGGCATGGCGCGGACGATGGCGAGGTGCGACAGCGCCGTGCCATGGTCATGTCCGGCCCAGCGCACCAGGGCAAAGACCTGGCCCGGCGCGTAGCTCTCGATGCGGCGCCCGCCGGCGCAGCAGCAGGTGGCGACCGGCTTGCCGAAACGCAGCCAGTGGCTGCGCTGGCCCTGCGGCCAGGACAGCGTGACGTGCGTCAGGGGATCATCGCCCGCGCCAGCAGGTGCAGCCTTGCTGGCCATCCCGCCAGCGTGCGCGGCCCGGTCGGCAAGCTCGCTTTCCGCTCCGGATTGTCCACGGCTTGCCGGCGTTAGCAGGAATCCGCAGGATTCCTGGTTAGGTCGGTTAAGCGCGGCACAACCCTCTGAATCGAGGAGACTATCGCCCTGGTTCGGTTCCCGATCGTCCGGGAAAGCGGTTCCCGATCGTCCGACCCATGGGGTTCCTGATGGTCCGAGCTGCATCATGACTTATCCACAGGAGCAAAGCCGACCCGGCGCAGCGCCCGGTCGTAGCGGTTTTCGGGAAGGCGCACGAAGCGCAGCCAGTGCCGGCCATGCTCAGCAAACAGCGTGAGCGTGTAGCCCGGCAAGGCCTGGCGCTGGACGATATCGCGCAGCGCGAAGGCAAAGCGCTTGCGCGGCCAGAGCAGCCCCGAGCGCAAGTGGAGATGGGGCAGATCGAAAGTCCAGCCGCCGGGCTGGCGCCCGCCATGCTTGCGCACCAGGCGGTAGAGCCAGCGCTCGAGCCCGCCGGTCAGCCCGAAATAGGCGCGATCGATCGTCAGCACCCACTGCGCCTGGATCACGCCCTGGTAGAACCAGTCGGGCACGACCAGTTCGATGCCGCAGGCGCGGCCGCGCCCGTCGCTGCATTCGCGCCACTCGTTGATCCAGGAAAAGCGGTGGCGACGGCCGCGCTCGGGCTGGCGGATGGTCGTGGCAATGGTGGTCGACTGCAGGCGATCGAGCGCGGCCTTGAGGCGTTCGTAGCTGGCCTTGCCGGTGCCGCGGCGCGTGAACGTAAGGATGTCGTGGGGCCGCGCCGCGATCAGCCGCGATGTCGGCAGCCCGGCATCGCGCGCCTCGACGATCTGGCTCGCTATCCAGATCAGCACGTCGGCGTCCCAGATCGTGGCCATGCCATGCTCGTGGGTGGCTTCGACGAGGATCGCGACGTCGCCCATGCGAAAATCGATCGGGCGGGTGCGGCGGCTCTTGGCGAGGCTGAAGAACGGCCAGACCATGAGGTCCTGGGCATCGCGCGGCGCGATCGACCCACGCAGCGGTACGAACAGGTCGAGCTGTTCGCGCGACGGCATGCGCCCGACAGGTGCAGCACGCAGCGCCGCAGAAGGCCGCGCGCTCACCGGCGCACCGGCCCGGTGCCGGGCTGGCGCCGCGCGGGATGGACCACGCCACGCCCGGGATCGCGGGTCGAGCGGCGCTGTCCCTGGCCGGCCCAGGCGTCGAGGTCGGCAAGTGCGTAGACAATCCGCCCGCCGAGCTTGTGATAGACCGGGCCGGTGCCGAAGCAGCGATGCTTTTCGAGCGTGCGCGGCGACAGTCCGAGGTGGACGGCGGCATCGGGCGTGCGCAAGTAGCGCGGGTAAACCGGGGACGGAATGGGGTTCATGGTCGGGCTCCATCGCGAGCAGAAGAGCCGCGGCGCAGCCCTTCCGGATGAGCCCAATCCTGGCGCAGTGCCGGCACCGGAGCGGAGTGACAAAAACGCCCCCGGCATCTTTGTCACCCCTCGCCCGGGCAAGGCGACTATCACGGCCGCCCGTTCAGCGCGCCCGGCAGCGGCGCGCGAGGGCCACCGGTCATGCGCCGCGCCTCAGCGCAGCGGACGCTGCGCGGCGAGCGCCAGGGCCTGGTGCGGCACGCGTGCAGCGCGCAGGCGCTGCAGGAGGTTGGCCTGGAGCCCCGACCCTTCGCCGACGATCGCATGGACCGGGCGCAGCGCCAGCAACTGCTCGTTGCGCACGAAGCCGGCGCGCTTGCCCAGCGCGCGGTCGAGCGCAAAGCGCACGGTCGTCACGCCGCGCGCGGCAGCCCAGGCATGGGCGATCTGGTCGCAGCCGCGCTGCTGCGCCGTGGTCGCCAGGACCAGCGCCGGCACCCGGGCATGGACCGCGTCGAGAGCATCCCAGATCAGGCGATGGTCGTGCCAGGCCGTCCCGCCCGAGACGATCACCACCGGCCCGCTCGGTGCCAGCGCCTCGCGCCGCGCCGCCGCGCGCGCGGCGAGGAAATCGCGAGCATCGATCTGGCTGGCCGTGAATCCCGAGGAGACCCGCGAGCCGCGCGCGGTCGAAAACGGCTGCCCGGTTTCCAGGCGATAGATGGCACCGGCATGGTCGCGCATCGCTTCGAGCGCGGCACGGCAGTCCATCAGGGTGCGACAGATGCGCTGGGTTTCTTCGAGTTCGACGGCATGGGCTTCGGACGGATCGAAGCCGCGGGCCAGTTCGCCGAGCTTGCGCGCGGCGTCGTCCTCGCGCCGGGCGGCCCGCTCCGCTGTCCTATGGAAGCTGTTGACGAAACCCCAGGCCAGGTCGGCGGCAAAGGCCTCGAGGCGGGTGTCGCGCAGGCAATCGAACAGCGTGGTCATGACCAGGTCGAGTGCGGCGTGCACGACCGTGGGATCGGGCATGTCGCGCGCTTCGGGCTCGTGGTGGATCGAGAGCTGGGCCAGCGCGTCCTGCTCGATAAAGGCCGCCGCAAAGGCGCTCGTTTCGGCCGCGCCGAACGCGTCGGCCGGATCGCCCGGGAACGCGGCAGCATCGGCAGCAGATGAATGGGGCATGGTGTCCTCCGCACAGACAGTCCGCCATCACCGCGATGGCAGGGCCACGACACCGGCAAGCCGCGTCCAGCCGGTCAGGGACGCCGGCAGAGCCGGCGCCGCTGCGCGGGACGTGGGGGAGCCGATTTTGGCAGGCGGCCCGGATCGGGCC
>NZ_BCYV01000029.1 GCF_001598375.1 Novosphingobium capsulatum NBRC 12533
GGCCCGGATCGGGCCGCCTGCCAAAATTGGGGGAACCGCGTCTCCTTGACGGGCACCAGACCGGCTTGCCAGACTGGGACGACCCGCCGCCCCCCTTCCCTTCCCGACCAACCGCCAGGGCCATGGCCGGTCCTGCACGACCTGCCCGGCCACCCGGCGCGATTGCCGCCCCGTCCATGGTCAGGCTGCCAGGAGATCGCGGCCATCAGGGGGCAACCCGGACGGGCCGACATGCCCGATCAGGAGTGGCCGGCGCCGCCCGAAGCGGCGCCGGCCAGGCTCAATGCAGGCGGTCGCGCTCGCCCAGCCAGGGATCGAGACTGGTGATCTGGTGCTCGCCGGCGACCAGGCTCCAGGCGGCGACGAGCTCGCCGTAGTATTCGTGGTCGACCAGGGTTTCCGCGCTGGCCATGCCGTGCTCGGCTTCTTCCCAGGCCCGGGCATGGGCGGCATCGGTGGCGCTGGCGATGGCATTGGCGAGATGGGCGGCGATTTCTGCGGGCGGCATCGCCCTGGCCTGGCGGCGCAGGCGAGCGACCATGGCCGGATTGCGGGCCGTGATGCCGGTGAGGACGCAGGCGACCTCGTCGAGGATCGAGAAGAGCTGCATGACGTGGGGCTCCCGGATAAGGAGCGGGCGGCCGCCAGGGCCGCCCGGCTGGGTCAGAGGAACTCGATCTCGTCGGCGACGATCTCGGTGTTGTAGTAGGTGCGGCCATCCTTCTCGTTGCGGCTGTAGCGGATCTCGCCGTGGACGATCAGCTTGTCGCCTTTCTTCTTGTGGTTGGCGACCGTCTTGCCCAGGCCATTGAAAGCCTTGATCGTGTGAAACTGGTCGTAGGTTTCGGGATAGCCATCCTCGCCCTTGACCACCTGGCCGTCCTTGATCACCGGGCGCGAGGTGACGAGCGTGAAACTGGCGCCGCCCTTGCTGTCGGTGCCGAAGCGGGTGATGTCCGACGTGATGCGGCCAGAAAGAAAAACCGAGTTCATGGGGGTTACTCCAGGTTCTGCCGGCGGGCCGATCCCGCCGGGATGCCCCCAGACGAAGCCCGCGTACAAGAAGCCGCTGCACCGAGCCGCGCAGCGCGAGGGGAACATCGCTTGCGTCCGGTGGTGCGGGCGCCGGCCGCAGGCCGGCAACACGGCGGGCGCAAGGGGTGTTGCAGCGGTTTCGCGCGGGCGCAGGACGGCATCCCGAACGGCGGGTCGGTCCACCGGCAGGACCAGGCCTCTTCCCCCCGAACGGCGGGTCTCGATCTGGCCAGGCCCGGACATCGCCAATGCCGCGCATCTGCCCAGGGCGCGCTGCCAGCCACCACGTCCATGCCGCAGCCCAGCGCTGATCACGACCCCGAGCCGAGGGCGCCCGGCACGCCCGATCCTGACCATTGCCACCGGTCCGGGGCAACCGGATCCGCATGGCGCTGTCGCACCGCAAGCCGGCGATGCGATCCCGGTCACGCGATCATTGCAGCCTGCATCGCCAAAGCTGCCGCCGCCCACCACCGTGTTCGGTCCAAGACGATCGACGCCCCTGTGCCAGATCGGCCCTTTCGCACCACCGCCCCGGCCGGGATGCCCTGCCCCTGCAGCCCGCGCGGCACCCCCAGTCGCTGCGCTTACCGCTTGCGTGCCCTACGATCAGGTCGCACCGCCCCGTCTCGGCTGGCCATGGTCCGGACCGATCATCGCGCCCCAATCGCCATAGCCGGCCGGACAGCGCTCGATCCGAGCAGAAATCCCGCGTGCGGCAAGACGGTCCAGCGCTCGGGACGCCGCCCGCAACCCGGCCGCATCGTTGTCCGGCAAGAGCACATAGCCGCGCTGGTGCCCGAGCGGTGGCAAGGACGCGAAATTGGCCGCCCCGAAACAGGTACCCGCTGCCTGCCCGGTAACCTGCTGGTAGGCACAGGCACTCTCGAGGCCTTCCGCCACGGCGATCTCCGGCCCATCGCTGCGCGCCGGCCACAGCCCGCCACGCGATGCGCCCAACATCATCCGCGCGGTCCGCTCTGCTGTCACGGGATCGAGAAACAGCCGCTGGACGGCCACGAGCTGGCTAAGGCGGAAGACCCCGACCAGCAGTGCCGGCTGGAAACGCAGAGCATGGCCCTTGCCCAGCGGGCAGCGCGGATGGAAGCGCAGATCGGGCGGCAGCGCGAGAACACCGCGCCGCGCGCGCAAGTAGCGCTCACCGAGGGTGCCGGCGACAGGCCTGGCCTGGTCCCACAGCCGGTGCACCAGGCGCAGGCTGGCGCCATCATGCGGTGGACCGGCCCCGAGCACCGGGAATGGGCCCAGGGCGCGCAGCGCCCGCAGCACGGCGCGCCTGTCGCAGCCGGCAAAGCAATGGACCAGCAGGCCCTTGTTGCCGGCGCGCAAGGACAGGCTCGGGGTGCGATCGGCATGGACCGGGCAACGGACCATGGCGCTGTGGCCGGCCCAGTGCCCGCCGAGGCGGGTCACCAGCGCCGCCCAGGCGCTGTCGGATTGATGCGGCATGGCAACCTCGTGCAAGCTGTGCCGGCCCGGGTGCGCAGCGCCCGGACCGGCACGCGGTTCAATAATCCTCGGGCAGCAGGATGGTCACGACGCGCCGGGTCACGGCCGGATCGGCCGGGTCGGGCGAGCCCCATACCAGGTCGCGATCGTAGCAGTCGATCTTCAGCCATACCCGCAAGCCGCGGAAGTGGATTTCCGCGAAATCGCGCTCGGGACAATCGGCAGCAAAGGAACAATCGCGGAACGCGGCGAGCAAGTCCTGCCGCAGGGCGAGGCTATCGCCCGCCCCCTCCGCCTCGTCGCCCAGCCCGCCGATGGCAGCCAGGCAGTTCCGCGTGATGACAATGCAGGCGTCGGGATCGCCGCCGCAGCGCGCGAGGTCGTTGGCGCGAGCGATCGCGGCGAGGCGATCATGATCGGGGGCGTGGTCCATCAGGCCCTCCCCGCGCTGTCGGCCAGGGCCAGGTCCTCGATCATCGCGACGAGGCCGTCGAAATCCTCCTCCGGCCCGAGCAGTTCCGCCAGATATACCACCGTATCGAGCGCGACACCCTGCTCGCGGGCGAGCTGGGCGAGATACCCGAAACGATCGCAGGCATTGTCCTCATGATAGCGCGCGAGCGGCACGACGCGCGCCGCATTGAGGTGCAAGACGGTCGCCAGGGGAATGCCGTGAAGGGAAAGGTCGGTCATGGGCTGTCTCCAGACTTTCGCGAGCCCTTGTGCTCGCACCCGCCCCGCTCCCTCTTTCCTCTTTCCGGCCAGGCCGCAGCACGGCCGACCAGGCGCGGCAAAGCCCTGCGCGTCCGGCCGGACCAGCGCGCCATCGCCACCTGTCCTTCACCGCCAGACCGCACACCCCGGGCAACCTGGCAAGCCCGACGGGCAACAGCCAGCAAGGCAAAAGGACACGATCGCGGCCCCCCGCAAACAGTTCGGATCGGACCGAATGACCGGGCTTATCCCCCCGCCCAGCGATCGCCGGTGCGTTCGATCGCCAGCGGGCCAGGCCAGGTTCGGCACAGGGCCAGGGCCGCCTCGGGTTCGCCGTCCAGCCACGCCGCCCACTGGTCGGCGCGCAGGACCACGGGCATGCGATCATGGACATCGCTCATCGCCGGGCTGCTCGCAACCATGACCATGGCATAGGTCTGCCCCCAGTCGGCCGTGGTCCGCCAGATCCCCCCGATCGCGAAGACATCGCCGCCGGGCATGCCATACCACGTTCGCGTCATCCGCCCGGCCTCGCCCTCGGGCTCGGCCCACTGGCTGACCGGGATGAGGCACCGGCGCCGGGCAAAGCTCGCGCGCCAGAACGGCGCGTGCAACTTGTCGTTACGCGCGTTGGTGACCGGTTTGGGCTTGAGCGGCTGGCCCTGCCTGCCTTTGAGCACCACCGGAAAGCCCCAGTTCATGGCGCCAACGCGACCATGGGCTACGACCAGGCCAGGGTAGCCGGGATAGACGTCCCCGGCAAAGTTCGCGCCGGGAACCGGCTGGGCTGCAAAGACACGGGCCACTTCGGCCTGGTTGGCGCGCAGGCGATAGAGATTGCACATGGGCCTGATGTCGGCCGCACGCCGCGACAAGTCAAACTGCCGGCCATCTTGCGCACTTGTTCCTCTTATGTTCCAATTGCGCGATGGAACGAATCGACCTCGACATCATGGCCAACGCCATTCTCGAAGCCCCCGGCTGGGCACGGGTTGGGATTACCGCCCCTTCCCCGACCTTGCGCGAGGATGCCGCGCGCGAACTCGCCGGCGCCATTGCCGAGCGCCTGCGCGCAGCACCGTCGCGCGCCGAGCAACTCGGCCTCAAGCTGTGACGCGATGCCACGCTGGAATGCGGCGGGACTGCTCGAACCGACCTCGCTGACCGATGCCGCGGCCCTGCGCCTGGTGGTGCGCCCGGTGTGCCGCTGTGGGCACAGCATGACATTCGACCCGCATGGCCTGTGGTGGCATTTCCACAAGCGCGGCTGGGACGACCGCCTGCCCCAGGTAAAAAACCGCTTCTGGTGCATCTGCTGCCTGGCACAATGGCGCCGGAAAGTCCGCCCGATCCGCATCGAAGCGATCAACGCGCCCAGCGCCGCCATCCTGCTGCCCATGCCGCCCGACCACGAATGGAAACGCCAGTCCCGCGCCCTCCGTTAAGTCTGAGATGGGGGACACTTGCGACTGTCCGGAATTCGAAGCAGGACGGCGGTAAGCTGCCAGTCATTTAGGTTGGTCATGCGTTCGGATGATTAGAAGAGGTCCATGCCCCTGCGGTCAATTCGCCAGCTTTCGATCCTCACGCTGCAGTGCCAGACACGGCCTTAGTCTCAGTTGCCTGAGGATCCCAAGAAAAATCAAAGTTGGTGGGGCCATTGCGAACGTGCTTGTCTTGGCGTTGTTTCTAATTCATGCACATAGCATCGGCGCGCCGCTTCGCCGCCGAATGGTCGGGTGAGGGTGATGCGGGTAGCGCGGATCGTAATTCAGAACTTTCGTACATTCGCATCGCTTGACGTGAATGTCGCTGATGATCTGTGCTGTATCATTGGGGAGAACAACACCGGTAAGACCGCGATCCTGCGCGCGATCCAGATCTGTCTCGACAATATGTTACCGTCGAGTTTCCGGTCCCTGCTGCGCGAGGACATTCACTCCGCAGTCGATATTGCTGAGCCAAGCCAAGTTTTAATCGGCATAGAGCTGACAGGGTTTGAGGGCAGGGTGAACGAAGAGGCTCTGGTCAGCACTTGGAAGACTGCCGCGGATCGCGCGCGCATATTCTACCGCTTCCGCCCTCGCCCGGCTGTCCGGGAACAGCTTGCGAGTGGCGATATCGCACCAGGGACGCTGACCCTTGAGGACTATCAGTGGGAAATCCGCGGCGGCGGTGATCCTGCAATCGACCTTACCGACATTGCATGGGATGACGAGGGGATCGGCGAGTCCGTGCGCTTCGCCGACCTGCAATCCTACCTTCTAGTTCATCTGCCCGCGCTCCGCGATGTCGAGAACGACCTGCGCAATCCCCGCCAGTCACCGCTTATCCGCCTAATCGAGGCGTTCGAGATCGATGGGGCCGAGCAGGATGCCTTGATTGCCATCCTAGACCAGGCCAATCAGGCAATCGCGAACTCGGCGACTATCGCCGAGATTGCAGACGCAATCGACGCGCGGTTCAAGGATGTCTCTGGCCCCGCGTTCGAGATGGACGCCACGCTTGGCCTGTCCGCCGCGACCTTCCGTGCGATCATCCGTAACCTGAAAATCATTCTTTCCGACCTGTCACTGACCTCGTTCGAGCCCAGCCGCAACGGTCTTGGCATGAACAACATTCTCTACATCGCGATCCTAATGGAATATCTACAACGGCGGATCGCGCTTAACCGCTCGGCCGGCCAGTTGATCCTGATTGAGGAGCCCGAAGCGCATCTCCATCCTCAACTGCAATTCTCTCTGATCTCAGCACTGCGCGCGATTGGCGTGCAGACCATCCTGACCAGTCACAGCACCCAGGTGACTTCACAGGTCCCTCTGAGCAGCATTGTATCGCTTACCAAGCGCGAAGATGCGACCATTGCAGCGGGCAATCTCGCGCTCAATGCGGCGTTGACCGCGCCAGAGATTGCCGATCTCGAGCGCTATCTTGACGCAACCAAGAGCGCATTGCTCTACGCCCGCAAGGTCATGCTGGTCGAAGGGCCGGCCGAGATGTTTCTGATCCCGGCGCTGATCGAGCAGGTGTACGGCGTGAAGCTCGAAAGGCTCGGCATTTCGGTTATCGCGATTCATGGCGTCCATTTCGACGTCTATGCCAAGCTGTTCCGCGCCGGCTCGCTCGAGAAGAAATGCGCCATCGTAGCCGATGCTGACATGAAGCCGTCCGACGCCGAGGACTTCGATCCGGAAACCGACGCCCCCGATCTGGCGGCACTGGAAGGCGACTTTGTGTCCACATTCGCGGGCGCCACAACTTTCGAACGCGAACTGGTATCGGTCGGGCGCCTGCCGATGCTGATCGAGACAGTTCGCGCCCTCGGCGCGCCGCAGATCCTTGCGCAGATGGAAAATGGGCTCGCGACTCTCGCGCTCGGGGGACTGGGCCTCGCGGAAGAGACGGCGCTGCGCGTCGAGCTTGGACGTATCACGCTCAGTACTGCCAAGCGCTTCGGCAAAGCGCGTTTCGCGCAGATAGCGGCGCGCTACGCCAATCTCGCGGCCGATCTGCCGCCCTATATCGAGCAGGCCTATGAGTGGCTCACCGAATGATCCGGCTAACACCCGAACAGCGCGAAGCGGTCGAACACAACGGCAATCTACTACTGACGGCTTGCCCAGGCAGCGGAAAAACGCGGGTCATTCTCGCCAAGCTGCTGACGCTGGCCGATCAGGTCGTCGGCACGCCTCAGTTCATCGGCTGCATCACCTATACAAATGCCGCGGTCGACGAAATCGAGGCCCGTTTACGCGCCTACGGCAACAACGCGATCGCAGACCGCTGTGAAATCTCCACGATCCACGCTTTCTGCCTGCAATTTATCCTGCGCCCCTATAGCTGGCTGATTCCCGAGGTGCCGCCGTCGTTTCAAGTGCTCTCCCGCGAGAACAGCTTGTTTGAGCAGATCGTGACGGCGGTCGAGGACTTCTTCGGTCGCAAGCCCGCCGGGCAGGTGTTCGAGGACTATGAATCGCTTCGCATCGACGTGAACGGCGAACCCTGTGGCCAAGGTATCGAGACAGGCATCGTCACCGACGAATCCGCCGCGCTCTATTGGGAGCGGGTCCGCGACCACGGATACCTCGATTTCGCGATGATCCTCTATTATTCATGGAAAATTCTCGAACAGCACCAGTTCGTCGGACGCGGCATCGCGAGCCGCTTTGCTTGGCTACTAATTGACGAATTCCAGGATACAACAGACATCCAGATCGCAATTTTCGGTGCGCTCCAGCATTTCCTCCACACCCGCTTCTTTCTCGTAGGTGACCAGAACCAGTCGATCATGCGTTTCGCCGGCGCTCGCCCCGAACTCGCCGAGCAGTTTGGTGATAAAATCGACGCGCACCGCGATACGGCCCTGACCGGCAACTTCCGATGTGGGCCGGCCATAGTCAGCACTGCATCAACACTCATCCCGACCGTACCGGGGATGCATTCGGCGGGCGATGCAGCCAAGCTCGCGGCAAAAGTGAACTACGTTCATGTCGGCCGACCGATCGATGCCATTACTGACCATTTCCTGCCGGCCCTGCAGGACGCCGGCATACCGCTCGGCAAGGCTGCGATCCTTGCGCCATGGTGGACGCATCTTATCCCCGTCGCCCGCGCCCTCAGGGAATTCGACGTGCCGGTTTTCGGTCCGGGCGCGCGCCCCTACAAGCGTCGGCGCCTGCTGGCTGGACTTGCTGAACAACTTGGAGCCTGTGCTGAGGCCGGAAATTACCTCGGACTCCCGAGTATCGAGCGGGCTCTGTTTCGCCTAGTCGGTGATCTCACAGGGAATTCGCGCTACGACATCTTCAGCTATCAGGGGCGTCGCGTGGCGCTCGGCCTGATCTATCTCGCACGTGAACTTGCAAACCAGCATCCCGGCGGCGTAGCTTGGCTGCGCGCGATCGCTCGCGAGGCTGGTGATTATCTGGAACGCGAGGAATGGTTGCCGGGCAGCGCCAAACAGCCGCTCATCGATTCCGCCGAGGAAATGTTGTCCGACATGCAGGCCAGCAAGGTCGATCTCGCGAATCTGCTGATCTCTGATATGGGCCTGTTTGCCAATCCCGAGAATGCGCTCAAGCTGATCACGCTGCACAATTCCAAAGGGCGAGAATTCGATGGCGTTGCCCTGATCTGCATGAACAATGGTAGTATCCCGCATTTTTCGACATCGACGCAGGACGCTTATGACGAGTCTCGGCGGCTATTCTACGTCGGCCTGACGCGCGCCAAGCGCATCCTTGTCGTCGCGTCGGATCAGTCTCATTGGAAGAACACGCCGACCCCCTTTATCGGGGAGGCTGGCCTTGGATGATGGCGGCGCCGGTGCCTGAAATAGCATCCTCGACTCACGCCGCCCCCCGAATCTCGCAAAATGGATCGCTATATTGTGACGCGGCTCTAAGGCGATCACCTATGTCCACAAGTAAATCTAGTAACATTTGGAATGCGAAACAGCCAATGCATCCGGGGGACTAAATGCAGAAGCACTTGATGATCGCTGTGAACTGGTATGGACCTTACGCTACCATCAAGGCAGCGCGTGAATCCGCCAGAGAATTTTACGGTGAAGGCCTCTATTTCGCGATAGGTCGTCGCGAAGGGGAAACGCGCCGCTCAATGCAATATATTGGAATTGGGGGCGACATCCAAACCAGGCTCAAGAACGATCATCATAAATTGAAGCTGGTACAATCGAGCTTGCAAATCTGGCTTGGCGAAATCGCTACCGCTGGCCCATCGGGACGGCGGCTGAAAATCACAAAGCCGACACTCGACTATGCAGAATGGCTCCACGCCTTTTACCTGCCGTTGCAGCTCAATGAGAAAAAGACGCGAAGTGCGCCAGATCGGAGCGTGACGGTGATGAACAAGTGGTATTCCTGCAAGGACTGGATCACTCCGCAGAACCGTCCCCACCCTGGCTGGCCCGATTTGATCGACTATCCGCATGACGACATTTCGAATACAAATATCGTATGGTTCGGTGAGAAAATGGTGGAAAGTGACAGTCAGCCGAGGACGCGACAGTCGCCAAACTTTAAAATAACAGGCTAGACGGATCTAATGACAAATCCCATGTCCATTCCCCAGCGCCCGGAACGGCTGAAGGAATATTTCTCAACCGGCTCATAGTGATGAACCTACGGCTGCCTCCGGTGGTGACGTGTTCATATCTAAATGCCTGCTATTGGGGCGAAGATCATGCCTCGGGTGGCTGCGCGCTTCGACGACCCGACTTGGGCCCCACACACTGGTCGCGCGCTCCGGAAAATAAGTGCGCGCGGCTCTCGCCAAATGCTCAACGCAAGGCTACGTTCTACAGATGTTCATGACCTCCAGCCTAAGTGAAGCTGTTTCAAGCGGAACTGTCGGCCGCGAGTATCGCATCGCGCTGACCGACTACGAACGTTGCCTTGCCGACGCCATTAACCTCGAGGATGACTGGGATTGTCCGGAGGCCCACGAGATCTACCTTGCTAATGCACGGCTCATTCCCGAGTTGCTCGCAGCGCTCGCTAAGCGCGGTGCAATGCCGTCGCACTGGCTGAAATACTGGACGGATCCGGCGTGCAATCCGGGACGGATCAGGGCCTCGCGGCAGGGGCTGTTCGAACGCAACGGCTGCATGGGCGAAGACATCTACACCCATCCAAATTTCGTGAGACACCTGCGCTACCTGCTCCTGGGATGCGAACTCACACGGCATTTGCGCGAAACCTTCTTGAAGAAGGCCGGAAATCCACGCTGGATCAGCTCGCGCGATGCCATTGACCTTGGCAAGTTTGCCCGCAAGCTTGCCCGGGAGAACGGCCTCGCAGCTTACGAGGCGACCGAGGAATTCCTCAAGCTCGCGCTCGAAAGCGGATTCACGGCTTCCGCCGCTCTGACCCTGCGAGAGGCGGTTAGCCAGCTTCGCTGACGGTCGCCGGTTCAATGTCAATAATTTACACTGGGGCGTGCGAGATGGAAGCGTTCTATCGTCGGATCAAGCCGGACTCATCGTTGTGAACGAGCGGCAGGTTCCGACGGCACAGGCAGAGCTTCCGAATGTCTGCTATTAAGTCGCAACTGCGTCATCTCGCGCCCACGCCCCGGTTGCTTGGCGCCACGGCGTGGGCGAGAATGGGCGCAGCTCAGCCCACGCGCATGGACAGCTCCACATCCTGCGCAAAAGGAAGCGAGAGATAACCGCCAGCGTGAGCGCGCACTTTGGCCAGATAGTCCGGGCAATAGTCGGCATTGTCGGCCAGGATCAGCGAACCGGGCCGCAGATGCGGTTCCAGTACCGCCAGAACGTCGAGATAAAGCGCCTTGGCCCCGTCAAGCAGCACAAGGTCGATGATTGGCGGCAGGTCACGCGCCAAGGTTTCCAATGCATCCCCGGCGCGGATTTCAACCAGATCGTCGAGCTCCGCTTCGGCCAGATGGGCTTGGGCGCGGGCGATCTTGCCGGTTTCAAATTCGCTGGTAATCAGGCACCCACCGCCATTGTCGCGCAGCGCGGCCGCCATATGCAGGGTCGACAGGCCGAACGAGGTGCCGAATTCGACAATGGCCCGCGCGCCCTTGGTGCGGGCCAGCATGTAGAGCAGGTGCCCAACCTCGCGCGAGACGGGCAGAGGCATGTCTTTCAACGCGCCATAGAGTTTGCGCCAATCATCCTTGCTGCGCATCAGCCTTTCGCGTTCAGCGGGCGGGGTGGCGGCAAAGATGGGCAGGTTTTCCGGCCTCGTGGCCTCGGCCTCGGCAAACAGACGGTCCAGCAAGGGGCCAAGCGGGGCATGAGTGAGCGATGGCATGGGTTTCTCCTGAGCGGCGGGAATTGCGCCCTTGAGAAAAATATGAGCAATTGGTCACGTTTTCTAATCGCATTGACCAAGCCATCATGACCACACCGCAAAATCCCAAGCTTTCCGCACGGAAACAGCCCCGTCAACAACGCTCGACCGAGGCTTTTGCGGCGATTCTCCAGGCCGCTGCTCAGGTTTTGGGGGCAGAGGGCGCCCGGCGTTTCACCACGGCGCGCGTGGCCGAAAGAGCGGGCATCAGCATCGGCTCGCTCTACCAATATTTCCCCAACAAGGCCGCCATCCTGTTCCGCTTGCAAAGCGATGAATGGCGCGACACCCATGCGGTGCTGGCCGGATTGCTGGCCGATACAACGCAATCCCCACCAGTGCGACTACGGGCGGTGGTTCGGGCCTTCGTCGCCTCGGAATGTGAGGAAGCCGCCATGCGACAGGCGCTTGATGATGCCGCCCCGCTCTATCGCGATGCGCCAGAAGCGCAAGCCGCGCAGGCCCAGTCCAAAGCCCCCATCTTGGCCTTTCTAACCGAGACCGCACCCCATGCATCCTTGGCGCAGTTGACCATTGCGGGCGAAATCATGGTTGGGGCGCTCAAGGTTTTGGGCAAAGCACTATCGCAAAGCGATCAGAGCCGAGAGGAGATCGCTGCCCGCACCGAAGCATTGGCTGACATGCTCTGCGCCTATCTGGCCACGCTGGAGCCTCGGGGCAGTTGGCGTGACATCGGGCGCGCCTGCTGAATAAATCAACGACCGGTTTCGATGCCCCGCCGCCTGGCGCTGAATGTCGCGTTTTGCGGCGATCTTGGTGGAGGACGAGGCGATGATCAAAATGACAGTTCGCGCCCATTTGCCGATGTTCCAGTTGGATCAACGAGTGACCTTCCTCAACCCTTGATCTTCGGGGTCGAAGCCCTGCGGGAATTGGGTCGCATCATTGTATTTAGCGCCAGTCAGCAACGCGCCTTGCAGTTTAGCGTTGGCGAGGCAGGCGCCTTGCAGTTGTGTAGCTCCTCCGACGTTATCCTGGGTAAGATTGGCGCCTCGCAGGTCTGCGCCTGCCAATCGGGCCTCTTTCAGATCTGCGCCGCGTAAAACCGCGTCACGTAGATCAGCGTCCGTGAGATCGGCGCGGAACATGATTGCCCAATAGAGGTCGGCGTTTCGCAGATCGACCGAACGTAGGCTGGCGTCACTGAAGTTGAATCCTTCAAGGTTCGCGTGGCGAAGATCGCGGCCAGACAGATCGATGCTGTCGAGATCGTGGCCGGAACGGTCATCACCTGTATCGAGTAGCTCTTGGCCTGCAGAAGTGTAGATTTTCATTGGTCGCTATATCTAACAGTTTCCTAAGGTCGGCTTTGCGCCAAAAACAATCAAAAGGCCCCCATACAGTTCCAGGAGGCCAGGCAACTTGCCAAGCGAACTATGGTCAGTCAAATCTGCTGTAGTCCTTACCGTAGGTAGATGAAATGAAGGCAGCATTCTGGCGGTTCGCTCACAAGCGCTATCATAGCAAATCGATGTCGAGCCTCACAGAGCTTGCATTTTTTATATGGTCGCTGTTTTTCGTGATGGTTTACGGTGCGGCCTTTCTGGCAGGATGGCAGCCGAGCGTGTTGGAGGCGATTTTGGGTGCCGCGCTAATTGGCGCGCCCACTGCCGTTGGATTTGCCCATCGGCTTATCCGCCTTGAGGCTTTGAAAGGCCCTGATGCTCTCTACCGAAAACGGTTGGCAACCAGCCGCTAATTTGGCCTCCCATTCAACCCAGGTCATTCATGGGGCCAGCGGCATCGATAAACAAACGACCGCTTCCGGCGTACCAAATCAGGCGCCCGAACGACGGCTATGAGGGCGGTTCGTGGCGACCGATTGAGTGCCGCTGGAACCGGCAGCACGCGGCCCAATTTCCGTCGGTCGAGCGCGAAGGTGGTCAGCCGGAAGCTGACTTTTTCCTGGCACGTCGTATACGTCCCGCATGGTCAGCGAAACGTTCCAATGCCCGCCCCCAATGGAATTGTCCGAGGCAGACACTTCCGACGTTGCGAGTCTATTTGCCCGCTGCTCCGACTACTTTCTCCTCCAAGACGGCGTGGCGTCCAACCTTGATGATGCCAAAGAGCTTTTTACCGACGTGCCGCCGGAAAAAAACGTTCGCGATCAAACGGTCTTAGGGTGGCGGGATGGCGACGGCTTGTATGCAGTTGCCGCCATCCTGCGTGATTATCCACTACACCGCACATGGTATCTCGGGTTCATGATAGTCGACGCTTCCCGGCGGGGTAGCGGCATTGGTCGATCGATATACGCGCAGATCGAGAATTGGACTGCTGCAAGGGGTGCAAGTGAAATCCGGTTGGCTGTACTGGAAGTAAACGAGGCAGGAGAACGCTTTTGGCGATCCCGTGGATTCCATGAGCTGCGGCGGGTCGGGCCGGACACGTTTAAGATGCGGAGCCATCGCCGGGTCGAGTTCGGCCGTCGTGTCAATTCGGCTGAGGCAGGTGTAGCGGTCGATAGCTGCCGGTCGCTTTCCCCAACCCAGGCCATTTATGGGGCCAGCGACATCGATAAACAGACGACCGCTTTCGGCGTACGAACTCAGGCGCCGAAACGGCCGCTATAAGGGCGGGCACGGCGCCCGATTGGGTGCCGCTGGAACCGGCAGCACGCGCCTACTTGCGGACGTTGATCATAAACTTGAGAATGTCGCTGTCCCGATCAATCAGCGACCTGTTGCCATTCCGCCGAATACGGGAGAGCGCCTTCTTGCGGAATTGCTGATGCGCGTTGATCTGCTTCTCTACCCATCGCCGCGGATGGGGATTGGATAGCGCAATCCGCTCGGCCTCGATTATGCTCGCATCGTGCCGGAGGCGTAGCTCATTGATCAGTGATAAGATGATGTGCAAGTGCACTAACTTGATTTGGGGGCATTGATCATGCGTTTTGTTGCCGGCCTTTTTCTGCTTTCCTCCGCTCTTGCATCACATTGCGCGCAAGCTGCACCCGCGCCGCTTTTCAAAGCGGAACGCATCTCGGATGATATCCGGATTTTGGCGTCCGACGAATTTGAGGGACGCAGCCCGGCCACCAAGGGCGAGACGCTGACCACCGCCTATCTGATCAAGCAGTTCAAGGAGGCCGGGCTGAAACCCGGCGGCGAGATCGTGAGAGGCCACCGCACGTGGACTCAGGACGTGCCGCTACAACACGCCACCTTTCTGACTATGCCTCAGGCCAGCCTTTCTGGCTTAGGCCCGCTGGTGCAGCGCAAGGACATCGCGATACGCCCGCCTCAGCACGGCGGCGCTTCATATCAAGTGACCGGGGCGCCTTTGGTGTTCGTCGGCTATGGAGTTGCTGCGCCTGAGTTGCACTGGGATGATTTCAAGGGTCTGGATCTTAAAGGTAAGATCGCCGTGGTTTTGGTCAATGATCCCGATTTCGAGGATCCGGGCTGCAAGTTGGGCTGCGCATTTGGCGGCAAGGCGATGACCTATTATGGGCGCTGGACCTACAAATACGAGGAAATGGCGCGCAGAGGGGCCGCCGGCGTGCTGGTGGTGCACGAGGACAAGCCCGCAGCTTATGGCTGGGCCACGGTCGCAGGGTCCAACACCTTCGACTCGTTTGACATTCTACGCAAAGCGCCAACCTTGGCCCACACCCCGCTGGAAGCTTGGATCACAAGGGACACAGCCCTTGCCATGTTCAAAGCATCTGGCGTTGATTTTGAAGCCGCCAAGGCCAAGGCGATGACCCGTGAATTCATACCTGTCACCCTGACGCCAACGTTCAGTGCCAGCTACTCGGCCAGGGTGGAAGTCATTCACAGCAAGAACGTTGTCGCTCTGGTGCAGGGCAAGCAGCGTCCGCATGAAACTGTCCTTTATTCGGCCCATTGGGACCATCTTGGGATTGGCGACCCAGATGCGCATGGCGACAGAATTGCCAATGGCGCCAAGGATAACGCTGCAGGCACCGCGCTGTTGCTGGAACTGGCGCGCGCGTGGGCCAAGGCGCCTGCGCCTGCGCGTAGCGTTGCCTTTCTTGCTGTTACTGGCGAAGAGCGCGGGCTGCTGGGCAGCGAATATTACGGCCAGAACCCGCTCTACTCGCTGGCAACCACTGCAGGCGCCATCAATCTGGATGGTGGCTTCAACGTCTTTGGTTCCACGCGTGACTTTACGGTCAAGGGTCTAGCCAAGAACGGATTGCTCGACATGCTGATCGCGCAGGGCGAGACCAATGGGCTTCGCTATACACCAGAAGCTCACCCCGAGGCGGGCACCTTCTATCGTTCAGACCATTTTTCCTTCGCCAAGGTAGGTGTCCCAGCGCTATCCTATGACCCCGGTCTGGACATGGTGGATGGTGGAACCCCACGGGGCGAGGCGCTGCGCGCCGATTATTTGGCCAAGCGCTATCACCAGAACGGCGATGAATGGAGCCGCGAATGGACTTATGATAGTGCGCTGCAAACGCTCACCATGATTTATGCGGTGGGCCGCGAACTGGCCGACGGGCACGATTGGCCACAATGGGCCAGCGACAGCGAATTCGCCCTCCGGAGAAACCAAAGTGCGAAACTGCGTCATTAGCGCAGTCGCGATAACGGTAGTGTTGCGCTCAAATCGACCGAAAAATGCGGCCGCTGCCCGCATCTGTTCCAAGGCCAATGTCTGGGCTCAAACTGACATCTGCACCACATCGGGAAACGGTAATTCTGTTTAAACCCCTGTCTTCATGTGTCGCGCAGCAACGGTGAACTAGCGGCAGGTTCCGATGTGGGCACTGAGGGCTTGAACGTCCGCTTTCGCGGCGGTCAGCGTCATATTCCGGGCGCTTACGACTTGGTCGAGTCCTTTCGATCTGACCCGTGACCTCGATGCTGAGTGAGCGGCTCTTCGTTGAGGTGAACAGTGAGACCCGTGTCGTACATGGTCACTTTCTCGAAATATCGATTGCCGTGGCGGTCGATGACCCTCTCATGTCGAGCGAGCGCACCACCTCGATTCCGTTGAGGAGTGTAGGCTATCCGCACGTTCAACAGGCGGCCCTTCGTTTTGCTTTCGCTGGCGCGCCAAGCGACACCATTCAACATGGTGCCTTGTTCGGTAAGAACATCTGGCTTTGCACCACACCCAGGACAGCGGGGCGGCGAGGCATCAACGAGTTCGGCGACTATAAGCGCATCGCATAGTGCACATTTACAGAGGAGAAAGCCGGGCATGCGATTTCTTAAGCTCCCACTTCGGTATCTGGGATGGCAGATAAACGTAGGGCAGGTTACAACAACATAGTTAGGCGGCCTCAATGCCTGCTTTCGCGGCGATGCTGGCGGCGGGCCGAATTTTGCTAGAACCGGCAGCAGCCGACCAGATATTGCCGTTCACCGCTGTTAGCCCAAGCGTCCGAACTTGACGGAAGCCGCCGATCCGGCGCCACTAAGCCCGGAACAGTAGGCCCCGCAGACATTCCGTTCAATCGATCACACGCGCGCTCGTAACCGCCCCCTTCGAGCATGCGAGATCGTCCCGTTTCCCCATCTCCGATGCGCCATTTCGGGAAAACACAATCGGGAACAGGTTTCGGGAAAGCCAAGCCTGTCAGCGGGGCCCCGCGAATGCAGTCCCTTACTGCCCCGCGTCACATTCGTTTTTGGGAATGCCGCCAACCCGTCTAAAGTATGATCGAGATCAAGGGGGCTTAGATGGACGTTCAGCGACTGGCGGCTTTTACCTATGGAGATCGTGGTGGTAATCCGGCCGGGGTTGTTCTGTGCGACACGCTGCCAGAGTCGGCCCGTATGCAGGCGATCGCGGCCGAGATTGGTTATTCCGAGACCGTTTTCGCGGCGCGGACACCTCATGGCTATCGAGTGCGATACTTCGCTCCCAAAGCAGAGATTCCTTTCTGCGGCCATGCGACGATCGCGCTGGGGGCGGCGCTTGCTGCTAAGGAAGGTGATGGCACTTTCGAGCTCGAATTGAATGAAGGCCGAGTCTACGTCGAAGGTCGATGCAGTGTGGACGGCTTGTGCGCGGCGCTGGTGTCTCCACCAACTCGGAACAGCCCACCACCGGACGGCTTGATAAAAGCAGCCCTCACTCTGTTCACCTTGGCCGACGTGGACCTTGATCCCCGTATTCCTCCGGCGATCATCGAAGCGGGAGCGCGCCATCTATTGTTGGCGTTGCGTGACCGACAAACGCTGGCGGCCATGCGGTATGAGATGAAGGCTGGGGCGGAACTGATGCGAGCATGGGGGTTCGCGACGATCAGCCTTGTCTATGCCGAGACATTCGATCGCATCCATGCTCGCAATCCTTTCGCTGCCGGCGGCGTGTACGAAGACCCGGCGACCGGCGCTGCTGCCGCAGCCTTGGTCGGCTACTTACAAGTGCTCGATATCGAGGCCGAGAACGTCGAAATCGTGCAGGGCGAAGACATGGGCGTGCCTTGCCTCCTTCGCGTGACGGCACCGGCGCTTCTGGGAGGCGGTGCCCGCGTGCAAGGAGAGGTTCGGCACATCAAGGAGGCGGCATGACGATTATCAGGCACGCGACCTTTCCTGCTGACGGTCCCGCGCTACTGGATATCTGGCGCGAATATATCGCCAGTCCGAGCGTCAGCCTCGACTATCAGGGCAACGAGGCCGAGTTCGCGACCTTGCCCGGCAAGTATGCGGCACCCGGAGGGTGCGTGCTGCTGGCGGATCGCGGGGGTGAGATTGAGGGCTGTATCGCGTTTCGCGGCGTCAGCGCCGACATATGCGAAATGAAGCGGCTTTATGTCCGACCACGGGCGCGGGGCGGTCATCTAGGCCGCGTCTTGGTGAACCGCTTAATTTCCGAAGCCCGTGTCGCCGGCTACCGTGAAATGAGGCTCGATGTATTGGAAGAGTTCGCATCGGCTCGCAGGTTGTATGAAACTCTCGGATTCGTTCCGGCCGAGCCGGTTTCCTTCAACCCTGTTCCCGGCGCCGCCTTTCTCGGTTTGCGCCTCTAGTCGTTCGACCACAGGCTTTCCCAAATAACCATCCTTTTCGAGACCCCCGCGATGGCAGCTCTTGGCTGAAGTCGGCGGTCGGCGAGGCCACCGTGGATGGCAGGTTT
>NZ_BCYV01000030.1 GCF_001598375.1 Novosphingobium capsulatum NBRC 12533
CGATCAAGGACGCGACGCTGAGCGCGGTGACGGCAGCGGGCCAGCTGGGCGACGTGGTTGCGCTGGTCGCGGGCGAAGGCGTCGATGGCGTAGCCCAGGCCGCCGCGCAGATCGCCGGCGTTGCCGCCGTGCTCAAGGCCGATGACGCCGCCTATGCCCATGCGCTGGCGGAAAACGTCGCGCCGCTGGTGGCGGGCCTGATGGCCGATCACGACGCCTTCGTGGCGCCGGCCACGACCACCGGCAAGAACGTCGCGCCGCGCGTCGCTGCGCTGCTCGACGTGGCGCAGGTGTCGGATATTCTCTCGGTCGAAGGGCCCAAGACCTTCACCCGGCCGATCTATGCCGGCAATGCCATCGCCACGGTCGAATCGGGCGATGCCAAGCTGGTGGTGACGGTGCGCGCCACCGCCTTTGCCAAGGCGGACGCGAGCGGCGGCAGCGCTGCGGTCGAGGCGGTGAGCGGCGCAGGCGATGCTGGCCTCTCCAGCTTCGTCGGCGCGGAAATCGCCAAGAGCGAGCGTCCCGAACTGACCAGCGCCAAGATCATCGTCTCGGGCGGCCGCGCCTTGAAGGACGCGGAAACCTTTGCCGCGACGATCACCCCGCTGGCCGACAAGCTCGGCGCCGCGATCGGCGCGAGCCGCGCGGCAGTCGATGCCGGCTATGTGCCCAACGATTACCAGGTCGGCCAGACCGGCAAGATCGTGGCGCCGCAGGTCTATGTCGCGGTGGGCATTTCCGGGGCGATCCAGCACCTTGCCGGCATGAAGGACTCAAAGACCATCATCGCCATCAACAAGGATGAAGACGCGCCGATCTTCCAGGTGGCCGACGTGGGCTTGGTGGCTGATCTGTTTACTGCCGTGCCGGAACTGGTGGGCAAGCTTTGATCTTGACGTAACATGCCCTCCCCCAGCCCCTCCCGCCAGCGGGAGGGGAGTTTAGGGGCACCACTGAAAGTCCCCCTCCCGCTGGCGGGAGGGGTTAGGGGAGGGCATGTTTCGGGCCCCAAGCCCGAAAACAATCAATCGCAGGGATCGCCCGCTTCCACGGTAACGCTCGCCTGGGTCTGGCGCACGCGGCTGCCCGGGGGAACGGAGCGTGTCAGCCAGACATTGCCGCCGATGACCGAGCAGCGGCCGATGGTGACGCGGCCCAGGATCGTGGCGCCGGCGTAGATCGTCACGTCATCCTCGATGATCGGATGGCGCGCCTCGTCCTTGACCAGGCGGCCTTCCTCGTCGGTGCTGAAACTCCGCGCGCCGAGCGTCACCGCTTGGTAGATCCGCACCCGTTTGCCGATGATCGCGGTCTGCCCGATCACCACACCGGTGCCGTGATCGATGAAGAAACGCTCACCAATCGTGGCGCCGGGATGAATGTCGATGCCGGTGCGGGAGTGGGCGATTTCGGCCAGGATGCGCGCCACCAGCGGGGCGCCCAGCTTGTAAAGCTCGTGCGCCACGCGGTGATGCAGCACGGCAGTGACGAACGGATAGCACAGCAGCACTTCATCGACGCACCGCGCGGCGGGATCGCCGTCGAACGCGGCTTCCACGTCGCTGTCGAGCAGGCGGCGGATTTCGGGCAGGCGCGCGGCGAGCGCGGTGACGATGCGGTTGACCTCGGCATCGACAGTGGCGTTGCAATCCTGGGGATAGCTGTAGTGCAGTTCCATCCGCACTTGCGCGGCCAGCAGGGGCAGGGCCGATTGCAGGCTGGCGGCAACGAAGATGTCTTCGTTGGCGGCGGTCACTTCGGCCGGGCCCAGGCGCAGCGGGAACAATGCGGCGGCCAGTACATCGATGATCCGGCCCAGCGCGTGGCGCGAGGGGAAGCCGACCGCGCCGTAATCGCCGCGCTTGCTGCGTGCATCGCGCCAGCCCTCGCGCACCCGGCGCAGGTGCGCGACAACATCGTCGATGGCAAACGGCGGCTCGGGAAATTCGACCTCGGCCTTGCCCATATCCCTCATGTCCTTCCTGCGCCTTGCCGCCGGCCGATCAGGGGCCGTCGTGGCTGTGGCGCATCATATAGGATGTGCCACAGCCACGGAAAGGGGGCCTTGCGGGAATGTTGCCAGTTGTTTGCGCGGCGTTAGGCCGGCGCGGCGGCTAGAGCCCGGCCGCCGCCAGGCGCGCGGCCGTGGCATCGCCGTGGGCAAAGCGTGCGGCCTCGATCACGAGGTCGGCCGACGGACGCACCCCGGTATAGAGTACGAACTGCTCCACTGCCTGAAGGACGATGACCTCGGCCCCCGAAACGACCGGCTTTCCGGCTGCCAGCGCGGCAAGGATGAACGGGGTTTGCGCCGGTTGGGCCACCACGTCGAACGCCACATCTGCGGCGGCGATCATCTCGGCCGGGAAGGCCAGCGCCTGGGCATCGGGGCCTTCCATGCCCAGCGGCGTCACGTTGACCAGCAGCGGCGCGCCGGCGGCCGGCACGTCGCTGGCCCAAGCAAAGCCATAGCGTTCGGCAAGCGCCGGGCCGGCCACGGCGTTGCGCGCCACGACCGTGCCCTGGGTAAAACCCGCATCGCGCAGCGCCGCGACCACGGCCTTGGCCATGCCGCCGCTGCCCCGCAGGATGAAGGGCTGGGCTGGATCGGCGGGACTGGCCTCGATCAACTGGCGGCAGGCGGTATAATCGGTGTTGTAGCCGGTAAGGTGGCCGTCATCGTTGACGATGGTGTTGACGCTGTCGATCGCGAGCGCGGAGGGTTCCAGCGTATCGAGCAGCGGGATCACCGCTTCCTTGAACGGCATCGAGATCGCGCTGCCGCGAATATCCAGCGCGCGGATGCCGGCAACGGCCGCCGGCAGATCGCGCGTGGAGAAAGACTTGTAGATAAAATCGAGGCCCAGTGCCTCATAAAGGTAGTTGTGCAGCCGCGATCCGGCATTGCCGGGGCGGCCCGACAGCGACATGCACAGGCGGGTATCGCGGCCGATGGGGGGCTTGGTGGGCATTGAGGCTCCTGGGGGAAGGGCTGACGGTCGGCCCAGCCATGGCATGAATTGCCGGGGCAAGGCCAGCCTGTTGAGGCAGCTTGACAGGAGGCAGGGGTTGCCGCCAGCGCTGGCGAAACCGCAACCTCTGCCACCATGGTTTCCCGCATGATGCCACCGCTTGCGATCGTTCTGGCCGGGCGAAGCAACACCGCCAAGCGATCCGATATCCTGACCCGCGTTGCCCGCAAGTTTGGCGAGCGCGGGCAACCGGTTTTCGTGTTTGAATCCCCGCGCCATGCCGCATCGGAGGGGATCAACCGCCGCCTGGAACAGGCCCTGCCAGGCATTGCGCGCAGCACGGGCCAGGCGCTGTCGTGGCCGCGCCTGGCCGCCTGGTACGCGGTCAAGACCGCGCTGGCCTGCGCCAGCCCGCACCGTATCGACTTTCTCATGGCGGCACTGCTGCCGCCGTGGCTGATCGCCAGCTGGGAATTGCAGCGGTTCATCGAAAGCCTGCCGCAGCAGCGAATCATGGTGGTGACGCATTCGGCCGGTGGCGTGGCGGCCACACGGATTGCGGCCCACGCGAAAGTGCGCGCGATCGCCAGCTTTGGCTATCCCTTTCGCCACCCGGAACGGCGGCGCGAAGCCTATCGCACGCGGCACCTGCGCGCGGTGGCCAAGCCGATGGTGGTGATCCAGGGCCGCAGCGATGCCTATGGCGGCGATCCCGCGCAGTTTGGCCGCTTTCTTGGCCCGGCATGCGCGATCGTTTCGCTCGAGTGCGACCACGAATACCACGGTCTGGACGATGGCGCGTTCGCGCGCGCCTGGGAGGCCATTGATCACGTGCATGATCTGGCCTGTCAGAAGGAATCCCAAGCGCCACGGCTGGATTGCGCCACGAGCGTTTCAGGACAGACGTGTTGAAGATCGACACTGCGCGATGACGGTCTCGCGCAGCCAGCGATGCGCAGGATCGGCGTCCATGCGCGGATGCCACAGCGCGGCAACGGCGATGTCGGGTGTTTCAACCGGCAGCGCGAAGCGCACAAGCCCATCCGAGAACCATGGGTCGGACAGACAGGATTGCGGCACCAGCGCGACCAGATCGGACTGGCGGGCAATCCGCAAGGCATCCGGGAAACCTGGCACTACGGCGACGATCTCCCGCTGCAGCCCGAGCGCTGCCAGCATGTCATCGACGGGTCCGGTCGATTGTCCGCGCCGCGACACGACGACATGCTTGGCGGCCGCATAGCGATCCGCGGTCATCGCTGCTGACAACAGGGGATGCCCCTCTCTTGCCGCGCCGATGAAACGGTCACGAAAAAGCAGCTGTGTTCGCACCTCGGGCGCAAAATCGCCAAGAACTCCGATTTCAAGGTCGATCGTTCCGTCCCGCAGTGGCCCAGCCTCCTTGATGGGCTTTGGGGCAAAGCGCAGGCGCGCATGCGGTGCGGCGGCGACCACGGTCTTGACCAGGGAAGCGGAGAACAGCGCGATGAAGCCTTCGTTGGCGCGGATGGTGAAAGTCCGCTTGAGCGTAGCGAGATCGAGCGGCCCTTCGTGTGGCGTGAGAACATCGCGAACATCTCGCGCCAACGCATGAACACGCTCGCGCAGCATGATGGCGCGGGGAGTTGGCACCAGCCCACGGCCTGCCCGCACCAGCAGGGGATCGCCGGTCGCCGCCCGCAACCGTGCGAGCGTGCGGCTCATGGCCGATGGGCTGAGGCTCAAGCGACGCGCCGCAGCCGTCACGCTGCCTTCCGCCAGAAGTGCGTCCAGCGCCGACAACAGGTTAAGGTCAATGGTGTCCATCGCCACATGATACGCGCTCTGGCGAACGTGGGATAGCGCATGACGCAACAACAGTTTGCATCCTGTGCGTCTGGTGCAGCTATCGAAAGCGGAAGATGATGGTCTTCAGCGGCAAAACCGAAAGGAATCACCATGTTTTCCCAAGCCATTGGCGACACCGCCGGCACGATTCTCATCGTCGGCGCATCGCGCGGCCTTGGCCATGCGATGGCGGCAGAATGTATCGCGCGGGGCTGGCATGTCGTCGGAACGGTGCGCGGCCCTGACCGCACTGCGTTGCACGACCTTGCCGATGCCCATCCAAGCCGCGTCGACATCGCGCAGCTCGACATGACGCAGCCAGCGCAGATTATGGCATTGCGCGAACGGCTGATGGGGAAGCAGTTCGACATCCTGTTCGTCAACGCGGGTACGGCCAACCACAACCAGGACGAAACCATCGCGGAGGTTTCGACCGAAGAGTTCATTCGCGTGATGGTCACCAACGCGCTCAGCCCGCTAAGGGTGGTGGAAGGCTTGCAGGATTGCGTCGCGCCAGCGGGCCTGATCGGTGTCATGTCTTCGGGCCAGGGCAGTATCGCCAACAATGTGAATGGCGGGCACGAGGTCTATCGGGGCACGAAGGCTGCGCTGAACCAGTACATGCGCAGCTATGCGGCGCGTCATGCCGATGATGGTCGGGCCAAGGTGCTTATGGCGCCGGGCTGGATCCGCACCAGACTTGGCGGAGCCGAGGCGCCGTTCGGCATCGAGGAAACCGTGCCACAGATCGTCACCACGCTGCTCGCGCAGCGGGGAAAGCCCGGCCTGCATTATCTCGATCGGGAAGGGCGTACCGTTCCCTGGTGAGAATCGCTGGAATGGCGCGCCCTGCAGGATTCGAACCTGCGGCCACCGGCTTAGAAGGCTGGTGCTCTATCCAGCTGAGCTAAGGGCGCGCACAGCCGTGCCCATAAGACGGCTTTGCCTTTGGTGCAAATGGCGATAGCAGTTCATCCCCATGAACGATCCCGCATCCGCATCGGCGCCGCTTGAAAAGATCGGCGGCAAGCTCGGCGCACGCCGCCATTTCCGCTTTTTCGACTACATGATGGCCGCGTTCGTGGCGATCCTGCTGCTGTCGAACCTGATCGGCGCGTCAAAGCTGTCGAGCGTGGGCGGCTTCACCTTTGGCGCGGGCATCCTGTTCTTCCCGATTTCCTACATTCTGGGGGACGTGCTCACCGAGGTATATGGCTATGCCAACGCGCGGCGCTGCGTGTGGGTGGGCTTTTTCGCGCTGCTGTTCATGGCGGTGATGAGCTTTGTGGTGGTGGCGATGCCGCCGGCGGCCGATTGGGGCTGCGCATCCAGCGGCGATCCGCAGTTTGCCGGACTCGTGGCAAAGAGTTCCGCCGGAGCGGTTTGCCAGACCACCTATGTCTCGGTGTTCGGCAGCACCTGGCGCATCGTGCTGGCCTCGGTCACGGCATTCTGGGCCGGGGAATTCGTCAATTCCTTCGTGATGGCGCGGATGAAGGTGTGGACGGGCGGCAAATACCTGTTCACCCGCACCTGGGGCTCGACGATTGCCGGGCAGGCGATCGACAGCCTGATCTTCTATCCCGTGGCGTTCCTGGGCACCTGGACCAATGCCGATGTGGTGCATGTGATGATCACCAACTGGGCGATGAAGGTGCTGTGGGAAGTGGTGCTCACCCCGGTGACCTATGCCGTGGTCAATTTCCTCAAGCGGCGCGAAGGTGTGGATGTCTATGACACCGACACCGATTTCTCGCCGTTTGCCCGCACCGCTTCGGTGTGAAGGGGTGCGGGTCGGCGCCGGTGGTGGTGTCGGTGGCCCGCATCAATCGGCGATCAGGGCGATGGCCAGGTAGATCAGCAGCAGCGAGCCAAAGCCCAGCAGGGTGCCGGCGATCCAGGCCACGCGCACCAGCGTGACATCGAGATCGAGCGCGTCGGCCATGCCGGCGCAAACGCCGAAGATCTTACCGTTGGCGCGGTCGCGGCGGAAAATGCTGCCACGGCGGCGGGCGGGGCGGACGGGGCTATCGTCAAAGCGCAGGTCGGTCATCATGCGATCTCCACGGCGGAAGTGGTGCCCTGGGCAGTGGCGGCCGGCGTCTGCACGGTCTGGCCGATGAGGGCGAGCGAGAGGGCGAGGGCGGCGACGGCGGCCGAGGTGCGGCCGGCGATGGAAAGCAAGGTCTGCATGGTGATTACTCCCTGAATGTGGCGCCGGATGATCGCATCCGGCCGATGTCCCTTGCTTTGCATGGGGCGTGCCAAATTCAGAAAATGGCGGTTTTCTGCGCTTTCTCTTCGCCTGTCTTGCCCGTGAACGCAGAATGAATGCCAAGGATTGGGATTATTCACCGATAATTTGGATGATGGATTTCCTGGCTGACGCGATTCGCATGCCGCGCAGCTTTGTCAGGGCGGGGACCGGCCTTCTTCCCCCTTTGGAAGGCTGGCGCCGATGCAGGCCGGGCGGGCCATGCATCAGGCGTTGCCGGAGCAATCCGGCGGTTCCCGCCTCCCTTGCGATCAAAGGCCGAGTGGCGTGGCTTTGTTCTTGCAATTTTCCGCCGCCTCCCTTATCTGCACATTCATCCCGACATTGTGAAGGCAAGAGCGGGCTGGCGCCAGACGGGGCCGGCGCGAAACTTCGTTGCTGAAACGGTGTGGCCTGAAGTGGCTTGACGCGCCGAGGGCGTGCGCGGGAATATTGGAGACGGCATGACGGATATCGCGCGGATCATCGAGATTGTGGAGCCCGAGGTGAAAGCCATGGGATTCGATCTCGTGCGCGTGCGCCTTTACGGCAAGAGCGAAGTTGGCGACGAGGAGCACACGCTCCAGATCATGGCGGAGCGCCCCGAAACCGGGCAGCTGGTCATCGAGGATTGCGCCGGCCTCTCGCATCGCATCTCCGACAAGATCGACGCGCTGGAAGAAGCCGGCGAAATGCTGATCGAAGAGGCCTATCGCCTTGAAGTCAGCTCGCCGGGGATCGACCGCCCGCTGACCCGCCCCAAGGACTTTGCCGCCTGGATCGGTCACGAGGCGCGGATCGAGCTGTCCGAGCTGCTCGACAATCGCAAGCGCTTTCGCGGCGATCTCAAGGGTTTCGATGCCGATACCGGCACGATCTCGATCGAGGATGACGGCGAGGTGTTTGCCGTACCGTTTGCCCTTGTCACCAATGCCAAGCTGATCCTGACCGATCGGCTGATTGCCGCCTCGCGCCCGGTGGATACCGCCGGCGTGGACGAGGAAGATTTCGAAGACGAAGACGCTTTGGCGCAAACCGACGCATTTCTTGAGGAACAGGAAGACTAAGCCATGGCCAGTGCGATTTCCGCCAACCGTGCCGAGCTGCTGGCGATTGCCAACGCGGTCGCTGCCGAAAAGATGATCGACAAGTCCATCGTGATCGAAGCGATGGAAGAAGCGATCCAGAAGTCGGCGCGCAACCGCTATGGCGCCGAGAACGACATTCGCGCCAAGCTCGATCCGCGCACCGGTGACTTGCGCCTGTGGCGCGTGGTCGAAGTGGTCGAGCACGTCGAAGACTACTTCAAGCAGGTTGACCTCAAGCAGGCCGAAAAGCTCCAGGCCGGCGCCAAGGTGGGTGACTTTATCGTCGATCCGCTGCCGCCGGTGGACCTCGGCCGCATCGATGCGCAGTCGGCCAAGCAGGTCATCTTCCAGAAGGTGCGCGATGCCGAGCGCGATCGCCAGTATGACGAATTCAAGGACCGCGCCGGCGAAATCATCACCGGCGTGATCAAGTCGGTCGAATTCGGCCACGTGATCGTCAACCTGGGCCGCGCCGAAGGCGTGATCCGCCGCGACCAGCAGATCCCGCGCGAAGTGCCGCGCGTTGGCGAGCGCGTGCGCGCGCTGATCCTCAAGGTGGAGCGCCAGAACCGCGGTCCGCAGATCTTCCTGAGCCGCGCACATCCCGACTTCATGAAGAAGCTGTTCGCCCAGGAAGTGCCCGAAATCTATGACGGCATCATCGAGATCAAGGCCGCAGCCCGCGATCCGGGCAGCCGCGCCAAGATCGGCGTGATCAGCCGTGACAGCTCGATCGACCCGGTCGGCGCCTGCGTCGGCATGAAGGGCAGCCGCGTTCAGGCGGTGGTCCAGGAAATGCAGGGCGAAAAGATCGACATCATCCCCTGGAGCGAAGACACCGCGACGTTCGTGGTCAACGCGCTGCAGCCCGCGACGGTCAGCCGCGTGGTGATCGACGAGGAAGAAAGCCGCATCGAAGTGGTCGTGCCCGACGACCAGCTGAGCCTGGCGATCGGTCGCCGTGGCCAGAACGTGCGCCTGGCATCCTCGCTCACCGGTTCGGCCATCGACATCATGACCGAGGCCGAGGCGAGCGAAAAGCGCCAGAAGGAATTCTCCGAACGGTCCAAGACCTTCGAGGAAGAACTCGACGTTGATGAAACCCTGTCGCAGCTGCTGGTGGCCGAAGGCTTCAGCGAGCTGGAGGAAGTGGCCTACATCGACATCAGCGAACTCGCCGGGATCGAAGGGTTCGACGAGGAACTGGCAGCCGAGCTGCAGAACCGCGCGCTCGAAGCGCTGGAACGCCGCGAGGAAGGCCAGCGCGAAGAACGCCGCGCCCTGGGCGTGGACGATGCCCTGGCCGAACTGCCGCACCTGACCGAAGCCATGCTGGTTACGCTGGGCAAGGCGGGGATCAAGACGCTGGACGACCTGGCGGATCTCGCTACCGACGAACTGATCGCCAAGAAGCGCAACAACGACCAGCGCCGCCGCAACGACCGCCGCGAGCGCGATCGTTCGGAACGCAGCGAAGACAAGGGCGGCGTGCTGGGCGAATATGGCCTGAGCGACGAACAGGGCAACGAAATCATCATGGCGGCACGCGCCCACTGGTTCGACGACGAACCGATGGACGACGAAGCCCCCGCAACCGAGGAGGCCGCCGATGCGGAATCCTCACAATGACACGCTAAGCGCCCCAGGGCCGCAAGACCGCCCGGCAAGGCCTGACAAGGCTTTGCCGGAGCGGAAATGTATCCTCACCGCCCGCCACGATGGCCGGGGCGCCTTGGTGCGCCTGGCGATTTCGCCCGATGGTCTGGTTCTGCCCGATCCGTTGGCGCGTGCCCCTGGGCGCGGCGCCTGGATCGGTGTTTCTCGCGCAGACCTTGAAATCGCGCTTGCCAATGGCAAACTTAAGGGAGCGTTGGCACGCGCATTCAAAGGCGCCCCGCTGACCATTCCCGCCGATCTGCCCGATCTGATCGAACAAGGCCTGAAACGCGCCACGCTGGACCGACTCGGTATCGAGTTGCGTGCCGGTAGCCTGGTGCTGGGAACCGAAAAAATCGCCCAGGCCGCGCGTTCCGGCGCGATCGTGCTGCTGGCCCATGCCAGCGATGCAAAGGCCGATGGCGTGGGCAAGTTGGCCCAGGCCTGGCGCGTGGGCGAAGAGGCCGAAGGATCGGGAATGATGGGCCGCATCTTGCCGCTGGACCGGGCGGCGTTGTCTGTGGCATTGGGCCGCGACAACGTCGTTCACCTGGGCGTCACCGATGCGGGCGCGGCCGAACGGATTGACGGGCCATTGGCCCGCTTGATGCACTTTATCGGGGCTGCGGCACCGGAAGGTCCGCCTGGTGGCACGCCACCGGGCGAACCGGCCCCTGCTGCTGCACCGGCCGCACATGCGGCGAATGACGATTTGGATACGAAGGGCGAATGAGTTCGATGAGCGATAGCGACAAGAAGCCGACACTGGGCCGCAGGCCACTGGGCCTGAAGACCGCAGTGGAGGCCGGAGAGGTCAAGCAGACCTTCAGCCATGGTCGCACCAATAAGGTGGTGGTCGAGGTAAAGCGCCGCAAGCTGGTGCCGGGCGGACAGCCCGCCGCGCCGGCCCCCGCTGCGCCTGCCGCAGCCCCGCGCCCCGCTGCGCCGGCCGCGCGTGCGCCGGTCGTGCCGCCGCCGCCGCCGCCAGTTTCCCCCACCGCCTCGCGCGAGACGCGCCAGGAACTGCAGGCCCGCCTGCTGCGCCAGGCCGAGGAAGCCCGCCTCGCTTCGCTGGAAGCGGCCAATCGCCGCGAGCAGGAAGAACGCCTGCGCGCCATCGAGGAAGAACGCCGCCGCGTTGGGGAAAAGGAAGCAGCCGCTGCTGCTGCCGCCCAGGCTGCTGCCGCGCCCGAAGCCGCCCCGGCTGAACCGGCTCCGGCTGCTGAACCCGCACCGGTGGCGCCCGCCGCTGCGGCGCAGCCCGCTGCCGAGCCGGCGCCTGCCGCCGCGCCAGTGGCGTCTGCTCCGGCTGCCGCGGCCGAAGAACCGGTCCAGGCACAAGCTCCGGCTCCTGCCGCAGCCGCTGCGCCGGCTGCGCGCCCGGCCCCGGCTGCTGCCGTGCCCGCGCCGCGCCGCTTTACCCCGGTGGTGGCGCCCAAGCGCCCCGAACCGGCCAAGAAGCCGGCGCATGCCCCGCGTGACAAGAACGCCAATGATCGCCGCCAGGCGGGCAAGCTGACCGTGACGCGCGCGCTCAACGAAGACGAGGGCGCTCGCGCCCGTTCGCTCGCCGCGCTCAAACGCGCCCGTGAAAAGGAGCGCCGTGCGCACTTCGCCGGGCAGACCCAGGCGCGTGAAAAGCAAGTGCGCGATGTGATCGTGCCTGAAGCGATCACCGTGCAGGATCTGGCCAACCGCATGGCTGAAAAGGCCGCGGACCTGGTCAAGGCGCTGTTCAAGATGGGCATGATGGTCACCATCAACCAGGCCATCGACCAGGATACCGCCGAACTGCTGGTGACCGAATTTGGCCACAACATTCAGCGCGTGAGCGATAGCGACGTCGATATCGATACCGCTTCGGACATCGATGCCGATACCACGCTCAAGTCGCGGCCCCCGGTCGTGGCGATCATGGGCCACGTTGACCATGGCAAGACCAGCCTGCTCGACGCGCTGCGCGGCACCGACGTGGTGCGCGGCGAAGCCGGCGGCATCACGCAGCATATCGGCGCCTATCAGATCAAGACCAAGGGCGGCGATTACATCACCTTCCTGGATACGCCAGGCCACGAAGCCTTTACCGAGATGCGCATGCGCGGTGCCAATGTCACCGACATCGTCATCCTGGTGGTGGCTGCCGATGATGGCATCATGCCGCAGACGATCGAAGCCATCAATCACACCAAGGCCGCTGGCGTGCCGATGATCGTGGCGATCACCAAGTCGGACAAGCCCGAAGCGAATCCCAAGAAGATCCGCGAGCGCCTGCTCGAACATGAAGTGATCGTGGAAGAAATGTCGGGCGACGTGCAGGACGTGGAGGTCTCCTCCAAGACCGGCGCCGGGCTCGACACGCTGATCGAAAAGATCCTGCTCCAGGCCGAACTGATGGAACTGCGTTCCAACCCCGATCGCGCCGCCGAAGCGACCGTAATCGAGGCCAAGCTCGACAAGGGCAAGGGGCCGCTGGCTACCGTGCTGATCAACCGCGGCACGCTGCATGTGGGCGATATCCTGGTGGTAGGCACCCAGTCTGGCCGCGTGCGCGCCATGCTGGATGACAAGGGCCGCCAGGTGAAGTCTGCGCCGCCGTCGCTGCCGGTCGAAGTGCTCGGCATCGGCGGCGTGCCGATGGCTGGTGACACGCTCACCGTGGTGGAAAACGAAGCACGTGCCCGTGAAGTGGCGGCCTACCGTCAGGAAAAGGCCACTGCCAAGCGCACCGCCGTTGCCCCGTCGAGCCTGGAGAACATGTTCTCTGCGCTGGCGGCCAAGCAGAGCGTCATCGAGTATCCGGTGGTGATCAAGGCCGACGTGCAGGGCTCGACCGAAGCGATCGTCAATGCGCTCAACCGCTTGTCGACCGACGAGATCAAGGTGCGCGTGCTGCATTCCGGCGTGGGTGCGATCACCGAAAGCGATGTGGGCCTGGCCCAGGCTTCCGGCGCACCGATCGTGGGCTTCAACGTCCGTCCCAACGCCAAGGCGCGCGAGCTGATCGAGCGCAACAAGGTGCGGATGAAGTACTTCGACGTGATCTATCAGCTGACCGACGACATCGCCAAGGAAATGGCGGGCGAGCTTGGTCCGGAGCGCATCGAAACCGTTGTGGGCCGTGCGGAAGTCAAGGAAGTCTTCCCCGCGGGCAAGAAGGACAAGGCAGCCGGTCTGCTGGTGCTGGAAGGCTATATCCGCAAGGGCATCTATGCGCGTCTTACCCGCAACGATGTTATCGTCAGCAAGACCACGATTGCCTCGCTGCGTCGCTTCAAGGACGACGTTTCGGAAGTGCGCGCGGGCCTGGAATGCGGTGTGGTGTTGCAGGACACCAACGACATCAAGGCTGGCGACACGCTGGAAGTGTTCGAAGTGGAAGAGCGCGAACGCACGCTCTGATCTTCGGATCGGTAAACACGAAAATACGGCCTTTCCCACGGGAAGGGCCGTCTTTTTCGTTCATGGTGCAGGCGATTGTAGCCTGTGTCGGGCGCGGGCTGTGGAGCACGACCCTGGCACGCAAAGGGGCGGCCTTTTGCAAAGCCACCCCCGACGTGATCCGGTCGCGCGCGGATCAGAACGTATTGGCGATCACCGAGGCGATCACGCCGCTGCCGATTGCCACCAGCAGGGCATCGTTGCCTGACCGCACCCAGTGATAGCCACGCGGCGGCGCCGACAGGCGACGGTACTGGTGGTAATCGACCACGCGATAGTTGGGCGCGCGGCGGTGGTCGAAGCGCTGCCCCTTGCGGAACGGATTGGGCTTCATCTTGACCGGTCCACGGCGCATGTCCTGGCGCACGTCGTGGCGTTGATCGTGGCGCGCATCATAGTGCTGGGCGAGCGCAGGGGTGGCGGCGGGCAGGGCCACCGCAAGGGCGGCAACCGTGGCGAGAAACTTGTTCATGGCGGTCCTTTCCAATGAAACTGACCCTGCCTCAACGGCTCAACGCCGTGCCGGCTCCCACGACAAATGTCTGACTTTGTATCGATTTTGTTACCTAATCGGCCGTCAGCGCAGGGTGAGCCGCAAGTGGATGCCATGGCGCGACCGCAGGGTCAGGCGGCTGATCGGTTCCGGCGCGGAGCCTGCGGCGGGCGCCAGGCGAAATTCGCGCAGCAGCGTGGCCAGCACGATCATCGCCTCTTGCATGGCAAAGCCCTGGCCGATGCACACGCGTGGGCCCTTGCCGAACGGCAGCCAAGCCTCGCGCGCGGCCCTGGCATTCTCGGCGCGGGCAAAGCGGCCCGGATCGAACGCGTGCGGGCAGGCCCAGTTGTCGGCGTTGCGCTGGATCAGCCAGGGCGACACCACCGCGAGATCGCCCGACGCCATCGCCTTGCCGCGCATGATCTGCGGCGCGACGACCTCGCGCATCAGGAAGCTGACCGGGGGATAGAGGCGCAGCGCTTCCTGAAAGAGATGGCGCAGTTCGGGCAAAGCCTTGAGATGATCGGCGGCGAGCGGGCTGCCCCCCGTGACAGCGGCGATTTGCGCGGTCAGGCGATCCTGCAGCCCCGCGTCGCCAGCCAGAAGATAACTGGCCCAGGCCAGCGCGGATGCCGAGGTTTCGTGGCCGGCGAGGAAGATCGTGCCAAGCTGATCGAGCAGGGCCTCGCGCGAAAACGGTGCGCCGCTATGCGGATGGCGTGCATCGAGTAGCGCATCGAGAATATCGGCCGGCGGCAGGGGCTGGCCCAGGCGCGCGCGCATTGCCATCCGGGCATCGACGAGCGGGGCGAACAGCGTGCGGATAGCGGCGGCGGCCTGGGACAGCCGCTGGCGCTGGCGCATGAGCGGCAGGCGGTAGAGGCGCAGCATGGCATAGCGCTGGGCATGGCGCTGATAGCGATCAAAGGCGGCAAAGACGGTTTCGGCCGCATCGGCGGGCAGGCTTTGTGAAAACAGCGTGCGATAGATCACGTCTGCCGTCACCGCCGTCATCGCCTGTTCCATATCCACCGGCCCCCGCGCCGCCGCCTGGTGCAAATGCCCGGCCATATCCTGCGCAGCGGCACGCATGGCCGGCCAGGCGCGGCCAAGGCCAGCCTGGGCGAAAGCGGGATTGATCATCGCGCGCTGCGCCTGCCACTGCGCGCCATTGGCAGAAAACACGCTTTCGCCCATCAACGGGCGCAGCAGTTCGGTCATCAAGCCGTGCTTGGGCCAGGGGCAGTGGCGTTCTTCCAGCACGTCTCGCGCCAGGGCCAGGTCGTTGATCACGAAAAAACGCAGCAGCGGAAAGCGCACCGTGCCCATTTTCATGCGATAGGATTTTTCGAACAGCGTGTGGATCCAGCTGCCCCAACCGATCACGAAACGGCGCAGCAGGCCCGCCTTGCGCCGCAACGGCGTGGGGAAAGGCGGCACGGCCAGTGCGGGCGGCTCGGTCATGCGCGCGATACCTGGCGAAAGGCGGCGATACTGGCGATGAGTGGCTGGTCGCTGCAGGTGAGGCCGAGGTAATCGAGCGGTGACGGGCGATCGAGCCGGCGCAGATAATCGAAATGGGTGAGATACTTGTCCTTGCGCCGCGCGGCATAGGTCTGGACATCGCAAAACGCGAACCAGCGCGGGGAAAGCTGTACCAGCCCAGCGTGGCGGGCTGGCGCGCGGCCCAGCCAGGGATCGACCAGCGGGGTGGCGGCGCCATCGGTGGGCGAGCCAATGTCGAGCCAGGCAAAGCGGCCCTGTGCCAGCGTGGCCATGGTGTCGGCAAAATCGTGCGCATCGCGGCGAGAGGCGAGCATCGGCAGGCTGGCCCCCAGCGTGACCAGCGCCACGCGCGAAGGCAGCACGCCGCCGTGGCGGGCGAGCAACCTGGCAATGACGCCCGCGGCCAGAACGGCGCCGTTGGAATGGCTGACCAGCAGCACCTCGTCCCACGGCGGATCGGCGGCCAGCGCGCCGTCGATGGTATCGGCAAAGCGATCGAGCCGGGTGGCGAGTGCCGGATCGCCACGCCCGGCGGCCAGGGCATCGTTGAAGATGATGAACTGCACCAGCCAGCCGATATGGCCGCGCCCCCCGAGCATCAGCGCCAGCACGGCGGCAAGCGCCAGCCCGAACAGTGGTGCCAGCCAGGCCTGCCCGATCAGCATGGCAAACAGCGCCGCGCCAAGGCCGGCCAGCAGCGGCAGCACCAGCAGCGCCAGCGCCGGCAGGAACAGCGCCACGCGGCTGCCGTGCGGCACGCGGCGCAGGCAGGCGAGGTCGGTCTGCCACAAGAGGCGGACATAGGCGCGGGCGCTGGCCAGCAGCACGCGCAGGCCGCCCCTGATCCAGGCGCGGCGCACGATATCGTCCCACGCCAGGACATGGAAAGCGCTGGTGATCGTGGTGGCGGCATCGGCAACCGTCCAGGCAGTGTCCCCATGCCCGGCGGCGTGCCGCGCAGACAGGATCAGGGAATTGCCTGCGCAATCACGCGCATTGTGCGTGGCGATCTGTTGTGCGAGAAATCCATGATAGAAACGCGCGCCCCTCGGGTCGAAACCACCAATATAGAACACTTTGCGCTTGAACATTGCCCCATCCACGCCAAATCCATGGTCAGGTGATATCACAAGTGCAGGGGGCTGACGTGTGTGATCCAGGGCAGAGGGACTATTGTCTGTTCCTCAATGGATTTAAATACAACCGCAATGGATCATGCCGGCGTCATGACAATGCTTACGGTATTGCTGGCGGTGGCCGAGAGGCTGAGCGCCGCCGCGCCGATGCCGCGTTCTTTCGCGGCCTGCGGCAAGAGGGCGATCCGATGGCCGTACCGGTGTGGCTGGCAGTGCGCACATTTGGCTGGTTCTTCTTCAATTATCATGGGTTTCCGTGGCGCGGCCAACTCGTGCGCAAGATCTTCCCCCGCTATTGACCCAAGGTTCTGGCGAAATCGCGGGCAATGCCCCATATAGGGCGCGATGAACCGCCAGAATGCCTCTCCCGAACAACGCTCGGTCCGCCTGCTCAAGGTGGGCGAGCAGGTGCGCCACGTATTGTCCGAACTGCTCACGCGCCAGTACGTCCATGATGATGTGCTCAGCGCGCATACCGTGTCGGTTACCGAAGTGCGCATGTCGCCCGATCTGCGCCACGCCACCGTCTTCATCAAGCCTTTGCTGGGCGAGGACGAGGAGATCGTGCTCAAGGCCTTGCGCACGCACACCGCCTATTTCCAGAAGGAAGTGGCCGGCCGGCTCAAGCTGAAATATGCCGCGCGGATCAAGTTCCTGCCCGACGAAAGCTTTGACGAGGCATTTCGGATCGACGCGCTGCTGTCTGATCCGCGCGTGCGCCGCGATCTGGGCGAGGATGCAGCGGGAGAGGGCGAGGGCTGATCGGCCCCGCCACCGCCTCGCGCCACCATGGCCAAGCTCTATTTCTATTATGCCAGCATGAACGCTGGCAAATCGACCAACCTGCTCCAGGCCGCGTTCAACTATCACGAGCGCGGCATGGCGACGATGCTGTGGACCGCCGCGCTCGATGATCGCGCCGAACACCTTGGGCCGGGGCGGGCCATTGCCAGCCGCGTTGGCCTTTATGCCGATGCCCACCGCTTTTCCCCGCAAACCGATCTGTGGCAGGCGGTCAGCGCCGAACTGGCCACGGGGCCGCTCGCCTGCGTGCTGGTGGACGAGGCGCAGTTCCTGACCAGGGCACAGGTATGGCAACTGGCCGATCTGGCCGATCGCGCGGGCGTTCCCGTGCTGTGCTATGGCCTGCGCACCGATTTCCGCGGAGACCTGTTCGAAGGTTCTGCCGCGCTGCTTGGCCTGGCCGATAGCCTGGTGGAATTGAAGGCGGTGTGCCACTGCGGCCGCAAGGCGACGATGAACCTGCGGGTCGACGCGCAGGGACACCCCGTGCGCGAAGGCGCGCAGACCGAAATCGGCGGCAACGAACGCTATCTTTCTCTTTGCCGCGCGCATTTCAGCGCGGCGCTGCGCCAGGACGAACACCCATGAGCGATGGCCTTTACGTTCCCCTGGCCGAGGGCAACCTGGTGCTGGAGCCGCTGGCAGAGCGGCACCGCGAAGGCCTGCGCGCGGCCTGCGCGCAGGATCAGGAGATATGGGCGGTCTATCCGCACGATTATCTGGGCGACAGTTTCGACCCACAGTTCGATCGCCTGCTTGAAGGCGGGACCGCACGGCGGATCTATGCCGTGCTGGCCGATGGCGCAGTGGTGGGCATGACCGGCTGGATCGAGCATGGCGCGCCAGGCTGGTCGATCGAGATCGGCAACAGCTACATCGTGCCGGCGCTGCGCGGCACGGGGTTCAACGGCCGGCTCAAGCGGCTAATGCTCGGCCATGCCTTTGCCTGCGGGCTTGAGCGGGTGGTGTTCAAGGTTGATCGAATCAACGCCCGCAGCCAGGCCGCCGTACGCAAGCTGGGCGGTGTGGAAGAAGGCGTGATGCGCCACGAACGCCGCACCTGGACGGGCCGGGTGCGCGACACGGTGCTGTTTTCGATCCTACGCGACGAATGGATGGCACGGCCATGAACGACACGCTGTACAGCCTCGCCACGGTGGCCATTCCGATGATCGTGGCCATCGTGTTTCACGAAGTGGCGCATGGCCGCATGGCCCGCCTGCTGGGTGATCACACCGCGCAGGACATGGGGCGGTTGAGCTTCAACCCGCTGCGCCACGTCGATCCGGTAGGCACGGTGATCCTGCCTGGCATGCTCGCGCTCGCCCATGCGCCGGTGTTTGGCTGGGCCCGCCCGGTGCCGGTGGATGTGCGTGGCCTGCCGCATCCGCGCCGAGCGATGATGCTGGTGGGCGCTGCCGGGCCGGCGATGAACTTTGCCCTGGCCGTGGTGGCGGCGCTGGGCCTGGGGATCATGGCGCGGCTGGCGCCGGGACCTGGCGCGGTGGCCCAGTTCGTGGCGGCGAACCTGGTGAATTTCCTGGCCATCAATCTGTTCCTTGCCTGTTTCAACCTGCTTCCGCTGCCGCCGTTCGATGGATCGCACATCGTCGAGGGCCTGCTGCCGCGCCCGGCGGCGCAGGCCTATGCCCGACTGCGTCCCTTGGGCTTTCCGATCATGCTGGTCCTGCTGGTGGTCCTGCCCTGGATGATGCCATCGTTCGATCCGGTGCGTGCGGTCGTGGTGCCGCCGGTGACGTGGTTGGCCGACCACTACATCGCGCTGGCCGAACTGGTAGCAGGCCGCCCGCTGGGCTGATGCTGCAGGGGGATTAACGTACTTTCAGCTTGGTCGCCAATTGTCGCGCCGGGCTTGATCGCGCGGGCGCGCTGCCCATGTCGATACCATTGGTTCGACATGACAAGGAGTTGGCCCATGATCCGCATTGCTGCACTGGCCGCGCTGGCGCTAGCCGCAACCCCCGCTCTCGCCCAGGCGCCGGCAAGCCCGGCCCAGCCGGCCGAGGCCTCGATTCCCTTCGTAAACCACGGCGGCATTCGCGACTGGCGTGCCCAGGGCGACAGCACGCTTTATGTACAGGATCAGAGCGGTCAGTGGTATCGCGCCAGCCTGATGGGCCCGGCGTTCGATCTGCCGTTTGCCCAAGCGATCGGGTTCGATGCACGCGGCACCGATACTTTTGACCGTTTCGCCAGCGTGGTGGTGCACGGGCAAAGCTATCCGGTGCAAAGCCTGGTGAAAGTGGCTGGCCCGCCGATGAAGGCGAAGGCGGCGCCGGCAAAGCCTGCGGCCTGACGCGCCCTGCGCCAAAGGGCTGACAGAGCGGCGCGCAGCCGCTAGGGCGCGCGGCCATGGCAGATGGCTGGATCATTCTCGACAAGCCGCTGACCCTGGGATCGACCCAGGGTGTGGCGGCGGTGAAGCGGAACCTGCGTGCGCGCGGTCTTGGCAAGTGCAAGGTGGGCCATGGCGGCACGCTCGATCCCCTGGCCACTGGCGTGCTGCCGATCGCCGTGGGCGAGGCAACCAAGCTGTGCGGGCGCATGCTCGATGCGCATAAAGCCTATGCCTTCACCGTGGCCTTTGGCGCAGAAACCGATACGCTCGATCTGGAAGGGGCGGTAATCGGCCACAGTACGGTGCGGCCCACCCGCGCCGCGCTCGATGCGGCGTTGGCGGCCTTTACCGGGCCGATTGCCCAGGTGCCGCCGGCCTATTCCGCGCTCAAGGTCGATGGCGAGCGCGCCTATGACCTGGCGCGCGCCGGGCATGACGTGGTCTTGGCCGCCCGCAACGTGACCATCCATGCGCTGCGCGTGCTGGAAACCCAGGGCAGCGACGCGGCGCTGGACAGTGCCACGCTGGAGGCCGATGTATCCAAGGGCACCTATATCCGCAGCCTGGCGCGCGACATCGCCCTGGCCCTTGGCACGCGCGGCCATGTTACCATGCTGCGCCGTCTCAAGGCCGGGCCGTTCACCCTGGATCAGGCGATTTCGCTGGACAAATTGAACGATTGGGGCCAAGGCGCGGCCCTTGAGAACGTAATCTTGCCTGTGGAGGCAGGGCTGGTCGACATCCCGGCTCTTGACCTCAACCCCGAACAGGCCGGGGCGGTCCGCCAGGGCCGCGTTCTTTCGGGGTTGCCCTTTCCTGACGGGCTATGGTGGGCGCGGTGCGGCGGCAAGCCGGTCGCGCTGGTCATGCTGGCAGGTGGCGCCTTGCGCGTTGAACGGGGTTTCAACCTTTGAGCATGTCGCGGAGTGAATACTTATGTCGGTGACCCCGGAAAAGAAGCAGGAAATCATCCAGGACAACGCGCGCGCCGCCGGTGATACCGGTTCGCCCGAAGTTCAGGTGGCTATCCTCACCGAGCGGATCGTCAACCTCACCGAACACTTCAAGGGCCACCACAAGGACAACCATTCGCGTCGTGGCCTTCTGCAGATGGTGAACAAGCGTCGTTCGCTGCTCGACTACCTGAAGAAGAAGGACGTCGATCGCTACAACGCGCTGATCCAGAAGCTTGGTCTGCGTAAGTAAGTTCACAGACGGCCCGCCACCCGGCGGGCCGTTTTGTTTGTAGATCCGCCAGCGAGGCTGGCGGCGGCCGCCACCCGGCGGACCGTTGTAGATCTGCCTATCAAGGCAGACAGGCCTGGATTGGCCACGATCCGATGCAAAAGGCATTCGGCGCTGGCGCAATCCATGGTAAGGCAAAGGCGCCTCGCGCAATTCGGCGCAGGCACCACGGGGCCAAGCCCCACACCGGACCGGGACGGCACCCCGGCAGCAAATCCCGCCGGCAATAGGGCCCGTGGGGCGAAGGAATATTCATGTTCGACGTCAAGACCGTATCGCTGGAGTGGGGCGGAAAGACCCTCACTCTGGAAACTGGCCGCATTGCGCGCCAAGCCGATGGTGCCGTGCTGGCAACCTATGGCGAAACCGTTGTGCTTTGCGCGGTGACCGCCGCCAAGTCGGTGAAGGAAGGCCAGGACTTCTTCCCGCTGACCGTGCACTATCAGGAAAAGTTTTCCGCAGCTGGCCGCATCCCCGGTGGCTTCTTCAAGCGTGAACGCGGCGCCACCGAAAAGGAAACGCTGGTCTCGCGCCTGATCGACCGTCCGGTGCGCCCGCTGTTCCCCGAAGGTTTCTACAACGAAATCAACGTCATCTGCCAGGTGATGAGCTATGACGGCGAGACCGAACCCGATATCGTCGCGCTGGTTGCCGCCTCGGCCGCGCTGACCATCTCGGGCGTGCCGTTCATGGGCCCGATCGGCGCTGCGCGCGTCGGCTTCAAGGATGGCGAATACCAGCTCAACCCGTCGCTGTCCGAAGCTGCCTCTGGCCGCCTCGACCTGGTGGTCGCCGCAACCGATGCTGCCGTGATGATGGTGGAATCGGAAGCCAAGGAGCTGACCGAAGAGGAAATGCTCGGCGCGGTGGTCTTTGCCCACAACGAAAGCCGCAAGGTAATCGGCGCGATCATCGAGCTGGCCGAAAAGGCCGCCAAGGATCCTTGGGAAATCGACCTGTCGGACAACACCGCCGACATCAAGGCCAAGCTCAAGAAGGGCGTTGGCGCCGATATCGCGGCGGCTTACAAGCTGACCGACAAGTCGGCCCGTTCGAACGCCCTGAACGACGTGCGCGCCAAGGCCAAGACGCTGTTTGCGGATGAAACCCCGCAGACGCAGATGGTGGCGATCAAGACGCTCAAGAAGCTGGAAGCCGAAATCGTGCGCGGCGCCATCATCAAGGATGGCCAGCGTATCGACGGCCGCACCGTCACCCAGGTTCGCCCGATCGAATCGATCGTTGGCTTCCTGCCGCGCACCCACGGTTCGTCGCTGTTCACCCGCGGCGAAACCCAGGCCATCTGCACCACCACCCTTGGCACCAAGGATGCAGAGCAGATGATCGACGGGCTCGACGGCCTGAGCTATCAGCGCTTCATGCTGCACTACAACTTCCCCCCCTATTCGGTGGGTGAAGTGGGCCGCTTTGGCGCCCCCGGTCGCCGCGAAGTGGGCCATGGCAAGCTGGCCTGGCGCGCGCTCAACCCGGTGCTGCCGACCAAGGACGAGTTCCCCTACACGATCCGCGTACTGTCCGACATTACCGAATCCAACGGCTCTTCGTCGATGGCCACGGTGTGCGGCGGCTGCTTGTCGATGATGGACGCTGGCGTTCCCATCGCGCGCCCGGTTTCGGGCATCGCCATGGGCCTGATCCTGGAAGGCAAGGACTTTGCCGTCCTGTCCGACATCCTGGGTGATGAAGATCACCTGGGCGACATGGACTTCAAGGTGGCCGGCACCAGCGAAGGCATCACCTCGCTGCAGATGGACATCAAGATCGCCGGGATCACCGAGGAAATCATGCGCAAGGCCCTGGCCCAGGCCAAGGAAGGCCGCGCGCACATTCTGGGTGAAATGACCAAGGCGCTGGGTTCGGCTCGTAACGAGCTGTCGGCCCATGCTCCGCGCATCGAGACGCTCCAGATCGACAAGTCGAAGATCCGCGAAGTGATCGGCACCGGCGGCAAGGTCATCCGCGAAATCGTCGCGGAAACCGGTGCCAAGGTCGACATCGATGACGAAGGCCTGATCAAGATCTCGTCGTCCGATCTCTCGCAGATCGAAGCGGCCAAGAACTGGATTCTCGGCATCGTCGAAGAACCGGAAGTCGGCAAGGTCTACAACGGCAAGGTCGTCAACATCGTCGATTTCGGTGCTTTCGTGAACTTCATGGGCGGCAAGGACGGTCTCGTCCACGTGTCGGAAATGAAGAACGAGCGCGTGGAAAAGCCCGGCGACGTCGTCAAGGAAGGCCAGGAAGTCAAGGTCAAGGTCCTCGAGATCGACAACCGTGGCAAGGTGCGCCTGTCGATGCGCGTAGTGGACCAGGAAACTGGCGAAGCGCTGGAAGATACCCGCCCGGCGCGCGAACCGCGTGAACCGCGCGGTGATCGTGGCGACCGCGGTGATCGCGGTGGTGACCGTCGTGGCCCGCGCAGCGATCGTGGCCCGCGCCGCGATGGCGATCGTGGTCCGCGTCGCGAAGGTGGCGATCGCCCCCGTCGTGACCGCGACGAAGGCCCGGCTCCCGATCACATGCCGGCGTTCCTCAAGTCTGACGACTGAGGCATTCCGGCCTGATGGCAACAAGGAAGGCTCGCACCGCCCGGTGCGGGCCTTTCTTGCGTCAGGGCCTGGCGCGTTGCCCGGCCGGCTGCGCGCGGTCTGTCAGCATGACGCGGTTGCGCCCGGCGTTCTTGGCGGCATAGAGCGCGCCGTCTGCCGCGCTGAGTGCGCTTTCCAGGTCGCCACAGGCCACGGCATCGGCAATGCCGCCGGAAATCGTGACCAGGCCGAACGGAATATCGGTGCTGCGGTTGATCATGCGTCGTTCGGCAACCCGGGCCCGCGCGCCATCGAGCAGGGCCAACGCCTGGCCGGGGTTATGGCCGGGAAACAGCACGCCGAATTCCTCCCCGCCAATGCGGCCGACAAAGCATTCGCAATCGCGCAGCGTGGCGATGGTTTCAGCAATCACCTTGAGCACGCGATCACCGGCAGCATGGCCGTGGCGATCGTTGATGTGCTTGAAATGATCGATATCCACCACCGCCAGGCACAGCGGCGCGGCCGTGCGGCGCGCCAGATCCAGCGCTTGGGCAAACTGGCGCTCGAACGCGCGGCGGTTGGCCAGCCCGGTGAGGTGGTCTTCATCGGCAACGCGCTGAACCTGTTCCAGCGTGCTCTGCAATTCGGCGCTGCGCTTGCGGCTGGCGGCAAGTTCGGCATGAAGTTGGCTTGCCTGAACCAGCATGGCGCGGGCGGCATCGGCCAGCTTGCGCACCAGTGCCTCGTCGGCGCCGGCCTGTGCCATGTCGGCCAGGTGGCTTTGCAGACTGTCGGAAAAGTCGTCGCTGGCCTGCATGGCATCGTGCGTGCTGCGATCGAACGCGGTCAGGCTTTCGCGCACGTGGCACAGCAGGGTGACGAGCTGTTCGGCGGCCATGTCCTGCGCCGGATGGCGTAGCGCCTGTTCCAGCCAGGCAAGGTCCATCGGCAGGCCGGCGGCGATGCGTTGTACCAGCAATTCGGCCAGGCGAGGGTTTGCGCCAGTGACGCAATCATGCGCCATCACCAGCGTGAACGGGCTGATCGGCAGGTCGTGCTCTACCAGCAGCGCCGCCAGCCGTGCCAGCAAGGCCCGCCGACCGGCAAGCGCCTCGGCCGTTTCTGCAAGATCGCCGGCTGCGGCATTGTCTCCCGCCAGGCCAAGCCTGTGCCACAGGCGCTGAAATGGGCTCTCGGCCCGCCGGTGATCGTGTTTCCCCATGGCCGGCAAAACGACAAGGCCGCAACCCGGTTAAGGGTCGCGGCCTTGCGTAGAACCGTGGTAACCGGGCGTCAGGCCCGGCTGGATTACGGATGGTTCAGCGCACGCGCGGCCCGCCAAACGGCATCGGCGGGGGCGGGCGGCGGTGGCCACGCGGCAGTTGCGCCTGATAGGCGCGACCGCAGTGTTCCACGCAGTAGGGGAACCCAGGGTTCACCTTCTCACCGCAGAAATGGAAGTCAGGTTCACCCGGGTGGCCCATCGGCCAGCGGCAGATGCGATCGTTGAGATCGAGCAGGCTGGTCTTGTCGGCGATTTCCGGGCTGGGCCGTGCCGGCACCAGGCGACGCGGCGGCGCAGGCGGGATCGGTGCCTGTTGGTCGCCGGGGCCTTGGCGCAGGAAGCCGCCCGGGCCAACCGAAACGACGCGCGGCGTCGGCGCTGCGGGCGCAGGCGCCGCGTCGCCGGCCGGAGCAGCGCTGGCGGCCGGCGGGGGCGAGGCAGCCGGCGCAGCTGGCGCCGGGCGTGGCGCTGGTGCCGGGCGTGCTTCAACCGGGGCGGGGGCAGGCGTCGGCTTGGGTGCGGCCGGGCGCGCTTCGGCAACCGGCGGCGCGGGCGGCGCTGCAGGCTTTGCCGGCTTGGGTGCGGCCGCGGCCGCAGGCTCGCTCTTGTCGTTAGCCTTGACCGGGGAAGGGCGCGCCTTCAGGCCCAGGCGATGGGCCTTGCCGATCACGGCGTTGCGGCTGACCCCGCCAAGCTCTTCAGCGATCTGGCTGGCGGTTGCGCCGCCTTCCCACATCTTGGTCAGTTTCTCGATCCGCTCGTCGGTCCAGCTCATCCGTTCGAAAACCCTTGCATGGGCCAGGGGTGCGTCCCTTGCCCTTTCATCTTCTTGCCATCGGCCGCCGCGCGCGATACCGCGCCCGTCATGGCCAACCAATTCCCGTCCCGCACCGGAGAAACGAAACCGCTTGAACCGGCAGATGCCTTTGCGGGCACCGCCGCCGGTCATGCCTACGGGCATCTAGCCGGTTTTCCACCGCCCGGACAGCCGATTTTCCGCAGCTTCAACAGTGTCGGGCTCTGGACCCTCTATATGAAGGAGGTGCGGCGTTTCTTCAAGGTGCAGACCCAGACGATCTGGGCACCTGCGGTAACCACGCTGCTTTATCTGATGATATTTACCCTGGCGCTGGGCGGCGGTGGCCGCGTGGTGCTGGGCGTGCCCTTTGCCAGCTTCGTGGCGCCGGGCCTCATCGCCATGGGCATGATCAACAATGCCTTTGCCAATGCCAGCTTCGGGCTGCTCGGTGGCAAGATCCAGGGCACGATCATCGATTACCTGATGCCGCCGGTTTCCGAAGGCGAACTGCTTGCCGCCCTGGTGGGCGCTGCCGTATCGCGCGCGATCCTGGTCGGCCTTGCCGTGTCGGCTGCCATGATGTTCTGGCCGGGCGTGTCGCTGGAAGTGCGCCATCCCTGGGCCGTCATCTGGTTTGGCCTGATGGGGGCGATCCTGCTGTCGCTGATCGGTGTGGCAACTTCGCTGTGGGCGGAAAAGTTCGATCACAACGCGGCTGTAACCAATTTCATCATCACGCCGATGTCGATGCTGTCGGGCACGTTCTATGTGATCGACCGCCTGGCGCCGGCGTTCCAGACGGTCAGCCGGATGAACCCGATCTTCTACGTGATCTCGGGCTTCCGCTATGGCTTTCTGGGGCAAAGCGATATCGGCAGCAGCAACATGGCCGTGCTGCATGGCGCGATCGGTTTGGGCGTGCTCAACCTGGTCCTTGGCCTTGGTCTCTATGCCCTGCTGCGCACGGGCTGGAAGCTGAAAGCCTGAAGGTTTCACATATGCGAAAAAGGCGCCGCTTCCCCGGGGAAACGGCGCTTTTTTCGTTTGTTTCGGCCGGTCAGTGCGACAGGCTGCGCCGCAGGCGATAGCGCCCGTCGGCAAACCCGTCGAACATCTCGCGCAGCGACGGATGGTCTACCGGCCCGGCTTCGGCATCGGCGGCCAGGTTCTGCTGGCTGACATAGGCGACGTAGCTGCTTTCATCGTTCTCGGCGAGGAGGTGATAGAACGGCTGCTCGCGCAGGGGGCGCATGTCTTCGGGAATGGATTCGTACCATTCCTCGCTATTGGCAAAGACCGGATCGATATCGAACACCACGCCGCGAAACCCGAACAGGCGATGGCGCACCACGTCACCGATCGCAAAGAGCGCCTCGCTCACGGCCGGTACGGAAATCTGACGGCCGGCCTGGGGAGAAAAGTAGCTCGTATTTTCGACATGGATGGACATGGAGCGAATATAGGTTTGCGGCACTTGCGAAACAAGCAAGGCTTTTGGGGAATATCAGGCTGGGGATAACTCCTCTTTCCGCTTGGCAAGGCCCGAATCGTACGCTAGTGGCGCGGTCCTCGACCGGGGCGGCACACGCCGCCTGACGCACGGCACTTCATGGAGAGGTGGCAGAGTGGTCGAATGCGCCGCACTCGAAATGCGGTGTACGGGCAACCGTACCGTGGGTTCGAATCCCACCCTCTCCGCCATGTGCCCCCTCCGGCAGTACGCCGGGCTACCTTAAAATGCGACGCAAGGCACGGAAAAATAGGTGCTTTTTCTGAAGCTCTTATTTTTGCTGGGTAAGCCGTCGAAGCGCGAAGTGTGGGCTAGAGTGTGGGCTAGCGCAGGGACGGTCGGTTTGAAACCGGGCCTTCCGGTGATAGATTCCGGGCATGGGAAAGCTCACCAACTCCATGGTCAACGCGCTCCACGAACCTGGTCGCTATGCTGATGGCGAAGGGTTGTATCTGCGCATCTCGCCTGCCGGTGGCAGGAGGTGGGTGCTGCGGATTCAGATCCATCACACACGCAACGACATTACCATCGGCGACGCTCGGCACATTTCACTGAAGAACGCGCGTCTCGAAGCGGCCGCTCTGCGTGCACAAGTTGCAAAGGGCGGCGATCCCGCTGCGGAGCGGCGCAAGGCCAAGAAAAGGATCCCTCGGTTCGAGGAGGCAGCCCGGCGGGCCCATGCCGAGATGTGCAAGGGCTGGAAAAACGGCAAGCACCAGCAGCAGTGGATCAAGACCCTAGAACTCTATGCCTTTCCTAAGTTGGGCAAGCGCACGGTCGACAAGATCGATGGGCCGATGATCCGCGACGTTTTGGCTGAAATCTGGCTGGATATCCCGGAAACCGCGCGCCGCGTGCGGCAGCGGATCGGTGCGGTGCTGGACTGGTGCTATGCCAAGGGTCTGCGCGACAGCGAAGCGCCGATGCGCTCGCTCGCGCGCGGCTTGCCCCGCCAACCCAAGCGCAAGGGGCATTTTGCCGCGCTCCCCCATTTCGAGGTCCCTGCCTTTTTGGATACCCTGCGCGCCAAGCCGATGAGCGCCGGCACGCTGGCACTGGAATTGTTGATCCTCACCGCGGTCCGTTCGGGCGAGGTCCGGCATGCGCTGTGGTCGGAAGTGGATGATGACCTGACGATCTGGACCATACCGGCCGAGCGCATGAAGATGGGGGTCGAGCATATAGTCCCGCTATCGCGCCAGGCGGCCGACGTGCTGCGTCGCGCCAGACAATTGTCGATCGACGACAATCCATACATCTTTCCTGGCCCGATTTCGGGTGCGGCTCTGACGGATATGGCATTGCTCGAACTGGTGCGCGGCATGGACGTGCCTGCTACGGTCCATGGCTTTCGCTCGAGCTTTCGCGACTGGGTTGCCGACGAAACCGACACGGCCGATGAAGTGGCCGAAGCTTGCCTTGCCCATTCCATCGGCAACAAGACCAAGGCAGCCTACCTGCGCACGGACTTCTTCCGCAAGCGGCGCGCAGTGATGCAACTCTGGGCGGACCACTGCCTGCCGCCGGCGCGCATCGTGGCCATGCCGGCGCCGCCGGTCGCGACGATTCAGCAGGTGCCCGTGCCGCCCGTGCCCGTCCGCAATCCGGCGACGCTCCCACCATTGCGGCGGCATGCCTATCGTTGACGCTGTGTCGGATTTGCCATCGCCGGATGCGGTCGAGGGTGGTGGTTGGTGTCTGGTGGTTGGCGGGCGGCGCCGTGTCTGCGGCGGCGAAATGCTGGGAGAGGGAAGGGGGATTTGGGGGGCTGAGGCCCCCCGGGAGCATAAAGGTTCCCCTGATCCGGGTCTCGTTCCTGGTCCCGGAGACCTCTCATGCAAACCACTGCTGTTCCTCACGCCAAGCTGCGCCTGTCGCAGGCCAATGTCCGCACGATCGCGCGGGATGCCGGCCTGGAGGCGCTCGCGGCAAGCATTGCCGAGCACGGGTTGCTGCAGCCGCTGGTCGTCACGCCAGCCAAAGGGCGCAAGTCGCTCTACGATGTCCATGCCGGCGGTCGCCGCTGCCGCGCGATCGGGCTCCTGATCGAGCGTGGCCTCTGGCCGTCTGACCGGCTGGTCGATGTCTGCCTGCTGGCCACGGGCGAAGCCAGTCCGCGCGAGATCAGTCTTGCCGAAAACATCCTGCGCGAAGCCATGGCGCCGGCCGATGAAGCGCGGGCCTATCGCGACGTCATGGACGAGGGTGCCGATGCCGCGGCCGTCGCGCGCCGCTTCGGGGTAACGGTCCGCCATGTCGAAGGTCGCCTGCGTCTAGCCGATCTTGCCCCGCCGATCTTCGCTGCCCTGGCAGAGGGTGCAATCACGCTCGATATCGCGATGGCCTATGGCGCCACGGCCGATCATGCCCGGCAACTGGCCGTGTGGCAGCGGCTCGCCGATACCTGGCAGGGCGACAATCCCCAAGCGATCCGGCGGGCGCTGGCGACCGACGTTCTGGCCAGTGATCATCCCGTCGCATTGTTCCTGGGGGAGGCGGAATACGAGGCCTGCGGCGGCCGCGTCGAACGTGACCTGTTCAGCGAAGCTGGGCGGGGGAGCTGGCTCGACGTCGATCTTGCTTATGACCTGGCACTGCGCAAGCTCACCCATGAAGCGGATGTTGCCGCGCTGGGCAGCCGACTGGCCTGGGTGCGCCCGTGTCTCGCAACCTATCTCTCGCATCGCGAAACGGCGGGACTGGAAATCTATTGGCCGGACCATGCCGATCCGACGCCCGAAGCACTGGCACGGGTCGCCGCTATCGACGCGCGGATGCAGGAGCTGGCCGACTGCCTGGACGCCTGTCCCGATGGCAGCGAGGGCGCACTCTACGAACAAGAATACGACGGCCTGGTGGCCGAGCGCGAGCGGTTGCAGCGCAGCGCGCCGATCATTCCGGACAGCGATCGCCCGCACGTCGGCACGTTCCTGCTGCTCGACAGTGCCGGCCGGCCGCAGTTGCTCGATATGTACTACCGCACGCCAGCCGAAGATCCGGCCGGTCTCGACGACGATAGTGATGGTGGCGCGGCCATGGCGGTGGAAGAGAGTGCGGGTGCTGCGGCCGGCGGCACTTCACCGATCGCCTCAGGGTATTCCCGCGCACTGGAAGAGCAACTTGCGAAGGACCGACGCGACGTGCTCGTGTTTCGTCTTGCCCGCGAACCGGACCTGGCGTTGGACCTGGCGATGTTCGTCCTCGCTTGCTGCGTTGCCAAGCCGGGCCATCTGGCCGCGACCGGTTGCACCATTCGTCTCTGTGACGCGGCCGATCCCAAAGGTCTCGGCAAAGTGCCGCCGTCGCACGCCGCGCAGGCCCTGGCGTCCCATGCCGCAGGATTGCCGCGGTCGTGGAGTGAGAGCGAGGACCCGTTCCAGTCGTTCCAGGCCTTCCGGGCACTGGATTGGGCCGAACGCCTGTCGTGGCTGGCGCTTGCCGTTGGTTGCGGCCTGACCGCCAGCCTGGCCAGTGGGGCGCACGAGCGGCCATTTCACACGCAATTGGGGGCGATGATCGGCATTGCGGTGGCCGACGTCTGGCGACCGACCGCCGAGGGCTTCTTCGACCGTTTGCGCAAGGCGCAGATTCTCGATGTCTTGCGCGAAATCGATCCCGAACTGCCGTCACGGCACAGCGCAAGCAACAAGGCCGAACTGGCCGGATTTGCCGCGCGGCTCTGTGCCGGGGAAACCATCGTGGAGGCCGAGGTCAGGCAGCGTGCACTCGCCTGGGTGCCGTCTGTTCTCTCGTTCGCTGCCGCTCCTTGCGCCCCAAGCGATGAGGCGCCGCTCGAGCAGGATGGTGAAGCGCCGGCCCAAGCCGCCTGATCGTCAACCTGATGTCCCGCCAGCGGGGGCCGCGCGCGGCCCCCGCTGGTCTTTGTGCGCCTCCGGCCCGGGGGCGCCTTTGCAGGAGATTGCTCATGTCTTCGCGTCATGACGTATATGCCCAGGTCACTGCAGAACTGGTCGCTGCCATCGAGGCTGGCGCCGGCGAATGGCGCATGCCCTGGCACCATGATGGGGCCGCCGTGACCCGGCCTGAGAATGTCGCGACCGCCAGGCGCTATCGCGGCATGAATGTCCTGGTGCTGTGGGCGGCGGCGCAGAACCGGGGCTACAACAGTGGTCAGTGGGGTACCTATCGCCAGTGGCAGGCACTCGGCGCGCAGGTCCGCAAAGGAGAGCGCGGAACCGCAGTCGTGCTGTGGAAGCCGATCGCCGACCGGCAGGAAGCCGGTGGTGACGATGGACAGGCTGCGCCAGGTCGCATGTTTGCGCGCGCTTTCACGGTGTTCAACCTGGCGCAGGTTGATGGTTACCAGCCCAGGGCGCTGCCGATCCTTCCCGAAACCGAACGGGTTGCGCATGCCGAGGCGTTCGTGGCCTCCCTTGGCATTCCGGTGCGGGAAGGGGCGTGGGATGCCCATTACCGGATCGACCTCGATGCGATCTTCATGCCGCATTTTTCGGCATTCCGCAGTCCGGTCGACCACGTCGGCACGTTGCTCCATGAATGCGGCCATGCCACCGGGGCGGCGCATCGGCTCGATCGGCGGTTCCAGGACCGGTTCAAGGAAGACTGGTTGCCGATCGAAGAGGCCTGCGCCGAATTCACCGCATCGTTTGTTCTGGCGGACTTGGGATTGGCCCATCACCCCCGCCGTGATCATGCCGCCTATATTGCCTCCTGGCTATCGCTGCTCCAGCACGATCCCAGGGCGATCTTTACCGCTGCCAGCAAGGCGCAGCAGGCGGCAGACTGGATGTGGGCGCAACAGCCCCAGGCCGAGGCCCTGGCCGCATGAAACGGCCGGTCTGCCAACGGAGATTCCGCCGACGAGGGCAACGGGCCTTGTGGCGGATGACCGAGCGCCAGCGCGCGATCTTCACCGCCATGCGTTTCGAGGGCGCATCGTACCAGGACCTTGCCGAGCGCCATGGCCTTACCGTGGAGGAAGTGCAGGGGGAATTGGCGTGTGCGCTTTCGCGGCTTTTGCGGGCAGTCCATGGCCGGTGGTGGCAGCGCTGGTGGCCGTGGTGAAAAATTCAGGCCGCCCGATGACTTGCCATCGGGCAGCCATCGCGACAGGGTACCGATGTCATGCGCAGCGATCTCGACCATCTTCCCGCCAACAAGCAGCGTGAGCTGGAACGCGTGGTGCAGATCGTCTTCGAGGAATTCGAGGACGCGCTGGCTCTGGCCTCGCACGAGTGGAAGAAGAAGGGCCGCATTCTCAAGGTTATTCTCTACGGCAGCTATGCGCGCGGCGGCTGGGTCGACGAGCCGCACACCGCCAAGGGCTACCAGTCGGACTATGACCTGCTGATCATCGTCAACGACAAGCGCCTGACCGACCGGGTCAAGTACTGGGCCAAGGTCGATGACCGGCTGATGCGCGAGTATGGCTTTGCCGGCACGGTCAAGACACCGGTCAATTTCATCGTTCACACCCTGCAGGAGGTGAACGATGGCCTTGCCCATGGGCGCTATTTCTTCATGGACGTGGCCCGCGATGGCATCGCGCTCTACCAGAGCGACGACACCGAATTGCACCAGCCCAAGCCGAAGACGCCGCATGCGGCGTTGGCCATGGCGAAGGAGTATTTTGAGGAGTGGATGCCAGCGGCGAGCGGGCGCGTGAAACTGGCAAAATTCGCTGTGGAGCAGGGCCTACTAAAGCATGCGGCGTTTGAATTTCACCAAGCTGTTGAAAGCCTTTATCACTGCGTTCTTCTGGTGGTAACCTTCTACACGCCACACGTCCACAATCTCGGCTTCTTGCGCACCCAAGCCGAACGGCTGGACGTCCGGCTGGTCCACGTCTGGCCCACTGACAACCGCAAGCAGCGCGCCATGTTCGAGAAGCTCAAGGAAGCCTACGTCAAAGCGCGCTATTCCAAGCACTATCGGATCAACGAAGAGGAACTGGCCTGGCTGGGCGAGCAGGTCGAGGAACTAGGCCGTGTGGTTCACGCCATCTGTTCGGAGCGCATTGGCCTGCTGGAGGCGACGGCGCGACAGGCGGGGTGAAAAACAGACAGCGTTTCCATCTCAAGCAAAGCACAGCTTTTGCTCGCTCGAACCGGGACTGGGACACACCGGTCGTTCAGGATGGCGACAGCGAATGACCGGTTTAGGATGTAGAGGCCGTTCACGCGGCTCCGAGCAGTAGCGGGGGAACGAGCAAGTCTGGGCCGGTTGGCGCAGCCGTTTCACCTCATGGCTCTACGATAACGGCCGCCTCCATCATTCCGTGAACGCGTACTGGAACAGCGATTTGGGCAAACCCGAGATTATGGTCCTGGTGACGAATCGGGCTACGGCTATTCTGATGTAGCTGGCCCTCGCTTAGACTTCGATCGTAGGTGGGTGATGATGTCGAGGGCAGTGAACGCGCCGGACTTCAAACTATCGACAATGAACTGCGCGGCGGCCTTTTCCTTCCCGATTTGCTCTGCCGTCATGGTCGCGCGCCGCGCCCGGAGTTCCGCCAGTTGGATCGCATCTTCGCGGTCACGCTCCTCGTCCAACGCGCGGAGTTCTGCCTGATGATCGGCCTCAACCTGTTCTAGATACCGCTCATGCTCGACCCGAAGCTGCTCCAGTTCGCGCGTCACCTCTTCCTTGTAATTCGCGAAGCTGGGCAGTTTGCGAGGCCAAGGGACGCGGCCAGCGGTCGGCCTCATGCGCGACACCTCGGCAAGCACCGCTGCCTCCACTAGATCTAGATTGGCCTCGGCGTCCGCGAGATCGGCAATCCGCTGTTCGCGCTTGCTGTCGATGTAATCCATGCGCTCGCGGTTTCGGGAGATGTTGGTCTGAACAGGATAGCTGTCCACGCCATGACGGCCATAGTGGCGCGAGGCGAAAGCATCGGGATTGCGGTCGAAGCTGTCGAGCCGTGACCTGATCTGACGTCCGTTGAACTCGTCAGCCTTGATCGACAATCGGGCCTGTCGCACCTTTTTCTGTGCGCCGCGGATGCGGGCCGCGAGACGTTTGGGGATTTCGGGCTTCTTGGCCATCGAGGTTTTCTCCTAGAGGCGCGACGGCATCGGGCAGAGCGTTAGGAACGGCTCAAGAGCGACATCACCTGCGTGGCGAGTTCTTGGAAGCGCAGCGCATCGGTCACGCTGACCTCCTTAATATGGGCAGCCTCGTTCCTGATCTTCCGCATGTCGCCGACCATGCTGACGACCGAGGACATTAGGTGCCCGTCTGCCGCCAAACGCTCGGCGACCTTATGTGACACGGAATACTTGAGCTCGTTCCCGTAGTGCTGTTTCCCCAAATCGGTCAGGCGGCGTTCCACCGGCTTCCATGCGTCGAGAATTGCCGCGCTGGGGGAGATGGTGAGCAGCGATTGGAAGCGGTCATCAGGCACCACGGGTATCGGCTCTGGCAGAGCCGGGATCTCGGCTTCGGCCTCGGCCACGCGCGCCTTGTCCTCCACCTTGTCCAACTGCTCGGCCAGTTCGACCGATGCTTCTCCCCAATTCAGCTTCCTGATCTTGGCAAGCAAGCCGGCGATCTGCTTATGGAAGATCGCAGCGATGATGACGGCGGCGACAGGCCACGCCAGCGAGCCGACGAGCGACGAGACGAACTCCATCCATCCCATACCTGCGTTCGCCGCTCCGATCTTCAATTCCAGCATCGGTCGGCGCCGCCCATATCGATCTTAGCCGCCTTCGCGCGCAAATAGTCGTTGGGCGTATCCTCCGACTTGTTTTCCTTTATCGAACGAAGTTGGGTGTAGAACTGGATGAAGCCCTCGATCCACGGCCCGACTTTCAGGCTTTCCACTATGGCGAATTTCCAGCGGTCCCATTCGTTCGTCCAGTTCCGCTTCACGAGCATACCCAGCACCTCTTCGCCATCGAAATAGAGGGTCATGGAGCCATGCTCGAAATCATCGTCGGTCGGCATTCGCGATGCCTCGAACTCGATCCGGTAAAGGGGCCCACTCTCCGGGCGCAGTTCAATCCACCTGGCCCTCGACGGTTCGCCGTTCTCACCTTTGGCGAGATCGGTGACGGAGAGCGGCGGGGACCACTTACCGTTCTGGTTCACGATCCAATCAGGCCAATACTGGGTTTCCTCCTGCACGAACGGCAGGGCGAAATCGAGGTTGCTGGTGTCGATGAAATCGGTCGCTCGCTTGATCTTGTTCTGGTCCGACGCAAGCGCATCTTGCTTGGCGCGATACTCTGCCGTGCGGGCCGCCTGCGACGCTTTGAAGGTGTCGTGAGCGCGACGGATGATCTGCTCATCCTCGTCCAGTTCCTCGATGGGCTTGCGCTTCAACTCGTCCCGATAGCCCTCATAGACAGGGGGCCTGGGTAGAGCGGGCGCTCGTTCGATCTTTGCGGCGGGCGCAGATTTCTTAGGCCGGAAAATGAGCCAGCCGACGGCACCGATGATGAGAAGTCCGACGATCCAATCCATTGTCGCGAACCTCAGCGTTTCGTCAGGAATATAAGGACTAGCAGCAGAACGGCTGCGGTCCACATGGGCGTAGCCAACTTTTGGATCTGGGTTTCAAGGCGCTCGATCCGGCTGATCAGCTCGAGGTGTTCCCGTGGCGGGTCATAGGCGGCGTCAGCCTTCGCCTTCGGCGCTAGGCACTCCTTCGCATGGAAGTCGGGGGACCAATCCTCCTTTGTCCACACGATGCGCGCGCTCTGCACATCGAGCGGCTTGCTGCCATCCCACCGAACGGTGCGACCCATAAAGCCGCTCTCGACCGTGCCCTCGGGAAACAGTACGTCGATCGCGACGGCAAATTCCCATTTCTTGAACTCGAGCATACGCTCACGCAGGAGCCGGAATGTCTCTGGGCCTACGCCGATCCATGCGGACGCGCTGGGGCGCTTGTCGTTGACGACGCCATCGTCGGTGTTGATGCGAGGAAAATACTCGAAACGACCGACGAGTGGTTTGCCATCATGTTTGGTCGCGCTTTGGGCGATCCAGTCGGCGTCAACCTCATGGATGTTTAGCATTGTGGCGATCTGGTTTAGCTGCCAGCCGTCTTCCATTTCGACCGGCTTGCCCTCATCCCGGTCTTCGTCATCCTCGGCAAAAAGGCTGACTCGGTCGTGATGCTCATCACCGATGATGACACTGGAGCCGGTCAGGAAGCTGCCACTCTGCTCGCACTTCAGTTCGATGGTCTGGCGATCAAGGCGATCAGCTTCGGCATGGTGGGCAAAGACGCGACCGCCAAGCACTCGAAACTCCAAGCTAACGGTGCGCTCCATCAGATCGAGCATCTTGCCCAACGCACGCTCGGCCATCGATCTGAGATCCCCCATTAAGTTGCCCCGCGAATTCTATAGCAAGGGCAACGGCATGGAGGAATGCAGATATGTCCGATTAGCCGATCATCCGCTGCTAGGATCGGCCCCCCATTCCTTTAGTGTCTCAAGGGCAACTGCGGTGAAGTGCTGCCCTTCGGCATCGTCCTTCGCCCAGTCAATACCCTCTCGTTGATGTTCAGAGCGCAAGGCAGTCTCGAACTCGGCCACGCTGCAAGACTGACTGGCCTCGATAGGCAGCTTCCGTTAGGACCGGACGTTCACCAGAGATGAGATGAACGACCGGCTCTGGTCGCGTGCTGCCTGAACACGAACGCCGCGTCGTGGGACGA
>NZ_BCYV01000031.1 GCF_001598375.1 Novosphingobium capsulatum NBRC 12533
GTGTCGGTACACGCCGCCCGCCTGAATGTGGTCAGGTTTGCGATCCGCGCTTAGCGGCAGATGCGCACGCGTTCGTGGTGGCGCCACACGATGCGGCAATCGCGGGCATAGCCATGGCGCTCCCACCGGCGGTGTTCCCAGCGACGGCTTTCCCAGCCGCGACGATCACCGCGATGGTCCCAGCCGCGGTTGTTCCAGCCCCGATTGTCCCAGCCGCGGTGATCTCCGCGGTGGCTGTGCTCCCAACCTTGCGGATGCGCCTGCGCGGCAGCGGGGGTAAGCAGCGCGGCGGCCAGGGCCACGCCAGCGATCTTGGTCAGTTTGGCTAGCATCGTGTTCTTCCTGCGTTAGGTCCTCAACGTAGGAAAAAACGTCTGCGCCTTTCAGGATGTTCCCAGTCTGAATGGATCGTATCGGGAGCGTACAGACTTCGCCTGGACCCGTTCAGCCACACTGGCCGCGATGCAGCAGCTTCTGGTCGGCCAGAACCAGCGCCATCATCGCTTCTACCACCGGCACGCCGCGAATGCCCACGCACGGGTCGTGACGGCCCTTGGTGAACAGGTCGGTCGCCTCGCCGTCGCGGGTGATCGTGGGCATGGGGGTTAGGATCGAGGACGTTGGCTTGAACGCCACGCGCACTGTCACCGGCTGGCCGGTGGAAATGCCCCCGGCAATGCCGCCGGCATGGTTGGCCAGGAATTCCGGGCCAGTCACGCGGGTGGGGTTGCCGCCATCGCTGCGCGGGCGCATCGGATCGGCATTGCCTTCGCCGGTATTGGCGGCCGCAGCAAAGCCATCGCCGATTTCTACGCCTTTGACCGCGTTGATGCCCATCATCGCATGGGCGAGTTCGGCGTCCAGCTTGGCATAGAGCGGCGCGCCCCAGCCGGCGGGCACGCCCGTGGCCACGCATTCCACCACCGCGCCCAGCGAAGAGCCGGCCTTGCGCGCCTTGTCCACCAGGGCTTCCCAGCGCGCGGCGGCCTGGGCATCGGGGCAGAAGAACGGGTTCTGGCCGATCTGCGCGGCATCGAAATGGGCCATGTCGATGGCATCGCCACCGATCGCGCTCACCCAGGCCAGGATCGTCACTTCCGGGATCACCAGCCGCGCCACGCCGCCCGCCGCCACGCGCGCCGCAGTTTCGCGCGCGGACGATCGCCCGCCGCCGCGATAGTCGCGAAAGCCATACTTGGCGTCATAGGCATAGTCGGCATGGCCGGGGCGATAGGCCTTGGCTACCTCGGAATAGTCCTTGGAGCGCTGGTCGGTGTTCTCGATCATCAGGCTGATCGGGGTGCCGGTGGTGCGCCCTTCGAACACGCCCGACAGGATCTTCACCTGGTCGGGCTCGTTGCGCTGGGTGGTAAAGCGCGACTGGCCCGGACGGCGCGCGTCCAGATAGGGCTGGATCATCCCTTCATCGATCGCCACCCCCGGCGGGCAGCCATCCACCACGGCGCCCAGCGCCGGCCCATGGCTTTCCCCCCAGGTGGTGAAGCGGAACAGGTGTCCGAAGGAATTGATGCTCATGGCGCCCGGCTCTGTCTTATGGCGCGGGAAATGTCCACTGGTCGATGGCCGCGCGGCGCACTAAGGCGCTTGGCCCATGTACCTCGTCGTCTTCCGCAACCGCAAGCATGCCGGCATCGATGCCGCCGCTTACGCCGCCGATGCCCAGGCGATGGAAGACCTGGCGCGTCGCCAGCCCGGCTTCCGCAGCTTCAAATCCTATGTCGCCGACGATGGCGAAGTGATCGCCCTGTCGGAATGGGACAGTGAAGCGGCGGCACGTGCCTGGCGCACCCAGGCCGATCACGCGCAGGTGCAAGGTCGCGGCCGGTCTGATTACTACGAAAGCTATACCCTGTTCGCCGGCACCCCCAGCCGCATCCACCATTTCGAGAGGACCAAGGCATGAGCCTGACCGTCTATGGCATCCCCAACTGCGACACCGTGAAAAAGGCGCGCACCTGGCTTGATGGGCAGGGGCTGGCCTACACCTTCCACGATTACAAGAAGCAGGGCGCCGATGCAGGCCAGGTGGCGCGCTGGGTGGCGCAGGCCGGGCTGGACAAGGTGCTCAACAAGGCCGGCACCACGTTCCGCAAGCTGCCCGAGGAAGACAAGGCCGACCTTACCACCGCCAAGGCCGTGGCCCTGATGGTGGCGCAGCCCTCGCTGATCAAGCGGCCGATCGTGGAGCATCCCGGCGGCCTGCTTGTGGGCTTCAAGCAGGCCGAATGGGAAGCTGCGCTGAGCCCTATGTGACTCAGGCCGGCGTGACCGTGACGATATAGTTGAGCGCCAGATCGTCTGACAGGTGCAGGCCCTTGGCCGGGTTCCAGGCGATGCCTTGCGGGTTGCCCATCTTGAGGCCGGCGGCGTCGAGCAGGTCGTGCAGTTCCAGCGGGGTGATGAAATCGTCCCAGTGGTGCGTGCCGCGCGGTACCATGCCCAGGCGCTCGGCCGCCTCGATCATCAACAGGCGCGAGGCGGGGGTGCGGTTGGGGGTGGACAGCACCATCAACCCGCCTTGGCTCAGCGTTGCTGCCAGCGCCGCCACGAAGGCGGGCTTGTCGGCCACATGCTCGATCACTTCCATCGAGGTGACGAGGTCGAACCCGGCCAGGCCAAGGTCCGCCAGTTCGCCATGGCGATAGTCGATCGCCAGGCCGGCTCCCTCGGCATGGGCGCGCGCGGCCGCGATGTTTTCCGCCGCTGCATCCACTGCGGTGACATCCGCGCCCATGCGGCACAGCGGCTCTGCCAAGAGGCCCGCGCCACAGCCCACATCGAGCGCGCGCTTGCCCGCCAGGGGGCGCAAGGCGCGGGGATCGGCGCCGAAATGCGTATCGATCGCGGCGCGGATGAAGGCCAGGCGCACGGGATTGAGGCGATGGAGCATGGCCGATTGGCCCTTCGGATCCCACCAGTCGGCCGCCAACTTGCCGAAATGGGCGGCTTCTTCCGGGCGGATGGTCTGCGCGTTCAAGGATGTTGCATTGCTCATGCCACCTCCCTAAAGCGCCGCTTTCGCATGGTCCATGGGCTATGCGGGCAAGATTCTTTCTTTTGGCAGGTGGACAGGAGCACAAGCGTTGGCCCGGATCGTGATGAAATTCGGCGGCACCTCGATGGCCGGAACCGAGCGAATCCGCCGCGTCGCGCGGATCGTGCAGCGCCAGCAGGCCGCCGGCCATGAAGTGGCGGTGGTGGTTTCGGCCATGGCCGGGGAAACCGATCGCCTGGTCAACTTCTGCCGCGAAGCCAGCGCGCTCTATGATCCGGCGGAATACGATGTGGTGGTGGCCAGCGGCGAGCAGGTGACCTCGGGCCTTCTGGCCATGCATCTCCAGGCGCTGGGCTGCAAGGCGCGCTCGTGGCTGGGCTGGCAATTGCCGGTGCGCACCGACGATGCTTTCTCCAAGGCGCGCATCGAAGGCATCGATTCGGCCGAACTGCTGGCCAGCATGGGCGCGGGCGAAATCGCCGTGATCCCCGGCTTCCAGGGGCTGACCGAGAGCAACCGCATCACCACGCTGGGCCGTGGCGGATCGGATACCTCTGCCGTGGCCGTGGCCGCCGCGATCGGCGCCGACCGCTGCGATATCTATACCGACGTGGACGGGGTCTATACCACCGACCCGCGCATCGTGGCCAAGGCGCGCAAGCTCAAGGCCGTGACGTACGAAGAAATGCTGGAACTGGCCTCGGTCGGTTCCAAGGTCCTGCAAACCCGCTCCGTCTCGCTTGCGATGAAGGAGAACGTGCGGGTGCAGGTGTTGTCATCCTTCATCGACGACGATGCGCCGGCCGCCGACACCATCCCCGGCACGATGATCGTCGCGGACGAGGAACTGGAAGGGTACGAAATGGAACGCCAGCTGATCACCGGCATCGCCGCCGACAAGAACGAGGCCAAGGTCACTCTCACGCGGATCGCGGATCGCCCCGGCGCCGTCGCCTCGATCTTTGCCCCGCTGGCCGAAGCCAACATCAACGTCGACATGATCATCCAGAACATCGCCAAGGACAAGGGCGAGACGGATGTGACTTTCACCTGCCCGCAGGCCGACCTTGCCCGCACCCAGGCCCTGCTGGAAGAGCGCAAGGACCAGATCGGCTGGTATCGCCTGATCGCCGACAGCAAGGTGGCTAAGGTTTCGGTGGTCGGCGTGGGCATGCGCAGCCACGCCGGCGTCGCCAGCACGATGTTCAAGTCGCTGGCCGATCGCGGCATCAATATCCAGGCTATCTCGACCAGCGAAATCAAGGTTTCGGTGCTGATCGATGCCGACGAGGTGGAACTGGCCGTGCGCATCCTGCACACCGCCTACGGCCTCGACGCCCAGTAACCCGCTAAAAACTAGCCCCCTCCTCTTCAGAGGAGGGGGTTGGGGGTGGTGGAAACCTTCCTCCACCCTACGCGATTACCCTTTCACCTTCGCAGCAAAGCTCTTGCGCAGTTTCATCAGCTTGGGCGGGATCACCGCCAGGCAATAGGGATTGCGCTGGCCTTCGCCTTCCCAATACTCCTGATGGTAATCCTCGGCCGGATACCACGGGGCGACCGGCTCGATGCTGGTGACGATCGGCGCATCGCGCTCGGCCTGCGCGCGGGCGATCCCGGCCTTGGCTTCCTCTTCCTGCGCGGCATCAAGCGGAAACAACGCCGAGCGGTACTGCGTGCCCACGTCGTTGCCCTGGCGGTTGAGCTGCGTCGGATCGTGGGTGGCAAAGAAGATGTCGAGCAGCTGGCTGTAGTCGATCACGGCGGGATCGAACGTCACGCGAATCGCTTCGGCATGGCCGGTCGTGCCGCTGCACACCTGCTTGTAGGTGGGATTTTCGGTTACGCCGCCGATATAGCCGCTTTCCACGTTGGAAACGCCGATAACATCGCGGAACACCGCTTCGGTGCACCAGAAGCAGCCACCGGCCAGAATGGCCTGGTTGGCGGCGGAGGGGGTGGCGGAGGACGTCGCCATTGCGGGGGAACCCTTTCTGCAAGATTTGCCGCCCAGATAGGAACGGGCAGGGCGCCTGTCATCCTCTGGCGCGCGAATTGCCCGCTGGGGTACCCCGCTGTCGTTGAATTGACACGCCCGAGGGCATAGATGCACGGCCATGACCCAGCTTTCCGTGGCCGCGCTCCAGCTTGCGCTCAACTCGCCCGACGCGGCAGACAATATCGCCGCCGTTTCCGCCCTGGTGGAACAGGCTGCCGCGCAAGGCGCGCAGGTGGTGCTGCCGCCCGAGCTGTTTGCCGGCCCCTATTTCTGCGTGACCGAGGACGAGGCGCGCTTTGCCCTGGCCCATCCGCTCGACCAGGACCCGTCGGTCAAGGCGATGCAGAAGCTGGCCAAGGGCCTGGGCATTGCCATCCCCACCAGCTTTTTCGAGCGGGAAGGGCCACACTACTACAATACCCTGGCGATGATCGGCGCCGATGGCGAAATCATGGGCACCTATCGCAAGAGCCACATTCCCGATGGCCCGGGTTATGAGGAAAAGTACTATTTCCGCCCCGGCAACACCGGGTTCAAGGTGTGGGACGTGTTCGGCACGCGCATCGGCGTGGGTGTGTGCTGGGACCAATGGTATCCCGAATGCGCGCGCGCCATGGCGCTGATGGGCGCGCAGGTGCTGTTCTATCCCACCGCGATCGGTAGCGAGCCCTATGACGCCGAGCTCGACACCAGCCGCGTGTGGCGCCGCGCCATGCTCGGCCATGCCGCATCCAACTGCATGCCGGTGGTCGCTGCAAACCGCATCGGCGTGGAGGAAAACGACCAGGCGTTCTACGGGCACAGCTTCATCGCCAACGAATGGGGCGATTTCCTGGCGGAATATGGTGCGGCGGAAACCGGCGTGCTGGCCGCCACGCTCGATCTTGATGCCGCCGCGCGGCACCGCGCCGGCATGGGCTTCTTCCGCGATCGCCGCCCACAGCTTTATACCCGCCTGTCGCAGGATATCTGATCGGGCATGCCCGCCACCGCGCCGCACCGCTATCTGATCGCCCTGGGCTCCAACGTGCGCCACCCGCGCCACGGTGCCCCGGCGCAGGTGCTGCGCGCGGCGGCGCGCGCGCTCGATGATGCGGGGTTGGCGCTGCAGGCTTTCTCGCCGATCATCGCCAGCGCACCGCTCGGCCCGTCGCGGCGGCGCTATGCCAATGCCTGCGCGGTGATCGCCACCCGGCTCGATCCGGCGCAGCTACTGGCCCGGTTGCAAAGCCTCGAACACCGCTTCGGCCGCGTGCGGCGTGGCGCTCCCTGGCGGGCGCGCACGCTTGATCTCGATATCGTGCTGTGGTCGGGCGGCGCCCTGGCCGATATTCACGCCAACCTGGTCATTCCCCACCCCGCATTCCGCCAGCGCCCGTTCGTGATCGGCCCGGCGCTGCACGTCGCCCGCGATTGGCGCGACCCACTCACAGGTTTGGCGACAAAACACCTGGCTTCCCGCTTGACCCGCCGCCGCCCCGCCCCTAGGTGAGCGCACCAACCAAGCGCCAAGCCGCGCCTCGGGGGCCCTTAGCTCAGTCGGTAGAGCAACTGACTTTTAATCAGTAGGTCGCTGGTTCGAACCCAGCAGGGCTCACCATTTCGGTTGCGTCGGAAAATGTGGAGATGCGGGCGAGGATCGCTCGGAGGATGATCGGCCTTTGTCGCAGGCCGACCGGCGCACAGTTCAGATCGGGAAATCCGTAGGCGCCTGCTCAAGGTCGAGCGGGGCATCAGCCAGCTTTTGGGCGTCATTGGCGGCCTTGGCCGCGGCGGTCTTGCCAGCGCGGTCGGCCAGGGCTTGCCAGGCGGCCTGGGAGCGCAGGTATTTGTCGCGCTGGTTGGCCAGGCCGCTGTCGCTGGCAGCCTTGGCGCTGAGGGCAACCTGCCTGAGGTAGAAGTCCTGTACTTCGGACATGGTCTTTTCCTTCGGGCGAGGTTGCCGGTTTGGCGTTCAGCCTACCATCTGGGCGACGATGTCGCGCAGTTGCTGCCGGCTCAACCCACAAGGGGCAGGTTGCGGGCGCTGGGCGCCGCGCGGAGAGGGCAGGGGGTAGGTGGTATGCAGATTGGAAGTAGAGAACGTATATTGCGTATTCATGATAGTCCCGGGCGCCTGTTTGGCGCCTTTTATAATTGTTGGGCGTCTACCGCCGTTTGCGCATGGCGGCCGGGCCGCCTGCAATCTTTTCACGATAGACGATACGACCCTTGGTAAGGTCGTAGGGGGTCATCTCGACCCGGACCCGGTCGCCGACGATCGAGCGGATGCGGAATTTGCGCATCTTGCCCGCGGTGTAGGCGATGATCCGGTGATCGTTTTCCAGAAGGACGCCGAAGCGTCCATCTGGAAGGATCTCGTCGATTTGGCCTTCAAGGGTCAGGAGATCCTCTTTGGCCATGGGCTTAAACCGACTGAAGGTTGACCGCTGCTTCCTTGCCGCGGCGATCGGTTTCCAGTTCGAAGCGGACGCGCTGGTCCTTGGACAGCGTGGCCATGCCCGAGCGCTCAACGGCGCTGATGTGGACGAAGCTGTCTGCGCCGCCGCCATCGGGGGCGATGAAGCCATAGCCCTTGTCGGTATTGAAGAACTTTACGGTGCCGGTCAGCATGGGTGTTTCCTTTTCACGAAACAGGGGATCCCGCCAGCAACAGCGCTGGCGGAGCTTGTAGCGAGAGAAAGGAAGGATCGGCTTGCCCGTATGAATGACGCGCTTGGCGCCAGGCGTGAGCTTCAAAATCCGTCGCAGGCGACGTTAGCAAAGCAGCATATGGCAAAGGAACAGCGATTTGTCAATGTCGGTGCCACGCCTGGCAAACTACTTGGCGCCTGCCAAGTAATACCGGCGGTTTTGTAGCGGTGCCGGGCTGCATTTCATCGCGAACAGCCCGGCCCACGCCGCTCAGACGATTCGCCTGCCGGTTCAATCGGCCAGCATGCCGGCCAGGCGCGCGGTGATGATCGCCTTGGCGTCACTCATGATGCGGTCCACCAGTTCTGCCACGGTCGGCACATCGTGGATCAGGCCCTGGACCATGCCCGCCGTCCAGATGCCGTGTTCGGGATCGCCCGAGATCAGCCCCTCGCGCCCGCGCGCGCCCTTTACCAGATGCGCAATCGCCTCGAACGGCTTGCCCTCGCGCTCGATCCGCACGGCTTCTTCGGCCACGCTGTTGCGTGCCACGCGTGCGGTGTTGCGATAGCTGCGGAACAGAAGGGCAGTGGCGCGTTCGTCGTTGGCCACGATCGCCTGCTTGATGCCGTCGTGGATCGGCGCTTCCTGCGTGGCGCAGAACCGCGTGCCCATGTTGATGCCTTCGGCGCCCAGGGCCAGCGCAGCGGCGAGGCCGCGCCCATCGCCAAACCCGCCCGAGGCAATGATCGGAATCTTCACCTTGTCGGCCGTGGCGGGAATCAGGATCAGGCCAGGCACGTCGTCCTCGCCAGGGTGGCCGGCGCATTCGAAGCCGTCGATCGAAATGGCGTCCACGCCCATGCGCTCTGCCGAAAGCGCGTGGCGCACCGCCGTGCACTTGTGGATCACCTTGACCCCGGCCGCCTTGAATGCGGCGACGTGTTCATCGGGGCGATAGCCGGCGGTTTCCACCGCAGTGATCCCGCTTTCGATGATTGCCTGGCGATATTCGGCATAGGGCGGCGGGGTGATCGCCGGCAGGATCGTCAGGTTCACGCCAAAGGGTTTGTCGGTCATCGTGCGGCAGCGCGCGATTTCCTTGACCAGCGCTTCGGGCGTGGGTTGGGTCAACGCGGTGAGAAAGCCCAGCGCGCCGGCATTGGCCACCGCAGCTACCAGTTCGGCCGTGCCCACCCATTGCATGCCGCCCTGGGCGATCGGGTGTTCCACGCCGAACAGTTCGGTAAAGCGGGTCTTGATCATGGCGGCAGGCAATCCTCTTGGCATGTTTGCCGGGCAATCTGCCAGCCTTGCGGCACCCTTGTCAATTAACCAACCAACTAAAGGGGGCTTGTGGAAACGGCGGCGCGCTCGGCCAATAGTCCAATATCGGCATGGCCGGCATCATGGCAGGGCTGGTGCAAACAGACTGTGGAGTGGAGGAGTTATGTCGAAACGCCTGATTGCCCCGGCACTTGCTGCCGCGTTCCTGATCGCTGGCAGCGCCCATGCCGCCCCGCCGCCGGCCCCGGCCAGCTGGGCCCGCTGCGCCATATGCCATGACAACACCAAGGGCGGCCCCAACAAGATCGGGCCCAACCTCTATGGCGTGGTCGGCAAGAAAGCCGGCACGCACGCGGCCAACTTCCGCTATTCCGACGGCCTCAAGAAATCGGGCCTGACGTGGAACGCCGCCACGCTCGACAAGTGGATCGAAAACCCCCGCGCGCTGGTGCCGGGCACGATGATGTCGTTCCCGGGCCTCAAGGACCCGGCCAAGCGGGCTGAACTGGTCGGCTATCTCACCAGCCTCAAGTAAACGTCGCCTTTCCGGGTCGCAACCGGACCGGGCCGGGTAGCAAGCTGCTACCCGGCCTTTTTCGTGCGCATCGTCAGAAGAAAAGCGGGGCGGAAAAAGGGACGGGCACAAAAAAGGCCGGACAGGCCCGGGGAACTGGGCTGTCCGGCCAATGTCCCGGCGCCTGGAGAGCAAGCGCCGGGGCGGTGATGATCGGTACCGGGTAAAGGCCGATCAGAAGAAGAGGATGCCGCCCAGGGCTACGGTGTCGGACTTGGCGCTGTTGCCATTGTGGGCCTGGGCCTTGGCCGAGACATATTCGCCGATCAGGGTGACCCAGCTGGTCAGGCCATAGCGGACCTGGCCGACATAGCTGCTGTTCTTCTTGACCAGCGTGGGCGTGGTGGCAGCGTCGACCGCGTTGGCAAAGTCGAGCCGGCTTTCGCCATAGCTGCCGCCGACCGAGACTTTGCCGAACGTGGCCAGGGCCTGCGCATAGAAGCCGTGGCTGTCGCGGGCATGGCCCAGACCATCGCTGTCGAGCAGGTTGAGCACCGTGGTGCCCAGGCCCTGCGCGGTGTAGTAATAGCCCACCGCCGTAACCGGGCCGACCGTCAGCTTGGCGCCCACGTCGAGTCCCTTGCCGGTGTAGCTATAGGCGCTGGCCACGGTATCGTGCTTTTGCGTAATGCCCGATAGCCACAGGTGCGCGCCCACGGGGCCCAGCTTGCCATCATAGGTCAGCTTGGCCTGGAAGCCGGGGCTGCCGTTCTGTTCGGCCGGGCCGGTGAGCGAGCTCAACGGCTGGAACACGCCAAATGCCGCCTTGAAGCCCGAGAAGCCGGGCGTGGTATAGGTAATCTGCGGCTGGAAATCGGTGTAGATATAGCCCGATCCGATACGGCCCAGCGTGGTGTTGGCGGGCGCCACGTTGCCACCGGGCGCGCCGGACGAGAGCAGCGTTATATCGTTGAGAATGGCGTCAGAGCCGAACAGGCCGATATCGCGGCCGATCTTGATTTCGCCAAAGCCGGCGCGGCCAAACGTGAGATAGGTCTGGCGGAAATCGATGCCCGAGGTGGCGAGCGCGGTGGGCTGGCCGCCGTTGTTGGCGCCCAGCGTGCCCCATGCAGCGCTGTTGATGCCCGGATACATGCCAAAGTGCGCGCCCACATCCCAGCCGCCCTGGTGCGTGGTGGCTTCCACCTTGAGGAAGCCCGGCAGCAGGCCGTTGCGCACCGAAGAGGTGCTGTTGCCGCCGACATTGGCGATGCCACCGGCCACTGCCGTGTGGGCCGAGGGCGACTGCGGATTGTCGTGCACGTAAAAGCCGTTGACCGAGCCCGAGAAGCTGAGCGTTACATCGCCCACTTCCAGGCCGACGCCGCTGGCGGTGCGGCGCACGAAGCGGTCGCTGTCAGGTGCGGCAGCGGCGGCTACCGGTGCCGCAGCAGGTGCCGGCGCGGCATTTTCGGCTTCGTCTTCGCGCAGCAGCTGCTGGTATTCCTCGTCAGAGAGGATGCCCTTCTCATGCAGTCGCTTGAGCAGCGCGGCCGATGTGCCGGCCATGGCGGGCGCGGCGCCCAACGTCATCCCAAGCGCGGTTGTCGCGGCGAGCAAAACGCGCGCCAGCCCCTTTTTTGCCTTCATTGGTCCATCCCCTGCCATCGTTTTCTTGCCCCAAAGGGCAGGCAGAACGATGCGCCGGGGCGGCCCGCAGCGAAATTGGACTATGGTTCTCGTTCCAAGGAACTACGCAAGTTTGCGGTATTTGCGGTACAAAATCCTCCCCCACGCCCGTGGGGGAGGTGCCAGCCCGCAGGGCTGGCGGAGGGGGCTGGTAGAATTTCGCGCAGAGGCGCTGAGGCGCAGAGAAAATAGAATCTCTGCGCCTCAGCGCCTCTGCGCGAACCCCATCTCTGTTTCAGTTGACGGGAAAGGCAGGGCCTTCAATCCCCCACCACGGCCCCCCAGGGCGCCACGCCTGCCGGCACCGTAGCAATGGTCTGCCCCGCCACCAGGTCCACCACCGAAACATCGTTCGACAGGCCGTTGGCCGTATAGGCCCGCGTACCATCGGCGTTGAGCGCCAGGTGCCACACGCGCTTGCCCACCGGAATCGTGGTCTTGACCGTGTGGCTCGCCACATCGATCAAGGCGATACGATCGGCCCGGCCGAGCGCGACCACGGCCGTCTTGCCATCGGGGGTGAAGCGGATGCCGCAGGGCATGATCTTGTAATCGGCCACGCCGGGAATCGCGAAGTGGATCGTGGCCGTGATCGCGCGCGTCTGCGGATCGGCGATCTGCACCACGCCGCCCACTTCGGCCGCGATCCACAGCTGCTTGCCATCGGCGGTAAATTCCACGTGGCGCGGGCGCTTTTCGGTTTCCATGGTGGACACCACCGCATGGCTGGCCAGGTCGATCCAGCTGACCGCGTTGTCTTCTTCCGAGGTCACGACCAGCCACTTGCCGTCCGGGCTTTGCGCAATGCCTTCCGGCTCCTTGCCAACCGAAACCTGGAACGCCACGCGCCCGCTGGCGAGGTCGATCGCGCTGACGGCAGCATCGTTTTCGTTGGCCACGAACACGGTCTTGCCATCCTGGCTCAGGAAGAACTGTTCCGGATCCTGTCCCGCGCCGATTTCGCGCAGGATCTTGCCGGTCTGTCGGTCGATCACTTTGACCGCGTTATCGTTGCTGACGCAGACCAGCACGAAGCGCCCGTCCTTTGACAGGGTGATGCCGCGCGGGCGTTCGCCCACTGGCCAGGTGGCAAGGGACTTGCCACTCGCGCCGTCGATCACGCTGATCGAATTGCCGCGTTCGTTGCTGACATAGACGGTCTGCGCCTGCGCGGTGGCGAGCGGCAGCAGGGCGGCAATAGCGGCGAGCGCCGCGCGAGCAGTCAAACGCATGGGGCAGGATCCTCTTCCGTCATACGCACCTTAGGCGGCGCCTGCCCGCCTGGGCATTCGACCAAAGGTCAATTTCTCCCATGGCTTGCATGGTTCATCACCATCCGCAGTGTCACGGAGCTTGCCAAGCCCAAGATTCGTGCCAGACCATAAAACTGGGAAAGGGAATGACGCGATGAAGTTCACCGGACGACTGGCGCTCTGCGCGGCAGCCGGGGTTTTTACCCTTGCCGGCGCCACGCATCTCCTGGCCCACGGCGATGTGACGCCGCAGCCCGTCGATACCACGGCGCTGCCCGATATCCAGCCCAACAACGACACCTGGTTGCAGCACAATCCCTATCGCGGCAATGCCAAGGCGATCGAGATCGGCCATCACGCCTATGCCCAGAACTGCGCGCGCTGCCACGGCATCGATGCCATTTCCGGCGGTATCGCGCCCGATCTGCGTTACCTGGAACTGGGCGATTCCGGCGATGAATGGTTCGTTCAGCGCTATCACCATGGGTCGGTGCGCGACGGCAAGGTCTATATGCCGCCGATGGGCGAGATCCTGGGCCAGAAGGCCGGCTGGGCCATCCGCGCCTGGCTTGAAACCGTGCACGAGGAATAAGCCGGTGGCTGTCACGCGCCGCACCCTGCTGGCTGGCCTTGCCGCTGCTGCCGTCCTGCCCCGCGCGGTGGAGGCAGCCCCTCTGGCCAAGGTCAAGGCCAACGGCATGCTGCGCGTGGCGATCTACCAGGACAACGCGCCATGGTCGTGGGACGAGGGCGGCCAGATCAAGGGCATCGATGCCGATCTCGGTCGCGCCCTGGCTGCAGCACTCGGCGTGAAAGCCGATCTGGCGATCTTCCCGGCCGGCGAAAGCGTCGAAGACGATCTGCGCAATGCGGTGTGGCGTGGCGGGCTGCTGGGGTTCCAGGCGGCCGATGTGATGCTGCATGTGCCGTTCGATCCAGCCTTTGCTGCCGCGCAAGACCAGGTGGCGATCGTCGCACCTTATGTGCGGGAACGCTTCGGCCTGGCCTGCGCCACCGGCAAGGGCCTGGAATGCGAAGGTATTCCCGTCTCGTTCAAGGGGCACAAGCTGGCTGTGGAAGTGGCCACGATCCCCGATTACTATCTGATGGGCCAATTTGGCGGCGCGCTCGCCAAGGATGTGGCACATTATCCCAATGGCGTGTCGGCGGTTTCAGCCCTGGTCAAGGGCGATGCTGATGCCGCCATGGCGACCACGGCTCAGCTCGAATACGGACTCAAAGGCCATGCCAGCGGCTTTGCCCGGCGCAAGGGGCCCTTGCCGATGATGACCAGCCCCGGCTGGGACGTTGGCATGGCGGTCAAGGAATCCAGCCGCACGCTGGGTGATGCCTTGGAAGAGATCGTGGGCCAGATGCAGAAAGACGGCCGCCTGGCCGCGCTGTGCCAGCCCTATGGCGTGAACTGGCAGGCGCCGCTGGCGGGTTGAGGCCCACCCCTCCGTCAGGCCTACGGCCTGCCACCTCCCCACCATGTGGGGAGGATACGAGATCCTCCCTGGCGCGCAGCGGCGGGGAGGGGGACCGCGCGCGCAGCGCGTGGTGGAGGGGCAATTGTTGCGCAGCAAACCTAGTGCCAAGGTCCAATTGTAGCCCGCGCACGATGGAATAGGTTCCCAGATGTCAGGTGGGCGGGGCAGGGGGCACCGGCCGCAGCAAACCACCATCCGCCCCCCATAATCAGCGCAACGTGATCAGCCCGCACGAGAGGCTGCACGATCAATCGGAGGTGTGATGATGAAGGGATTTTTCAAGGCGACTGCAGCCTGTGTGCTGGCCATCGCCATGGCCGCTCCTGCGCTGGCCGATGGCGCGCCCGCTGCGGGCCCTGGCGATGCCGACCTGATGGCCGATGCCACCACCACGGGTGACGTGCTGACCTATGGCATGGGGCCGCAGGCGCACCGCTTCAGCCCGCTCACGCAGATCAACACCGCCAACGTCGCCAAGATGGTGCCTGCCTTTGCCGCTTCGCTCGGCGGGGAAAAGCAGCGCGGCCAGGAATCGCAGCCGATCGTCTATGACGGCATGATCTATGTGACCGGCTCCTATTCGCGCGTCTTTGCGTTCGATGCGCGCACCGGTGAAAAGCAGTGGGAATACGATGCCCGCCTGCCCGACGGCATCATGCCCTGCTGCGACGTGGTCAACCGCGGCGCGGCAATCTATGGCGACAAGATCATCTTCGGCACGCTGGATGCGCACGTCGTGGCACTCAACCGCAAAACCGGCAAGGTCATCTGGAACAAGACTGTGGCCGATTACCAGGCCGGCTACAGCCAGACCGCCGCGCCGCTGATCGTCAAGGGCCTGGTCATCACCGGGGTATCGGGCGGTGAATTCGGCGCGGTCGGCGTGGTCGAGGCGCGCGACGTGAACACCGGCGAACTGGTGTGGAGCCGCCCGGTGATCGAAGGCCACATGGGCACTCTGCGTGGCCAGCCCAACGGCATGACCGGCAAGCTCAACGCCACCTGGCCGGGTGACTTGTGGAAGACCGGCGGCGGCGCCACCTGGCTTGGCGGCACCTATGACCCGGAAACCAACCTGATCTTCTTCGGCACCGGCAACCCGGCGCCGTGGAACAGCCACCTGCGCCAGGGTGACAACCTCTACACCGCCTCGACGCTGGCGATTAACCCCGACAACGGCCAGATCGTCTGGCACTATCAGACCACGCCGCACGATGGCTGGGACTTTGATGGGGTCAACGAATTCATTCCGTTCGATGCCACCGTCAACGGCAAGGCGATGAAGCTGGGTGCCAAGGCCGATCGCAACGGCTATTTCTTCGTGCTCGATCGCACCAACGGCAAGTTCATCAGCGCCAGCAAGTTCGTCATGCAGACGACCTGGGCCAACGGCTTCAACGCCAAGACCGGCCGTCCCAACTACATCGACGACAATCGTCCCGGCGCGCCTGACATGGCCGGCGGCAGCGAGGCCAAGGGCAAGACCGTGTTCGCCAGCCCTTCGTTCCTGGGTGGCAAGAACTGGATGCCGATGGCCTATTCCGACCAGACCGGCCTGTTCTACATCCCGTCGAACGATTGGGGCATGGACATCTGGAACACGCCGATCGCCTACAAGAAGGGCGCGGCCTATCTCGGCGCCAGCTTCACGATCAAGCCGATTGCCGAAGATCACATCGGCGCCCTGCGCGCGATGGACCCCAAGACCGGCAAGATTGTGTGGGAATACAAGAACAAGGCGCCGCTGTGGGGCGGGGTGATGAGCACCGCTGGCGGCCTGGTCTTTACCGGTACGCCGGAAGGCTATCTCAAGGCCTTCGACGCCAAGACCGGCCAGGAGTTGTGGAAGTTCAACACCGGCTCGGGCGTGGTTGGTTCGCCGATCACCTGGGAACAGGACGGCGAACAGTATGTCGCCGTGATGTCGGGCTGGGGCGGCGCCGTGCCGCTGTGGGGTGGCGAGGTCGCCAAGACCTTCAAGGAAATCAGCCAGGGCGGCGCGCTCTGGGTGTTCAAGCTGCCCAAGTCATGATGGGTCGGGGCGGAAGCTGGGGGGCTTCCCGCCCCTTGCCCTTCACCGGGGTGCTGGCAACAGCGCCCCGGGCCGTTGTGGGGCCCGCTGTGGAAGGCGGCGGGTCCCGCACACCCTTGCGGGTGCGGACCGCGCCTTCCCCCTCTTGCTTTTCCGCGCGGCCGGCCGATAGTGCCGCCATGGCCAACGCCACGCCCGAACGCATCCTGGTTGTCGATGATCACCCGCTGGTGCGGGACGGGTTGCGCAGCCTGCTTGCCGTTACGTTCGAGCATTGCGACATCCTGGAAGCGGCAGGTGTCGAAGAAGCCTGCGCCGTGCTCGCCAGCCATGGCGATTGTGATCTGGTCCTGCTCGATCTCAACATGCCCGATGCCACGCGCCTGTCGGGCCTGGTGCAACTGCGCGAAGCATTTCCTATGGTGCCGGTGCTGATGGTCTCGGGCAGCTTTGACCGCGCCCTGGTGCAAGAGGCGCTCTCGGCCGGCGCGGCGGGTTTCCTGCCCAAGTCGATGAAGCGCGATGGCATCGTCAATGCGCTGCACATGGTCATGGCCGGCGAAATCTACATCCCCGATACCGGTCTGGAAGAAACGCCTGCCAGCGCCGAGGAAGCGCAGATCCGCACGCGGATCGACAGCCTCACGCCGCAGCAAAAGGTCGTGCTGCACCATCTCGTGCATGGCCGGCTCAACAAGCAGATCGCGCACGATCTCGATGTCTCGCTCACCACGGTCAAGGCCCACGTGTCGGCCATCCTGCAAAAGCTGGGCGTGTTCAGCCGCACCCAGGCCGTGATCCTGGCCAACCGCGTCCATTTCGATTGACGGCATGCGTGGATTTCCATCACCCCCCCGACCCCCTCCTCTGAAGAGGAGGGGGAGTTAAGGCATTGATCTGAAAAGCCCCATCCTCTTTAGAGGAGGGGGTTGGGGGCGGTGCGAAGCCTGAAACTACGGTCGCGCGCAGGGGCTTCGACAAGCTCAGCCCGAACGGATTTCAGAGGTAATTCAGAAACCTCCGTTCGCCCTGAGCTTGTCGAAGGGCCTGTCCTGAGCCTGTCGAAGGGTGCCACGCAACCCCGTTTCAGTGCATCATTGTCTGCAACAGCGCGCGCAACTGCGCCGGCTTTACCGGCTTGCCCAACAGCGGCAGTTTCTGCCCGGCCAGACGTTCCTTCAGTTCCTCGCTGCGATCGGCCGAAATGATAATCGCGGGCACGCTGCGGCCCAGGCTGGCGCGCACATCGTGCACGGCCTGGTCGCCGGTTTCGGCATGGTCGAGGTGAAAATCGGCAATGATCACATCGGGCGTTTCGGCGCCCAGCCGGTCGATCGCGGCCGGCCCGCTGCCGGCAACCAAGACCTGGCAGCCCCAGCCGGTCAACAGCGTTTCCATGCCCAGCTGGATCTGCGTTTCGTTGTCGATCACCAGGATGCGCCGGCCCTGGATGGCGCGATCGCGCACCGGCTTGGCCGTGGTGGGAGCAGTATCGGCCTGGCTTTCGCCCAAGGGCACGGTGATGGCAAAGCACGCGCCAGCGCCCGCGTCCGAGGTCAATTCCAGCGGATGCTGCAGCATGGCCGTGGCGCGGCGCACGATCGCCAGGCCCAGCCCTTTGCCGGGAATGCGGTGGCTGTTGTCGAGCCGGCGGAACTCTTCGAAAATGCGCTCCTGCTGGTCTTTGGGGATGCCCGGGCCGGTATCGGCCACGCTGACCCGCACCTGCTCCGGGGTGGGGCTGTCGGTCGTCACGCGCACGTGCCCGCTGCCGGTATAGCGGATGGCGTTGGACACCAGGTTCTGCAGGATGCGGCGCAGCAGGCGCGCGTCGCTGCGCACCCATACAGGCGCGGCTTCCACGGCAAACGTCAGGCCCGCCGCGTGCGCGGTCGGGGCAAATTCGGTCTGCAAGGTGCCGAGCAGGCCGGCCAGGTTCACATCGGTGAGGTTGGGGGTGATGGCGCCGGCATCGAGACGCGAGATTTCGAACAGGGTTTCCAGCAGGTCTTCCACCGAATTGAGCGAGGTGGAGGCCTGGTTGACCAGCGCGCGGGTGGGCAGGGCAAGCCGCCGCTCGGTCAGCGCAGCGATAAACAGCCGCGCCGCATTGAGCGGCTGGAGCAGGTCGTGGCTGGCGGCGGCAAGAAAGCTGGTCTTTGACCGGTTGGCCATTTCCGCGGCGGTCTTGGCTTCCAGCAGTTGGGCCTCGATCGCGCGACGCTCGGCCACTTCGGATGCCAGGCGGCGGTTGAGCGCGGTCAGCTCGGTGGTGCGCTCGGCCACGCGGCGTTCCAGCGTTTCGGCGGTATTCTGCAGGATCTGCCGGGCGGTGGTCGGCTCTGTCACATCCAGAAAGCCCACCACCATGCCGCCCAGCGCCGTAGCGGTGGTGCGCACTTCCCAGATGCGATCGCCCACCGTGGCCAAGCGGTTGCGCACCGTACCCTCGGCCTCGGTGCGCCAGGCCAGTGCGTCGGCCCCGTCCATCGCAAGGGTCTGGGCGCAGAAGCGCACCAGGTCTTCGTGGTTGCCGATCGCCGCGCTCGCGTCGCCGGCCAGGCCCAGCAGGCGTTGCAGGGCGCCGTTCCACGCCGTCAGGCGGCGGCCGGCATCGAACATGCACACGCCTTCCACCAGATTGTCGAGCAGGGCCTGCAACGCCAGGTTCTGTTCGGCCAGATCACGGGCGCGGGCGCGGGCATCCTCGGCCTTGGCCTCGGTAATGTCGGTATAGATGCCAACGATGCCGCCCTCGCTGGTGCGCAGCTCGTTGATCTGGATCCAGCGTCCGTCCGACAGGGCCTGGACATGCCCGCCCGATGCCACGGCATGGCGCGCCAGCCGGTCTGACACCCAGCGATCGGGCGCCGACAGCGCGCCGGCCGGACGGCGCTGCTGTGCCAGCAGGCTGATAATCTCGTGGAACGTGGGATTTTCCGGCAGCAGTTCGGCCACTTCGGGCCAGAACCCCATATAGGCCTCGTTGAACAGGACCAGGCGATCCTCGGCATCGAACAGGGCAAAGCCCTCGTTGATCGACTCAATCGCATCGCGCAGCCGCGTCTCGGCCGCTTCGGCATTGGCATGGGCCTGGGCCAGCTTGGCATTGACCGTGGCGAGTTCGCCCATGGCCTGTTCGAGCGCGCGGGTGCGATCGCGCACCAGTTGCTCCAGCGTGATCGCCCGCTCGAACATCGAAAAGGCCGAATGCGACAGGTCGGTCGATCGCTCCACCCGGTCGATCAGCGTGGCGTTGATCTTGCGCAGCTTGCGCAACTCGCCTTCCAGCCGCGCGATATGCTGCGCGGCATCCTCTGGCGCAGCCGTGGTAAAAGGCGCGCTATCCGTCATCGCCCGATCGCCAACCCGCTGAACGTCTGGTTGACATGCAGCGCATGGAACTGCTCGCCATAAGTGTTGAAGCCCACCACGCCGTTGCGGCGATAGATTTCTGAAATCGGCCGGCCCAGCTGGCGCCGCTCGGCATTGATGCGGTTGAGCACGCAGTCGAACGCGATGATGTGGTCGATTTCGCCCACCGCCTCGCGAATTTCCGCCATCGTCGCATTCAGGCTTTCCAGCTGGTCGACCGGCTCGCCCAAGGTCAGCACGATGCCTTCGTCGATCGCGCAATAGAACGTGAGGCTGCCGTCGGCATGCGCGGTCTGCACCGCACGCACATGATAATCTCCCCCGGCGCGTACCATCGGCGGGCAGGCGGCAAACAGCGCCATGTCGGGCTTGCGCATGTCGATCCCGCCATAGACCGTGCTGGCCAGGCGCAGGTATTCCTCGGCCGCCGGCTCGGCGTTGATTTCGGTTACGCGGCGGGCGCCGGCATCGGCTCCGGTCACCACCATCTTGACCGCGCCGGGCTTGTAGTGCTGGCGGCGGAACACGTGCAGCGGCCGCGTGGTCGACACGATCGCCACCACCGCGCCGGCTGCATGAAACATGCCATCGGAATAGATGCCGGTTTCCTTGAACATCAGCCCGTCGCCCGATGATCCCCCCACCAGCGGAATTTCGCCCAGGGCATCCTGCACGGTCATCGCCAGCAATTCCTCGCTGTGCGACAGGCCATCGACCAGGAACAGCGCGGCGTGGTTCACCTTGCGGCCCAAGGACTGGATTGAGAGGCGCTCGCTGCCCACTTCCGCGCGCGCCACCAGATCGCGCACTGCCGCCCGCGCAGCGCCGGCATCAAAGTGCGCCAGATCGTCAAAGCGGTGGCTGACCATGTGAAAGCTGTCGGCCGGAAATGCGATCAGGCTGATCGAATCCTCGTCATAACCGGCCTCGGTCAACTCGCCCGAACTGGTGCAGCCGATCATCGGAAACCGTTCCATCGACCAGCCGCGCGCGGCGCGCGCCAGCATTTCCCGGTCATAGCGGTGAGAACAGAACATCACGGCCCCCGCCAGATGTTCTGGCGCGATCGTTCGGCTGATCTGGGCAAAGGCCTCGAAAGGATCGGATGCATGGGATGAAGCCACGCCAACCTCGCAGGTGCGAATATCCAAGACCCTCTCCAATCGCCGCTATTGTCTTGTTATCGTTGCCTTCGCGCGCGCAGGGCGGCGATCAATGCAGGGTCACAATACAATGGTTCGGCCGCTATCGGAAAGGGCGGCGATACAAAAATATGATGGCTTGCTCAGGATTCTCCGCGCGGCGGTGGCCCACCTTCTTCCAGGGCCAGTGCCTCGGCATCGGTGAACAGCCGCGCATGGCCGAGAAAGCGAATACCTTCGGGCGTTTCCAACGACATGCCGGCGCCGCGCCCCGGCGCGACATCGATGGTCAGCTGGGTGTTCCGCGCATATTCGAACTGCGCCGCGCCGATCCACACCGGCACATCGCCGGCAATATGGCCCAGCAATACGTCCTGCCCGCCCACCTTGAACTCGCCGCGGGGATAACACATCGGCACCGATCCATCGCAGCAGCCGCCCGACTGGTGAAACATCAGCGGTCCGTGCATGGCCGTCAGCCGGGCAATCCATGCATCGGCTGCCGGTGTTGACATCACGCGGGGCGGAGGATCTGCCATGGCATCGCTGCTCCAAGCCAAGCGGGGCGGGCGCTTGTCGCACCCGCCCCGGAAAATGCGCCCCTGTTGTCCGCCGGGGGCGCCTTTCATCGCGGCGCCTCAGAAGAAGCCAAGCGCCTTGGTGCTGTAGCTGACCAGCAGGTTCTTGGTCTGCTGATAGTGATCTAGCATCATCTTGTGGGTTTCACGCCCGATGCCCGACTGCTTGTAGCCACCGAACGCGGCATGGGCAGGGTAGAGGTGGTAGCAGTTGGTCCACACGCGCCCGGCCTGGATTTCACGGCCGAAGCGATAGGCGCGGTTGCCGTTGCGGGTCCACACGCCGGCGCCCAGGCCGAACTGCGTGTCGTTGGCGATGGCCAGCGCCTCGGCTTCGTCCTTGAACGTGGTCACGGCCAGCACCGGGCCAAAGATTTCTTCCTGGAACACGCGCATCTTGTTGTGACCTTCCAGGATGGTCGGGGTCACGTAATAGCCATCGGCCAGGTCGCCCGAGAGCGTGGCGCGGCTGCCGCCGGTCAGCACCTTGGCGCCTTCACCCCGACCGATGTCGATGTACGAGAGGATCTTTTCCATCTGCTCTTGCGAGGCCTGCGCGCCGATCATCGTGGACGGATCGAGCGGGCTGCCCTGGCGGATCTTCTGCACACGGGCGACGGCGCGTTCCATGAACTTTTCATAGATCGATTCCTGCACCAGCGCGCGCGACGGGCAGGTGCACACTTCGCCCTGGTTCAGGCCGAACATGGCAAAGCCTTCGAGCACCTTGTCGAAATAGTCGTCGTCGGCGTCCATCACGTCGGCAAAGAAGATGTTCGGGCTCTTGCCGCCCAGTTCCAGCGTCACCGGGATCAGGTTTTCGCTGGCATACTGCATGATCAGCCGGCCGGTGGAGGTTTCGCCGGTAAAGGCGATCTTGGCGATGCGCTTGCTGGTGGCGAGCGGCTTGCCCGCTTCGATGCCAAAGCCGTTGACGATGTTGAGCGTGCCCTCGGGCAGGATGTCGGCGACCAGTTCGGCAAACACCAGGATCGACATCGGGGTCTGCTCGGCGGGCTTGAGCACCACGCAGTTGCCGGCGGCAAGGGCCGGGGCCAGCTTCCACGCGGCCATCAGCAGCGGGAAGTTCCACGGAATGATCTGGCCGACCACGCCCAGCGGTTCGTGATAGTGATAGGCCACGGTGTCGTGGTCGATTTCGCCCAGGGTGCCTTCCTGGCTGCGCACGCAGGCGGCAAAATAGCGGAAGTGGTCGATTGCCAGCGGCACGTCGGCGGCGGTCGTCTCACGGATCGGCTTGCCGTTGTCGATGGTTTCGACCATTGCCAGCAGGTCGAGGTTGTCCTCCATCCGCTGCGCCACCTTGAGCAGGATATTGGCGCGATCAGCCGGCGAGGTGCGGCCCCAGGCTTCGCGTGCCTTGTGCGCGGCATCAAGCGCCAGTTCGATATCTTCGGCTGTGCCGCGCGCCACCTGGCACACCGGCTTGCCGGTTACGGGCGAGACGTTGTCGAAGTACTGGCCGCGAACCGGCGCGACCCACTTGCCTCCGATGAAGTTGTCGAACTTGGCCTTGATCGGGCTTTGGGCCGAAAACTTGGTCATGGCTTCCTGCAACATGGGGCCTCTCCTTGCATATGCTTTAAGGCGAATGACGTGTGAAACGGTGGCATGCTATGCGACCTGCCACGAAGCCCTGCGGCCCGTTCCGTGTTCTGGCCGAGAATGCGCAAAGGGGCCCCGTTCGGGCAATTGTACCTTGGGTCGAACGGGCGGATGCTGCCGCGGATTCCGCACGGTTGGCCTGTCCGAATTCGGCGTTTTTGTGCGGGGTTCCCGATTGACCGGCGCAACATCGGCGCTAGGGGGCGGATATGGGCGGACACCAACTGCAAAACGACATGACGCTGCACGGTTTTCTGGCGGCTGCGGCGGCGCGGCATCCGCAGGCGTGCGCCATCTTCGTGCCGGCCGGCAAGGGCCGCGATATCGACCAGGCGATCAGCTATGCCGATCTCGCCGCGCAAAGCGACATTCTGGCCCAGGCGATCCTGGCGCGCCTGCCGGCCGCTGCGCCCGGCGGCGAACCGGTCGTGGCGCTGCAGCTGCCGCGCACGTCGCCACTGCTCTATCTGGCGCAATTGGCCGTGCTCAAGGCCGGATGTGCGTTCACCTGCCTCGATCCCTCGTTTCCCGATGGCCGTGTCGTCGATATCCTGGAAGACGCGCAGCCCGCGCTGATCCTGGCCGAACCTGCCGCCCTGGAACGGCTGGCGGGCCTGGCCCATGGCGCCTGCGCGGTGCATGATCCGGCGCAATTGCTGGCCCAAGCGCCTGCTGGCGGTGCGGCTCTGCCCCAGGTCGGCCCGGCGCAACTGGCCTATCTGATCTATACCTCGGGCACCACGGGCAAACCCAAGGGGGTGATGATCGAGCATCGCCAGATCGCCAATCTGGTCGCGTCCGATCTGGCCGAATTTGCGCTGGGGCCGGGAGACCGCGTGGTCCAGGGCTCGTCGGTCGCCTATGACAGTTCGATCGAGGAAATCTGGCTGGCACTGGCCAGTGGCGCCACGCTGCTGGTGATGGATGATGCGGCCGCGCGGCTGGGACCAGATATCGTTGCCTGGCTGGCCGATCATCGCGCCAGCGTGTTCTGCCCGCCGCCAACCCTGCTGCGCAGCAGCGGCTGCAGCAATCCCCAGGCGGCGCTGCCCGATCTCAAGCTGCTCTATGTCGGTGGGGAAGCCTTGCCGGCCGATATCGCCGCGCTGTGGGCGCAAGGGCGGCGGCTGGTCAATGGCTATGGCCCGACCGAATGCGCGGTCACCTGTCTGCGCGGTGATATCGTGCCCGGTGGGCCGATCACCATCGGCCGCCCCGTGCCGGGCATGCACGCCTATGTGCTCGACGATGCGCTGGACGATGTGGCCGAGGGTGCCCAGGGGGAACTGTGCATCGGTGGCGCCGGGGTGGCGCGCGGCTATCGCCATCGCCCCGATCTGACGGCCGAGAAGTTCATCGATCATCCGCGCCACGGGCGGCTCTATCGCACCGGCGACCTGGTGCACCGCGACGAGACCGGCAACCTGTTCTATCACGGGCGGATCGATGCCCAGGTCAAGATCCGCGGCTATCGCGTCGAACTGGGCGAGATCGAGGCGCAGCTTGCCGCGCTGCCCGGCGTGCGCGCGGCCGGGGCCACGGTGCAGGATCGCGGCGGCGTGCCCGAACTCGTCGCCTATGTCGTGCCGGTCGATCCCACCGCACCGCCCCTGGGGGATACGCTGCGCCAGGCGCTGGCCGCCAGCCTGCCGCCCTACATGGTCCCGCGCCAGATCGGCTTGATCGCGGCACTGCCCACCACCGTGGGGGGCAAGCTTGACCGCAAGGCGCTGCCGCCGATGAACCTTGCGGCCCAGCGCAGCGGGCCGGGCCGCGAGGAAGAGGCGCTGGTCCTGCCCGAGGGCGAGCTGGAGGCATTGATCGCCCGCGCGATGGCCGATGTGCTCAAGCGCCCCGATGGCGTTTCGGTCACTGCCGATTTCTTCGAAGGGCTGGGCGGGGATTCGCTCAGCGCGGCGATGCTGGTTACCCTGCTGCGCGAAGACTGGCGCACCGATTGGGTGACGGTCAGCGACATCTATGATGCGCGCACCGTGCGGACCCTGGCCCTGCGCGCGCCCGAACCGGCCGAAACCATTGCCGATGCGGCGCTGCCGCTGCTGCGCGAAGGCGTGGCGCGCCCGCTGCTGGCCAATCTGGTGCAGGGCGGCTGGCTGGCGATGACGGTGCTGGTGGCGGCCTGGGCCTCGTGGTTCGCCGCGTTCCGCGTGGCGCCGCTGGCCTTTGCGCACCTGGGCCTGGCCACGCTGGTGCTGGTGGCGCCGCTGATCGGCTTGGCCGGGTTCCTGGTCTATCTGCCGGTGTCGGTGGCCTTTGCCGTAGCGGTCAAGTGGCTGGCGATCGGCCGCTATCGCCCGGTGCGCGCGCCGGTGTGGAGCGCCTATTACCTGCGCCACTGGATGGTGATGCAGGCGGTGCGGCTGATCCCGTGGCCGCTGCTGGCCGGGACGGAACTCAACAACGCGATCCTGCGCCTGCTCGGCGCGCGGATCGGGCAGCGCGTGCACATTCACCGCAACGTCGATCTGCGCCGGGGCGGATGGGACCTGCTCGACCTGGGCGATGATGTCGCGCTGGGGCAGGGCGCCCACCTGGGCCTAGTCGAACTCGATCGCGGCGATATCGTGGTGGCGCCGATCACGCTGGAAACGGGCGCTGCATTGATGGTGCGCGCGGGCGTGGAAGGCCCAGCACGCATGGGCGCAGGCAGTGTGCTGACAGCGCTTTCCGTGCTCAATGCCGGCGGCACGGTGCCGGCGGGCGAAGTGTGGGACGGCGTACCGGCACAGCGCGTGGGCGTGGCGCCGCCGCCTCCGGTGATCACCCGCGCCGCCACGCGGCTCGGGCCGTGGCGCCATGGCCTGCTGCTGCTTTTGGGGCAGGGGCTGTTCACTGCCCTTGCCGCCTTGCCGGGCGAACTGCTGCTGCTGGGCTTGTGCCTGGGCGGCGAAGTGAGCGCCAAGGCGATCTGGCACTGGATGGCAGCGCCCTCGCTCGATGGGCGGGTGATTGCGGCGCTGCTCGCCACCACGGTCCTTGCCGTGCCGCTCAACGTCTTCTGGTCGGCAGTCCTGCTGCGCGCGATGGGCCGCGTGCGGCCCGGCGTGATCGACCGCTGGAGCCTTGGCTACATCCGCCTGTGGATCAAGGCCGGCGCGGTCTTTGCCGCCGGCGAATGGCTGTCAGGCACCTTGATGTATAAACATTGGCTGCGCCTGGCGGGGATGAAGCTGGGCGACAAGTGCGAGATCAGCACGATCTTCGACGTGACGCCCGAACTCGTCAGCATCGGCGCGGAAACCTTCTTTGCCGATGGCATCTATCTGGGCGGGGCAGAGCTGCGCCAGGGCACGGTGCGGGTCGCGCCGATTCGCCTTGGCCGCAATACCTTCCTGGGCAATCACGCGGTGATCCCGGCGGGCGAGACCTTGCCCGATGATATCCTCATCGGCATTTCCACGGTGGCCGATGCCACGCTGATCGCGCGCGGGCAGTCGCGCTTTGGCCATCCCAGTTTCGATCTGCCGCGCCGCCAGGTGGTGGAGGCCGATCGCAGCGTGACGCACGATCCTTCGCTGATCCGCCAGGCCAACCGCTGGTTCTGGGAACTGGCGCGCTTTTTCCTGCCGGTGGTGCCGCTGGTGCTGGGCGCCCTGTGGTTCGCCGCGATCGGTGCGGCTGCGGCGCGTGGGGCCAGCCTGGCACTGATGACCTGGGTGGTGGTGCCCGGTGCCACGCTGGTCACGATGGTGGCGCTGTGCCTGGTGGTGATGGTCCTCAAGTGGGGCCTGATCGGCCGGGTGCGGCCTGGCCAGCACGCGCTGTGGTCGTGCTGGTGCAGCCGCTGGGATTTCGTCTACGTGGCCTGGGCGCGCTATGCCAATTTTATCCTGCAACAGCTGGAAGGCACGTTCCTGCTGCTGGTCTATCTGCGGCTTATGGGCCTCAAGATCGGGCGCCGCGCCGTGCTCGGGCCGCTGTTTGCCCAAGTCGTCGATCCCGACATGATCGAGATCGGCGATGGCGCCACGGTCCATGCCAATTTCCAGGCCCACACGTTCGAGGATCGCGTGCTCAAGGTGGACAAGGTGCGGATCGGCACCGGCGCCACCGTGCATGCCGGCACCGTACCACTCTATGGCGCGGTGATCGATTCGGGCACCCGCGTGCTGGGCGGCAGCGTGGTGATGAAGCACGAACACCTGCGTCCTGGCCTCGCCTATCAGGGCGTTCCTGTTCGCGTAGTGGGCTGACAACCGCAGTTTGCAGGGCAGGCTTGCTGCAAGAGCCAGCTATTGGCGCGGCAACAACTGCCAATTTGGATCAAATATTATTCGCGGAACTGCGCTTCGTGGGCGAATTTCATTTCGCGATCAGTTTGATAACGTAAAAGTTTACCAATTGGAAATTGGCCGCCCGTAACCTCCTGTGCGTGGAGGGTGGATATGGTCGATGATCGTACCAGCATTGCCAACGCGACATGCCATCGCGCTGCGGCCGGATCGGGCCACGGCGCTATGCCGGCGCGCAGGCTCGCTGCCATCTGGCCCGCCGCCGCCCTGATGCTGGCCGGCGTGGCTGGCTTGGCCTGGGCCTCCGTCCCGCCGATCCAGCCGGGTGACCAGGTGGTGGTCATTGCTCCACCCGGTACCCCGCAGATGCAGACTTTGGCCATGGTCGCCGGCGCGCAAGGCGCGCTGGTGGCACCGGGCCGCTTTGCCAATATCGCTATCGCCACGTCCCCCCGTGTGGATTTTCCTGCCGCACTGCGCCGAGAAGGGGCCTGGTTCGTATTCGCTTCGCCACGTCTGGCGGGCTGCCTCGGCGCTGCCAAGGAAGAAACGGCCCTATGACGATCCCCTCATCGCCGCGTTTCGTGCCCACTGCGTTATCCGCTCCCATGGTTACGGCCGTGCCGCTACCGGCCACTGAACTTGATGACGTGCGCCACCGCTTCGGCCATTTCCTGGTCTATCTGCTGTGGGCGCACGTGCCGCTGCTGGCAGTCGTCGCCTGGCTGGCGGGCCAGTCGCCGATCGGGGCGGGCGTTGCCGGCGGCGTTCTGGCGCTCGCCTACCACCTGATGTGGTGGCGCCAGGGCATTGCCCGTTCCACCCGCTATCTTTCCGCCGTGGCGCTGGTGGGAGAGCCGGCGCTGCTGCTGTTCCTGATGCAGGGCCATGCCTGGCAGATGGACATGCATATGTACTTCTTTGCCATGCTGGCGTTGACCATCGCCTGGTGCGATCGCGGCGCTATCCTGATGGCGGCCACGGCAACGGCGCTGCATCACCTCGTGCTGCTCTATGCCTTGCCCTATGCAGTCTTTCCCGGCGAGGGCAACATTGCCCGCGTGCTGCTTCACGCCGTGATCGTTGCGTTCCAGACTGCCGTGCTGGTCTGGCTCAGCGACCGACTGGTCGAATCCGTGCAGCGTGTCACAGCCATGGGCGAGGAAATCCGTGCCAAGAATCTGGCGCTGGAAGAACGCACCCGCGAGGCAGAGGATGCCACGCGCGCCAAAAGCATGTTCCTGGCCAACATGAGCCACGAAATCCGCACGCCGATGAACGCCATCCTGGGCTTTTGCCACCTGGCGCAGCGCACCGCGCTCAATCCCCGGCAACAGGTCTATGTCGCGCGGATTGCCGATGCCGGTGCCTCGCTGCTGCGTCTGATCAACGACATCCTCGATTATTCCAAGAACGAGGCCGGCAAGCTCACGCTCGAGGCGCGGCCGTTCGATGTGCGCGCCACGGTGGAGCACCAGGCCCAGATGCTCAATCTCGATGCAGAGGCCAAGGGCGTGGCGCTGCGCGTTACCGTCGGTCCGCGCGTGCCGCAGATGGTGGTGGGCGATGAACTGCGCTTTGGCCAGGTCTTGGTCAACCTGCTCAGCAATGCGGTCAAGTTCACCGAAAAGGGCGTGGTCATGGTCGGTGTCGACCTGGTGGCGACGGGCGAGGGCACCGTCACCCTGGAATGCACCGTGCGTGATACCGGCATCGGCATGACCGCCGAAGCGCGCGATGCGCTGTTCACCTCGTTTACCCAGGCCGACAGTTCGATGACCCGGCGCTTTGGCGGGACCGGGCTGGGCCTGGCCATCTCGCGCCAGATCGTGGAGCAGATGGGTGGCGGCATCACGGTGGAAAGCACGCCTGGCATGGGCAGCGTGTTTACCTTCCGCGTGGTGATGGGCGACGCCGGCACGCTGGCGCGCGCCGGGCTGCTGCCGCCGCCGGGCCTGGCGGGCCTGCGCGTGCTCGCTGCCGATGACAATGCCGCCTCGCGCCAGATCGTGCACGAACTCATGGCCGGCTGGAACATGGCGGTCGATCTCGTTGCCTCGGGCGAGGAAGCCCTGGCGGCGATCGATGCGGCCGCCACCGCCGGGCGCCCGTTCGATCTTGTCCTGCTCGACTGGAAGATGCCGGGCTTGAGCGGGATGGACACGGTCAAGTCCATGCGCACCCGCGTGCCGCATGGGCGCCTGCCGGCAACACTGCTGGTGACGGCCTATGGCGCCGACGAGTTCCTGGGGTCGGTCGATCGCGCCGATGTCGATGCGTTCCTCACCAAGCCTCTGCAACCACGCGCGCTGATCGAAACGCTGTGCGATCTGTTCCCCGAACGGGCTGAACGCGCGCCCGCCAAGGGCTCCGCTGCTGCGCCCGCGCCTGCGGCAATGGCAGACGCGGTGGCGCAGGCGCCAAGCCTGCCACAGCGCCTGTGCGGCCTGCGCGTGCTGCTGGCCGAAGACAACGAGATCAACCGCGAAATCGCCATGGAACTGCTCGGCGATGCCGGGCTCGAGGTGGACTGCGCCGAAAACGGCCGCATCGCCTGCGCCATGGTGGCGGCGCAGAACGGGGCCTATGCCGCTGTGCTGATGGATGTGCAGATGCCCGAGATGGACGGCATCGAAGCCACCGCGCGCATTCGTCGCACGTGGAGCGCCGACGCCTTGCCGATCATCGCGATGACGGCGCATGCCTATGACGAAGAACGCCAGCGGTGCCTTGACGCCGGCATGAACGATCATATCGCCAAGCCGGTTGAGCCTGCGCTGCTGGTTCGCACGCTGGAACGCTGGTTGCGCCGGCCCGATGCCGCGCCTGCCGGGGCAGTGGCGGGCCAGGGGACCGATGCCGCCTGGACCGGCCCTGTGGCAAACGACGCCGTGGCCAACGATGCGGCCGGCGCGTCCGAGGCGGTCTTGCCCGATCACCTGCCGCCCTTCGGCATTCCTGCGGCCCTGGCGCGGGTTAATGGCAAGCGCACGCTGTTGCTCAAGCTGATCGGCGATTTCGGCGATATCTATGCCGCCACGCCCGGTGCGCTGACCAGCCTGGTGGACGAAGGCCGCCTGGCCGAGGCGCGGCGCCTGGCCCATTCGCTCAAGGGCGTGGCCGGTTCGCTCGAACTGCCGCAGGTCCAGGCCGTGGCCGCGCGCATCGAGCGCTTGCTGGCCGCCGAACAGACCTTTGGCCTCGACCGCGAGATTGCCCTGCTGGCCCGCGAACTGGCCCCGGCGATCGAGGCGGCGCGCAGCCTGGCGCCACCGCTTCCGGCTCATGTCCCGTCGATCACGGAGGCAGATGGCTCGTGCGCAGATGCCGGCGCCGTTGCCCAGGCGCGCGACGGGCTGATCGATCTGGTGCAGCGGCGCAGCCTGGCGGCGCGGGCTGCCTTTGTCGTCTATGCTGATGCGCTGGGCCTGCCCGAGCCGGCGCGCCAGGGCCATCCGGTGCGCCAGGCGCTGGAACGGCTCGACTATGGCCGCGCGCTGGCCCTGCTCGAAGCAGAAGGCAGCCTTGCCGATGACGCGCCGATACAGGGGGCCGTTGCCTAATGGGCCAGGCGCTTCCCCCCTTGTCGCGGCGCGGTCTGGTGATGATCGTCGACGATGAAATCGCCAATATCGAGATCATCAATGCCGTGCTCGAAGACGAATACGACGTCTGCTTTGCCCTGTCGGGGCAAGAGGCGCTGGATCTGGCGCGCACCGCGCAGCCCGATCTCATTCTGCTCGATGTGCTGATGCCGGGCATGGATGGCTTTGCCGTCTGTGCCGCGCTCAAGCAGGATGCCACGCTGACCGATGTGCCGGTGATCTTTACCACTGGCCTGGGTGACAGCGAGGATGAAATGCGCGGGCTGTCGCTGGGCGCGATCGACTATGTGACCAAGCCGGTGCAGCCGCCGATCCTGCGCGCGCGGGTGGCCAATCATGTTGAACTCAAGCGCCTGCGCGATCAACTGGCACGGATGGCGGTGACCGATGCGCTCACCGGCTTGTCCAATCGTCGGCACCTGGAACGCACGCTGGAGGTGGAGACCGCGCGGCTGGCGCGGCAGCAGGAATGGCTGTCGGTGGTCATGCTCGATATCGACTTCTTCAAGCAGTTCAACGATGCCTATGGCCACCCGGCCGGCGACCGCTGCATTGCCATGGTCGCCGCCGCGCTCACCCGCGCGGTGCGCCGTGCGACCGATCTTTCGGCCCGCTATGGCGGGGAAGAGTTCGTCTGCGTGCTGCCCGGCGCAGACCTGGCCACGGCCCAATCCGTTGCGGCCGAGATCGGGCGCCAGGTGCGCCAGCTGGGTATTCCGCACGCGCGATCGGGCGTGGATGCGTTCGTCACGGTCAGCATCGGCATCGCCAGTGCGCGCAGCGTCGCCGGGGCCAGGCCGCAGGAGTGGATCGATATGGCCGATGCGCAGCTCTATCGCAGCAAGAGCGAGGGCCGCAATCGCATCACCGCGACCGTGTTCGAACATGGCCTGCCCGGGCATGGTCAACCCGCGGGCAACGATCGCGCGGCCTATCCGACCGCGCAACTTGGCCTTCGCGCCACAGGCTGATCGCCGCGGCGCGGGCGGCGCACTGTCCAGGCCGCGCCTGCCAGCTGCTTTCCCGGCAGGCTGATCTCGTTTCATTGCCCTTTGTCACGGCTGGCAACGCCGGGTGCTTGACAAAGTGAACGTTCACGCGCATGCGTCACCACAGTTGAGAACGTTCACAAGCCGGACGCAAAGCGCCGGGTGAAAACGGGGAGAGGGATCTGATGAGCACACGTTGCCATTCTTTGCGCGCGCGCCTGGTACTGGGGGCTTCGGTCATGGCCGTGGGCCTGGCAGCCAATCCGGCCTTGGCGCAGGACACCGCCGGCGCGGCATCGGCCGCCAATCCGCAAGCTGCCACCGAAGCGCCGGAAAACGCCATCGTCGTCACCGGCATCCGTGCCAGCCTTTCGGCCGCTGCCAATATCAAGCGCAGCGCCCAGGGCGTGGTCGATGCGATTTCGGCCGAAGACATGGGCAAGTTCCCCGACACCAACCTGGCCGAATCGCTTCAGCGCATCACCGGGGTGTCGATCGACCGTTCCAACGGTGAAGGCTCTACCGTTACCGTTCGTGGCTTTGGCCCCGAATTCAACCTGGTGCTGCTCAACGGCCGGCAGATGCCCACGTCCAGCCTGGGCGATGGCGCCAGCGCGCCGTCCACGCGCAGCTTCGATTTTGCCAACCTGGCGTCCGAAGGCGTGGCTGGGGTCGAAGTCTACAAGTCCGGCCGGGCCACGCTGCCCACCGGCGGCATCGGTTCGACGATCAATATCAAGACCCCGCGCCCGCTCGATCGGCCCGGCCTGCATGGCAGCCTGGCGATCAAGGGCATGATCGATACCTCGCGCAACGAAGGCAGCCCGATCACGCCCGAAGTGTCGGGTATCATCAGCGACACCTTTGCCGATGGCAAGGTGGGCGTGCTGGTCACCGGCGTGTGGCAAAAGCGCAAGGCGAGCAACAACCAGGCCAATGTCGGCTGGCGCGATGGCTATCTGGGCTCGGAAAACAACTGGGGCTCGCTGCCGCAGCAGGGCGATCCGCGCTATGCCAACATCGTCAACCGGCCCGGCCCCAATGATGTCTATCAGGTGCCGCAGAACGCCAGCTATGACATTACCGACATCGATCGCGAGCGCATCAACGGCCAGCTCGTGCTGCAATTGCGCCCCACCGATACGCTGACCGCCACGTTCGACTATACCTATTCCCAGAACACCGTGCGCGCGCGCACCAACAGCGTGGGCATCTGGTTCAACTTCAACGACGTTTCCAGCCAGTGGACCGATGGCCCGGTGGCCGGCCCGGTGTTCTATGCCGAACACTTCGGCGCCAACGAAGGCAAGGACCTGTCGTATAGCGCGGCGCTTACCGAAAACCGCTCGATCAACCGCTCGATCGGCGGCAACCTCAAGTGGGATGGCATCGACCGCCTGACGCTGGAGTTGGACGCGCACCATTCGACGGCCGAATCCAAGCCCAATAACCCCTATGGCACCAGCGTGTCGGTGGGCTCGGCGGTGTTCGGCATCGCCAACCAGAAGATCGATTTCACCCACGATCTGCCGGTAATCTCGGTGGGCATGAACCCGGGCATCGATGCGCTCGATCCGGCCAATATCACGCCCACGGGCAATGCCTTCCGCAACGCCTATTTCCGCGACGAGATCAACGAGGCGCGGCTTTCGGGCCAGTTCAAGTTCGACAGCGGGGTGATCGACAGCCTCGATTTCGGCGCGGACTACACCGAGAACAAGGTGCGTTCGGCCTATGGCTATATCCAGCATGATACCTGGGGTGGCTCGCTGCCGGCCAGCCAGACGCCTGATGACCTGTTCAGCCTGGTTTCGGTGCCGGACAAGTTCAAGGGCGTTTCGGGCGCCAACGATCCCAACATCATCAAGCAGTTCTACAGCTTCAACTTCGAGAAGATGGTGAGCCTGCTCGATAGCAAGAACCAGATCTGCGGCGGCACCGGCAACTGCCTGGCGCCCTACACTGTCGATCGCCGCATCAAGGAACGCACGATCGCGCCTTATGTGCAGGTGAACACCAAGTTCGACCTGCTCGGCCGCGAGGCGCATTTCCGTGCTGGCCTGCGCTATGAAAACACCCGCGTCACCTCGTCGGCGCTGGTGCCGGTGCCCACCGGCACGCAGTGGGTCTCGGCCAACGAATTCGGCCTGATCTATGGCGGTGACAGCGCGTTCACCACCTTTGCCGGCAGCTATGACAACTTCCTGCCCGCGTTCGACTTTGACATGCAGCCCGCGCGCAACGTCAAGTTCCGCGCGTCCTACAGCCACACCATCACGCGGGCCGATTACGCCAGCCTTCAGGGTGGCCGCACGCTGGACCAGCTGTTCCGCATCGGCGGTGGCACCGGTAGCCAGGGCAATCCGGGCCTGATGCCCTACAAGTCGAAGAACATCGATGTCAGCCTCGAATGGTATTACGCGCCGACGAGCTATGTCTCGGTGGGCTTCTTCCACAAGGGCGTGTCGAACTTCATCTCGTCAGCCCGCGTCGACAGCCCGGCCTTCGGCCTGACCAACCCGGCCAATGGCCCGCGTTACCAGGCGGCGATTTCGGCGCTGGGGGCTGATGCCAGCACGGCGGCGATCCGCAACTACATCTTCACCCACTATCCCGAAAGCTCGCAGATCACCGGCACCGATGCCACCGGCAACCTGACGGGCAACATCTTCGGCACGCCTCAGGATGCGGCGGTCAATTTCCAGATCGCCACGCCGGTCAATTCCTCGCAGACCGCCACGCTCTATGGCTGGGAATTTGCCATCCAGCATTCGTTCTGGAACACCGGTTTCGGCGCGATCCTCAACTACACGATCGTGCGCGGCGATGCGACGTATGACAACACCAAGCCGTCGAGCGTCACGCAGTTCGCGCTGACCGGGCTGTCTGATAGTGCCAACGCGGTGCTGTTCTATGACAAGCACGGGCTGCAGGCGCGCGTTGCCTACAACTGGCGCGCGCAGTTCCTCTCGGGCACGGGGCCCAACCCCTATTATGTCGAGCCCTATGGCCAGGTCGATGCCAGCGCCAGCTGGGAATTCCGCAAGGGCTTCACCGTCTTTGCCGATGCCATCAACCTGACCAACCAGGGCCGTCGCGGGCACCTGCGGTCTGACAACAACGTGTTCTTCGCCTCCAGCGGCTATGCCCGTTATTCGGCTGGTTTCCGCGTCAACTTCTGACGCGGCCCTCCCCATCCGGCCGGGCGACACTGCCCGTCAGCCCGGCCGGATGGCCCTCTTTTCAACGCACTTGCCTGTGGCAGTGGGCGATGAAACAAGGGGGCAGGATTGGAAGAGCCACAAGAGAGAGGACGCCCGCACCGTGACCAGCAGCAGCAGCCACGCCCTGCTCGACAATGCCAGCCATCGCGATCTTGCCGTGGTCACCACCGCCGGGGCGCAATGGGGCGACGGGGTAATGGGATGCCTGGTCGTCCCTTCGGAATTTCGCGCGGTGGCTGCGCACTATCCCATCGTCTTTCGCCGCGACGGGCAGAGCGGGCGTTTTGCCGCGCTGGCCCTGTTCGGTTTTGACCAGGGCGAAAACCTGTTCCTGGCCGGCGATCGCTGGGACGCGGCCTACGTGCCTTTGGCCCACGCCGTGCAGCCGTTCCTGATCGGCCGCACCCGCGATGAAGACGAAGTGCCCCAGGTGCATATCGATCTGGCCCATGCCCGCGTCGGAGCACCCGGTGGGCAGCGGCTGTTCGATGACGCCGGTGCCCCGACGCCCTATCTCGCCGCCAAGGCAGAGCAACTGGGCGCGCTCGACGCTGGCTGGCGCGCCACGCCGGCGTTTCTCGCCGCGCTCGAACACCATGGCCTGCTCGAACCCTTCACGCTCGATGTGCCCCTGGCCGAAGGCTCCACCCGCAGCCTGGTGGGCTATCACATCATTGCCGAAGATCGCCTGGCCGCGCTGGATGGCGCGGCGCTGGGCGAACTCAACGCCCAGGGCTATCTGCTGCCGATCTACATGGCGGTGGCCGCGCTTGGCCGCTTTGCCGATCTGATGGCGCGCCTTGGCCGTGCCTGAAGGTCTTCCTTGCGTGGCAGAGGTGGCGCTGGCCGATCACGGCGGCGCTCTCGATGCCGTGCTGGCCGCCGCCACGACGCCCTGCGTGGTGCGCGGCCTGGCGGCGCATTGGCCGCTGGTGCGGGCCGGGCGCGACAGCGCCACGGCGGCACGCGCCCACCTTGCCAGCCACGCCCGGCCACGCGCCTTCACCGTGTCGCTGGCCCCGCCGCAAGCCGGCGGGG
>NZ_BCYV01000032.1 GCF_001598375.1 Novosphingobium capsulatum NBRC 12533
TTCCGAGGTGACCTACCGCATCATCGCCGAACTCGAAGCCGGGCGCCTGCCCTGGGTGCAGCCGTGGGACGCCAGCCGCTGTCCCTGCACGCTGCCCCACAATGCCGGTTCGGGTAGGACTTATTCCGGGATCAATGGTGCGCCGTATCGGCGCGAGAAGAAGGAGGAACAGAATGAACTGTCAGGCCTGCTGGTAATGGCCTGTGTCCACCGGACCAACCTCGGCCAGAAATGGCTGCGACCTCGAAAGAGGCGGGGGACAACAGCATGTCCGGAAAAGGCCCAAAGCGTCGAAGCCATTTGTGACGCGGCAGGTCAGGGCAAGACGGGCATGGCGAAAGCTATACTGCCTGAACCCCAGTTTGCAGCGACTTACACCCGCAGTGGTGCCGTAGAATGGCTGACGCGGCACATCGGATGGTCGGAGAGCGCGATGTTCATGCTCTCCTACCAGCTCGTCCGACGCATCCTCTGTATGGAGGGGCAAGTGAACGAACGGGGCGCCTAAACACGTCGCAACCTCCCTCTCGCGTAAATGCGGGATCGCCTAAACAGGACGGTTTACCCGGACCTGCATGGCGACGGAGCCGTCATAGTACTCAAATGCCGGGTGTAACGACCGGGACAGTCGCCGGGCGACCGGCGGACGATCGACGCGATAAGCGTGGGGCGAGGGCAAGGGGCGCGCCAAGCAGGCGCGCCTGACGGCGCAGGGACGCGACGCGGTGGCCACTTCACAAGGCGCCTGGGAAGAGGCGCAGCGGCGCATGATCGGCGCGTTTGGCCCAGAGCGCTGGGCCGGCGTAGAAGCGGCGCTGGGTGACCTTGTCACGCTGGCACAGGAAAGTCAGGCATGAGCCGCCTGCTGCACAAGACCGGGCTGGTGCCCGCGCGCCTTCACCTGATCCTGATCGTTGCGGCGACATTCCTCGCGCTTTTGGTCTCGGCCGGGCTGCGCGCCACGCCCGGCGTGCTGATGGTGCCTTTGCAGGTCAACTTCGGCTGGGACCGGGCAACGATCTCGTTCGCCGCCGCGATCGGCATCTTTCTCTATGGCCTTGTCGGCCCCTTTGCCGCGGCACTGATGGTTTCGTTCGGCATCCGCCGCACCATGCTGGCCGGGCTCACGCTAATGTCGCTCGCCACCTTTGCCAGTCTGTGGATGCGGCTGCCGTGGCACTATGTGCTGACCTGGGGGGTATTGTCGGGCATCGGCAGCGGCGCGGTTGCCTCGGTGCTGGGCGCGGCGGTGGTCAATCGCTGGTTCGCGACGCGGCAGGGGCTGGTCATGGGCCTGCTGAGTGCCAGCACAGCCACGGGCGCGCTGATTTTCCTGCCATTGCTGGCCTGGCTTTCGCGCGACGGCGCGTGGCGGCCGGTGGTTCTGGCGGTCAGCCTGGTCTGCCTGGCGCTGGTGCCGCTGGTGGCCCTGGTCGTGCCCGAACATCCCGCCGACATCGGCACGCGCCGCTTTGGCGAAGGGCCCGACAGCCCGCCGCCGCCTGCGCCGCGCCAGGCCCGCACCGCCGGCCTGGCGCTCAGCGTGTTGTGGCGCGCGGCGCGGCAGCCGATGTTCTGGCTGCTGTTCGGCACGTTCTTTGTCTGTGGCCTGACCACCAATGGCCTGGTCGGCACGCACATGATCGCGTTCTGCGGGGACCATGGCATTGCCCCGGTGGCCGCTGCCGGGCTGCTTTCGACCATGGGCTTCTTCGACCTGTTCGGCACCACCGCGTCGGGCTGGCTAACCGATCGCTATAATCCGCGCGTGTTGCTGATCGTCTATTACGGGCTGCGTGGCCTGTCGCTGCTGGCGTTGCCGTTCCTCAGCTTCGACACCACCAGTCTGGCGGTCTTTGCCGTGTTCTATGGGCTGGATTGGATCGCCACGGTGCCGCCGACGGTGAAACTCGCCAATGAAGCCTTTGGCGAGCAGGAAGCGCCGATCGTATTTGGCTGGATCCAGACCGGCCACCAATTGGGCGCAGCCTGCGCCGCGTTTGGCGCTGGGGTGATCCGCCAGCACAGCGGCAGCTATGCCCCGGCCTTCGTGGTCGCCGGCATCATGGGCGTGGTCGCCGCCTTGGTGCTGCTCGGCACCTTGCGCCGCGCGCACGCAGCGGCGGGCGCGCCGGTCCCCGCGTGAAGCCGGGGCGGCCCGAACCCTCGGGCCGCCCGCAAGGCTCAGAGGATGCCGCGCCGGTGGTCTTCGCTCAGCTTGAGGATCGGGCGGCCAGGCAGGGTATCGGGCTGCACCCGCTGCCACAGACTTTCCCCGCCTGACGCTGCTGCCTGCTGCTCATGGCGGCAAATCCAGTCTTGTGCGCTTCTGATCCGGCCGGGGTGGATTTCATCGAGCAGGGCATAGTCGCGCGTAATGATCTCGTGCTTCCACGTGTTCCAGAAGCCGGTGAAGTTGTCGCGAAAGGTCATCGTGCTCTTGTCGGCGGGATCGGCATTGTAGCCGGCGGGAAGCGCGGCGATCCCGCCGAAGCGCGCGAAATAGCTGTCCAGGTCCGTATCGACATAGCGCGCGGGATGGCCGGTCACCTGCGTGAACGCGGCAGCCAGATCGGTATAGCGCACCGGCTCGATGCCGACGGCCAGGTCCATGCCATTGGCCCGGTCGCGATGGTCGAACAGCCAGCGCACATAGTGTCCGCAGTCTTCCAGCGCGACGTGGACCACGGCGCCCTGGCCCAGTGGCACGCGCCAGGTCAACACGCCCTCTTCCACGGCCGGTGTCATCGGCGTCTGCGCCGAGAATGCCATTTCCATGTAGGGGCCGGTGGTGAACAGCGCGCTGCCCATGCGCCCGGCGTTGTCGCGGTTCTGCGCCAGGATCCACGCGCCCATGCGGCCCTTGCCGTCATAGTGGCCGGTGCGGAACATCGAGCGGTAGCCGGCCTGCTTGAGCGTGTAATCGAGATTGCCATAGACGAAGAAGCGCACGCCCTCTTCGATCGCGATCTCGTAGGCGCGGATCGCCCAATAGGTCTCGGTCTTCTCGCCGGTGTTGAAGCCATCGATGTTGAGGAACACGCCCTGGCAAGCGCGCATCCCGGCGCGCAGCACGGCCTCATCGGCAAACGTGCCTTCCAGAAAATCGACTTGGTCCCATTGCGCCAAAGCGCGTGCCCGAGCCGAGTTCTTGTCACGAGTCAGCGCCAGAACCTGGTAGCGGCCATCCTGCACCAGTCCGCGGACCACCGGAAGCCCCTGGGCGCCGGTGGCACCGACGACGAATATGCGGGAAATTTCATCCATGCGTGACTCCTGGGTTGCAAGGTAGAGAGCCGACTCTCATGATGAGAGCCTAATTGCTCTAATAATAAGAGTCACGGGATTTCGGAAAGGCGCCGACGATGCGATCCAAGAGTTTTGACGGCATGGCCTGCTCGATTGCCGAAGTCATGGCCGCGGTGGGAGACCGCTGGGGCCTGCTGATCATGCGTGATGTGCTGCTGGGGCTGACCCGCTATGACGATCTACGCCGCTCGACCGGGGCAACCAACGCGACCTTGTCGGACCGGCTCAAAAGCCTGGAAGAAGCCGGGCTGATCGAGAAGAGGCTCTACCAGGCGCGCCCGCCCCGCCATGACTATGTGCCCACGCTGCGTGGGCAGGATCTGGCCTTGCTGCTCCAGGCGATGGTGCAGATCGGGGATACGTGGCGCCGCCGTGCCGGGCAGGACGCGCCGCTGCGGATCGAGCAGGCCACGTCAGGGCGGCCCGTGCAACTGGTGCTTGCCGATGCCGAAACCGGGATGCCGACCGGCGCAACGCCGTTGCGCGTGGCGCCGGGACCCGGTGCTGACGAGGCCATGCAATGGCGTCTGGCCATGGGGGCCGAGACGCGGGCCATGCGGGTGGCTCCGGAAGGCCAAGCAGGCGGTGATTTGCTGTGAGGGGGCTCCCAATCTGAACCGCGGTCGCTACCCTAGAGCAGAGCAGTTTATGCCGTTGCCCGCGTGTACCGCTCCCGCTTGGCCTGCGTGGCGCGGCGTGCCTGGGCAAGGGCTTGCTCCTCGGTGGCAAATAGCAGGCCGTCGAGCACGGCGGCGAGGTGGGCACGCATGGCGGCGCGGGCCGCGTTGGCATCGCGGCTGCGCAAGGCATCGAGCACCGCGCAATGCTCTTCCACCACGGGCTTTACATTGGCGGTGCGTGCCTTGCTGTGCAGCAGAGCGGCTTCGGGCGAGGTCTGGCGCAAGTCCCACAGTTGCTCGATCGCATTGTAGATGGCCGAGTTGCGGGTCGCGCGGGCGATGGCCAGGTGGAATTCGCGATCGGCGCGTTCCGTTCCGGCGGGATCGTTGTTTTCCTGCGCAATATCATCGACCAGGCGCGCAACCTCGGTCAGCTCTTCATCGGTGATCTGGGTGGCGGCGAGCGCGGCCGCTTCGCCTTCGAACAACAGGCGCGCCTCGGTCAGCTCGAACGCCGAGACATCGAAACCCGGGCGATCGCCCTCGTTGGGCAGGCGCAGGACATAGGCCCCCGAACCCAGCCTGACTTCCACGAAGCCCTGCACTTCCAGCGCGATCATCGCCTCGCGCACGGTAGGCCGGCTTACGTCGAAGCGCAGCGCCAGTTCGCGCTCTGCCGGAAGCCGGGTGCCCACCGGAAAGCGCCCCGCGGCCAGTTCCTCGACCAGCGATCGGGCCACGTCCTGGTACAGTCGCTCGCTGGTTTTGCCGTTCGTCATGACGCCTCGTTTTTTGGTAATACCAATTTTCAAAACTTGACAGACCGAAATCGGTCGATCAATCGGTCTTACCACAATTGAATCGCTTTGTGAGGCCCAACGAACATGAAGATCACCGGTGCGCGCGTCATCGTCACCTGCCCGGGGCGCAACTTCGTGACGCTCAAGATCGAAACCGATCAGGGCGTCTATGGCATCGGTGATGGCACGCTCAACGGGCGCGAGCTTTCGGTGGTGGCCTATCTGGAAGAGCACGTCATTCCCTGCCTGATCGGCATGGACCCGCGCCGCATCGAAGATATCTGGCAGTATCTCTACCGTGGCGCCTATTGGCGGCGCGGCCCGGTGACGATGCGGGCAATCGCGGCGGTCGACATGGCGCTGTGGGATATCAAGGGCAAGATGGCCGGCATGCCGGTTTACCAATTGCTCGGCGGGCGCAGCCGCGACGGGATCATGGTCTATGGTCATGCCAATGGCAGCGACATTGCCGAAACGGTCGAGGCGGTCGGCCACTATATCGACCTGGGCTACAAGGCGATCCGCGCCCAGACCGGGGTTCCCGGCATCAAGGATGCCTATGGCGTGGGCCGGGGCAAGCTCTATTACGAGCCGGCCGATGCCGCGCTGCCCTCGGTGACCGGGTGGGATACGCGCAAGGCGCTGAACTATGTGCCCAAGCTGTTCGAGGAACTGCGCAAGACCTACGGCTTTGACCACCACCTGCTGCACGATGGCCACCACCGCTACACACCGCAGGAGGCGGCCAACCTTGGCAAGATGCTCGAGCCCTATCAGCTGTTCTGGCTGGAGGATTGCACGCCTGCGGAAAACCAGGAGGCGTTCAAGCTGGTGCGCCAGCATACGGTGACGCCGCTTGCCGTGGGTGAAATCTTCAACACGATCTGGGACGCGAAGGACCTGATCCAGAACCAGTTGATCGATTACATCCGCGCGACCGTGGTCGGCGCCGGCGGCCTTACCCACCTGCGCCGCATTGCCGATCTTGCCAGCCTCTACCAGGTGCGCACCGGCTGCCATGGCGCCACCGACCTGTCGCCGGTGACGATGGGCTGCGCGCTGCATTTCGATACCTGGGTGCCCAACTTCGGCATCCAGGAATACATGCGCCACACGCCCGAGACCGACGCGGTCTTCCCGCATGACTACCACTTCGAGCACGGCGAATTGTTCTGCGGCGAAACCCCGGGGCACGGCGTCGATATCGATGAAAAGCTGGCGGCCAAGTATCCCTACAAGCCCGCCTATCTTCCGGTCGCCCGCCTCGAAGACGGCACGATGTGGAACTGGTGACGGCCTGAAGCACCGCCGATAACAACGAACGAGAGGGTCTACCGTGAAGGCAAACTGGCTTGCAGGACTGGCAATTGGCGCGTTGCTTGCGGTGACGGCGCAGGCCAGGGACGGGGGTGCTGCGGCTGCGGCAACGCAGGCTGGCGCTGAGGCGCGCACCGCCGTTGTCCTTGCCGATGGTTGGCGCTTTATCCAGGGTGACCCGGCCGGCGCGGCGCAACCGGCGTTTGACGATGCCGCGTGGCAGCCCGTGCGGGTGCCGCATACCTGGAACCGGATCGGCTATTACGAGCCCCGGGTCGGGGTGGGGCCCAACACAGCGGGCACGGTCGCCAAGTATCAGGGCGTGGGCTGGTATCGCCTTCGTTTTCCCTCGCCGGCACGGGCCAGCGGCGAGAAGGTGTGGCTGGAGTTCGATGCCGCAAGCCGCATTGCCGAAGTCTGGGTGAACGGCGTCAGGCTCGGCTCCCACGCCGGTGGGTTCAGCCGTTTTCGCTTTGATGCCACGCCGGCCCTGCGCCCGGGCGCCAGCAACATCGTTGCCGTGCGCGTGGACAACAGCGCGCCCGTCGCCGGCAGCGCCACGGCCGACGTTTTGCCCTTGAGCGGCGATTTCTTCGTGCGCGGCGGGCTCTATCGGCCGGTGCGCGTGATTGTCACCAATCCGCTGCATATCGACCTGCTCGACCACGGCGGGCCGGGTGTTTATGCCACGACGACCAGCATTTCTGCCGGCGCGGCGCAGGTCCGTGTCCGTACCCGCCTGGCCAACGACACCGGGCGCGTGGCCAATGGCGCCGTGGTGGCGCGCCTGGTCGATGCCCAGGGGCGCGTTGCTGCCCAGGCCCGCGCGGTCTTTCGCCTGCCGGTAGCCCAGGTATCGGAACAGCAGCAGGACCTGGCGGTGGCCAGGCCGCATCTGTGGCAGGGCACCGCCGATCCCTACCTCTATCGGCTGATCGTCGACGTCGTCGATGGACGCGGCCGCGTGGTCGACACGGTCGCGCAACCTTTCGGGATCCGCCAGGTCAGCATCGATCCGCAACGCGGTTTCCTGCTCAACGGCAAGGTGCTGGCCCTGCACGGCGTGGGGTTGCACCAGGATACCGAAACGTCTGACTGGGCGATGAGCGAGGCGGATATCGCCAGGACGTTCGCCACGATCCGCGACATGGGGGCCAACACCATACGGCTTACCCATTACCAGCACGGCGAGACGATCCACACGCTGGCAGATCGCTATGGCCTGGTGCTGTGGGACGAGATTCCGCTGGTCACGCAATGGACCCAGGGTGAGGCGATCAACCCCACCACGGCACTGGTGGGCAATGCGCAGCAGCAGCTTGCGGAATTGATCCGCCAGAACTTCAATCATCCCGCGGTGGCGTTCTGGGGCGTGGCCAACGAGGTTGATTTCGGGCCCAATCGCCCGGATTTCCTGGGCAAGCCACCCGCGGCGATTGCCGATCCCAAGGCGCTGGTCCGTCTGCTCGACCAGCAGGCACGCCAGGACGACCCTTCGCGCCCGACGGTCATGGCGGCGTGCTGCCAGGGTGATCCGGCTGCCCCCGACATCGTCGGTTTGACGCAAGCCACGGCGGTAAACCGGTATTACGGCTGGTATTATGGCAAGCCCGCAGGGATCGGCCCCTATCTTGATGGCCTTCGCGCCAAGTATCCCCATCAGCCGCTCGCCCTTTCCGAATATGGCGCCGGCGGCGCGCTGACCTACCAGACCGATGACCCCGCCGGTGGCCCGGCCGACATAGCCGGGCCGCGCCAACCGGAAGGGTATCAGGCCTGGGTCCACGAGCAGACCTGGCCCTTGCTGCGCGATCGGCCATGGCTGTTTGGGACGTGGCTGTGGAACGCGTTCGATTTCGGCTCGACTGTCCGGCGCGAGGGGGACTCGGTCGACGTCAACACCAAGGGCCTGGTCACCTATGATGGCACGATCCGCAAGGACGCGTTCTATTATTACCGGGCCAACTGGTCTGCCGCGCTCACCGTGCATATCACTGGGCGTCGCTACACCCAGCGCGCCTACCCGGTCACTGACGTGCGGGTCTATAGCAATGCCCCGCGCACCGAACTGGCGCTCAACGGGCGCAGCCTGGGGGGCAAGACCGATTGCCCGAACCGGGTCTGTGTCTGGTCAGGCGTGGCGCTCGCCGCGGGCACCAATGTTCTGACGGCGACAGGGCAATTCGCGACGGGCGCGGTGGCGGATCGGATCGAATGGCAATTGGCCGGTGCCCAGGCCGGCGCATTCCGGATCGACGCGGGCGCCCTGGTCGCGGCGCATGCGCCCAATGCCGTGTTCGGATCGGATGCGTTCTTCAGCGGCGGAACGGCGCGGTCGGTGGATGTCTTCGCCCGTGGCCGCGCGCCCGTCCGCCCCGACATTGCCGGCACGCGCAACCGCGATCTGGCCGCAACGTTCCGCGCGGGAGCGTTCAGCTATCGCATTCCCACCGGCCCCGGCACGTTCACCGTGTCGCTGACCTTTGTCGAGCCTGCGGAACAACCGGGCAGCCGCATCTTTGACGTCGCGGCCAATGGCCAGGCCATGCTCAAGGGTTTTGACATTGCCGGCGCCGCAGGTGGGCCGCTGACCGAAGTGACGCGCTCGTTTCCGGTCACGGCGACAGACGGCGTGGTGACGATCGATTTCGTGCCGGTGAAGGGCGAGGCGGTCGTCTCTGCCATCACTGTCCTGCCGCGTCGCTGAACCATGGTGGAACCTGCCTTCGATGTGGTCTGCGTGGGTGAAGCCATGGTCGAACTTGCCGACGCAGGGGCCGGGCGTGGCTTTGGCCAGGGCGGCGACGCGCTCAATACCGCGTTGCATCTGGCACGCAGCGGATGGCGCACCGGCTTCCTGACGGCGCTGGGCAACGATCCCTTCAGCCAGGATCTGCGCACGGGATGGGTGGCCGAAGGGCTCGATGTGTCGCTGGTGCTGGCCCATCCCACCCGCGCCGTGGGCCTCTACGCCATCCGCACCGATGGCGATGGCGAGCGTTCGTTCCACTACTGGCGCGATGCCAGCGCTGCGCGCGACATGTTTGCCCTGCCGGGCATGGCAGCGGCCGTTGCCCTGGCCGAAGCGGCCCGCGTCCTGGTGTTTTCGCTGATTTCGCTTGCCATCCTGCCGGCCGAGGGGCGCGGCGCCTTGCTCGACCTGGCGGCAAGAGTCAGGGCGCGGGGCGGCCTTGTCGCGTTCGACGGCAACTATCGCCCGCGGCTGTGGCCCAGTGCCGGCGAAGCGGCATCCTGGCGCGATGCCGCGATCGCGCGGGCCGATATCGGCTTTCCCACGCTGCAGGACGAGGACGATATCTCGCCCACCACCCTGGAGGCGTGCGCCAGCCACTGGCAGCGTCTGGGGTGCCAGGAGGTGATCGTCAAGCTGGGCGCGCGGGGGTGCCGGCTGCCCGATGGCACGATCCTGCCGCCACCCCAGGTGGTGCGGCCAGTGGACACCAGCGGGGCGGGCGACGCCTTCAACGCCGGTTACCTGGCGGCAAGGCTGCAAGGCCTGGCGCCGCGCGACTGCGGCCTGGCCGGCCATCGCCTGGCCGCCGCCGTGGTTCAGCAGGCCGGCGCCATTCCGCAGCTGGACCGGGCGGCCTACGCGCCGCTGGCCCCGGCAACCCGCGCCTGAACCAGGGACATCGACACATGGCAAAAGGTCAGTTGCGCTGGTGGATGATCGGCTTGGTCACGCTGGGCACGATCATGAACTATCTTGCCCGCTCGACGCTGTCGGTGGCGGCGCCGACGCTGAAAGACAGCTTCGGCATGACGACCGAGCAATACAGCTGGGTCGTCCTGGCGTTCCAGGCAAGCTATACTGTGATGCAGACCGTGGCCGGCACCGTGCTTGATGTGCTTGGCACACGGCTGGGGTTCTTCATCTTTGCGCTCGGCTGGGCGCTGGCCAACATGGGGCACGCTTTCGCCACCGGCTGGCCCAGCCTGGCCGTGTTTCGCGCAGCCCTCGGCGCCACCGAAGCGGCGGCCATTCCCGCCGGTGCCAAGGTGGTTTCAGAGTGGTTTCCGGCGCAAAAGCGCCCGCTTGCCACCAGCTGCTTTCAAATGGGCACGAGCGTTGGCAGCATGGTTGCGCCGGCCCTGGTGGCGTTCTGCATCCTGTGGTGGGGTTGGCAGTCTGCCTTCCTGGTTACCGGGGCGCTCAGCCTGGCGTGGGCGCTGTTGTGGTGGTTCACCTATCGGTCGCCACGCCCCGAGGAGCGGCCGTTGCATGATCCCGGCGCGGACGTTGCCACCGAGATGGTGTCATCGCGGTTCGATATCCTCAAATCCCGATCGTTCTGGGCGATTGCCCTGCCGCGCTTTCTGGCCGAACCGGCGTGGCAGACTTTCAACTTCTTCATCCCGCTCTACCTCGTCTCGGTATGGAAGCTGGATCTCAAGGCGATTGCGCTGTGGGCCTGGCTGCCTTTCCTGGCTGCCGATTTCGGATCGCTGGGCGCGGGCATCCTGCCGGGCTACCTCATGCGGCGTGGTGCCGGCGTGGTGGCCTCGCGCAAAGTGACCATGGCCGTGGGCGCGCTGTGCATGATCGGCCCGGCCTGCATCGGCCTTGCCGGTTCGCCGGGGCTGGCCATTGCGCTGTTCTGCGTCGGTGGTTTCGCCCACCAGATGCTCAACGGCGCGCTGATCACGCTGTGCGCCGATTTGTTCAATTCCCGCACCGTTGGCACGGTAAGCGGCATGGCGGGATCGATCGCGTGGATCGGTGGCATGCTGTTCACGCTCGCCATTGGCAAAAGCGCCGACGTCTTTGGCTACAACCCGCTGTTCGTCGCGCTGTCGCTCATGGACATGATTGGCGCGGCGCTGCTGTGGGTGCTGCTCACCACCAAGCCAACGGTTTCAGCGGCATAGAGGCGCGCGGCTTATTTGGGCAACGTTGGTACGATCGCGATCGCGCTGGCGCCGCCCATTCCGCCTAAAGCGCGGTGACGATATCCACGTTGTGCCGCTGCACCAGGCGGGTGCGCTCGTCATCCGCGATCGTGTCGGTCACGAACAGGTCGATATCCGAGAGCGAGCCGATCCGCGCCGGGGCCTGGCGTTCGAACTTGGTTGCGTCGGCCACCAGCATGACCTTGCGCGCCTGGGCGATGATCGTCTGGCTGACGGTCACCTCGTTGATATCGAAATCCAGCAGATCGCCATCGGCATCGAGCGCGCTGGTGCCGATCACCGCATAATCGACCTTGAAGCCCTTGATGAAATCCACCGTCAGGCTGCCGATCACCGCGCGATCGTTGGCGCGCAGGCGGCCGCCGGCCACGATCACTTCGATCCGGCTGTTCTGGGCCAGGATATCGGCAACGTTGAGGTTGTTGGTCACCACCAGAAGATGCTCGTGATCGAGCAGGTTGCGCGCCACCGCCTCTGTCGTGGTGCCGATGTTGAGGAACAGCGAGGCATTGTTGGGCAGCAACTGCGCCGCCTTTTGCCCGATCGCGTCCTTGGCATGGGCAGCGATCGCCCGGCGGGTGGAATAGCCGATGTTGTCGAGCCGGGATTCAAGCATGGCCCCGCCGCGCACGCGGGTGAGCAGGCGCCGGCTGGCCAGCAGATCGAGATCCTTGCGCACGGTCTGCTGGGTCACGCCCAGAACCTGGGCGAGTTCCTCTACCCCGGCAAAGCGGGCGCCTTGCAGGTATTCGACAAGGCTGCGGTGCCTGATCGCGGCAAGATCGGCCAAAACTGCTCCTCCAGGCCAGCGCGCCGCACCGTGCGGCCCGCTCGGGCGTGATCCTACCCTTGGCGCGCTTGCCACCATTGGGCAAGCCAGGCATCGATCCGGGGCAGGGCGTCGGGCGACAGGCGCAGCAGCAGTTTGCTGCGCCGGGCGACGACATCCTCGGCCGTCATCGCCCATTCGTGCTGCGCCAGATAGGCCAGCTCGGCGGCATGGAGCCCGCCGCCGAAATCCTCGCCCAGGTCAGCCAGGGTCTGTGCCGAGGCAAAGATCTGCCGCGCCCGCGTGCCATAGGCGCGGGCCCAGCGGGTGAGCAGGGGGCGCGGCAGGGCGGGGCGTTCCTGGCAGAAGCGATCGACCAGATCGGCAAAGCCATCGGCCGGAAAATCGCCGCCGGGCAGGGTTGCGCCCGCCGTCCAGGCATCGCGCGCCTGGGGAAAGGCGGGGCCCAGCTTTTCCAGCGCATGCTCGGCCAGCTTGCGATAGGTGGTGATCTTGCCGCCGAACACGCTGAGCAGCGGGGCCTGGCCATCGCGCTGATCGAGATCGAGCACATAGTCACGCGTGACGGCCGAGGCATTGCTGGCCTTGTCGTCATAGAGCGGGCGGATGCCGGAATAGGTCCAGACGATATCGTCCACGCCCACCGGCCGCGTGAAGTGGCGGCGCACCACGTCGAGCAGATAGTCGCGTTCGGCCGGGCTGATCGTGGCGCGGCCCGGCGCCTGGTCCCACACTTCGTCGGTCGTGCCGATCAGCGTGAAATCCTGCTCATAGGGAATGGCAAAGACCACGCGCCGATCGTTGTTCTGCAGCAGGAAGGCGTGATCACCGTCATAGAGCCTGGGCACCACGATATGGCTGCCCTGGATCAGGCGCATGGCGCGATCCTGCGGCGCGCCGGCGATGCGGCCCAGCACTTCGGCCACCCAGGGCCCCGCCGCGTTGACCAGGCCGCGCGCCTGCACGCGGTGTTCCTGCCCATCCGCATCGCGGATCGTCGCCAGCCAGTGGCTGCCCTCGCGATGGGCGGCCAGCAGGCGGGTGCGGGTCAGCACGGTGGCGCCGCGGGCGCTGGCATCCATGGCGTTGAGCACCACCAGCCGGCTGTCTTCCACCCAGCAGTCGGAATAGACGAAGGCGCGGCCCTTGACCGCATCGGTCAGACCGTTGCCGAGATGATCGCGCGCCAGATCGGCCGAGCGGGTTGCCGGCAGGCGCTTGCGGCCGCCGAGGTGATCATAGAGCCACAGCCCCAGCCGCACCATCCAGGCCGGGCGCACCGCGCCGCGCTGGGGTAGCACGAACGACAGCGGCCAGATGATGTGCGGCGCCATGGCCCACAGCCGCTCGCGCTCCATCAGCGCCTCGCGCACCAGGCGGAATTCGCCATATTCGAGATAGCGCAGCCCGCCATGCACCAGCTTGGTGCTGGCCGAAGAGGTGTGCGCGGCCAGGTCGTCCTGCTCCACCAGCAGCACCGAAAGGCCGCGCCCGGCGGCGTCACGCGCAATGCCGGCGCCGTTGATGCCGCCGCCAACGATCAGCAGGTCATAGGTCGAAAGGGACGGGTCGTGCGTCATTGTTGTGCCTTTGTCGCCTGCGTTGCGCAGGCCTTCGAGCGTCTGCGTTTACTGCACTACGCATTCGGAAGCGAGAGGTTTCGCGTAACTTCGCGCTATTTCGCAAGCAAATCGCGCCATTTCGCGCTGCGGTGGCTGCGCCTAAGGATCGGGTGTGGCTAGTTGGTATTTATATAAATAACTGCAAAACATGAAATAATATAGAGTTTCACGGGGCGCTCCACAGTGCGTGATAAAGCAGGATTCTCGCGCTGCCCTGCTGCAAGCGCGAAAGCGAACTTTCCCATTGACGTGCCCGCCAAAGCCGGTACCACCCTGGATCGGTAACGACGGGCAAAGCCAACAACCGCCCGGTCACCCCGCACAGAGGATAGCCATGAGCCCGCGCAAACGCTTGATCGGAGAATTGTTGTCCGAATTCATCGCGGTGATGATCATCATCACGCTGGGCGATTCGGCGGCGGCGATGATCACGCTCTATGATCCCAGTCCCTATGCCACGGCCTATTGGGGGGTGTGCATCGCCTGGGGCCTGGCGGTCACGCTGGCGATCTATGTTACCGGTGCGGTTTCCGGCACCCATGCCAACCCGGCGGTGACGCTAGCCCTGGTGCTGTTTCGCGGGTTCGAGGCGCGCAAGGCGCCGCTTTATATCGTGGCGCAGATCGCGGGCGGGTTCGTCGGGGCGGCGCTGGTCTATCAACTGTTCCAGCCGGTGATCGATCACTACAACACCCTGCACGGGGTGACGCGCATGGACGGTGGCGCCGCTGGCGTGTTCTTCACCCATCCCGGCCAGTTCATCACCCCGATGCATGCCTTCTGGGACGAGGTGATCCTCACCGCGATCCTGCTGCTGGGCATCTTTGCCATCACCGACCAGGCCAATACCCAGGCGCCCATGGCCAATTCCGGCGCGCTGGCGATCGGTTTGCTGGTGGCCTGCATCGGCGCCTGTGGTGGCTTTCTCGAAGCCTGGCCGCTCAACCCGGCGCGTGACTTTGGTCCGCGCCTGTTCTGCTTCTTTGCCGGATGGGGCCCGGCGGCCTTCCCGTCGCCCGACAACTATTGGTGGATCCCCATCGCGGCGCCGATCCTGGGCGGGATCGTGGGCGCTGGCCTCTACCAGGCCGCGATCCGCCCGTTCCTGCCGGCTTCGGCCTGACCCATTCCTTGCGCCGGGCTGCGGCGCCACACAGGACAAGACCCATGACCCAACCCCGCCACATCCTTGCGATCGATCAGGGCACCACGTCCACCCGCTGCATCGTGTTCGATGCGCAGGCGCGGGCCTGCGCCACCAGCCAGCGCGAATTTGCCCAGCACTATCCCCAGGCCGGCTGGGTGGAGCACGATCCCGAAGACATCTGGCGCGATACGCTGGAAACCGCGCGCGAGGCGATCGCCCAAAGCGGGCTGGGCGCCGCCGCGATTGCCGGCATCGGCATTACCAACCAGCGCGAAACCGTGGTCATCTGGAACCGCGAAACCGGCCGGCCGATCCACAACGCGATTGTCTGGCAGGACCGCCGCACCGCCGCCGCGTGCCAGGCGCTCAAGGACCAGGGCGTGGAAGACATGGTGCGCAGCCGAACCGGCCTGCTGCTCGATCCCTATTTTTCGGGCACCAAAGTGGCATGGCTGCTCGACAACGTGCCCGGCGCGCGCGCCGATGCCGAGGCGGGCCGCCTGGCCATGGGCACGATCGACTGCTTCCTGCTGTGGCGGCTGACCGGCGGCGCGGTGCACGCCACCGACATCACCAACGCCTCGCGCACGCTGCTGTTCGATATCCATCGCCAGCAGTGGGACGAGGAACTGTGCCAGTTGCTGCGCGTGCCGATGGCGATCCTGCCGCAGGTGACCGACAACAGCGGCATCTTTGGCCATACCGCGCCCGATCTGTTCGATGCGCAGATCCCGATTGCCGGCCTGGTGGGTGACCAGCAGGCGGCGCTGTTCGGCCAGGCCTGTTTCGAGCGGGGCATGGCCAAGTCCACCTATGGCACGGGCTGCTTCATGCTGCTCAACACGGGCGAGACGGCGCCGGTGTCGCGCAACCGCCTGCTCACCACGCCGGCCTACCGCCTCAACGGCAAGACTACTTATGCGCTGGAAGGCTCGATCTTCGTGGCGGGCGCAGCGATCAAGTGGCTGCGCGACGGGCTGGGCATCATCACCCACGCGCGTGAAACCAACGACATGGCCACCAAGGTGCCCGATAGCCACGGGGTCTATATGGTGCCGGCCTTCGTCGGCCTGGGCGCGCCGCACTGGGACCCGGACGCGCGCGGGGCGATCTATGGCCTGACGCTGGGCGCCACGCCCGCGCATCTGGCGCGCGCCGCGCTGGAGGCGGTGGCCTATCAATCATGGGATCTGCTCGAGGCGATGGCGCGCGACAGCGGCGCCGCGCCGGCGGCGATGCGGGTGGACGGCGGCATGACGGCCAACGACTGGCTGTGCCAGTTCCTGGCCGACATGCTGCAGGTGCCGGTGGAGCGCCCGGAAAACCTGGAAACGACCGCGCTGGGTGCGGCGTTCCACGCTGGCCTAGCCACCGGCGTGTGGAGCGGGCTCGACGATCTTTCCCGCACCTGGCGCGGCCGCGACGTGCAGCAACCGGCCATGCCGGCAGAGCGGCGTGAGCCGCTGATCGCCGGCTGGCGCGACGCCTTGCGCCGCACCTTGACGCATCCTGCGCCGGACGCGGCATGACGATGGCCTAATTCGGCATCAACCATGCGTTGCGCCGCGTTTCGCCAATTGTGAGGAATGTTTGCCTGCGCTAGCCTGTCCACCGGCCGCTTTCCGGCCCGTGGGGGAACCATGCGAGGCAAGCTTATCCTGCTGGCATCGGCGCTGCTGGCGTCGACCACTCTTGTCGTACCGGCCGCGCAGGCCGCCGCCGATCCGCTGCTGCTGCAACAGCCGACGCTCTCGGCCACGCAGATCGCGTTTGTCTATGGCGGCGAAATCTGGGTGGTGCCGCGCAGCGGTGGCCGGGCGACGCGGCTGGTCACCGGGCAAGGCGCCTTGTCGGGGCCGGTGTTCTCTCCCGATGGCAGCCAGATCGCGTTTACCGGCCGCTATGACGGCAATACTGATGTCTATGTCGTTCCGGCGCAAGGGGGTGAGCCGCGCCGGTTGACCTGGCATCCCGGTGCCGACGTGGCGCTGGGCTGGTCGGCCGATGGCAAGCAGGTGCTGTTCCGCTCCCCGCGCATGGCCGTGCGCGATGCGCACCAGATGTACCTGGTTCCGGCCAGTGGCGGTGCGCCCGCGCCGGTGCCCTTGCCCTCGGGCGAGGAAGGTGCGTTTTCGCCCGACGGCACGCGCATCGCCTATTCCCCGATCGAGCAGTGGCAGCCGGCGTGGAAGCAGTATCGCGGCGGGCAGACCGCGCGCATCTGGGTGGCGCGCCTGGCGGATTCGGCCGTCACGCCGATCCCGCGCCCCAACAGCAACGATCGCAACCCGCTGTGGATCGGGGACAAGGTCTATTTCCTGTCCGACCGCGATGGCCCGGTCACGCTCTACAGCTATGATCCGGCCAGTGGGGCGGTCGCGCGGCTGATCGACAATTCCGCCGGGTTCGACATGGCCGCGATCGGCGCCGGCCCCGGCGGGGTGGTGATCGATCATTTCGGCAAGCTGGAAATCTATGACATCGCCAGCGGCACGGTCAGCCCGGTGCCGGTCACCATCGATGCCGACCTGCCGCAGCGCCGCGCCCATTTCGAAGAGATCAAGGCCGACAGCGTCAGCCATGCGCTGTTGAGCGAAACCGGCAAGCGCGTGATCATGGAAGTGCGCGGCGAGGTGCTCTCTGCCCCGGCCGAAAAGGGCGACGTGCGCAACATTACGCGTTCGCCCGGCGTGGCCGATCGCGATCCCGCGCCATCGCCCGATGGCACCAAGATTGCGTGGTTTTCCGATGAATCCGGCGAATATGCGCTGCACATCGGCGCGGCTGATGGCCTGGGCACGGTGCGCAAGATCGCGCTGGGGACGCCGCCCTCATTCTTCTACAACCCGCGCTGGTCGCCCGACAGCAAGAAGATCGTGTTCGAGGACAAGCGGCTGAACCTGTGGCTGATCGACCTTGCCGCCGGCGCCGCGCCGGTCAAGATCGATACCAACCTGTTCGATGCGCCCGGCAGCGGCTTTGACGCGGCGTGGTCGGCCGACAGCCAGTGGATCGTCTATACCCGCCAGCTGCCCAGCCATTTCCATGCCGCCTGGGTGCATTCGCTGGCCACCGGCAAGAACACGCAGGTGACCGACGGGTTGAGCGACGTGATCTCGCCCCGCTTCGACCACGGCGGTAAGTATCTCTACTTCGCCGCGACCACCGCCACGGGCCCAGCGGCCGGCTGGCTCGACATGTCGAGCATGGGCCGCGCGATCGATGGCGCGGCTTATGTCATGGTGCTGCGCAAGGACAGCGCATCGCCGATCGCGCCGGAAAGCGACGAGGAAAGCGCCGCCGATACCCTGCCGGGCCGCGACAAGCCGGGCAAGGCCAAGGCCAAGAAGACCGACGCTGGCGCCAGTGACGACAAGCCTGCCGATGCCAAGGACGAGGACAAGGATGGCGGTAAGGACGGGAAGGGCGGCAAGCCAACCCCGCCCGCCCCGGTGCGGATCGATTTCGAGGGACTCGATCAGCGCATCCTGGCGCTGCCGATCCCGCGCGCCAATATCGTGGAACTGCAAGCCGGCAAGGATGGCGTGGTCTATACCCTGACCATCCCGCCCGCCGCGACCGATGCCGATTACCTGGAAGGCGACGAGGCCGGCCCGCCGCGCACGCTGTTCCGTTTCGACCTCAAGGAGCGCAAGAACAAGGAACTGGCGCAAGGCGTTGTCGCCAATACCTTCTCCCTTTCGGCAGACGGCAGCAAGATGCTGCTGCAGCGCGGCGGCACCTGGCTGGTGGCCGATGCCGACAAGGAAGTGAAGGACGGCGAAAGCGCCAAGCCGATCAAGTTCGACGACGTGCGCGTGTGGGTCGATCCCCAGGCGGAATGGAAGCAGATCTATCACGAGGTCTGGCGGATCGAGCGCGACTTCCTCTACGATCCCAACCAACACGGCCTCGATCTGGCGCGGGCCGAGGCGCTCTATGCCCGCTTCCTGCCAGGCCTTGCCGCGCGGCAGGATCTCAACGTGCTGCTGGCGGAAATGACCGGGCACATCTCGGTTGGCCACACCTTCATCAACGGCGGTGACGTGCCCGAACAGCAAACCGCGCGCGGCGGCCTGCTCGGCGCCGATTACGAGGCGGTCGATGGGCGCTGGCGCATTGCCCGCGTGCTGCCGGGCGAGAACTGGAATCCCAAGCTGGTCGCCCCGCTCAGCCAGCCCGGCGTGGACGTGCACGCCGGGGAGTTCATCCTGGCGGTCAACGGCCGCCCGGTCGATACCCAGACGGAGATCGATCGCGCGCTGGATGGCACGGCCGGCAAGCAGACCGTGCTGACCGTGGCAAGCACGGCAGCGGGCGCGGGATCGCGCCAGGTTACCGTGGTGCCGATCGCCAATGAAGGCGCGTTGCGCCTGCGCAGCTGGATGGAAGGCAACCGCCGCACGGTCGACCGGCTGTCGGGCGGCAAGCTGGCCTATGTCTATGTGCCCGATACGGCCGCTGGCGGCTTTGCCAACTTCAACCGCTATTATTATGCCCAAGTCGGCAAGCAGGGCGCGGTGATCGACGAGCGGTTCAACCATGGCGGCCAGATTGCCGACTATATCGTCGATCAGTTGAAGCGCACGCCGCAGATGATCAACCACACCCGCGAAGGGGCTGACCAGATCGAGCCGGCCGCGGCGATCTTTGGCCCCAAGGTGATGATCATCAACGAAATGTCAGGCTCGGGCGGTGATGCCTTGCCGTGGCTGTTCCACAAGGAAGGCGTCGGCCCATTGGTGGGCAAGCGCACCTGGGGCGGGCTGGTCGGCATCGGTGGCTATCCCCAGCTGATCGACGGGGGCAGTGTCACCGCGCCGCGCTGGGCGATCTATGGCACCACCGGCCAGTGGGAAGTGGAAGGGATCGGCATTCCGCCCGATATCGAGGTGGAGCAGGACCCGGCGCTGATCCGGCAGGGTCATGATCCGCAGCTGGAACGCGCCGTGGCCGAGGCGATGGCCTTGCTCAAGGCCAATCCGCCGCAGCAGTTCCCCAAGCCGGCGCCGATCGTCAAGCATCCGGTACTGCCGCAGTAAGCGGGGGACATGTTAGAAAGGGGGGGCGAGCCTGGCTCGCCCCTTCTTTTTTGCGCCGGTTCAGGCTGCTTTGCGGGCGAGGATGCGGCCCGCCAGCGCATCGCCCGAAAGCCAGGCACCTTGCACGGTAGGCTCGGTCAGCCAATCGCCGCAGGCGCCCAGGCGCAGCATATCGTCCCACAGCGCGGTGCTGCCCGCGCCCACCGGCCGGGCAAAGCGCCAGCGATGGGCGCGCGCCACCAGCGGCTCGGGCAGGGCCATCCCGGCCAGATCGGCAAAGGCAGCAGCGATCTGGCCGATCACCTCTTCCGGCGTTTGTTCGAGATGCTGGCGCGACCAATCCGCGCTGGCCTGGATGACCCAGCAATCGGGCGCGCCCTGGGCCGGGCCAGGCCGACCCGGCTTGGCCGAATTGCGCGCCACCCAGGCGAGCGGGCCATCGCCACGCCACACCGTCCAGTCCAGCGGCAAGGGTTCGGCCCAGGCCATCATCGCCGTCCAGCAGGCCTGGGATGCGCTGCCGGCGGCGGCGCGGGCCATGGGAAAGGCGTGAAGCGAGAGCAGCGGCGCGGCCTGTTCGGCCGGCGTGGCCACGACCACCGCATCGAACGGGCCGCGCCGTTCGCCTTCGAGCACCAGCCACCAGTGGCGGCCATCATGGACCAGGCCCTTGACCAGGCATTCGAATGTCACGTCGTGGCGCTGTGCCAGATCGGCGACCAGGGCATTCATCCCCGGCACGCCGACATAGGCATCGGGGCCTGCATCCGGCCAGTGCGCGGCCACACCGCGCTCTGCCCATTCGGCCACCTGCCGGGCAAAGCCGGGCGTGGTGGCGGCGCAGAACTGCGCGCCATGATCGAACCGGGCCTGGCCCAGCGGCGTATCGATCCGCCGGGTGGACATGCGGCCGCCCGGCCCACGCCCTTTGTCAAACGCGCTGACCACGTGGCCGGCCCCCACCAGCCGGTCAGCGCAGGTCAGGCCAGCAAGCCCCGCCCCGATGATCCCGAAATGCAATGTCCCCTCCCGTCCGCGTCAGCCGCGGCCCATCAGCGACATCACCTCGCGGCGCGAGCTGGCGTCTTGCAGGAAGCAGCCGAGCATGCGGCTGGTGACCATGCCCACGCCCGGCGTGCACACGCCGCGCCCGGTCATGCAGCCGTGCTGCGCCTCGATCACTACGGCCACGCCCTGGGGCTGCAAATGGTCCCAGATGCACTGCGCCACTTCGGCGGTCAGGCGCTCCTGCACCTGAAGCCGGCGGGCATAGCCGTGCAGCACGCGGGCCAGCTTGGAAATGCCGACCACGCGGTTGTTGGGCAGGTAGGCGATCGAGGCCTTGCCGGTGATCGGCGCCATGTGGTGTTCGCAGTGCGACTGGAACGGGATATCGCGCAGCAGCACGATCTCGTCATAGCCGCCCACTTCCTCGAACGTCCGGGTGAGGTGCACGCTGGGGTCTTCGCGATAGCCCTGGCAATATTCCAGCCAGGCGCGGCCAACGCGCGCCGGCGTATCGATCAGGCCTTCGCGGCTGGGATCTTCGCCGGCAAAGCGCAGCAGCGTGCGGATCGCTTCCTGCACCGGCTCGGGCACGGCCGGCTTGGCCGCCGGGGCATGCTGGTGTGCGGTGTTGTCGTGGGCAGCGTGGTTGTGGCTGGCGTCGTCGCAACCGTCGTGGCTGTCTTGCGCGGAGGCGAAATCGAGAGTCATCAGGTTCATGGCGGAATTCTCCGGCCCGGGGAGGCTGCGCGCAGATGCGCATCAGAGCAAGACCGGGCATGCACTTCGGACTTGCAGTTGGCAGCGGGCCGCTACAACATGGCCGAAAGGACACTGGAGCGAAGCGCGCGCCGTGCCACATGAGGAAACATGCTGATATCCGAGATGATAACGGCAAGCCCGGTCGCTGCGGTCATCAGCAACCCCCGCTTGCCTGATAACCCGATCGTGGAATGCAATGCCGCGTTCGAAGCACTGACCGGCTATGAGCGGGACGAGATCATCGGCCGCAACTGCCGCTTCCTGCGCGGGCCAGGCACCGAGCCTGACCTGACGGCAGAGCTGCGCGCCGGCATCCGCGAAGGCCGGCCGGTCTTGGTCGAGATCATCAACTACAAGAAGGACGGCACGCCGTTCCGCAATGCCGTGATGGTCGCGCCGATCTTTGACGCCCAGGGGGAGCTGGAATATTTCCTTGGTTCCCAAGTCGATGTCAGCAAGGCGGCCGATCTCGAGGCCGGCAATACGGCTGGCGCCGCCCGCGCCCAGGCCGCGCGCGATGCCGTGGCACTGCTCTCGCCGCGCCAGCGCGAAATCCTGGTCCACATGGCCGCCGGCAAGCTCAACAAGCAGATCGCCTACGAGCTGGGCCTGTCGGAACGGACGGTGAAGATGCACCGCTCGTCCGTGATCCGCACCCTGGGCGTGCGCACCAGCGCTGACGCTATCCGCGTGGCGGTAGAAGCCGGGCTCTGATCCTGATTGCTGGTGTTGACGAGAGGCTCGCCCTTAAGGGCAAGCCTTTCGTTCAGCATTACATCAGCCGCCAGGTGATCGGCACGGTCAGCGTGGTCGGCCCGCCGGGAGGGGCCGGCAGGTTGCCGGCGCGGCGCGGCAGGGCCAGCGCTTCGCGATCGAGCGTGGCCGAGCCTGATCCACCGACCAGTTCGGTCTTTTCGATCGCGCCCACCGCGCTGATATAGACCTTCACCTTGGCGGTCCCTTCCTCGCCGCGCATCTGTGCGGTGGGCGGATAGGTCTGCTTGGAGGCGATGATGCGGGTGACCTGGCGCGACCAGTCGGCGCTTTGCGCATGGGCGGCGCCGGCCAGGCCGGCAGCGAAACAGGCAACGGCAAGGGCCGCGGCGCGCACACGGGAATGATGCATCGGGGGTGTCCTTCGTTGTCGAACAAGGGTGACGAAACAAGGGGCGTTGCAGCCGCAAGGATTCGCCTCGCCTCTGCAACGCTGCCGTTATCCCCGGCGCGGGGTTAGCATCGCCATGCGCCGCCCCTGCGGACAATTACGCAGGCTGCGCGTCAGAACTCGCTCCAGTCATCCACCGCCAGGTTGCCTGCGGCCGCCGCCCGGCCGGGAGCCGGACGCGCGGGCGGGGCGGCCGGTTCTTCCGGTGGCAGCGTCGCGAGAGCGAGTGAGGCCGGGCGCACGACAACTGGCGCTGGTTCGGCCGGCGGCATAGGCACCACGCGCGGCGCGGCCACAGGCGTGGCATCGCCACCGGCCAGGCGAAAGCGGCCCAGCTGTTCCATCAGGCTGTCGGTCTCGCTCGACAGGGTGCGCGTGCTGGCGGTGCTTTCCTCCACCATCGCTGCATTGCGCTGCGTGAACGAATCCATGTCTGACACCATGCGCGAGATTTCGCCGATGCCGTCGGCCTGCTTTTCGGCCGCTTCGGCAATTTCCTCGACCAGGCCCGAAACCGCGTTCACTTCGCCCACGATCTGGCGCAGCGCTTCGCCACTGCCTTCGACCAGGGCCACGCCGCCGGCGATCTGCTGTGAACTCGTGGTGATCAGGGTCTTGATATCTTTGGCCGCGTCGGCGCTGCGCTGGGCCAGGGCACGCACTTCCGATGCCACCACGGCAAAGCCCTTGCCGGCATCCCCGGCGCGCGCGGCCTCTACCCCGGCGTTAAGCGCGAGCAGGTTGGTCTGGAACGCGATGCCGTCGATCACGGCGATGATCTCGGCCATCTGGCGCGAGCTGTCCTCGATCGATCGCATGGCCCCCACCGCATCGTGGGCAATGGTTTCCACCTGGCCGGCGGTATCGCGCGCCACGCGCAGGCGGCCACTGGTCTGCCGCGCATTGTCGGCCGTGATCTTTACCGTGCCGGTAAATTCGTTGAGCGTGCGCGCGGTCTGCGCCAGGGCATTGGCCTGCTGTTCCGATCGGGCCGAGAGGTCTGATGAGGCGGCGGCGATTTCGTCGATGCCCAGCTTGATCGTGCGGCAGCCGGCCACGATGCGGCCCAGCACCTGGCTCATTTCACCCAGCGCGGCGTTGTAATCCAGGTGCAGCTTGCCCATCGCGCCATGGCCATTTTCCGCCACGCGGTGGGTCAGGTCTCCCTGCGCCAAGGCAGCAAGGCCGCCGCCGATCGCGCCAATGGTGACGTTGGCTTCTTCGGCGCGGGCCTGCTCTTCGCGCGCGCGCTGCACGTCGCGGGCGAACAGCGCCTTGAACCCGTCGAGCGCGCGGGCCAGCTGGCCCAGTTCGTCTGCACGGGCCAGGCCCGGCACGTCGATCGTGATATCGCCGGCGGCCAGGCGATCCACCGCCGCGCTCATCCTTTTGACCGGCCGCGCCACCGTGGCCATCAGCACCACCAGCATGAACACCGCCACCACCAGCGCGGCGACGGCTGCCCCCACCATGAAGCGCTGGGCCGAGGTGTAGATGGTTGCGCTCTGTTCCGAAATCGCCCCGGCGCCCTTGGCGTTGAGATCGATCAGCTGCAGCACCAGGTCTTCCAGCGCGTAATAGTGATCGAGCGATTCGGCATTAAGCGCGGCATGGGCGGCGGCAGGATCGCTTTGCGCCACGGTGATCAGGCGATCGGTATCGGCGGTGAAATCGCGCCAGCCCGCCTCGAACTGGTCGAGCAGCGCCTTTTGTTGCGGCGTGGCGATCTCGCTGCGGTAATCGGCAATGGTTTTGTCGATCACCACTTGCGCGTTGCGCGCCAGCTTGGCCGAGCGCGGCCCGGGGGTATAGACCACCTCGGCCTGCTTGATGCGGTATTGTGAGAGATAGCTGTGCAGATCACCCAGCGATTGCGAGGCCGGCAGCCAGCGCTCGCGCATTTCGGTGGCGATCGCGTTCACCTCGCCGATGCGGTTGACGCCCACGACGCTGATCGCGGCCATCACCGCCAGCAGCACGGCAAAGGCTGACATCAGCTTGGCAGAGATATTGAAACGAAGCATGGCGGCTGGCTCCGGCGGTTTGCGGCAATCGCCGGAAAGCTAGAGCGGGGGCCTTCACGGATCGGTAACCATACCCCTGTGGATCGTTGCTATCGCGGCGTTAACCATGCCGTGCATCGGGCCATTTACCGGCCCGGCCCTGATCGGGCAGGATGCCGGGATGAAGATCCGATTCGCCGTGATGGCGCTTGCCGCCGCAAATCTCGCCTGTGCCTCTGCTGCCCTCGCCGCCCCCGCGCGCAAGGCCGCCCCGGCCAGGGTTGCACCCGCCCCGGCGCCGGTGCCCGATGTCGCGACCGTGGCCCTGGTGACCGACCAGGGCACCATCGTGGTGGAACTTGATGGCAAGCATGCCCCGATCAGCGTGGGCAACTTCCTGCATTACGTCGATGCCAAGCGCTATGACGGGATGACGTTCTATCGCGCCATGCACCTTGCCTGGGGGCAGCAGCCCAATGGCCTGCTGCAGGGCGGCATCCGCGATGCGGCCAAGCTGTTCAAGCCGGTGGCCCATGAACCGACCAGCCAGACCGGCATCCTGCACAAGGCCGGCACGCTGTCGCTGGCGCGGCTGGCGCCGGGCACGGCGACCTCGGATTTCTCCATCCTGTTGTCAGACATGCCCGGCCTCGATGCCGATCCGGCCAATGCCGATCCCGATCGGCAGCTGGGCTATGCTGCGTTCGGCCACGTGGTTGCGGGCATGGATGTGGTGCGCAAGATCTGGGACATGCCGATTTCGCCGACGATGGGCGAAGGCGCGATGCGCGGGCAGATGCTGGCCCAGCCGGTGAAAGTGATCACCGCGCGCCGCGTGGCGAACCAGACGCCCGCGCCGACGCCTGCGCCAGCGCCAGCGCCCACAACGACACCCTGATCAATTGGGGCAGGCTACCGCCGCGCTCTGGCTGCGGCGAAACAGCACCACGCGATAGAAGAACGCGTCGCTGCCAAAAGCCTGGTTCGGCCCGGCAACGATGTCGAGCCGATCCCCCTTCGCCAGGTCCACCGGCACCGGGCCTGGTTGCAGACCGCTGGTCAGCACGCCCTGCCACAGCGCCTTGCCGTTGCGCAGCACGGTGAGGTCGACCCCGTCCCCGGCCGGCGCCTTGGCAAAGCAGCCGCGCAGGTCCAGCGCCTGGGCTGCCGGCGCGGTATAGCGCCACACCGCGCGCAATGGCGCAGCGGCATCGCCGGCCGGTGCGGCGCTGGTGGCGTTGATGCGCAGCGGCTTGCTGAACTTGTTGCCGAAATAGCCGGTCCAGGTATCGTCCAGCCAATCGAGCGCCGTGTCGCTGCCCGCGCGGTTGCGCACGAAATAGCGCCAGGCCGGCGTGCCCCAGCCCAGCAGGGTATCGGCCACCACGGCCGAGGCGCCCAGCGTATAGCCCGTGCCGACCAGCACGATCGGCTGATCGCCGATCATCGGCGTGGCCAGCGCCTGCCCCGTGGGGCCATAGGCCCGCGTGCCGCTGCCCAGTACCAGCCCGCGCGGGGCGCCCCAGATCACCGTGGTATCGCTGCCCAGGCGATAGGCGAACAGCAGCGGATCGCCCAGATCCAGCCGCAACGGGCGCCCCTTGGGCAGGACGTTGGCCTGCAGAAAGCGGAACGCGCGGCCCTGGTCCTTGATCGCGGTGCCGGCAAACAGCCCCATGGTGGGAAACCCGCCCTGGTCGATCAGGGCGTACCAACTCGCCTGTCCCACGCCACCGGCGGCCAGCATCGTGGCCTGCTTGACCAGCTCGCCTGCCGCCGTGGCCTGGTCGCTGGTGGCGAGGCCAAATTCGGTGGCCCAGACCGGCACGCGCTGCCCGGCGCCGTCCATGGCGGCGGTCAGTTGCGCCAGTTCCACGTCCACCCCTTCGGCGCGGTTGCGATAGGGATGCACGGCAAGGCCATCGACCTGCGCGAGCAGCCCGGCGGCAAACAGCGGGCGCAGGAAACCCGTGCCGATCATGTTGGTCGATCCACCCAGCAGCGCCGGGTTGCCGCCCAGCCGCGCATGGGCCGCTGCGGCAATCCGCACATAGGCGGCCACGCTGTCGATCCCAGCGGCAAAGACCATGGCGCGGCTGCCGTTGATCTCGTTGCCCAGCTCGATCGCGGCCAGGCAGTTGCCGAACTTGTCCTTCAGCGCGCCCAGATAGGCGGCAAACGCCGTGCGGCCCTGTTCTGAAGAGACCCACAGGCCGTTGTCATACAGCGGGTTGGCAGGAATCTCCGTCAGGATCAGGCGCCGCCCGGCCTGGCACGCCGCCATCAGGTTCTGCGCCGCCGCGCTGTCCAGGGTGTAGCGCCCCTTGGCTGTCTCCCCCGCCGCCCAGGGCAGCGAATCGCGCAACAGCGGCGCTTGCGCCTGTGCCGCCAGATCGCCCACCCCGGCTGGCCAGCCCTGGCTGAAATGGGTTTGCGCACCCAGCAGCAGGGACGCGCCCACGGCAGGCGCTGCCGCCTTGGCCGCGCTTGACGTTGCGGCCGCAGGGGCCACGCCGCCGGCGCTGCTTGCCAGCGTTACCGGCGCAGCGCCTGGCGTGGCGCTGGCCGAAGAGGTGGCCTTGCCCGTGGTGATGATCACCGTCGCCGCCAGGGCGGGGGCCGCCACAATGCCGGCCGTGACCAGCAGCGACTGGCGAAACCGGGTGTTCTTAATAAGCGCCATTAGCGGCCGTCCTGCACGTTGCCAGCAACAGGCGGCAGGGATTCGCCACCCGAGAGGCACAGTCTTGCCGCAATCGTTTAACATGGCCGCTCCAGACGCGGTTGACGCCGGCGCAGTCTTCGTTGCCAGGAACATATTGGCTATTAGGGGGAAATGCGTAGCGGAGCCGTGCTCCGAAACCCCCGTGCCGCGGTTGGCAGCGCCAGCCGCCCATGCCACAACCGGGCAGGTCTCTGCTGTCGAGGGAAGCGCTACCGATGAAAGCTCTCGTCCCGCTGGCTCTGCTCATCGCCGCGCCGGCCATGGCGCAATCGTCCGGGCCACCGCCCCAGGTCGACGCGGCCATGTCCCTGCTCGACCAGGGGCATTACCTTACGGCGCGCGACAAACTGGCCAAGCTGGCGTTCGATCCGCAGGGGCGGGTGAAAGACGAATATGCCTATCAGATGTGGCAGCAAGAAAGCGTCATGGTGACTGGCGAACTCGACTTGGCAACGCTGGATCGGGCGCATTCAGCCCCATTGATCCAGCGCGACTGGATCGCGCGCGTTCAGCAGGCGGTTGCCCACGATGCCCTTGCCGAAATCGCCAGGCGGGCGAAAGACACCCGCATCGTCATCCTGAACGAAGCGCACAGCAGCCCGCGCGATCGCATGTTCGCCTTGCAGGTGGCCCGCGCCCTGCGTCCTTTGGGCTACGGCGTCCTGGCGGCGGAGGCGTTCTACAACGACCCGGCTGGAAAGATCATGGCGCGGCTCAGGCACGATGGCTTTGTCCGCCGTGGAACCGGCTTTTACACCCTTGACCCAGTCTATGCGCGGTTCGTCCGCACCGCGCTCGCCATGGGTTATACTCCCGCCGCCTATGAGCAGACCGAGGAACAATCTGCCGCCGCCCATCCTGCGGATCGGCAGGCCAACATCGTGGCGCGTGAACAGGCTCAGGCCGAAAATCTGGCGGCATTGATGGCACGCTTTCCGAGCCAGAAGGTGTTGATCTATGTCGGGCATAGCCATGTCGCCGAAGCCGCCATCGACGAGACCGGCGAAGGCAATCCCAAGATTGACTGGATGGCGGCGCGGCTCAAACGCATGACCGGTATCGATCCCTTGACGATCGATCAGGCTACGGTGACCGACCTTGATGCCGGCGCGCGCCCGGCGCAGGTGGCGGCAGCGCGCCTGTTGGGTAGGCGGCCTGGCATCTTGTTCGAACAGGGCAAGCCACTGGTGCTGGGCCAATATGCCGGCGCGGTGGACCTTCAGGTGATCCATCCTGCCCGGCGCTACCGCTTTGGCCGCCCGGCATGGCTTGCGGCCTCGGGCGCGAGACCGGTTCCGGTTCCTGCCGCGTTCAGGCCCCGGCATGGCCGCTGCCTTGTCCAGGCTTTCCCCGCTGGCGCGTCCGCTGATGCGGTGCCGCTGGATCAGGTGATGATCACGGCGGGGGAACGGGCACCGGCTTTGCTGTTGCCGGCAAGGCCGATGCGGTTTTTCAGGCAGTGCGTGCAGTTGGGAGGAAAGTAAAATCTGCCATCGCGAATAAATTACCACTGAATATTATCTGTAATAGGTATTTATAATTCTGAAATGGCGAGGGAGTGAATGATATTATGCAAATTGGCTTTGAATTATATCATTGCTGAATTTTGAAATTTTCACTTGATTTTTTTGTAGAAATTCTGCATAGGCTGCGCATCGCCCCCCGTCATGATGCAAAATCTTGGATGCAATCGGCGCCTGAGAGACCATCGTGCTCCCGCATCTGGCAGGAGAACGGCCGTGGACCTCAATCATCTTCTTTTTCAGCATCAGGTTGCGGTGATGGATGCCCAGACGCGGCAGGACCATCGCGCCGGCAGCCGCTATGATCTCGTGCGGCATTATGAAACCCGCATTGCGCGGCTGCGCCAGAAGCTGGGCGTGGCAGCCTATCCGGAATGGTGCACGCTGCCTGCGGCCGGGTCAGCCGCTGCCGCCTGAGGCAGGCTGACGGGACAGCACGTCACCCATTTTTCGGCCCCGCTTCCTTCCGCCTGTGCACCACGCACGGGCGAGTGATCAACCGGCGCCCCCCGCCTCCCCCCTGCACGAGGTTTTCCCATGACAACCATCACCACCACGCGCGCGCTCAACCTGTCGATCGACGAGGGCGATGCCGCCAAGCGGTGCAAGGCCAATGCCCTGCGCATCAGTTCGATCGAGCCGCTCAAGTCTGGCGGCACGCATCTGGTGTTCGTGACGATCGAGGATGCCGACAAGGCCCGCATCCTGTTCAAGTCATCGCTGGCCACCGGCCGCGTCGTGCGCTTCCCGTTCATGGGTGCATCGACGCGCCACCTCTATTGATTCTGGCTGCCTGAGCGGGGCAGGGTTGCCAACCCTTCCTCTACCACGTCACCCACCCGCGCCAGGTCTGCCGCGCTGATGCAATAGGGCGGCAGGACATAGACGGTATTGCCCAGCGGGCGCAGCAAGACGCCGTTGTCGCGGGCGAAGGCCATCAGGTGCGGCGCCAGGGCGGAAAGATAGCCGCCATCGGGCGTGGCGAAATCCACGGCGATGATCGTGCCGCAGCGGCGCGGATGTTGCGCGCCGGGCAGCGCGGCCAGGCGATCGAGCAGCGCCTGCTGGTTCTGCCCCAGGGCATCGATGCGCGCCTGCACCGGCTCTTCACGCCACATCGCCAGGTTTTCCACCGCCGCTGCGCAGGCGATCGGGTTCGCGGTATAGCTGGACGAGTGGTAGAACAGCTTGGCCCGGTCGGTTGACCAGTGCGCGGCAAAGATCGGCTCTTGCGCCACGGTGACGGCCAGCGGCATCGATCCGCCGGTCAGGCCCTTGGCCAGGCACAGGATATCGGGCACCACGCCGGCCTGGTTGCACGCCAGCAGGGTTCCGGTGCGGCCAAACCCGGTCATCACCTCGTCGGCAATGAACAGCACGCCATTGCGGCGGCACACCTCGGCCATCGCGGCCAGCACGGCGGGCGGGTAGAACAGCATGCCGCCTGCGCCGAGCACCAGCGGTTCCACGATCAGCGCAGCCGGGTTTTCGCGGCAGGCGGCTTCCAGGGCATCGATCGTGTTGGCGCCATCGCCGATTGGAAACGGAATCGTGCCCACATCGAACAGCAGCGGCGCATAGGCCGCGTTATAAACGCCGCGTTCCCCCACCGACATCGTGCCGATGGTATCGCCGTGATAGGAATGCTCCATCACCAGGATGCGATGGCGCGCCTCGCCACGGTTGGCCCAAAAGCCCAGCGCCATTTTCAGCGCCACTTCCACGCAAGTGCTGCCGCTGTCGGAAAAGAACACGCGGGTCAGCGCTTCGGGCAGCATGGCGACAAGGCCACGCGCCACGTCTTCGGCCGGTTGATGCGTCCAGCCGGCAAAGATCACCTGGTCCAGCCGTTCGGTCTGGGCGCGGATTGCGGCCATGATGCGCGGGTTGTTGTGGCCATGCGTGGTCACCCACCACGACGAGATCGCATCGATCACGCGGCTGCCGTCTTCCAGGATCAGCGCCGCCCCTTCGCCGCGCGCCACCTTGGGAATGGGCAGGCCCAGCCCGTGCTGCCAGAACGGATGCCAGACGGGCGAGCCGGTCATGCGAAATCCTCCAGCGCAAAGCCGCGGGCAAAGGCGGCGGCCAGGGTTTCCGGGGTAAGCGGATCGAGCGGGTCGAGCCGGCCCAGGCGGCGCACCTTGCCCATCGCGGCGATGGTCTGTTCGTTGTCTGCGTTCTCGGCACCGACGAAGGCGATACCGTGGATCGGCACGCCGCGCGCGCGCAGCGCTTCGAGCGTCAGCAGGCTGTGGTTGATGGTGCCCAGCGCCGTGCGCGCCACCACGATCACCGGCAGGTTCCACCAGGCAAACAGATCGGCATAGAGCGTGCCGCGCGTGATCGGCACCAGCGCGCCGCCGGCGCCCTCTACCACCAGGCGTTCATGATCGGGCGGGGAAAGCCGCGCCGGATCGATCTGCAAGCCGTCAAGCTCTGCCGCGCGGTGGGGCGAGAGCGGCTCGGTCAGGCGATAGGCTTCGGGCAGGATCAAGTCAGGCGGCAATTGCGCCAGCGCGGCCACGGCATCGCGGTCTGCCCCGTCATCCAGGCCGGATTGCACCGGCTTCCAGTAATGCGCGCGCAGCGCACCGGCGAGGGCGGCACTGAACACGGTCTTGCCGATGCCGGTATCGGTTCCGGTCACGACATAACGGGTCATCACAGGATCTCCTCAAGGGTGGCGGCCAGCGCATCGACATCGGCCGGGGTGGCGTTGAGCGTTAGCGAAATGCGCAGGCGGCTGGTGCCGGCGGGCACGGTGGGCGGGCGAATGCCGCGCACGTCAAACCCGGCGACCTGCAGCCGTGCGGCCGTGGCCATGGTGCGCGCGTCATCGCCCAGGATCAGTGGCATGACCTGGCTGCCGCTGACGCTGGCGCCCAGCGGGCCCAGCCGGCGTGCGGCATGGTCGATCAGCGTGGACAGTGCGGCGCGGCGCTCTGGCTCGTCGGCGCAGATGCGCAAGGCCTCGCGCACCGCGCTGGCCATCAGCGGGCTGGGGGCGGTGGAAAAGATGAACGGGCGGCCACGGTTGACCAGGAAATCGCGCACCACGCGCGGGCCGCATACCAGCGCCCCTTCGCAGCCTAGCGCCTTGCCACAGGTGCGCAGCACGATCACATCGGCGCGTCCGTCGAGATGCGCGGCCAGGCCACGCCCATCGGGGCCGAACACGCCGGTGGCGTGCGCCTCGTCGATCACCAGGATCGCGCCATGGCGCTGCGCCACAGCGGCAAGATCATCCAGCGGGGCGCGGTCACCATCCATCGAATAGAGGCTTTCGACGCAGAGCCACAGGCGCCCGGTATGGCCCTGCGCGCGCCATTGCGCCGCCAGCGTGGCAAAGGCATCGGCGTCGTTGTGCGCCGCCATCGCCGTGCGCGCCCGGGTCAGCCGCAGGCCTTCGTGGACCGAGGCGTGGATCAGTTCGTCATAGATCACCAGGTCTTCGCGCTGGGGCAGGGTGGCAATCAACGCCACGTTGCCGGCATAGCCGGCGCTGAACCACAGCGTGCTTTCGCAGCCGAAGAAGGCGGCGGCTTCTGCCTCCAGCGCCTCGTGCTCGGGATCGTTGCCGCGCAGCAGGCGCGATCCGCCCGACCCCACCGCCACGCCGCGCGCCAGGGCATCGGCCACGGCAGCGCGCAGGCGCGGGGCTTGCGCCAGGCCGAGATAATCGTTGCTGGCAAAATCCACGCCGGCGCGCGGGGCCAGCGTGCGCAGGCGGGCGCGCGCCTGCAACCCCGCCAGATCGGCGGACTGGGCCTGCCACAGATCCGTGGCGCTCACGCTGTCCATGCGATCAGGCCGCGCAGCCGCCCGAGCAGCCGCCAACGGCTTTCATCGCGCGCAGCGGCTCTTCGCCTTCCATGGGCCTCAGGCCCAGGCGCGCAAACATCGCCGCGTCGCTGTCGTCGCCGGCATTGGGCGCGGTCAGCAGCTTGTCGCCGGTGAAGATCGAGTTGGCGCCC
>NZ_BCYV01000033.1 GCF_001598375.1 Novosphingobium capsulatum NBRC 12533
TCGAACGCCAATGTCATCAATGGTGGCGGCTCTGGCAGTGACAACACCTCGATCTGGATGGTCACGCATGGCGACATGCAGACCAGCATCATCACGCCGGAGAACATTCCGGCGGGTGTCCAGCGCGAGGACATGGGCCGCCAGCGCGTGCTCGATGGCAGCGGCAACCCCTACTACGTGAAGGAAGAAAAGTTCACGCAGCATGTGGGCCTGACCGTGCGCGATTGGCGCTTCAATGGCCGCATTGCCAATATCGACGTGTCCGACGTGATCGCCGGCACCGTTGCGGTCAATCCGCTGCTGCGCAAGCTCTATTACAAGCTGCAGGGCCGCCGCGCCTACAAGATGGAGCGCGAAGGCCAGATCAGCCCCGGCCGCACGGTCATCTACATGAACAAGACCATGCTCGAAGCTCTCGATGCGGAATCGACCAATGGCCGCAGCGGCGTGGACAACTTCGTGCGCCTGACGCCGATGGAAATTCAGGGCGAGGAAGTCATGACCTGGCGCGGCATGCCGATCCGCGAAACCGACGCGCTGCTGAACACCGAGACGCTGGTCTCGTAACTGCTCAACCGGGCCGGGGGTGACCTCGGCCCAGCACAAGGAATCGTCACATGATTTTCGATAATTCCCTCCTTCTGAGCAGCGCGCAGGCCATTACTGCTTCGGCTGCCTCCACCAATGTCATCGACCTGGGCGCGACCGGGACGCCCTACGGCTCAGCAGTTGCTCTCACGCGCGACATCGGGCGCGGCGAAGAGGTTGATCTGTCCGTGGCCGTCGTGGCCTCGTTCAACAACCTGACCAGCCTGCAGGTGGCCGTGCAGACCTCGCCCGACAACGCCACCTGGACCACCAAATATTCGGGCAAGGTGGTTCTGCTCGCTGAACTGGTCGCCGGCTACCAGTTCAAGTTTCCCTGCTGCTTCGATGAGGGCACGGATGAGCGCTATGTGCGGCTCTATTACACCGTCGTCGGCACCGCTCCCACTGCGGGCAGCGTCACGGCCGGGCCGGTGGCAAGCCGCCAGACCAACAACAGCTACGGAGGGCGTTGATCATGGCACGCTATCAGAGCGAACAGCCGGTCTATCTGAGCAATGAGGGCCGCTACATCGTTGCAGGTGAAGAATTTACCGCCGACCATGTGCCCGGCTCGACCTGGCAGCCGCTGGACGACGAGGCCAAGGCGGCGATCGAGGCCCGCGACAAGGCCAAGGACGATGCACCGCCCAGGCGCGGGCGCAAAGCGGCGACCGATACCGCAGAATGAAGCAGGGCCGGGGGAAACCTCGGCCCTTTTCGTTGGGATTCACCGCTAGCGACCATGGCCATAGGTTCGCGTCATGGCTGCCCTTATCGACCTCTGTAACCGTGCCCTGGCCCAGATCGCGGCCGGGCAGATCGCTGACTTTACGGAAGGCACCATGGAGGCGCGCGAGGTGTCGCGTTTTGCTTCTCCGCTGCTTCTTGAGGTTGCCGACTGGACCGAATGGCACTGGATGATCAAGCGCCAGGCGCTGGCCTCGGTCGCGAACGATCGGCCGGCCGAATGGCTCTATGCCTATGCGCAGCCCTCGGACATGGCTCAGCCATTGGCGATCCGCCAGATCGAGGATGATGCCACCGATCTGCCGATCGCTGGACCCTACCCGTTCCCGTTCCAGGACGCGATGCCGCTGGCCTATCTCCACGAGGGTGGCCGCATCTATGCCAACGTCCCCACGGCCACGCTGGTCTATTCGCGCAATACCCTGGAGGCTGGCGACATGCCGCCCCTGATGGCGCGTGCCTTCGAATTGGAACTGGCGGCCCGGATCGCCCTGCCAATCAAGAAGGATGCGAAGATCGCCCAGGTGCTCCAGCAGCAGGCAGAAATTGCCCGCTCCCGCGCCATCGCTGACGAGGAGAACAAGCGGGTGCATCGCCCGGTGCGCTATGCGAGCGATGCGGAATATGCCCGCGCCGGGATTGGTGATTTCGCATGACCGTGCGTGTTCCACAGGTCAATTTCAGCCGCGGCGAACTCGGTCCGCAGCTGTATGGCCGCTTCGATGTGGAGGCCTATGGTTCGACCCTGCGCCAGGCGCGCAACGTGCTGGTGCTCAAGTATGGCGGTATCACCAAGCGGCCCGGCACCAGGCTGGTGGGCGAAGTGCTCGATGCCAGCAAGTCGACCCGGCTTGTTCCCTTCCAGTTTTCATTGACCCAGACCTATGCCCTGGAAATGGGCCAGGGCTACATGGCGCCATGCGCGGATGGTGGTCGGGTGCTGGAAGAAGAACTAGCCATCACCGGCATATCGAATGCCGCGCAGGCGGTGGTAACCGTCGCCTATCACGGCCTGGCCGTTGGCGACTGGTGGTATTTTGACGGCGTGAAAGATGGCCTGGGCGATCTGCTGAACGGGCGGGCCTTCAAGGTGGTGGCAATCCTTGATGACAGCCACTTCGCCGTTGCCGTAGATACCAGTGCGGCACCATCATTCACGGGATGCGATGGCGGGATCACTCGTTCCGCGCCGCCCACTGTGCCTGTGGCACCTGTGGTGCCGCCGGTAGTGCCGCCGCCGGACCCGCCCGCTACCGGTGGCGGCGGTGGTGGCAGTTTCAAAGGCACGCAGAGGTTCTGATGGGCGGCAATCGCATCTACAAGGTGGGCTCGCCCTACAATGGCGAGGAACTGGCGGAACTCGATTTCGAGCAGACTGCCGACACGATGTACATGGCCCATATCGATCATGCCCCCGGCAAGCTGGTACGCGCCGGCCATACGGATTGGTCATTCCAGACCGTGACGTTCGGTCCCAGCATTGTCGCGCCCGCCGGGTGCACGGCGACGGCCACCACGCCGAATACTGACAGCGGCAATAGCGGAGCCAGCTATTTCCCGCAGCCGGCCACCTATTGCGTGACGGCGGTGAACGACGACACCGGATATGAAAGTCGGGCGTCGAGCGAGGCGACGGTCACCAACGATCTGACGCTCAAGCGGAACTTCAACACCATCAACTGGACCGCCGTTGCCGGGGCAACGCGATACAAGGTCTACAAGGCCGACAATTCGCAGTTCTTCGGCTATATCGGCAGCACCGACAGCACCACGTTTCGCGATGACAACATCGGCCCCGCGCTCGATCAGGCGCCGCCGCAAGGCAATAACCCGTTCGCCGCAGCGGGTGATTATCCCTCCACCGTCACCCTGTTTGAACAACGCTCGATGTGGGCCCGCACCAGCAATGTGCCGCATGGGGTCTGGGGCAGCCGATCGGGCCAGCTGGAAAACATGGACCGGTCGCGTCCTGCCATTGCGAGCGATGCGCTGTCGTTCGCCATCATGGCTGGTCGGGTCAACTCGGTGAACCACTTGGTGACCACTACCAGCCTGCTAGCCTTGACCTCTGACAGCGTGTTCCACATCGACGGCGATGGCTCTGGCGGTGTGCTCGATGCGACATCGCCGCCAGCTACCCGCCGGCAAATCGGCCGTGGATCGTCGCGGCTGCCGGCTCTGGTCGTGGACAACGTGGTGTTCTACCAGCCCAGCGTGGGGCAGTCGGTGCGCACCATCGGCTATGATTTCACCATCGATGGCCTGAAATCCAACGACGTCTCGATCTTCTCCCCCCACTTCTTCGAGGGCATGAGCATCGTGTCCTGGTGCTATGCGCAGGAGCCGCGCAGCGTGATCTGGGCGGCGCGCGATGATGGCAAGCTGCTGTGCTTCACCTGGGAGCAGGAGCAGAATGTCTGGGGCTGGACCCTGTGCGAGACCGATGGAAACGTCGTATCGGTCTGCTGCATCTCGGAAGATGGCGAAGATCGCGTCTACCTCATGGTCGATCGCCAGGTTCAGGGTGTGACGCGTCGCTTTGTCGAGCGTATGGTTAGTCATCGCTGGTCGGACGTGAAGGATTGCTGCTTTCTCGACTGCGCGGTGTCCGGTTCGTTCGACACGGTGCAGACCACCTTCACGGGGCTGTGGCATCTGGAAGGGCGCACCGACGTGGCGGGACTGGTCGATGGTAAGGCGATCACCGGCCTGACTGTCACCAATGGCCGCCTGACGCTGCCGGATGACTTCGGCGGCGGCAAGGTGGCGAGCTTCGGCATTCCCTACGAGGTGACGGTCGAGACGCTGCCCGTCCGCATCAGCACGCAGGATGGCGGCAGCAACATGGGCCGAGTCCAGGCGTTGGGCGAAGTGGTGGTGCGGTTGTCCAATACCCGGCAAATCAAGGCCGGCATCAACGAGGCCGACCTGTTCCCGCTCAAGTCCCGCATGGGCGAGGCCTATGGCGCGCCAGATGCGCTGATGAACGGCGAATACACCATCAACATGGCGAACAAGGCGCGCGATGAATGCGTGGTGCTGATCCGCCAGACCGCACCGCTGCCCTTCACGATGCTGGCCATTGCCCAAGATCCAGAGGTCTATGGCTAGGCTCGGCTCGGCTATCAGGATCGTGCCGGCCGAAGTCCGCCATGTCGGATACCTGGCGCAGCATATGCGCGCGATCGACAAGCTGGAATGCCGGGCGATGGGGCGCGAACCGAAACAGGCCCTGCGGACTGGCATTGCCGCCAGCGCCAAGTGCTGGACTGCGCTGCTCGACGGCCTGCCGCATGCGATGTTCGGCGTCGTGGTGGAAAGCGTTCTCACTGGCGAGGCTATCCCCTGGTTCCTGGGCACGGATGAAGTCTACCGCCACCCCCGCGAAATGCTGAAATGGGGACCGGGCTTTATTCATCGGTTGCAGGATTCACGGCTGACCCTTCGCAACCTAGTGTCCGCGCAGAATGCCCAAGCCATCCGATTGCTGGAGCGGTGGGGCTTCACCGTCGGTCAAGAGGAAGTGGACGTGCGCGGGGTGATGTTTCGCTGGTTTTGCAAGGAGCCCCGCTGATGTGTGGACCCGCCGCCCTTCCGATCGCCGCCGCTGCCCTGTCCGTCGGTGCCGGCGCCATGAAAACTATCAGCGCTGTGCAGCAGGCCAATGTGCAGGCGAAGGTTGCCGATGCCAACGCGAACTATGAGCGCGACGCGGCGCAGCAGGATCAGGAAAACGCCCGCCAGGCAGCGCTAAAGCAGTATCGTGAGATTGCCCGCGTGAAAGGCCAGCAGCAGGTCGCGGCGGCGGCCAATGGCGTCTCGCTCGACTTCGGAACAGCGGCGGACGCGGTGTCTGATACCGATCTTCTCGGCCGCGAGGACGTGGCGAACATCTATCGCCAGGGCGACAACGCGCTGCGCGGCCACGACATCAACATCGCGAATTATGAGACGCAGGCCAATGCAGCACGGTCGGCAAAGACCAATGCGCTGATCAGCGGCGCGTTCGACATGGGGTCGAGCGTCCTACAAGGCGCCACTCAGTACAATTCCGCAAAATCCAGTATGGGTTTTTCCCCGAAGATGGACTGGGGCTCGATGGCCATTGATGCAGCCAAGGCCGGGAAGAAGGCCTACTCCCTGATGGGTGGCTACTAATGCCTCGCGCACCGCAATATCAGCAGGGCACTAGCGGCGTTGCGCCGGTAAACGCGCGGCTGCAGGCGCCGGGCGTGGTGCAAAGCGGCCTTGGCGAAGGCATGGAGCGCCTAGGCCAGACACTGACCGCGATCGACCAGTTGAACGCCCAGCATGATGACACCGTGGCTCGGCAGCAGGTGCTGGCGATGACGCCCGATGTCACGAATTTGGTCGCCCAGTTCAAGGCGCAGCAGGGTGGCAATGCGGTCGATGGCCTGTCAGCCGCGCAAAAGTCCCTGGATGACGTGCGAAAGCAGGGGCTCGACGGTCTGAAAAGCCCGCGTGCGCAACGCATTTTCCAGCAGCATTTCGGCACGCTGTATGCGTCGGCTATGGGCGAAATAAACGGGCACGCCATTCAACAGGCTGGGGTGCAGCGCGACCAAATGCACATGGGCGAGTTGCAGCAGGCTCAGGATGCCGCGTCCGGCCTGTACGATAACGCCGATGATTTGAAGGCTGGCGTGGGCGTCGTTGGGCAAAAGGCCCAGGCGCTTGCTGCTTTTCGCGGTATGACCGGCGCGGCGGCCAACGAGTTCATCAAGCAACAGCAGGGCGTCGTCTACGCCACGGCCATCAACACGCTGGTGAAGGACGATAAGGCTGTTCTCGCTTCTGCGCTGTTCGATGCGCACCACGATGAAATGACTTTCGAGCAACGGAATGCGGCGCTCGACGCCCTGCGCGGACCGATGCAGAATCAGGAAAGCAACTCAATCTTCCAAGCTGCATTGGCGGGCGCACGGGCCGCGCCTTCGGCGGCCCAAGGGGCACCGGGCTCCACGCCTCATCCATCCGCGCCGTCCCAAATGCCGGTGGCGAATGGTCGCGTTACGAACACGTTCGAACAGCACAAGGAGCGCGGCTCGGCGGGGTTGGACATCGGGGCGCCGCTGGGCGCCGCAATCCACCCAATCGCAGGGGGCGTTGTCGAGGCCGTTACGCAAGACGATCGCGCTGGCCGGTGGGTGAAGGTGAAGCATCCTGACGGTACGACTTCCAGCTACGCGCATATGGGCAACCAATCGGTAGCCGTGGGTGACCAGGTGACCCCTGACACCGTGCTTGGCACCGTCGGATTGACTGGGCACACGACCGGCCCGCATGTTCACCTTCGTGTTCGCGCCCCGGACGGTGCCGATCTCGACCCACAAAAGTTGATTGGCGGGACCATAGGCCGTGCCACGGTAGTTGGCTCGCCGACTGCTGCCCGGAACTATGATCAGGCCACGGTGATTTCCAACATCAAGGCCATGGGGTTGCCGCTGGAAAAAGAGCAACGCGCCGTCTCCTTTGCAATGCGCCAGATGGCGCAAGGTGAAAGCCTGCTCAACGATCAGTATCAGGATGCCGCTGACAACCTGCACCAGTGGATTGGCAACTATCAGGCCAGCCATAACGGTGAAGACCCGCCGCCTGATGCCATCCCGTCGAACATCGCCGGCAGCGTGAAGCCGTCCTATATGGCGGAAATGCGCGGCAATCTGGCGAAGGCGCAAAAGGCAAAGTTCGATGCTGCCACCAAGAAGGAGCAGGAAAACACCGCCCTGGCGCTCAAACTCCAGTCCTATCTGGAGCCGGACAAGTTCGCGCAGACCGATCTGCGGAAGTACCAAGGGCTGGTGCCGTTTTCGGACCTGAGCAGCCTCGCTGAGGAACAGGCCAAGCGGCGAGCCTCGGCCCGCCAGTGGTCATCGGCGGATGCGTCCGCGTCGGCGCTGGCGACATTCGAGCGTCGAAATCCCGGTCTGCTACCCAGCAATCCTGGGGTTAAGCATCCCGATGAGATGGCAGCCTATAACCGCCAGCGGCTGGCTATTCTTGATACGGTGGCGCAGTTTGCGGACGGGATCGCGGCCAAGGGCACGATACCCACGGAAGCCCAGTTGCAACAGGCGGTCACGCAGGCAACGAAGCAAATCCGTTTCGCGAACGGGAATGTGGGCCACCTCTACGATATCCAGTTTGGCAATCTCACCCCGCAAACGGTGCAGACCATCCGCAACAACCTGCGGCTGCGCGGTGTGCAAAACATCACCGATGATGACGTGGTGCGCGAGTATCGCCGAACTGCTCGGGATTCACAGGGGAACTAGCGCTCATAGGGTCGGCCGATGGCTGGCCCTACTAACCCCTTCGACTATGCGGAACAATTCAACCCGTCGAACACGGCGACGGGGAGTCCTGGCGCCGACGCGATCAAGCGCCAGCGCACGGACCAGATTCGTTTTGATATCCTCAGTACCCCGCAAGCGCCGGACCAGATGGCGCGCACCGTGCGAACGGCCCGCGACCTTGGCACGCTGCCCGCCGATGTCGAAGACTCGATCGATGATGCCGAAAGGGCGCTGCGTGCGAACAACTTCGGCAAGCTCATTGATCAGCATCCGACTATCGGTCAGTGGGCGGCTGGTGATCCACGCGGCGCCGTGGCGGCATCGGATGACACCAAGAGCCTGGGCATTCTCGGCAGTGCCTGGGGCATGCTCAAGCAGAGCTACAACCCCGTGCTGGCCTTTGCTGCTGGCGTGGACGCCTTCGACCGGCAGGATGTAGGCAGTCGTCCGTCTGGCACTCCAGCGCCGCTGCTTATGGCGCTGACTGCCTCACTGATGGGCGATCAGCAGGCGGCGCAGGCCCTGCCAAGTCCTCGGCGCGCTGGTGGGGCTTTGCTTGCTGGCACGGCTCAAATGGGCCGCATGGTAACGACCGTTCCCGCCTGGGGCTGGGATGTGATGGGCGTTCCGCAGGCTTACAATCTGCCACGCATGGCAGACAAGGGGCTGGAGCGCGCAGCGGATTATGTGCGCCCGCAAGACGGGACGTGGGTTGAGCAGCAGGTGCTTGGCGGCGTCGAGAACGTGCCCACGACCGTGGCGACCATGCTGGGTGGCATCGGGTTGCGAGCAGCCGGGCTTTCATCGCGTGCCGCGACGATTGCATCCATTATGGTTCCATCTGCCCAGCAGGGTGGCGAAAGCTATTTCCGGGCTCGCGATCAGGGCGTCGGCCGGGCTGTTGCAAGCGTCTATGGCATTCTCGATACCGCAGCCGAAGCGGGCGGCGAATACCTCGGGCAAAAGGCCTTTCTCGATAGCAGCGGGTCGGGCCGTAATATCCTCTCGCGCTATATCCGTTCGCAGATTCCTGACTTGCTCGGCGAAGAAGCTACCACGCTGGCCGAAGATACCACGGCATGGCTTTTCCTGCCGTCCAACAAGGATAAGACCCTTGGCGATCTGGTGGCGCAGTTGCCGGGCGATCTCGCGGGAACGGCCATCCAGACCCTGGTTGGCGGCGGCCTCTCCCATGTCACCATCTCGACGCTGGAACACACCCTCGGCATGGCCGCATCCCAACAGCGCGAGGCTGTCGGGCAGCAACTGGGGCAGCGCGCGGCGGCGGCCATGCAGGCATTTCAGGATGGCCACGCGCTCAACCTGATGGCCAAGGCGGCGGAAGGCTCGACGCTGCGCCAGCGTGATCCCGAAGCCTATGCCGATCTGCTGCGCGTCGCGAGCGAGAACGGTCATATCCCGCCACAGGTCTATGTGCCGGCTGATGCGATCACGGCATACCAGCAGTCGGACAGTTACGATCAGTTCGACGATCCCTTTGCGGATTATCAGGGCCAGATTGCCGAAGCGCAGGCGACGGGCGGCGATGTGGTGCTGCCATCGGATTTCGCGCTCACCGCATTGCCGGGGACCTCGGCATGGGCTGCGATCAAGGACGATATTCGCCTTCGACCAGGCGGCATGTCTCTGCGAGAAGCGCAGGCATTTCAGGAACACGCAGACGCGGAAATCAAGCAGGTGTCGGAACGCGTCGGCCAGCAGGATAGCGCCGCCGCTGCCGAACAGGACCAGCGCGCCGCCATGGTCGAGGCGCGCACGCAGGAACTGCAGAACGCCGGTTTCACGCCGCGCATGGCCGGCATCTATGCCGAACTGGACGTACTGCGAGCGGCGGTGCGTTCCGAACGCAATGGTCGGCCGCTTGACCCCAAGGACTTCGGTTCAACGATCCGCGCCGTGCTGCCGGAAAGCCTGGCTGAAATCCAGCGCGCCGACCAGTGGGATACGGTGATCCACGCCATGCGCAAGCGCGCGTCGGCCGAAATCCCGCAGGGCAAGACGCTGCTGGAATGGATCAACGATCGCGGCGGCATCAACGATGTGGGCGGCGACCTCAAGGCCATGGGGCTCGACCGCTGGCACATGAACGACAAGGGCAAGAAGCCCGTGCCGATCAAGGGGCGGCGCAAGCTGATCCGCGATTACGATCCGCGCCAGGCCGAAATGGTAGGAGCAATTTCGGGCAACGGCGAATATGGTCTGGACACCACGCTTTCGGCCGCGATCGATGCGGGCTATTTCCCGGAACTGCAAGCGGCGCAGTTTGAGGCCGGGCCAAGCGCGATCGACCAGAACACGCTGCTGGACGCCATCCGGGAGGAACTGGCGGGCAAGCCGCGCTATGCCGAAGCGCCGAAAATCGATCCGGCTCGGGCGGCGGCTGATGATCTGCGCGCCATGCTGGAAGCGAACGGGCGTGATCCCGATGGCATGACGGATGCGGAAATCCGCGCTGCGATCAGCGAATATACCTCGGGCGCGCAGGGCCAGGGGTATGAGCATTCTTCTGACCCGATCGTTGAAGTGCATGGCGACGAGATTGCGCCGGAAAGCCTGCACGGGGCTGATCTGCGCAAGGTCGTGGTCGATTGGTACAAGGAGCATCTACAGGGCAAGAGCGTCCTGTCGGCGGCGCTTAGCCATGATGTGATCTTCGCTCGCCCCGGCAAGATGAAGAAGTTCTCGGCCGACGAACAGAAGCTGCGTGCTGTCGCCGTGCTGCGCGAAATCATCGCTCAGGGTGAACTGGTTTCGAGCCAAGCGCCTTATGATCAGAAACCTGGCGGCGATTCCATCAAGGCGTACCATCGCCTGCGCGCTACCATCATGATTGGCGGCCAGCCCAAGATTGTGGACGTGACAATCCGCGAGGTGAACAATGGCACCTTCTATTACGATCACGTCTTGCCGGAGAATAACACTGCCCGGAACCCGTCGTCACCCGGCTACAACTCCGGAACTCGGGAACCGGGCAGCTATGAGCAATCTAGCGAACCCAGCGACAATTTCAATATGTCGATCGGCGCTGTTTCGCAGGGGCCGCGTGGACGGTTCATTCCCGGTAAGAACGGGCGCGGCGGGACGATCGAGCTATTCCAGAGCCGCAACCCTTCGACGCTGATCCACGAATTCGGCCACCAGTGGCTGGAGGAACTGCGCGCCGACGCCGCTCATCCGGATGCCAGCGACCAGTTGCGCGCCGACTGGGATACGGTCAAGGCGTGGTTCGGCTCCCTCGGGCATCCGCTGGCCGATGACGGCACCATTCCGGTGGAGGCGCACGAATACTGGGCACGCGGCGTCGAGCGCTACCTAATGGAGGGCAGGGCGCCGTCCACAGGCCTGGCGCGCCTGTTTGAAACCGTGCGCGGCTGGATGCTGTCGATCTATCGCAAGGTTGATGCCCTGCGCGCGCCAATCAGCCCGGAAATCCGAGAGGTGATGGAGCGGCTGCTTGCGACCGATGATGAAATCGCAGCGCAACGCAACGCGCTGGCGATGCAGCCGGCGATTACCGACCCTAAGGCAATGGGCATGACCGGCGCTGAATTCGGCGCTTATACCCAGCTTGCCCAAGGTGCACGCGATCAGGCCAATGCCGATCTGCTGGCCAAGACCATGGCCTCCATCCGCCGCCAGCGTACGAAGGCCTGGAACGACGAGCGCGCCGTGGTGCGTGCAGACGAGGCCCAACGGCTTGATGCTGCGCCGCTGCTGAAATCGCTGCGCCTGATGCGGGAAACACCGATCGACCGTGAATGGCTGGAGGATCGGTTTGGGCGCGACGTACTGGATCTGTTGCCGCGCCAGGTTCCTCCACTCCACAAGGCTGGTGGCGTGAACCCCGACGCCCTGGCTGAAATGGCAGGGTTCGACAGCGCGCAGCAAATGATTGAAGTGTTGATCGGTGCCCAGCGCCAACACCTGGCGGCCAAGGAAAGCGGTGACACGCGCGGCCTGCGCGAGCGCATGATCGACAATGCTGCCGATGAGGAGATGCAGCGGCGGCATGGCGATGATCCCTTCAACGACGGCAGCATCGAGGAGGAGGCCATTGCCGCGGTCAACAATGATCTGGCCGGGGAACTGCTGGCGACCGAACTGCGCTATCTCGGACGGCGCGCCGGGCAGCAAGCGACGCCCTATCAGGTAGCGCGCGCCTGGGCACGGCAGCGGGTGCGCAGCGGCGTCATCGTGGAACAGGCCAGTCTGGCCGCTATCCAGCGCTATACCAAGGCGGTTTCCAAGGCTGGGCGCGATGCCGAAAAGGCAATCATCGCTGCCAAGATGAATGACGCCTTTGTCGCGAAGCAACGGCAAATGCTTTCAGCCGCCCTGCTGGCGGAATCGAAGGCCGCCTATGACGAAGTGATGCGCGCACAGGATCGCCTGGGCAAAATTGCGAAGCGCAAGACCATGAAGTCGGTCGATCAGGAATATCTCGAACAGGCCCATGCGCTGCTTGATGCGGTGCAGCTTGGCCCGCGCTCGCAGAAGTCGATCGAGCGCCAGGGCAAGTGGGAGGCATGGGCGGCACAACAGGAAGCCGATGGACGCGAAATCGTAGTGCCGGCCAGCTTTGAAGCCACCCTGCGCGGCACGCACTGGTCGCGCCTGACGGTCGAAAATATGCTCGGGCTCGATGATGCGGTTAACCAGGTCATGCACCTGGGGCGGCTCAAGCAAACCCTGTTGGATAATCAGGAGGAGCGCGAGTGGAACGATATTTTCGATGAAGCCGAACGCGCCGCCGACAACATCGCTGGAGCGCCGCCGCGCGATCTGACCGACCCCAATATGCTGGAGCGGATAAAGGCCGGTGCGCTGGCGGTCGATGCTTCACTGCTCAAGCTGGAAACCGTGTTCGACTGGCTGGATGGTGGCGACGCCAACGGGGTATTCAACCGCATTGCCTTCCGGCCGATCGCGGAGGCACAGGACCGCGAAAACGCAATGCTGGCCGATTACTATGGCCGCATCAAAGCGCTATTTCAGGCTGTGCCGGCAGAAGATGCGGCGCGCTGGCGCGACAAGATGGAAATGCCCTGGTCGGATGTCGCCACCGGGGCGCCGATGCGGATGGAGCGGTCCAAGGTGATCGCCATGGCGCTCAACATCGGCAACGCCGGGAACTTCCAGCGGCTCGCCGACGGCTACAGGATCAATCCCGGTGCGATAGAGGCCTTTCTCAATGACACGCTGACGGCCGGGGAGTGGCAATTCGTGCAGAGCGTTTGGGATACGATCGGCACGCTATGGCCGTCGATAGAGCAACTGGAGCGGCGCGTTAACGGCGTGGCGCCTGAAAAGGTCGAGGCCCGCGCCTTCGATACACCGCACGGCCCGATGCGCGGCGGCTATTACCCGGCCATCTACGACACGACGCGTGACTATCGCGCTGAGGAACGCGGCGGCAAGGAAAGCGATCTGCTGGGCACGAATTATACCCGCGCCACCACGCGCGCCAGGTCCACCAAGGAGCGCGCTGAAAAAGTGACAGCGCCGATCTTGCTGGACTTGGGCGTGATCAATCGGCACCTGGGCGAACTGATCCACGACATCACGCACCGCGAGGCCGTGATCCAGGCCAATCGCTTCCTGACCAGCGAGCGGGTTTCGCGCGCGGTCGATGCGGCGCTCGGCCCCGAGATCCGCAGGCAGTTTCGACCATGGGTCAAGTTCGTCGCCAACTCGTGGGCGATGGAGCGCGCCGGCAACGAAGGGTTCGGCAAATGGCTGGGCAAGCTGCGAGCGAATGTCACTGTGGTTGGCATGGGTCTCCGCGCCACTACCATGGTGACGCAGCTTGCCGGCTACTCCAACTCGGTCGAAGTCGTCGGCGAAGCGGCGATGGCAAAGGCGATTGCGCGTTTCTCAGCGTCGCCGATCGAGACAGCCAATTTCGCCCTTGAGCGCTCCGGCGAATTGCGCGCACGCATGGACACGCTGGACCGCGACATCAGGAATCAGATTAACGCCATGGCGACGGTCAACCCAGTGGGGAAGCTCGCCCGCCAGGCGCTGGATGCCAAGCGCTTCATGTTCCACGGCATTGGCTATATGGACCGCGTTGTCTCCGTTCCCACATGGATGGCTGGGTACTCGAATGCGATTGCGGCCGGCGCTACGGAAGCCGATGCGATCTATGCCGGCGACAAGGCAGTGCGCCAGTCGCAAGGCGCCGGCTCGCCTAAGGACATGGCTGCGATCGTGCGCGGAACCGGCAAGTGGGGCGAGGCCACCAAGCTGTTCACGATGTTCTACAGCTATTTTTCGGCCCAATATCAGCGCCAGCGCACGTTGGCGCGGGATGTGCGGGGCGTCGATGAGCGACGTTCTCGCAACCTTCCGAAGCTGGCATCGCGCGCGTTCTTCCTGCTGGTCGTTCCTCCGCTGCTGACCGAACTGATCAAGGCGGGCCTGACGGGTGGCGGCGGGCCGGACGACGACGAGTGGTGGAGCGAATGGGTTATTCGCAAGCTGCTGGCCAACGCGATTGGGCCGATCCCGCTGGCGCGCGACGTGTTCGAACCGACATGGAATGCTGTCGCTGGCAACAAGGTGTTCAGCGCCTCGCTGACCCCGATGCAGCGCGCGGCCGATAGCCTGGCTCAGGCGGGTCGTGACGTGGGCAAGTTGGCTCGCGGCGAGGAAACGAAGCACGCCACCAAGGACGTGCTGGAAACGACCGGCTATCTCACCGGACTGGTGCCCGGCCAGGTGGCGAGCGCGACACAGTTCCTGGTCGATGTCAGTCAGGGCGACGCCGACCCGCAAGGCGTGGGCGACTGGATCGAGGGACTGACCACGGGCAAGGTCAAGGACCATTGATCGTAGCCTCAAACGTAAGGTTTATCTGGTCCGTCGTTTTGGCTTAGCTGGCGGTCCAGATTGGTTCGCTGGTTGCGGGACCCCCACGCTGATCTGCCGGAGAACGATGGCACAGACGCCGCCTATCGCTGTAATCACGCTAGCCGCTACCGGTAGGCCAACATATGCAGTAAAACCAACAACAAAGACCATTGCTAGTGCTATCAACAGGGTTGCGGCTTGGCCGGCAAACCGGGTACCGTATTCGCCCCCGACGCCCCTTCTTTCCTGCCGATGCCGATGCTCCTGCTCGCGCTCTGTCATCTGTAGGATGCGCTCAGCACAGCCAGGCAGAATTTGCTCATAATGAGCCATGTCATCCGGCGCGGGAAGCGGACCTTGGTGGACCCTTTGAATAAAAGTCGTGACGACACGTGCCGCTTGGTCCGCCTTATCTGGCTTTACAAACGGCTGCAGTTCTTGCGCGAGGGACTGTTGGATTGCAGCTGCGTCCGAGCGTTCAAACTGAGGTTCGACCTTACTCACAAGTGTCGAGTTCGCGCATAGCCTTGCGCATGTCATTTCCGACAGCGCGCCAGTCACCCCCGATTGAACCTTGCGGGATGTTCGGGCTTGGCGGATGAAGGGTTATCAGGCCGATACCGCGAAGCACCGAGTCAAAATACGCACCGGTCCCGCGCTTCCGGACAGCCCTTGCGGCTTTTTGAAGATTGCGATCGTGGTAGGACATGATGAGTCTCCAAGGCGGAAATCCTAGATAGCGTCGGATTTGTCAACGACTCGTTTGCGCCTTGGTTTCTGTCCTACAGTTGAACGGCTGCTCTTGAATCGCCTGGCTGACCGGGAAGGTCCCGGCTCGAACGCAGGTCGCAGAGATGCTTGATCGACAGTTTGTCGATGAAGTTCTTAGCCCCTTGCTCGGCATGCGGACTGCACCAGCCCGTCGATCTGGCCATGGAACTCGGCCGCCATGGCTCGCAAGGCGTGGCCACGATCGGCCAGGCGGTGCGCGGCCTCGACGGTATCAGCAAGACTGATCGCCTCCAGCGTTTCCAGCGCTAGTTCGTCCAGCGCTTGAAGGTGAGCGTTGATGCCTTCCAACCGGCCAATGTCGAAAACAGCGCCAGGAACAGTTGATGTTGTGACTGGCGAGGAAGTATGTGTCTGAGAAGCCATCGCCGATACTCCACGATGTCGGATTGAGGTTAGGGCAGCCCATGAAAGCGGGCCGTGGGCTGCCCGATCTGGTCAAAGGGCAGTTCGGATATCCGAACCGTTAATTCTCTTTCACGGATTACAGGGGTGTCGCGCAATAGGGTGCGGCGCAAAATTTCTGAAATAATCAGCCTTGACTCACCAATGTCGCGAAAAACGCGTAACCGCCTATAATGACTAGGTTTTTGCCTTTGTAATTGCGCGAATCCCATATTCGCTGTCGGCAGGGGTTGTCATAGCAGTTCGCCCTGCGCCTTGCCGAACAGAGAGGCGAGCTTAGCCAGCCCCTTAGGCGTGACCATCATCTGCGGGACGGTGCGATCCTCGTCGCGCTGCTGGTCGTGATAGGTGTGAGGCCGGTGTTCGAGATAACCAGCTTCGCGCTTGGCATGGTAAGCCTGCAAGGTGCCAACGCCGTTCTGTCGGAATGCCCAGCCGTGCGCCTGCAACCATTTTGTAAACTTGCGTTCCGGCACGTTCAGCATCTTGGCGGCAATGCGGACGTTGACCGAACCTTCCGATGCCTCCAGCCGATCGAGGGCAGCAACCTTGGGCGCGTCGGCCTCGACGCGGTGCTCAAGGGCGATCACCCTTTCGCTATAGCCGAGTAGCAGGTGCCGGAGCGCGGCCGGGTCGCTGAGCGCGGCGACGGGATCGGGCCGAGCGACCTGGGCTTCCAGTTCCTGCCAGCGGTCTATGATGCGGGCGCGAAGCTCGTCGTTGTAGCCCGACGCGACGACAAGGGTGTCGCGCTTGGTCAGATCATAGACCTGAGTTGGCCGGCCGCCCCCGTTAGGAGCATAAGGCCGGGTAGTTTTACGGCTTTCCCGCAAAACCCCCTTCTCGAACAAACGTCCAATGGTCTCAACCACCTGATTGTGGCGCGCCTCACACAAATCCGCGATCTCGCGGCTGGACATAGTGACGGCCTCTGCCCCGGCAGTGAAGAATGTCACTGGCGCGCCGACGGCCGGCGCGCTATACCCCTCTACATTCATAGGTCTTTCCTTTGATAAAAAGGCGTCGGGTGGTTTCCTAGGCCTGGCCCGACGCCAACTTTTCTGCGGCAAGGCCGCGCTCAATCAGCATCACAGTTTCTGCGCTAGTGGAGCGATAATTCTCCTTTGCGCGACGGCGAAGCATATCGCCGATGTCCCCGGGCAGGTTGACCATCACCCGAGACGGCTTGTCGTTTTTCACAATACCGCTCCTTCCGTGCTACACGGTGACTAACTGTGTATCTCGTGTAGCGCGATCGTCAAGTGTGTATCATATGCACGCGCAGATTTTCTGATTCGGAGTTGACGATGAAGGCCCAGAAGCCCGTTAGGGATCAGGACACGATCTTGATCCGCGTGCCGGATGGCATGAAAGACCAAGTGGCACAAAGGGCAGCGGCGAACGGTCGGTCAATGTCTGCCGAAATCGTATCAATCCTTACGGAATTATTTGAATTCCCGGATGAACTTGCAATTAGATCACTTATATCTCAGCAAGAAACTTTGAAAGCAGAAGAAAAACGTTTGAAGAAAGAACTTGATGATTGTCAAAAACGCTTGATTGCCGTCATGAAGGAGTTGAGTGATCGTTGGGATGCGTCCCAAAAAGCTTACAGAGAAAAAGATTTAGATCTTGGAAAAAGGTAGAGACTTATACGATCGTTAGGACGTGGTACTCTCGCGGCAATGAAAATCAGACTTACCGTCGCCATGCGTTATCGCATTGCGGACCTGCGAAATCTAATTACCAAAGCGCTCATAGCTGAAGTTACCGCCCGGGTAGAAAGGAGCTAATTCCGTGAGCCTTGTCGCCATTCTTGCCCTTGTGGCAACTCGCCCGCCTTACGCGATGTGCATCAGAAAAACCCTTCCCGCGTTGGAACTATCTGGCGAGCGTCCCGACGATGTGGCCAAGGCAACCTGGGAGACCTGCAAAGGGCAATTCGAGCAGGATGCTCGAAGGCTTGCAGACGCCAATCCTGAAAATACAGCGGACGTGATGGATTACGCGCGGGTCCGACTGGTCCCCGCCATAGCCACGCACGTGGTTCGCACGCGCGCTTGCCGCCGGACTTCCGGATGCTCCATCTCGCACCTCTCCTGGGAGGAAGGGCTCTAAGCCTCCCACGGGATTCACGGGATATCTGCCACCCCATAGACCCAACGGTGATCGCAACCGGTGGGTATTATGGCTGTTTCCACGACCAATGCATTCGACGGGCCATTCATCGCCAACGGGGTGGCGACGACGTTTCCGTTCACCTTCACGGCGCTGACCGATGCCGATGTGACGGTGGAAATCGATGGCGTGGCAGTATCGGGTTATAGCGTCACCATTGCTTCGGGTGGCGGCGGCTCGGTCATCTTCGACAGCGCGCCTACCAGCGGTGAAATCTACATTCTGCTGGAGCCCTCGTTCGAGCAGCTGACGCAATTCGAGGATGGCTCTGGCTGGCTGGCGTCGCCGGTCAACCGGGTGAATGATCGAGCGGCGCTGCGCGATCAGCGCAATCGGCGCGATACCGATCGGGCGCTCAAGGTGCCGATGGGTGAAAGCCCACCGCCTATGGCCTCGCTCGCCGGCAGCGATGGCAAGGCCCTGGGCATTGTTGATGGCGTGATCCAGCCTGTTCCGTTCAATGGGGCTGATGGGGCGCAGTCGGCTGCTGATGCCAATACCGCCAAGCTGGGGGCGCAGACAGCGCAAGGGCTGGCGGAAGCTGCTCGCGATGCTTCGCAGACGGCGCAAGGCCTGAGCGAGGCGGCGCGCGATGCGGCCGGTGAGCAAGCCACGCTGGCCACCGGTCAGGCAATCATTTCCACAACCGGCGCTAATGCCGCTGCTGCGGCTGCGGCTGCAGTGGGCATTCTGCCCGCAGTTGCCAGCGCCATACCCTACACGGTGACCGGCATCCAACTCGGAGCGCCTGGCAACAGCGCGACGGTTAATGGCGAGTTCGACCTGATCGTGACAGGCGGTCCGCTTGGTCATCGCGCCCGTGTGGTTGTTTCAGGCGGGGCGATCACGCGGGCCTATGTTGTGCCCGAGGCGGCCGGCGTTTCGGCAACCAACACCGCACCGGTTTACACGCTGCCCACCATAGCAGGCCTGACCGGTGCCACTGCGCCTACTGCCACGGTCGGGGCGCTTGGCGAAACGCAGACCTTCTGGGCCATGTCGTCGGATTATACGCAGCTTTTGCTGTGGAAGGTGGCGTCTGGCGCGCTGGCGCCTGTGAATGGCCCTGACAGTGTGCAAGTGAAGCAAACGTTGAGCGCCGGGCTGATCGCCATGGGGCTGAGTGTTGCGGCGCTGAACGCAATCATTTCGTCGCTCACGTCCACGCTGGGCGGATCGTTCACTACAAATGCGACGCTGGGCAGTGGCGGAACGGCTGCTGCGCTCATCGGCACTGTGCCCAGCGATTGCACCGTCGATCAGGTATCGCTGCCAATCATTGCTGCGGGCGCACTGTCCCTTATTCGTGTTCGGAGCCTAGGCGGCAACAGCTATCAGCTGATCGAAAAGGTTCCGGTGGTGGCCGGGACGGCAAATGCCGATAACCTGTTTGCGACCCCGAACTGGCGTTTTTCTGCCGGCGATTTCATCGGGTATGAAACCGGCACTGGCACGGTCGGATATTCCACGACCGCGACGGGATACACCGGCATCGGTCTTGGTGCCGCTGTTTCGGGCACGCAAACCTGGACCTCCTATAGCAACCGCCGTTTCGGTGGAACGGCGAGTTATACGGTTCGGTCCGTTTCCGTGGGATCAAGCAACCTTTCGGCAGAACTGGAAGCCCGCATCGAAAAGGGCGAAGCTGCTGGCGATAGCGTGGTTATCACCAACACCACGGTGGGCACGGCAACCGCAGCATGGAATGCCAACCTGGGTGGCCCTGCTGGCTACCAAATCGGTTCGGTGCCGGCGGCATCGAAGGTTACCTCCGTCACGCTGCCGATCAGCAGCACAGGGCCGCTGAACATCTTGCACTTGCGACCGGCCGGCGGCTTGTCGTTCACGCTGGTGGCCAAATATGCAGCCACCGCGACAGTGGGGAATGCCGACAATACCTTTACCGGTTTCAACGGCGGTATTGGCATTTCCACGCAGGCTAATGACGTGATCGGCTATGAGCTGCTTTCCGGCGGCGCAACGGTCAAGAACATTGGCCCGAACTCCAACACGGCAGTTGGCATCGCGGCAGCCGTATCAGGCACGCAAACTTGGTCGACGTTCGGCCGAACCTATGGCGGCACGTTTGTTTACAAGGTGACGGCGTTGGTTCTGGCGCCTTCCAATATGGGCGCAGCACTCCAAGGGGCGCTGTCCAAGCCAGTGGTCACGTATTCGCAGGGCTTTGGCAGTTCCGCGCCGGCAAGCTGGACATTCGGCGGGTCGTGGACGCATCCCAGCAATGGCGCCCTTTCTCCGGCAGGCGCGGCCGATATGAGCGTCTATGCCAAGCTGACCCAGGCCAGCCTGTTTCATGACGAAGATCGCGTTATCCGGTTGTGGTTCCAGCCACAGGCAACGGGCAGCAAGTTCGCCTTTGGCTATTGGCGATCGGTGGGGTGGCGCGGCACCCTTGTCGTAGTCGATGATACCGCCGGCACGATCGGCTTTGCGCAAGCCAACACCAGTGCAGGCGCAGCGCAAGACACATCCTGGACGACGGCGCCCACGGTGGTTGTGAGTGCAGCCATGCCAGCACTGACGGCCGGGCGTGATTATGTGCTCGAGCTGCGCCGCAACAAGCGGATCAGCTCGGCCACCGTGCGCGACATGGTTACTGGCGCGGTGATCGCCACGCTTTCCGAAGGGTCGAACGACGGCGTGGTGATCAGGCTTTCCGGTCTGCAGTTCGGTTCGCCGTTCTTTGCAGCCATGATCGGGCAGACCCTGATCAAGCGGGTATTTGCCAGTTCGGGCCGCAAGAACCCGCGTGCCATGATGATCGGTGATAGCATTACCGAGGGCGTGTTTGACAACAACCTGCTCAACTCACAGCGCTGGGCGCAGATTACCAAGGATGCGCTTGGCGGCAATGCAGTGATCGCCGGCCTCTCGGGCAGTACGGCATCGGAAATCGCGCCGCTCCTGCTCAACGAAATCCCGGCGATCAAGCCTGACTGGATCATTGAGGCGTTCGGTACGAATGACCAGAACAGCGGGCTAGCCACGTTCCAGACGAACATCAACAACCTGGTAAGCTATTGCGCTGCCAATGGCATCAACTTGGCAGTCGCTAAGATCCAGCCTGTCCCGACGCGGGTTTTCGACCAGTTGAACGCGTTCCTGGACACTCTGCCCAATTCGGTGCGGCGCATCCATTTCGATCGGGCTCTGACCACCAACAACGATGGGGTAACGTTTAACAGCGCCTATTATGGCAGCGATCCGCTACACCCTAACTCGACCGGCCACAGCTTGATGGCGGCGAGGGTTCAAGCAGATTTGCCTGAAATCTTCGACTTGGCGAAATCATGATGCTGGCGCGACTTCCTGAGCAACCGGCTTTCCAGCCAAGCCCTGACGGGTTCATCATAAATTCTCGCCGCGACCCACGCGGTAACGATGCTTGCGATTACTACACCAATCAGCGTAACGGCGTTCGGAATTTTCATCATTTCCCCAAAACCGCTCACGAACTGCAAAATGGGATAGTGCAGAGCATAAAGTGGGTAGGAAATGAAACCTCCAAACTGGGCAGCTTTCAACCAGAAACCGGCTGGCTGGGTCCGCGTACTGGCGAGAATGATGAGCGGAAAGCCGATCAGCATCAGCGAGATATGATAAATTGGCCCCCACAGGCCTGGAAGCACAGGAATCTGGAAAATAGCGATCAGCATGGCGCTGCTCAACCAAAATGGAAGTGCAGGACCAGTAACGACATACATATATCTGCTTATCAGAATGCCAATAATGAATGGCGTCAGCACTATTGGAAGTCCGTATATCAACTCCCCGTACTCGAAGCCAACGTTTATCGTGCCAAACTTGAATGTCACGTACATCAAAATTGGTGCAATGATCGCCAATGCTATCCACAATACCCTGTTGCTAAAACGGCAGAAAAGCAGTGCGAAAGCTATATTTGCGATCAACTCGAAAAACAGAGACCAAGTTGGACGATTTATAATGAAAGGGCCTTCTACCAGTCCTGCCGGGGATGGCAGGCAGAACATGTTAAAAAATGCTGCTTTGGTATATCTCCAATAGGATTCTGGCTCATGATGGAGGTGTGCCAGTGCCAGCGCATACAACAAGCCCAGAACTGCGCCGGCCACTATGAGCGGATAAAGTCGTATTACTCGGCGCAGTGCGAAATTGGCCAAGGTCATGCCTTTGGCCAAGCGATCGGTATACGCGTGATCAATCACGAAGCCGGACAAAATGAAAAAGAAGTTCACGGCGAGGAAACCGTGATCAAAGGCATGCCCGCCGGGGGCGAGCCAGCGGCGGTGGAATATCACAACCGACAGAGCCGCGACGCCTCGCAGACCGTCGAGAACCAAGAAATGCTGCCGCCCCATATTGCCCCACACTGCGAATTATTTCGCACTATGTCCCACAGCGGCGCCGAGGCGGCAAGCGATAGATGTTGCAGTGCGGAATGCGCGATTTGCCAAAACCCTCTGTCACGAAAAGAGAGCCGAGCATGGCGTCGATCATCCTGCTCATAATTTGGCTGCTGGCGCTCGCCTGGACTGCGTTGACCACGCTGGCCGTGATCGCGTTGCGCCCTGATCAGGTGGCGTCCCGCATCGAGCGCCTTTCACGGCTTTGGCCGCTTACGGGCGCGGTGCCTTTGGCGCTGCTCACCATCGCGCTGGCCAAGGCCTGTCCGGTCTTTGCCTGCGCCACGGACTGCTGATCGCAGATGCCGGCCCGCAATCCACCCACTGATCAGGAGATCGCCCAGCGTATGACCGGCCTGGAGCAAGGTATCGTCGAACTGACGAAGGCCGTCGATGCAATGCGCGGTGACCTCTCGGACGTGAAAGTCGGCGTCGATGAGACGCGCGACATCGTGAAAGCGTGGGAGGCAGTCAAGACCGGCGGAAGGTTCGTGAAGTGGCTGGGCGCGCTTGCCGCCGCCATCGCCGCCATTGTCGTTGCAATCAAGGGTGGCATCGCCCTGGCCATCAAGTGAGGTTCACATGAACGCTACCTCCACCACGCCGGCGCCAAGGCCTGCGCTCAAGAAGGGCACCCTAGCCGCGATCGTGGGCGTTCCTGCCGCGATCATCCTGCTCATCAGCGTGCCCAAGGAAGAAAGCGGCCGCACCGTCCAAGTTTCCATGGCGGCCGATGGCACTTCGAACGTGCAACATGTGTCGGGGCAGCAATACCTAGCCGCCTATCGCGACATTGCCGGCATTGCGACCGCGTGCGACGGTCTGACAGCCGGCGTCCGCATCGGACAGACCTTCACGCCCGCGCAATGCGCCTCAATGCTTGAAAGCGAACTTGTCCGTCATGCCCAAGGCGTCATGGCCTGCACGCCTGGTCTCGCGCTCGATAAGCCGCGCCGGGACAACATCCGCGCCGCCGCCGTGTCCATGGCCTACAATATCGGCGTCTCAGCCTGGTGTGGCTCGACCGCGCGCAAGCGGATCGATGCGGGCGACATCCGCGGCGCCTGCGATTCAATGCTCGCCTGGGACAAGGCAAGGGTGAACGGCGTGCTTCGCCCAGTTGCTGGCCTGACTGCGCGTCGCCAGCGCGAGCGCACGCTCTGTCTCAAGGATGCCTGACATGCTCAAGATCTGGCTTTCGAAAATCCGCGCCGAGGCTGGTTCGCTCTGGCGCCTGTGGTCGGTGAAGATGGCGGCCTTGGCCGGCTTGATCGTCACCTACCTCATGAGCGACCCTACGCTGCTTCCGCGCTTGGTGGCATACGTTCCCGACCGATGGCGCCCGCTTGCATCGATGGCCGTGGGTTTCGCCGTGTTCGCGTTGCCCACGATTGCGCGCTGGTTGCCGCAGCCGGCCGCATCGGGAGCCGAAAAATGATCGCACTGGCCGATCTTCTTCCAGTCCTACGCCGCTTCTGGCGACCATTGATGGGGAGCCTGGCTGTCGGGGTGCTGCTGCTCTATGCGCTTCATGAGCGCGCGGTGGCAGAAAAGCGCGCAGCTGAGATCGCCCTATGGCGCAGCGCCGAGCACGACTGGCGGCAGGCAGCAACGATCATGCGCGCCAGCTACGACACGCTGCACGGTGCGCTCCATCTGCAAAATGCCGCGGTGCAGCGGCTCAAGGCCGATGGCGATGTGCGTTTGGCCGCCGGCAAGGCTGCTCTCGATGCGACGGGGCCACGCAACGCCGTGCGCGAGGGGTTGGCCCGCGCGATCGAGACTGCCGCGCCGTCGTCCAGTGCGGATTGCCGCACGCCGGCGACCGTGATGGCTGCCAAGGGGGAACTGTGATGCGCTGCCTGATCTTGGCCCCACTGGGTATGACCGCTTTCGCTCTCGCCGGCTGCGCCACGAAGCCAATACCGCCGGTCATTGAGACGCGCATCGAGCGCGTCGACTTGCCGGTGGCGGTTCCATGCGTCGACGCCAAGGACGTGCCCGCCGATCCGCCGCGCGTGGGCGATCAGCTGACGGGCGATGCGGTGCATGATATTGGCCCGGTTGCTGCCTCGAACCTGCGGCTGCGCGCCGCATTCGATAAGGCATTGGCCTTGCTCCAGGCCTGCGCGGTGCGGTAGAAGGGCAGCGGCCCGGCGCGTGTCGCAGAGGGAAACTTCCGCGGACACAATCCCACACCGTGGGGCCCGCGCGCCGGGCCGCCTGTCACCTCACTTGGGGCATTTCGTGAATTTGCCCTTGGCATCACGGCACGCCTTCTTCGGCGCTGCCTTGGCTGCAGGTGCCGGGCATTTGACGAATTTTCCCTTCGCATCCTTGCATGGCGCCGCCTGGGCAACCATCGGTGTGGCAGTCACCGCCAACACGGCGGCCAGAGCAATCGCGATCTTGCGCATCAGACTCTCCTCTTACGCCCCCCACCCCTGATTACCGCCAAAATGGCAGGATCGCGAGGGGAGAAGTGTCAAGGATCGTCAAGCCGTCTCGGCGATGCGTCCGCGCCCGAGGTAAAGCGGACCTTTCTGGGCTGGCCGCAGCACCGGGTATAAGGCAATCTCCCTACATGCCCACTTCACTCGCTTTTGCCGCCGTGGCCGCGCTCACCCCCTGCCCCCACCCGATCGTTCATGATGGTGACACTATCCGGTGCGGCGTCGAGCGGGTGCGCTTGGTTAACATCGACGCGCCGGAACTGGCGGGCAGCGAGCGGTGCAGCCCGGCATCGCGCCAGCGCTTGGCCTACAGCCGCAATCCGTCCTGGTGCGACTATGCATTGGGCGAACAGTCACGCGATGCGCTTGCCGCGCTGGTAGCTCAAGGCATGACCACGCTCGAGCCGGTGGGCCGGGATCGGTATGGGCGCCTGCTGGCGCGTGTGCTGGTCAATGGTCGGGATGCTGGGGCGCATTTGATCGGGCAGGGCCTCGCGCGGCGGTGGCGCTAGCCAAAAGTCTGCCATTTTCAGCAGCGTCCAACATTTTTAGCCGCCACCGAGCGATTCAAGGCCTTGCTCACTATCTGCAGATTTGCAAAGCAGCCACCCGTGGCACTTTTGAACGCTATGAGAGCCGCGACGATGCGATTAGGAGTTGAAGCTAGATGCCCGGAATCGGTCTATGGAAGCCTGCGCAATCGGCGCACGCCATTCAATTGGCCGCAGTGGGCATTAACTTTCGAGAACCTATTACGTCCATGCTATTGGAACGGGCGGTCACGATCGCTTCCCCCACGGCAGACCGGCTAGGCCTAGCAGAAAAAAATCAGTTGCAGGACGCGTTTATCGGTTTCGTCAATGGGCCTGCGGCCGCAACCACGCCACAGTTGAATACCTGTGAATTCATGCGTCGGGAGCGTCCAGACTTCATCTCTGATAAGTTCACGGTCGGAAAGCTGGGTTTCCGGTACGAAGACTGGTCGTATACGCGGTGGGCCGTCCTGGCCGACAAATTCGCCCAATTGGTCGCGCCGTTGTGGGATACCTTTACTTCGGTCGCCCCCGTCGCAGATGTGTTCGCGGAATACATTGACGTTTTCTTAGCACCCATCGATTCTGATGAGAGTGTCTTTCAGATCCTTCGCCGAGATTCCTCTCTTATAGCGTCGGGGGTGACTTCGGACACCGGGTATTGGCACTCCCATTCCGGATTTTTCAACCCAGACGGCGACGTGCGGCGTCTTCATCAAATCAATATAGACGTCGCCGCTGCCCCGACCCCTGACGGAGAGCGTCGGATAGTTCAGATTCGAACCTATGTTTCGGATCAGATCAATCGCCCAGATCAGCCGCCAAAAAACATCCAACCAGAGGCGTGGGCATCTGTTGCAAAGCGCCTGCAAGACTTACATGATGCTGCGAAGGCTGATTTCCGCGAGATTTTAACGGTGCAGGCTGCAGAAGCTGTTTCTTTGGGGTGAGCATGCAACTTCCTGTTTTAATTGCAGCTACGGCAACGCCACTTACGGCGCTCGTTAACCCGGGGGCTATCTTTTTGTCCGATAGGCCAGCCGTTGTCTCGGTGGCTGATCGACACAACTCCTCGGGAAATGCTCGTCGCTTCCATCTGACTGGCACGCATTCTGGCGAGGAAGCGAAGTCAGAACCTATCTGGGAGGTTCGCGAGCCGGGGGCAGGCACGCGAGCGCTTTCGAAGCTCCGTACTTTTGCGATGTGGGGCGATAACTGGGATGGTGACGGTGCGCGCGCTCCTCGCAGCGAACATCTTGAAACCGCGAGCCTGTTGCTCGGATTTTTGCAGGCTAGCGTTGGCCACACTCCCAACGTTTCGCTTAATGGTGATGGCGACCCTATGTTCACAATTTTGAGGGATGATTTTGAGCTCGCAGTCACGGTGGTTTCAAAATCCGAGCTTTCGTTCCTCGTGGCTGGGGGAGAGAGCGAGCGGGCAGGCTTGGCTGAATTTAATGCCCAGAACCTCCCTGGTGAAATTGCTGACGCTGTCACAGAGCTAAGGCCAGCGGTTTTCTAATAATGTCATCCGAAGAATGTAGAGCGGCTTGGGGGGCAGATACTTCAAGAGATCGGGCTCAAAACTTTGATGGTCGTTTTCCCTCGTGCGCCTGCGAAGAACATTCGCTTCAGATTAATGGGTTCTCTGTTCAGAATGATGAATTGGTGGCGAAAATTTTTACGAGCCCGGACACCGTCGATTTAGAAACCGGTGAAGTAGTATGGAATAAGCTTGTCCGCACCTATTCTGACGGCCTCAGCATGTTTCGCTCCGGCTGCACTGAGCAACAAGTCAGACAAATCATCCAACGGCTGACGACTGGGGGCGCCGTGCAAACTGCGCTTGCCGGGGCAGCGGTTATGACCGCGAGGGTTTTGCGATCAGCCGGAAACCCAGACCGCTGGTTCTGTCTGTATGATACGGAATCCGCAGATTTTGATGTCCACAGCGATTTGATCGGCACTTGGCCTGACGCGCCGTCCAAAACTCAGTTGGCGAAAGCAAAAGAAAGCCGACTTCGGGTGCTTCGCAATCTCTTTACAAGTGCATTTGTTGTTGGAACCACAGCAGATCAACTGATTGAAGAGTTGCGGGCTCGAAATTTCATGATCTTATAGCTTGCCAATCTATTCTTACGGAGAAGAACTGACCGTATCTCGCGATGGAATATGGTATACTCAATGACGATAATCGCCGTCCACTTTCGGTGGCGCAGTTGGCTGAGCACTGGGAGTGCAGCCAAGGCCTGGTTCGCAAGCTCATCCGCGAAGGCCGCTTGCTATCCTTCCGCCCTGGCCAACTCATTCGCATCAGTGCGGCCGAAGTGGAGAGGTATGAACTGCACGGCCCCTTGCCGGCAGAACCGCGAAAGTCTGGCGGTTGATGCGCAGAGACTACTCCTTAGACCGCCGCCGCTTTGCCTGCCGCGCTAGGTGGGCGGCAGAGAACTTCTCGCGCGCCTCCTTCCAAGCATCATCATCGCGTCGGCTTGCGTAGCCTGGCCCGTTCGGCTCTGGAATTATGGTGATCTTTCCATTTGTCTCGATCTCTAGGCGAGCGATGGTGAGTCCCGCCGCCTTCAAGGCGTTCACTGCGCGGGTAATGTCGGCTTGCTTGAATCGTGCCCGCGACGTCATGCGATACCGATTTGAGCATGTGCGGCTGGAAACAGGACGGTCATTCCAGATCCGCCCACTCGTTCTCCTCATCCTGTTCGACGTTAGCGCCCATGACAATCACGATCTGGCCTGTCGGCTCCAAAGTGATGCGAGCATTGATGCCTGTCTTTGCAACACCCTCGGCCACGCTGCATGTCAGCTTGCGCACGTCTGCATGGGTGAACCGTTGGAACTTTTGGTCTTTTCTCATATCGGCCTACCTCCGCGACGTCGGCTCATCACAGGTCGGCCTTCTGGCCGGGTGGGTGTTGCCTTTCCATATGCAGCGCCATCAGTTCCTTGCGCTCCGCTTCCGCCAGAATCGGGTAAAAGTCGGAATGCAAGAGGGCGACGACTTCTTCGTAGGACAACGCCGCGCCGGTCTCATTCCGAAGGGCGCGCCGCATCTTGCGAACGATACGTGTGTAAATGCCGCCAGGTGGGGAGTAGTTGGTGCTCATGATTTAGTCCAATTCCTCACCCAGTTGCCGCCGCGTTCGCGCCCTGACGATTTTTGCGTGGTCACTTGGGCGCAGCGCAGTGGAGCGCTCCCTTTCACGCGCCTTGTACAGGTCATATGCGGTTGGAGTGTGCTCGTGATGCCTACGATATTCGATCACCAGATCATCGCCGGCCAGGCGGGCCAGGGCCGCATCGATTGCCTCTTTGCGCCAATGATCTCGTGCGCCAAGTTTGAACGGTTCTGGGATTCGCCCCGCGCGGACCTCCCGCATTAAAGAGGGTTCGCTGATGTCGAGATAGGCAGCGGCTGTTGCCCGCTTCATAGCGGCGGGCCATCCGAAATCGAAAAGCTCTCGGCGCTTTCTACGCGTTGGTGGCGCGGGTGCTTCATCCGTGCTCGGCAAATCCGTAAATTCGGTCGCGTCACTGGGTGGCATCGCGCCCTCCTGATTCGGCTACGATCCTGCACCAAAACGGAAAACCCCGCCAGCCAAAGCCAGAGGAAGAATGCATGGTGAACAAGGCGATGATTTGAGCGGGCAGGTAACCGCGCCCATCTGGATGCAACTGGGCCGGTCGCTCAGGCCGATCTTATCAAAAGACCGGACAGCTAGAATCGCGATCCATGGTACTGGACTTGGTATCAACAATTTTTCCTAATTTTTCTGATTGATACTCAATAGGTTATTTCCTTAATTCGGCTGCCTCCGTCTCCGCCAGGCCCCCGTTCCCAGGGGTCCCCAGAAGTCCACTGGGATTGACAAAACCCTTATAAAATCGAGGATTTCCCGCTTCGGCTCGTTCCTATCGGTTCGTGCCCCTCCGCTGGTCGTGGGGTATGAAAACGGGGTATCGGGTCTCAGAAATGGGGTATCCGAACGCCATGTTGAACGACGCCAAAATCCGCGCGGCAAAGCCCGGGCCAAAGGCCTATAAGCTTGCGGATGCGCACCAGCTTTATCTTTACGTTTCACCCCAGGGCGCGAAGCTCTGGCGGATGAAGTTCAAATTCGACGGGAAGGAGAAGACGCTGTCCCTGGGGCCCTACCCCCTCGTCAGCTTGATCGCGGCGCGGGAGAAGCGGGACGACGCGCGTCGGCTGCTCGCCGAAGGCCTGGACCCCACGGTCGAGAAGAAACTCAAGATCAAGGCCAATGTCGAGGCTTCGCGCAACACGTTCGAGAAGGTCGCGCGGGCCTGGCACGAGATCAATGCGCCGCAATGGGCCAAGGTTCATGCCGCCGACGTCATCCGGTCGCTGGAGCGGGACATCTTCCCGGCCATCGGTTCGTTGCCGATCACGGCGATAACGCCACCCAAGATATTGGAAGTGCTGCGCGCCATCGAACAGCGCTCTGCCATCGAGACAGCCAAGCGCGTGCGGCAGCGGATTTCTGCGATCTACGCTTATGCGATCGCCAGTGGCATTGCCCAATCCGATCCTTCCGAGAAAGTTGGCGCCGCGCTAAAGCCGATGCCCAAGAAAGGGCGCCAACCCGCGATTACGGATATTGCCGAACTGCGCCGGATGCTGGCGAAGGTGGACGATGACTTCGCGCGGCCCATTACACGCCTCGCGCTTCGCCTGATCGCGCTGACGGCAGTGCGCCCGGGTGAACTGCGCGGTGCAATGTGGTCGGAGTTCGAAAATCTCGATGGCCCACTGCCCCTCTGGCGCATTCCGGCTGCGCGCATGAAGGGTGACCGGGACCGCAAAGACGAAGCTGGGGGTGATCATCTGGTGCCCCTCGCACCCGAGAGCGTTGCCGTGCTGCGCGCGGCGTGGAAGTTGAGCGGTCGCGGCGAACTGGTTT
>NZ_BCYV01000034.1 GCF_001598375.1 Novosphingobium capsulatum NBRC 12533
TCTTTACGCCGACCTCAGACCGGCAAATCTCACAGCAAAGGAGCAAGACAACCAACCGCAGCACAGAAAGACAAAGCCATGACCGAACAGCCCCGGACCGCATCCTGCGCCTCCATGCCGTCCTCGACCGCACCGGCCTGACCCGCGCCACTCTCTACCGGAAGATCCAGGCGGGTACTTTTCCCAAGCAGGTGCGCATCGCTACGCGCTGCACTGGCTGGCGCGAATCCGCCATCCGCGAATGGATGTGCAATCCCATGTTCTATGAGGCAGGCAACGCTTCCTGACGCCCGCGTTGCAATTGCTGGTAGACGCCAAGCCGATCGGTGATCTGCCAATGGCCAGTCAGGCGATCGTCCGCGTCAAACGCATAGACCGTCGCACCAGACATGTGGATCGTCTGGCCCGTGGCCGGATAGCCCGGCAGATCGGCCGCATGCGTGCCGCGCCACAGCCAGGTCATCACCACGCTGTCGCCATCGGCAAACAGGCCCTGGGTGACAAAGCGCTGATCTGGAAAAGCGGCGCGCGATTGCCGGACACGGTCCTTGAACCCAGCGCGATCGAGCGTCTGGCCGTGCCACGGATCGCCGGGATCGTGGTGGATGACATAGACTTCGGCGATGTAGTCGTCGGCCGCATCCACCCGCCCTTCGTCCCAGACCGCTTGAATGAAGGCCGCGAGGCGCTGCTTGCGCAGGCCGCTGCGCATCATGCCGCGGCCTGCCCGCTGGCCAGCATCAGCGCGTACTCGCGAATGTCCTGCGGCCAAGCCGCCATCCTGGCCGCGAACGCGTCGCCATCATCGGCAAACAGCGCGCGGATCGCCTCTTCGTAGCCGGGCAGATCCCCTGCCAGGGCGGACAGGAACGTGTAAGCACGCTGCTGCGCGCCCTTGCGCTCGGTTCGCCCCTGATCAGCCCGCCGTGCTTCGTCGACCAGCCGGCGCAGCGCGCCCGAGGCACCACCGGGCTGCTGCGCCAGCCATTCCCAATGACGCGGCAACAGCGTCACCTCGCGCGGCACGACCCCGAGCTTGGGCCGCCCACGCCCGCGCGCCGGCTCTGTCTCACTGCCGCCCGGCCGGGCCAGCCGCGCGACGATCTCTGCCGTGGTGCCGCGCAAGTCGAGATCGAGCACGCGTCCAGTGGCATTGTCGAACACGAGCACAGCGTCCATGTCCCGGGTTTCTGCGGCCTTCACGGCCAACGCCACATCGATCAGCGCACCTTGGGCCAGTTTGCGCGGGCCAGCAAACGCGGTGCACTGCAAGGAGAGTTCATTCGTCATGGGCCTTTTATAGCCGGATAAATTTATTGTACAATATACCCGGATATAATTGCATGCGCGGCCCAGCGGTCGTACAGGACGCGCGCAGCACGAAAGGCAGGACATGACAGAGACCACGCGCAAGGCGGCCGTCGCGGCCTACAAGGAGCGCAAGATCGCGGCAGGCATCTACGCCATCCGCTGCGCGGCAAGCGATGAAGTGTGGATCGGCAGCGCCCCGGACCTTTCGACCATCGAGAACCGCCTGTGGTTCACACTGCGCCAGGGCGCCAATCCGCACCGCGCACTGCAGGAAGCGTGGAATGCGCATGGCAGCGCAGCCTTCACGTTCGAAGTGATTGCGCACCTGCACGACGAAGATGATCCTGGCTATCCTCGCCGCACCGCGCTCAGGAACCTTCACCTGCGTTGGCTGGAGCAGCTCGGCGGCGCGCGGATCTAGCGGCGCCAGAGGCTCCGTCCGCCACAATCGGCCGCGTCAGGTGCTTGTGCCAGGCCTCCAGCAGCTTGCGCCGCTTGGCGAGCCGGTCGCTGCGCTGGTAGGCACCGACAACGCCAACATCGACCGCGTGACCAAGACAGGCTTCCTTGGTCTCGAAATCCGCCTTGGTGCATTCCTCGGCCCATGTCCGAAACGTGCTGCGAAACCCGTGCGGCCGCGCGCTCAGTCCAGCGCGATCCATCAGCGCGGTCATCGCCATGTCGGACAGCGGCTTGCCGCGATAGGCCGCAAACAGGTGGCCGGATTGACCCGCCACCAGCGCCTGCGCCTCGGCCACTAGGGGAATGCGGCGGCTCTCGTTGGTCTTGGTGCGCTTGGCCGAGAGGCTCCAGACCTCACCCTCGATTTCATCGCTGGTGGCGAGCCGCACTTCGCTGGTGCGGGCCAGAGTCAGCATCAGGAAGCGCAGTGCCCGTGAGGCCGTCGTGTCGAGCGTGCCCAGCCACTGATAGAACTTGGGTGCATCGGCATAAGGCAGGGCGGGAATATGCTCGGTCTCGTGGCGCTGCTTGCCCAGCAGCGCACGCGCCTTGAGACAGGCCTGGAGATCGACGGCGAGCCCGAGCGCGGCCGCGTGGGTAAAGGTGAGGCTGAGACGATTGAGCGCCTTGGCCGCCGCTTCTGGCTTGGTGTGCCAGATCGGCGCCAGCAGGTCGCGCAAGGCGTGCTGGTCGACGTCCTCGATCGCGCGATCCCCGATCTTGGGAATGACATGGACGTTGAGCGGGGACAGCCAGCGCCCGGCCGCACCATCGCCTTTGAGCTGGACCTTGCGCGCTTCGAAACAGCTGGCGATCGCCTGGGCGACCGTCAGGCGCGCGATTACCCGGTTCTGCTGGCGGCGGGCTTCGATCGGACACTGCCCGGCGCGCAAGGTGGCGCGGGCCTCGGCAGCGGCGGCTCTGGCATCGGCGATGGAAACATCGGGCCAGGGCCCCAGGCCCATTTCGCGGCGGCGGCCCTTGAGGAAATAGCGCAGCACCCACTTGCCCCGGGCTCGTTCACGCTTGTGCAGCCACAGGCCCGCACCGTCACCATAGCGGCCGGGTGGCGCATTGCGCGCGGCGATGTGCGAGAGGATGTGCTGCTTCACCGATCCTTTCCTCAGCGGGGAGAAAAGGGGTGGTTTCAGTCCCCCGTCTGGTCCCCCGTTTTGCGTGCGCTGGGAGGATACACGATGGGTTGCGGTGAGGCAAGAAATGGCTGTTTTCAGCCATTTGGCGATTTCTTGAGCAGCCCTGGGAGGGGTGCTGGTGCGGTCGAGAAGACTCGAACTTCCACGGGCTTTCGCCCACAACGACCTCAACGTTGCGCGTCTACCAATTCCGCCACGACCGCATATCGCATCCGGGTTGGCCAAGGGCACATCCCGTCGGGGTAGGAGCGCGCCCCTAGCAGGGGTTTGGGGGGGCTGCAACAGGGCGGTTGCACTTTTTTATCCCCAGCCGGTCGTTGCTGCCCCGGCGTGCGGCCGGGGCCTGCATGCCTATTCCGGTTTCCAGCCAATTTCGGCCGAGCGCGCGCTCTTGGGAACGTCGGTCACCGCTTCGTTGATCGTCACGCTTTCGCCCGGGCGCAGCTTGTCCTTGGGCGGGGCGACGTCCCAGGTATAGACGATGCGGTTCTGCGCGTCGCGCAGCACGATCAGGATCGGCGGCACTTCGCGCAGGTCCTTGCCCACGTTGGTGACGGTGCCGCTCGCGCCGAAATAGGCCGTGCCGTTGCTCAAGGTGCGGCGGTCCTGCCGCGCGGGCGGGAACGAAAGCACCAGATCGGGGCGGCCGTTGCCGAATGTGGGCCGGTTGACCGGCAACCAATCGGGCAGGCCCAGCCACGAAACCAGGCCGATCATCGCCGCCACGGCCAGAGCAAAGGTAATGCCCGCGGCCGTCCACAGCCGCGCCGGGTTGCGGCGCGGGCGGAACGGGGGCTGGTGTTCGAAGCTCGATACCGGCGAGACGTATTCGGCCGTGGGGGCCTGCGCGCGGGGCGGCTCTGCCCGTGGGGCGGGCGCCGGGGGCGCTTGCTCCTCTACCGCGACTGGCGGCGCCGGTTGCACTGGCGCGGCGGGCGGTGGCGCGGGAGCCAGCGGGGGAGTTGGCGCCGGTTCGGAAGCGGCAGTTTCAGGCGGCGTGGCTTGCTCCGACGGGCGCGGCGGGAGTTCGGGGCCGGCCTGGAACCAGCTGTGCCGGCACTTGGCACAGCGCACGGTACGGCCGTCCACGCCGATCGCACTGTCGGGGACGACATAGCGCGTCGCACAGGCGGGACAGGCGATTATCATAAAACGGTCTAAGCATGCCGAGAGGGGCTGAAACAATAGGGTGCAAGGGGGCAAATCGCCCATGCGCCCTTTTTTCCACATGCATTGACGCGTATAGGCGCCCTTGCCATCGCGCGACGCACCAAACCGCCCATGCGGGACATTGCCAAACGGCCCCCGCGCCGACATGGTAGGCGGGCATGGCGCACGACCAAACACGCGAACGGGGCCCGATCTTTCTGCCATGAACCAAGCCGCCGCCGAGATTGTCCAGTTCGACAATGTCGGGCTGCGGTATGGCGCCGGCCGCGAAGTGCTGGCCGATGTCTCGTTCACGCTCTATCCCGGCTGCTTCTACTTTCTCACCGGCGCCAGCGGCGCGGGCAAGACCAGCCTGCTCAAGCTGCTGTATCTGGCGCAGCGCCCCTCGCGCGGGTTGATCCGCATGTTCGGCACCGATGCCATCACCCTGCCGCGCGAACGCCTGCCCGGCTTTCGCCGCCGCATCGGCGTGGTGTTCCAGGATTTCCGCCTGGTCCCGCACCTTTCGGCGTGGGACAACGTGGCCCTGCCGCTGCGCGTCGCCGGGCAAAGCGAAAAGGACATCGCCAAGCCGGTGTCCGACATGCTCGAATGGGTCGGGCTGGGCGACCGGTTCCAGGCGCGCCCCGCCACGCTTTCGGGCGGAGAACAGCAGCGCGTGGCGATCGCCCGCGCCGTCATCGCCCGTCCCGATATCCTGGTGGCCGACGAGCCGACCGGCAACGTCGACCCGGAGATGGCGATCAAGCTGCTGCGCCTGTTCGAAAGCCTCAACCGCCTGGGCACCACTGTGGTGGTCGCGACGCACGACCTGCACCTGATCCGCAAGGTGCCCGATTCGCTGATCATGCGGCTGGACAAGGGCAAGCTGGCCGACCCCACCGGCGCGCTGCGCTATCCCCCGCGCCGTCCGGTCGACACCGGCGGAAATGGCGATGGCCCGATGGGCGATGGCGGCCTGCCATGAAACGGCATACCTCATGAAGCGTTTGGCCAGCGCCCTGCCCCGCACGCTGCGCGCCCTGGGTGGCGAAGGCGAATCCCGCCTGCTGCCCGAGGCGCGCCTGTCGGGCCCGATGCCGTGGGTGATCGCGATCATGATCGCGCTGACCGTGGTGGCCGCGGCCAGCGCGCTGGCGCTGCGCCATGCCGCGCAGGCGGCCAGCGCCGATCTGGAAGGCGGGGTGACGGTGCAGATCGTCTCGGCCGCGCCCGCCCAGCGCCAGCGCCAGGCCGATGCGGCGCTGGCGGTGCTGCGCCACGCTCCCGGCGTGATCAGTGCCACGGCCGTGCCGCAGGACCAGCTCGATGCCTTGGTCGAACCCTGGCTGGGCACCCGTGCGGGCGACGATCTGGACGATCTGCCGATCCCGGCACTGATCGACGTGCGCCTGGCCGGCACGGCCACGCCGGCGCGGCTCGATCTGCTGCGCAAGGCCTTGGCCGCCACGGCCCCGGCGGCGCGGATCGATGCGCAGTCAAGCTGGCTGGCACCGGTGTTCCGCGCCATTGGTGCCTTGCAATGGGCGGCCGGCGGCCTGATCGCGCTGTTCGCCTTTGCCACGGTTTCCGCCGTGCTGCTGGCGTCGCGCAATGCGCTGGGCACCCATCGCGAAACGATCGAGATCGTCCATATGCTGGGCGCCACCGATGTGCAGATCGCGCGCGTGTTCCAGCGCTCCATGGCGACGGACGCAGCGATGGGCGGCGTGGTCGGCCTGCTTGCCGGCGTGGTTACCGTGCTGGGCCTGGCGCGCCAGTTTGCCGCGCTGGGTTCGGGCATGGTGGCGCAAGGCTCGCTCGCCTGGACCGATTGGGTCGCCCTTGCCGGTATTCCCATCGCCGGCGTGCTGCTGGTGATGCTGACAGCCCGACTTACCGTTCTTGCCGCCTTGCGGCGCATGGTATGATCGCGTGACCGTCCCCATATTGCCCCCCATAACGCCCAAGCTATGCAGCAGCCCCCACCCATGACCACACCGCACGCCGGCACGCGCCGCACGATCGTGAGAAAGCCCCGGGCATGAGAAAGCCGCCGGGCCTGTTTCGCCGCATCGGTTCGGCGCTGATCCTGCTGTGGGTGCTGGGTTTCCTGTGGTTTGCCTGGTTCCTGCCGCAGCCGGCGCCCGATGGCACGCGCACCGATGGCATCGTGGTGCTGACCGGTGGCGGCGGCCGCATTCCGCGTGCCTTGGCCATGCTCCAGGCCGGCAAGGCGCAGACCCTGCTGGTCAGTGGTGTCGATCGCCAGGTGCGGCCGGCCGAATTTGCCGCCGAATACAAGGTCGATCCCGCACGGCTCGATTGCTGCATCACCCTGGGTTTTGATTCGGTCGATACCCGCTCCAACGCGCACGAGGCCGCCGCCTGGATCGCCCGGCACAAGATCCATTCGGTGCGCCTGGTCACCACCGACTGGCACATGCGCCGCGCCACGTTCGATCTGTGGGTCGTGGCGCCCAAGGGCCTGGTCATCGTGCGCGATGCCGTGCCCTCGCGGCCCAGCCTCAAGATCCTGTTCCTGGAATACAACAAGCTGCTGGCCCGCATGGTGGCGTGGCTGGCAGGATGGTGACAAGCGCCGTGGAAGACCGTTCCCCTACCCTTGCCGAAATCGTGCGCAGCCTGGTGTTCTATGCCGTGTTCTATGGCTTTACCGTGCTGCTGCTGCTGGTGCTGGCGGTCGTGCTGATCGTGGCGCCGCGCGGCGTCTTTGCCATGGTCCAGGCGTGGACCGGCGTGCACCGCGCGCTTGTGCGCCATGTGCTGGGCATCCGCGTGGAAGTGGTGGGCACGCCGCCGCAGGAAGGCGTGTTCTATGCCCTGCGCCATGAAAGCTTTTTCGAGGCGATCGACCTGCCGCAAGTGCTGCACCGCCCCTGCATCTTTGCCAAGATCGAGCTGATGCGCATTCCCGTGTGGGGCCGCGCTGGCTGGGCCTATGGCCTGATCGGGGTGGAGCGTGAAGCCGGCGCCAAGACGCTGCGTGCCATGCTGACCCATGCCCGTGCCCGCCTGGCCGAAGGGCGGCCGCTGGTAATCTTTCCCGAAGGCACGCGTGTGCCGGTGGGGCAACGCTATCCGCTGCAATCGGGTTTTGCCGGGATATACAAGTTGTTGTCACTACCGGTGGTTCCGGTGGCGGTGCATAGCGGCGCCCTGTATCACCGCGTGTGGAAGCGACGCGGCACCATTCGCTATGTCATTGGCGAAACCATTCCCCCCGGCCTGCCGCGTGAAGAGATCGAGGCCCGTGTGCTTGACGCCATCACCGCCCCCACTGCCTGAACGCCGCCACGCATGACTGTGCCGCCAGAACCGGATGCCCCGGCCAAGTCGCTGATGGCCTCGTTGGGCCCTGGCCTGATCACTGGCGCGGCCGATGACGATCCCAGCGGCATCGGCACCTATAGCCAGGTTGGCGCGCAGTTTGGCCACACGCTGACCTGGACCATGCTGTTCAGCTATCCGCTGATGGCCGCAATCCAGGAAATTTGCGCGCGCATCGGCGCCACCACCGGGCGCGGCATTGCCGACAACGTGCGGCGCCACTATCCGCGCTGGCTGCTGCCGGGCGTGATCTGCCTGCTGGTGGTGGCCAACGTGATCAACCTGGGGGCAGACCTGGGCGCGATGGCCGCCGCGCTGCACCTGCTGCTGCCGGGGCCGCTGCCGCTCTATACCCTCGGCTTTGCCGTGATCAGCGTGCTGGCCGAAGTGTTCGTGCCCTATGCCCGCTATGCCGGCTGGCTCAAATGGACCACGCTGTCGCTGTTTGCCTATATCGCGGTGCTGATCGTCACGCCGATGGATTGGGGTGACGCGCTCTATCACGTGGTCGTGCCCACAGTGCAGCTTGACCATGCGTTCCTGTCGGGCCTGGTGGCCCTGCTGGGCACCACGATCAGCCCCTACCTGTTTTTCTGGCAGGCCGGGCAAGAGGTGGAGGAATTGCGCCGCCGCCAGGCGCGGCCGCTGCACGATGCCCCGCGCCGGGCAGCACCGGAATTGCGTCGCATCCGCGCCGATACGCTGGTGGGCATGGGCTTTTCCAACGTGACCGCGCTCGCCATCATCGTGGCGACCGCCGCCACGCTCCACGCCCATGGCATTACCGACATCACCTCGGCCGATCAGGCGGCGATGGCGCTGCGGCCGTTCGCCGGCGATCTGGCCTTTGCACTGTTTGCGCTGGGCATCATCGGCACCGGGCTGCTGGCGGTGCCGGTGCTGGCCGGCTCTGCCGCTTATGCGCTGAGCGAGGCCTTGCGCTGGAACGAAGGGCTCGATCGCGCCCCGCGCGAGGCGCGCGCCTTTTACATTGCCATCGCGCTGGCCACGTTCGCGGGCCTGGTCATCAACGTCATCGGCATCAACCCGATGCGCGCGCTCTATTGGACGGCAGTGATCAATGGCTTGCTCGCCCCGCCGCTGATGGTGGTGACGATGCTGATCGCCCGCAATCCGCGCGCCATGGGTCACCTGGTCATCTCGCGCCGGCTGGCGGCCGTGGGCTGGCTGGCCACCGTGGCGATGACGGTCGTGGCCGTCCTGTTCCTGTTTGCGTGAAAGACCCGCGATGATCAGCCCACCCCCGCGCATCCTGTCCATCGCTGGTTCGGATTCCGGCGGCGGCGCCGGCATCCAGGCCGATATCAAGACCATCACCATGCTGGGTGGCTTTGCCATGACGGCGATCTGCGCGCTGACCGCGCAGAACACGCTGGGCGTCAGCGCCGTGGCCGCGAGCACGCCCGCGATGGTCGCCGCGCAGATCGATGCCTGCGCCAGCGATATCGGCGTGGACGCGGTGAAGATCGGTATGCTCGGATCGCCGCAAATTGCCGCAGTGGTGGCCGATCGGCTGGAAGGGCTGGGCGTGCCGGTGGTGTTCGATCCGGTGATGATCGCCACCAGCGGGGCGGCGCTGGCCGACGCGGCCACGATCGCCGCGTTCGAACGCCTGATGGCGCTCGCCACACTCACCACGCCCAACGTGCCGGAACTGGCCGCGCTGGGCGGTGACGCCGCCATGGCCGCGCGGGGCATCGCCTATCTCGCCAAGGGCGGCGATGCCGATGGGCCCATGGTGGAAGACCGCCTGGTCATTCCCGGCCAGCCGCCGCGCCTGTGGCAAGCGCCGCGCATTGCCACGCGCCACAGCCACGGCACGGGCTGCACCCTGTCGAGCGCGATCGCCACCGAACTGGGGCGCGGGGCCAGCCTCGAACAGGCGGTGGACCGCGCCCGCGCCTTTGTCCGCGCGGCGCTGCTGGCCGCACCCGGCCTTGGTGCCGGGCACGGCCCGATGGGCCATCACGCGGTGCGGATTTAGGTTACTCGCAACCGCAGTCGAGGTCGTAGAACTTGACGATCTCGTTCCAGGCTTCCTCGGCGGTTTCCACCGGCTTGAACAGGTCGAGATCCTCGAAGTTGATCACGCCTTCCTCGGCAATGGCGCGGAAGTTGATCACCTTGTTCCAGTAATCCGCCCCGAACAGCAGCACGGGAATCGGCTTCATCTTGCCGGTCTGGATGAGGGTAAGCAGTTCGAAGAATTCATCGAACGTGCCAAAGCCGCCGGGGAACACCGCCACGGCGCGCGCACGCATCAGGAAGTGCATCTTGCGCAGCGCGAAATAGTGGAACTGGAACGAGAGGTGCGGCGTCACATAGGGGTTGGGCGCCTGTTCGTGCGGCAGCACAATGTTGAGGCCGATCGAATCCGCGCCCACGTCCACCGCGCCGCGGTTGGCCGCTTCCATGATCGACGGCCCCCCGCCCGAGCAGACCACGAACTGGCGCTTGCCTTCTTCCACGACGCCGCAGGTGGAGGCATAGCGCGCCAGCTTGCGCGCCTCTTCATAATACTTGGCCTTGCTGGCCAGCCGCTCGACCACGGCCTTGCGTTCGGGCGTGGTGGCCGTCGCCAGCGCGGCATCGACCGCTTCGGGCGCGGGAATGCGGGCGGAGCCGTAGATCACCAGGGTAGAGCCGATATCGGCCTCTTCCAGCAGCATTTCTGCCTTGAGCAGTTCCAGCTGAAAGCGCACCGGGCGCAGTTCCTCGCGCAACAGGAAGTCGGTATCGCCAAACGCGAGGCGATAGGCCGGGTCCTGCTGCTGGGGGGTGGTCTTGGGGTGGCTTTGCGCGAACCCGGCTTCCTGCTCGGCCTTGTAGAACTTACGATTGACGAGCTGGTTGTTGATTTCTTCTTCGGTCATTTGCCGCAAAGTGGGCGTGCGCGGCGTGGTTGGCAAGCCCATCCGCGTTTGTTTCGGTGGGTTGCTTGGGCCCCTGGAAACCACGTTCGGGCAAACCATGTTCTGGCAAACCAGGGTGGGGGCGGCCAGGCCAGCCCCCAATGCCGCCTGGTTCAGGTCAGCGCGCCCACCAGCATCTGCAGCGCCGCGCCAAAGTATTCCGGTGCCAGGCCCAGCGGCGGGCGCGTGCCGATCAGCTTGCTGGCAATCGCCGCGCCGCCGTTCGACACGGCGAACGAGGCGCGCTCCCCGGTATTGAGATCGATCCACGCCGGGATCGGCTGCCCCTGTGCCAGGCACTGCCGCCAGAAATTGGCTACCGGCTGGACCAGGCTGGCGCGATGGCCGGCAAGCGCGAACAGCGGCACGCGGATCGCGTCAAAGCCAAAGCGCGGATCGTGGCCGGGGGCCGGGGCAAAGCGGCCCGGGCCGGCCACCTCCACCCAGTCGGCTGGCAGGCCATATTGGCCAAAGCGCGCCTGCGACACGATCGCCGTGGCATCATCGGCCAGCGCCTGCCACACGCCCGGCCCGTCCCATTCGGCAAAGCTCGTGAAGGCAGGCCAGATGAAATAGGATGGATTGACGATGACACGCCCGTTGGCCTGGAAGCCTTCCAGTCCGGGCAACAGCAGCTTCATGCCAAAGCGGTCCACCACCAGGCGCTGGCGGATGGCGGCGCGGATCGCGGCAGAGCGCGTGCGCCATTCCCCCACGCCCCAGCGCTGCCCGGCGCGCTGCAACGCCCAGGCGATCATGATATCGCCATCGGCGGCATTGTTGCGATCGGGCACGTGGTCAGGATTTGACGGATCGTACCGCCACGCATGCAGCGCCACGTCGCTGCGCAGCAGGTTGTCGTTGGTCCAGTCCGCGATCAGCTCGAACGTGGCGCGGTCGCCGGCCTCCAGGGCCAGGACCAGGCCATAGCTCTGCCCCTCGCTATGGCTGATCCCGCCGTTCTGCGGATCGACGATCCGGCCCGAGGGATCGAGAAAGCGGGCCTTGAACGTTTCCCAATCGCCGTTGCTGGCCATGGCCTTGCTCTGTCGCCCCGGGGCGCAGGCGGCGGTCAGTGCCACCAGCAACCCGAACCCGAACCCACGCCGATCAATTCCTTCACTCTGCCCGGCGCCGGCCGGGCGCTTCATCCGATCAGCGGCCATGTCTGATTGCAAGCGTATGTCCCTTCCATTCGGCCGTGGTCGTCAGGGCAATGCTGCTGCCCATCATGCGGAACCAGGTATCATAGGTGCCCTCCATCAAGGGCGGCAGCAGTGCTTTCCACGGCTCGGCGATCTCGGCCTCGGTTTCGGGATAGAGGCCGTCCTGGCGCACCACGATGGCGCTGTCTTCCACCGTCACCACGGCGCTGCCCCAGCCCAGCGTGGCCCACAGCGCATTGATGCGCGTGGTCATCGTGCCGAGGTCTTCCACGTCATCGAGCGGCACCACCGCGGCGATCCGCTTGCCCACCGCGGCATAGAAGCCATGGCTCTGCTCTTCGGTCGCCGCGCTCGACAGCTCGCGCGCGATCATGGCCACCAGAAAGCTGGCACCGGCCGGTGGCGAAGCTCGGAACGCGCTGGACACGCGCGGTGTCTTCGGGTCCTCAAACATTATTTGGTCGCTCCCAAACTCTGGCGGATGCCGATGGTCGAGCGAAGCTCGTCATAGCTGCCAAAGGTATTGTAACTGGCCTCGCCCCCGATGCGGGTCGACGGGCTGATCTGGTAATAGACCGATCCTTCGGCCGAGAGCGCGAAGCCGGTCTTGCTGAGGCTGTCATACCGCGCGCGCACGTCGCTATCCTGGGCCTTGAGCGCGTTGAGCTGGGCCTGCAGCGGATCGTTGGTGGGATAGAGCGCGGCGTCTTTCTGGTTATAGCTCTGATAGCCTGGGGTGACCGCGGCACGCACGGCCAGCTGGTCCTTGTCCAGGGCATAGCGCACCGGAAAGCTGACCGAGAGGAAGCTTTGCGGGCTGAAATAGCCGCCGTGGCCATAGGTAAAGTAGTTCTGCGGGTTGTCGTACGACTGGTAGTTGACGTTGATCCCGCTGGTGAGCGACGAATGCTCGGTGCGATAGACCCGCAGGTAGCCGCCAACATTGGCTTCGACGCCGTGGTTCTTGCGCACGTTGATGCCGTTGTAGCGGTTGTAGGCCACGGTGCCATAGGCGCCGCTGCCATTGCGATCGACCGACAGCCCGGCCCCGCCGCCCAGCCGCATGACATGGCCCCAGGTCTGCCCCGTGACCGGATCGCGCGTGCCGGCATAGGCGATCACGCTGTCGGTCACCGGGCGGCGTTCCACCCAGGCCTGCGCCTGCACGCCATTGCCCAGGCCCGGCGTGACGCCAGCATGGAACGAGACCTGCGTCTTGCCCATGCCCAGCGGTGTCGTGCCGACATCGGCATGGACCACGCTGCTATCATAGCCCACGCTCAGCCCCACGCCCGAGCGGTGCTGGGTATCGGCCTGGACCAGGGCAGAGGCTTTCTGCGCGACGATGGCCTGCGCCTCGATCGTGGCATTGGTGCCAAAGCGCGCCAGGCCCGATCCGGCCGGTCGGCCGGAATCGAGCACCACCGCTTCGGCGCGGGCATGCACGCGGCCACCGGCAAGCCCGGTGGAAATCTCGGCAGAGCCGCGCAGGTCGCTCAATTGCGAAAGCCCGGTCTCGCCCTTGCGCTCGCGATACGAGGTGCCAAGATCCACCCGCGGCCCGCTTTCACGCGTGAGCGAGGCGATATCGCCCGAGATCTTGGCCATGACCGGATCGACCGGGCCACCTGCCGCCAAGGGCGCTGCGGCATCGCCGAATGGCGAGGAGCCGGCAGGCGCGGGCGCCGTGCCAAAGCCCTGCCCGCCAAAGGCCGGGCTGGGCAGCGCGCCATAGGTGCCCTGCGCCGGATAGGCCGGTTGCGACGGATAGGTGTTCTGGGCCGGATAGGAATTCTGGGCCTGATAGGAATTCTGGGCGGCCGGTGTGGCATAACCACCACCCGCACCATCCATGACCGAGCCACCGTTCTGCGCCACCGGCGTGGCATAGGCGGGCGTGTTGCCATAGGATGGCGCAGCATAGCTGGCGGGTGCGGCATAGGCCGGGGGCGCGCCGAAGCCGTTGTTCATCGGCACCATCTGCGCGCTGGGCAGGCGCGTGCCGCTGCCCAGGGCAAAGGGATTGATCTGCGGCTGGGCCTGCATCGCCGGCTGATCGCGGAACGGATTGCCCGTGCCCACGCCCATCGGATCGGCGGCAAAAGGATTGCCGCCAAAGGCATCGATGCCATTGCTGCCGCTTTGCCGCGAATAGAGCGCGCGCGCTTCCTTGAGCAGGCGCACCGCGGCGCTGCGATCACCGCGCGCCTGGGCCACCTGGGCCAGGGTCATGCGCACCTGGTAATCCTGCGGGAAGGCCTGCAACGCGCGATTAGCCGCGCTTTGCGACAGTTCCTTGTCGCCGGCGGCCTGGGCGGTCTGCGCCAGGCCGAGCAGGGCATCGCGGTTGCGCCCGTCACGCGTCAGCACGATCTGAAAGGTCTGCGCCGCGCGCGCGGCCATGCCGCCCGATTGATAGAGCCGGGCCAGCGCCGCCATGATTTCCAGGTTGTCGGGTGCCGCGCCCCAGGCGCCGCGCAGCACGTCAAACGCCTGGGCAAACTGGCCATTGAGGCGCAGGCGATCGGCCTGGCCCACTGCCAGCCCGGCCGACATGCGCGCCAGCGTGCGCTGGCCTTCGGGCGAAGTATTGCCCAGCGCCGCCGCCTTTTGCAGGGCCGCACGGGCCAGGTCGTCGCGACCGGTCTTGGCCAACACGCGCACCACCGCGTCATAGCCGTCGAGATCGGCGATATCGCCGCTCATCGCCGCCTGGGCATATTGCCCGGCGCCCACGCCATCGCCCAGGTCATAGAGCGCGCTGGCAATCGCGGCGCGGCGTGCGGCGGGCAGCGTCTTGATCGCGCCCAGCTGGCGCAGCGCCGCCACGGCCTGCTCGCGCTGGCCGCCGGCGGCCATGGCCTTGGCCCGCTCGATCGCGCTGTCGGTCTTCACCCCCAGGGCAAAGTTGCGCATCGCCGGGGTGCGCTGGGTTTCGGGAATGCGATCGATCAGCGATTCGGCGGCAGCATGGCGGCCCAGATCGGAATCGATCAGCGCGGCGGCGTAAAGCGAATCAGGATCGCCCGACTGGGTCAGCGTGTTGATCAGCGATTCGGCTTCGACGCTGCGGCCATGGCGGATCAGGAAGCGGGCAAATTCATAGCGAATCCACGGATCGCTCTGGTCGAGCATCAGGCCGCCCTGGAATTCCTGTTCGGCGGTCACGTCATCGCCGCGGGCCACGGCGGCCAGCGCGCGGCCACGCGCGGCGCGGCTCTGCAGGCGCTGGTCAGTCTGCGCGCCACTCACCTCGCCGGCCTGGCGATAGAAATCGGCCGCGTCGGCATAGCGGCCCTGGCGTTCATAGATATCGGCGAGCAGTTCGAGCGCCGGTCCCGGCTGGGCAAAGCCAGAGCGCACCAGCGCCTCGGCCGCAGCCTGTGCCTGGTCGGTCTGGCCGCGCGCGAGAAGATTGCGCGCCTCGTCCATGCCGGCATAGAACCGCGCGGCAGACAGTGCCTCGGCCCAGCGGCCGGGATTGGGCTGGCGCGAGGCCTGTTCCAACAGATCGCGCGCTTCGGCAAAGCGGCTTTGACGCAGGCGCACGATGCCCAGGCCACCCAGCGCATCGCCATCGTTGCGGTTGACGCCCAGCGCCTTCTGGAAACGGCTGGCGGCCGCATCCAGGTTGTTGTCATCCAGTGCATCGAACCCGGCCATGCGCTGCTTGCCGGCATTGTCGGCGGCGCGCTGGCGCGGGTTGGCCGCAGGTGGCGGCGCCTTTTCCGCCACACGCTCGGCCGGGCGCGGCTGCGGGCGCGGCGCAGCCCGCGCCACCGTCGGGCGCGGGGCCGGCTTGGCTGCGGGCTGCTTGGCAGGCTGCGCCTTGGGTGCAGCGGCGGGCGCTCCACCCCCGGCCAGAGCGCGGCGCGCCTCGACATTGCCGGGATCAAGCGCCAGCGCGCGGCGCAGGGCCTGATCCGCCAGATCCTGGCGCCCCTTGCCCTTCCAGTAGAGCCCCTGTGCAATCAGGGCCTTTACCCCGGGCACATCGGCAAATGCCACCTGGGGCAAGGCCAGCGAGGCACCCGAGGCCAGCAGGATGGCAACAGCAGCACGGGAAGAGGGCAGCGGCGCGGACATCTCATTCATCCTTTGCACCCAGACGCAGGCGAGCCTGGCGGCGGAAATAGGCGTAAGCTGGGCCAGTGAGCCCCAATGCCAGAATGAGCGTGCCGAACGCCATGAGCAAGGGGCGTTGGCTGAACCAGAACGCCACCTTCATCCAGATCGGCAGGCTGCCGACCCAATAGGTGGACCCGATGGCAAAGCTGGACATGCCATCGCCCGTGGCGACCGACAGGTCACCCTGGATCTGGGCGTTGATCTTGGAATCGGCCATGCCATCGACCAGCGGGGGCAGATCGGCAGCGTCATCGGCCACCAGCGCCACCACCGTGCGATCCGACGCATAGGGAGACTGGAAGCTGACGATGCCGGCAAACCCGCGCGCAGCGTGGATCATCGGCTCGACATCGGCCTCGTTGGTGAGGCCACGATCGGAAAACAGCGCGGAAACATATTGCAGGGGGCTTTTTTTCAGCCACTTTCAGCCCGTGCCCGTCCCAATGCAGCGGCGCATTGGCAAAGACCTGGCCAGCCCCGGCGATCGCCGAGCTGCCGATCACCAGGATATCCTGGCTCGACAGCCGATCGGGATCGACGCCATCGGCCACGGTCACCCCGGTGGGGGCGATCCCGGTGCTGTCACCAAACCGGCCCATCAGGTTGAGGAACGCCTGAACCGAGGCCGGCGTGGGATTGCGGCTCATCAGCACGGTGGTTTCGCCCAGGTCAGGGCGAATCGTGAAGGGATAGCCCGCGCCCGCGAATGTGGCGAGGTCAGGCATTTCCAGCGCGTGATAGGCGTGGCTTAGATCGATGGTCGAGGCCGGATCGACCGCCACGCGCACATTATCAGGCAGCGTGCCGGTGCACTTCTGCTTGTCGGCCAGGATCAGGTTGTAATCGAAAACCAGGTCGTTCTGGCCGAACAGGTTGTAGCGCGGCAGGGTCAGACTGGCCGAACCGTCAAAGCTGTTGGCGCCCTTCGATCCGAACCAGTCGCTCCACCAGCTGCCGGCCAGCGGCAGGGTCTTGAGGAACTGGCTGTTGATCGAGATATCGAGGCGCGAGGCCTTGCGATCCATCCACTTGGCCAGCGGATAGCGATAGATGAGGTTGAGCGTGCCGCCCTGGCGCGGCCAGAAGAACAAGTCCGGCGCCACGCGAAAGCGTGCCGTCAGCGGGCCCGGCGGCAGGCCCATGCCCTGGAGCGCATAGGGCTCCATGATCTCGCCCAGCTTGACGGCGTGATCGGTGGTGATCCAGCGCGGCGCGCCATAGCGCGGATAGCTGGGCACGCGGGCGCCATCGAAATTCATCCGCGCCCCGCCAAACACGCCGCGGCCCGACGAGACCGCAGCCGCCGCCAGGCGCAGTTCGCCATCGTCACGTCCCATGATCACCAGCACGGTGCCATAAGGATCGCGCGGATTGCGCACGACGGCGGCCGAAGGGCCGCTGACCGTCATGTTGAGACCGGGCAGGCTCTGCCCCGATTTGAGGAAGGCGATCGCGTTGCCCATGGGCATCTGCCCAAAGAGTGGCTGGAACGAGAATCCGCGATAGCTGGCCATCGAACCGAGCCAGCCGGCCATGGCGGCGGAGGCCTCAAGCTCACCCTTGTGGGGTTGGCCGGCAAACACGAACGGCATCTTGAGCGTGGTGTTGAGCGCACGATCGAAAAACGGCCCGGGCAGGTGCGACAGATCGGGCACGTTGGGCAGGGCCTGGGTGGTCAGGTCCAGCCACGAGCGCGTGTTGCTGACATTGGCCCAGAGTACCGAATTGAACGGGTCTTCGCAATCGCGGGCATAGTGCCCGATCAGGCGCAGGTTCAGCTGGTTGTCACCGGGCAGGAACAGCGCCGGGTTGATCGGCAGGGTCAGTACCTGGCCGCCCGAATCCTGCGGGCGCAGCGGCACGGTCTGCACCACTTCGCCGTTCACCAGCACGACCAGCTGCGACAGATCGCCCAGCATTGCCGGCGACCAGGCCAGTTGCAGGGTGATCGACGCATCGGTCACCACCTGGTTCTTGCGCACGCCGAACGGAATGGAGATTTCGCCGCGCGTGCCCTGGAGCCGCACGGCGTTCTTGATGCGCAGGTCCTTGAGGGTCAGCCGTTCACGCGAAACGCCGCCGCCCGAGGCGGCAGCGGCAGGCGCAGCGCCGGCCGGCGCCGTGGCGGCCTGGGCCTGCTGCGGGGCCAGCAGCGTGCCGACCAGCGGCATGGCCAGGAGCATCGCGGCGGCAGCAGCCAGGCTGGCGCGCTTCTTGCGCTTGCCCTGCCCTTCGGCCAGCTTGGCATCGGCCTTGGCCTTTTCCTCGGCCGCGCGCGCCAGCTTGGCCGCTTCGGCAAGACGGCGCTGCTCTTCCTTGGCGGCCTTGCGTTCGGCACGATTGAGCAAGAGCAGGCGCTTGATCGTCAAGCCATCGACCACCAGAATATCCCTCAGCGAACGCAAGCCAGGCACAATCTCTGGCGGCGCGGAACGCTGCCAGGCGTCCGCCCGTCCCATAACGGCACGAACAAGCCTACGCTGGCCCAGTGTGTCAAGCGGCTGATAGCGGACAAACGCACGGCCACGCGTGCGGCGCACCGTTTCCACCGGCACGGCCAGGCGATCATCGCCCATCGCCAGGACGATATCGGTCACCGTGGCATCGCCCACCGGCAGTTCGGGCGGCAGTTCGATCGCGGCCCCGCCCATCGAGATGTCGATCGTGGTGCCATCCACCACATGGCCCGAGGAAAAGTGAACAGCGACAGGCAGTTCGGCAGTTACGCGGATGGTCTGGCGGGCCTGCCGGGTTTCGCGCGCCACCGACACGGCAGCGGTCAGGATGATCAGGCTGAAGGTGGCCCAGGCGACGTTGAGCGCCAGGGTATCGAGCTGCACGTTGAACAGGTGCTGGAAGAAAACGCGCTTGCCGATCGCCAGCAGGATGCCGAACACGATCGTGGCCATGCAGATCATGTGCGGCTTGACGATGGCCCAGTCGAAGAACGTGCGATCGAGCAGGTCGCCCTTGTCGGTCACGTTGAACTTGCCCTTGCGCGGGTTGAACCAGGTCATCACCGTGGGCGCTACCAGGTGGAAGGCCAGGATCGTTTCATAGACCTCGCCCCAGAACGGGCGGCGTTCGCCGGCCTGCGAGCGTTCCGAAGTGACCTGCGAGCAGAACAGGTGCGGCGCGGCATAGGCAAAGATCAGCGAGGCCGACGCGGCGATGATGTTCTGGCCAAAGATCAGGTAGGCGAGCGGGCTGGTCAGGAAGCAGATGCGCGGCAGCGGAAACTGGAAGTGCAGCATCGCATTGAGATAGCACAGGCGCTGCTGCCACTTGAGGCCGGGGCCAAGCAGCGGGTTTTCGATGCGCAGGATCTGCGTCATCCCGCGTGCCCAGCGGATGCGCTGGCCGATGTGCAGCACCAGGCGCTCGGTGGCGAGGCCCGCCGAAAGGCGCGCGCTGATATAAGCGGTGGACCAGCCGGTGCGCTGCAGCTTCAAGGCGGTGTGCGCGTCTTCGGTCACCGTTTCGCCGGCAAAGCCGTTGGTTTCCATCAGCGCCTCGCGGCGGATCACCGCGCAGCTGCCGCAGAAGAACGTGGCGTTCCACAGGTCGTTGCCGCCCTGCACCGGGCCATAGAACAGATCGCCTTCGCCCGGCATGTGCTTGGCCGTGGCCAGGTTGCGCTGCACCGGATCGGGCGAATAGAAGAAGTGCGGCGTCTGCATCAGCGCCAGCTTCCGCTCCTTCTGGAAATAGGCCACGGTCAGCTGCAGGAAAGCGCGCGTGGGCACGTGGTCGCAATCGAAGATCGCGATCAGTTCGCCCTCGGTCTTCTTCATCGCCGCGTTGAGATTGCCCGCCTTGGCGTGCAGGTTGTTGTCGCGCGTGATGTAGCCACAGCCGGCCTCGCGGGCAAAGGCGCGGAATTCGGGGCGCCGGCCGTCGTCCAGGATATAGACGTTGAAGCGGTCGTGCGGGTAATCCATGTCCATCGCGGCGAACACGGTGTTGCGCACGATATCCAGGCTCTCGTTATAGGTGGGGACATAGACGTCCACCGTCGGCCAGGTGTCGGGCTCGCCCTCGATTTCCGCAACCGGGCGCTCCAGCGGCCAGGTGGTCTGCAGGAAACCCAGGATCAGCAGCACCCACGCATAAAGTTCGGCCAGATAAAGTCCGGTGCCGAACAGGAATTCGAGCGGCGTGCCGAACGAGAGCGTCTGCGTGGTGCGCCAGAAGATATAGCGGGTGGACGTGATGATCGCGAGGATGCCGATCGCCAGCGAACCCTTGCGCGATTTCCAGCGCGACAGCGCCATCATGCCCACGATCGTTCCGCCAGCCAGCATCCACTGCTGCTTGAGATCAAGCGGCACGCCGATCACCACCAGCGCGGTCAGCGCCAGCAGGACGAACGTGCCCAGCCGCAGGAGGTTTGCGGGATTGCGGAACAAGGCGATCATGCGGCGCGGTTCTTTCCGGTCTGGCCAGCGGGTGCGGCGGCATCGTCTTCGGGCAGGTCGGTGCCGCCCTCATCTTCCAGGATTTCGGCAATCAGTTCGGCCACGCATTCGCCCAGCGCGATAGTATCGGCCAGGGCTGCGCTGTGCGGGGCATAGCGGCCAAGCGGCTGAAGCATGGCGCCGGCCTCGATCACGGCCTCGTCACGGCGCACCTGGCCGAGCAGGCGATCGCCCAGCAGTTCGCGCAGGAAGCCCACCGAATGGCGGGCAAAGCGGCGGGTGTCTTCCACCATGCTCATCACGAAGCGGGTCTTGGCCAGACCGGTATCGTTGACCGCCGGCAGCATCATCAGGCATTCGGCGGTCGCCGTCAGCGGGCAGATTTCCAGCACGGCATAGGGCAGCAGCAGATCGCGCAAGTGGCGATCGGCGCTGGAAATGTCGGCCACGAACAACTGCTCGCCGCCAAAGCCGATCTCGCCCTTGGCGAGCGCTTCGGCAAAATCCGGCTGGCGGGCCAGGGCAGCCGCGCTGCGCAGCGCCACACCCTGAACCGATGCGCTGGCCGTATCCTCGGCCGGGGCATCGAGGGGGGGCAGCGCTTCACCCGGGCCGATCCCGAAGTGCAGCTGCAGCGTGCCGCTCTGCGCCAGATCGAGCGCGGTGACATCGTGCCCGGCGCGCGACAGGGCGATCGCGGTGGTAGCCGCCAGGAACGAGTTGCCAGTGCCGCCGCGCGGGCTGTGGAACAGGATCAGGGCCATCAGGCGTCTCCCCCTTCGACCGCATCGGACAGGCGCTGCAGCAGCGAGCGGATGTTCTGGGCGCGATCGGGGCGGCCATAGCGGCCAAACAGGCTGGGCGTGGCGGCAGGCTTGGTCGGCAGCGGCACGGGATCGGATGGGGCAACCGCCACCGGGGCGGCCACAGGCTCGGCAACACGCTCAGCTGGCGTCATCGCAGCGGCCACCGGGGCTTGTTCGGGGCGGGCTTCGGCACGAGCTTCAGGGCGGATCTCGGGGCGCGCCTGGGCACGGGGCGCCGGCAGGCGGCCGCTGTCACCGGGCATGGTCGCCGCGATGGCCGAGGCATCGTCCTGCGGCATGATGCGCGGGTCCTTGAGCAGCGCCTCGAAGATCGGCCAGCTTTCCAGATCGGCGAAGCGGTCGACGAATTCGCGATAGCGAAAATCGCTTTTCCCCAACCGATCCAACAAGACCTTTGCATCTGCCCGCATAGCCCAAACCCCTTAGTAATCTCTCTAGAGGTCTTGCAGACAATGGTTAACAAATACCTTCTCATGCCCCGCCACGTGCCAGAAACCCCCCGGTTTTGCGAGGTTTTGTCACGGTAACGAAAATTAATCGACCCTAATGTGACCAACCGGCCCGCCGGCCCTGGCGTCAACCCAGGCCCGGAAAGGGCCGATTCGCCACGCCGCCTAACCCGTGACGATGCGGTAGGGCACGCGATCGCGCTGCGCCGGATCGACGGCAATGGCCCGGTCGCTGGGCGGAAAGGCGCGCTGGTCGCAGGTATCGCGCGGGCAGGTGCGGCACGATGCACCGATCCGCGCCACCGCCTCGTCGCTCGCCAGGTTGAGCCCGTCGGCATAGACGAACTCGCTGGCCAGCGCCGCTTCACAACCCAGCGCCACGGCATAGCGGCGCGACGGGCGGTAATAGGAACCCGATGGCTTCACCAGGCCCTTGGCGATCGAGACATAGCGCACGCCGTCGGGCATTTCGGCCAGTTGCACGTGGATGCGATCGGGAATGGCCACCGCCTCGTGCACGATCCACAAGGGGCAGGCCCCGCCATAGCGGCCGAACTGCAGCCGCGTGGCAGAATGGCGCTTGGTCACGTTGCCGGCCATGTCCACCCGGCAGAAAAACACCGGAATGCCGCGCGCCTGCGGGCGTTGCAGCGTGGACAGGCGATGGCACACCTGCTCGAAACTGGTGTGGAACGGCTGGCGCAGCCGATCGACATCATGGCGCAGAGCCCGCGCCGCCTGGGCAAAGGCGGTGTAGGGCATGGTCAGCGCGCCAGCGGCATAGTTGCCCAGGCCCACCGCCAAAAGGTGCCGCGCCGCTTCGCTGCGCAGGGGCGCATGCGCCACGATCTGCGCGATCGCATCGGCCAGCGCGATGGCGCAGACCTGATAGGCAAGCTGGAACCGGCTGGATTCGAGCGGCTGGGTGGAATCGAGCGTGAGCGTGCGGCGCGGCGCATCATAACGCCGCACCGGGCCGCCGCCGCGCCACACCACGCTCACTCCTTCGCCCGCCAGCCAGGCCTGCATCTGGGCAATATCGGGCGACGGCTCGCCCTGCCCGATCCGCGCCGCCAGGTCTTCGGCCCCGCGATCGAGCGCATCGACATAGTTGCCGGCATGGTGGAACCAGTCGCGCACTTCCTCCCACGGCAGGCGCCCGCCCGCGGCCAGGCTCGCGCCGATGGTCTCGTCCATCATGTCGAGCCTCTGGCGGGTTTGCGTATAGAGCCCGTGCAACTGCACCACCTGCCGCGCCAGATCGGGAAACTGCCGGGCCAGCCGCTCGATCTGTTCGCCCGGCGGGCTGGCAGAGAGATGCGGATCGGCCAGCGCCCCGCGCAGTGCCTCGGCCAAGTCATCGGCCGCGGGCGGCGCCAGGTCTGCCCAATCGACCGGGAACGTTGCCATCAGCGTGTCGGTCAGCGCGGGCGTCAGCGGCCGCTCGTCGTTTTCCAGTTGCGAGAGATAGGACGCGCTGATGCCGAGCATGCCGGCCATATCGGCCTGGCGCAGGGCGCGGCGCTGGCGCAGCGCGCGCAAGGGTTGCCCGGCAAAGAGAGGACGGCGTGCCATGGTGCCATGCGGGCTATCACGCAGCCCGCGCTTTGCAAAGTATCGCTTCGCAACTTTACAGATTAACATTGGACAGCGCCGCCGCCCTACGGCATCGCGGAGCCAATTCTGCAAACTTGCAAAGCGAGAGATGCCATGTCAGCCAACATTGCCGAGATGGAACGCCGCCGCGCCGCCGCGCGCCTGGGTGGCGGCCAGCGCCGGATCGATGCCCAGCACGCCAAGGGCAAGCTGACCGCGCGCGAGCGGCTCGACATCCTGCTCGACGAAGACAGCTTCGAAGAGATCGACGCCTATGTGGAGCACAACTGCGTCGATTTCGGCATGCCAGAAAACACCATTCCCGGCGATGGCGTGGTGACCGGATCGGGCACCATCAATGGCCGCCTGGTCTTCGTGTTTTCGCAGGACTTTACCGTGTTCGGTGGCGCGGTGTCCGAACGCCACGCGATGAAGATTTGCAAGATCATGGACATGGCGCTGAAAGTCGGCGCGCCGGTGATCGGCATCAACGATTCGGGCGGCGCGCGCATTCAGGAAGGTGTCGCCTCGCTCGGCGGTTATGCCGAGATTTTCCAGCGCAACGTGCTGGCCTCAGGCGTGGTGCCGCAGCTCTCGCTGATCATGGGGCCGTGCGCGGGCGGCGCCGTCTATTCCCCGGCGATGACCGACTTCATCTTCATGGTGAAGGATTCCAGCTATATGTTCGTCACCGGCCCCGACGTGGTCAAGACGGTGACCAACGAGATCGTCACGCAAGAGGAACTGGGCGGCGCGATCACGCATTCGACCAAGACCTCGGTGGCCGACCTGGCGCTGGAAAACGATATCGAGGCGCTGCTGACGGCGCGCGAATTCTTCGATTACCTGCCGCTCACCAACCGCACCGGCGTGCCCGAGCGGCCCACGTCCGACCCGTGGGACCGCCTGGATGAAAGCCTCGACACGCTGATCCCGGCCTCGCCCACCCAGCCTTACGACATGCGCGAGGTGATCACCAAGGTGCTGGACGAGGGCGATTTCTTTGAAATCCAGCCGGGCCACGCGGCCAATATCCTGTGCGGCTTCGGCCGGATCGAAGGGCGCACCGTGGGCGTGGTGGCCAACCAGCCGCTGGTGCTGGCCGGCGTGCTCGATATCAACTCGTCCAAGAAGGCCGCGCGCTTCGTGCGGTTCTGCGATGCGTTCGACATTCCCATCCTGACCTTTGTCGACGTGCCCGGTTTCCTGCCCGGCACCGCGCAGGAATTGGGCGGCATCATCAAGCACGGTGCCAAGCTGCTGTTCGCCTATGGCGAGGCCACCGTGCCCAAGATCACCGTGATCACGCGCAAGGCCTATGGCGGCGCCTATGACGTGATGGCGTCCAAGCACCTGCGCGGTGATTTGAACTATGCCTGGCCCACGGCCGAAATCGCGGTGATGGGCGCCAAGGGCGCAGTGGAAATCATCTTCCGCGGGCTGGGCCCCGAAGAGATCGCGGCCAAGACCAAGGAATACGAAGACCGCTTTGCCAACCCGTTCGTGGCCGCGAGCAAGGGCTTTGTCGACGAGGTGATCCACCCGCATTCCACGCGCCGGCGCATCGCGCTCGCCTTGCGCAAGCTGCGCGGCAAGCAACTCGAAAACCCGTGGAAGAAGCACGACAACATTCCGCTGTAAGAAGGCGCGCAATCCCATGAAGCTTGGTCGTTTGAACCACGTCGGCGTGGCGGTGCCCTCGATGCACGACGCCATCGCCTATTATCGCGAGGTGATGGGCGCGAGCCTGATCACCGCGCCGTTCGACATGCCCGAGCAGGGCGTGAAAGTGGCATTCGTCAACACGCCGGGTGAAGCGGGCACTGCCGGCACGCAGATCGAACTGATCGAACCGCTGGGTGAAACCAGCCCGATCGCCGGCTTCATTGCCAAGAACCCGGCCGGCGGGCAGCACCACCTGTGCTACGAGGTGGCAGACATCGAGGCCGCGCGCGCGTGGTTCACCGCGCAGGGCAAGCGCATCCTCGGCCCAACGCGGATCGGTGCCCACGGCACGCCGATCTTTTTCCTGCACCCCAAGGACATGCTGGGCCAGCTGACCGAAATCATGGAGACGCCCCGTGGGGACCATTAAAGACTGGGAAGCCCTTGCCGCCAAGGAGGTGAAGGGCAAGGACCTCACCTGGCACACGCCCGAAGGCATCGCGGTCAAGCCGCTCTATACCGCCGATGACGTGGCGACAGACCCCGGCCTGCCCGGCTTTGCCCCGTTCACGCGCGGCGTGCGCGCCAGCATGTATGCCGGTCGCCCCTGGACGATCCGGCAATATGCCGGCTTCTCCACGGCCGAGGAATCCAACGCTTTCTATCGCCGCAACCTGGCTGCCGGGCAGAAGGGCCTGTCGGTGGCGTTCGATCTGGCCACCCATCGCGGCTATGACAGCGACCATCCGCGCGTGGTGGGTGACGTGGGCAAGGCCGGCGTGGCGATCGACAGCGTCGAGGACATGAAGATCCTGTTCGACGGCATCCCGCTCGATCAGATGTCGGTGTCGATGACGATGAACGGAGCGGTGATCCCGATCCTGGCATTCTTCATCGTCGCGGGCGAGGAACAGGGCGTTCCTACCGAAAAGCTGGACGGAACCATTCAGAACGACATTCTGAAGGAGTTCATGGTCCGCAACACTTATATCTATCCGCCCGAACCCTCGATGCGGATCATCTCGGACATCTTTGCCTTCACCAGCGCACGGATGCCCAAGTTCAATTCGATCTCGATTTCCGGCTATCACATGCAGGAAGCCGGCGCCACGCAGGTGCAGGAACTGGCCTTCACCATTGCCGATGGCATGGAATATGTGAAGTACGGCGTCGCCTCGGGCCTCGACATCGACAGGTTCGCCGGGCGGCTGTCGTTCTTCTTTGCCATCGGCATGAACTTCTTCATGGAAGTGGCCAAGCTGCGCGCCGCGCGCGTGCTGTGGCACCGCGCGATGACGCAACTGGGCGCCAAGGACGAGCGCAGCAAGATGCTGCGTACCCACTGCCAGACCTCGGGCGTCAGCCTGCAAGAGCAAGACCCCTACAACAACGTCATCCGCACCACGATCGAGGCGATGGCGGCGATGCTGGGCGGCACGCAGTCGCTGCACACCAATGCGCTGGATGAAGCGATCGCGCTGCCGACCGACTTTTCCGCGCGCATCGCCCGCAATACCCAGATCGTGATCCAGGAAGAAACGGGCATGTGCAACGTGGTCGATCCGCTCGGCGGGTCGTACTACATCGAAGCGCTTACCGCACAGCTGGTCGACCAGGCCTGGGCCATCATCGAGCGCGTCGAGGCCGAAGGTGGCATGGCCAAGGCCGTGGCCGCCGGCTGGCCCAAGGCCATGATCGAGGAAGCCGCCGCCGCCCGCCAGGCCCGCGTCGACAAGGGCGAAGACGTGATCGTCGGCGTCAACAAGTATCGCCTCGCCACCGAAGACCGCATCGAGACGCTCGAAGTGGACAACCACGCCGTGCGCGCGGGCCAGATCGCCCGCATCAACGCGGTGCGCGCCAGCCGCGACGAGGCGGCGGTTCAGGCTGCGCTCAAGGCCATTACCGAGGCGGCGCGCGCAGGGGCTTCGACAAGCTCAGCCCGAACGGAACGGGCGGAACAGGACGTTCCCAGCACGGAAGGGGCAGAACAGAACACCGGTCGCCCTGAGCCTGTCGAAGGGCCTGTCCAAAGCACCCCCGACCTCACCCACAACCTCCTCGCCTTGGCCGTCGAAGCCGCGCGCCATCGCGCCACGCTGGGTGAGATTTCCGATGCCATGGAGGCGGTGTTCGGCCGCCACGGCACCACGCCCACCCCGGTCAAGGGTGTCTATGGCGCGGCCTATGCGGCCGACAAGCGCTATGCCCAGGTGATCGAGGGCGTCGAGGCCGTGACCCGGCGCCTGGGTCGTAAGCCCCGGCTGCTGGTCGCCAAGATGGGCCAGGACGGCCACGATCGCGGCGCCAACGTCATTGCCTCGGCCTTTGGCGACATGGGCTTTGACGTGACCAGCGGCCCCCTGTTCCAGACGCCGGAAGAAACCTGCGTGCTGGCGCTTGCCACCGACGTGGACGCGATCGGCGCCTCGTCGCTGGCGGCTGGCCACAAGACGCTGATCCCCGAACTCATCGCGCGCCTGCGCGAAGCCGGGCGGGGTGACATCAAGGTGGTGGCGGGCGGCGTGATCCCGCCGCAAGATTATGATTTCCTGCGCGAAGCCGGGGTCCAGGGCATCTATGGCCCGGGATCGAACGTGGTGGAATGCGCTGCCGATATGCTGCGCCTGCTGGGCCACAACATGCCGCCGCTCGACGCGTGACGGGACGGGAGAGGACGATGTTCAAGAAGATCCTTATCGCCAATCGCGGCGAAATCGCCTGCCGCGTGATCAAGACCGCGCGCCGCATGGGCATTGCCACCGTGGCCGTCTATTCCGACGCCGACGCGCGCGCGCCCTTCGTGCAGATGGCCGATGAAGCCGTGCACATCGGCCCGGCCCCGGCCGCGCAATCCTACCTGATTGCCGACAAGATCATTGCCGCATGCAAGGCCACCGGGGCCGACGCGGTGCATCCCGGCTATGGCTTCCTGTCGGAACGCACCAGCTTTGCCGAGGCACTGGCCGCCGAAAACATCGCGTTCATCGGGCCGCCCGTCGGCGCGATCGCCGCGATGGGCGACAAGATCGAATCCAAGAAGCTGGCCAAGGCCGCCGGCGTCAACGTCGTTCCCGGCTATGTCGGCGAGATTGACGATACCGACCATGCCGTGCGCATCGCCAACGACATCGGCTATCCGGTGATGATGAAGGCTTCGGCCGGCGGTGGCGGCAAGGGCATGCGCCTCGCCTTTTCCGAAAAGGACGTGCGCGAGGGCTTTGAAAGCGTGAAGCGCGAAGGACTCAATTCCTTTGGCGACGATCGCGTGTTCATCGAAAAGTTCATCGAGAATCCGCGCCACATCGAAATCCAGATCCTGGGCGACCAGCACGGCAACATCCTCTACCTGAACGAGCGCGAATGCTCGATCCAGCGCCGCCATCAAAAGGTGGTGGAGGAAGCCCCCTCGCCCTTCGTCAGCCCGGAGATGCGCAAGGCCATGGGCGAACAGTGCGTCGCCCTGTCGCGCGCGGTGGGCTATTATTCCGCCGGCACGGTCGAACTGATCGTTTCGGGCGCGGACAAGACCGGCCAGTCTTTCTACTTCCTGGAAATGAACACCCGCCTTCAGGTGGAGCACCCGGTTACCGAGGCGATCACCGGGATCGACCTGGTGGAACAGATGATCCGCGTGGCCGCCGGCGAAAAGCTGGCTTTCACGCAGGATGATATCGGCATCGATGGCTGGGCGATCGAAAACCGCGTCTATGCCGAAGATCCCTATCGCGGCTTCCTGCCCTCCACCGGGCGCCTGGTGCGCTATCGCCCGCCGCTTGCCGGCTGGACCGACGACGGCCAGGCCAATGGCCGGCGCGGGGTGGACGGCGTGCGCGTGGACGACGGCGTCTATGAAGGCGGCGAAGTCTCGATGTTCTACGATCCGATGATCGCCAAGCTGGTCACCTGGGGCAAGACGCGCGACGAGGCCGCCGATCGCCAGGTTGCCGCGCTTGACGCGTTCGAGATCGAGGGCCTGGGCCACAACATCGATTTCGTCAGCGCGATCATGCAGCATCCGCGCTTCCGTTCGGGCGAACTCACCACTGGCTTCATCGCCGAGGAATATCCCGAAGGCTTCCACGGCGCCCCCGCCGACGAAGCCCTGCAGCGCGCGCTGGCCGGCATTGCCGCGTTCCTGGCGACGGCGCGGGCCGATCGCGCCCGGCGGGTGGATGGCCAGTTGGGCAAGCGGCTGCGGCCGCCATCGGCATGGTCGGTCACCCTGGGTGGCCAGGTCTTTGCCGTGGCGCTGGCCGGTGACGAGGTTACCGTCGATGGCACGCCGCTTGATCTGGCGATGGAATATACCCCCGGCGATACGCTGGTAGAGGCTGAGGTGGACGGCGCGGTGCTGGGCGTGAAGGTCAAGCCGACGCGCAGCGGTTTCCAACTGACTACGCGCGGCGCGATCCACAAGGTGCAGGTCCTGCCCGCCCGCGTGGCGCCCTATGCCACGCACATGATCGAAAAGGTGCCGCCCGATCTCTCGCGCTTCCTGATCTGCCCGATGCCCGGCCTGCTGGTGTCGCTCAACGTGGCCGAAGGCGACAGCGTGGAAGCGGGGCAGCCGCTTGCCGTGGTCGAGGCGATGAAGATGGAAAACATCCTGCGCGCCGAAAAGAGCGGCAAAGTCAAAGCAGTGCGTGCCAAGGCCGGCGAAAGCCTGGCGGTGGACGCGATCATCCTCGAGATGGAATGAACCGCCGGCCAGGAAGGCTAGTTGACGTTTACGTAAGCGTGAATTACAGGACGGCGAAACCGTTGGGAAAGGCATGAGTGC
>NZ_BCYV01000035.1 GCF_001598375.1 Novosphingobium capsulatum NBRC 12533
ACATCGCCGCTGTTGCGGAGTTCGAACGCGACCTGTTGGTCGAGCGAACGCAAGCTGGTCTGTCGCGCGCCAAGGCGCAGGGAAAAAGGCTTGGGCGCCCGAGTAGCCTCACCGATGCGCAGCGGGTTGAGGCAATTGCTCGCCGCAAGTGCGGAGAATCGCTGGGAGCCATCTCGAAGGACTTCGGAGTAAGCCGGTCGGCGATTCAAAGGATCACTCAGTAACGGGCATAGGTTTTCCCCCTTACCCGTGCCGCGTCAGTAAGCCCGCTAATGTGGCGCTCTCCGTCACATCAGAGTCCGGGATCAACGCATATCGCCATGGTTTTCCATCCCCCTCAGCGGCAAACTCGTTGGCGTGTTTCACCCACTCTGCCGCCGCACGCGCTTTTTCCTGGACGGTCGGGTCGCGCATCTGGTTTTCTGCCTTGATCTCGACAATTAGCTTTTCCGTCTTGGTCTCAATCACGAAATCAGGCTCATAAGGCTTCCCCGGCTGATATTCGATCCGAAACTGATTTCGGGCGGGCTTGAGCCACCGCTCTACGTTCTTTTCAAAGTCACTGTCGATCATCACGGCGAACCGCCGCTCAGGATCGGAATGGAACTTGTGGAACTTGTAGGGGCTTTTCTGCCCGCCCCGAAAGGTGAAGCTGGCCGTCGCCGATAGCGGGGTGGCCGCTTCCGTCAGCAGCAAAGACCGTGACGGCGAATAGCTGATGTTCTGCGGCTCAAGGGTGCGGAACGAACGGACCTTGCTGGCGCGGTATTCGGCAGGGGTCTGCCGATAGTGATCCCGCATCTGGCCGAAGATACGCTGAGCAAGAGCCTTACCATGCGCCAGGGCAACGTTCTCCACGTCCTCTTCGGTCTGAAGGTAAGTGCGCAGGTGGTCGATCATCTGCCCGGCCAGCCTGTAGAGCAGGTCGGCCTGGCTGTCGTAATCGACCTGCGGATAATCCATCAGGTATTTGACGATGTAGTTCTCGACCCGGACCTCCTTTGGGCCTTCCAGCGACCGCGCCAGTTCGCGCTGCGTCTGGTCCCGCAGATTGCGGACCAGCAGGCGGTCGGAAATTGGCTGCAGGCGAATGTCGCCCACATCGGCAAGGTCGAAGTCCTCGAACCAGAAGTTCACCTCGCGGCTGGGCAGTACGACGATTTCCGGAATCTCGATGCTGTTTTCGGCAATGCTGGCGGTGATCACGGCAACGAGTTTCGCCAAATCGGGCTGCACGCCCATACCCTCCAACTCGCCCTGCCGCTCGACCGAAAGCCGCTTCACGTCAGCGGCAATGCGCTGCTGCACCTCAGGGCTTTTTAGCTCCTTGTGGCCGCCCTTCAGCTCGCGCTCGTATTTGTCGCGGATCAGCTCGATGGTGAGCTGGGCAATCTTCCTGTCCTCGGGCCTGTCGAAGACGAAAGGCTGGGCAGCACCCTCCTGCACCTTGTTTTCGCTTTCGGGTAGCGCGGCACCGGTGAGCGCGGCCTCGAAGGCGGTCGGCACTGTATAGACAACCTGCGGCTCGGTGGAGATATCGCCGCCCTCGCCGATCCGGTATTCCTTCACCTGGACCAGCGAGTCCGCTTCCCGCGCCTTCTTGATCACCTCGTCAAAGCGGTCATGGGCAATCACGGTGAGGGTATCTACCGCCTCGTTCCCCGTTCGCTCGCCATAGGGCAGGCGCAAGCCGCGCCCCAGGGTCTGCTCGGTCAGAATGTCCGATGCCGAAGCGCGCAAGGGAACGATGGTGTAGAGGTTGGTTACGTCCCAGCCTTCCTTCAGCTTGTTGACGTGGATGACGATGTCGGTGTCACCCGCTTCCTCCAGCCGGACCAGGCGCGCCATAGCCTCATCGCTTTCCTCGCGCCCGGTGTTCGAGTGCACCTCGATCACCCTGCCCTTATAGGAACCGCCGAAGAACGCATCGCTCTCGATCCGTTCGCGCAATTGCTTGGCGTGGGCAGTGTCCTGCGCCACCACCAGCATGAACGGGAACACCCGCCGGCGCCCGGTCTCGCGGGCATACAATTCCAGCTCGGTCTTAACGTACTCGTGATAGTGGACGCCATCCTCCAGCATGATGCCTTCGAGGCTGTCCTTGTCGTAATCGCTGGCGCGGAAATCGGCGCGGGTGGCGACTGCCGGTTCCTTTACGAAGCCATCGGCCATCGCGTTGCCGAGGCCATAATGGTAGATGACGTTTTTGAAGTCCTTGGGGTTGGCACCCACCGTCTTGGGCGTGGCGGTCAGCTCCAGCCCTAGCTTGGGATCAAGCTCGAAGATTGCCTTGGCGCCGGCGGCGGCGCGATAGCGGTGCGCCTCGTCCATCAGCATGACGAGATCGGGCAGCTTGGACAGATAATCGAAGTAGCTGTCACCCAGAGTCTCGCGGAAACTCCTGATCTTGCCCTTGTCCTTGTTGATCTTGTCCACGTTGAAAATGTTGATGATTGCCTCGGTTCCAAACAGGTCTGAGCCGCGAACGCCACGCCCCTCCTGCCAGGTATCACCAGTCACGATGACGGGCGGCGTCTGGGCGAACTGGGCGATGCCCCGAAAGACATACTTGGGCGACGATTGCCGCGAAAAATCGGCGATCAGCTTGTCATAGATCGTTGTGTTGGGGGCCAGGACGAAGAAGTTTTTCGACCGGCTGGACAGGTACATATAGGCGATGAATGCGCCCATCAGCCGGGTCTTGCCGACGCCGGTTGCCAGCGCGAAACATAGTGAGGGAAACTCGCGCTCGAAGTCGGTGACGGTTGGATACTGCGCCTTGACCGCGGCCAGCAGAGCCGCCGCGTCGCAAGGCGCGGCAAAGTCCAAATGAGCCAGAACCTCGGCAAGGATGTTCAGCGAATTCTCCTGCGGACCACGCAAGGAAAGCCGCTGGGCAATCTGGCGGCGGATGCGGGCTTCATGCCCCAGCACGGCGGGAGCCTCACTCATCGCCCGCCTCCCCCGCGAAGAGGGGCAAACCCTCGGTCATCGCCTGTATTTCCTCCGCTGCGTCATCCGCCTCGGGCAAGTTCTGGATGTTCAGCGAATAATCGTCGCGGCCCCACTCGCATTTCTGGAGAATGGAAGTCGGAATTTTCACCAGCGTTAGGTTGTCGAAGGCGTCGGCATCCGCATCGAACGCCTTGCAGCAAATCAACAGACTGCGATCCGGCCCCACGTCATGCGAAATCTTGGCACATGCCTCATGGGTCAGCGCTTGCGTGGTGACGTAGATGAAGTCGGTTTCGGTCGATGAGCCGTGCCGCCAATACTCCTGCGGATCAGACGAAGGCGCATAGGTGAAACCCATGTGCTTGCACATGGCCTCAGCCAGCATCGCGGGGTTGTAGTCTTTCGCGATCACCCAATTGCCGTAGCGGTCCTGCTCCAGCAGCGATGGGGCCAACGTGAAATAGCGAAATCCGCCGCCGCCCTTCCAATCCGCCGCCTTGCTGATCCCCCCTTGGTCCGCCCCGTCAATCACCTTCTGCAAGCGCGGGACGATATGACTGTCGGCATGGTCGCCGATTTCGACCATGATCCAGCGGCGACCCATTTTGTGGGCAACTGCGCCGGTGGTGCCGGAACCCGCAAAGGAGTCGAGCACGAGGTCGCCCATACTTGAGCCAAGGGTGATTACGCGCTCAATGAGCTTTTCCGGTTTTGGTGTTGTGAACGGGTCCTCCGGAACAAGTTGAATTTGCTCCTTTCTGCCGTCCTGAGTGTGGCCGACCTCTTCCCAGGTCCAGACCGTTTGGGCTTTGATCCCGTCATTTTTCAGGGAGGTAGACAGCCGCTTCAGCGATGGCACCTTGTTGGTGCCATCCTTCCCCCACCAAATAAGGTCTTGCTCGACGTGCTCCTTGTGAGCGTCCGGGCCGTAGCCCCAAACGCGAGTTTTCTTCGGCCAAATCACCTCCCCCGTATTGGGGTTCGTGATTGGATAGTAGAGATTGGGCCGTTCATCGGCCGACTTGGCGCAAGTGTAGTCCCCCGCTTTCCACGGTCCGCGAGGATCGTTGTCAGGGTTCTTATAGGCCGCGTCCGTCTTGTCGGTCCTAGGCAATTGGTTGGGACGCCAAAGATCTCTATTTTTCGCATAGACCAACAAGTGGTCGTGGCTAGCACTAAGCCAAAGTGTATCGTTGGCTGGCGCATACTTCTTCTGCCAAACGACATTGGCGACGAAGTTTCCGCGTCCGAAAATTTCGTCGCACATCACCTTGAAATAATGTGCTTCATTGTCATCGAGCGAAACCCAAAGTGATCCATCATCAGCCAAAAGTCGGCGAAGGCACTCCAACCGGTCCCGCATGAGGCTAAGCCACAACGAATGCTCCACCCCGTCGTCATAATGCGTGAAAGCCGATCCGGTGTTATAGGGCGGATCGATAAAAACGCACTTCACCTTTCCCGCATAATCCTGCTCCAGCGCCTTCAGCGCGAGCAGGTTATCCCCCTTGATCAGCATATTGTCGAAGATGTCGCCATCCCGTCGCACTTTGGCGTGATAGCTCTTCGCCGGGTCTTCGATCAGGATGCGCGGCTCCAGGCGGGGGCGCTCTTCCTTGCCGGGCCATGTCAGTTCAAGCTTGGTCTTCTTGGTCATGCCGCCATCTCTATCGCCTTGCCCCCGAACGCGAAACCCTTACGCCAAGGCTTGATTGTCCACAGCCATTCCTTATTCACCTTCCGCCACCTCCAGCGCCCGCCGGGCCTGCTGCAGCAATTCGTTCACTTCGAACCAAGGGTCGGTCCAGGGACTGTGTTGCGCCAGCAGCGCTTCCAGGTTCAGCACACGAGCAACGCGCTCCTTGTAGTCGGGCGGCAGAGCGCCCTCGCCAACTGAAGCATCCTGACTTGGCCCAAACCGCTCTCGATCGAGGTCGCGCTTGACTCGCAGGACAGATGAGGCCGGGTCCGGCTCAGGCTCTTGAGCCGCCACCACACCCAGCTTATTTCGCAGCGTCGCCCAATCAACGGTCAGACGGTTCGCCGGAAGCAATGGCTGCGTGGCGGGGGGCGGAGGCACTGGCATGGAACCCGACCGGTAACCGCGCCCGGAGATCGCGGCCAACACGGCCAACTGGTTATCCGCCAAATCTAACTTCGCATGGCCAAACGGTGGCCAAGGCCGCGTGGCTCGGATCGCATCGCTCCACACTTCTCGTACCTCATAAGCGGGTAGCTCGGCATGGTGCCAGTTCACCACATAAAGTAGCTCTACTTCCAGCCGTGGATGAAGTCCCTGCGATGCCTGCCTCTCCTGGGCGTCAAAATGAGCACGCAATTCCTGCCGCCGATCGGCAAGCCAGCTTATCATGCCGGTCTGCCAATCCTCCTGATCGGCAATCGCCGCCGCAAAGGCAGTGCGTCCCGGATGGTCAAGTGGCAGCATGCGCCGCCTACGGCCGAGGTCTGCAATCAGTCGATTGCTAGCAAGCATCTGAGCATCAACGCCATCTTCCAGCTCACGAATTGCATGCTCTCCCGCCTCATGAATACGGGCGATGGCGTTGTTGCTCTGCCGCAGCCAACGCTTGCGCACCTCACTCCGTTCGCGCTCAATCAGCAGCTCCAATTCAGCGGGCGGAAATTCGTCGCAAAGCTGGGGCAACGAACTGGCGCAGCGCAGCAGGTTGGCCGCGATAAACGACGGGATCGGTTCTTCCCATTCATCGCAACCCACGATCAGCGGCATGGTGGCCTTGTGCTTGTCGCCAACCCAGATTTCCGCTTCGGCTACAATCAGCCAGCCGCTGCTGTTGCGAAAACGGGCGACATGCCGCCAATCGCCGTCATAGCTGTCCAGGTCGATCTGCAAGCAGACCGGATAAAGGCCGAAGCCCTCCAGCACAGCGTCATTCCACCGCCCAACGGACGGTCATGAGCGGCTTGACCGTTGGCTTCTGATTGAGCTGTTCCGCGAACTCGTCGAGCATGTCCTCTACCTTCTGGCGGGCTTCCTTGCGCTTGGCGAACTTGGCCAGCTTGATCTCGTCCACGTTATCTTCGAGACGCTTAATCTTGCGCTTTGAGGCAAGCTTTTCATCCATCGATATGCCTGCCGCACGAGATTGCTTGCGAAGCTCCCTAACTTCTCCATCGAGATCGGCGATCTGCGCATCCAGCTCTATCTCAAGGTCCTTGGCGTACCGATCCAGCCGCTCGCTTTCGGCGTCGATCCATTCACCGTTTTCCTTTAACACCCGGTCAGAAAAATCGGAGAACTGGTTTTGCTCAATGGCGGTCAACGCGGCGTCGGGCGGCGTTACGTAGCCGGCCTGGTTATCCACAGCAGGGACCATGAATATCTTGTCGGCCACCGCCGCATCAATTGTCGTACCGTCATCGCTGAGACATGCGATCAGCAGTTCCTCCCGAAGGGCATCGGGCGTTGGCATTGTCGCCTTGTAGACCCGCATCCACCCCCTTGCCCCCTTCAATTCCTTCACCGCCCCAACCTGGCCAGCAAACGGATAATCATCAGGTCTGAAGGTCATAGCGATCTGCTCTGTAGACAGATCGCGGTCCTTTGCTCGCTCAACCAATTCCGCGCCAAGGCCGTCGTTGACGCGGAAGAACTGCCAATCCTGCTCATCTGCGAGAGGCCATTTGGTCGTGTATGTCTTGCTGTCGTAGCGAAAAGTCTCGGCGCCAGGGGAGTCAAAATGCGCACCATCCAATTCCGCATGGGCAACCATCAACAGCCGTTGGACATACTCCGGCAGGATGCGGTCAAGTTCCTTTCCGCGGTCCTGCAGCTTGGCGATCACGGTGGAATCCATCTCCCCCAGCAGCTTGTTCCGGGCAGCGTCAAACTCAGCGTCGATCTTGTCCTGAATGGTTGCCCTAAGGGCATCAAACTCAGCCTCAATCTGCTCGGGCGTACGCCCCTGCTGGACGATGCGTAGCACTTCCTTCTCGAAATCGACTCCACTCATCAGTGCACCAAGGACATTGTCACTAGCTCCAAAAACTCCCTCGAACAGATGGAACTTTTGGCTCAATAATTCATGAATCCGCTGCTCGGTCTTGTTCTTCAGATTGAGCATATTGACCACGGTCACATCGATCTTCTGGCCATATCTATGACAGCGACCGATCCGCTGCTCAACGCGCTGCGGATTCCATGGGAGGTCAAAGTTGATCAGAAGAGAGCAGAACTGTAGGTTGATACCTTCAGCCCCGCTTTCGGTGGCAATGAGGATCGTTTTGTCATCACCCTTGAAGGCTTCGACAATCGCAGCCTTCATGTCAGCCGTTTTGGAACCGGAAATCTTGTCGGTCCCTTTGTGCATTTCCAGCCACGCCGCATAAGTTTTACGGCTCTGCTCATCAGAATTGGACCCGTTCATCAGCACGATGCGACCCGCATAGCCGTGACTCTCCAGCAGATTCCGGAGATAGTTTTGAGTGCGAACGCTTTCAGTGAAGATGACAGCCTTTCGAGCACCACCCTTACCTTGGATTTCGTCGAGAACTTTAGGTAGCTGCTTTAGCAGTTCCTCACCTTTGGCGTTTTTTTCAATAGATTCGGCGAGCGCCAGATAGCCCTTCAGCTCCTCGATCTCAGCCTGAATATCTTCTGGTGAGATCGACACCGCTTCGTCTTCGCCAATGTCTTCGTCGGCCTCCTCAGCGATCTCGACCATGACATCAACATCATCGGTCATGCTGAGCGCAGCAGCCTTCCGTGCCTTCAAGCGCTCAATCAGCGTTTCCAAATAACGAGCAACGGCGAAACTGGATGATCCAAGAATTTTCCGAATCTGAAGGATGACGAGCTGATTGGCCTTTGCGCCATATGAGACCGTATCTTCACGCTGAAGAAAATGGGATAACTCCTCGTAAAGCTGTTGCTCACTGCTTGACGGTTCGAAATGGAAGGTCTGAGCATTGCGTCGAACGAAACTGATATGCCCGGCCGCTTGCACCTGTGATCTGAGAGACCGCTGACACACAGGCATTAGTCGCTCACGAAGCGCGTCGAGCGTAGTGGGCGAAGCCGACATATACTGAGCTCGAAAAGCGTTCTCCCCCCCAAAATGATTTTCGTCTACAACAGAGACAATGCCGTAGAGCTCCATGAGCGAATTCTGAAGTGGCGTAGCCGTAAGAAGAATTTTGAAACGATCCTGCAGCGCGATCTTTAACTCTTTCGCCCGCGTCGAACCATCTTTCTTGTAAACGTTTCTGAGGCGATGAGCTTCATCGAATACAACGAGATCCCATTTTATCGAGCGAAGTTCGTCTGCCTTCCGCGCAGCGAATTCGTAGGAACAAATTACAATACCCTTAACACACGCGAATGGCTGGGTGTGGCCTGCCTTCCGCATGGCGGCATAAGTGCTAGATTCAACGATCTCCGAATGAAGAGAGAATTTTTCGTGAAGCTCTTGTTGCCACTGCTTGCGAAGCGACGCGGGTACGATCAGGATAATCCGACGCCTGTGCTCAGCCCAGCGCTGGGAGAGAACCAATCCGGCTTCGATGGTCTTACCCAGACCAACCTCATCCGCGAGCAAGACGCCCTTCGACAAAGGCGACTTCAGTGCAAATAGTGCCGCCTCGACCTGATGAGGATTCATCTGGACCCGTGCGGATGTCAGGGATCGAGTAAACGCATCACTATCAATGCCAGCAAGCGTGATTTTATGGGCCTGATAGTGCCCATGCACCTTCGTGAACACTCAATTCCCCCAAGCCCAAACTTTGTCCTGAAATGGAATATGGACCGGAAGGCCCTGATTGCATAGACTCCGTAGCCAAAATGTATCAACAATCTCTTCAATACTGGATATCAGTTCGCGGAAGCTCGCACGGGACCGGAGCGGTTCAGTTGGTGAAATTATGGCCAGATCTATGGCTAATATCAAATTGTTAAATTTTTCTGTTAATAATCAACGCTGATTGCATCCCTCCGTCTCCGCCACATCATTCATATGGCGATCCCCATCGAACGCGCATCCCAGCCGCAACGCACCCACCGGGTGCGAGCCGGCCTGATGTTCTGATTGCGCACGGCTTAAAAACGCCCGGATGACGATGGTCACCCGGGCGTTTTTTGCTGAAAGGCGGGAATGGCGGCGGCGCTTTGCGGTTCAGGCACGGGCCGGTGCCGGGCGGGCGCTGGCGCTCAGGGCCATGCCGACAATGATTGCCAGGGCGATGCTGCCCGCGCCGATGGCCACGAACGTCAGGGGCAGGCCGTGGCTGAACACAGTGACCAGCGAGACCAGCGCCGGGCTGACGAATTGGCCCACGAAGAATGCGCAACTCCAGAAGCCCATGCCGCGGCCGCGGTTCTCATCGCTCAACCCGCGCATCGTCCACAACAGCAGCGTGGGAATGCACAGGCCGGCGCCCAGTTGCTGGACGGTGCAGAACGCAGTCATTTGGGCGGCCGAAGCGCTGGCGCCGATGCCGAGCAGGCCAGCGCCCATGAGCGCAAAGAAGATGCCGATCTGCCAGCCGGTGCCAAGCCGGCTCGATGCGGGCTTGAACAACAGCCCACCGAAGAAGACGCCGATGTTCGCAAGGCCGATCAGCATGCCGATCGTATCGGGCGACGTGACGCCGACACCGGGAAACAGCAGGCCAACCTGGACGATATAGACGTAGTAGATGCTCGAAGCGAGCAGGGTCACGCCACTGGTGATCAGGACATGGCGGGTGGGAAAGCCGGCCACGGCCCCGGCCAACAGCGTCTGGCTGCGCTTTGCCGGCTCGAACAGCAGAAATGCCATCGCCACCGCGATCGGGATGGCGCAGGCGTAAACCAGAAACGGAGTGTTCCAGCCCACCCCTGACAGCATGCCCGACAGCACCAAGAGCGAGACGCCGAAAAACGGCTGCGCGGCGGACTGCACGGTCAACCAGAAACGGCGCCGGCCTTCGTCAAAATAGTCACCCACCAGCGTATTGGTCACCGTCAGGATCGCCGCTTCGCACACGCCGAGCAAAAGACGCGAGGCGAACAGCGCGGGCAGGCCGTCGATGAACACCGGGGCGATCCCGACCAGGCCATAGACTGCGGTGGCGACGACGAGCAGCCGGCTGCGGCCATGGCGATCGACCAGCCAGCCCATCGCCGGCGACAGCAGCGCGACCATCAGGCCCGGCGCGGTGACCGCCAGCGGCACCCACAGGCTCGCCCCGGGGACACCGGCGAAATGCGCCATCATGCGCGGCACTGCCGGCGCCAGGGCGACGATCGCCAGGATGGGCAGAAAGCTGGCGATCACCACGACGATGCCTTGGGGCAGGCCCGCCTGGCGTGGTGCGCCAATATCGGTTGCGGTACTCATGTTGCTCGTCCTTTCAGCAGTGCGCCACCGATGCCGACGGCTTTCATCCAGGCGAGGTCCTTGGCGATGCCGTCCTTGGTGATGTTGCCGTTCATCCAGGGCCACCACACCCGCGGCTGCGCCGTAACCGGCGGGTCGGCAAGCGCGTCGGGCGCCGGATGGACCTGCCCGCGCCATGGGCAAGCATCGGGCCGGCGGCGCGGGAAAGGCCCACGAAACGTCTAGGCAATTGTTCTCTCCCTGACATCGGCCCCTGACATCGGTGATGGCAGCGCAGCGTCGTCAACGGCGCCGACCGTGGCACCACGCCATTTTTAATCAGCGATCAAATGGAAAGCAAGCCGGATCGGTCGTGTCGTCAGCCGTCGCCGGACCGGTGCTGTTCTTCGCCAGCCCGGCTGCGGCATTCGTCACCGGGCAGACACTGTGGGTCGATGGGGGTGTTTTCCCCCGTGCACCTTGGCCTTACCAGCAGTAAGAGCTTGCTTGATGCTCTCTGCCACAGCCCCACTGCTCGATCGCTTGCGCGCCATTGTCGGCGCGCGCCACGTCCTTACCGGCTGCGATGCGACCCGCGCCTTTGCCACCGGCTATCGCTATGGAAACGGAGATGTTCTTGCCGTGGTGCGCCCAGGCACGCCGCTGGAACAGTATCACGCGTTTTGCGCCTGCATCGCCGCCGATGTGATCGTGATTGCGCAGGCCGCCAATACCGGCCTCACCGGCGGCTCAACCCCGGACGGGCACTACGACCGCCCGGTGGTGATCATCAACACCTTGCGCCTCAAGGGCGTCCACGCCCTGGCCGGCGGCACGCAGGTGGTCTGCCTGGCCGGCGCCACGCTCTATGATCTCGAGCGTGAACTGGCGCCGCTCGGCCGTGAACCGCATTCGGTCATCGGATCGTCGTGCATCGGTGCCTCGGTAATCGGCGGCATCTGCAATAATTCGGGCGGCGCCCTGATCCGGCGCGGCCCCGCCTATACCGAAATGGCGCTGTTTGCCCGGGTCATGGCCGATGGCACGGTCGAACTGGTCAACCATCTCGGCCTGGACCTCGGCACCACGCCCGAGGACATTCTCGGCCGTATCGGCCAAGGGCGCCTGCCCGCTACCGGTGAGGCCGGCGCGGCCCCCTGCGCTGCCTCGTGCCAGGACTATGCCGCGCGGGTGCGCGACATCGCCGCCCCCTCGCCCGCTCGCTATAACGCCGACCCAGAGCGCCTGTTCGAGGCGTCAGGCAGCGCGGGCAAGGTCATGGTCTTTGCCGTTCGGCTCGACACCTTCCCGCGCGAGGAACAGACGGCAACGTTCTACATCGGCACCAACGATACCGCCGAACTCACCCGCTTGCGCCGCACGATCCTGGCGCAATTTCGCGAACTGCCGATCTCGGGCGAATATATCCACCGCGACGCCTTCGATATCGCTGCGGTCTATGGCAAGGACGTGTTTGTCGCGATCGAGCGGTTCGGTACCGATCGCCTGCCCCGCCTCTTTGCGTTGAAGAACCGGATCGACGCTGTGGCACGGCGCTGGCGCATCCTGCCGGCCAACCTCTCCGACCGGGTCATGCAGGCGGCAAGCCGGCTGCTGCCGCAGCATCTTCCGCCGCGCATGCGGGCGTGGCGCGATCGCTTTACCCACCACCTGATCCTCAAGATGCCACGCGATGGCGTGGGCGAGGCACGCACCCTACTGGCGCAGATGTTTCCCAGTGCCACGGGCGACATGTTCGAGTGCACCCCGCACGAAGCGCAGAAGGCCTTCCTCCACCGTTTTGCCGTGGCCGGCGCGGCAATCCGCTACCGCGCCATGCACGCGGATCGGGTTGGCGACATCGTTGCCCTCGACATCGCCCTACGGCGCAATGACGAGGACTGGCTGGAAGTCCTGCCCCCGGCCATCGCCGACGCGATCGAGGCCCGGCTCTATTACGGCCATTTCTTCTGCCACGTGTTCCACCAGGACTATATCCTGAAGAAAGGCGTCGACCCGCTCGCGCTGGAGCACCGCATGTGGGACCTGCTCGACGCGCGCGGTGCCGAGTATCCGGCAGAGCACAACGTTGGCCACCTCTATCCGGCCAAGCCGGCGCTGGCGGCGCATTACCGGGCGCTCGATCCCGGCAACCGCCTCAATCCCGGCATTGGCCAGACGAGCCGGCAGCGCGACTGGCAATAGCGCGGCGCCAGAACGGCTTATCCCTTGCGGATGTCGGCAATGTCGGCGGTACCCTGCTGGCGGATCATCACGTTGCGGAACAGCACCTCTACCCCCGCCATCTCCGGCGCGCGGTCAGTCGGGAGCGAGCACGGCGCGCAAGGTGATATCGACGATCGTTTCGGCAATATCCACGCTGGGCAAGGCACCATCGTCGCTGGGGCGCAAAACCCCCTTCTTGCGCATCGTGGCAAAGCCATAGATCGCTGACCAATAGGCCACGACACGCACGTCGGCATGGGTTTTGTCCACGCCGTCGAGCGCGCCGACAACCTGTTCGCGCAGGGCATTGTGGCCCGCGCGCTGGAATTCCAGCAGCGTGGGATCGAGCGTTGGCGTGGTCAGCTCGCTTTCGTACATGAGATCGAGCAGATGCGGGTTCTCTTCGGCGAAGCGGATGAACAGCAGACCCATGCGCCGCAGCTTGTCGGCCGGGCTGGCCTTGCCGGCAAGAACCTGCTCGGTGCCCGCCAGCATTTCGTTAAACCCCTCGGTGGCAAGCGCCAGCAGCAGCGAACGCCGGTCGGGAAAATGATAATAGGGCGCGCCGGGCGACACCCCGACCTCCTGGGCCAGAGTGCGGATGGAAAGCCCGTTGTGCCCGTGCTGCTTCAGGTAGGCACGACCGGCATCAAGCAGGCTGTTGCGCAATTTGTCCCGGTGATACTGCTTCTTGTCGCTCATTCTTTCCCGCCCGGTGATGTGCCGGTTGCCTGGGGCGGGCAATAGCCGCCCCGCTCCGCCGTCATCAGCGGCATTGGCATCCAGCGCCTTGCCTTTTGTACCGCGCGCCAGACGATGTCAAAACGTGAACGGCGCACTGTGGCTGGGCGACGGCATGGGTACTCGCAATCCCCGCTTGCGATAATTTGATCACCGATTAAAAAGACTGGGTATCCGCCGATCAGACGGTATGGAATCCAGGGAGATATGCATGAAAACCACCCGACGCGGCGCGTTGACGCGCCTGGCCGCGACCGGCGTTGCCACCGCCGCGCTGCCGCACGTGGTATCCGCCGCCAGCCGGGCACCAGCCGCAGGGCCCGCCGGGGCCGCGGCTGACGGCTGGCAGCCGCTGTTCAACGGCCGCGACATGGCCGGCTGGACGTTCTTCCAGGATGGAGTGGGCCAGCAGGATCGCGATGGCGTGGTCGATGTCCACGATGGCATGCTGCACCTGCTCGGCCCGCGCTATCGCGGCCCGGCCAAGGCAGGCATGGGCTACCTCGCCACCGACCGCGAGTACGAGAACTATCACCTCAGCCTCGAATACCAGTGGGGCACGCGCCGCTACGAACCGCGCACGCTGTGGAAGCGGGACAGCGGCATCCTCTATCATAATCCCATTGGCCGCGAGCTGCTTTGGCCCGATTCCATCGAATACCAGATCATGGAGCGCAACACCGGCGATGCCCTGCCGATCAACCACCGCGCCATTCCAGCGATCTCGCAAGGCGGGCTGCCCGGTTGGCCCGAAGACCTTCCCGGCAATACGCAATACGCCCCGCAAGTCGATGCCGGCGGATCGCTGCGCCAGTGGATCCGCGCCGATGGCAGCTTTGACACGCTGGAGGGGTGGAACACAGTCGAACTGATCGCCCAGGGTGACAAGGCCGCCCATATCGTCAACGGCCGCATCGTGACCGCGCTCTATGGCCTGCAACGCCAGGACCCTGCCGATCGCTCGCGCTACATCCCCCTCACGCGCGGCCGCATCCTGCTGCAGATCGAGGCTGCAGAAATCATGTTCCGCAACGTGAAGATCCGCCAACTCTGACTTGCGCCGTTATGGAAAAGCAAAGGCCCCCGGTGCGCGTGCACCGGGGGCCTTTGCTTTTGGCGCCGGCCCGGCAAGGCGCGGCGCGCTTTTGCCCGCTCAGGGCAGGACAATCGTTGCCAGGCGCTCCCCATTCACCGGCAGAGGCTGCAGGTGCGGCGGGAAATAGGGCGAACGGACGCGGGCCGCCACCTTGACGCGATGGATGCCGGGGGCCAGCCCACCCGCCTTGGGCACCAGTACGCTGCCAAAGTCGCCCATCGCCCAACGCACCGTCGTAGCGTCGCGCATGGCGTCGAGATCATAGACCTCGCCATGCAGGCGCAGCTTGGTGATTTCATAACTGAAGAACTCGTCGTCAAGCGTCACGTCGACGCCGTCGAGCAGCGACAGACGCATGCCGCGATAGTTGGGCAGGCGCAGGCGCACTTCCACCCCCTCGCGCGCATCTTCGGGGCCGTAGTTGCGGAAGCCGGTGGCCTGGATAAGTTGATATTCGTACATGGCATGTTCCTGGAAAATGGCGGTCTAGGGTGCGAGCGGATCAGGCGTCGGCCAGCGCGGCGTCGTATTGCGCCTCGAGCTGGCGCATCATGACGTGCTGGCGGCGGACCTGGTCGATCGCCACCCACGGCTCGCGCGCACCTTCGTATTCCGAAGACAGGTAACCGCTGTAGCCCGCGCGTTTAAGCACCGGTATCACCTTGTCCCAGGGGATGTTTTCGCACTGCAGATCATCGTTGATGTAGTGGAACTTCGCCTGGATGAACGCCACGTACTTGGCGATGTCGAGGAACTCTTCGGGATCGACCGCGATGCCGTTGATCAGCTTGGCGTGATCGCTATCACCCTCGGGCACTTCATGCTGCCAGCCCTTGAGCGGGCGGTTCTGGAAGATGCCGGTATCGATCAGCAGGCGGAAGTTGGGGGTTCCGGTGCGCTCGATGAAATCGATGTAGCCTTCCACCGCCGGGTGCCTGATCGGCGTGGGCGAATGGATTTCGGGGCAGATCACGATGTCGAACTTATTGGCGAGATCGAGCACCCGCTCGACCGCGCCCGACCAGATCGGATCGGGGGTGAGCTGCGCGTCGATCACGCCGAACTTGGGACGCAGGAACTTGAAGCCAAGCCGGTGGGCCAGGCGCAAGTCACGCTCAAGCTCTCCGGCACCTTCCTCGACCGTCAGCTGCCGTCCCAGGCGCAGCTTGGTATCCACCCACGAGCACATGTTGGTCGGCTCAAGCTGGTAGCGGTCAAGCAGGCCGAACCAGGTGTCGAGCCATTCCTTGCTGGGTTCGGGATAGCACTCCACATGCGTCTCACCCAGAATCTCGATCCCCGTGGCCCCGGTATCGGCGGCGTGATCAAAGCCATCCTCAAGGGTCATGATGCTGCCGAAGTCTTCGGTATAGCTGTACAGCGATACCCCGTATTTGAACTGCCCGGACATGCTCAACTCCCTGTTCTGTCGATCCCGTGGTGGATCGGGCCATCCGGCCCGTTCTGCGTTCCTGGCCTGCTGCAAAAGCCAGAACAGGAACTACATTCTAATTACGATTTAATCGGTGATCAAATTTCTGGCAAGCGGCCATTTCGCGTCATGCCGCCACCGCGCGGCTGCCTATCCCGCATCCCTGACGCGCCTGGTGGACATGCCGGGCTTGAGCGCCGGCCCAAAAACAAGGCTTCGGAAGCGCCCCCACGCTCCGAAGCCTTGCATCACTTCCAATCGAAAGAGATCAGAAGTTGATCCCTGCCCGCACGCCGATGGTACGGACGGAGTTGAAGCTGAAGCGCTGGTTGAGCGTCAGCACGGCCGGGCTCAGCGACGCATCGCCGCCGTCCGAACCGATCGAGATCGGGCGGATGGCATTGGTGCAGTTCTTGCAGAACACCGACAGCGTCCAGTTTGCCGCCTTGAGGCCCAGGCTGGCGTCCAGCGTATCCCAGCTCGGGATCTGGAACGCCGGGCCAAAGCCTGCTGACAGCGACGAGCGGTGGTAATAGCTCAACGAAACCAGGCCATCGAGCGTATCGGTCAGCGCGTGCTGGTAATCAGCGCCAAGCGAGGTGCTGAACTTGGCTGACAGCGGAATCTGATACCCCGCCGCATTGAACGAACTCTGCGTCGCCGAGCAGCCGCCGGTGGTCTGCGTCGGGTAGCACTGCGCGCCGGGGAAATCGTTGTACTTTGCATCCGCATACGTGGCCGAGCCAGACAGCGTAAGGCCCGGTGCGACGCGCGCGGTGAACGAGGCGTCCACACCCTTGGTCGTCGCGGTTGCCGCATTGGCGAGCACGAAGGTGCGCAGCACGGTGATCCACGACTGCACCTGCAGGTCGGTGTAGCGGGTGTAGAAGCCCGAAAGGCTGAGCGTCAGGTGATTGTCGAACAACCGGGTCTTGATACCGATTTCGCCGCCCTTCGAGATTTCCGGGCGCACCGCCAGGTTGGCGCCCGGCGCCGGCGCGGTGTTGGAGAAGCCAGGGCCCTTGTAGCCACGGCCGTAGAAGCCATAGACCAGCGTCGTGGGCGTTGCCTGCCAGTCGAGGCCGACCTTGTAGCTGAAGTTGGTGGCATCGGTGCTCTGGACCGAGTGGTTGTTGGGAATGCCCAGCGTGACGAAATACTGGCCGGTGTTTTCGAGCAGGTCGATGCTGGCCTTGTCATACGTGACGCGGCCGCCAGCGGTCGCCTTCAGCGTGTCGGTCAGGCCATAGCTGACCTGGCCATAACCGGCGAAGCTGTTCTGCTTGAGGGTAAAGCGCGAGTCCTGGCCGAGGAACGAGGTGTTGCTGACCGGGCAAGCCGCCGGCGGCGCGCCAAGTTGGGTGGCACCAACGCAGAACGGGAAAGTCGGCAGCAGGAACGAAGGCAGGCCGTTGTTGCCGCCCAGCAGATTCTGCTGGTTGAGCTGCGAGTGGAAGTAATACAGCCCGGCCTGGCCGGTGAGGCGGTTGCCCGAGGGCAGCGCCAGGCGCAGCTCTTCAGAGAACTGGTTATAGTTCTGATGTGCCGAATTGGTGTTGAAGAAGTTGTACTGGGTTTCGTCGGAATCGAACGAGAAGCCCGTTGTCATGTGCTTCCACGCAGCAATGTTGATCAGCTGGACGCCGCTATCGAACGTGTAGCTGATATTGGCCTGCGCACCGCCGGTTTCAGTGTCGCGGAAGTTGGGGGCATCGGCCTGGAAAATACGATTGGTGTTGCCAGACGGCAGGCCCAAGCCCGTATAGGCACTGCCGGTGCCAAGCTCGCGATAGGTGATGTCATAGCGGCCGGTCACGCCGCGCTGGCGGTTGTAATCGCCCAGGATATAGACGCTGAGCGCGGTGTCCGGCTCCCACAGGTACTTGGCGCGCAGCCCCAGGCTGCGCAGGCCCATGTCATTGCGAACCTTGGGATTTACTTCAGGCCAGGTCACCGAATCCTGCCCGCTGTAGATCGCGTTGAGGCGCAGCGCGCTGTTCTCGCTGACCGGCAGGTTCAGCGTGGCCCGCCCCTGTATGCCGTGGCCATTCTTCACCGGGCGGTCGCGGGTGACCAGTTCCAGATCGGCATTGCCTTCCAGCTTGCCGATCTTGGGCTTGGCAGTGGTGATATTGATCAGGCCGGCCGAGGCATTCTTGCCGAACAGCAGCCCTTGCGGTCCGTTGAGAACCTCGACGCGCTCCAGATCGTAGAACGCGTTGGCGGCAAACTCGCCATTGCCCAGCACCACGTCGTCGACCATCTGCGAAACGCTCGATTCCACCGTCGTGGCAAACGTCGCCGTGCCGACACCGCGGATCGAATAGGTGTTGTCCTGCGCCACCTGAAGGCTGGGCGCCAGCTTGGTGACGGCGCTCAGGTCGTTGACGCCGCGCTTCACCAGCGTTTCGGCGGTGACCACCGAAACGCTAAGCGGCACTTTCATCACGTTTTCAGACCGGCGCTGTGCGGTCACGACGATTTCGCCAAGGCCGTCAGAGGCAGCCGGGGCCGCAACCTGGCCCTGCGCAACCGGCGCGGCGTCCTGCGCCGATGCGGCGGCCAGCGGGGCCAATGCAGCGCCGACGAACAGCGCAGTGTGGATGGACGTTCTGATCATGATGGCCTCCCTCTCCATGTCGTGAAGCACCAGAAGGAGACCCAAGGCGCCCTTTCGCCACTGCGGGCGTGCGCGCATTATCGGTCTTTCCTCCGGCGTCCTGCGTTAGGCGATACATTTTTAATCACCGATTAAAGTCGCCAATATTTTCCGTCGGGCACCATGTCAAGCGACTTCACCCGATCGCCACGCACACGACGTTCGCCGGCGCGTGCAGACCGGCGCGACGCATCAAGGAGGCAGCGCAGATAGGAAATGAAGATCAGCCGCCGGGCGTGATGCGCCGGCAATCACGCTGGCTAATGCCACCAACGCGGCGCGCACGCCAACGCGACCAGCACAGCGCTGACCCGTGGCTGCTTGCGTTGACCGTCCGCTACCGCGTCAGCGCGAGCGGAAATGATATTCGGCGAGAGTCCTGACGATCTGGCCATTGGCATCGACCAGCGCGATGCCGATTCCATCGACCTCACCCTGGGCGCGCGGCGGCTGCTGCCCGGTCTTGGCCATATAGGTGGCCAACGCGGGATTGGCCTCGTTGGCCAGCAGGGTCAGATGGGGATCGAACTGCATGAATACGTTGGGCGAGCCATAGCGCTGGAACGCGGGCAACTTGGCCGGATAGTCCTTCATCCAGGCCGGCGGCGCCAGGTCATGGTCGCGCAGCGGTTCGGCCGCCAGGGTCACTTCATCGGCCAGGCGCTGCAACGCGGGGGTGCGCGTCACGCGCAGGAACAGCCAGTTGGTGGGCGTGCGCTCGGTGCCGTCGATTGCCAGGGGCAAGCGCTTGTGGCCGCGCGCCAGCCGCGCGATCGTGGCCTTAAGGCGGGGCAGCGCGCTGACGGGATATTGGGTCAGATAAAGCGTGGCATGCACCGCCTGCCCGCGCTGGCGAAACGTGGTCATGCCCAGTTGCGCCAGATCGGCGCTGGCCTGGTCCACCGCCGCCACGATCGGGCGCGAGGGGATGGCATAGATATCGATGCTGACCTTGTCCGCTGGCGCGGCCACCGCCGGGCTGGACGCCGCCAAGGCTGCGGATATGCCCCAGAAAAACGCGCGCCGCATCATCGTATCGTCCCTGCACAGGCCTGCATCATTGCCATCGGCGTGGCAGCCGCGCGCCGCACTTGCAACCGCAAACGGACGCGCGGGCTGCCCGCATTCGAGCCCGGTCCGATCAGGCCATGGTGGCGCGGGCGATCAGCCGGGCCAGGCGCGACGCAAAGGCGCGCGGGTCGCGCGGCGGCTCGCCATCGACGATACGCGCTTCGTCCAGCAGCAGTTCGGCAGCGTCGGCGCGCAGCTCATCGCCTTCCGGCAGAGCAGCGAGCGCCGCGATCTGCACGTGCGCCGGGTTCACCTCCAGCACCGGCGCCGCGCCGGCCGGAAGTTGCCCAGCGTTGGCCAGCAGCTTTTCCAGCTGGCGATCGAGGCCACTTTCGCTGGCCACCAGGCACACCGCGCTGTCGGTCAACCGGTCAGACGCGCGCACCTCGGAAACCGCATCGCCCAGCGTATCCTTGACGAACGCCAGGAACGCACCCACCGCATCGCTCGGCTCGGCCTGGGGCGCGTCGGCGCCTTCGGGCAAGGGGATGAGGCTGAGATCGGCTGCCCCTTGCGTGACCGACTTGAACGGCTTGCCATCCAGATCGATCGCGCCGCGCACCCAGAAGCTGTCCACCTGGTCGGGCAGCAGCAGAACTTCCACGCCGCGCGCGCGGAATCCTTCCAGCTGCGGCGAACTGGCGATGCGATCCAGATCGCTGCCGGTGGCGTAATAGATCGCGGTCTGGTTTTCCTTCATCGCCGCGACATAGTCCTGCAGCGAACGCCATTCCCCGCCCGACGCCGTGGTCTTGAACCGCGCCAGGCGCAGCAGGGCCTCGCGCCGCTCGAAATCCTCGTAGAGCCCTTCCTTGAGCACCGCGCCAAACGTGTCCCACAGCTTGGCATAGGCCGCCGGATCGTCCTTGGCGGTCTTTTCCAGTTCGCCCAGCACCTTGCCGGTCAGGCCCTTCTGGATCGCGGCAAGGATCGGGCTGTCCTGGATCATCTCGCGCGACATGTTGAGCGGCAGATCGGCAGAGTCGACCAGGCCGCGCACGAAGCGCAGGTAGCGTGGCAGCAACTCCGCCTCGTCGGTGATGAACACGCGGCGGACATAGAGCTTCATCCGCCCCTTGCGATCGGGATCGAACAGGTCGAACGGGCGCGTTTCGGGCACGAAGGCGAGCACGGAATATTCGTGCCGCCCCTCGGCGCGGTAATGCAGGGTCAGCGCCGGGTCGTCCCACTGCCCGGCCACGCTGCGGTAGAAATCCTTGTATTCCTCGGGCGTGATGGCGCTCTTCGGCTTGGTCCACAGCGCGGTGCCATCGGCCACCTGGGTGCCTTCGGCATCGGGCTTGTCCTTGACCGTGATCGGCACGGGCACGTGGCCCGATTGCGCGCGCACCATCTGCTCGATACGCGGCGCTTGCGCATAGTCGGCCGCGTCATCCAGCAGGTGCAGCACGATGCACGTGCCGCGCGCCGGTGCATCCTGCGCCGCAACCGCGCCGATAGTATAGGTGCCCAGGCCATCGGAAGACCACATCGCGGCGCCATCCTGCCCGGCCCGGCGCGAGATCACGTCGACCTTGGCCGCGACCATGAACGCGGAATAGAAGCCCACGCCGAACTGGCCGATCAGCTGGGTGTCTTCCCCGCCCTGCGCCGCCGCGATGCGGTCCATGAACGCCTTGGTGCCCGAGCGCGCGATCGTGCCAAGCGTTTCGGCCATGTCGGCTGCGGTCATGCCGATGCCGTTGTCCTCGATCGTCAGGCGGCGCGCATCGGCATCGACAGTGATGGTGATGCGCGGGGCCGGATCGTCACCCAAGAGATCGGGCTGGGCAATCGCTTCATAGCGCAGCTTCTCGCAGGCATCGGCCGCGTTCGAAATCAGCTCGCGCAGGAAGACATCCTTGTCCGAATAGACGGAGTGGACCATCATGTGCAGCAGCTTGGCCACATCCGCCTCGAAGGCGTGGGTCTGCGGGCTGGCGGCGGTATCGTCCAGAACGTCGGCGGTCATCGGTGGGCTCGGCTCCCTCTGTTTGGCAAGACAATGCAATAGGTGTCTTAGGTGTGCGCCCGCCAAGCCGAGTTCAAGCCCGGAAAATATGGCGCCCTGCCCGATATTCATCGTGCCACGGCGATTAGATTGCGATATGAAACCCAAGCATACGTGCTTTGCGAAGAATGGGCTGCCTTTCATGATCGAATTGACCGTCAACGGCCAGAAGCGTCAGATCGACGCTGATGGCGATACCCCCCTGCTGTGGGTGCTGCGCGACGACCTGGGCATGACCGGGACGAAATACGGCTGCGGCATTGCCCAATGCGGCGCCTGCTCGGTCATGATCGACGGCACCGTGACGCGCAGCTGCGTGACGCCGGTGGAATCGGTCGCCAGCGCGCAGATCACCACGATCGAGGCGGTAGAGGCCGATCCGGTGGGCGCCCGCGTGGTGGAAGCCTGGGTCAAGCACCAGGTGCCGCAGTGCGGCTATTGCCAATCGGGCCAGGTCATGGCGGCCACCTCGCTGCTCAAGCAGAAGGCCAAGCCCAGCGATGCCGATGTCGAGGCGGCAATGACCAACCTGTGCCGCTGCGGCACCTATAACGCGATCAAGGCAGCGGTGCGCGATGTGGCCGGTCTTGCTCCCGCGCAGGAGCACGGCGCATGACCGAATGGACCCCGCTTGATCCCGCGCTGGCCAGGGTGCTGCCCACCGGCGAGCCGGTAAACGTATCGCGCCGTGGCTTCCTGGGCGCGGCCAGCGCCGGCGCCCTGGTGCTCGGCTTTGGCCTGCCGGTGGGCGCAGCCCGCGCGCAGGCAGCCGGCGCTGCCCCGGCGGTGGTGCCCGGCACCCGCGTGCCGGCATTCCTGGCGATTAACCCCGATGGCACGATCCGCCTGCAAAGCCCCTTCGCCGAAGGCGGCCAGGGGGTGTGGACCGCCATGGCCCAGATCGTGGGCGAAGAACTCGATGCCGATCCCGCCACCTTCGTGGTGGAAAACGCGCCCACCGGGCCGGATTACCAGGTCATCAATGGCAAGATGCGGATCACCGGCGGATCGATGTCGGTGCGCTCCAGCTATGACACCATGCGCCGCCTGGGCGCATCGGCCCGCGCCATGTTGATCCAGGCCGCCGCGCAACGCCTGTCGGTGCCGGCCAGCGCGCTCAGCACCCAGCCCGGCCGCGTCGTGCACCAGGCCTCTGGCCGCAGCCTGAGCTATGCCGAACTGGCACCCCACGCGCTAGACCTGCCGGCGCCCACCACGCCACCCACCCTCAAGGATCCCAAGGATTTCCGCTGGATCGGCAAGCCGCAGGCCCGGCTCGACGTGCGCGCCAAATCGACCGGCCAGGCGCAGTTCGCCATCGACAGCAAGGTCGACGGCATGCTCCACGCCGCCGTGCAGCATGCACCGCGCCTGGGCCTCGCCGTTGGCAAGATCCGCAACGAGGCAGCCATCAAGGCGATGAAGGGCGTGCATTCAGTGCATGTCCTCGATGGCGCGGTCGCCGTTGTCGCGCCGCGTTTCTGGCACGCGCGCCGCGCGGTGGAAGCCGCCCAGGTCGATTGGGTTGAGCCCACCGGGGCCAGCTATCGCCCAATGCCGGCCACCTTCTCCACGGCAGACCACGCCGCCCATCTCGCCACGGTGCAGGGCACCGAAGAAGTGGCCGAAAGCACCGGCGACGTTGCCAAGGCCTTTGCCGATGCCGGCGCCAAGGGCACGCTCAGCGCCACCTATCACAGCCAATACCTGAACCATGCCCAGCTTGAGCCGCCCTCGGCCCTGGCGCGGTTCAACGCCGATGGCACGCTCGACATGTGGTTCCCCAACCAGGCGCCCGACATGTTCCTGGCCGAAGTGGCCAAGGCATCCGGACTGCCGCCGGAAAAGATCCGCATCCACTCGCCCCTGCTTGGCGGGTTCTTTGGCCGCCACTTCCTCTATCCCAAGGGCAATCCCTATCCCCAGGCGATCGAACTGGCCAAGCGCGTCAACGCCCCGGTCAAGCTGATCTGGACGCGCGAAGAGGAATTCCTGCGCGACCCGCTGCGCCCGATGGCCGCCGTGCGGTTTCGCGGCGTGGTCGATGCCAGCGGCATGCCCCTGGCGATCGAGGCGGTGAGCGCCACCGAAGGCCCGAGGGAGGGCATTGCCGACAAGCGCAGCGGAGAAATCGATCCCACCGCGCTCGAAGGGCTGGCGGGCAAGAGCTATGCCCTGCCCAACAAGCGCATTGCCCAGATCTTCGTCAAAAGCCCCACCACGGTGGCCTATTGGCGGTCGGTCGGCAATTCGATGAACGACTTCTTCTATGAAGCTTTCCTCGATGAACTGACCGACAAGGGCGGGCAGGATCCCTATGCCGTGCGCTTGCACCTGCTCGCGGGCAACGCCCGCTTGACCACGCTGCTCAAGGCCGTGGTGGATCTGTCCGGCGGCTGGAAGCGCGGCCCGTTCACCGCGCCCGATGGCACCACGCGCGCACGCGGCATGGCCATGGCCTCGCCCTTCGGCACGCAGACTGCGGCCATTGCCGAAGTCTCGATCGCCGATGGCCAGGTCAAGGTGCACGATGTGTGGCAGGCGATCGATCCGGGCAGCATCGTCAACCCCGCCATCATCACCGCGCAGGTCAATTCCGCCGTGGCGCTCGGTCTGTCGCAGGCCCTGATCGAGGAAGCCGCCTACAAGAACGGCGAACGCGTGGCGCGCAATTTCGATGGCTATCCGATCCTCACCCCCGATCGCATGCCGCGCGTGCACGTGCGCATTGTCGAAAGCGGGGAGAAGATGGGCGGCATCGGCGAGCCCGGCCTGCCCGCTGTGCCACCGGCCGTGGCCAATGCCGTGTCGCGCCTGCGCGGTCAGCGCGTGCGCACCCTGCCCATCGGCACGTTGAGCTGAAACAGGCGCGCCTGATCCTCAGCCAAAACGGGAAAGATCGAACGGCGCCAGCGACACAGCTGGCGCCGTTTCGTCGATCAGCGCCGTGATCAGGTGCGCGGTGGCCGGCGCCAGCGTCAGCCCCAGGTGCTGGTGGCCAAAGGCATAAAACAGATTGGCCGCGCGCGCTGATCGGCCGATCGCCGGCAGATAATCGGGCAGCGTCGGCCGGCAGCCCATCCAGCGCCGGAACGGCCCGGCCATCGGCAGCCCGAGTTCCGCCACATGACGTTCCAGCCTTTCCCACTTGCGCGGATCGGCCGGGGCATCGGGGTCGCCCAGTTCGACAAAGCTCGCTGCCTGAACGCTATCGCGATACCGCGTGACGATCATCGCGCGCTGTTCGAACACCACCGGCGGCAGATCGGCCGGCCAAGCGCGCGCGTCGGCGCGGATGTGATAGCCGCGCTCGGCAATCATCGGCACCGCGTGGCCCAGGCGCCGCAAGATGGGCGCAGCACGCACGCCAGCGCAAACCAGCACGGTGTCAGCCCCCAGCCCCGGTATGTCTGCCCGACCATGCGCGATCGCCACATGCGCGCGCTCGGCATGCAGGCGCCCGCCACGCGCCACAAAGGCATGCCGCAACGCCTGGCGCAGCGCATCGAGATCGGCAATCTGCGCCGTACCAGCAAAGCGCACAGCGCCCGCCACCGGCTGCCCACACAGGGCGGAAAGGCGCGCGATATCCTCATAGGTGGCTCGCGCCACCCTTGCCGTGCCGGTCTGCGCCGCCTGCCATGCGGCACGGCCCGCTGCGGCAGCGTGGGCATCATGCCAGGCGACAAGATGCCCTTCTTCGCGCAGCAGGTCCGGGGCGCCAAGGCGCGCCACCAGGTCACGCCAGGCCGGCAGGGCCTGCGCCATCAGCGGCGCCATGGCCGCGCAGCCGGCATGAAAGCGCGCCGAGCGCGCCGCTGCCATCAGCCGCAGGCCGAACGGCAGCCATCGCCCGATGGCGCCCGGCGGAAAGGCCAGCGGCCCGCCCCGGGAAAACAGCCGGCCGGGCAAGGCGCGGATGGTGACAGGCGACGCAAGTGGCTCGACCTGTTCGGTCGCGATATGCCCGGCGTTGCCCCACGATGCGGCTTGGCCCAGGCGATCGTTATCGATGATGGTGACGCTGTGCCCGGCCTCGACCAGCGCGATCCCCGCACAGAGGCCGACCACGCCGCCACCGACAATTCCGATCGCTGCCACGACGACGCCACTCCCCCTTGCGCGCATCCCGCGCCAGGCACATTCACTCAGGTAACCTGGAAACCAGCCCAGAACGGATCATCGCGGTCAATCCAGATCGTATTGAAGCCCGTCGCCACGGCCGATCCCTCGATCGAGGGGATGATCGCGGGCTGGTCGCCCAATGTCACTGCCTGCTCCACCCGCCCGATAAAGCGCGAACAGATATAGCTTTCGTGCACGAAGGTATCGCCCACGCCCAGCTTGCCCTGCGCTGCCAGATGCGCCAGGCGGGCAGAGGTGCCGGTGCCGCAAGGGCTGCGGTCGATGGCCTTGTCGCCATAGAACACGGCATTGCGCCCATCGGCGCCGTCATGCTTGGGCTGGTCGGTCCACAACACGTGGCTGACGCCGCGAATGGTGGAATCGAGCGGATGCACCGGCTCGAACTGCGCGCGCACGGCCTCGCGCACGCGTTGCGACAGCGCCACGATCCGCGCCGCGCCCAGGTCGTCCAGGCCGGTATAGGCGCCCTGCGGCTCGACAATGGCATAATAGTTGCCGCCATAGGCCACATCGACCGATAGCGCGCCGATGCCCTCCACCTCCACGGCTATGCCCCGCGCCGCCACATAGGATGGCACATTGGTGATCCGCACCGACGTGACCTTGGCGCCTTGTGTCTGGTAGGCGATCTCGATCGTGCCCGCCGGCACTTCCACCTTGAGGCGGCCGGGCACTGCCGGCTGGATCAGGCCGTGTTCCAGGCCGAACGTGATGATGCCGATCGTGCCATGGCCGCACATCGGCAGGCATCCGCTGGTTTCGATGAACAGGATACCGATATCGTTGGCCGGATCGACCGGCGGATAGAGAAACCCGCCCGACATCATGTCATGCCCGCGGGGTTCAAAGCACAGGCCGGTACGGATCCAGTCGAACCGGGCGAGGAAATCCTGCCGCCGTTCCGACATGGACGCGCCCTTGAGGAGCGGCGCCCCGCCTGCCACCAGGCGCACGGGATTGCCGGCCGTGTGCCCATCGATGCAAAAGTACGTGTGGCGCATCGCCGCCCGCTCAGGCCAGCACGGGTTCGGCGCGCGTTGGGGTCAGATCGGGCCGGGTGGCGGCGGCCTTTTCGACCATGGCAATCACTTCGGCGCGGCGTGCACCCTCCAGCACATAGCGCGGCGGCAGCACCCGTTCCGAACCACGGCCCATCACCTGCTCGGCCAGCTTGATCGACTGGACCAGGTCATGTTCGGCATCGAGATGCAGCAAAGGCATGAACCAGCGATAGATTTCCAAGGCCTTGGCATGGTCGCCACGCTGCATGGCATTGACCAGTTCCACCGATTCCTTGGGAAAGGCATTGGTCAGGCCAGATACCCAGCCCTGCGCGCCCAGGAACAGGCCTTCCAGCGCCACGTCGTCCAAGCCAGCAAACAGCACGTAGCGATCGCCGAAGGCATTGCGAAAATCGGTGAAGCGACGGGTATCGGGCGCCGATTCCTTCACCGCCACGATGTTGTCCACCTCGACCAGGGCCGCCAGCACATCCTTGTCGATCACGGTGCGATAGGCCGGGGGGTTGTTGTAGAGCATGATCGGCAGGTCCATGCTTTGCGCAACGCCCCGGAAATGGGCGACCAGTTCGTGCGGCTTGGGCACATAGACCATCGGCGGCAGCAGCATCACGCCATCCGCCCCAGCCTTCTGCGCAGCCCGCGCATAGCGCACGGCGCGGCGGGTGTCGTATTCCGAACAGCCGGTGATCACCGGCACGCGGCCATCGACCACTTCCACGATGGCGGAAAGAACCTGGACCTTCTCGTCGAATTCGAGAGAGTTGTTTTCCCCCACGGTGCCCAGCGCGATCACGCCGGTGACCCCGTCGCTGATCAGGTCGTCCACCACGCGCTGGGTGTCGGCCAAATCGATCGACAGGTCTTCGCGAACCTGCGTGGTGACTGCCGGGAACACGCCCTTCCAACCGATTGCCATCTATCGTCGTCCTGATCCTGCTTAGCTGGCAGATCGTATACGATATCATGGAGTGGTCGGCAATCGTGTCTTGGGCTGGTGACGCAGCAGAGGGTGTACGCCAGACGCCAGAAA
>NZ_BCYV01000036.1 GCF_001598375.1 Novosphingobium capsulatum NBRC 12533
CCTGTAATCCTTGGGCAAAATATCGTGGTAGCCGCGGGTCAGACAGGATTTTCAGATGCGCGATAGACGCAAGAATCCTGTCAGCCTGGCAGCCGGTGTCGATCAGCCAAGGAGAGTCGGTGGTTCCGGTTCGGGAGTGAGGTCACTGCCGTGCAGGACAGTGATGGTTGCCCAGAAGGGCAGAGCTGGACTGGCTTCGCGTGCTTCCAGCATAGGCGCGTCATTACGAACGGCCAGCGGAACGACGCAGCCCATGGCCGCGATGCATTCCAGGGTCATGCCCTTGCAAGGCTTCTGAGCAGGTTGTTGCTGCTGTGCCATTATCTTCATGCAGTCTTCCGACATCCCAGCCACGGCCTGCACAGACGTGGCCATTGGGGCGGACATCGCAGGCGGAGCGGACGCAAAGGCCGCCGCTTGGCCAATCAAGCCAACCATGGCTCCCAGAAGGAGAAGAAGTTGCAAAACGCGTTTCACAGCCGTTATTTATTACGCCTCGTAGCATCAAAGATCAACGAGATGGTCACCCGCCGTGTCGGGCAAATACCGTCTGACCCGCCGATCCGAAGGCGATGACAGAGTAGGGTTGTGGTTTTTGGCCGGGGACTTCCATCCCCGGAGAACCCAGCGGCATGCCCGCTACGGCCAATCCCTTTACGCCCTTCGGGCGCTTCGCGATCGCGCGCTTCATGTCGGCAATGGGAACGTGGCCCTCGAAAACCATGCCATCGACAATTGCAGTATGGCATGATGCCAGCGCAGCGGGCACGCCTTGAGCGCGTTGAAAGCGGCCGCGTTGCTGGTCGTCGACGATATTGACGCTTTGTCCAAATTGTCTGCGCACCTGGGCCGCCCACTGTTCGCAGCAACCGCAACCAGGGTCACGATGCATGATGATCGGGGCAGCTTCGGCGCTGGCGACGGAGAAGGCTGCTATGAACGCAGCGAGGGCAAATTTGAGTGTCATACGATCCCTTATTGGTTCCCCCGCCCCTGGGCGGGGGAGGAAAGGTCTATTGGGCGCGCTTGTTGTGGGCTCTCAGCCAGCCTTGAAGCTCGCCCACTTCTCGCGTTTGCTCGGTGATTGACTTGTTCGCCATCATTCGGACCTGCGCGTCCTTGGTGTCGCGCAAAACGATGCGTGACATCGCAATCGCACCGCGATGATGCTCGATCATCTTGCGCACCCAGGTCTCCGTTGCATCGCTGCCCGTGGCGGACATCATCTTCTGATGCATCTCCATTTCTGCAGGCGGGTAAGGATTGGCTGGCGTGGGGTTCATGGTCTGGCGCATGTCCATCTTGCTATGGTCCATGCCCTGCATTTGGGCGATCGCCGGCGCGGCCACCAGTCCAGCGATGATGATGGGGACTATTTTCTTCACAATTCTCTCCTCAGCGCCCCGCATTGATAATACGCATGGGCGCGCCATTTCCCTCGTGAGGCGGCACAAAATTTACGGGAACGGGAGCGCGAAGCCTACTTGCGGGCTAGAATAGCCTTCATTTCATCGATTTCGCGGCGCTGAGATTCCTCGATGCCGCTGCACAGACGAACGATTTCCGGATCCTTCAAGGAGGCCTCGCGGCACATCAGGATCGCGCCCGAATGATGCGGGATCATCGATCGGAGGAATGCTGTATCGCCGATCGTTGTTTGCGTGCGGATGAGGGCAAATGATCCGGCGAATATCGCAACTGACCCTAATATAAGGGCCGCGTTTGCCTTTTTCGACGGGAACATATGGCCCATCGCGAGGACCATCAGCACCACCATGGGCGCCACCATCATTAGCGTCATGTAGAGCATATTCAGGTTGTTGTAGAAGCTCCCCAAGCTGTCGATCATGACGAACATCACCAGATACATGATGACGCCGCCAACCAAGGTCTGCAGGGCGAGGCTCGCATAGGCATTTTTCATCATTGGTCGTCTCCTTTGGCCCCCGCCCCGATCCTGCTTGACTATTCAACCCGTGCGGCGTCGCTTTCGCGGCCACCGAAGATACAAAAGTGCCGAACCCGCGATCGCCAATGCGAGACCACCTGCGGCAAACACCATCAACCACGGCGTGTTGAAATTTTCGTGGTTTTTCCAATCCATGATGTGGAGCGCCCAGAAGAAATCGTACAGGCGCCACGTTCCATTTCTCACAGCGACGATCCGACCACTATTCTGGGCAACATAGACGCTGGTCGCTTCGCGGTCAGGGAAGTCCACCCGCCAGGCCGGCAGGACGCCCTTGAATTCTGGGGTCGACGCCACAACCAGGCGCACGCTCGGCGGCTCCGACGTACCACGGTAGGCCTGTATCGCCACCGCGCGAGCCATCGCAGCGTTCACGGGACCAAGTCGACGACCTGTTTCTGCATCGTGGAGTGAGATCGTCCCATCGATAGACTCGACCTCCGCAATCTCGCGGCCGAGCAGCGCGCGATATCGGACTTCACGCACGGGTCTGGTCGCCGCGCGCAACACTAGGTCCAACGGCGCGCGCGATCTCGACTGTTCCAATATCGCCGGCGACGATCGCTCGACGAGATGTTCACCGCGGACTCGCTCGATCGGCAACAGGCTCATGACAAGACCGCTCGCAAACCAAAACAGCAGCTGGACGCCGATAACCAGGGCTAACCAGCGATGAACGCGGCTAGCCCCGATGTGGAAGCGGAGTTTGGCGCTTCTCAGAACCAGGTCCGAACACCGATTACAAAGCTGGCCGCCTTCACGTCCCCTCCGTCTGAGCGTGCATAGTCCGCCGTCCGCCCGAACTTTCGGTCGTAAGAAACGCCGATGTAGGGGGCAAATTCGCGGCGCAGTTCGTAACGCAAACGCAGTCCCAATTCGGCGTTCGTGATGCCCGCTCCAATCCGCGTCTCCGGGACATTTTGTGCTGAAAGGTTCACTTCCAGGCGCGGCTGGAGAATGAGGCGTTGCGTGATACGCTGATCATAATAGCCCTCGATCCGCCCCAACACCTCGCCTTTGTTCGACAGAAACAGGGCAGCCTCGGTCTCAAACCAGTAAGGCGCCACCCCCTCAATACCGATCGTCGCATAAGTACGGGATGGGTTGGGTTTGAAATCGTAACGGACACCCGCCTGGAGGTTCCAATAAGGGTCGAGTGCACGACTGTAGAGCGCCTGAACTTCTGCGGTCTCCATGTAGGTGCCGCTTCTGCCAGCAAGAACGCCCTCACCCTCTGTCTTGACCACCAGCCGATCGAGATCCTTGCCGAACCACGCCTCCCCGTCCCACCGATAGCCGTCGCGGCCGTTACGGACCTGATATTCCGCCAGATTGAACAGGATCATCGAGCTGGATGAGCCGCCATGTTCCTTATGCAGCATGGTACGCGAAGCCGCCATCTCGCCGTTTTTGTAGACGCGGTCGGCATAGTTGTCGGTAGGAGGTTGGGGTGCAGGGGCGTTGCCGGGCATGAGACTGGTGCCACCAGCGCCATGGGCTGCCATCGGCCCATCCATCGCCATGCCGGGCATCGACGACATATCGTGCTGCATCGGCTGACCGCCGGGTGCCGCCTGCATGTCCATGCCGGGCATGTCGTGTTTCATCGTACCGCCCGCCCCATCGGGCATGGTCATGCCAGGCATGCCGGACATGTCGTGGCCGGCATGCGGGTCAGCCGTTGGAGGCGTCTTGTCACCGGGCATCTCCATGCCGGACATAGCCCCCATGCCCGACATGTCGTGCGGCGCCGACTTGGGTTTTGCTGCCGGTGCCCGGCGCTTCGGGGTGGCAGGCTTGCCCTTAGCCGTGGGCGCAGCGGCGCGCCTGGGCTGGCTTGCTGGCTTGGCCACCGGCTTTTTCTTCGCCGCTGGCTGAGCAGCAGGCATGTTCATGCCCGGCATATTCTGCATCGACTGCGCGCTGACTGGGGTCGCCAAGGCGAGCGGGGCCGCGCCGATCAGAAGGAGAAGCGACTTCATGCGGCATCTCCCCGGGGACGGACGGAGACGACGCGCATCATCCCGGCATGCATGTGATAGAGCATATGGCAGTGAAACGCCCAGTCGCCGACTGCGTCTGCGGTGACGTCGAAACTTACCTTGCCTCCTGGTGCGACATTGACGGTGTGTTTGCGCGGCGAATACTCGCCATGCCCGGTCACCAGCTCGAAGAAATGCCCATGAAGATGGATCGGGTGCGACATCATCGTGTCATTGACGAGCGTGACGCGGACCCTTTCGTTTTCGATAAAGGGAATGGGCTCGCGCTTGTCACTGAGCTTCACCCCATCGAACGACCACATATAGCGTTCCATATTCCCGGTCAGGTGGATTTCCATCGCGCGGTCTGGCGCGCGAACATCGGGGTTGCGCTCCACCGCCATGAGATCGCGATAGACAAGAACCCGGTGGCCAACGTCTTCGAGACCCTGTCCCGGTTCTCCCGTGCGATCCATCGGCATGGGCGAGATCGTCTGGACACCCGGTCCCATCTTAACCTGCGGCGCTTTGCTGGCGTCGCGCATGTTCATGCCGCCCATTCCGCCCATCGCCATGCCGCCCATTGTATCACCGGACCCGCTGCCCATTCCGGGCATGTTGGCCATGGAACTATCCGCCGGTTTTTGCATGCTTGGCATCGACGCGCCGGCCCCCATATCCATGCCTGCCATCCCGCCCGCGGCAGCTCCGCCGGCAGACATGTCATGCCCCATTGCTGCGTGGTCCATGCCGGACATGCCGCTCATATCCATGTCCCCCATGCCCATGTCCTTCATATCGGCAAGGGGCCGCTTGCGGAGCGGCGGAACTTCGGCCGTCATGCCTTCACGCGGAGCCAGTGTGGCGCGTGCCATGCCCGAACGATCAACGGATTCACCGACCAGCGTGTAGGCGCGATCATCGGTCGGAGTAACGATGACATCATAGGTCTCGGCAACCGCGATCTGAAACTCGTCGACCTCGACCGGCCTGACATTGAGCCCGTCGGCCTGAACAACCGTAAGTTTGAGACCGGGAATCCGGACATTGAACGTCGTCATCGCGGAGGCATTGACGAAACGCAGGCGAACGCGCTCACCTGGCTTGAAAAGCGCGGTCCAGTTGTCCCGTGGGCCATGCCCATTCACGAGATAGGTATAGGTCGAGCCCGTGACATCGGACACGTCGGTCGGATCCATCCGCATATTGCCCCAGTCAAGTCGGTCCTTGAGGGGTTGGTCTTCCTTGGCCAGCAGACCGGCGAGCGTTTGCCGCTGATAATTGAAATAGCCACCGCCGACCTGCTTGAGCTTCCGGAAAATTGCGTGCGGATGCATCTGGCTATGGTCGGAGAGCACGATGACATGCTCTCGATCCGACTGAATCGGATCCTCGCCTTCCGGGTCGATGACAATCGGTCCGTAATGACCTAACTGCTCCTGCAGCCCCGAATGGCTATGATACCAATAGGTGCCAGCCTGGACGATGGGGAACTCATAGACAAAGGTCGACTTGGGCTTGATGCCGGGGAAGCTGATGCCGGGCACGCCGTCGAACTGGAACGGCAAAAGCAGGCCGTGCCAGTGGATCGAGCTGTCTTCCTCGAGATCGTTGATCACCGACAGGCGGACGTTTTGGCCCTGACGCAGACGGATGAGGGGCGCAGGCACAGTGCCATTGATGCCGATGGCATGGCTTTGTCGGCCGTCGATCATCATCATCTGATGCGCGATCTTGAGCGTGATATCGTTCCCGCTGACCGTTGGCAGTGGCTTGGCAATCCCGGACGAAATGGGTTGAGCCCATGCCGGCAGCCATGCCGACAATGCGAGGCCACCGCCGGCCAGCGCAGCGCCGCGGAAAAGGTCGCGGCGGTTCAATCCGGGGGACATAATATCTCCTTGTTCAACGTGCAGCACTTTGGGTCCGAAAAGACGCTTAAGCGCGGTATCTCTTTATCCTTACGCGCGAGCAGCGCGCACCCCTCATTCCTCAGCGAGTATTTCTGCGAGGCGCGCGCGCGCGCGATACAGGCGCGTCTCCACAGCCTTGCTACTGACGGAAAGCGCTTTGGCGGCCTCTGATTGACTGAGCCCTTCGACGGTCCTGAGCATCAGGACTTCACGCAACGTGGCAGGCAATGCGCTGATCGCCGCCGACAGTCGCTCCACCTCTATTTTCGATTCAGCACTGGCATGTGCGGAGGGTGCGTCATCCGGCACTTGCTCAATCTCATCATCCGACGGCGCGGAGTCAAATGTGAAGAGCTGCCGCACCCTCTGGCGGCGGCGCCAATCGCGACATTTGTTAATCGCGATCCGGGATAGCCAGGCGCGCAACGGACGCGCACCATCATATTTCCGCAGATGGCTGAACGCGGATACAAAGCAGTCCTGCGTGAGATCAAGTGCTTCCTCGGCATTCCCGACCAGGCCGCGCACCAGTCGAAATATCGCTGTCTGGTGCCGACGCATAATCTCGGCGAAAGCCGACTGCCGACCGGCAAGCGTCAGTGCCGCTAGTTCACCGTCCGAACACGCCTGGAGATCCAGACTCACCGTGCATCGTCGGTGAGCGCGTGAACCACCGCCTGATCGAAGGTCTTGGCCTGATCGGGGCGAAGGATTTGCCGCATGGCGAAGATGTGCCCGAGCGTTTCCTTTTGCAGTTCGCCCATTGCCTGATGCGACTGATCGACGGCCGCGGTCACACGCGGCCCTTCGCCATGTTCGACCTCGATCGCGGCTGCGAGACGCGCATTGTCCGATCGCAGTTCAAGCTCCAGCGCGCGCCGACGCACGGCGAAACCCTGCTCTAGCAGCTCGATCTTGGCCTTCTGACGATCATCCAGATCGAGCTTGCTGTGCAAGACATCGTGGAGCTCGACGCCGGCTGCCTTGGGCTGCGGGAAAAAGTAGCGGCCCAGGAACACGCCCGCAACCGCCGATGCAAAGGCGACGATGGCGACGAGGAGGAGCAATTTGGGCTTCATTGAGAACCTACCAGCAGCGTCGAAGGGGCAAGCGGATTTGATGGCCCGAAAGGCGATAGCGTGACCGACGCCTCGGCACGCGGCGTAAAGCCATTGCTGGCGATACCCAGCAGTACCGCTCCGAAAGCCGCGACCGCACCGAGGCGGAATTGAGACGCGGTCGAAACCTGCGGCAATGCCGCTATGCGTCGGAACACAGCATCCTCCAGACCAATCAGCCCCGGATGCGTCGGTTCGTTGCGTAAGCGGCTCAGCAGCCGGTCCAGGTCGGTATCCATCGAAAAATCCAATCCTCAATCAATCCGGGGCAACGGCCCAGGACGTGTTCTTTACTTTCCCCTCTATCAGCCTGTCCGTCAAAGCATCGCACATAGCGGCCAGATCTGAGCAACAGCGACGGAGCAGCCGCAACGCTATGGCGCCGTCTTCGTCATCCCGGGCATATCCTTCATCATCGCGTCATGGTCTTCGGGCGCACTGGCTATTGCCGCCTGATATTGGGCGGGTGACATACGCGGAAGTTGCCGCACGAATGCCACCATGTCCCAGATCAGTTCGTCGCTATGGGTCTTACCCCAAGCTGGCATCGCGGTCAGCTTGACCCCATGCTTGATGATCCAGAATTGCTCCTTTGGCGATCTTTGCTCCTCGCGGGAAAGCTCCGGCGCCCTCGGATAGAGTCCCTGGCTGATTTCGGACTTTTCCAGTCCTGGCCCGAGATGGCAGCCGCTGCACATCTCGGTGTAGAGCCCCGCCCCGCTCTGCAGCCGCTTCACGTCCCCAAGGTTGGCCGGGACATTCACATCACGAGATCGCACGGCGATGGAACGATCTCGGAGCTGCTCGATCAGCCAATAGACCGGTTTGGTGTGCGGCGAATCCGCCCCGATGTCATAGGCACCCACATAGACGACGATCCCCGCTAGCGCGCCGCCGACCAGCGCTGTCGCAGCGATAAAACCTACACTTGGAAAGTGCCTGCGCAGCCAAGTCGTCCTAGCATTCTCCATAGCTTCCTCCCGAGCGGCAGCGTCCCTTGGATCCGGGTGGTTCTCACACCCATCCAATTGTTCATACGCACGGTGCGCTTCTACCCCTCATCCGCCGCCCAGATCTCATGCACAAATTCCGCCGGGATCCCGATGTGAAGAATTATTGCGCCTGATGAGGGGTGGCGCCGCGTGGTGCGTAATTCAATGTGTCGGCAGTCTCGCCGCCCATGGAGAAATCGATGTTTCGTAAAACAGTCTTTGCCGTCGCCATGGCGGCGTCTGTCCTCACCGCTACCGCTGCTCAGGCTCACCCTAAGCTCAATGCCGCAACCCCTGCCGCCAATGCTGTGGTCGCCGCCCCGACCAGAATTCAGCTCGTCTTTTCCGAAGCGCTTGTCGCGCAATTTTCCGGGCTCGACCTGACGATGACCGAAATGCCAGGCATGAAGATGGGGCCGATGAAGATGAATGGCGTCAAGGCAACAGTGGGCGCCGATGGCAAGACGCTTGTCGCGACGCTTGCCAAGCCGTTGGCGGTTGGAACCTACAAGGTCGACTATCACGTCGTCTCTGCCGACACTCATCGCATCCAGGGCAGCTATACCTTCAAGGTCAAGTAAGACCGTGCCTGACATCGTAGCGATCGCGGTACGGCTGGGGCTTTTCCTCGATCTCATGCTTCTCTTCGGATTGCCGATGTTCGGCCTCTATACGTTGCGCGGGACCGAGCGGGCATCCGGCTCGATCCTGCGCTTCCGGTCGGTGTTGGCGACAATCGCGCTGGCCGGCATCGGATTATCGGTCCTGGGCATGATGGTCCTGGCGGCCTCGATGGGGGGCGTGCCACTCGATCAGGTTGACGGCGCCACGGTCAATCTTCTCATATCGGGCACGGCGATCGGGACGGTCTGGCAGGTGCGGGTCGCGGCACTGTTGCTCGTCCTCTATTTTTCCATCGTCGGATGGCGCCGCCCCGCTTTCGCGCTGTGGTCTCTGTCAGCGACCGCCGCTATCGCTCTGGCGACCTTGGCCTGGACGGGTCATGGCGCGGCCGATGAAGGCTTGCGGGGATGGATCCATCTTGGCGCCGACATCATCCATCTTTGGGCAGCGGGCATCTGGATAGGTGCATTGTTCGCCCTTTGCCTCCTCGTTTTCCGCCCTGCCGCGCGCATGGCGATCGACCACATTCACCTCTCTCACCGCGCGCTGGATGGTTTTGCGAAGGTCGGATCGGCGGTCGTGGCGCTGCTTATCCTGTCGGGTTTGATCAACAGTTGGATTCTGATTGGACCGTCCAGGCTAGAATCACTTTTTACCAGTCTCTACGGCCTGCTGCTGGTGGCAAAACTGCTGCTGTTCGGCTTGATGCTGATGCTGGCGGCGGCAAATCGCTACTTTCTGACGCCATCGCTCGCGGCAGCAATCGAGACCGGGAATACCTCCTCGGCGATAGGGTCACTCCGCCGCAGCCTCGCAACCGAGACCGGGTGCGCCGTTACCATTCTTGCCCTCGTTGCCTGGCTGGGCCTGTTGGCCCCGCCTGCCTCCGGGATGTAATCCGGCGTCAAGGCAGCGCGCGCATTATTTCAAAGGCTTCATCTTTTGTCTATGTCGGCTGCGCAGTTCCATAAACGATCGATCAGAGCGCTGTTGATGCTGCTCTCTATGGCTCTCGTTGTTTCGCATGGCGGTCCAAGTCCTGTCATACATTCTGCTGAAATGGAACACAGACCACTCGCCGAATTACGCGTAGATGCTCATGTGGACGGTGCAAATGCTGGCGATACCGGCAGCAATGAAGAGCCCGCCACAGATCATTCGCATATGCCTGCGGATCGGGTGAACGACGTTACGCTGGCGTTTTGGAACCGCACAGTCCGCAAGAAGATGTTCGGCCGATTGGCGCATGATCTCCGCGCGCAGGATCTTCTCGCAGAATTGATGCGACCTCCCACACTTCGGTAGCGCCCACTCCTCACTTTCTAGCCATCTGCCCAATTCCATGGCGCCTAACCGTCGGGTCCGCGCCAGCGGCTGTCTAGGAAGGTGTGACGTTCCAATACGTAACGAATTCGGCCTCAATCATGAGACGCCGGATCAGTGGCGCATTGGCCTACCGAAATGATCCCGGTGATCAGGCGCATTCTGAGGTACGCCGCGCGCCGTCCTCGGGCAAATGAGGGCAACAAGTACAATGCTGATGGAAATCGCTTATGGCGTTGCCGCCCTGGCAGCGACGCCCACGGCACAGGTGCACTTATCCGAGCTAGGCAAGGCAGGTGCCCAGTGCCGTCCAGATGAGAACGGTCCGGCCATAATTATCGATGTTGCGGGTCTCAAAGACCGCGTTGGACTGTTGAAGCTTGAGGTGTGGCCACCCCACGACGACGATTTCCTGCAGGATGCCAACGTTCTCGTCGCTCAAGGCAAGATATTCCGTCGGCTCGAACTGCCGCTCCGTCGCGACACGCCCCTACGCATGTGCATCAGAGTACCGAGACCGGGCACCTATGCGGTCAGCTTGCTTCATGATCGCGATTCCAGCGGAAAATTCAGCATATTGGTCGACGGCGTCGGTTTTGCGCAAAATCCCAAACTCGGGTGGAGCAAGCCGAACGCGTCTGCCGTGACCCTTACTGTCGGACGAACGGCGACCCGGTCACGCATCGTCCTCAACTATCATAGGGGCTTTCTCTCCTTCGCGCCGTTGAAGGGGGAATAAGCAATGCGGATCGTTGATGTATGCGCTTTTTACTCTCCTCTCGGTGGCGGCGTAAAAACCTATGTTCGCCATAAGATGCGTGCCGGCCCCCGGCTCGGGCACGAGATTATTGTCCTAGTCCCTTCCATCCAGCCCGGCGTGGAGATCGTGGGGCCCGGCGCTCGAATCGAATATGTCGAAGGCAAACCGTTCCCGCTCGATAAGCGTTACAATTATTTCTACGATGAGGCCGCGTTGCACGCCAAGCTCAATGCACTAAAACCTGACTTCGTCGAGGCCTCAACGCCATGGAGCAGCGCCGGCATCGTCGCGCGTTGGCGCACCGACGTTCCGCGCAGCCTCATCATGCATGCCGATCCGCTCGGGAACTACGCTTACAGGTGGTTTAGAGGTGTAGCGAGCCGGCCGATGATCGATCGCGGGTTCGAATGGTTCTGGCAACGTCTGAGGCGCCTGGATGAGCGCTTCGATCATATCATATGCGCAAGCTCGGACCTTACGGCTCGCTTGAAGGAGGGAGGACTCAAAAAAGTCGTCATGAATCGTATGGGGGTCGAGCCTGACATATTTTCACCCGCTAACCGCGACTTGAACGCGAGGCGATATCTTCTTAAACTATGCGACCTTCCGGAACATGCTCTCCTGTTGGTAGGTGCCGGTCGCCACGCACCCGAAAAGCGCTGGCCAATGATAATCCAGGCTGTCACGGCCAGCGGTTATAAGCACCCTATCGGTCTGATTATAGCTGGTGACGGCCGATGTAGTGCTGCGGTTCACAAAGCCGTTGCGGGCAATCCCCACATCCGTCTCATCTCACCAATTTCGGACAGGAACGAGTTCGCCACATTCCTCGCTAGCGGAGATGCCTTGGTTCATGGCAGCGAATCCGAGACGTTCTGCATGATCGCCGCTGAAGCGCGCGCTAGCGGTCTGCCAATGCTCGTGCCTGACAGCGGTGCCGTCGCTGAGCATCTAGTCACAAATGCCGGATACCATTATCATTCAGCAAAAGCGGCAAGCCTCGCACAAGCGATCCAGCGTTTGGCGCGAGAAGGTGCTGATAGTCATCAGGCAACTGCGCGCGTCGCCGCTCAGGACACCCGCACTATGGACCAACATTTCACGGACTTATTTGACCTTTATACGTGCTCCGTCAGATCGAGACCAGGAGCTGGCACGGCTTGGAGAGACTTATCCTTGCAGTGTGCCAGGCCAGGGCTGTCAATGGCTCGAGCGCGAGCGAGCGATGTGGTCCGAACCTCGAGCCATACCTCCAAGGTCGATTAGATCTGTGCCGGACCTCATTGCGATCATGCTTTTCGGTGTCGAGTAGCCGATCCTGGACCTGATGGTTTCTGGTGACCTCGATGGATCGCTCCGCCTGCATCCGTGATCTAGTCCGACTTCAAGGCAGCGCGCGCGATATCGCCTTGATTGCCTTTAGACCCGAGCCAAACCGGGAAATCGCCTCCTTGTGCCGTTCGAGCTCGCCATAGGGAAGATAGGCGATTTCGAGGTCCGCGATCCGGCTGAACGCGGGCCTTGCGATTTGCGCTCGGACTTCGCTTTCGCGAGCGTCAGGAGCGACAAGGAACAATCCGGCTGTCGCGTGAAGATCGCTGCCGCTCAGCGCAAGGTCCAGCATCCGGACGATACCCGAATAGATAGACGTCGAATGTTCGACTTCGAAGGCTGCTGCGACCCGGTCGCCGCCCCGCTCCAGCCACAAAACGTCGATGAGGCGGATCGCATCCGCTCCCGTCGATGTCGAAATGGAAGTTGGCAGGCTTTCGAGGCACCCCTCCCCCAAGCGCACCCCGTCATGCAGCCGTCCCCGGTCATTGGATGCGATCCAGATGTCATACCCCAGCGCTAGACCGATATCGCGCAGCCACGCCTGGATTTCCGAATGAGTGCGGTCACTCTCGCCCTGCTTTTGCAGCGCTTTGTTGAGGGTTTGCGCTTCGGCCCGGGCTTGCTCGAGGCGCGCCGCCCAGGATCCTAGAGTCTGGTCTTCCTCGTCGCGCGGGGGCGCGGGATAGCGGCCCGAGCCGATGTCGAACAGAAGGCCACCAATGGCGCCCAGATCGTTCGACAGCAGATCGCGGAAACGCTCGTTCAGGTCGAGCACGCCCGAGCGCATTGCGAGAAAATGCTGCCAGCTTCCGAGCTTCACCTTGCCGCCGGTCAGCTTGTTGTATCCGTTGACGATCGCCGTGTTGAACGGCGGCACGAGGGTTGGATGCAGGAAATAGAGGAGGTTGGCCACCGCTGGCCCCAGCCCTTTGATGTTCAGACGATCGATCGTGTGAATACCTGCGATGATCTCTTCCGCGGTGTCGCAACAGGCGCAATGGTCCAGCAATCGACCAAACGCGCGTTGGTTCGCCGGGTTTTCATAGATGTCGGGAATGCGCAATTTGGGCTTCCAGAGAAACGCATGATCCGCCCCCTTGAATATCTGCCTCTGCTCGGCGACTGAATGAACGACCGTCTCCAGAGAAGAACCGCGATAGGCCACGCCAAACCGACCGGCTTCGATCTCGGCAACCACTTGAGCCAGACCACGCCTGATCGAGCGAAAATTCTTGATGCGCTCGTCCCATAGAAACCAGCTCTGGTACGTCGCGTTCGGGTCTTCCTTCCATCGCTGGATCAGTTGCCGCGCCAGCAATTCAAACTCCGCCAAACCCCGTTCCCCTTTCGCGTCGATCCTATTCGAGGCTAGCACTCCGCCCCATATACGACCAGTTTTTGCGCGGTCACCCCGAATAAAAAGCGGTCCTCGTCATCTGATATCGTCTGGAATATGCGTCAGCAGATCACGGGTATAGTCGATCAGGAGATCGCCAGCGGTTGCCCCGTAAAGCGCGAGGAACAAGATGAACGCCAGGAGCTTCGGGACGAAGCTCACGGTCTGTTCGTTGATCGATGTAGCAGCCTGGATCATCGAGATAATCAGCCCGACCACCAACATGATTATCAGCGGGGGGCCAGCGACGATCATGATCACCCAAAGCGCCTGGCCCATCGAGGCCGAGAAAGGGCTGTAGGTCTCCATTGCTCCCACCCCACTATGATGCGGACGCCCCTGCCCGTGATGCTGCAACCTTTGTTGCGGGGCGAGCGACACGGAGCGCGATCGGTTGATTCCAATCCGTCTTCCCCACATCCGCTCGCCCCGGCGCCACGCTGCGACCCGTGGGCACCTCGCCTGCCCATCCTGCCAGGCGATGGGCTTCATCTGAATTTACGCAGCGCTGGCGTTTACCCCTCACGACCCGCCAATTTTTTTCGAAGAATGCGCACGCGTTCGAGGGCAGAAGCATCGTTCCGCGTAATATCAGTGAAGGCTGAGGTTAGCGAAGGGCAAACATGTACGACTGCGTCATCATAGGCGGTGGCCCCGCGGGGCTGACAGCCGCAACCTATCTAGGCCGGTTTCTGCGTTCTACGCTGGTCATCGATGCTGGCGATGGCCGCGCGTCCTCCATTCCAGCCACGCACAACCTGATGGGTTTTCCAGAGGGCATATCGGGCGGCGATCTGCTGTCGCGGATGCGCTGGCATGCCCTGCGTTACGGCGCGAAGCTCTCCGATGGTTTAGCCAATGGGATTGTACAGACCCGGACGGGCTTCCTGGTCACTACAGGTGTCGAGGCCGTCAATACCCGCACGATATTGCTTGCCCAAGGCGTAAAAAATCATCGTCCGCGAATGGCGCTGGAAACGCATGATCGAGGCCTCGTACAAGGGCTGATCCGCTATTGCCCGATCTGCGACGGCTATGAGGTCTGCGGCAAGCGGGTGGCCGTACTGGGCTGCTCCGATCATGGTGCGGCCGAGGCTCTGTTCGTTCGCCACTACAGCGAAACCGTCACCTTGCTCGCGCAAGACAGTTCGCAACTGTCGGAGGCCGAAAAGGCGGATCTGGCTCGAGGCGGTATCGCGGTCGAACGCGCCCCTGTCCGAGATTTGTCGATCGATGGAAAGAATCTGATCGCTCAATTGATCGATGGCCGATTGCTTCGGTTCGACACCCTTTATGTTGCCCTCGGAACCTCCCCTCGCTCGGAACTCGCGCACATGGCCGGTGCGAAACTGGACCCAGCAGGGTGTATTGTCGTCGACGAGCATCAACAAACGACGGTCAGCGGCCTGTTCGCTGCTGGCGACATGGTCGAAGGGCTGGATCAAATTGCTGTTGCCGCCGGTCAGGCCGCCAAGGCTGCAACGGCGATCCACAATCTGTTGTCCGGCTGAGACGCCAGAGCAGAATCAGCCATCAAAAATATATCCATGTCGGGCTTGACCCTGACACGATGTTAGACCCCAGATTGCATTTCGTCGATAAGGAGACGAGCCTGTGACTGATCCTGTTCCAGCTAGCAATTCGGGCGCCCATAGCTGCTGCGCCGGCAAGCGCGTTGGCGGCACGGACGTGAAAACGGTCAAAGACCCGGTTTGCGGGATGATGGTTGATCCGACGGGAACGTCACATCATGCCTCGCATGACGGCGAGGACTATCATTTCTGCAGCGCGGGTTGCCGCACGAAGTTTGTCGCTGACCCGGAGCGCTACTTGTCCGAGGGTGAGAAGGAGGCGGCAACCGCTCAACCGGGCGCAATCTGGACCTGCCCCATGCACCCGGAGGTCCGCCAGGATCATCCCGGGCCATGCCCGATCTGCGGCATGGCCCTTGAGCCGGACCTTGTGACGGCAGACACTGGGCCGAGCGGTGAACTTCTGGATATGTCCCGGCGTTTCTGGATCGCCTTGCTGCTCACCATTCCGGTGTTTGTCCTGGAGATGGGCAGCCACCTCTTCCCGTCGCTGCACAATCTTGTACCGCCCCGACTATCTGGTTGGCTTCAGTTTGCGCTGGCTACCCCGGTCGTGCTCTGGGCGGGTTGGCCATTCTTTGAACGTGGGTGGGCGTCCGTGCGGACACGAAACCTCAATATGTTCACCCTGATCGCGATGGGCACGGGCGTGGCCTGGGCCTACAGCGTGGTAGCAACCATCGCCCCGTCGGTATTCCCGGCAGCGTTTCGGATGATGGACGGCACAGTCGCAATCTATTTCGAAGCCGCCGCCGTCATTACCGTGCTCGTGCTGCTGGGGCAGGTGCTCGAGCTGCGCGCCCGCGAGCGGACTTCGGGCGCAATTAAGGCGCTACTCAACCTCGCGCCCAAGACCGCGCGCCGCATTGGCGCCGACGGGGATGATGAGGAGGTCTCGCTCGAGCAGGTGGCCGTCGGTGATCGTCTCCGTGTGCGGCCCGGCGAAAAAGTACCCGTCGATGGCAAGGTCGAAGACGGCCGATCCTCGCTCGACGAGTCGATGGTGACGGGCGAGTCGATGCCGGTCACAAAGGCGCTGGGCGATGCAGTCATCGGCGGAACGATCAACCAAAGCGGCGCCCTCGTCATTCGCGCGGAGAAGGTCGGACGCGACACGATGTTGGCGCGTATTGTCCAGATGGTCGCTGACGCCCAGCGTTCGCGGGCACCCATCCAGCGCCTGGCCGATCAGGTCGCGGGATGGTTCGTGCCCGCGGTCCTGCTGATCGCGCTCATTGCCTTTGGCGTGTGGGGAATCTGGGGACCAGAGCCGCGTCTGGCCCATGGCCTGATCGCCGCTGTCGCTGTCCTCATCATCGCCTGCCCCTGCGCCTTGGGGCTGGCGACGCCGATGTCGATCATGGTCGGCATCGGCCGGGGTGCAGGGCTCGGCGTGCTGATCAAGAATGCCGAAGCGCTGGAGCGGATGGAGAAGATCGACACACTGGTCGTCGACAAGACCGGCACGCTGACCGAGGGCCGGCCGTCGGTTACCCGCATCGTTCCCGCGACAAGCTATGAGGAGACCGAGCTGCTGCGGCTTGCCGCCGGCGTGGAGCGGGCATCGGAACATCCGCTGGCGCTGGCCGTGGTCGCCGCCGCCAAGGATAGGGGGATTGCGCTTCCCGAGGTCACCGACTTTGATTCCCCAACCGGCAAGGGAGCGATCGGCACGGTCGATGGCAAGCGCATCACGCTGGGCAATGCCGGCTTCCTGTCAGAAAACGGGATCGAGGTTCGCGCCCTTGAGCCGCAGGCGGATGAGCTGCGCCAAGACGGCGCGACCGCCATCTTCATCGGGATCGACGGACAGGCCGCCGGCATCCTTGCCATTGCCGATGCAATCAAAGAAACGACGGCTGAGGCTATCGCGGCGCTTCGCAAGGAGGGCATCCGGGTTGTCATGCTGACGGGCGACAATCGCACAACAGCACAAGCGGTCGGGCGGAAACTTGGAATCGATGATGTCGAAGCCGAAGTGTTGCCGGATCAGAAAAGCGATGTGGTCTCGCGATTGAAAGCTGAGGGGCGCATCGTGGCCATGGCAGGCGACGGAGTTAATGACGCGCCCGCGCTCGCCGTCGCCGATGTCGGCATCGCGATGGGTTCGGGCACCGATGTCGCGATCGAAAGCGCTGGCGTGACCCTGCTGAAGGGCGACCTTAACGGCATCGTGCGTGCGCGCCGGCTTAGCGAGGCGACGATGTCCAACATCCGCCAGAACCTGTTCTTCGCTTTCATCTACAACGCTGCCGGGGTCCCGATCGCTGCGGGGCTGCTCTACCCGATCTTCGGCATCCTGCTCTCGCCGATCATCGCGGCGGCCGCGATGGCACTGTCCTCCGTCAGCGTCGTGACGAACGCATTGCGGCTCAACCGGGTGGAATTGTGAACATCGGCGCGGCATCGGACGCGAGCGGGGTCTCTCAGCGGATGATCCGCCATTACGAGAAAATCGGCCTGATCCCGTCGGCGGCGCGGCGGGATAGTGGGTATCGCGACTACTCGGATGCCGATGTGCATCGACTTCGGTTCATAGCCAATGCCCGCGACCTCGGCTTTCCAATCGAAGAAATCCGAAAGCTGCTTGATCTATGGTCCGATCGGGCCCGCGCCAGTGCCGAGGTCAAGGCACTGGCAGAGTCCCGCGCAGCCGACCTTGGCCGCAAGGCGGACGCGCTTAATGCGATGCGAGCAGCGCTGATGGATCTGGCGAGGAGCTGTCACGGTAACAATCGGCCGGAATGTCCGATCCTGACGCACCTGGCATCTTGAACATGTTTAGCGCGACGTGCTAGGGTTTACTTGTGCACTCGCGTCCCGCCAGTTTTGCAAGCTGGCGCGGCAGATCGGCGGCGATCTTGCGTTGCTGTCGGGGCGGCGCGTTCTTCCATGCCCGGCATTCGGGTTTGGACCTGCCGCCCCCCCGGCACTATCCAGCCGGCCGTCAAAACAGCACAGGTCGACGCACCGCGACTTCACAGGAACCTCATCAATGGCATTCGATTGCCAGATGCTTCAACTCATGGATGGGCACGAGCCGGTCGCGATAACTCGCAGCCTGCGCTTCTGTCTGTATGCATCCGGCGAGACGCGCCTTGTCGTGAGGTAGGGGCCTGCTCTTAAGAACGCTCTCGAGAGCACGCTTAGGAGCAGTGGATGCGGCAGATCACGGTGATGACCGGGCCGGAACGGCGGCGGCGGTGGAGCGACGAGGAACGGCTCCAGATTTTGGCAGAAGCCTTTGCGCCTGGGGCCAGCGTTTTGGCTGTGGCGCGTCGGCACGATATTTCCACGGCGCGCATTTACACGTGGCGCAACAAGCTGCGGCAGCCGCCCGCCCTGACGGAGTTCGCCGAGGCGGTGGTTGACGATGGCGAACAGCAGAATGCGCACCAGGCCGCAATGCCGGTGATCATCGTGGATCTGGGTGGCAAAGGGCGCGTGAGCATATCTGCGTCGGCACCAGCTGCCTTGGTGTCGGCAGCGCTCAAGGCCCTGCGATGATCCCAGCTGGCGCGCGGGTGTGGATTGCGATGGGCCACACAGATATGCGGCGCGGCATGCAGAGCTTGGCAGCAATGGTGCAGCAGAGCTTCTCGCGAGACCCATTTGCCGGCGATCTTTGGGTCTTTCGCGGGCGCAGCGGGGCGCTTGTGAAGATAATCTGGCACGACGGCCTCGGGATGTCGTTATATTCGAAGCGATTGGAACGAGGGAAGTTCATTTGGCCCGCCGCGAAGGACGGCGTGGTGTCGCTGACGAGCTCACAGCTGGCCTGTCTGCTCGACGGAGTGGACTGGCGGAACCCGCAATATAGCTGGCGCCCACAGAGCGCAGGATAGGCGCAGATTTTCTTGGCGGAGGCTGCATTTTCCGCTTCATCCGGGAGGTTTTTTATGATTCCATCCAAGTTGTGGACGCCGCCGTTTCGCCCCTGCCTGACGATATCGAAGCGCTCAAGGCGTTGGTACGGCTCAGTGCGCAGCGCGCCGATGAAGCCGAACAGCGGGCCACGAGCGCTGAAGCCGAACTGGCCAATGCCCGTGCCCGGGAGAGCGCCACCGAGGCGTTGATCTCGCACTACAAGTTGCAGATCGCCAAGCTCAGGCGCGAGCAGTACGGCCCCAGCGCCGAACGCACCCGCCGGCTTCTTGCGCAGATGGAGTTTGAGCTCGAAGATTTGGAGGCCGACGCCGCCGAAGATGATCTGGCCGCCGAGACCGCCGCGACAAAGGCGACGAACGTCACCGCCTTTGAGCGCAAGAGGCCAGTTAAAAAACCGTTCCCCGACCATTTGCCCCGCGACCGCGTCGTCGTTCCGGCGCCCTGTTCCTGTCCGGCCTGTGGCGGCATGCGCCTGTCGAAGCTGGGCGAGGATGTAACCGAGACGCTGGAGGTAATCCCGCGTGCCTGGAAGGTCATCCAGACCGTACGCGAGAAGTTCTCCTGCCGTGACTGCGAGAAGATCACGCAGCCGCCCGCGCCATTCCATGTCGTGCCGCGTGGCTGGGCAGGGCCAAGCTTCCTCGCCATGCTGCTGTTCGAGAAGTATGGGCAGCACCAGCCGCTCAACCGCCAGGCGGAGCGCTTCGCTCGCGAAGGCGTGCCGCTGAGCGTCTCCACGCTTGCCGATCAGGTTGGTGCGGCGTCCTTCGCCTTGATGCCCATCTTTCGGCTGATCGAGGCCCATGTCTTTGCCGCCAAGCGCGTGCATGGCGACGATACCACCGTGCCGGTCATGGCCAAGGGCAAGACCGATACCGGTAGATTATGGGATTATGTCCGGGATGACCGCCCGTTCGGCGGCGCCGATCCGCCGGCGGTGGTTTTCTATTATTCGCGCGACCGGCGCGGGGAACATCCCCAGGTGCACCTCGCGTCCTGGTCTGGGATTCTGCAGGCTGATGCCTATGCGGGCTATTTTGAGCTGTACGCTCCCAACCGCCAGCCTGGTCTCATCCTGGAGGCAGGATGCTTTGCTCACGCGCGCAGGAAGTTCTTCGAACTTGCTGACGTCGAGGGCGCTGCGCGCAAGAAGAGCCGCGGCGAGCGGACTGGCCCGATCTATCCGATTGCGCTGGAGGCGGTGCAGAAGCTGGACGCCCTGTTCGACGTTGAGCGCGGTATCAACGGCAAGACACCAGCGGAGCGGCTTGCCGCCCGTCAGGAGTTGAGCGCGCCACTGATCGCCGAACTGCACGACTGGTTGAACGCCCAACTCGCCAAGCTGTCGCGTAACCATGATCTCGCCAAGGCTATCAACTATATGCTCCGGCGCTGGGACTCCTTCACCCGCTTCCTCGTCGATGGCAGGGTATGCCTCACGAACAACGCAGCGGAACGGGCGCTACGCTGTGTGCCACTCGGGCGGAAAGCATGGCTATTTTGCGGCTCCGATCGCGGCGGTCAGCGCGCCGCCATCATGTTTTCACTCATTCAAAGCTGTCGCCTCAACGACCTCGATCCCCAGGCTTGGCTCGCCGACGTTTTTGCCCGCATCGCCGGTCATCCGGCTAATCGGCTTGGCGATCTGCTCCCATGGAATTGGAAACCAACAGCGTTGAAGCTGGAGCCGTGATCTCATAGCATCACGGCATGGAATTTGACCCGCAACCCGAACTGATTGAATCCTCTCTCTGCCGGTCCATCGAACAGGCGGGCGTACGGCTGACCATCAACATCGTGCGGCTCGCCACCGAACGTGGCTGGTCCCTCGAGGTCGTCAACGAGCACGGCACCTCGACGGTCTGGGACAATCTATTCCCCACCGACCGCGATGCCGATGCTGCATTCCGCGATGTGCTCGCTCAAGAAGGCGTCGAGGCCTTCCTCGGCAAGTAAGATGCCAAATCCCCCAGCAAACCGTCAGTAGCCGCGGTCCTCACCGGATGCGTACTTCTGTCTCGACGGCTGCCGTGATCGATCCGGGTTCGAGGGCCGCGATGAGGCTGCTCGATCACATTGACCTGAAGCGCCCCGGGTTTCCCGGAGGCATTTTCAATTGAGTCACGCAACCATATCGAGGGTCTCTCTGGCTGCATAGTAGTTTGCCTCGGCCTCGGCGGGCGGGATGTAGCCGATGGGGCCGAAAAGGCGCTGGTTGTTGAACCAATCCACCCAGCGCAGGGTTGCTATTTCGACTGCCGATGCGCTTGGCCATGACCTCTGACGCCAGATCACCTCGGTTTTGTAGAGGCCATTGATGG
>NZ_BCYV01000037.1 GCF_001598375.1 Novosphingobium capsulatum NBRC 12533
CACAACCCTTCAGGAAACACCCGAAGAACCGGAAAAACCGGCTGAACCGCGTCGGTGAAGCGGCATATATGGACGGGCAGCGCAGGCGTCAACGAGCATTTTTCCACAGGGGTGCCATAGCCTGAATAATTTTATATTTAACAATGGATTAGATCGACATTTTTCTGTCACTTTGCAGCGATTGCCGATGATGGACGCATGCCGGACGTGCGATGAATCCGCAGATTTGCCCCGTGTGAGTCGGATTCGCCACGCCAAATCGGATTGAAGCTGCGCAAGCGCGCGCTGGACGGCATCGGGCCGATGCAATAGTTCGTTGCAAACTCGGGAGCTTAGCCATTTCCAAGCCTTATCTTGTCGCCGCCCTGCTTATGGCGCTCTCTTGCCCGGCGGCAGCGATGGCCGACAGCGTATCGCTAACGGCACCGCAGTTGTTCGAACTCGCCGACCGCGCCCGCGACAGCGGCGATTTTGCCACCGCCGAAACCGCCTATCGCGCCCTGGCGGACAATCCCGATATCGACCTGCGCAACGAAGCGCGGTTTCGCCTGGCGCTGATGCTGGCGGATCGCGAGCACAAGTTGAAGGACGCAGCCCTGATCCTGCGCCGCATTCTGGACGAACGCCCCAACGCCCAGCGCGTCCGCCTGGAACTGGCGCGGGTTCAGGCGATGATGGGCGACCTTGGCGCCGCGCGCCGGGAAATGCGCGCGGCCCAGGCTGGTGGGCTGCCGCCGGACGTGGAGCGCATGGTGCGGTTCTATGCCGCCGCGCTCAAGGCGCGCAAACCCTTTGGTGGCAGTCTGGACGTGGCGCTGGCGCCCGACAGCAACATCAACCGCGCTACCCGGTCCAACACGCTGGGTACGGTGATCGGCGATTTCACGCTGGACCAGGATGCCAAGGCCAGATCGGGCCTGGGCCTGGCGCTGCGCGGGCAGACCTATTTTCGCACCCCGCTGGAAAAGAATGCCACCCTGCTGGTGCGGGCCAATGGATCGGGCGATCTTTACCGCGATGAGCGCTTTGACGATATCCTGATCGGCATCCAGGCCGGCCCGGAATATACGCTGGGTGCCGACCGGTTGACGCTGGCCGCCGGGCCAACCTGGCGATGGTATGGCCTCAAGCCCTACAGCACGTCGGTGGGGGTGAGTGCCGATTTCCTCCATCCCATGGGCAAGACGATGCAGGGCCGCCTGGGCTTGGGCGTGACCCATACCGCCAACCGGCGCAATGCCTTGCAGACCGGCGATGTCTTTGCCCTGTCGGCCGGGCTCGATCGTGCGCTATCGGCCCGCCTGGGGGGCGGGCTGCAGGCCTTCGTCAACCGCACGAAGGCACGCGACGCGGGCTGGTCGGACGTGACCGGCGGTGGCGCGGTCTATGCGTTTCGCGAAATCGGCCGGACCACCGCCGTGATCAGCGCCAGCTACAGCCACCTCGAGGCCGATGCCCGGCTGTTCCTCTATCCGCGCCGCCGGATGGATGACCGCTTTTCCGTGGTGGCCAGCACCACCTGGCGTGCGCTGCAATGGCAGGGCCTGGCCCCGATCACGCGGTTGCGCTGGGAGCGCAACCGATCGACCGTGGGCATCTATGACTATCGCCGAGTCGCGGCCGAAGTGGGCATTACCGCCGCGTTTTGAGCGTGCGCTCCCCGCGAGTTCAGGCGTGGCCGGTATCGGCGGCAAGATGGGCGGGATCGATTCCCGCGGCGCGCCAGGTGGCCGACCAGCGCTGTTCGCGCGGCGTGTCGAACAGGATCGCGGGTGAACCTTCGGCGGCATGCCAGCCGTGGTGGTGCATTTCTTCTTCCAACTGCCCCGGTCCCCAGCCGGCATAGCCCAGCGCCACCAGCCAGCGCGAGGGGCCACGCCCTTCAGCAATCGCGCGCAGCACGTCCATCGAGGCGGAGAGCGTGCACAGCGGATTGACCGTGACCGAGCCCTCGCCGCCCCAATCGGGGGTGTGAAGCACGAAGCCGCGCCCGGTTTCCATCGGGCCACCATGCAGCACCGGTACATCGGGCGCATGGCCCGGATCTATGCCTACATCTTCCAGCAGGCCGTGAAAGCGGATGCCGGCACGTTCCTCTCCCAGGCCAATGCCGAGGGCGCCGTTGGCATCGTGCAGACACAGCGCGAGCACCGCGTGATCGAAGCGCGGATCCATCATGCCGGGCATGGCAAGCAGCAGGCGCCCGGCAAGATAGTGCGGGGCAAGATCGGCAGCGGCAGGTTCGGTCATGATGGCAGACTTTTTCAGGCGGCGGCCGATGCGGCAGCGGCGGCGGTGGCAGCGCGTTCGCTGGCGCCCCCCGGACCACGGTCTTCGGCCACGTCGATCAGGCGCTTTTCCAGGTTGCGCAGGCGGTTCTCGCTGGTCACCTTCTCACCCAGGATATCGGTGACATAGAACGTATCGACCGCGCGTTCGCCATATGTGGCGATGTGAGCGGAATGGACCACCAGCCGCGAATCGAACAGGGCATGCGCCAGGCGGCCGAGCAGCGCGGGCCGATCGCGCGCGCCCACTTCCACCACGGTGAAGCGGTTGGACGCCTTGTTGTCGAAGATCACGATCGGCTGCACGTCGAACGCCTCGGCCCGGGGGCGGGCGAGCGGCCGCGCGGCGAGTTGGGGCATGAGCTTGACCCGGTTGGACAGGGCATCGGCGATGCTGTTCTTGAGCCGTTCGATATGGCGCGCTTCGTTGAGCGGGCGGCCAAGCGGGTCCTGCACCAGGAAATTGTCCACGGCCAGGCCGTTGCGGGTGGTGTGGATGCGCGCATCAATGATGTTGCCCCCCGCCAGGTGGATCGCGCCGGCCAGGCGATAGAACAACCCGGCGTGGTCCGCGGCCAGCACGGTAACCAGCGTGGCGCCGCGCGCGGGATAGTAATGCGCCTCTACCGACAGCGGCTCGCCCAGGGCGCTATCCATCTGCTGGAGATTGAGCGCGATGATGTCTTCGGGTTCGGCAATCCAGTAGGCATCGCTCAGCTGCCGGCCGACCGTGCCGATCAGCGCGTCGCGTTCCTTGAGCAGTTCGCCCACCGCCTTCTTCTTGGCGGCGATGCGCTCGGGCCGGCCGTGCTGTTTGTGGCCCAGGCGCAGCATTTCCTCGGTCTGGATGAACAGGTCACCCAACAGCTGCCGCTTCCACGAATTCCAGATCCCTGGCCCGACCGCGCGGATATCGACGATGGTGAGGATCAACAGCAGGCGCAGCCGCTCCGCGCTTTGCACCTGCGCGGCGAAATCGGCGATCGTCTTGTAATCGGCCAGATCGCGCTTGAACGCGGTGGCGCTCATCAACAGGTGCCAGCGCACCAGCCAGGATACCAGTTCGGTCTCTGCCGCCGACAGGCCCAGCCGCGGGCACAGCTTCCGCGCCACCTCGGCGCCCAGCACCGAGTGATCGCCGCGGCGGCCCTTGGCGATATCGTGCAGCAGCGTGGCAACATAGAGCACGCGGCGCGAGGCAACCTTCTGCACCACGTTGCTGGCCAGGGGATGCAGTTCGCGCTCCTCCCCCTTTTCGATGCGGGCGAGCAGTCCAATGGCGCGGATGGTATGCTCGTCCACCGTATAGTGGTGGTACATGTCGAACTGCATCTGCGCCACCACGCGCCCGAAATCGGGAATGAAGCGGCCGAATACGCCGGCCTCGTTCAACCAGCGCAGCACGGTTTCGGGATCATGCGGGCTGGTCAGCAATTCCAGGAACAAGGCATTGGCGCGCGGGTCCTTGCGCACCGCGCCATCGATCAGGCCAGCATCGCGCCGCGCCAGGCGCATCGCATCGGGATGGATTTCCAGCCCGTGCTTGTCGGCCACCACGAAGATCTCGAGCAGGCGCACGGGATCGACGGCAAAGAAATCGTCGGCCGGGACCGACACCTTTTCCGCGACGATGGGAAAGCCCGAAACCTTGCGCTTGCGGCGCTGGCGCAGCGCGGCGAAGAAGCCGGGCTTGGTGCGGGCAAACTGTTCATCGAGCTGGGCCATGAACACGCCGGTGAGCGAGCCGACCTGCTTGGCCTGGAGAAAGAAGAACTGCATGAAGCGTTCGACCGAGCTTTTGCCCGGACGATCGGCAAAGGCCATGCGCGCGGCCACTTCGCGTTGCAGGTCGAATGTCAGGCGATCTTCGGCGCGGCGGGTGATCATGTGCAGGTGGCAGCGCACCGCCCAGAAGAAATTCTCGGCGCGGTGGAACGCGCGATATTCCGCCGCCGTGAGCAGGCCGACATCGACCAGTTCCGATGGATCGCGCACCTTGTGGACATATTTGCCGATCCAGTAGAGCGTGTGCAGGTCGCGCAGCCCGCCCTTGCCCTCTTTCACATTGGGTTCGACCACATAGCGGCTGTCGCCGAGCCGCTTGTGCCGCTCGTTGCGTTCGGCCAGCTTTTCGGCGACGAATTGGCGCTCGGTGCCGGCGGCGACCTCGGCCCAGAAGCGGCGCGCCGCTTCTTCATAGACGTCGCGATCGCCCCAGACGTAACGCCCTTCGAGCAGCGCCGTGCGGATCGTCAGGTCGCTCTTGGCCATGCGCACCGTATCATCGAGCGAGCGGCTGGAATGACCGACCTTGAGGCCAAGGTCCCACAGGAAATAGAGCATCGCCTCGATCACCTGCTCGCACCACGCGGTGGGCTTGTTCGGCGTGACGAACGCGATGTCGACATCGGAATGCGGCGCCATCTCGCCCCGGCCATAGCCACCCACGGCCAGCACGGCGATGCGCTCGCCCGTCGTGCGGTTGCTGGCGCGATAGACCTGGCCGATCACATAGTCGTGAATCACCCGCACCAGCTGGTCGACCAGGAAGGCCTGGCCCTGGGCGCATTCATAACCTGCCGAGGGCCTGCCGCGCAGGCGCCGGGCCAGTTCCTCGCGGCCATGGGCCAGCGCGGCGCGCAGATGCTCGACCACTACGGGCCGGGCGCGCGAGGGATCGCCATCGGCTTGCGCCACGGCCTGGGTCACCGCCTCGGCAAGGGTGCGACGGTCGATAATGGCGCGCTGGTGGGCGATGCGGGGCAAGGTCATGCCCCCTCATTAAACGAGGTGGCGTTAAGGGGAAACAGCGCAGGCATCCAAGTTTTCACGATAATCGCCGATTGGCCTCCCCCTTTCGGGCAGGATCGCGCGCGAACGACTGCGACCGGGCTGTAACGGCGCTGCCGCGCTTTTGGGATTTGCCAGCAGCTTGGCCCCTGTGCCAGAAGGCGCGCGAACCTGGGCAGGCTGGCAAGGCCTGGCCCACGGCCATTAGTTCACCGAATACGGAGCGTCGCGCTTGTCCCTTTTTCCGGCCCTTTCTGCCGCTGCGGCTGCCTCGTCGCACATGCCGCTGCATTGGGAGCAACTGCATCTCTCGCCCATCGCCTGGGATTTCGGCTTCTTTGCCCTGCGCTGGTATTCGCTGGCCTACCTCGCCGGCATCCTGCTCGGCTATTGGCATCTCTCGCGCATGATCCGCCAGCCGGGGGCGCCGATGGCCCAGCGCCACGCCGATGACCTGTTCTTCTATGCCACGCTGGGCATCATCCTGGGCGGCCGACTTGGCTATGCCACGTTCTATGCTCCGGAACTGTGGACCCACCCCAGCGAACTGGTCAAGCTGTGGCAGGGCGGCATGAGCTTTCACGGCGGCCTGATCGGCACCGTGCTGGCGATCGCCTTCGTCTGCTGGCGCAACCAGCTGAGCTTCATCCGGGTGTGCGACTATATCGCCCCATGCGCGCCGATCGGGCTGTTCTTCGGCCGCTGCGCCAATTTCGTAAATGGCGAGCTATGGGGCCGCGTCACTACCGCCGATGTGCCCTGGGCCATGGTCTTTCCTGGCGCAGGCCCCAATCCGCGCCATCCCAGCCAGCTCTATGAAGCGCTGCTCGAAGGGGTGATCCTGGCCACCGTGCTGATCACGCTGTTCTGGAAAACCCGCGCGCGCTGGCGTCCGGGCCTGCTGATGGGCACGTTTGCCACCGGCTATGCGCTGTCGCGCTTCATCGTCGAATTCTATCGCGAACCCGATGCCCAGCTCGAAGACTTTGCCCTGCGCACCGGGCTGTCGATGGGCCAGTGGCTGACCCTTCCGATGCTGGCGATCGGCCTCACCCTGCTGATCCGGGCGATGGTGCGCCCGCCGCTGGGAACCGTGGCCCCGCCCCCGGCCGATTGACCAGACCATGGCCACTGAAAGCCTGCGCGATGTCTTTGCCAGGCTGATCCGGGCGACCGGCCCGATCAGCGTGGCGCACTTCATGGCCGAATCCAACGCGCGCTATTACAGCACGCGCGATCCGCTGGGCACGGCCGGCGATTTCATCACCGCCCCGGAAGTGAGCCAGATGTTTGGCGAAATGATCGGGCTATGGCTGGCCGACATCTGGATTCGTGCCGGGAAGCCACAGCCGGTCGCCTATGTCGAGGCCGGGCCCGGCCGCGGCACCCTGGCACTCGATGCGCTGCGCGCCGCCGCGCGCCACGGCCTGGTGCCCGATGTGCACTTCGTGGAAACCAGCCCGGCGCTGCGCGGCATACAGCGACAGCGTTTCCCCCACGCCACCTGGCACGATGATTTTTCCACGCTGCCGACCGATCGCCCGCTCATGGTGGTGGGCAACGAATTCCTCGATGCCCTGCCCGTGCGCCAGATCGTGCGCATGGCCGAAGGCTGGCGCGAGCGGATGATCGGCTGGGACGCGGCGGGCGATCGCTTGCTGCCAGTGGCCGGCACCCGCCCGATGGACGCGGCCGTGCCCGCCGATCGCGCCGATGCGCCCGAAGGCACGATCATCGAAACCTGTCCGGCCGCCGCCGCCGTCACGGCCGATATCGCCGCGCGCCTGGCCGCGCAGGGCGGCGTGGCGCTGTGGATCGACTATGGCCATGCCCAGCCCCAAGATGGCAGCACGCTGCAAGCCGTGCGCGCCCACCAAAAGGTCGATCCGTTTGCCGAACCGGGCGAGGCAGACCTGACCGCGCTGGTCGATTTCGCCGCGCTGGTGCCGGTGATCGCGGCCGCCGGCGCCCGCTGTGAAGGTATTGTCACGCAGGGCGAATTCCTCAAATCCCTGGGGATCGAGGCGCGCGCGGCCACGCTGGCCCGCCATGCCCCCGATCATGCCCCGGCACTGACGCGTGCGCTGGCCCGCCTGATCGATCCAACCGAAATGGGCAACTTGTTCAAGGCCATGGCTTTTACCGCACTGCACTGGCCAACTACTGCTGCGTTCTAGGTAGTTTATCGATTGCATTGCGGCAGCGCAAAATACAGCCGGTTGCTGCACTAAAATGCTTGTTGGCAAAGCCGCAATTCTGTGGCTATCACGCGTTATAACTGTTTGGGTCTGGCACGTGCATATCACGGCGGCCCGGCGCGCATGATACCCGGCGATGTTCGCCGCCGCGCGCAAGGAGGGGGAAATACCGTGCCCGGCCGTTTCCAGGCGGGGTGGCAGCAGGCAGGGATTATCAATGGCTGATGAGGCAATTGTGAACGCAAGCGGCACAGATTCGCCCGCCGTCCATGACGGTGCGGGCGCCGATGAAGGCGTGCGGCGGCGCGATTTCATCAATATCGCAGCGGTGAGTTTTGCAGGTGTTGGCGGACTGGCGGTGCTCGTGCCGCTGGTCTCGCAAATGGCACCTTCGGCTGACGTGCTGGCGGAAAGTTCGACCGAGATCGATATCTCGCAGATCGCGCCCGGCCAGGCGATCAAGGCCGTGTTCCGCAAGCAACCGGTCTTCGTGCGCAACCTGACCCCGGTGGAAATCAGCGAGGCCGACAAGGTGCCGCTTTCCAGCCTGCGTGATCCGCAGACCCTGGAAGAGCGGACCAAGCCCGGCAAGACCAACTGGCTGATCACCATGGGCGTCTGCACCCACCTGGGCTGCGTGCCGCTGGGCGCCGGCGAAGGCGAGGTGAAGGGTGAATTCGGCGGCTATTTCTGCCCGTGCCACGGCTCGGTCTATGATACCGCCGCGCGCATCCGCAAGGGCCCGGCACCCAAGAACCTGGAAGTGCCGGTTTATGAATTCACGTCCGACACTGTCGTGAAGATCGGCTGAGGATAGACACGATGAGCTTTCCCTGGGCGAAACATTACAAGCCAAGCCACCCGCTGATGCAGTGGCTGGACGAAAAGCTGCCACTGCCGCGCTTCGTCTATAATGCTGTCGGCGCCGGCTATCCGGTGCCGCGCAATCTGAACTACATGTGGAACTTCGGCGTGCTCGCTGGGGTGTGCCTCATGCTCCAGATCGTGACCGGCGTGGTCCTGGCGATGCACTATGCCGCCAATTCCGGCGTGGCATTCGACAGTGTCGAGCACATCATGCGCGACGTGAACTGGGGCTGGATGCTGCGCTATGCGCACGCCAACGGCGCCTCGGCGTTCTTCGTGGTGGTCTATATCCATATCTTCCGCGGGTTCTTCTACTCCTCGTACAAGCCCCCGCGCGAAATGATCTGGCTTCTGGGCGTCACCATCTTCCTGCTGATGATGGCCACGGCCTTCATGGGCTATGTGCTGCCGTGGGGCCAGATGAGCTTCTGGGGCGCCAAGGTCATCACCGGCCTGTTCTCGGCCATCCCGGTGGTCGGCACGCCGCTGCAGCAGTGGCTGCTGGGTGGCTTCGCGCCGGATAACGCCGCGCTCAACCGCTTCTTCAGCCTGCACTTCCTGCTGCCCTTCGTGATCCTGGGCGTGGTGATCCTGCACATCTGGGCGCTGCACATTCCCGGTTCGTCCAACCCCACCGGCGTGGAAGTGAAGACCGAATCTGACACCGTGCCGTTCCACCCCTATTACACCGCCAAGGACGGCTTCGGGCTGGGGGTCTTCGCGATCCTCTACTGCACCATGCTGTTCTTCCTGCCGAACGCGCTGGGCCACCCGGACAACTATATCCAGGCCAACCCGCTTTCGACGCCGGCGCACATCGTGCCCGAATGGTACTTCTGGCCGTTCTACGCGATCCTGCGCGCTTTCACCGCCGATTTCCTGTTCATCCCGGCCAAGCTGATGGGCGTGCTGGCGATGTTCTCGGCAATCCTGGTGTGGTTCTTCCTGCCCTGGCTGGACACCTCGCCGGTGCGTTCGGGCCATTATCGCCCGCTGTTCCGCAAGTTCTTCTACCTGCTCGTGATCGACGTGCTGGTGCTGGGCTTCTGCGGCGGCTCGCCGGCCGAAACCAAGTATGTGCTGATCTCGCAGATCGCCGCCACGTACTATTTCCTCCACTTCCTGGTGATCCTGCCGATCGTCGCCTCGATCGAGAAGCCGGCCCCGCTGCCCTTCTCCATCACGCAAGCGGTGCTGGGCAAGGATGACCAGACCGCCCCGGCCGCCTGAGCCAGCGCGAACCGCACAAAGAGAGAGAACCCCATGGTCCGTCTTTTTGGTCCTCTTGTCGGCCTCTTCTTCGCCGTGGCGCTGCTCTGGTCGTTCGGAGTGGGCGCGATCCAGGCGATCCGCGAGCCCGAACCCGCCACGGCGGTGCAGGTCTATCACCTCGCCCCGCACGAGCCTGAACCCGGCTTCTCGTTCAACGGCGCCTTCGGCAAGTTTGACCGGGCCCAGCTGCAGCGCGGCTTCCAGGTTTACAAGGAAGTCTGCTCCAACTGCCACTCGCTCCACTTCGTGGCGTTCCGCGATCTGGCCGCGCTCGGCTATTCCGAAGCGGAAGTGAAGGCGATCGCCAAGGATTGGTCGAACAAGGCCAAGGTCGTCGATCCCAAGACCGGTGATGAAACCCAGCGCGACAACGTGCCGGCCGATCACTTCCCCAAGGTCTATTACGCCGGCACCGGCAACCCGCCAGACCTGTCGCTAGTCACCAAGGCCCGCCATGAAGGCCCGGAATACGTCTATTCGCTGCTGACCGGTTACCAGGATCAGCCGGCCGAACTGCTCAAGCGGTTCCCCGACAGCAAGACGCCCGATGGCCTCTACTACAACCCCTACTTCGCCAACCTGAACATCGCCATGCCCGCGCCGCTGGCCGACGACCAGGTGACCTATGGCGACGGGACCAAGGCCACCAAGCAGCAGATGGCTGCCGACGTTGCCGCGTTCCTGACCTGGACCGCCGAACCCAAGATGGAAAAGCGCAAGCAGACCGGCTGGGCCGTGCTCGGCTTCCTCCTCGCCGCCACCGTGCTGGCCTATCTGGCCAAGCGCAATATCTGGGCCCGGGTCCACTAAAGCCGGGCGACAGCGCCAAAACGAAAAGGCCACCGGAAACGGTGGCCTTTTTCATGGGTTGTCGGCACTGGCGGCCACTTTTCCCGATTGCCTTGGACATTGCTTCATGACCTGCGACCTCAAATCCCTGATCCGCACCGTGCCCGATTTTCCCGTGCCGGGCGTGCTGTTTCGCGATGTCACCACGCTGATCAGCCATCCCACCGGCTTTGCCGCCGCGATCAACCACCTTGCCACCCGGGCACAGGCCAGCGGCGCAACCCTGATCGCCGGGATGGAGGCGCGCGGCTTCATCTTTGGCGCCGCTGCGGCTGCGCGCGCGCAGCTGGGCTTTCTGCCGGTGCGCAAGCCGGGCAAATTGCCGGTGCCGACGCTGGGCGTCGACTATGACCTGGAATATGGCACCGACAGGCTGGAAATCGATCCCACCGCCATCGCGCCAGGACAGCGCGTGGCGATCGTCGATGATCTCATCGCCACTGGCGGCACGGCGCTGGCCGCCGCACAGCTGCTGCGCGAGGCGGGCGCGGTGGTGACCCATGCGTTCTTCGTGATCGACCTGCCCGACCTGGCCGGGGCGCAGCGCCTGCGCGACGCGGGCCTGGTGGTAGACGCCCTGATGGACTTCCCCGGGCACTGACGGCAGCACGCGACAACCCGCCCGCCCTTTGCGCCGCCGCGCAGGGAGGGCGGGTCAGACGCTCCGTCAATCCACCAGCATCAGCGCGTCGAGCGCGACCACGCCTTCGCCCTTGGGGTGCAGGATCACCGGGTTGAGATCGATCTCGCGGATCGACGGCTCGGCCCGCAGCACCTGGCCCACCTTGACGATCAGCGCGGCCAGGGCCGGCACATCGAGCGCCGGAGAGCCGCGATAGCCCGCCAGCAATGCCGCGCTCTTGAGTTGCATGAGTTCGGCCTCAACCGCTTCCTGGGTCAGGTCGGCCGTCAGCAGGCGCACGTCCTGAAGGATTTCGGCGGTCACCCCGCCAAACCCGGCCAGCACCACCGGTCCCCATTCGGGATCGTTCTTGGCGCCCACGATCATTTCCACGCCGCGCTTGCCCATCGCTTCGATCAGCACGCCATCGAGCGTGATCGCCGCATCATAAGCCGCGACATTGGCAAACATGCGAGTCCAGGCCGCACGCACCGCCGCGCCATCGGCCAGGTTGAGGATCACCCCGCCCGCGTCGCTCTTGTGGCCCAGCGCCGCCGCCTGCGCCTTCATCGCCACGGGATAGCCCACCGCGTCCGCTGCGGCCACAGCATCATCGGGCGTCGCGGCAAACTGCCCCTTGGGAAAGGCCACGCCGGCAGGGCCGAGCAGCTGCTTGGCCTTGTATTCGGGGATGACACCCGAAACATCGGCAAGGCCCGCTACCGGCAGCGCCGGCGCATCGGTGGCCGTCAGATCGCGGGCAGACCAGTGCGTCAGGCGGGTGATGGCGCGCAAGGCGCGCTCGGTGGTGGGGAACCACGGCACCCCGGCCGCCCGCAGCGCGGCAACGCGCTCGGCAGGAACCTGCGCGCCTTCGTCCAGCCCGGCAAAGATCAGCGGCTTGCTCAGGGTCTTGCCTTCGACCGCAGCCAGAATGGCGGGGAACTTGATCGCACAGGTAATCGCCTCGGCCTGGATGATCCCGGCCAGAACCGTACCGACGCGGTCGTCGGCCAGCAGGGCGTCGAGCGTGCGGGTATAGATCGCCGGCTCCGAAAGGCCCTGCGCGGTGATGTCGAGCGGGTTCGACACCGGCACGAACGGCGGCAACGCGGCGCGCAGTTCCGGCGAATCCTCATCATGCAGCGCGGCCAGTTCCAGGCCGAGTTCTTCCGCCAGGTCGAGCGTCAGCGCCTTGAATGCGCCGGATTCGCCCAGCACGGCCGCCTTGCCCGAAGGCGCGATCGGGCACAGCGCCGCGATCTCGGCAATATCGCCCAGTTCTTCCAGGGTTTCGGCAAAAATCACGCCGGCGCGCGCGACCATCGCGCGCATCAGCTTGTAATCGCCGGCCATCGCCCCGGTGTGCGTGGCCGCCGATTCGCGCGCCGCGCTGGATTTGCCGGGATGCAGCAGCACCACCGGCTTGCCCGCCGCCCGCGCGCGACGCGCCGCGGCCAGAAAGCGCTGCGGCTTGCGGAACTGCTCGACGATCATGGCAATGGCGTGGGTGTCGGGATCGTCGACCAGCCAATCGACGTAGTCCTCCACGCCGCTCGCCGCCTCGTTGCCGGTCGACACCGAATAGGAAACCCCGCATTCCCGCGCCAGCAGCATGGTGCCCAGCACCGCCGCCATCGCGCCGGATTGCGAAACGATGCCCACCGCGCGCCGGCCCGCCGGCGGCACGGCATCGGTTTCCACGAACGTGAGCGGAATGCGGTCGACATAGTTGACCAAGCCCAGGCAATTGGGGCCTTCCACCACCATGCCCGCCTCAGCCGCCAGCCGGGCAATCTCGCGCTGCTCGGCCAAGCCCTCTTCCCCGCCTTCGGCAAAGCCGGCCGAAAAGATCACTACGCCGCCCGCCTTGCGCGCCACCAGGCTGCGCACGGCATCGAGCACGCCAACGCGCGGAATGGCCAGCACTGCCACGTCCACCCCTTCGGGGAGGGCATCGACGCTGGCATAGCAAGGCCGCCCGCCGATTTCGCTGCGCTTGGGATTTACCGGATAGATCGCCCCGGCATAGCCATTGCGATCCAGGTTGCTGAGCAAAGTAGCCCCCAGCGCGCCGGGCTTGTCGGACGCGCCGACCACGGCCACCGATTGCGGGCGCAGGAAACGGGCGATCGCCTGATGCGAGAGAACGGGTTCAACAGCCATGACATCCTCCGAATTTCGCTATGACTTATAACAATCAGCGAAACGCGGCAAGCGGCGAGTGCGCGACTGGCCCAAAGGCCATCCACCGCAAACGCCGGAATGATTGGTAAGCCCGGGGTTGACGAAACCCGACTGCCCATGGCAAGCGCAAAGCCTGGATGCGGGCGGGTATAGCTTAGTGGTAAAGCCCTAGCCTTCCAAGCTAGTTATGCGGGTTCGATTCCCGCTACCCGCTCCAGAGCCTCCTCCCAGGAGGTCCCAAGACGGCCCGTAAGCGGCTGTTTTTTACAGCTTTTTGTTGGTATAATGTCCCGGCAGTTCCGGCGATGTTTCACCCCATATCAGAACAAAATGGGCACATTGATGGACCTGCAGCCAACCGAGCTGAAGGGAGGTCCATCAAATGGGCGAACGGAAATCAGGGCTGACGGCATCATCGGTCGCGCGCGCCAAGCCGAAGGACAAGGCGTACAAGCTGTCCGACCACGACGGTCTGTACCTTCTGGTGAAGCCGACCGGCGCACGGTACTGGCGGATGAACTACCGCTTCCACAACCTGCAGCGAACGGTGACCTTCGGTCGCTATCCGGAATTGCTGCTTGCCGATGCCCGGCAGCGGCTTCTCAATGCGCGGCGTCTGCTGGCAGATGGCATCGACCCGATCGATCATGCCAAGCTCAACAAGATCCAGGAATCCATCTCGTTCGCCAACACCTTCAAGACGGTCTCGGACGAGTGGTTGGAAAAGGTCCAGCTGGAGGAGAAGGCCCCAGCCTCGATCAAGAAATATCAGTGGCAGTTGGGGCTCGTCATGCCGGCGATCGGCAATCGCCCCATCGCCAAGCTCACCGCGCACGAGGTGCTGCTCGCACTGAAGAAAATCGAACGCACCAGGAAATTCTACACCGCCACCAGCGTGCGCGCGACCTGCAGCCAGGTGTTTCGCTATGCCATCGCCACCGCGCGCGCCGAGCGCGACGTCTGCGCAGATTTGCGTGGTGCCCTGGTCACGCCCAAGGTCGTGCACCGCGCCGCGATCACCACACCGAAGGAAGCCGGTGCCCTCCTTCGGTCGATCGAGGATTACGAGGGCGACCACCAGACCCGAGTCGCCATGCGTCTCCTCCCCCACGTCTTTGTGCGGCCCGGTGAACTGCGCCATGCTGAATGGAAGGAGTTCGACTTCGAGCGCAAGGTCTGGATCATCCCGGAGCACAAGGCAAAGATGCGTCGGCCCCACGCCATACCGCTATCAAGGCAGGCCTTGGCCATCATCGGCGATATCGCGCATGATCCGACCTACAGCATCTATCTGTTCCCCTCGCTGCGCTCGGCCACGCGCCCGATGTCCGACAACACCATCAATGCCGCGCTACGACGCATGGGATACGGCAAGCACGAAATGACCGCCCACGGCTTTCGGGCGATGGCAGCAACCTTGCTCAACGAAATGGGCATCTGGAATGCCGACGCCATCGAGCGCCAGCTCGCCCACGTCGAAGCCAACGCCGTCCGCCGCGCCTACACGCGCGGACAATACTGGGACGAGCGTGTTCGCATGATGCAGCACTGGTCGGATTATCTCGATAGTTTGCGCGACGGCGCCAAGGTGCTGCGGCCGAATTTCGGGCAAACAGCGCTCGGCTGATGGCGACCCGTCGGATCACGGTGAGTTCGACCACAATACGCCGTTCGTCGGCTGCGCCTCGAACGGCAGCATTTCCTAAAAGCCGACGCCCAGCACTTAACCGATCGGTCATCGCGGAGTGCCGGGGAACGGGCTGTTTGCCGATCTGCCGCTTTCTACTGCGGGAGGCAAAAAGCGGGTGTTTGGGAGGTGTCACAACCGCTCGGTTCTGACACTGGCAAAGATCAGTTGTGTCTGGTGTCAGCACGCCAGCCTATGTCGCTTTACGATCCCGACGCACGCCGATGAACTCGATACGCTGCCGTGCCTGATCGCAAGCTTTAGCAACCGACCTCTCCATCTTGTCCTGATCACCGCCCTGATAGCGCAGGGTAGTCAGACCGGCGAGATCGGAAGGCAGCCGGATCTTGGCATCCGCCTCAACTAAGAGGAAGGACCGCTCCCGACCCAGCCGGCCAACGGAGATCCCGTATTCGAAGTGGACGTTGTCTCGCGCAACCTTGTTGGTCTCGCCGCGTAGCACGAGCATGTCGTCGGCTTTCGCCACCGCGATGGTGAAGTCAGCCCGTTCAATCGCGTCCTCAAGCGAGCTGATCGGATACTCGGAAACGGCAAAAGTGCCGTGATCCCACAGATAGACCGGCATCTCGTCGGCATCGAGGTTTTGCCGAACCTGACGTGCGACCGGCAGCCCTTCTTTGGATGATATGACAAAAATCCTGGGGTGCTCATTGGCCGCGCCGACCTCTCGGTTACGGTGATCAAGCTGGTCAGCAACTACGTCGGCTGTCGCCTTCCAGAAGTCGACGTCGGTGCCGACGATCTGGTTGAGTTCGGTTAGGCCGATGCTCAGGACCAAGCTCTCCTTCGTCGCCCTTAAAGTAGCGGTCCGCGGACGGGAGCGGTTGAGCCCAGCAAGTTCACCGACTGCTTCTCCCGCAACCCGAGCTTGTTTGTGCTGACCATTGATCAACACCTCGAACTCGCCGGCGAGGATGAAGTGCAGATCGTTTTCCCAGGTGCCCTGCTCAATTAGAATGGCTCCCGGCGCGAACTCCGAAGTTTTACCGGCTTCTGCGAGCCTCACCGCGAACTGCCGATCGCCGCGCACGAGCCGCTGTCGCAGGAGCGCTTCAACGACCCCTTCCTGATCAAACCGGTCCTTGAGGCTTACCATCAACAAATCTCCATACTTGCGCCTAAGCCGCTGCCTTGCTCGCGACGGGCGACGGTGTTGTTTTGGCCAGGGGACAATCGTCCATCGTTCCGCAGCATTTATATCCAGCGAAGACGTCCCAGAAGCGGCGCTCCTGCTCCGCCATGGAATGCAGTTCCAGTGCGAGCGTGGCCGCGGCTTCAGCGTGATCGCTACAGGACCGCAAAGTCTGCGGCCTTGGCCGGCTCCCCTCACTGCAAAGGCACGGGCGACGTTGATTCACGACGCGCCTGCTACGCAGCCAGACGGCATAGACGCGATCTCCATCGCGCATGACCCTGATGCCGGGTCCTTCCGCACCGCTTCCCCGGACAACCAAGGAAAGCCTGCCTTCCTGCATATCGGTCGCTATCGGATCTCCGAGCCGCTCCGCCGCCCTCTCAGCCCGATACTGGTGCAGTGCGGCAGCCCCGTGCGCCCGGCCCTGGCCCTCGGGCCAGCGGCGCCGGCGCGCGGCCCGCGCCTGTAGTTGAAGGAAGCGGACCAGGGTCTCCCACCAGGCGAGCGCCGCATCCGGATCGTCGACGACGATGTCATCGACGGCGCGCCAGTAGAGGCAGAAGCTGCCATCGGCGTTGATGTGACGCTCCGGGCAGAAGGCGGGCAGCAGCGTTGGAGTAACCTCCTTCGCCGAGGCCGACGTCCCCGTCACGGACACGTGGATCTGATAGACAGGACGCCGGCCGTCGCTGAGCGTCACGGGCAGTGCTATGATGAGTTCCTGGCCCGGTCCGCGGCCGAGTTCAGTCGCGCCGAGGGCCGGGAGACAGGCCGCCAGCAAATCAAGGGGCGACGTGCCGGTCACTTCAGTTCCGTGTAGGGACGGACGACCCGTTCCGAAGCCGATGCGATGGCAGGTGCTGCCAGGGCGAACGCCTCCCGCTTCGCCACGGCCGCAGTCTCGTCACCCTTCTCGGAAAGGGCCTCGACGGCCTCGTTATAATCGAGACCTTTCGCCTTGCGTTTCGACCCGAACAAATCCCGCACCGCTTGCGTCCCGGCATCGTAGGCGGAGGCGCCGATCGCGGTCTCATCGCCGCCACAGTGCGACTGTTCGGCTTCGGACGTCAGCACGCCCCGGCTGACGGAGCAACGAACGCGGTCACCCTGCATACCCAGCCGGCTGACGGTCATCGGGCCAAACTCGAATCCGATCGCCAAGCCGAGACCCTCAACGTCGATTTCCTCGCCCCCCAGCTTTTCCAAAGCCAGATCGAAGCTAGAGCGGAGCGCGCCCGCGCAGAGCGTCGCGGTGCTCACCGTCTCGGGATCGTCGGTGGTGTGCACCGTGCCATCGCATAGCAGTCCGTGAAGGCAGTCGCCGATAAAGCGAATGCGGCGGCCGTCGAAGTCGCAAGTCAGGACGCGGTCGAGTTCGGCGCGGATGACGTGGAAGACACGCACGACGTCCTCCGGCGCGTCGGCGATGTGCTTGGCCACATAAGCGGTGAAACCGTCGATGTCCGCATACACCGAAGCTGCCTCCTGCCGCTTGGAGTTTCCCGGCGTGAGCGACGTGATGTCGAGAGTGCGGAGAGGAGGCGTATGGCGCGAGAAGGTAAAAGCGCCGATCGGGTGCTTCTCCAGATCCTCCTTCCACTCTTTGACGATGGTGTCCTTCGAGACGCCGAGATCGGCTGCCTGCTGGCACTCCTCGACCTCGCCTTTCGTCAGCGCCTTGGACGCGGGCTTGTCCACGGTGTCGAGACCGATCGCCTCGCGGGCATTGTTGGTGAGATAGATGCCTGCCCGGTCCCCTCCCCCGGACATCTTCGCCGCGTGGTTTGCCGGCGCGCCAAGGAAAAGGGGTTCACGCCCGCCGCGCCGCCCGTTGTTGACCGCGAGCGCCTCACCCGAGTCGATGCCGACGCGCACCTTGGCACTCGGGATGGACTCGTCGGCGTCGCCCGTCTCCTGCAGCACGTCGATGATCAGTTGCGCGATCGCCACGGCGCGACGGATGCGCTTCGCCTCCGCGTCGGACTCGCTGTTTGAGGGTCTTGCCACCAGAGCGTGCAGCCGCTGGTTGTGGAAATCCACCCGGCGCGTGTCGCAGCGGCTGAGGATGCGGTGCACGGCGCGATAGTGCAGGTTGAGGAACCGAAGTGTGCGCTTGTGACAGGTCACGCCTTCGTCCGCCGTGACATGAAGCATGTCGCTGAGGTTTAGGATGTCTGCATAGATATGCACGCCGTCGACGCGATAGGCCTTGTTGCCCGGGATGTTCTCGAGCGACATGTCGCGGTGATAGTCGACGATCGTCACCGTCTTCACGTCGGCAATTTTGCGCTCGATGTGCTTTTCGGCGCGATCATAGTTCCAGTTCTTCGCCACGCTTTAGCTCCATTCTGGAGGCAATCGCGCCTCGGCCTTGAACGAGGCAGGATCATCCCTTCAATGGTGTATGCGGGCGAGGCCGCGCACTCGGACACAGAGCAGGGCATGTCCGAGAATTCTTGAAAGTCCGCATTTAAGAATGGGGGAGGTTCACGGCGTGCACGACGTGGCGGAATTAGCAGACGAAAGGGAAGTCGCTCATCTCTCGACGGATGAGGTGCGTGATGCGCTTCGCGCAATGAGTCCGGCACAAGCGGCAAAGGTTGAGGCGATCTCCCGTTGGTTCTCCCGCAAATGCAGCGTGCCGGCTGAGGACCTGCGCCAAGAGGCGTTCGTGAGGTTGCTTTCAGGAAGTCGTCGATTTCCACGAGGGGCCGAAGCGGCGGTGATCGTCTCCGGCACGATCCGGAGCCTGGCATCCGAGGAAATCGACGCGATCCGCGCCGGACGGCGCGCAGTTCTGCCGCCCCCGGGGAACGGGGAAGGTATGGATCTGCCGGACCCTGCGCCGAGCCCTGAGCGCATACTCGGCTCCAGCCGTGATAACGCGCGCGTGCTGGCGGTAATCGAAAACCTCATCGCCGATGACGAGGAGTTGCAGATGCTGGTCGAAGGCCTTTGCGACCGGATGCGAGGTGGACAGTTGGAAGAACTGCTGGATGTTGATGCCAAAGGTCTTGCCACGATTCGTAAACGGCTGAGGCGCAAGCTGCAGGCTGCCTTCCCAGGAGGATGGGAACAATGAGCGGCAACTCAAATGATGTAAGCGATCGCCTAAACGCGCTCGACGACGTCTTCATGGACGAGGTTCTAGGCAGCGATGACCTAGAGGTCGACGCGGAGGCTGCCCTTGTCGTGGTGCTTGCCGATCTCGAAAGAGCGGAACTGCTCCTCCGCAAGACGCGACTGAGGGAGATCAGATCACAGATTGATGTGGAACGTGCAGCCGTCCAAGTGGTGTCGTTCGATCCCGTTCGAATGCGTGAGCGTCTCGCCGCGGCGGCGAACGATCCCGACGTCCGCATGACCCTGGCCGCCCGAAATGCGATTGCTGATGGCGGCGATGATCTGGCCAGCTTGTTGGAGGACATGGCCGAACTGGAACGCGACGCCGGTGCAGATCCCGCGATATGAGGGCTGTCCCTAATGCGGCGGAGTTGGCGCTGCAGGCGCTCGGGATCACGGAGCCAAGTGAGATCGACGTCGAGGTGGTCGCCCGATCACTCGGTGCCAAGGTGAAGTATCGGCAGCTCACATCGTGCGAAGCTCGCATTGTCGGACGCGACGGCAGTGCGATTATCACCGTGGACTCGCGCGTCCATCCCAGGCGCCGGCGCTTCTCCGTCGCCCACGAACTCGGGCATTGGCACAGGCACCGCGGCGTCTGTCTGCTCTGCCGGGCCGGGGACATAGGCCGCTCGCTAAGCGATGGCCGGCGCACAAGTGTTGCAGCCAACCCGGAGCTTCAAGCCGACGCCTACGCGTCGGACCTCCTACTGCCGGGGTATATCTTTCGGCCTATGGCCGCAGATCTCGACCGCCTGACGCTGGCGGGTGTCAGGTCATTGGCAGAGCAGTTCCAGACGAGTCTCACGGCTACCGCGATCCGGGCACTGGAAACCAACCACTTTCCGGCCATGCTCGTCTGCCACGCACAGACCGGAATGCGTTGGTTCCGTCGTCCACCCATCGTACCTGACAGATGGTTTCCTAGGGCGGACCTGCAGCCAGAGAGCCCGGCGTTTAAGGCGCTTTTTTCCGGCGCTCCGGAATCCAAGCAGCCTATCGTGGGCAAGGCGTCATGGTGGTTTGATCATCCGGCAGCGGAACGGTTCACGATCGCCGAGCAATCGTTCGGCTTGCCAAATCATCAGCTCGCGACGCTGCTTCTGTTCACCGACAAGAAGATGCTCGAGCTCAGTTGATAAATCCGCCTGGCGTAGCACCCAGTATCATCGCGTCCGACACGATCACCCTTATCGTCATTGCAGACCGACGCCGCGGCTCCGTCCCACTTACCGCCGACGACTCCACCTATCCGCAGTGCTGCACCCTCAAGCGGCGAACTGGACGCTAAATTGTGTCACAACCGGTCGGTTTTGACACGGCATGACAATGCACGGTTCTTCGCGACTTCACTGGTGTCAAAAGCTCGTGGCTGAACGCCGGTTTTCGAACAGCGAGCGTGTGCTTCGATCGCAAATTTGGCGGCGCAGCAGCCAAGCCTGCCAAGAGGCAGGTTTTGGCGAGAGCAGCCGTTAGGCACGGTACGCGGGAACGGCAGGAAA
>NZ_BCYV01000038.1 GCF_001598375.1 Novosphingobium capsulatum NBRC 12533
CGATTACAGTCATGAAGAACCGTGTTTTCTATGCCCTGCTGGGCATTGCGCTTGCCGCTCCCGTTGCCGCTTTCGCCGGCGAACCCAACACAAACTCGCAGTCTGGCCATTATGAATGGCGTCAATCGCCAAACTATGGCCCGCGTGCGCCATCTATGAGCCCCCGTCGCGTCTGGGTGCCCGATGCTCCGCAGATGGCGAACTGCAACTGCGACATGATGAAGATGAGCGCGGCGGACTGCATGAAGGAGATGCATAGCATGGCATCGCCTTCGTCGGCTCCCTCGGCCGGCTAGGCACAGCCTCTGGCCGTGTAAGGTCGCATAGACGGCCAGGCCAGCAGTGGCGGCGGGATTGCCCCCATCCCGCCGCCACTGACATGCCTGCCAGAGTGCGCGACGCCGGCCTGATCCTCCGATCAGGAGTTTTCCATGCGATTGTTTGTTTGTCTGCCGCTGCTCGCGGCGATCCCCGGCGTTGCATTCGCTGGTCCCCTCACTTTCGACGCTGCGCTCCAGCGCGCGCGGCAGGAAGCGCCGTCGATCAAGGCCAAGGCGCTCGCCGCCGAGGCCGCTCGTTCCGCTCGTGGCGGCGCCGGATCGCTACCTGATCCGACTCTGGCCGTTGGGCTCGACAGTTTCCCGATCTCGGGGCCATTGGCGTTTGCTCCCGGGCAGGACAATTTCACGATGGCGCGGGTGGGCGTGTCCCAGGATATTCCCAACCTCGCCAAGCGCCGTGCGCAACGCGCCCGCGCTGACAGCGATATCAAGGCTGCAGATGCCGACACCGCATTTGAGGCGCGTTCGGTTGAGGTCGGCACTGCGCTTGCCTGGATCAACCTTGCCTATGCCGAGCGCCGGCTGACCGCGCTTGATGATCTTCTAGCCCGTCTGGAGCGCGTGGTGCGGACAACGCCCAGTGCCGTCGCGTCGGGCAATGCCCGGCCTGCGCAGACTCTTGCCGGCCGACAGGCTATCGCCTCATTAGAAGATCGTCGCAGCGAACTGGTCTCAAACATAGCGCGGGCACGGGCTGCTCTGACGCGATGGACGGGTGACCCGGCGCCTGAAATTGCCGGATCTATTCCCGACTTCCCTGTCGATGGGGCCGAACTGCGCGCTGGCCTGGATCGCCTTCCCACCATGGCAATGATCGACGCCCAGTCCGGTCAGGCAATGGCCGATGTGCGTATGGCCGATGCCAACCGCCGTTCCGACTTCGGGGTGAACCTTGCCTATCAACGCCGCGACCCTCGTTTTGGAGATTATGTGTCAGCCGGTGTGACGGTCAGTCTGCCCTTCTTTACCCGCAGTCGACAGAATGCGGGCATTGCGGCGGCCCAGGAGAATGCCGGACGCATCCTGGCCGAACGCGACGCGGCCCTGCGGGCGCTGGCCGCTGATCTCGAAACCGATCTTGCGGACCATATCATGCATCATGAACAGTGGCTGCGCGCGCGGGACACATTGCTGCCACTCGCCGAGCAGCGGGTGACGTTGGAGACGGCAAGCTACGGGGCAGGTCGCGCCAATCTTGTCGATATCGCGGATGCCTATGCGGCCCTTGCCGACGTCACCCTCAACACTCTCGACCGTGAAGCCCTTGTCGCTGCTGACGGTGTTCGACTGAACCTTACGTATCGGAGCGAATCGCAATGAGCCATTTCACAATCCCTCGGGGCGGCCTTTTCGGTGCCGCGGCGCTGCTCGCGGTCGCCGCTGGCGGGGTCGTTTTCACCATCTCTGAATGGAGAGGAGGATCACCCGACGCTACGGCCGCCAAACCGCCGGCACGCAAGATCCTCTATTGGTATGACCCGATGATCCCCGCTGAGCATCATGACGGTCCAGGCCTGTCGTCGATGGGAATGCAAACAATCCCGCGCTATGCGGATGAGGTGGGGGCAAGCGCGGCACAGCCGGGAATATCGATCGACCCGTCCGCCTCCCAGGCGCTCGGGATGCGAACGGTGGCTGTGCGGCGCGGCGAATTGGCGAGCAGTCTCACCGCCACCGGCACGATCGACTTCAACCAGCGCGACGTTGCGATCGTTCAGGCGCGTGCAGGCGGCTTCGTTTCCCGTGTCTATGGCCGCGCACCTGGTGATGTGATCGGTGCAGGCGCGCCGCTTGCCGATGTTCTGGTGCCGGAATGGGGCGGCGCACAGACCGAGTTTCTGGCGGTCCGCCGCACCGGCAACGCCGCTCTGATCCAGGCCGCGCGTCAACGGCTCATGCTGCTCGGCATGCCCTCCGGCACGATCGCATCGGTCGAGCAAACCGGACGACCGCATAATGTGATCACCATCTCCACGCCCACGGGCGGCGTGATCAAGACGTTGAACGTGCGGGGCGGCATGACCTTGATGGCAGGCCAGACGCTTGCCGAGGTCAACGGGCTCGGCACGGTCTGGTTGAATGCCGCCGTGCCGGAAGCGGTCGCCGGTCCCTTGAAGCCTGGACAAGCGGTGCGAGCCGCGCTTGCAGCCTTCCCCGGCGAAACCATCTCCGGGCGCGTTTCGGCGATCCTCCCCGAGACACAGGCCGACAGCCGCACACTCACCGTTCGGATCGAGCTGCCCAATCGCGGCGGGCGACTGCGTCCCGGCATGTTTGCGACCGTCTCGTTTGGCGGGAGCGCGCAGCCGGCGTTGCTGGTGCCGTCCGAAGCCCTGATCCGCACTGGCAAGCGCACGTTGGTCATGCTCGCGCTCGACAAGGGGCGCTACCGCCCTGCCGAGGTGCAAACCGGCAGGGAAGCTGGCGATGATACGGAGATTCTGGCGGGCCTGAGCGAAGGCGAAAGGATCGTCGCATCGGGCCAGTTCCTGATCGATTCCGAAGCGAGCCTCTCGGGCGTGGACGCACGGCCGATCGGAGCTGACAAGCCAAAAGGTCCTGCCAAACCTATGGCGACCGGCGCAGTCTATGAGACCGTCGGCACGATCAAACAACTCACCGCCCAGTCGGTGACGCTGAGCCATCAAGCCGTGCCGGCCATTGGCTGGCCAGCAATGACGATGACCTTTCAGCTCACCGATCCGAACGTCGCGCGCGGCTTGAAGACGGGCGACAAGGTCCGGTTCGGGTTCGATCAAGCGCCGAGTGGACCAACCGTGCGCCGCATGGCGAAGGTAATGGGCCAGTGATCGCCCATCTCATCCGCTGGTCAGTCAGAAACCGCTTCTTCGTCATGATCGGGGTGCTGACGCTGATCGGCGTGGGCGTCTGGGCGGTGCGATCGACCGCGATCGATGCGTTGCCCGATCTTTCGGACACGCAGGTGATCATCCGCACCTCCTATCCCGGGCAGGCGCCGCAGATCGTCGAGAATCAGGTGACCTATCCGCTCACCACCACGATGCTCTCTGTGCCCGGCGCAAAGACCGTCCGCGGCTATTCCTTCTTCGGCGACAGCTTTGTCTATGTGATCTTCGAGGACGGCACCGATCTCTATTGGGCGCGCAGCCGCGTGCTCGAATATCTCAACCAGGTACAAGGCCGGCTGCCGGCCAGCGCCCGCAGCGCGCTGGGGCCGGATGCGACCGGGGTGGGCTGGGTCTATGAATATGCGCTGGTCGATCGCACTGGCCGCCACGATCTCTCGCAGCTTCGCGGGCTTCAGGACTGGTTCCTGCGCTACGAGCTGAAAACGGTAACGGGGGTCGCAGAGGTCGCCAGCATTGGCGGCATGGTGAAGCAATATCAGGTGCTGCTCGATCCGGTGAAGCTCGCCGCCTACGGCGTGACCCACGCCCAGACGGTCGATGCCATTCAGAAGGCCAATCAGGAGAGCGGCGGCTCGGTACTGGAGATGGCCGAGGCCGAATATATGGTCCGTGTCTCCGGGTATCTGAAGACGCTCGACGATTTCCGCGCCATTCCCTTAAGGACCGCAGCCGGCGGTGTGCCGGTGCGACTGGGCGACGTTGCCACGATCCAGGCCGGCCCCGAGATGCGGCGCGGGATTGCCGAACTGAACGGTGAGGGCGAGGTCGCTGGCGGCGTTGTGATCCTGCGCTCGGGCAAGAATGCGCGCGAGACAATCGCGGCGGTCAAGGACAAGCTCGCAGAGCTCAAGAAGGGCCTGCCACCCGGCGTCGATGTGGTTACGGTCTATGATCGCTCGCAGCTCATCGACCGCGCCGTTGAGAATCTGACCCACAAGCTGGTCGAGGAATTCATAGTCGTTGCGATCGTCTGCGGGCTCTTCCTTTGGCATGTCCGTTCGGCGCTCGTTGCAATTCTCACGCTTCCGCTTGGTGTGCTGGCAGCCTTCGTCGTCATGCGTTTCCAGGGGGTCAATGCCAACATCATGTCGTTGGGCGGCATCGCGATCGCCATCGGCGCGATGGTCGATGCCGCGGTCGTCATGATCGAGAATGCCCATAAGAAAATCGAGCGATGGGAGGAGGATCACCCGGACGAACATCTCGAGGGGGATACCCGATGGACCGTCATCACCGAAGCGGCAGCCGAAGTTGGGCCAGCGCTGTTCTTCAGCCTTCTGATCATCACCCTGTCGTTCATTCCGGTGTTCACGCTGGAAGGACAGGAAGGACGGCTGTTCGCACCGCTCGCTTTCACCAAGACCTATGCGATGGCGTCGGCGGCGATCCTGTCGGTGACCCTGGTGCCGGTGCTCATGGGTTTGCTGATCCGGGGCAAGATTCCGCCCGAGCAGTCCAACCCGGTCAATCGCTGGCTGACGAACATCTACCGGCCCGCGCTCGACTGGACGATGCGGCGGCCAAGGACCGTACTGCTGATCGCGGCGCTCGCTTTTGCAACAACCGCCTGGCCGCTCACCCAGCTTGGCGGCGAGTTCATGCCGAAGATGGAGGAGGGTGATCTGCTCTACATGCCCTCGGCGCTGCCGGGTCTCTCGGCGGCGAAGGCGTCGGACCTGCTCCAGCAGACCGACCGCCTGATCAAGACCGTGCCCGAGGTCGAGAGCGTGTTCGGCAAGGCCGGCCGCGCCGAGACTGCCACCGATCCTGCGCCGCTTGAGATGTTCGAGACGACGATCCAGTTCAAACCTCGCGACCAATGGCGACCGGGCATGACTCCGGACAAGCTGGTCGAGGAGCTTGATCGAACGGTAAAACTGCCCGGCCTCGCCAATGTGTGGGTGCCGCCCATTCGCAACCGGATCGACATGCTGGCGACCGGCATCAAGAGCCCGATCGGGGTCAAGGTGTCGGGTGCTGACCTCGCTGAGCTCGACCGCATCGCGCACGATGTCGAGACAGTTGCGAAAACCGTGCCTGGGGTCAGTTCGGCGCTCGCAGAGCGCTTGACGGGCGGGCGCTATGTCGATGTCGATGTCGATCGGGCCGCTGCCGCCCGATTTGGGCTCAATATTACGGACGTGCAGCGGATCGTCTCTGGCGCGATCGGCGGCGAGACGATCGGCGAGACGGTCGAGGGGCTGGCACGGTATCCGATCAGCGTCCGCTATCCGCGGGAGCTACGCGACAGTCTTGACGGAATACGGATGCTGCCGGTCCTGACCCCGTCCGGACAGCAGATCACGCTCGGCACCATTGCGCGCGTCTCGATCGCTGAGGGGCCCCCGATGCTCAAGACCGAAAACGCCCGCCCATCGACCTGGGTCTATGTCGACGTGCGCGGACGCGACCTTGCGTCGGTCGTGAGTGACCTGCAGCATGCGATCGCAAGACAGGTGACGCTCTCGCCAGGGGTTAGCGTCGCCTATTCGGGACAGTTCGAATATCTCCAGCGTGCCGTTGCCAAATTGAAGCTCGTCGTGCCGGCGACGCTGCTGATCATCTTCGTGCTGCTCTACATGATCTTCGGGCGGTTCGATGAAGCAGCTTTGATCATGGGGACGTTGCCGTTCGCGCTCACCGGCGGCATCTGGATCCTCTATCTGCTCGGCTTCAACCAGTCGGTCGCCACCGGGGTAGGTTTCATCGCGCTCGCTGGCGTCTCCGCCGAATTCGGCGTCGTGATGCTGATCTACCTGAAGAACGCCTTGGAAGAGCGCACCGATCCGGATGTCGCCGAGGTCGAGACGGCAGTGCGCGAAGGCGCACTGCTCCGCGTTCGGCCCAAGGCGATGACGGTCGCCGTGATCCTCGCTGCCCTCTTGCCGATCCTGCTGGGATCGGGCGCCGGATCCGAAGTCATGAGCCGGATCGCCGCGCCGATGATAGGCGGCATGCTGACCGCGCCGCTGTTGTCGATGTTCGTCCTGCCTGCCGCCTATCTGCTGCTTCGGCGGCCGAAGATGAAGCCCAATGACCAACACGTTTCATTATAAAGGAGAAGACCATGAACTACGGACGACTGACCTTTGCCCTCGGCCTCGCGGCACTGACCGTCGCTTGCGGGAAAAAAGCCGAACCGCCCGTTGCGGTCGAGACCAACAAGGCAGAACCCGCCGCCGCTATGAGCGGCAACATGGCAAATATGGCGATGGAGCCGTCGGCTGCCACTGCAATCAAGGTGAAGGGACACGGCACGGTCACCGCGATCGACAAGTCTGCGGGCACGATCACACTCGATCATGGCGCCATCCCCGAAGCCAAATGGCCGGCAATGACAATGGCGTTCAAGGCTGCCCCGGCGATCACAGATGCAGTGAAGGTTGGCGATAAGGTCGATTTTGACCTTATGTTGACGGGCAACGCCGGCGAGGTAACGGCGATCCAAAAGCAGCCGTAAATCCGCGCTACTACGGGCGTTCTTAAATCGTAATTAACCTTGTTCGTTCACGCTTGCACTATGAAGCAAGATAGAGCTGGGCGCGAAACGCAGGTCTTGAGCGAAACAACCGGGTGGCGGCAATCATGATTGCCACCGCGTTCGGCTGCGTCGCGCTTTTGTGCGTCATTAGCTGGCCGTTTTTCGACGACTATCGAACCGCGGTGAAAATCCAGAGCGCGGGTGCTGCCGCCTTCGCGCTCTATTTTTTGATGCTCGGCTCACCCACTGCGGCGATAGCGTGCCTCATTTCATGTTCGCAGCTCGCATTTCCGCGTCAGTGCGTGATCGCTATGTGGTGACGAGGCTTTACGGCGCTAGTCTGATTTTGATGGCTTTTCTGTCGGTTGTGACCTGGCACGGTCTCCCCTCAGCTCTGGCGTTCACGGGCAGTTCGTTGGGCAGCTTCGCACGGCTCCAAACCTCGACTACGCGGATGAAAGGCCTTTTTCTCGTAGGGGCCCCATTCTGGCTCGTCCACAATATGATGGTCGGAGCTTTGTTCGCCTTGGGCACTGATTTGGTATCCTTGGTCTCGAACCTCGCGAACCTGATGAAGTTCGTTGTCCGGAATCGAAATCCTTTGTTGTCGATCTCTGTTTGGAATACGCTGATCAGCACATTCATCCCGGCACCAACGCGTTTGAAGCGGACCGGATGACAGAGTTTCGCGCGACGATGGAATGAGGGTGGCTCCTTCCGGAAGTGAGCAAAACAGCGGATGGCGCCGCGCCGCAATTCGCGATTTCAACGAGGACGCCGAAGGCGTTCCGGATGTTGTTGATCGGGATCGATCCCGGGACCGGTCGCGCTACGCGTAGCCCCTGGCCGCCGCCTGACTTGGCTGGGGCCATGCCTAGATGCCATCAGTTCCGGTCGAGGTCGAAATGAAATTGTCAGCAGAGTGGGGCCTTTGCCAGGTCTGGTGGATTCCGGAAAGGCCGCCACAGTCTTTCGCTCCCGTTGATGATGGCGGGGCTTAGGGGTGCGGCAGGGAGCACTGGAGTAGGCTGGAAAGGCGCTTTCTCCGGAGCTGCAGGCACCGCCTGCTCCGCCTGCCCGGGTGGCATCTGTTGCGACCGAAATGGCAGCCCGCAAGGAATTGCTCGTGAGATACGAGGGAGATAGCGAAGCGTAAATTCGTCGGACGAACCTTCGACGACCTTCTTCTATCGCCAACGTAGCCGTTTTGCGCGGCCAGCTGGACGTAAAGCGCTTGTCCTCAGGGGTTAAGGCCTGGTTCCAGACTACGTTTCATAAACACGAAAGTCGTGCCCTGGATCGTTACGTACGAGTAAGCCCGGCCTTCAGACACCTTGCCCGAAAAACTTCGGCTGCGAACACTACGTATACCGAGCTTGGACCCGGGACCATAGTCCTGTGGGCGAAGAAACAAAATCTTCCCCTCGAGAAATCGAGCAGCAGTTCTCAACGCTCACTCAAGGAGTCAAGATGATGATGAAGAAGTCCATCATGGTGGCGCTGGCCGGAATCTCGATGCTCGGCGTCTCTCCGCTATTCGCGCAAGGTATCGGCCACACCTGGTTCATGCGCGGTTCGATCGTCGACACGGGCAGCAACGGCACGGTCGTCTGCATCGGAAAGGCCGATGGCGCCGAGGTCGGCCAGAAGCTCGAGGTCTATCGCGTCGTGACCCATCCGGGTCCGTCCAAAGGCGTGGCGCCGACTTATCACCGCCAGCTCATCGGCCATGTGACGATCGATCATATCTTCGATGATCACTTCGCGCACGTGTCCGTCGCCGACGGTACGCCTGCCAAGCACGACATCGTCGAGCTTCGCAAGAACTGACGAGCCGGTGGCCCGCCGGCACAAGCTGCCCGGATGCGAGACGTCGGGGCAGCGGGCTGCCGGCGGCAACGGACCGTTCGGGGTCAAAGCGAACCGCTTGACCCTGGACACAACCGGCATGATGATCGAGCGGATGACATGGGCAATTTCAAGATCGGCGAACTGGCCGCCGCTGCGGGCGTGGGCCGCGACACGATCCGCTATTATGAGCGGATGGGTTTGCTGCGCGAACCCGCGCGCACGGCAGCGGGCTACAGGCTCTACGACGCGACCGACCTCGAACGCGTCAATTTCATCCGCTCGGCGCAGGAGCTTGGTTTCACACTCGAACAGGCCCGGCAGCTGCTGGCGCTCAGGGCGTCGGACACCGCGCATGCCCAGGCCGTGCTCGATATCACGCTTGCCAAGATCGCGGACGCCGAAGCCCGGCTCGAGCGCCTGTCGGATATCCGCGACATGCTGCGGATGCTCGCCGACGAATGCCCGGGCGAAGTGCCCGTCTCCGATTGCCCGATCCTCGCCTTCCTGACGGCGCGGCGGAAAGACCAACAGCATAACAAGAAACATCAGGCAGCGCAGGACGAACGATCATCACTAGCGAAAGGGCTTTTGTCATGAAGAAAATGCGTTTGATCGCCGTCCTCACGCCGGCGCTGCTTCTAGGCGCCTGTGTAACCACGCGGCCGACCTCGGCGCAGGTCGAGAGTTGCCGGGCGATGGAGGGCAATATGGGTCTCCAGACGCCGCATGATCATGGCGAGATGAAGGGGCAGGGGCGCAACCCGATGAACCTCTCGCACGACCGGTGCCTTCAGATCCTGCGCAGCGCGCAATGAGCCGGTCCGGGCGCCATCCCCGGCGCCCGGGACCACAGTTTTTAAGCCAAGGAGCAAGCTATGATCGACCATGCGAAAAAAGCCCTTCCGCTTGTCGGCGGAAGCCTGTTGCTGGCGTTCGCGCTTTCGGGCTGCGACCGCCAGGCCGACCAGACGGTGCCGCCCGCGGCGAACAGCGTCGCCGCCACCCCGGTCCTGACCGACAGCGGCAACGCTGCAGACGCGGCGTCGATGGACGCGATGAGCAACCAGGCCGAGATGGAGCGGCATCACCGTCAGGCGATGGACCATGACGCGATGCGCGCCGGGGCCGGCAACCAGACCGCGCCGGCACCCGATCCCGCGCCGGGCAATTCGGCGATGCCGATGAAGGATATGTAAGCGCGCTGAAAAAGGGGATGAGGATGTCCAGGCGGATCAGCCTTCGACGCTTGAGCCTCGGCTGCGCAATCGCTCTCAGCCTGTCCGCGGGCGCGGGCGCGCAGGAGGGCGAGGATCATGCCGCGCATCATGGCGCAGGCATGCCGGCCGGCGGGGGCATGTCCGCACCGGCATCGTCGGGGTCGTCGGACATGGCGAAGATGATGAACCCCATGATGGATCGCATGATCAATGGGGAAGGGGAGAATGAGCACGGCCACGAATCGCGCCGGACCGGCTTCATCTCGCAACTGCTCGCCTTTCCCGCGCTCGACGAAGCGGCAAGGCAGCGGGTCGCTGCGCAGGCTGGCGAACGGGTAAGCACGGGTCTGGCGATGATCAACGCCGCCTCGGCCGACGGCGCGCGTGCAACCACGGTCTCGGCCCGGCTCGATGCGGCGCGCCGCCTGCGCGAGGGAACCGACCTGTTCCGGTCCGGCACCGCCGCGCAGGGCGCGATCGGCGGCTTGCAGCCGCCCCGGGAGGTCGGGCTTGCCTGGCTGCGCGATCAGCTCGACATCGACCAGGCCGCGCCCGGCCATGCCGACCACTGGTTCGGCATCTCGCCCTCACACCTCCTTCTCATGCTCTTCCTGGGGCTGGTGAGCGCCACGCTGATCGCGCTGCAGATCTTCCGCCTCCGGCGGATCGGGGCGATCGCCGGCGGTGTCGCCACCGCCAAGACCTCGGAAAAGCCGGAGCCGAAGGCTGTCCCGCCCGCTGCGAAGCTCGCGCCCGCACCTGCCCCCGTTGCCGGCAGCGCCGGGCTCGCCTCGAGCAATGCGGCCGCGCCCGCGGGAGCTTCGCTGCGCAAGCCCAAAAGCTGGGCGGGGCAGCTGCGCGTGGTCCAGATCGTGCGAGAGACGCCGAGCGTGCTGACCTTCCGGCTCGCGGACCCGGCCGCCGACCGGCTGCCGTTCGACTTCCTGCCGGGCCAGTTCCTGCAGGTCGAGGTAGAGCCCGAAGCGGGCAAGACCGCGCGCCGTTCCTACACGATCGCCTCTTCGCCGACCCAGCGGGCCTATGTCGAACTGACGGTCAAGCGCGAGGAGCAGGGCGTGGTCTCGCGATACCTGCACGACAAGGTCGTCGCCGACGATCTGCTGAAGGTCAGCGGACCGTTCGGCGCCTTCACCTTCACGGGAACGGATGCCCAGAGCATCGTGCTGATCGCGGGCGGGGTCGGCATCACCCCGATGATGTCGGTGCTGCGCTATCTCACCGACACCGCGTGGAAGGGTGATATCTTCTTCTTCTACGGCGCACGGTCGACCGAGGAATTCGTGTTCCGCGACGAGCTCGAACGGCTCGAACGCCGTTTTCCCAACCTCCATGTCGTCGCCGCGATGCAGCGCGCGCCCGGCACCGTCTGGATGGGCCCCGAAGGGCCGATCACCCGCGAGATGATCCTGGCCGCGGTGCCGGAGATCGCGAGCCGGCGGATCCATATGTGCGGCCCGCCGGCGATGATGGGCGCGATGCGCGGCGTGCTGGCGGAACTCGGCGTCCCCGAAGCGCAGCTGCACACCGAGGCGTTCGGTCCGGCCTCGCTGCCGGCCGACCACGAGGATCTCGAGGTCAAGCCCGCGCCCGCGCCAGCAGCTAAGCCGGCCCCGAGCGCCGAGGTGGCACCGAGCACGGTGACCTTCTCCGTGTCGGGGGTGTCGGCGGCTTTGCCCGCGGACGAGACCGTGCTCGAGGCGGCCGAGGGCGCGGGCGTCGAGATCCCCTATGCCTGCCGTGCGGGCACATGCGGCGCCTGCGTCGTCAAGCTGCTGCAGGGCGAGGTGACGATGGAGGTCGAGTCCGGCCTCGCGCCCGCCGACAAGGCGCAGGGCTATGTGCTCGCGTGCCAGGCGAAGGGCACGGGCACGCCGCTCGTGGTCGAAGCCTGATGCGCGAACGCAGCGACATCGCCGTCGGCCTGCTGGTCGCGTTCCTGCTGCTGTTCCCGTTCGGCTACCTCGTGCATGTGTCACCGCGCTTTCCGGGCAGCCTGGCCGGCGGGATCATCGGGATCGCAGCGCTCGTGCTGATGCTGCTGACGCTTCCCTATGTCGCGGCCAAGCATATCGCCTGGGTCGACAAGGCGCTCTCCCGGCTCGTCAGCAAGCCGACCCTGCTCGCCATCCACATCTATGCCGGCGTGCTGGCGCCGATCCTGGGTCTGGTCCACGCCGCGCACAAGCTCGAAAGCCCGGTCGGACTGCTTCTGACCATCCTTCTGCTGATGACGGTCATCACCGGCTTCATCGGCCGCTACCTGCTTGCCCAGCTTGGTCGGGCGCTGCGCGGACGCAGGTCGGAACTGGCTTCGCTTCGCGCCGCCTTCCTCGAGGAGCCGGCCGCGCCGACGCAGGCCGATACCGCAGCCGCGCCGCTGTCGGGCTGGAGGCGCTATCTGTTCGTCGCCGGGGATGCGCCCGCGGGCCAGCACCCCCAGGACAAGGCGGGGATCGCCGCGGCGCTGGCCGATACCGAATTCGCGATCCGCGCCGAAGAGGCGACCAACACCCTGTTCGCGCGATGGCGGTTCCTGCACATCCTGCTGGGCTGTCTCATCTTCGCGCTGCTCGCGCTCCACGTCGGCGCGGCGATCTATTACGGGCTGCGCTGGCTATGAGCTGGCAGCGTCTTTCCTACGCCGTCTTCATCGCGGCCCTGCTGGTTATGGTCGCCGCGGTCGCGATCCGGATGCGATCGGACGCGCCGAGGGATGCCGGCCTGGTGGCGCAGCTCGTAGCGCCCGGCCCGCTCTCGAGCGCCCACCAGTCCTTCGCCGGCCAATGCACGGCCTGCCACACGCCGGGCAAGGGCGTCGAAACCCGGACCTGTCTCACCTGCCATGCGGGCACGGATTTCGGGACGAAGCAGTCGACGCAGTTCCACGCGAAAGCGACGCAGTGCACCTCCTGCCACGTCGAACATGAGGGAGAGCGCGGCATCATCCGCATGGATCACGCCGCCTTGCTCGACATGGCAAAGTGGCGGCAGCCTTTGGCGGGCATGTCGACAAACACTCGAAGCCTGACCCCCGAGACCGCGCTCAATTGCGCGAGCTGCCATGCGTTCCGCGATCCGCACCAGGGCCTGTTCGGCACCGACTGCGCGAGCTGTCACAAGACCGACAGCTGGAAGATCGCCAATTACCGCCATCCATCGGTCAATTCGACGCAGTGCGCCGAGTGCCACAAGGCGCCGCCCAGTCACTTCATGGAGCATTTCAGCATGGTCTCGCAGCGCGCAGCCGGGTCGAAGGCGCGCGTCGACCAATGCTATGCCTGTCACGCTACCGACAGCTTCAACAATATCCGCAAGCGAGGCTGGTATGATCACCATTGAGGCCGACTGGCTGAGCGCCTTCTTCCGGCTCGCGGTGATCGGCCTGGAACTGGCGGGCACGCTGACCATCCTGGTCGGCGCGGGGCTCGCAACCTTTCTGTTTGCGCGGCGGGCGAGGGCGGGCGACCGAACCGAGGCCTATAGCGCGTTCCGATCGGCGCTCGGCCGCAGCATCCTGCTCGGTTTGGAATTTCTGGTCGCCGGCGACATCGTCAAGTCGCTGGTGATCAACCCGACGCTCGACGATCTCATCGTGCTGGCCGGGCTTGTGCTGGTGCGGACCTTCCTGAGCATCTCGCTTGGGGTCGAGATCAACGGCCACTGGCCTTGGGAGGAAACCCGGATGGCGCGGGAGAAGGCGCGTGCTGCGGCGTTGGATGGGTCGCCTATGACGGCTGAGGCCGCCGGACGCGGCGCAGCGCTCAAGGGATAGCAGATGGGAGGTGCATGATGATCGAGAGACGCGAATTGCTGATGGCCGGCGCCGGCCTTGCCGCCGCTGGAACGCTGGCTGGGCCGGCGGCGGCGCAGCAGCATCGAATGGAAGGGATGGCGATGTCGATGACGGACTGCATCGACGATTGCGTGGCTTCGCACCGCATGTGCCTGGAGACCGCCGCCTGGCTGACGAAGCAAGGCGGCGCGTCAGCCACGGCGTCGCTGATCGCCATGCTGAACGACTGTGCGGAACTGTGCCAGGCGACCGCCAACTCGATGCTGCGCGAATCCTCCCTCCATACCATCCTGTGTCGCGCCTGCGCTGACGGCTGCGAACGATGTGCGCGGGAATGCCTGAGCCACGTCGTGGGCGAGCGGATCAAGCGTTGCTCGGCTACCTGCAAGGATTGCGCCGCCAGCTGTCGGATGATGGCGGACATGGCCAGCTGAGTGTCCTAGAACGCGCCCAGGCGTATTGGGGTCAAGCAGCTCCGGCACGATTGAAGCGATCCGTCGGCTCCACAATGTGGGACCGCTGCGAAGCTGGGTCGTACGGGCGCGAAAGCGGGACTGGTTAGGTATCGGCGGTAGCGCTTTTAGACTAGCCAGGCAGCGATCGCGCCAACCACCGACTTGGTTTCGGCAACGTCGCGGACTCGAACGGTATCCAGCCCGAGGTGCTTGGCCGGATAATCATTTCCGCCCGGGAAGATCGCGTCACCGAAGAAGATCATCTCGTCGAGCGCGACGCCGGTCTGCTCGGAAAGGCGCTTAAGGCCATAGGCCTTGTCTATCCCTTCGCGCGTGATGTCGATCGATGTCGCCCCGCCGATATTGATGGCAAAGCCTGGCAGCAACGGCTGGAGCAGGGCCTGCAATTTCTTGCGCTTGGCGTGATCGGGATCCCACGTGTCCTTGGCCTCGAGCGGCGCCTCCTGACCGAGCGCGGAGAATGTGATCTGGCTGCCGCGATCCTCGATCTGCTCGCCCCAGATGTTCTCGTTTGGATAGCCCGCCTGCTCGACCGCCTTGGTCAGTGCTTCGCGGATGCGCTGGCTTTCGTCGCCGGTGAACAGATCGGCATAGATACGCGTCCATTGGCCGTCGGCGTGACGATAGAGCTTGGTGCCCGTGGTCGGCTGGATGATGAAATTGTCGAGCCGCGCCCGGGCGGGCATGCGCGACACCACCTGTTTCTCGAATTGCGGCCAGTCGCCTCCGGAGATGATCGCTACCATCGTCACGTCGAGCAGGCGGGTAAGCAGATCCGCCATTTCATCGTCGAGCGGCTGCTTGCTGAGCGCGAGCGTTCCGTCGAGGTCGAAAGCGGCCAGTCGCTTCATGATGATCCTCCCACAAGCGGCAGCAGAAATGCGTCGATGGCAGCGGCGATGCCATCTTTGTCGTTGCTGGTTGAAATGTAATGCGCTGCGCTACGGATCTCCTCAGGCGCCTTGCCCATGGCGTTCGTTAGTGCAAAAGGGGGAGCGACTTGAGGAAAAAGTTGGGTGAAACCCGTAACGATCATTTCAAGACAAACGATACGTAGCATCGTAGGAATCGCCCAGGTTTCAGCTATGCTGAGCGGCATCTTATTCTGATATCGAACGACGAATTCGACAGCCGAGGACAGTGAGACTTGCAGGTGAGACGCCAGAAGCAGAGACTGCGCGACTTGATGGGCACGTGGTCGCCTGAGGCCGTCTTCAGCAAGACCGGGAAGTTTCGCGTAGAAAGCCTTCGGAAGACCCTCACCAATTTGCAGGATCGCGCGCTGGATCTGATAGTCGTTGTCGAGTAGCCATTCGGCTGCGGCGCTGCCGCGCTGGTCGGCTTGCGTGGCTGCCTGGCGGGCTCGAGCCAGCCAGTCTTTCATGGCGTCGAGATGCGCCCAGATGGGAAGAGGCGCTGAGCGACCGATCAATCCTGTCAGCTGATGGCGTGTGGCGGTCTCGTCGGCCGCCCCCGAAATAGGGTCGGTCCCCTCAATATCGGCCATGATCAGGCTTGGGCGGCGAGGGGTAGCCGGAGGCAATTATGCCCTACGGCGATCTGCGCTTTTCCCGAGCGGATTGTCGCAGGCGTTACGAGCATTGGTACATTGCAATGCGTCATCAGGTAGGAGGCGACCGTTCCATAGGGTACGTCGGAAACATGCCGATGGCTGTGGCCGCGCGCGGACAGGACGGCAATATCAGCCCTCTCGCGCTGAATAAGATCGCACAGCACCTCGCGTACATCCTCGCCACGGATCGAAATCGTACGCATTCGTAGACCGGACGCCGAGAGGTTGGATTTCGTTCGATCCAGGTAGCTGCGTGCTGCTTGCTCATTTCGCTCTATAAGGGCTTGTTGAAGCTTCTTGTCCTCGACTTCCAGGGGCCGTGCCTCGATCATCTCGGGCGTAGGGACGACATGGACGAGCAGGAGTTCCGCTTCCGAGGCCTTCGCAAGACGCACAGCTAGGGGCAGCACGCTCTCAGCCCAACGAGAGCCGTCAAGCGGCACCACAACCCTTCTGTAGGGCGCTGCCGGAAGCGGGGCCTCTACCGGTACGAGCAGGACCGGGGCTGGCGTCTGCATGAGCACCTTGTGCACGGTTGCCCCCATGCCCGGGCGACCGGCCTCTTGCCTGCCTCGTCTTCCCAGTACGACCATGCCGTCGTCGCACTCTCGGACAAAGCGGCAAATTTCCTCCGCGGTTTGGCCTTCGGCCAATTCGATGGAGGTTTTGGTTGGAGGTGCGCTGGTCGCGGCGGCGCATCGATCGAGGGCGCGCAGGGCTTCGCGCCGCCGGAGGTTACATTCAATCGGGTCTGGACGAGAGCGCGTCGAGCCCTCGCCGTCAAGTACTTGTAGCAGGGTAATAGGGACGTCGAGCGTTGTCGCGAGCGCACGAGCGTGTGAGTAGATCCACGCATCATGATCGGAGCAATCGATACAGGCGACAATCCCGGACTGCGGTCGGGGGGACGCCTGCGCCAGAGCTGGAAATGCTGAAGCGGCTGATATCAAATGCTCCTCTTGCCTTGGATCTCCATCGAATTCGTGGCGGCTAGGACAGCGGGAACAACCGGCATTTCGGCCTGGCGTCCCCTCCACGACTCGAACCTGCTCTGACCCTATCTGGGGGGAACGACCCGCGAAATTGTGATATATACGAATGGCGATCGGTCGGTTGACTGGGGCGCAAGAGCATCAGAACCGAAAACCGGTCGCTTGCGATTAGTACATCGGGCGGGCCTATATGCCTCCGCCTCGCCACCCGGCTTGAGCGTCCAAACCAACATGTCGGGATAGAATGAAGGTCACCGGGCCACCTTTTCCTCGTCCGGAAGCGAACTCGTCGCCCCCGTTACCGCTCATGTGGTTGCTCGCTTGCACTGCGCATGAGACGATCACCGTCATCCCAAGTTCTGCGCCGGCTGCCTTGTCCTGGGCGATCTGCGATCAGATGCCATCGCAGGCGTCCCTTCTGTCTAGCGACAAATACGCATTACCACCGGCAGATGGTCTGCATAGTCTGCCAAGGGCAACCAACGAAGCTCTCAGCGGAGTGAGTGTGGATCGGAAGGGAACAGTATGACGATCGCGCTTAACGGGTTATATCGATGCCGGCCGCTCACTTTCACACGGTGGTCGTGTTCCATCTGGGCGATTTTCGCCGCGCTCACTGTGCCAACGCTACCTTCGCCGGCCAGGGTCGTTCCCGCAGGGGAAGATACCTCGACCACCAAGCTCGCGGGTGTCTGGTCATTTGATGGCCGATCCGGCTGTAAGTCGGGGATGGCCTGGGTTCTTAATCGCAACGGATCTTACAGCGAAATCCGATTGCCTGACCAGACGCCGCTTGGCGGAGGAAAGTGGTATGAACGCGGCGATACCATCTTTTACTCATTGCCGCGAGTACTGACAGCGGCCGCGGGACGGCCCGACAAGCGTATGGTCATTATAGAGCGCGGCCCGCGGCGCCTGGTGGCCGTGACTAACCGCAGGGTTCGTCATGTGATGCACAAGTGTCCGGGATGATCGAATGCCTTCGATCGAGATGTGCGAAACGTTCTGGCCCAAGCCCGAAAAGGGAACAAAAACGAGAGTGGAGTTCGAAGTCATACGTCGAGCATTGCCCCCTTATTGGCATATGCGGGATTTCGATTCTTGAGTTGTTCCCACTACGTCACGGAAAACTGACCCATCATGCCTTCGTCCTCGTGCTCCAGGATATGGCAATGGAACAGGAAGGGCGCTTTTGAAGCAGGCTGGTCGAAACGGATTAATAACTCGACCGGTTCGTCCACGACGATGGTGTCACGTGGCCCCTGATCAAGAAGATCTGGTTCCTCGCCATCGCGACGTAGCACGTCGAAGTGCACTCCATGAATGTGGAAGGGATGGGCCATTTTCTGCCCGGAGACTTTCCATATCTCGACGGCGCCAAGCTCGACTTCCTCATCGATGCGATCAATATCGAATCGCCTGTGGTTGATCGTTAGCGGCTCTTCGTCGCTATCCATCATACCTCCCAGCCTCATGTTGAGCACCAGACGTCGCCGTGCGACGACCGTCGCCGGATCTGGCACCGCGCGGGACGCCAGGAGGAGCGGAAGCGTGGTCCTACCTCGCTTACTCGATGCCAAGCGCGGTGAAAATGTGAGGACAGTTTCATCCCCTGCGTTGTTTTCGCTAGCCTCGTGCCGATGCATCATGCCCATGCCATGCATCCTGAGGGTGCTTTGGTCCGGAGCCGATACCAACGAGACCGGTTTGCCATCGCTGAAGTCCACCAAGATCTCAGCCCGCTGACCGGAGGCCAGAGTGAGGGACTGCAATTCAACGGACTTTTCCAAAAGGCCGCCCTCGGTGCCGATCCAATAAAAGGCTCGTCCGTCGCTGAACGAAAGATCGTAAGTCCGGGCATTCGAACCATTTACGAGCCGCAGCCGCACTAAGCTTCTGGGAACGTCTGCTCGCGGGTTGTACGCGCCGTTTACGAGAATAACGTTGCCCCGCCTCCCGTCCAGCGCCACCATCATGCCCGCCGGTAACACCAGACGGCCATCCACGAACTGCCGATCCTGGATCAAGATTGGTAGATCGTCGACGCCGTAATCCGAAGGCAAACCGAGACCTTGCTCTTCCTCGTCGGTGACGAAGAGCAATCCCGCTAGGCCTGCATAGACCTGCTCCGCCGTTCGGCCGTGTGCATGCGAATGATAAAAGAGAGTGGCCGCCGGCTGACGGATCGGCAGCGTCGGACGCCAAGTCTCGCCTGGACTAATGGTCTGGTGGGGGCTGCCGTCCAGGTCTCCCGGTACGAGCAGCCCGTGCCAGTGAACCGTGGTATCAGCAGACAGATTGTTGCTGACAGTCACCGTCACGTCGTCCCCGCGATGTACCCGCAGAGTCGGGCCGAGATAGCTGCCGTTGTATCCCATGGTGGCGCTCCGCCGCCCTGGGAAGAAAGTGGTTTCCCCTTCCTGCGCCCTCAGTCCAATTCTCTGCCCATGGTCGCGTGCATCTAACAGGCGAGGAATGGGCAGCGTGCCTGCTTGGTCCGGCGTCGCAAATCTGCGCGTGCATGCCGCCCCCAGCAGGAGGCCTCCGCCCGCCAAGACAGTTCGCCGGCTCAGAAAAGTCATTTCGAAGCCCCTCCTGAGCAATCGTGAAACTGACGCAAACGCGCTTTTCTCGATCCCGATGAGATCCACCGAGGCGAAGCGCCGCTCTTCCCTTAAAGGGCGCGCGGGAGGGCAATATCCGTAATACCCGAACCGATCGCTTTTGTGCCCGCCCCCTCTGGGAAGAAAAAATTGCCCTTCTAAGCTGGTTGCGGCCCTCGCCAGTTGATCAATAATCAGCCAGGCGAGCGTTCAATCACTGCGACACCGATCCCAGCGAGCGTCTATTCCGACAA
>NZ_BCYV01000039.1 GCF_001598375.1 Novosphingobium capsulatum NBRC 12533
CGCCAACCGGGTTCTGCATCCAGCCATTGGCGATCAGGATCCACAGCGCCGAAAGATTGGTGCCCAGCGCGACCAGAAAGGTGACCATCAAGTGCTGTACCCGGCCCAGGCGATCCCAGCCGAAGAACATCACGCCGACCATGGTCGCTTCGAGGAAGAAGGCCATCAGCCCTTCAATCGCCAGCGGGGCACCGAAAATATCCCCAACGTAGTGAGCGTAATAGGCCCAGTTGGTGCCGAACTCGAACTCCATGGTCAGGCCCGTTGCCACGCCCAACACGAAGTTGATGCCAAACAGCTTGCCCCAGAACCGCGTGATCACCCGCCAGATTGGGCGCTTGGTGATCACATAGATGCTCTCCATGATGACCAGCATGAAAGAGAGGCCGAGCGTCAAAGGCACGAAAAGAAAATGGTACATGGCTGTCAGTGCAAACTGCAGCCGGGATAACTCAACAACCGCCATATCCATCGGACATGCCCCCCTTGGTAAGGCTGCGCATTCCGCACAACACCGGCAATGGCAGGCGACACACACGCGTAGACTCGCTTGCTAATTGCAGATATTTCTAAATTTATTGATTTGTAATATGGTCAAGTCCCTTTCCCTCGCTCGCTCCGTCCAGGGCGCCCGCTACGGCGAGCGGATGCTGGGCCACCGCGCCGCGCCGTTTGCGCGGGCTGATCTGCGCATGGAGCTATTGGCCCACATCGCTAAGCCGACACTGGCGGGGCCACTGCCTTTGCGCCGCGGCGAGATGGCTGCCTGCTTTGGCCGCGATGTCGATCTGCTGGAAGCGTCCCGGATGGATTGCATCAATGGCTGGGCGGCGATGGGCGCAGCTGTCTCGCGGGCAAAGACGGCGTGTAGCCTTTGCGCGGGCCTTGCTGGCCGGGCACCCATGGCTGGTGCTGCATCAACCGAGCGCAGTACTGGACGCCGCAATCGAAAGCCGCCTTGTGCAAAGGCTTGGCGCGTAGCTGGAGGAGACAGGGACGGGGCTGATCTTGATCAGCCACCGCCTAGCCTTGGCCAATCAGACGATCAGTCTTTAACCGAAACCTTCAGCAGGCCTTGGCGTGCATACCAACAGCGCCCGCATCGCATAGCGCGCACATGGCGTGGATCACACCCGAAACGACGGGATCGCTCAGGCTGTACCAGCGTACCTGCGCGTCGATGCGCACGTTCACCGCACCTTCGGCGCGCAACATGGCCAGGTGCTGCGAAACGGCGGACTGCGAAAGGCCCGTCATCGCCACCAGCTCGCTCACGCTGACCTCACCTTCGTCCATGCGGCACAGCATCAACAGGCGCTCGGGATGACTCATGAGCTTGAGCCGCGCCGCCATATGCGTAGCGTTCGATTTCAATTCGGAAAGGTCAGTGAGCTTCATAGTGCCCCTCCAGATAAGGCAATCCCGTCATCCCGCAAGACCACGTAGATGGCGGGAATGACCAGAAGGGTGAGCAACGTGGAGGAAGCCAGCCCGAACAGCAGAGAAATGGCCAGCCCCTGAAAGATCGGATCGGTGAGGATCACACTTGCGCCGATCATGGCGGCAGCGGCGGTCAGCGCGATGGGTTTGACGCGAATACGCCCGGCCTCGATCAACACATCGCGCAGCGATTTGCCGGGCGTGGCGGTATGGCGGATGAAATCGACCAACAGGATCGAGTTGCGCACGATGATCCCGGCCAGCGCGATGAAGCCAATCATGCTGGTGGCGGTAAACGGCGCGCCAAACAGCATATGGCCCAAGACAATGCCGATCAGCGTCAGCGGCACGGGCGTGAGAATCACCAGCGGCAGTTTGAAGCTGCCAAACTGCCCCACCACCAGCACATAGATCGCCAGCAGCGCCACCATGAAGGCTCCGCCCATGTCGCGGAAGGTGACCCAGGTGATCTCCCATTCGCCATCCCACAGGATCGATGTGTGGCTTTCGTCGTCGGGCTGGCCGTGCATCAGGATAGTCGGTTTCGTTAGCCCATGGCCCACCCAGTCATAGGCCTCCACTGCCTTGTCCACCGCCAGCAGGCCATAGATCGGTGCCTCGTAGCGGCCCGCCATGTCGGCCATCACCATGGTGGCGCCCCGCCCGTCGCGGCGGAAGATCGCCTGCCCGCCAGATTGGGCCTTGGCATCAACCAGTTCACCAAGGCTGAGCAGCTGCCCCGCGGGCGTGGCCGCCACAGGCGTCGCCGCCAGCGCGCCCGACCAACTCCGCTGCGATTGATCGAGGCCGATCTCCACCGGCAGAGGTTCACGATCGGCGCCGCGCGGCACGTAGGCGAGCGTTTGCCGCCCCATCAGCGCACCGATGCTGTCGAGCACCTGGCTCTCTGCCAAGCCATAGTGATCCAGCTTGTCGCGATCAGGCACCAGTCGCAGCGTTGGACGGGCCACGCCGAACGAGTTGTCGGTATCGACGATGAAGGGCACGGACTTGAAAATCTGTTCGAGCACCAGCGCGGTTTTCTGCCGTGTCGCCTCGTCAGGTCCGTAGACTTCTGCCAGCAAGGTCGCCAGCACCGGCGGCCCCGGCGGCGTTTCCACCACCTTGATCACGCCACCGGCAGGCAGTGCCAGCGCCCGCAACCGTTCACGCAGATCAACGGCAATGGCATGGCTCGACCGGCTGCGATCGCCTTTAGCGGCGAGGCTGACCATGACATCGCCCTGATTGGGCTGGCTGCGCAGGAAATAATGGCGCACGAGGCCATTGAAGTTGAACGGCGCCGCCGTACCTGCATAGGCTTCCATCGCGCTCACTTCGGGGATCTGGCGCGCAATGGCGCTGGCCTGCTCCAGAATGCGCGAGGTTTCCTCCAGCGAAGTGCCTTCGGGCATATCAGCCACCAGTTGCACTTCGCTCTTGTTGTCGAAGGGCAAGAGCTTGACCGTCACGGCCTTGAAATAGAACATCGAGCAGGCCACCAAAGTGGCAACGCCAACGCCGATCAGAAAGCGCTTGGCGCTGGCCCGCGTGGCGATCACGCGCTTGGCATAGCGGGCATAGAGCGCGCCGAGCTTGCCGCCATCCTCGCCCGCATGGCCATGGGCGAGCGCACCCCGCGCAAAGCGGATCATCAGCCAGGGCGCGATCACCACCGCAACAAAGAAGCTGAACACCATCGCCGCCGAGGCATTGATCGGGATCGGCGCCATGTAAGGCCCCATCAACCCCGAAACGAACAGCATCGGCAGCAAGGCGGCCACCACCGTCAAGGTCGCGATAATCGTGGGATTGCCCACCTCGGCCACGGCCTCGATAGCGGCCTGCTGGCGACTGCGACCATCGTTCATGCCCCAGTGCCGGGCGATGTTCTCGATCATCACGATGGCGTCATCGACCAGAATGCCGATCGAAAAGATGAGCGCGAACAGCGATACGCGATTGATCGAGAAGCCCATGATCCGCGAGGCGAACATGGTGAGCATGATGGTGGTGGGAATGACAATCGCCGTCACCCCCGCCTCGCGCCAACCGATGGCGAAGCCGATCAGGATGACGATGGACACTGTCGCCAAAGCCAGATGGAAGATCAGTTCATTGGCCTTGTCATTCGCCGTTTCGCCATAGTCGCGCGTGACATTGACCGAAACGCTGGCCGGGATCAGCCCGCCCTTCAACGCCTCGACCCGCGCCACTACACCTTGAGAAACAGTGACGGCATTGGCCCCGTTGCGCTTGGCAATGGCGATGGAGACAGCAGGCGCTTGTCGCCATCCGCTGCCATCCTTGCTCCAGCGCCAGCTGCGCGCCTGATCCTGCGCGCCGCCTTGCTCAACCTGTGCAACATCGCCCAGAAGCACCGGCGCGCCGCTTGCAGAGCGCACTGTCAGCCGGCGCACCTCATCCACACTGGCGAAAGGCGCGCCTGCGCTCACGGCCAGCGCTGCCCCACCCTCGCGGACCGAGCCGGCGGGGAAGCTGCGGCCACCCTGACGGATGACATCAATGACGCTAGAGAGCGGCACACGCGCCGCCGCCAGCCTTGCCGGATCGGGGACAACGCGGATCGCCTCGCGCTGTCCCCCGGTGATGAAGGTCAAGCCCACATCGTCCACCTTGGCCACTTCCGTGCGCAGCTTGCTAGCCAGCGTGTAAAGGCTGCGTTCGTCCCAGCCCGGTCCTTTGGGGGTGAGCGTCAAGACCACGATGGGCACGTCGCTGATGCCGCGCACGGTGATCTGCGGGGGCTGGACGCCGGCAGGGATCTTGTCGATGTTCGCCTTGATCTTCTCGTCCACACGGGTGGCGGCCGCTTCAGGGTCTTGGCCCACATTGAACCGGGCCGTCACCATCACGCCATTGTCTTGCGCCTGGGTGTAGACATGCTCGACGCCGTCGATGCTCTTGACGATCTGCTCGAGCGGCTTGCCTGCCAGTTCCACGCTGTCCGCCGCCGAAAGACCGGGCGCGGCAACGCGAATGTCGACCATCGGCACCTTGATCTGCGGCTCTTCCTCGCGCGGAATGGTAATCGTGGCGATCAGCCCGACAAGGATCGCCGCCAGCAGGAACAGTGGCGTCAGGGGCGAGGCAATGGTGGCACGCGTGATGCGCCCGGAAATGCCCAGATTCATGAGGCGCCTCCCACGAGCACGTCGCCGGCATTGACGCCCGAGAGGATTTCGACACTCTTGGCATCTGCGGCGGGCGATGTCTGCACGGGCACTTGCATTACCCCGCCAGATTTTGTCGCAACCTGCACATAGTCGAGGCCGTAGCGCGTGACGATGAAAGCGCGGGGCACGATGATCCCGCGATGGAATCCAGCCGCCAACTGCGCCGCCATGCGCCGCCCGATCAGGCTCGAATCCAGCCCGGCCATGGCGACATCCGCACTGACCTGCCCAGCGGTTACCGCCGGATAGATGCGCGTCACGCTGCCCTCGCCGCTCATCCCATCGACGCGCACCCGCGCGCCCGGTTTCACCTTGGCCGCCAGACCTTCTGGCAGATCGAGCCGCAGCACCACCGGGCCGGAGGTGACCACCGCCACCACCATCCCTGGCACCACCGGCGATCCGGCCGGCACATCCGCGCGCAACACGCGGCCGTTGGCTGGCGCGACCACCGCACCATTGCCCGCCATCGCGCGAATGCTGGCCTGCTGGGCATGGGCGGCCCGTGTCTGGGCCGCGGCGGCGCTGGCGCCTGCCTCGGCCTGCTCCAGACGCGCCTTGGCATAGACGCCATTGGCGGCCAGGAACTTGACGCGATCCAGCTCGGCCTTGGCCTGTGCGGCCTGCGCCTGTGCGGCGGCAGCTTGGGCGCCATAAGCGGCGGATTGATAGGTGAGCTGACTGTCGGCAATCCGGCCGATGACCTGGCCCTGCCGCACCATATCGCCGGCGCGCACAGACAGGCTGGTCAGCAGGCCAGGAATGCGCGCCAGCACTTGCGCCTGGTCCTGGCTGGTCACCTCGGCAGACACGCTTTGCCAGTCGGGCGTATCGCTGGCAGTTACGGTCAAGCGTGGCCCGTTCGCCGACACTCCCGCGTCAGGCACAGGTTTGTCCTGCCCACAGCCCTGAAGTGTTGCCGCCATGAGCGCAACACCCAAGGCCCCGACCGTCAAACCCCGGCCCTGCATGCCTTTCACCCACCAGTGGCATCTAACCATTGTCATCTCCCGTACCCACGCCCGATGCGCCCGATCCTGCGCGCCTGCACTCAGCGCTCGACCGGCAATCCAGCCTTGGCCCAGGCGCCAAAACCGCCAGCCAGATGGGTGTCGACACTGGCTTGCGCAGCCGCGCATTTGTCGAGCGCCATGCCCGACCGCTTGCCACCGAGGCAGGTCAGGACAAGTTGCCTGGCCCCGGGAGCGGGCAGCTTGCTGGGCTGAAAAGTGGACAGCGGCATGTTGATCGAGCCGGGAATGTGCCCGCTCGCGAATTCGTCCACCTCGCGCACATCGACGACGAGAACCTGATTCGCGGCAACCATGCCCGCCAGTTCCTGCGGCCCAACCTCCCGGTGTTTTGCCGACTTTCCAAAGCCAAAGACCATGATTCGCTCTCCCATTCCGCAGCGTATGAAGACGCGTAAAAAACACCACTTGCTTATATTGCTTAATAATCATATTAGTCAAGTGCGATTGAAGCGGATGCCGAGTCCCCATCGGTCAGAAAGCCAAGGGGCCGCATATCTCTGGGAGAGCTGATCCATGTCCAAGCCTGCAAACGCATTGCCCCGCATCCTTGTGCTGGGCGCTGGTCTCGGCGGTACCATCGCCGCCTACGAGATCCGAGATGCTACCAAAGGCCGCGCAGAGGTGTCCGTGGTGTCGGACAGTGACGATTACTGGTTCGTGCCGAGCAACCCATGGGTGGCGGTGCGGTGGCGCGAGACCGACGCGATCCGCGTGTCGCTGCCGCCGGTCATGGCCAAGAAGGGCATCACTTTTACCAGCGTTGGTGCCGCCCGCGTCCATCCAGCCGAAAACCGCGTGGAACTGCGCGACGGCACCAGCATGTCTTATGACTATCTGGTGATCGCCACGGGGCCTGAACTGGCATTTGATGAGATTCCCGGCTTTGGCCCCGATGGCCACACGGTTTCGGTCTGCCGGACCGACCATGCGGCACATGCCGCCGACGTGTTTGACGAATTCTGCAAAAACCCAAAGCCGATCGTGGTGGGCGCGGCGCAAGGCGCTTCATGTTTCGGTCCGGCCTACGAATTCGCGCTCATCCTCGATACCGAGCTACGCCGTCGCAAAATCCGCGACCAGGTGCCGATGACTTTCGTCACCAGCGAGCCCTATATCGGCCACCTCGGCCTCGACGGCGTGGGTGACACCAAGGGCCTGCTGGAAAGCCAGTTGCGCGAGCGGCACATCAAGTGGGTGACCAACGCCCGCGTCACCAGCTTCGATGACGGCATGGCCCATGTCGAGGAAGTGGGTGAGGATGGCGCCGTCAAGAAGGTGCATGATCTACCGTTCGGCTTCTCGATGCTGCTGCCCGCCTTCCGCGGCATCAAGGCCGTGTATGGCATCGAAGGGCTGACCAATCCGCGCGGGTTCATCCTGGCCGACAAGCACCAGCGCAACCCCAATTTCAAGAACGTCTACTCGCTGGGCGTTTGCGTGGCGATTCCGCCGCTGGGACCGACGCCGGTTCCTGTGGGCGTGCCCAAGACCGGCTTCATGATCGAGAGCATGGTGACGGCCGTGGCCCACAATATCGCCGCCGAACTTGATGGGCGTGAGCCGAATGAAGTGCCGAGCTGGAACGCGGTGTGCCTTGCCGATTTCGGCGACGGAGGCGTTGCCTTTGTGGCCCAGCCCCAGATCCCGCCGCGTAACGTCAATTGGTCGTCTCATGGCAAATGGGTTCACCTCGCCAAGGTCGGCTTTGAAAAATACTTCCTCAAGAAGGTCCGCTCGGGCGTCAGCGAGCCCTTCTATGAAAAGCTCGCGCTGCAAATGCTGGGTATCAACAAGCTGAAAGAAACCACCAAGGAGGATGTGTGATGAGCCTTGATTCCGCTGTGATGCGCTTTGCCGGGGCAGTTGTTTTGGGCAGCGCCTTGGCCGCCCAGTTCGTGAACCCTGCATGGATTTACCTCACCATGTTTGCCGGGGCCAACATGGTCCAAGCCAGTGTGACGGGCTTTTGTCCCGCCGCCATCCTGTTCCGCGCGCTGGGCGTAAAGCCGGGCTGCGCGTTCAAATAAGGGCCGATGCCATGCGTCATCTGATCATGCTGTTGCCCTTGTTGGTGGCCTCGCCCGCCTTTGCCGAAGGGCAGGATCTGAATGCCACCATCGCCGATGCCTTGGCGCACGCTCCTGTCCTGGCCGAGGCCCAGGCGGGAGAAGCGCAGGCACAAGCAAGGCTCGACGGCGCCAAGGCACAGGGCAACCCGATGCTCAGCGTCGAAGGACAGATTGGCGCCGGGCGCATCGACAATGGTGGCTTCTTTGGCTTTACCGCCAGCAATGTCACGCCGCTGGCAGTGCGAGCAGGCGCGGAAATGCCACTGTATGCCGGCGGGCGGGTGACTGCGGCGGTGGACCAGGCGCGTGGGGGGCAGGCGATCGCCACGCTGGCGCTGGCCGATGCAAGGTCGCGGGTGATCGTGGGCGCGGTGGCTGCGCATGCTGAGGTATTGGCAGCGCGCCGGATCGAGACACGCTTTCAGCAAATGGCCACCGAACTGGCCGAAGTCGAGCGGCAAGCCCGCTTGCGATTTCAAGCCGGCGAAATCCCCGCCTCGGATCTTGCCGCTGCCACCGCCCGCCGGGCCGAGGGCGAAGCTGGCCTAGCTGCCGCGCAGGGCCGCCGCGTGACCGCAGAGGCCCAATATGTCCGCCTGACCGGCCATGAAGCGGGCGCGCTCGCCCCCTTGCCAGCGCTGCCCGCCACCCCGCCCAGCCTGGACGAGGCGCTCGACAATGCCCATCACGCCAATCCCGTCCTCGCACAGGCCGAAAAAGGCATCGACGTCGCCCGAGCCGGGTTACGCGGCGCAAAGGCGGAAAGCCTGCCCACCATTGGCGCCTTTGCCGAGGCGACCCGCACTCGCGACCAATTCTTCCCAGATTACCGCGCAGATGCGATGGCAGTGGGTATCCGTGGCCGCTGGACCTTGTTTGCCGGTGGTCGCACCACCGCCAAAATCCACGAGGCCGACGCCACGCTCGACGCCAGCGAAGCGCGCGCGCGCGAGGCCCGGGAACAAATCGACGCTGCGGTCATCGCCGCCTGGACCGGCCTTCAGACCGCGCGCCGCGTGGTCGACGCCAGCGCGGCCCGTTCCGCCGCGACCGCCGAAGCTTTGCGCAGCGTTCAACTGGAAGCCAAGGTCGGCGCCAAGCCCACTCTGGCCGTTCTCGACGCCGAGCGCGAGGCCACCGCAGCTGATGCGGCCGCCATCGAGGCGGAGGGCCAGCGCATGGTTGCCGCCTGGCAATTGAATGCTCTGGCTGGACAGATCAATCCTTGAAAGGAGGAACGTCATGCACAAGGACTGGCCGCAGATGGCCAAGGAACTGTCGGGCGCGATCAAGCAAGTTCGTCTTGGCGCACCGGATGTCATGAAGAATTTCTCTGCAATGGCCAGCGCCGCCACGGCCAATGGTGCATTGGACAGCAAGACCAAGGAGCTGATCGCGCTGGGCATTGCGGTCGCGATCCGCTGCGATGGGTGCGTGGCCTTTCACGCGCAGGCCGCCGTCCGGCACGGTGCTTCCCGCGAAGAGGTGATGGATGCCATGGGCCTCGCCATCTACATGGGCGCTGGTCCCAGCCTGATGTATGCCGCTCAAGCGGTGGAGGCCTACGATCAATTTGCCGCAGATCAGGCGCCGAGCGCCTGATCGCAGCGCCCGCCCTATTCATGCAAAATCCATATAGATCGCGAGGCCCATGGCATCCTTGTTTTGAAGAGGTTGATTGGGTTTCAACCCTTCGCTGGAGCGCTTCGCTGGGTCTTCATTTCAAAGCGCTGCGGAAATGCCAACGGTTATCGTCACGAGGCTGGGCATGGCCTTGGCGGCATCGGCAATCGCGCGCTTGGGGTGGCACCGCGCAGGGAGACGGCAGCCCCGTGGCAGCCCCTCACCCTTCCGCCGGTGCGCCGACCGCCGCTGCGACCAGGCAGACCAGACCGATGGCGCCAAAGCCGATCCGCTGCGCCGCTGTTCCCACGCCATTCCTGATCGAAACGATCAGCGCCAGTACGCATTGCAGCGCATAGAACAAGGCAAAGGCGCGCGATGACAGCGCGACCACCTCGAATGGGTCGGTCAGCCAGACGATGACGATCGCCAGCGCGCCAGCCAGCAGGAACGCGAGCGGCACGCTGATCTTGCGCCGTGACACCTCGTTGATCAGGCCACCCGAGCCGATAGAATCTGCCACCGCCGCACTCAACTGGCTGGCAACCGCGCCGATGAGCACGAACACGCCGAGCGCCGGGGCGATCAGTTCCATGATATCGAGAATGCCGGCGACCCCCTGGGTGGCCGCAGCGCGCGACAGAAACGGCGTGAGCAGCGCGATGAATGCGAGGTAGATCGCCGAGGAAATCCACTGCGCATGCCGCATCGTGCGGACCCGCAATGCCGCCGGATAGGCATGGCCGAGATAGCGCGAGGTCTCGAAGCCCTGCACCGTGATCAGCAAGCCGAGCAGCATCGGCACGCTGGCGAACGACAGCCGCGCGGGCGGCAATGCCGCTTGCATCCCGCCGATCCCCCACGCCAGCGCCAGCGCCACGAGCAGGCCGGCGATGATCCCGATCTTGAGCGAGACCGTACCGTGGGCCAGATGTTCTACCTTGCGCAGGCTGCCCCCCAGGGCCAGCAGCGTCATCAGCACGATCAGCACGGTTACGATGATATTGGCGGCAAGGGGCTGAAGCGCCGGCGCAATGGCGATCGGCTTGAGCGAGAATTCCGCCAGCAGCTTGAGGTAATAGGCCACCGACACCGCATAGGCGAGTGCCAGCACGCCCTGCGTCAGCCGTGCCAGCCAGGCGACGGGATCGTTGAAGCCGGCCCTGGCAAGATAGGGTTCGACATGGACGATGTTGAACCGGATCACCGCGCCCGCCGCATAGGCAATGGCCAGCAGAACGGCCATGGCACCGAGCGCCGCGCTGCCGAACTCGCGCGCAAGCAGCGGTCCGCAGATGAGAAAGCCCGATCCGATGATCGACGCCAAGGGCGTGACCGTCGCGCGCCAGGTATCGCTGCGCGCAAACCGGCCGAAGGTCAGCGCCAGGGTGACGACAAGCGCCACGATCAGGGCAACGGCAACAATCATATGATCCCTTCCATTCGGTCTGCATCGCCGGCGCGGCTGTCTTGCGCGCCAGCATGGACCAAGGCGTTCAGCACACTGTCGGCGCGCGCCACCACGGCATCGCGACATGCGCCATCCAGCGCCTTGGCGGCTAGCGCGCGAAAGGCGCGGGCCTGTCTGGCCAGCGTTGCGATGAGTGCAGGATCATCGCAGTTGCGGGCAACATCGCCCAGTGCATCGAGATAGTGCTTTCCGGCGATCATGTCGGCGCTGGCATACTGGGCAAGGGCGCCAAACGCGCGGTCGACAAAACCCTCGAACGTTACGGGCTGCGCGACCAGCCGCAGGCTTCCCTCCGCATCCACGCGCTGGCACGGCGGCAGGCGCCGTCGCGCCAGTGTGGCCAGCGCCGCGCCAAGCCAGTCGAGGCAACTGCTGGCCGTGAATGGATCGTTGACACCCGGCGACAAGGCGCGCGCGGCAATCTCCACCAGTTCATCGATCAGGAACCGCAGGTCTTGCAGCGCGCTGCGCCGCGAACCAAGCGCGACAGCATGGCGCAGGGCTGTGGCCGCCTGCTCGGTGCAGGCATCGGCCGGCCAGGCCGTCATCAAGACGCTGTGCTTGTGCACGAAATCACCCGGCTGGCGATGCAGACGGACGACCATGTCGTGCTCCTTGGCCACGGCGATGACGGTGCTTTCGTCGATGAGCTGGATATAGCCCATGCCTTGGCACGCGATCGTGGCGGGTCGGTCCGGGCCGACAACGGGCCTCTCGGCCAACAAGGCAGCGGGCACCGGCATGGCGCTGGCGGAAGTGGCAGACGGGGGCTCGTCCCGAGCCGGAAAGCGCGCCTCGATATCATCGACCAACCGCCCGCCGATCTGTTCGATCACGCTGTTGATGTGGATCTGCATCGGCACATGGTGGATGAAGTAGATCAGCACGGCGATCGAACACAGCACCAGGACCAGGGCGATCAACAGCGCCAGTTGCGGCACGAACGCCGCGACCGCCGATCCGCCCTCCCCCGCCGAGTGGATCGTGCGCAGCACCACCAGCGAATAGACGAACGTGGCGATGAAGGTGCCGAGGGTAACCTGGTTGCCCCGATCCGACATGAAGTTGCTGAGCAGACGCGGGCCATATTGCCCCGAGGCATAGACCACCGCCGCGATGGTGACCGAGAAGGTCGTCCCGGCAACGCCGATCATCGAACCGCCGATCGCCGACAGCAGGCTGCGCGCGCCATCGGGCCGGGCCGTGTCGAGCCCGGGCAGTCCGGTCGTCCATGTCGTCGATCCGGCATGGCTGTCGATCATCACCGTGGTCAAGGCCAGCAGCAGCGCGGCCAGGGCCATGATCGTGGGGACGAACCAATAGCTTTCGCGCAGGGTGTTCGACAGCCGCAGCAGCCGCGCCTTCATGCCGGCGCTCCTTCATCCCTCGCGGTCAGGCGCTGCAACACGCCCTTGATCGTGCCGCCCTGCCCGATGACCGAGAACAGAACGACCAGGTAGGTCGCTGCCAGGATGATCGGGCGCGCCGGGCCATCGGGCAGCCCCAGCGCCAGGGCGATGGATATACCACCGCGCAGCCCGCCCCAGATCAGCGTAACGGGGGCCACCAGACCATAGCGATGCCCCGGCCGGATCGCGCACAGTGGCAGAAGCACCGAGATCGAGCGCGCCAGGAGTGCCAGCGGAATCGCGGCAAGGCCCAGGACCACCAGGCGCAGATCTCCCGGAATGGTCACCACTTCCAGCCCGATCAACAGGAACAGCACGGTGTTGAGGATATCGTCGATCAGATCCCAGAACTTGTGCAGATAATCGCGGGTCGTGTCGCTCATCGCATGGGCCACACCGGCATTGCCGATGATCAGCCCGGCTACGGCCATGGCCACCGGCCCGCTGGCATGGAGCGGCCGCGCAATGGCATAGCCGCCCATCACGACGGCAAGGCTGATCAGCACTTCGACCTTGTAATCGTCGATCGAGCGCATCAGCCGAAACGCGATCCAGCCGATGACCAGCCCGAGCACGACGCCGCCGCCCGCTTCGGTGGCGAACAGGCCGGCGGCATGGCCGAGGGAAAAGGCCTCACCCGACAAGGCCGATACCAGCAGGATGGTAAAGATGACCACGCCCACGCCATCGTTGAACAGGCTTTCCCCCGCCACCGTCGCCTCGAGCGTGGGCGAGACGTTGGCACGCTTGAGCACGCCCATCACCGAGACCGGATCGGTCGGGCTGATCAGCGCGCCGAACACAAAGCACCAGATCGCCGGCAGTTCGAAGCCGATGGCGCGGGCCAGCAGCAGGAAGCCGCCACCAATCAGGGCCGTCGACAGCGCCACACCGATGGTGCTGAGCACGATGATCGGCCAGCGACCGCGCCGCATCTCGTGCCAATCCACATGCAGCGCGCCGGCAAACAGCAGGAACGAGAGCATGCCGTCCATGAGCGTGGTGTGGAAATCGATGCCGGCGATGAACCCGACGATATCCCGCGCGAACGCGGCGCCGGGCACGACGCGGGCTATGCCGACGACGAGCAACGAGGCAATCGCGCCCATGACTGTCAGCCCGATCGAGGCGGGCAATTTGAGGAAGCGATAGTTGCAATAGCCCAGCCCGGCGGCCAGCACGATGAGAATGGCCGCCGCATCGAACGGCGTCAGCGCCACTCCGGCGATCACTGGCCGTCTCCGGTCGACAAGTGGAACCGCTGCCCACCGCCGGGCGCTGGCAGCGCGTTGACGCCTTGCGTCGCCAGCGTTGCTGCGATGGCAAGGGCGCGCCGCTGGGCCAGACTTGGCCGCGCCGGCGTTGTCCCGGCCGGCAGCCCCGGAACGCCCAGCGCGGGCACATTCCACCGCCGCGCCGCCCATGCCGAAGCCAGCACGGCCTCGCGCGCCACCGGGTCCAGCGTGTCGGCATCATTGGCAAAGGCGATCTCGGGCAGCGGGCCTTGCGGTGGCACGATCGCCACGCTCCAGCCATCGGTCTGCGCGGCAGCGCGGGCTTCGAGCACGCGATAGGTAGCAACGGTTGCGCCGGGCAGCGGCACGGCCGCCGCCGTGGCGCGGTGATGATCCCGGTCGATTGTCACGTCATCGGCCGAAACACCGGTGATCAGCGCGATCATCCGCGCGATTCCGGCCAGGCGCTGTGTCTCCAGGTCCGGCTGATCGCCTGCCTGGCGCAGTTCCTCGCGCTGCGCCTCGATCGCGCCGGCCCCCGGTTCGAGCAGGATCTGGTCGATATTGAGGCGAACCGGGCGCCCGAGTTCCTGTTCGATCGCCTTTTGCAGCACCACGGTCTTCTGCGTCTGCCCGCGCGGCGTGATGACCACCGCGCGAATGACGTTGGGTTCGCGATCGAATGCCACGTCGAGCTGGGTCACGCGCGAAGCGCTGCCGAAGCGCTTGTTCAGCAGCGACCGCACTTCCGAGACGATCAGGGCCTCGCGCGCGATGCGGTTGAGCGCCAGGCCGAGCGGCACGGCCATGGCCACAAAAACCAGCAGCAGCAGGATGGTCTGGGTCCAGCTCTGACGGCTGGAAAGCTGGTGGCCAAAGCCGTAATAGCGCGCCATCGCCGTTGCCGAGAGCGCGATGGTGATGAAGTTGGTGACGAACAGCGCCAATGCGCCGCCCAGCACGGGCAGGTTCCACGTTGCCAGGCCATAGCCGACCACGGCAAGCGGCGGCATTAGCGCGGTAGCGATCGCCACCCCCACGATCGTTTCGCCCCGCCCGCGAATGATCGCAAAGCTCCCCGCGAGCGCGGCGAACAGGGCGACGCCCAGATCGAACAGATTGGGGCGCGTGCGGGCCACGATCTCGGCCGTGGGGGCCTGCAAGGGCGAGACCGTGACGATCAGCGCCGTGAATGCCACCGCCGCAACCGCACCGACCGCCAGCGCCAGCAGCGAACGGCGCATTTCGGCAAAATCGAACAGTGCGAGGCTGAACCCGAAGCCCAGGATCGGGCTCATCAGCGGCGAGATCAGCATGGCGCCGATCACCACCGCCGGAGACGAGAGCAGCAACCCCAACATCGCGATCCCGGCCGACATCATCGTCATGAAGGCATAGCGCGGTGACCAGCAGCTTTCCGCGAAGATGCGCGCAACGACCGCCTGGTGATCGACCTGCCCCACGACCCGGCGCCGCCACCAGCGGTAAAGCGCCAGTCGGCTCAGCCGCGCGCCCACCCGCATGCCTGTGTTCCGGGCCGGTTCCGTCAATGCTTCCATGCTTGCTCCGCTGTCTGCGCAAAGGCCCGCCGCCACTCCCGAGGGCCGCAGTGCGGCACCCGCGATCGCTTCAACGCCAATCGGCGGCGGTTGATCCGGTGCCACGGCACCGGTGCGGGCCGCAATCGGGATGCAGAGGCCCCTCGGCAAAGCGCGTGGCAAAGCCGGGCAAGAGCACTGGCAAAGTCATGGGTATGCAACACGGGAAACGTCCGGACACGACTGTTGGCCCGCTGGCGGCCCGACCAGCGCAAAAGCCTGCCCGCACCACGTTCTGGCCAGCGAGCACCCGCCCCCTCTATTGCATCACCTTTCCCGCACCGCAATTATTTCAGGCCAGGGCACCGCCATGCAGCAGGCCATCGGTCGCCCATCGCGCCAGCCAGTGACCGGCGATCCTGACACCTTCTGCCTCACCATGCGCGCAAACCAGATGTTGGCACACCTCGGCAAACGACACGCCGGCCAGCAGCCGCGGGGCGAGTTTGGCCTCCGCCGGGTCCAGCGTGCGAAAGCAGGCGGTGTCCCCTTGCCGCCAGACCAGCACAGCGACGGGGTGCGGCATCCTTTCCGCGCGCGGCACGGTGCCGCCAAGAACCAGCGCGGACCAGATCGCTGGCGCATTCGTGCGCAAGGACACCAGGCGAGTGCTGGGCACGCAGCGGAGCACGGCCTTGTCCCAATCGACCTGCCCCAACGCGGCGCTGGGCAGCGGATCGGCATCGGGGCCGACAAAAGCATCGGCCAGCGCCAGTTCCAGCGCGGCGAGGTCGGCCACTTCGGGATCGTCAGGCCATTGCGCGGCCAGGCTTTGCGGGAACAGGGCGGCATAGTGGTCCAGCGACCAGCTATCGGGCGGGCGATCATCGATGCAGCGGGCGGCGCTGGCCTGGAAGTCTTCAGGCCCCAGCCACTGCACCGTTTGCGGAAAGCTCTCGTGAAGGCAGGCCATCAACGCCGACCGATAATTGTTTTGGTAGACCAGCAATCCGGCTTGGGCCACCGGGCCAAAGCGCGCCGCCGCCCGGTCCGATCCGGTCATCAGCCAGTCGCCGAATTCGGCCTGAAACATAGCCAGCGTCATGCCGCAATCCCGCGCCGTGCCAGGCTCCGGGCCTGGTCGAGTTCGGCCAGCAGGTCAGCCAGCGGCGGGATATTGTCATCGCGCTCGATCATCACCGCGACCGGGCCCAGGCGATTGATGACTTGCGCAAACAGCGTCCATACCGAAGGCGGGACCGGCTGATCATGGGTATCGATCAACAGCGTCTCGCCCTGGCTGTGGCCGGCAAGGTGGATCTGCCGCACCCGGTCCAGCGGCACCCCGGCCAGATAGGTGAGCGGGTCGAAGCCGTGGTTGATCGCCGAAACGTGGATGTTGTTGAGATCGAGCAGCAGGCCGCAGCCGGTCCGCGCGCAGACCCGTTCGAGGAATTCCCACTCGGCCATGTCGGACTGGGCAAAGGCCAAGTAGCTCGACGGATTTTCGATCAGCATCGCACGCCCCAGGCACTCCTGGGCGTGGGCCAGATTGGCGCAGACGATATCGAGCGCTTCGGCGGTATAGGGCAGTGGCAAGAGATCGTGCGCGTTGAAGCCCGGTGTGCGGGACCAGCTCAGGTGGTCTGACACGAACAGCGGCTCGATCTCGTCCACCAGGCTACGCAAACGCGCCAGGTATGCCGCGTCCAGCCCATGGGCCGAGCCAACGGAGAGCGAGACCCCGTGCAGCGCCACTGGATAGCGCGCGCGCACCTGGTGCAGGATGCGCCTTGGCCGCCCGCCTGGAACCATGAAGTTCTCGGATATCACCTCGACAAAATCGACCGGGACGGCCGCTTCCAGAAAGTCGGCATAATGCGGTTTGCGCAGGCC
>NZ_BCYV01000040.1 GCF_001598375.1 Novosphingobium capsulatum NBRC 12533
GGGGGCCAACTCGATCTTCACCGGCGACAAGCTGCTGACCGCGCCCAATGCCGGCGACGACAGCGACGCGGCGATGTTCGCGCGCCTGGGCCTGAGGCCCATGGAAGGCGAAGAGCCGCTGCGCGCGATGAAGGCCGTTGGCGGCTGCTCGGGCGGCTGCGCGGCCTGAGCCGGATCGATTCAAGAACACCGGAGAGTGAGACGTGAACGAGATATCCAGGATCGGTGTCTGCGGCGCCGGCACGATGGGCAGCGGCATTGCCCAGGTGGCGGCGCAGGCCGGCCATCCCGTCGTGATCTATGATGTCGATGCGCTCTCGCGCGATCGCAGCCGCGACCAGATCACCAAAGGTCTCGCCACTCTTGTGGCGCGTGGAAAGCTTGAGCCCGGGCAACCGGCGGCTATCCTGAGTACCTTGGTCTGGACCGACGAACCGGCCGGATTGCGCGATTGCGACCTGGTGATCGAGGCGATCGTCGAGAACCTGGCGATCAAGCAGGACCTGTTTGCGGCGCTTGAAGCCAACTTGCGCAGCGATGCGGTGATTGCCAGCAACACGTCCTCGCTGCCTATCGCACGATTGGCTCGTGGGCTTGCCCACCCTGGCCGATTCATGGGGATGCACTTCTTCAACCCGGCAACGGTGATGAAGCTGGTCGAACTGGTTTCCGGGCCGGCGACCGATCCCGCCGTAGCGGCGCGCGTGGCCGATGTGGCCAAGCGCTGGGGCAAGGTCGGCGTTCCGGTTGCCGACGTACCCGGCTTCATCGTCAACCGCGTGGCGCGGCCATTTTATGGCGAAGCATTCACGTGCCTGCAGCAGCATGGCGCGCCAGCCAACGTGATCGATCACCTGTTCAAGCACGCCGCCGGCTTTCGCATGGGGCCGCTGGAACTGACCGATTTAATCGGCCAGGATGTGAACTTTGCCGTCGCGCGTTCGGTGTTCGATGCCTATTTTGGGCAGACTCGGTTCGTGCCCCAGTTGGCGCAGTCGGCCCTGGTCGACGCCAACTGGCTGGGTCGCAAGACCGAGCGTGGGGTCTATGATTATGCCCAGGGTAAGGGCTTCGAGCGGCCGACTACGCCTGGTGCCGCGATCCCGGCTGACGTTGCGCCCAAGCCGGCTGAATTGCACTGGTGCCTGCCGACGTTTGATATAGGCAAAGTTCAGGTCCGGGTTTCGCGTGGGCGGACTGCGCGGGACGAAGCCCGCGAGATCGGCCGCCCGGTGGTGGTGCTCGACTGGTTCGACGAGAGTTGCGCCGGTTCGACCGGTTACGCCGCCAGCGACGATGATGCCGCGACTGCGGTGGAAGCCAAGCTGGCGGAATGGGGGCTTGAGGCCTATCGCCTTGCGGATCGGCCGGGTCTGGTCGTGCTGCGCACGTTGGCCCAGATCGCCAATGCTGCGGGCGATGCCGTGCTGGAACAGGTCAGCGACGAGGCCGGTATCGATGCGGCGCTGCGCTTTGGCGCCAACTATCCTTTCGGGCCCTGCGCCTGGGCGCGTCGTTTCGGCGTGGCCGCGCTGGTCGAGGCGCTGCGCGCGATTGCTGCAGCGACCGGACAAGCGATGTACCAACCTTCGCAATATTGGGTGAATTTGGCATGACCGACAATTCTCGCCTGCTGCTCGTCGATCGCGCGCCATCGGGCGTGCTGACCCTGACGCTGAACAATCCGGAAAAGCGCAATGCCTTGGCAACCCCGCTGCTGGCGCTGGTGGCCGAGGCGCTTGACACCGCAGCAGGTGACGCTGCGATCCGGGCGGTGGTGATCACCGGCTCTGCCAAAGTGTTTGCCGCCGGGGCTGACATTAACGAATTGATCGAAAAGGGCGTCGCTGGGGCGCTGGCCGATCCACGCCCGGCAAACTGGGCCCGCATCCGCGCTTTTCCCAAGCCTATCGTGGCGGCGGTCGAAGGATGGTGCCTGGGTGCGGGCAACGAGTTGCTGATGTGCTGCGATCTGGCCATTGCCGGGGCCAGCGCCCGCTTTGGCCAGCCAGAGAGCAACCTGGGGATCATCCCCGGGGCAGGGGGGACCGCAACCCTGCCACGCGTGGTTGGTCGCATGGCGGCGATGCACATGGTGCTATTGGGCCAGCCGATCGATGCCGTCACTGCACAGCGACTGGGCCTGGTCCTGGAAGTCGTCGAAGACGGCGCTGCTCTCCCGCGCGCCACGGTTCTGGCCGAAGCCATCGCTGCGCGCGCACCAGTGGCAGTCCGCCAGGCCAAGAGCCTGGTCAACGCCGCGTTCGATTTGCCCCATGCGGCGCATCTAGGCGCCGAACGGCAGGCGTTTTCCGCTTTGTTCGGAACCGCCGATAAGCGCGAGGGAATTGCCGCGTTCCTGGAAAAGCGGCAGCCGGACTGGACCGGCGCGTAAAGACCCGCCCGGCGCGAATCCCCAGTTCGCGCCGGCCTGTGCGCAGCCGGTGTCGGAAACACCCGCGCGCGGGGTTGTCAGGCTTTCGCGCCTTTGCGTTCCCTGCCTCGGCGCAGGGCGGCGAGCACCGCCGCTTCACTGGCGGGATCTTCGACGAGCGCCGAAGATAGCTCCTGCGCTTCGAGATAGGCGTCCATCCATTCCGATCCCTCCCATTCGAGCGAGGCCAGCTTGCGGGCGCGCAGCACCGGCATGTTCTTGCGGGCGATTTGTTCGGCAAGGTCGAGCGCAATGGGCAATACGGCCGGACGCGGTACCACGTAGTTGAAGAAGCCAGTCGGTTCCAACTCGCGCGCGGTGAAAGTGCGGCCGGTGTAGATCATCTCGCGCACTTTGGCTTCCGGCATGCGCAGCGTGGCAAACAGACCAGCGCTGCCCCCGATCAGCCCATAGTCCACTTCCGGGCATGCAAAGCGGGCGTTTTCGCTAGCGACACGCAGATCGCACATGCCTGCCAGCATCATGCCAACGCCCATGGTCGCCGCTTCGATCGCCGCGATCATCGGCTTGTCGATGGCGTGAAAGCGCGGCAACTGCGCATTGATGAAGTGATAGCGTTCCTTGCGGCGCGCGGCCGTCATGCCCTTGAACTCGTGCAGGTCCGCCCCGCCGCACCAGGCTCGGGCACCAGGTGGGGCGGTGATCACCAGCACCCTGACGCTGTCGTGCTGCGTGGCATAGTCGGCCAGGCGGCCGATGTCTTCATAGACGGTCAACGACACGGCATTGACCGGCGGACGCGAGAACGTGACGATCACCACGCCGTCTTCACGATGTTCGAGGACGAAGGCCCCGAGATCGATCATCTGTGACATCATCATGCCTCAGTCAGTTCAAGCCCGGTAAGAGCGCGCAGCGTATCCAGCGTCATGCCCTCAACCATTTCGATCACGTGAGCGCCGTCGGGGCCGACATCGAATATCGCGACGTCGGTGTAGACACGCGACACGCACGCCAGCCCGGTCAACGGATATGTGCATTGGCGCACCAGCTTGCTCTCGCCCGACTTTGTGAGCAGGTCCATCATCACGAACACGTCGCGGGCACCGATCGCCAGGTCCATGGCGCCCCCTACGGCCGGAATCGCATCTGGCGCTCCGGTATGCCAGTTCGCCAGGTCTCCATGGATCGAGACCTGGAATGCGCCCAGCACGCAGATGTCGATATGGCCGCCGCGCATCATCGCAAACGAATCGCCATGGTGGAAATAGGAACCGCCGGGCAGGATGGTGACGGGCTGCTTGCCCGCGTTGATCAGTTCCCAGTCGATATCTTCGGGCTCCGGTGCCGGCCCCATCCCAAGCAAGCCGTTCTCACTTTGCAGGAAGATGTCCTTGTCCTTGGGCAGGAAGTTGGCGACCATGGTGGGGGCGCCGATGCCAAGGTTGACATAGGCCCCTTCGGGAATGTCGCGCGCGACGCGGGCGGCAAGGGCATTGCGGTCCATGCGCTGCATGTCAGGTCTCCTGGTGGTCAGACGGTCGGCGCGGGCTGCATGGCCACGACGCGATCGACGAAAATGCCGGGGGTCACGATGGTTTCGGGATCGAGCGCGCCCAATTCGACGATCTCGGCGACCTGAACGATCGTGGTCTTTGCGGCCATCGCCATGATCGGGCCGAAATTGCGGGCTACCTTGCGATAGACAAGGTTCCCCCAGCGATCCGCCGCGCGCGCTTTCACCAGCGCAAAATCGGCGTGGATGGGATATTCCAGCACATAATGGCGGCCATCGATCTCGCGGGTTTCCTTGCCTTGGGCCAACATCGTGCCATAGCCGGTCGGCGTGAAGATCGCGCCCAACCCGGCACCCGCAGCCTGGATCCGGGCGGCGAGGTTGCCTTGCGGGACCAGTTCCAGTTCCACTTCGCCCGCGCGATAACGTGCGTCGAAGTGGTGCGAGGCGGCTTGTCGCGGGAATGAACAGATGACCTTGCGCACGCGGTTGGCCCGCATGAGCGCGGCGATGCCGGTTTCGCCGGCGCCGGCGTTGTTGCTGATGATTGTGAGGTCCGTGGCGCCTTGGGCGATCACGGCCTCGATCAGTTCCGCCGGAGCCCCGGCGTCGCCAAAGCCACTGATCATGATCGATGCGCCGTCCTGCATATCGGCAACGGCCTCGGCCATCGAGGCGACGATCTTGTTAATCATTCCGCTCGGTCCTCTCTGCCACGCATATTGTTATGGGCTATGTTGTATTGGGCAATGTTCACGCGGGCACGGCTGATGCGAATTTGCCATCTAGATAGAGCAGCGCTGCCGCAGTTGCATTGCGGTGCATCGCGCCCACCTTGCCGATCAGGATCGTGTGCGTACCGTGCGAGTGGGTGGCTTCCAACGCGCACTCGAACGCCACTGTCGCGCTTTCCAGCAGGGGTTGGCCGGCGGGCCCGCGTCGCCACAATCCCGGGGCGAAGCGATCCTTGCCAGCCAGCGCGGCCTTGCCGGCGAATTGGCCCACCACGGCGCTGTCCTGGGCCGAAAGCAGGCTGAGCCCGAACGCTCCGGTGGACAGGATCAGATCGTGCGCGCTGGCCGAACGGTTGACGCACGCCAGGAGCATGGGGGGATCGGCGCAAAGCGAGGACCAGGCGGTTGCCACCAGCCCGCCGGCATCATCGTCTTGCGCGCTGGCAATGATGGCAACCGCACCGGGCACTTGGCGCATCTGTTCCAGAAAGGCGGCGCGCAAGACCGTGTCGTCGGGCGCAATCGAGCTCGCGTTGTCCATCTTTGCCTTACTCATAAATCCGAAAAAACGTCGGATATAACTAGCGAGCGCGGTGTGCTGTGCAAGTGAAATCGTGTCGCACAGGCGCCGACTGCGCCTGCGCGACACCCGGTTCACAAGGCTGTGAGGCCGCCGTCGATGATGTATTCCGATCCAGTGATGAAGCCGGATTCGTCGGATGCGAGGAAAACCACGAGGTTGGAGACATCCTCCACTTCGCCCACCCGCCCGATCGGGACGGAGGCCGATGCCACGCGGATGCCGTCTTCGTCGAGCGCGTCAGTCATCATTTTCGTCTTGATATAGCCGGGATGGACGGAGTTGGCCCTGATGCCCTGCTTGCCGTATTCGATGGCGACTTGCTTGGTTATGCCGCGCACTGCGAACTTGCTGGCGGCGTAAGCGACGTTGGGGGTGCCATAGATCGCCACGATGCCCGAGATCGACGATATGTTGACAATCGAGCCGCCGCCGGCGCGGATCATTGCGGGGATCACGTGCTTGGTGCCGAGGAACACTGCAGTCTGGTTGATAGCGCAAACGCGCTGGAATTCTGCTTGCGTCAGGTCTGCACAGCGTGTGGGTGAACCGATGATGCCAGCGTTGTTGACCAGCGCGGTGACAGGGCCAAAGCGGGCCTCGGTAGCATCGACAACCGCTGCCCAGTTCTCTTCGTCGGCAACGTCGAGGCGGTAGAACGCAGCCCTTTCGCCCAGTTCCCGGGCAAGCGCTTCGCCACGCTCCGCATCGATGTCGGTAATCGTGACGGCGGCGCCTTCGGCCAGAAAGCGCCGCGCGTGGGCAGCGCCCATGCCCTGTGCGGCACCGGTGATGATGGCAACTTTGCCCTGGAGTCGTCCCATGAAGCCTCTCCCAATTAATCTCGACGATAATTCGGATATTATGGCAACGAATGGACGGGTTGGAAAGCGTGTTCACACGCGTTGGCTGCGCAGCGCTGAAGGGTGAAGGGTAGTCAAAAGCGGGCGTCGGAGGCGCTGGTGCGCCGGCAAGGGTGTCAGGGGCGTTCGTTGGCGATCATGGTGATGACGCGATCGGCCATCTCCGCGCTGGCTTTCGTCAGGTTGCGCGGGCGCCGGTACAGCAGCCAGGTGATGATCACCTGGTTGACCGCGCCGAGCAGCAGTGACGCTGTTTCATAGCTGTTCCGGCCGGCGGGAAATTCACCCTGGCGAACGCCTTCGTCGATGAGATAGCGTGCGATCCGCGCAAAATCATCGACGCTGTGGCGCAATTCGGTTTCGCTGACGAGCACGCTCGGCCAAATTTCCAGATAAAACAGACGCCCCCAATCGGCATGTTCCCGCGCGAAATCGGCGGACATGGATAGGTAGAGCAGCAGCTTTTCGCGCGCGGATGTTTTTCCGACAACCGCGGCGCGATACTCCTGAAAGAAGCTGACCAGATGCGAATTGGGCAGATCGTACGCCAGGTCTTCCTTGCTCTTGTAATACTCGTAGAGCGTGGACGTGGATATCCCGGCTTCGGCGGCGATGTCGGCGATGCGCGAGCGCGAGATGCCGTCCCGCGCAAAGACGCGCAGGGCGGCATTGAGAATTTGCTGTTCCGTGCGCTTGCTGCGGTTCTGCTTGCGGTCAGGAGCGCGCTTGGGGCGGCTGGTGACGAGCTCGAGCAGTGTGTCCCAGGCGTGGTCGCCGGCTTCGGCCCGATCCTCGGGTGCAGCGTCATTGCAGTCTTGCGCGTCAATCCCGCGGGTCGATAGGGGCATTCGAGCAGCCTTAATGGTGAGGTTGTATGCTACTATCAGGATATTTCTTGCCGACCAAGAGTCGGTTTGAAATGATAATATCGTCTAGAAACAACTAGATAACTCGTAATTTCCAAAATAACCCGACAAAACGTCGAAAAAAATTGACGACTTCCTTTCGGGAATCTAGGCTCCTTGCAACAAACAGCAGGGCTCGAATCGAGCATTTCCGCAAGCGCGGTGGAGATGCGCGCTGCATGCGGCAATGCATGGGTTCGGAGAACCACCTGAATTCGCGGAGAGGACGATGGCCGACCTTGCCAACCGTGCCGAGCGCTTGATCCAGGCTTACAATGCCAAGGATTTCAATGCGATGGCAGATATGATGGCACTGGATGTGGATTTTGCCCATTACAACCGCGACTTCACGTTGACGTCGCGCGACGCGCTGCTCGAGGTCTTGCGCGGCTTTGCCGAAAATTATGTTCCCGATCGTCGTTTCGAAGATGCAGACTTGGTCCTCGAGGTCGGTGACACGGTCATCCGCCAGTCCTGGTATGTCGGCACGCCAAGCGTGGACTTGCCCGGTTTTGGCAAGGCCGGGACAGTGTTCCGGCTCAAATTCTGCAGTTTCATTCGCTTTGATGGCGATGGCTGCATCATCGAATGGAAAGATTTCGGCTGACGGCAGGCCCGGCTTACGGGGCCGCGCTGTGACGTCCGACCAACGAGGTGATCCCATGAAAATTGGCATGTTCCAGACCCCGTTTCTCCGTCCCGAGCGGACGGCAAAGCAGGTTTTTCACTGGGCAGTACAGCAGGCGATCCATGCCGACCGCGTCGGCTTCAGCGAATATTGGGTTGGTGAACACGGCACGCTCGACTGGGAAAGCATTCCCAGTCCGGAACTGGTGATCGCCGCTGCCGCAGCCCAGACGAGCCAGATCAAGTTCGGCCCACTGGCGCATCTGCTGCCCTACCATCACCCCGCAACTCTGGCCATTCAGACGGCCTGGCTCAGTCAGGTGCTGGAAGGTCGCTATATGCTGGGTGTCGCCACGGGGGCCTATCCCACTGATGCGGCGGTGCGTGGCATTACGGATATGAGCAAGAACCACGCCATGATGCTCGAGGCGATCGACATTATGGAGCGGGTGTGGAACAACGAACCGTTCCAGATGGAAGGCCAGTTCTGGAATGCCGGCTATCCGAAGAGTGATCCGGCCCACCCGTTGCGCGATACCCGCCCGTGGGGCGGACAGATGCAGATGGCGATGACCGGTCTGTCTGCACCGTCGCCCTCGATCACTTTCGCCGGCCGGCATGGCTTCATCCCAGCCTCGGTTTATGCGGGCAATGCATTCCTGCGCAGCCATTTCGAAACTTATCGCGAGGAAATGGAGCGGGCCGGGCGGCTGAGCGACCGCTCCGCCCACCGTGTGGTGCGCGACGTCGTCGTTGCCGAGACCGACGCCGAGGCGCGGAAGCTGGCGCTAGAGGGCGGGCTGGGTCTCGCTTGGGAAAGCTACATCAAGCCGACGTACAAGCGGTTTGGTGTGCTCAAGGGCCTGCTGCACGATCCCTCGGTTGATCCCGACACGGTCGATGCCGAATACCTAGCCGAGCATGTGTGGATTGTCGGTTCCGTCGAAACGGTACGCCAGAAGATCCAGGCCTGGTGCGACGACCTGGGCGGTCCGTTCGGCACGCTGCTGGTCTACAGCCACGACTATATCGACAATCCCGAGCCATGGAAGCATTCGATGAAACTGCTGGCGCAGGACGTAGCGCCGCAGATCGGCGCCCCGGCCGTGGCGGGAGTGGCCTGACCATGTCGCGCCTTGCCGGAAAGGTTGCGATCATCACCGGCGCCGCGCAAGGCATGGGGGAGGCCCATGCCCGCGCTTTCGTGCGCGAAGGGGCGCAGGTGGTGCTCACCGATGTCAATGCTGTGCGCGGTGCAGCCATCGCGGCCGAACTGGGCGAAGCTGCCTGCTTCGTCGAGCATAACGTGGCCGATGCAGCAGGTTGGCGGCGCGTGGTGGACGTGGCGGAAGCGCGATTTGGCCCGGTCACCGTGCTGGTCAACAATGCGGGCGTGATCGGCCCGGTCAAGGGCGTGCTCGATCTCACCGAGACCGAATTCCTGGAGGTCTGTGCCGTCAACCAGTTGGGGACGTACCTCGGGATGCAAGCCGTGCTGCCGGGCATGCAGGGCGCAGGCGGCGGCTCGATCGTCAACGTATCGTCGATTGCCGGGATGGTCGGCGCGGCCGCCTCGTCGAACGCCGCCTATTGCGCCAGCAAGTGGGCCGTGCGCGGAATGACCAAGCTGATGGCGGTATGGCACGGCAAGGATGGCATCCGCGTCAATTCCGTGCATCCCGGCTACATTCTTACGCCGATGATGGTGGCCGCCACCGACGAGCATGGCGGGGGTGCCGCAGCGGCCATTCCCCTCGGGCGGCTAGCCCAGCCGCATGAAGTTTCCAATGTCGTCGTATTCCTGGCGTCGGATGAGGCGTCGTTTGTTTCCGGTGCCGAGCACGTGGTCGACGGGGCGATGATCGCCGGTTGAGCCGACGCCCCGCGGCAACGCGGATAGATGCCTGCTTACCTGATCTAACAGAAAAAAATGGGAGGTAGAGATGCGCCTGAATAAACAATATCTGTTCGGCGGAGCCGCCGTTGCGCTGGCGATCCTGTCGGCCGACACCGCGTTGGCCCAGGCAGCCGCCAAGCCCGACGCCAAGCCGGAAGAGGCAACGGCGGCGCCGGAAATTATCGTGACCGCCAACAAGCGCGAGCAGTCGGCCAACAGTGTCGGGCTGACCATTTCTGCGGCATCTGGTTCGGAATTGCTCCAGCGTGGCGTTTCCGGCCCGGCTGACCTCGCCAAGCTGGTGCCCGGCTTCACGTTCACCCAGTCGCTCTATTCCACGCCGGTATTCACCCTGCGCGGCATCGGCCTTTATGACGCGACCTTTGGCGCGCCGCCCTCGGTTTCGGTCTATACCGACCAGATCCCGCGCAACGTGCCGGTCATGTCTGACGCGCTCGATCTCGATATCGAGCGGGTCGAAGTGCTCAAGGGCCCGCAAGGCACGCTGTTCGGGCAAAGCTCTACCGGCGGTGCCATCAATTACATCGTCGGCAAGCCTACGCCTGACTTCCATGCTGGCTTCAACGCCTCCTACGAACGCTTCGATCGCGCCGAAATCGGCGGTTTCGTCAGCGGTCCACTGGGCGACAAGATTTCCGCACGGCTTGCAGTCAAGGGAATCAGCGGTGGCGCGTGGCAGCGCAGCCTGTCCCGGCCCAACGACGACAACGGTGATGCGCGCAAGATCATGGGGCGCCTGACCGTCGACATTGCCCCGGCCGATGGCGTTAAGATCGAACTCATGGCCACCGGTTCGCGCGATCGGTCCGATCCGCTGGCCCCGCAATATGCTGGCACGATCTACGATATCTATGGCAGCCAGTCGCAACTCGCCGCGTCAGGCAACCCCTATGGCTACGTCGATGCCAAGCGCTACGCCGATCTGACCACGCCCGGTTCGGCCGGGTATAGCGGCAGCTTCCTGGGTGCCCAATCCACGCTGGTCAGCCGGCTCAATGGCCCAGATCCGGCCGTTGCGGCCGGCGCCCGCGCCGTGCTGGGCACGAAGATCAGCAACAACGCGCGCGATGCGGAATGGACGCAAGGGTTGCTGGGCAAGTCAGACAACAGCTATTACCAGTTTGCCGGGCGCATCGATGTGGATGTGACGGACACGATCACGGTCACGTCGGTCACGGCCCTCGCCAAGCAGAAATTGGCTTACAACCAGGATCTCGACGGAACCACTGCCCGTGCAGTCGATGTGCCGCTGTTTGGCGATGTGCGGTCGTTCAACCAGGAACTGCGCCTGGCAGGCAACTCGCCGACCTTGCACTGGATCGTCGGGGCTAGTTATGACAACGTGCGTACATCACAGAACAACTATTTCCAGTTGAACGATTATTCGGGCAACCTGGGGCTTATTACGCTCACCTTGAACAATTACGCGTCCAGAATGCGCTCCTATGGGCTGTTTGCGAACGCCGAAGCCGAAATCGTCCCTAACCTGACGATCCAGGGCGGTATCCGCTACACCAACAACAAGCAGAGCGCGACCTACTGCTACAACGACCCTGCCATCGACACCGCGCAGGGTACGGCGACGATCTATGGTGCAGCGCTCAACAGCGTGCCGATCACCATCCTGCCCGGCCAGTGCTTCCCGACATCAGGCGATCTGCTGTTGGGTACGGCCAAATCGACGCTCAGCCCGGTCACCAGCCACCTGCAGGAAGACAACGTGTCGTTCCGCGCGGGTGTGAATTACAAGTTCGACCAGGGCACACTGCTCTATGCCACGGTCAGCCAAGGTTATAAGGCCGGCACGTTCTCGGCGATCGGCGCCTCGCGTATCCTGCAGTATACCCCCGCTACCGAGGAAAAGGTGCTGGCATTCGAAGCCGGCTTCAAGGCGCCGCTGGCCGATCGTAAGGTCCAGCTCAACGCGGCGGCGTTCTACTACGACTATTCCAACAAGCAGGTCCGCGGGCGGATTGCCGATCCCGTGTTTGGCTTGCTGGAAAAGATGCTCAACGTGCCCAAGTCCTATATTTTCGGGATCGAGGGTGAACTGGTGATCAAGCCGCTGGCCGGCCTGCACTTGAGCGCGAGCGCGACCTACCTCAAGGCCAAGGTGACCTCAGACTATTCCAAAACCCCTGACGGGCAGGCAGTTTATAACGCTGCAGGCTATACCGGCAATTTCCGCAATTCCGAGCTGCCCTATACGCCCAAATTCAGCGCGAACGTTGACGCACAGTACGAACGCCCCATCGGTGACAACCTCGTCGGCTTTCTGGGCGGCACACTGACGTACCAGGGCCGGCAGAACACTACGTTCCACAATGCGGCGCTGCCCGCCGACGATTTCGAGATCGCCGGCTATGCCACGCTTGATGCGCGGATTGGCGTGGGTTCCGCCGACGGGCGTTGGCGCGGGACGATCTATGGCCGCAACGTGACCAACAAGACCTACACCACGGCGATCTCGACCTATCTCGACACGCTGATCCGCTATCGTGGCAAACCGGCGGTCTATGGGGCGTCCATCGCTTATCGCTTCTGATCGTGACCTGGCCCGGTGAAGGCCAGGCAAAAAATCCCGGGGTCGCTCCATTGTGGGCGGCCCTTCGTTTCTGTCCACGCCTTTCGTGAGAGTGCACTGC
>NZ_BCYV01000041.1 GCF_001598375.1 Novosphingobium capsulatum NBRC 12533
GGGGCTGGACCTGGAAGCCCTGGTGGCGCGCCAAGCCGATCGGGTCTTTACCATCTCGGCGCCGCTGGCCGATCATGTCATCGGGCAATGGGGCCTTGATCCCGCCCGCGTGGCCCTGCTGCCCAATGGCATCGACGCGCCCGCCTTTGCCACGATTGCCGCCGCGCCGCTTGCCACCACTACCATCGGCTATGCCGGGGCGCTGGTCGCCTATGAAGGGCTGGACCTGCTGCTCGATGCCCTGGCCATGCTGCATGAGCAGGGCTTGCGCATCGACCTGGTGATCATGGGCGATGGCCCCTTGCGCGACAGCCTGGAAGAGCAGGCCGCGCGCCTGGGCCTGGCGCAGGCAGTCAGCTTTACCGGCCGGCTCGAACCCGATGCCGCGCGGGCACGCATGGCCGCCTGCCACATCGCCTGCCTGCCGCGCCGCCGTAGCGACGTGACCGAACTGGTGCCGCCGATCAAGCTGGTCGAAGCTATGGCCCTGGGCCTGCCCGCCGTGGTGCCCGATCTGCCGGTGTTCCGTGCCGAGGCGCGGGAGGGCGAAACTGCGCTGTTCTTCGCCCCCGGCGATGCCGCAGATCTGGCGCAGGCCATCTCCACCCTGGCCCGTGATCCCGCCATGGCCCACCGCTTGGGCCAGGCCGCCCGCGACCATGCCACCGCCCATCGCGACTGGGCCACCATCGCGCTGACCATTGCCCAGACGCTGCCAAGCCGCGATATCGATGCGCAGGATGAGGCGGCAGACCTGGCCGAAGCGGATGACAGCGGCTGGATCGTGGCCGATGCGCCCAAGCTAATTGCCGCGCTGGGCAATGATGACTTGGCCAGCGTGCACGCCGCCATGGCGACCACCGCATTTGCCGATGCGGCGCAGGCCGCGCGCGAATGGCTGCGCCTGGGCAAGGCGGCAGGCGAAGCGGGCCACCTGGCGGCGGAGAAGCAAGCCGCCGAGGCCGCCGTGGCGATCGACCGCGGGCTGGGCACCCTGGCTGGCGCCTATGCCGCCGCACAGCGCGCGGGGGCGTTTGACCATTGCGCGCGCTGGATGCTGGAAATGCGCCATCATCCCGATGCGCGGACCAACCCTGCGGCGCAGGCGCGGATCGAACGGCTGGGCCAGGGCCTGGCCGGGCAGTTGGACCTGCTCCAGTTGATCGCCCCGCGCGGGCCACGGCTGCTCGCGCCGGTGGCCGGCCGTATCTGCTACATGCTGCACAACAGCCTGCCCTATGCCACCGGCGGCTATGCCACGCGCACCCACGGCCTGGCGGGTGGACTGATCGCAGCGGGTTGCGATGTGGTGGCGATGACGCGGCCGGGCTTTCCCCATGATGCGCTGCCAGACCTTGTCGACAGCGCGGTGCCCGAGGCTGACGTGATCGACGGCGTGCCCTATCTGCGCACGCCCACGCCGGCCCGCACCGATCTGCGCTATGTGCACTATATTCCCGCCGCGGCCCGCGCGCTGGAAGAACGCTATCGCGTGCTGCGCCCGGCGCTGGTGATGGCGGCATCAAACCATCTCGTGGCGCTGCCCGCGCTGATCGCGGCGCGGCGGCTGGGCATTCCCTTTGCCTATGAAGTGCGCGGTTTTTGGGAAGTGACCAAGATGTCCCGCGAGGAAAGCTATCGCGCCACGCCGGCCTATCAGGTGCAGGAACGGCTGGAGGCCGCGATTGCCCAGGCGGCCGACCAGGTTTTCACGCTGACCGCGCCGATGGCCGAGGAACTGGTGGCGCGCGGCGTGGCGCCAAGCCGCATCGCGCTGCTGCCCAATTCCTGCGATCCGGCACGGTTCACCCCGCGCCCACGCGATGCTGCGCTGGCCCGCCAGCTGGGCATTCCTGCGGACGTGCCGGTGATCGGCTACATCGGCACTTTCGTGGATTACGAAGGGCTGGACGATCTTGCCGCTGCCTGCGCGCTGCTCAAGGCCCAGGGCCACGCTTTCCGCCTGCTGCTGGTAGGCAGCGAGAATACCAGCAGCACCATGGACGGGCCGATTGGCGCAGCCATTGCCGCTATGGCCGAGAACGGCGGCTTTGCCGACTGGCTGATCATGCCCGGCCGGGTGCCGCATGAAGCGGTGGAAAGCTGGTACTCGCTGATCGATATCTGCCCGTTCCCGCGCAAGCCCTGGCCGGTGTGCGAAATGGTGTCGCCGATGAAACCCTTGGAAGCGCTGGCGATGGAAAAGGCGGTGGTGGTTTCCGATGTGCGCGCGCTGGCCGACATGATCGCCGATGGGCAGACCGGCCTGGCCTTTGCCAAGGGCAATGTGCCTGCCTTGGCAGAGACGCTGGCGCGGCTGATCGCTGATCCTGGGTTGCGCGCCCGCCTCGGCGGCCAGGGCCGCGCGTGGGTTGCGGCGGAGCGCACCTGGCGCGGGGTGGGCGCGAGCGCGGCGCAATTGCTGCACCCGCTTCTCGCCCTGGACCAGGCGCCGCTGCTGCTGGAGGCGGCGCAATGACCAACATGAGCGCCTTTGTCCGCAGCCTGCGCCGCAAGCTCGCCACACTGCGCCCCGGTGACAACCGCTTCAACGTGCGCACCCACACGCTTCTGGCCCCGCGCGGTCTGGATACGGTGCCGATCGCATTCCGTGTGCGCCTTGTTCCGCAGGCGACGCGCATGGTGGTGAGCCTGCACGGCGCGGCCGATCCGGCGCGACGCCACCGCGGCGTGTTCAACGGCTTCAATCCCGATCTGGCCGATTGCATCCAGGTGGCGGTCAGCGATCCCTCGCTGCAGGTGCCGGGCGATTTTGCAATCGCCTGGTATGCCGGGCACCAAGATTTCGACACACCCGCGCTGCTTGCCCGCGCCTTTGCCGAAATGGCCAAGGCCTGGGGCATAGAGCGCACTATCTTTTTCGGCACGTCGGGCGGCGGATTTGCCGCCCTGGCGCAATCGCACGCCATGCCCGGATCGATTGCCGTGGTGGGCAACCCGCAGACCCGCATCGCCCGCTATCACGCCCCGCTGGTGAGCGCCTATCGCGCCGCGTGCTGGCCCGGCCTGGCCAGCAATGCCGCGCTGGACGGGGTGACCATGGCCGATTGCACCGCGCTCTATGGCGCGGGCTTTCGCAATCTGGTGGTCTATATCCAGTCGCTGGGCGATCGGCACCATCGCCGCGCGCACATGCTGCCATTTGCGGCGGCGATTGCCGGGCTGACCGAGGCCGATCGCGTGCTGTTCCACAGCGATTTCCATGGCGTTCACGGCCACAGCCTGCCGCGCGATGCCTATGCCGACTGGTTGCGCGCCGCCGTGATCAGCCCCACCGCCACGCCGGCCGATCTGCTCGACACCTGGCATGCGCTGCGCCAGCGCCCGGCCCCGCCCACAGTGCCGGGCGGCGGCAAACCGGCCAAGGCCAAGCCCGGCCAGGTCGATGCCGCCGCGCAAGCCGCCGGCACGCGGCTGGAAGCCTGGCTGCGGCACCAGTTCACCGGCGCCGATGCCGTCACGCCTGCCCCCTCACTGCCTGCACCAGCCAAGGAACCTGCCTGATGCGCAACCCCTATCGCGGCCTGCCGCCGCGCGCCTTCTGGACGAGCGCCGTGGCCGAGCGCCACTTGGCAGACATTGCCGAACTGTGGGACCCGATCGCGCTCTCGCCCGAAGACCGCATAGCCACGGCCGGCAGCTGCTTTGCCCAGCATATCGGCCATGCCCTGGCCGCGCGCGGCGCGCACTTCCTCGATTGCGAGCCGCCGCCGCCGGTCTTTGCCGATGCGGACGAAGCGCGGCGGTTTGGCTATGGCGTGTTTTCGTGCCGCTATGGCAACGTCTATACCGCGCGGCAGATGCTGCAACTGGCGCAAGAGGCGCTGGGCCGCCGGCGCCCGGCCGAGGTGGTGTGGGAGCGCGAGGGCCGCTTTTATGACGCGCTGCGCCCTGCCGTCGATCCCGCCGGGCACGCCACCGCCGATACCGTGCTGCTGGCGCGGCGCCTGCATCTGGGCGCGGTGCGCACCATGCTGGAAACCATGGATGTCATGGTGTTCACCCTGGGCCTGACCGAATGCTGGGAAAGCCTGGCCGATGGCACGGTCTATCCCACGGCGCCCGGCACTCTGGCGGGCAGTTTCGATCCTGCGGCCCATGCCTTTCGCAATCTGCGCCATCACGAGGTCTTGGCCGACATGGCCGTGTTCTGGGCCTTGGTGAAAGAGGTGAACCCCGCCGCGCGCATGTTGTTGACCGTGTCGCCCGTACCGCTGATGGCCACGGCCAGCGCGGAGCATGTGCTGCCGGCCACGGTCTATTCCAAATCGGTGCTGCGCGCCGTGGCGGGTGATCTCGCCGCCGATCATGACGATATCAGCTATTTCCCCAGCTATGAGATCATCACCGGGCACCCCAGCCGGGGCATGTTCTTCAACCCCGATCTGCGCACGGTGAACGCAATGGGAGTTGATCTGGTGATGCGGCATTTCTTCACCGGCCCGCTGGCCAGCGCCTTTGCCCCACAGGGCCACGCTCCCGCAACCGAGCCGGAGGCCATCTGCGAGGAAGGCCGCATTACCGAGACGCTGTGACGCTTCCCTCTTGGCCAAGGACCATGACGCCCGTGCCCCCATCCCAGCGCCTGCCGCTTGAAACCTTCATCGTGCTGTGCGGCATGCCCCGCTGCGGCACGCGCCAGTTTGCCGATTTCCTCAATGCCCATCCGCGCCTGTGCCTGCAGGGTGAGATCCGCAGCGGCCTGATCCAGACCATTCGCGCCACGCTGGCCGCAGGTGATCGCGCCTATGCCACGGGGTATGCCGCCAACTATTACCGGCAAAAGCGCGCGCAGGGCGTGATCGACCTGTTTACGCTGCTGTCCAAGGCGCGGCGGATCAGCAAGCCGGGGGCCGATCTGCACGGCTTCAAATGCCCGCAGATGGAACGGCAGAGCGCCGCGATCCATGCCATCGTGCAGCCGGCGTTTGCGCGGCTGGTGTGGTTGCACTGCATCCGCAACCCGGCCGATTGCTGGCTCTCGCTCAAAGCCATGCCGTGGTTTTCCGACGATATGGACCAGTTCGTGGAGCGGTATTGCGACAGCCTGGACCAGGCGCGTGCGATTGCCGATGCGCCGGCCGCCGAGGGTCTCGACACCCGGATCAGCCCGCTCGATCTCGATGCCTTCATCGCGGCGGCAGACAAGCCTGCCTGGCTGGGGCGCCAGCTGTTTGCGCCGCTGGGCCTGGCGCCTTCACCCGAAGACCTCACTCGCATTGCCACCACGACAGACAACCGCAACGCCACGGCGCGCGCCACCGGCAGCGCGCGGGCGACGGCGCTGGACATGGCCGACCACGCGGCGATGGGGCGCCATGCGCCAAGGTTGGACCAGGCGATTGCCGCCTACAATGCGCGGTTCGGCACCGCGCTGGCGCTGCGCCTGCCGGTGGCAGAGGCGGTGGCGGCATGATCCGCCCCGGGCTTGTCGCCTTGGCCTTGCTGGCCCCGATCGCTGCGCACGGGGCCACGCTCTATCTGGCGCCCGATGGCAACGATGCGGCCGATGGCCACAGCGCCAAGGCGCCCCTTGCCACGCTGGGCGCGGCCATCACCCGTGCGCAGCAGGCACCGGCGGGCGAGGAAACCCGCGTGATCGTGCTGCCCGGCGTCTATCGCGGGCAAAGTGCCGATATCGACGGGCGGCGCCTGCATGGCCCGTTGACCCTGGCCGGGAGCAACGCCGATCCGGCTGCCTATCCGGCGTTCGTGGGGGATGGCAGCGGCACGTGGCTGCGCTTTCGCGGGGCAGAGGGGCGCGACAGCGGGTTGACGGTGCGGGCCTTGCGCATCGCGCACTATGCCACGGCGATCAGCCTCAACGGCAACCGCAACGATCCGGCCGCGTTCAACCGGGGCACCGTGCTGGAAAACCTGGTGCTGGCGCAGATCGGCACGGACACGGGCTCCGCGCCAGGCCTGGCCCTGTCGACCGCCGCGATCCGCCTGGTCAATGCGCGCGATACCGTGGTGCGCGGGGTGTTCTTCCACACCATCCGCAATGCCCCGCGCGATAAATGCGGCGGCCTTCACGCGATCTATCTGGCCAGCAATTCCACCGGCGCACAGATCGAGGGCAATACCTTTCAGGATTTCTGCGGCAGCGCGATCAAGCTGCGCGATGCATCGGGCGGGGCGACGATCCGCGCCAACCATTTCCGCAATGCCGATGGCGCGCCGGCCATCGAGGAGTGGTTCTGCGACATGACGCGCACCGACGCATGCACCAAGGCGGGCGGGGAATGCCCCTCCACCGGTATCCGCGTAACCGGCAACGATTTCGGGAACCTGCCGGCAGACCGCCGCGTGATCGTGCGCGGATCGCGCGTGGCGCTGTCGTGGTGTCCGCCGGGCAGCGCCACGGCGCCACGCTTTCTGCTCGATGGCGGGCGGACACTGCCGTGATGCCCGCGCCCTTTGCCCGGCTCAAGATCGCGCTGGTGGCTGATGAGTTGACGCGCGCCTGCCTGGCGCCGGAATGCCAGATCATCGACGTGCCGGCACTGGCCACAGCCTATGGCTTTCACCGCCTGCTCGCCGCCGCGCGGCCCGACATGCTGCTGGTGGAAAGCACCTGGGCCGGGTGGGCGCAGACCTGGCAATATCGCGTCGCCAGCTATCCCGATCATTGGCTGCGTTCGAACCGGCGGCTGCGCGTGCTGGTCCGCATCGCCCGCGACATGGGCATTCCCACGGTGTTCTGGAACAAGGAAGACGGGGTTCATTTCGACCGTTTCATCGCCAGTGCGCGGCTGTTCGATCATGTCTTTACCGTCGATGCCAATTGCCTGGCGCGCTATCGCGCGGCGATGGGCGCGGGTGCTTCGGTCCATGTGCTGCCGTTTCCGGTGCAGCCGGCCTATCACCGTTTTACCGGGTTTGCCTTTGCCCGCCGCCAGGCCAATTTCGTCGGCAGCTATTCCACCCATGTGCACCCGGCGCGCCGTGCCTGGCAGGACATGGTCTTTGCCGCAGCGGTAAACAGTGGCCTGGGGCTGACGGTCTATGACCGCAATTCAGCGCGGCCATCATCGATCTATCGCTATCCCGCCAGCGCCGGGTTGACCGTGCATCCGGCCGTAGCCCACGCCGAAACCGCGCGCATCTACAAGGAAAACCTGGTCTCGCTCAACGTCAACACGGTGACGGATTCGGCCACGATGTTTTCCCGCCGGCTGGTGGAGATCCTGGCCTGTGGCGGCATTGCCGTCACCTCTGCCGCGCGATCGGTGGATACGCTGTTTGCCCGGTACTGCCACGTGGTGCGCGATGGCGCGCAGGCGCAAGACCTGTTTGCCCGGTTGCGCCACGGCCCGCAGCGGGATGACCTGGAACGCGCCCGCGCCGGGGCGGCGCATGTCGCCGCGCACCACACCTGGGACCGGCGCCTGGCCGAAGTGGCGGCCGTGGCCGGGGTCTGATCCCCACGGCCGGCACGCCACTGGCGGTGGATGGCTCCATATCGAACAGGCTTTGCGCCGCCTAGCTTCAACGCTGGACGGCGGGCACCGGCGCCTTGCCGCCCGGTGCGATCCACCCCTACCACCACACGCCTCGCACCGTCGGACATTGCGCGTTTACTGCCTGCGAAACGGTTGTTTCCGCGCTGGTGACACGGCGCGATCGCGATCACCCATCATCGGATTGGCAAGACCATGATGGAGCGGAGACGCACGGTGCGCGAAGGCAGCGAAAGCCGCGATGCCCGGTTGGCAGCAAGCGCTGGCTGGCATGGGCGGGCGGCAGATGGGGGATGGGCCAGCTTTGCCGGCAAGCGCATCTTGCTGTTGCAAGGGCCGGTGGGGCCGTTCTTTTCCCGTCTCGCGCGTGATCTGCGCCGCGCCGGTGCCCAGGTGCGGAAAGTGAACTTCCATGCCGGGGACCAGATGTTTTTTCCGGATGGCCACACCTGGCGCGGACCGATGGCGGAATGGCCAGCCTGGCTGGAGCGGCACTTGGCCGCCTGGCAGATCGATTGCGTGATGCTGTTCGGTGATTGCCGCCCGGTGCACCAGGCAGCGCGCGCGGTGTGCCAACGCCACGGCGTGCCCGTGGGCGTGTTCGAGGAAGGCTATCTGCGGCCCAACCATCTCACGTTCGAATGGGGTGGGGTCAACGCCAACAGCACCCTGCCCCGTGATGCCCAGGCGCTGGTTGGCGCGACGCCAGCCGGGCCGTCCTGGCCACGGCCGGAAGGCGCTGCGCCGGCCGTGCCGGTCCCGCCCACGTTCTGGCGCATGGCGCTGTGGGCCATGCTCTATTTCGCGGCCGGGGCGCTGTTTGCCTGGCGGTTTCCCCACTATGTCCACCATCGCCCGCTCGAACTGGTGCAGGCGCTGCCCTGGCTGCGCTCTGCCTGGCGCAAGCCGCTGCGCGCGCGGGCGCAGCGGGCACTACTGCCACGGCTGACCGGGTCCGAGAGCGGGCGCTGGTTCCTGGTGCCCTTGCAGGTGCACAACGATTCGCAGGTGCTGCACCATGCCGATACCGGCGGCGTGGCCGGGTTCATCGCATCCACCATCGCCTCGTTTGCACGCCATGCGCCGCCCGATTGCCTGCTGGTGATCAAGCATCACCCGATGGATCGCGGGTATCGCGACTATCGCGCCCTGGTGGCGAGCGAGGCCGGGCGACACGGTTGCGCCGAACGGGTGCTGTGCCTGCACGATCAACCCACCCTGCTCCTGTTGCAGCATTGTCGCGGGGTGATCACCATCAACAGCACCGTTGGCTTGAGCGCCTTGGGCGCTGGGCGCGCCACAAAGACCATGGGCAAGGCGTTCTACGATATCCCTGGGCTTACTTACCAAGGCCCGCTGCACCGTTTCTGGCACGAAGCCCCCCAGGCCAGGCCCGACCGCGCGCTGTGGTTGACGCTGGAACGCACGATCATGGCCGAGGCGCTGCTCAACGGCAGCTTTTACCGCCGCGCCGCTCCCGGCAGTGCCACTGGTCTCACCACGGCGCCGCCGCCCGTCCCGCAGCATGGCCCGGTGAGCCTCGGCGCCTGGCCACCAGTGCCGCCTACAGACTCCAGTACTGCACCTCAGCCGGCAGCGCTTGTGGCGTAAGCGCGGATTTCACGTCGATCAACACCCCGCCGGGGCGCAGCATCGCGGCAATCGCCGCGCCGCCCAGCGCCGCATATTCGCGGTGCGACACGGCATAGATCACCGCGTCGAGATCGGCAAAATCATCGAGCGAACTGAGCGTGATGCCAAATTCGTGCGCCGCTGCGGCCGGCTCTGCCAGGGGATCGTGCACCAGCGGGGCGATGCCGAAATCGGCCAGCTCGCGCCAGATATCCTCCACCTTGGAATTGCGGATATCGGGCACGTTCTCCTTGAACGTCAGCCCGAGGATGCCAACCCGCGCCGACTTGAGCGCGCATCCCGCCCCGGCCAGCATCTTGACCGTGCGCTGCGCGATATAGGCGCCCATGCCATCGTTGATGCGCCGCCCCGCCAGGATCACCTGCGGGTGATAGCCCAGCTGTTCGGCCTTGGCCGTGAGGTAATAGGGATCGACGCCGATGCAGTGGCCGCCGACCAGGCCGGGATAGAAGCGCAGGAAATTCCACTTGGTGCCAGCGGCCGCCAGCACTTCGCTGGTGCGGATGCCGACCAGATCGCAGATCTTGGAAATCTCGTTCATCAGGGCGATGTTGATATCGCGCTGGGTGTTCTCGATCACCTTGGCGGCTTCGGCCACCTTGATCGAGCTGGCCTTGTGAATGCCCGCTTCCACCACCGCGCCATAGAGATCGGCGAGCAGGTCCAGCGTTTCGGCGTCTTCGCCGGCCACGACCTTGACGATCTTTTCGAACGGATGCTCCTTGTCGCCCGGATTGATCCGCTCCGGGCTGTAGCCCAGCTTGAAATCGACGCCCGCCTTCAGGCCCGAAACCCGCTCGATCGTGGGGGCACAGACTTCCTCGGTCGCGCCGGGATAGACGGTCGATTCGAACACGATCACGGTGCCCGGACGGATCACCTTGCCCAGCGTTTCGCAGGCCATCTGCACCGGCGTGAAATCGGGGCGGCGGCTTTCATCCACCGGCGTGGGCACGGTCACGATGATCACCGGGCAATCCGCCAGGGCCGCGGCATCGTCGGTCACCACCAGCGTGGATGCAGCCAGGTCCTCGGCCGAAACCTCGCCGGTATAGTCATGATGGGCGCGCAAGGTGGCGATGCGATGGGCGCTGACGTCAAAGCCCACCACGGCAAACTTGCGGGCAAAGGCAATCGCCAGGGGCAGGCCCACATAGCCCAGCCCGACCACACCGATCCTGGGACCGCCCGTCTGCGAAAACACCCCGTTGCCCTGCACGCCTGTTCCATTCCTGCTGATGCCAATTGCCTTTGGCCATAATCCCATGGCGTTACCAATCCGCAAATGGCCCAAGCCCTGCCCAAAGGACAGCAAAGCGCGCGTTCACCCCGTGCAACGGTGGGCCTTCCCCTGTCCGCGCTCTTTGACTAAGGGCACGATTAAACCGCTTTCATCCCGTCCCGCCACAACGGAGTCGCCCGATGTCCGACCTTGCCACGCTCGAAGCCCCCGTCACCAATCCGGCGGTGC
>NZ_BCYV01000042.1 GCF_001598375.1 Novosphingobium capsulatum NBRC 12533
CGATCAATGGCCTCTACAAAACCGAGGTGATCTGGCGCCAGCGGTCATGGCCCAGCGCATCGGCAGTCGAAATGGCCACCCTGCGCTGGGTCGACTGGTACAACAATCAGCGCCTTTTCGGCCCCATCGGCTACATCCCGCCCGCCGAGGCCGAGGCAAACTACTATGCAGCCAAAGAGACCCTCGATATGGTTGCGTGACTCAATTGAAAATGCCTCCGCGAAACCCGGGGCGCTTCAGGGCAAATTCAGGCAAATCAGGGAGACGACCGCGAACAACTTACAAGACAAATCGTTGCTTTTTCAGTGTAGGTAGGGGTAGGGACGCCATCAGCTCGCTTGACACAAGGTTCTACACTCGACAGCGGGGTCCTCTACCACCGGGCAATTCTGCAGGATGCTGCAAACCGCGCGATATCAATGGCGGGCGAAAATTCGCTGACCGGCGCTGCCGAAGGCCACCACCGTATAGGGTTGGCGGGCAGCGCCTGCCACTTCCATGCCCTCCGAACCGATCGGCATCCCCGCAACCGCAATGCCTTTGACGCCCGCAGGACGGGTCGCCAGCAAGCGCTTGACGTCGGATATCGGGACATGGCCCTCGATCATATAGCCATCGACGATCGCGCTGTGGCAAGATGCCAGCGTCCGGGGCATGCCGGCCTTGCGCTGAAGCTCGCTGCGCGACGCATCGTCACGCATGACGACCTTGCGTCCCAGCTTCGCGCGCACGGCCTGCGCCCACTTCTCGCAACATCCACATCCCGGATCCCGGTGGACGACGATATCACTGGCCGCAAGCGCTACGCCGGGCATGGCGAGGAACAGCAAGGCGACGAATAGGCGGGTCTTCATGAAATGACTCCCGGAAGAACGATAAGCATGGGGCAGAGGCCCCTTCTTTTCTATACGCATCAATGCGCCCCTCCCCTCATCACGCAGATGATTTTACGATGGCGGGCGGCCTCCAGGCTAGCGGCAGGGACACAAGCAGCGCTAGCGATAGACCACCAATCCCCCACAGAACGAGCGGCTGCGCCCCGGGAGCGACGATGGCTATCGCCAGCGGCGCGAGCGCCTGCCCGATGCTGGCGGCGGAATGCTGGAAACCGAGCTTCACGCCTGAAGGGGCCCCGCCGCCGCTGATCCAGAAGCTGGTGACCAATCGAAGGGTTGCCGAGCTCCAGCCGGCAGCAACGATGATCCCACTGAGCTCGGCCATACTCGCGGCGACAGGAAACATGAAAAGTGCCACAGCCAGCAGGCCCAGCGTCAATCCGGCAAGCCGCCTCGGCACAGTGACCAGCCAATCCAGCTTTGCATGGAAGATCTGTGCCGCCAGCATGCCCAATCCGCAGAGACTGAGCATCCAGGCGATCTCTTCGCGGCTCAGCGAAATGGCGCTCCGCGTCACCAGGAGATTGACATGCATCGCCGCCAGCCCGCCGCCCGCGACGATCGTGATAAAAAGCAGGATCAACGTCGCGCCGAGCGTAGGCGCGGGCAGGTCTCCGCCATCGATGCAAGGTGCACACCAGCGCGGCAGACGCACGGCGCAAAGCGCCGCCCCGACGGCACCGATGCCGAGAGCGAGGATCATGAGGGGAGCGCGGGGCAGGATCGCGGCCGAGACCTCCGCCACCAGCGGACCGGCGAGATCGCCCAGAAACACGAAGGCGGTCAGCCAGGTGAAGCGGCGCGCCTGGTCCGCGCGCCCGCTTGCGGCAAAGCTCGCGCAGAGCAAGCCCAACGGTATGATGGCGGCCGACGCCATCCCCGCCACCAGACGCAATGCATAAAGCTCAGGCAACCCGACGAGGCCGATCGGCGCGGTCACCAGCGCGAGGATGACCAGCGCTGCGCGCAACATCGCCCGATAGTCGACCCGGTCCGCGATCCAGCCCCAGAGCGGCGCCGCCAGCAAGGCTGCCAGGGGATGGACCGCGGTCAGGCTCGCGACGTGAAAATCATGAGCGCTTGACGATAGCGCGCCACGAGCCGGGTCGACCAGTGCCGGAAGGAAGGCGAGAATGGCCGTCTGTCCCGCCGACGCCGCAGCCGCCGCGAGCAACAAGACGAAAAAGGAGGCCGGCCAGCGACCGTTGGCTTGCGATCCAGCCTTGTCACGCGGCGCGTTCGCGGTCGATCCCTCGAGTGGCCATCCGCGGATCACCACCAGGCGCGCAAGCCGATCACCAGCCTGTGTTCGGAAGGCCCTTCCCTGCGCAGGCGACGGAAATCGGCCGTGCCGTCAAATGCGCGCTCCCAGACGAAGCCGATATAGGGCGCGAACTTGCGCGACACCTCGTAGCGCAACCGTCCGCTCAGCTCGACATTGCTGAAGCCGCTGCCGAGCTGCCGATCGCTCGACCGCTTCGAATAGATATTGGTTTCCACCTGCGGCGTAAGGATCAACCGATTGGTGAACAGGACCTCATAGGAGGCCTTGGCGCGCGCCGCGAGACGCCCATCGGTTCCTACATAGCCGGTGAGCTGGACGTCGAACCAATAGGGCGCCAGTCCCTCGACGCCGGCGGCGAGCCAGGTGGTCGCACCCTTGCCGAGATCCTGCCTGACCCCGAGCAGCGTGCCCCAGAACGGGTTCTTGCTGTGCCACCACAGCGCCTCGACGCTGCTCTCCGGATCGAGACGTTGGTCGCGGGAGTTCTTGAGGCCCTGGCTGCGCAGCCAGAGCTTGTCATTGTCCTGACCCTTGGTGACGAGCACGGTCCAACCCACGCCCTGACCCTCGTTGCCGCTGGCGAATTCGAGCTCATCGACAAGTATCTTGGGGATCGAGAGCTTGTCGGCCATCTCATAGCCCGGCAGCGTCGAGTTGCGATAGCCGTCGGCATAATCGTCCGAGTTGCGCGCGTCCGGCGGGGCCTTGCCACCCTGCATCGAGCCCATGTCCATCGTGGCGCCGTTACCGGACGCCTTCGTGTCGGTCATATCCATGCCCGGCATGTCCATGCCCGCATGGTCCTGAGAGCCTTGCGCGGAAGGGGTGTGCTGAGCGGGAGTGGCCGTTTGGGCAGGGGTGGCGGCGGGCGACGGGGGCGAGGCATCCTGCGCGAGGGCGGGAGCCGTGATCGCCGGCGCCAGGAAGAGGGCAGCGACAAGAGCGATGCCGCGCGAGGGGAAAATCCGGATCATGCGACCACCACCTCCCGGAACATGCCGGCCGCCATGTGATAGAGCAGATGGCAGTGGAAGGCCCATCGGCCCATGGCGTCGGCGGTGACGCGGAAGCTCACCCGCTGGGCGGGCTGGACCACGACCGTATGCTTGCGGACCTGGAAGGCGCCGTCCGGGCCTTCGACATCGCTCCACATGCCGTGCAGATGCATCGGATGCGCCATCATCGTGTCGTTGACGAAGGTGACGCGCAGCCGCTCGTTTGGCTTGAAATGAAGCGGCCTGGAATCGTTGAGCTTGATGCCGTCGAGCGACCAGATGAACCGTTCCATATTGCCCGTCAGATGCAGCTCGATGTCGCGCTCGGGCTCGCGCGGGTCGGGATCGCCGCCCGGCGTGCGCAGATCGGCCAGCGTCAGCACGCGCCAGCCGCGCCCGCGCAGCCCGGCGCCGGGATCGTCGAGATTGGTGCGCGGATAGTCGACGCGCATGTCGGTATTGGCGCCATATTCGGTGCGGGCGTGCCGTGCCGTGGCCGGCATCTCGGTCATGCCGTGCCCGGCATGCGCGTCGCCTCCCATTGCGCCCATCGTCGCCATCGCGCCCATCATGTCGACCGGCTCGAGCCAGGTCCGGGCATCGAGCGGCGGCACGGCTGCCGCCATGCCCGGGGCCGGTGCGATCGTGCCACGCGCATAGCCGCTCCGATCGATCGCCTGCGCGAAGATGGTGCGGGCGCCGCCCTCGGGCATGGTGAACTCGACGTCGTAGGTCTCGCCCGGGCCGATCCGGAATTCCTCGACCGTGACCGGCTCGACCGGCTGCCCGTCGGTCGATACGACCGTCAGCTCGACCCCGGGGATCCGCACGTCGAAGAACGTCGCCGTCCCCGCGCCGACGAAGCGCAGGCGCACGCGCTCGCCGGGCGCGGCGATACCGGTCCAGTTGCCGGCGGGCGGCGCGCCGTTCATCAGATAGGTGTAGGTCGCGGCAGAGACATCGCTGTAGTCGGTCGGGTTCATCCGTGAGCTGTTCCACATCCGCCGCCGCTCGAGCGCCTTGCCCAAGCCCATGGTGCCGACATCCTTGAGGAAATCGCCGGCGGTCGGCTGCGCAAAATTATAGTAGCTGCTCTGCTTCTTGAGATTGAGGAAGATCTGCAACGGCGGCTCGTCCGACCAGTCGCTGAGCACGATGCAATAGTCGCGATCGGGCGCCCGCGCCGTCGGCACCTGTTTTGGCTCCACGATGATCGCTCCATAGAGTCCCGTCTGCTCGGCGAGCGTGTGAGCGTGATACCAGTAGGTTCCGCTCTGGCGGACCTCGAAGCGATAGGTGAAGGTCTCGCCCGGCGCGATGCCGGCAAAGCTGATGCCGGGCACGCCGTCCATCTCCGCCGGCACGATGATGCCGTGCCAATGGATGCTCGACATCTCCTTGAGGCCGTTGCGTACGCGCAGCGTGACCGTGTCGCCTTCGCGCAGGCGCAGGACCGGCGCGGGCACGCTGCCGTTCACGGCGGTCGCGATACGGCGTTTGCCGGTGAAGTTGACCGGCAGCTCGGCGATCTCGAGGTCGAACTCGGTCCCGCTCAGCTCAGCGGGCAAGGTTGGTGCGGATCGCGCGAGAAGCGCCGGGGCGAAACCGGCGACCGCGCCGCCGATCGCCAGCCCCTGGACGAAACGGCGCCGCGCGATCGGCCGGATATGTAAGGGAGACATGAACTGTACTTTCGCGAAGTCGGCTTCAGGCGAGGTCGAGGACGATCCGGCCCTCGATGTCGCCATGATGCATGCGGGAGAAGACGTCGTTGATGTTCTCGAGCCTGTCCGCATGGACCGTGGCCTTGACCTTGCCCTCGCCGGCGAACGCCAGTGCCTCGAGCAGATCGAGCCGCGTGCCAACGATCGAGCCGCGCACGGTAATGCCGTTCAGCACGGTGTCGAAGATCGACAACGGGAAGTCGCCCGGCGGCAGGCCGTTGAGCGCGACCGTGCCGCCGCGCCGGACCATGCCGAGCGCCTGCTGGAACGCCTTGGGCGAAACGGCGGTCACCAGCGCCCCGTGCGCGCCGCCAATGGCTTTCTTGAGCGCTGCCGAAGGGTCCTCGTTGCGCGCGTTGACCGTCAGTGTGGCGCCAAGGCGTGTAGCGAGGTCGAGCTTGCTATCGTCGATGTCGACCGCGGCCACATTGAGACCCATGGCTCGGGCATATTGCACCGCCATGTGGCCGAGCCCGCCAATGCCGGAGACGACCACCCACTCGCCGGGTCGGGCCTCGGTGGCCTTCAATCCCTTGTAGACGGTGACGCCCGCGCAGAGGATCGGCGCAATGTCGAGGAAGTCGACATTGTCGGGAAGGTGACCAACATAGTTGGGATCGGCGAGGACATATTCGGCAAAGCTGCCATTGACCGAATAGCCGGTGTTCTGCTGTTCGTGGCAAAGCGTCTCCCAGCCACCCAGGCAATGCACGCAGTGCCCGCAGGCGGTGTAGAGCCAGGGCACACCGACCCGGTCGCCTTCCTTCACATGGGTGACGCCTGCACCGACGGCGGCGACATGCCCGACGCCTTCATGGCCAGGAATGAAGGGCGGGTTGGGCTTGACCGGCCAGTCTCCTTCTGCCGCGTGCAGGTCGGTATGGCACACGCCGGTTGCCGCAATCTTGACCAGGATCTGCCCGGGGCCGACCGCCGGGATCGGCGCCTCCTCGATGACCAGGGGCTTGCCGAATTCGCGGACGACCGCCGCCTTCATGGTTTTCGCCATGTCCGTTTCTCCTTTGAGCGAGGGGTCAGAACAGGCCGAGCGCGTGCTCGTCATAGGAGACGAGCAGGTTCTTGGTCTGCTGATAATGGTCGAGCATCATCCGGTGATTTTCACGCCCGAAGCCCGACGCCTTGTATCCGCCGAAGGCGGCATGGGCGGGGTACTGATGATAGCAGTTGGTCCAGACCCGCCCGGCCTCGATCGCGCGGCCGAGCCGGTAGGCGGTGTTGCCGCTCCGGGTCCAGACGCCCGCGCCAAGACCGTAGGCGGTGTCGTTGGCAAGTGCGATCGCCTCCTCGACCGTCTTGAAGGTGGTGACCGACAGGACGGGACCGAAGATCTCCTCCTGGAAGATGCGCATGTGGTTCTGACCCACGAACACCGTCGGCTGCACGAAATAGCCCTTGTCGAGCGCACCGCCCGGCAGCGCCCTGGCGCCACCGACCAGACACTGCGCGCCCTCGGCCTTGCCGATATCGATATAGCCCAGGATCTTGTGGAGCTGGTCCTCCGACGCCTGCGCGCCGACCTGGACCGAGGGGTCGAGCGGATCGCCCTGGCGGATCGCGGCGACGCGCGCCACGGCGCGCTCGATGAAGCGGTCGAAGATCGACTCATGGATCAGCGCACGCGACGGGCAGGTGCAGACCTCGCCCTTGTTGAACGCGAACAAAGTAAAGCCTTCGAGCGCCTTGTCGAAGAAGGCATCGTCGTCGTCGAGCACGTCCGCCATGAAGATGTTCGGCGACTTGCCGCCAAGCTCCATAGTCTGGGGGATCAGATGGTCGGCGGCCGCATGCATGATCTGCTTGCCGGTGACGGTCTCGCCGGTGAACGAGACCTTGGCGATGCGCGGATTGGCGGCGATCGCCTGGCCGACGGTCCGTCCCGGGCCGGTAACGACATTGAGCACGCCGGGCGGCAGGATGTCGGCGGTGAGCTCGGCGAACATCAGCAAGGTGAGCGGCGTCTGGGATGCGGGTTTGATGACGGTGCAGTTGCCCGCCGCCAGCGCCGGGGCGATCTTCCACGCCGCCATCAGCAGCGGGAAGTTCCACGGGATGATCTGGCCGACGACGCCGAGCGGCTCGCGGAAATGATAGGCGATGGTGTCCGCATCGATCGTCGAGATGCCGCCTTCCTCCGCCCGGATGCAGCCGGCGAAGTAGCGGAAATGGTCGATCGCGAGCGGCACGTCGGCAGCGCGCGTCTCGCGGATCGGCTTGCCATTGTCGATCGTCTCGGCAAGTGCCAGCAACTCCAGATTGTCTTCGAGCCGGTCGGCGACGCGATTGAGAATCCTGGCGCGTTCGGCGGGCGCGATCCTTGCCCATTGATCCTTGGCGGCGTGCGCCGCATCGAGCGCGCGCTCGACATCTTCCGGCGTCGACAGCGCGAACTCGGCGATCTGGGCGCCATTGATCGGGCTCGTGTCCGCGAAATACTCGCCGCTCGCAGGAGCGCTCCATCGACCACCGATGAAATTATCATAGCGGTGTCGGAAGGAGGCCGCCGCGTTAATGGTCCCGATCGCCTTCTCGAACATAACCTGACTCCATCTCTATCGATGGCCTGACGGAGTAATCTCTTTGCCCGGGCGGCCTATAAGTAAGTTCCGCAGAAGTTAGTCTGGCATCGGTGTCGCGGGCTTTGAGGGTCAGACACGCCAACGGAGCCGATGACTATTCATCGACTCCCGAACCTATTCGCGCACGCCTGATCGGAATTATGCCGAGACACGCTTACTCGGCCGATTCTTGTTTAGGTGAGGGCGGCGCTTGGCATTCCAATTCTGGCATTACGCCCGGATGCGCTTTAGGCTCACCCAATCGCCTTTCTGAAGCGTCCCGTCCCTCACGCGGAAATGAGCGTAATGGTCGTCGAAAATCTGGTCGACTTCGACATGACCGACAAGGCGGCGGTGGCGCGGCGTTGCGTGATAGACTTCGAGTATCTGCCCGATGTGCGCGCCATCGGCCTTGCCCAGGCAGGCCACTGTGCCGCCCGCATCCGTACGGACGATCTTGCCGCGCATGAACAAGCTATGGCCGATACCCTGTGCGAGGAGCGGCGTGCTGCCAAAGAGCAGAAAGCCAACAGCAGCACCGACGCCAAGATGCTTTCGCATCACTGTTTCCTCTCTCACGTTAGTTGCTCGGTCCCGGCTTTGAAAGCTGGGAGCACGGGGCGACGCTGGGCATCGTCAAAGAACTGGCCCGCCGCGGGGCGGCGGCGGGCCCTCAGCCCCGGGGGGTGTTTTATCGGGGCTGGAAACTTCACATGTCGCTCATCGGCTTGTCGGCCATGGGCTTGGCGGTCTTCTTCTTCGCGACCGGCTTGGCCTTCTTCATCGGCATCTTGCAGCAGCCACTCTTCGCCTTACCGGCCATGCCCGAGCCGTTCGATGCAGGCGACCCGCCGGACATGCCGGCCATCCCCGACATGCCCTGTTGATCCTGCTGGGCCGGTTGCCCCGGCTGCTTCTGCGCGCCGGCCTGATGATCCTTCATCATCTGATCGTGCATCTGCTGCCCGCCATGATCCATGCCCTGCTGGTGGGCATGGGCCGGCGCAGTCTGCGCGGGCGCGGGCGTCGACTGGGCGAGAGCGGTGCCGGCGGCGAAGGTTAGCGTCGCAAAGAGGCTGATGGTCGCCGCGCGAAATATCGTCTGTCGCATTGAGGGTCTCCGAGTGTTCGTCCTGGTGCCCGATCGACGTTCCGATCCCGGCAATTCCGAAGCTTCAATGCTGCTAGCGAGACGCAGTCTGTATACGTAACTTACGAATCCGCTTTTGATCGCGACAAGCATGCGCGGGATCGTGCGGGGTGGACCATGGTCCAAGGTCAAGCGAATTCATGATCCCGCTTGATGGCGGCCGGCAGCGAAGTGCAAAAACCAATTGGCCCGCCGTGGGAGAACGGCGGGCCAAAGCTGCGGTTGAACCAGGCCACGGTCGTTGGCCACCCAGCCTCGTGGTCGGAGCTGGCTTAATTGCAGGGTCAGCAACCACCCCGCGACCTATGCAACATGCGGGAGGCTCCGTCCTGGGTCCCCATCTCCCGCATAGCGATCCGATGGTCCTGCATCATCTCACCGTGCATCCGCACTTCGCGGTGTCGCATGCCTTGCATCTGGGCCGTGTCGGACCGAGCCGGCGCCGGCTTCGCCTTGAGCGTCTGTTCAAGGTCGGGCATGCCCGGCGGCATCCCATCGGCGAGAACTGGCCCGGCGCCGACGGCAAGGACGCCAAAGGCTGCGAGCGAAGCGATAATCGCTGCTTTCTTGCGCAAATATGATTCCTTCAAGTCTGAGTTTCAGTGCGACCGGACACATGCCCGGTCGATTCTCGCTCCCCAGGGAGCTTGCCGTTGAGATGGTATCGGCCTGGAGGTGGCAGTATACGTAATTTGCGAAGCTGGCGGTCAGCCTGCAATGTCCGCTTTAGTTCGGCTACTAGCAAAAGCTGGGCGCGGATGACCGAAGACGGCGGCCATCAAAGCCTCCGCCTAGCCCGAGCACTGGGAAGCGACGCCGCCTGCTGCAGTGGCGAACAGCGAAAGGTAAATCGCACGCCGCTTTTGCTTCGGCGCGATCGTGGCAAGGCCCACCGCCGAACCAGCCACTCGGACTGGCCCAGG
>NZ_BCYV01000043.1 GCF_001598375.1 Novosphingobium capsulatum NBRC 12533
CCCGCGCCGCCCGCAGCCGCAGACCCTGCCGCCCCGCCAAGCGCGCCGCCGGCACCGGTTGCACCGCCGGCCGCGCCGGCCGCCGTGGCTGCAGCGGCCACGCCGCCAGCCCCGCCCGCGCCCGGCCAATCGATCCGTATCGAGCTGTCCAAGCTCGACAAGCTGATCGATGCCGTGGGCGAGCTGGTCATCGCCCAGGCGATGATGGCCCAGCGCCTGTCGAGCGAAGGCCTGGCCGCGAGCGAGGAAATCGCCGTGCTCGATGGCCTGACGCGCGATATCCAGGAAAGCGCCATGGCGATCCGTGCCCAGCCGATCGGCTCGGTGTTCAGCCGCGTGCCGCGCATCATGCGCGAACTGTCGGCCAGCACCGGCAAGCACGTGCGCCTGGAAGTTTCGGGCGAGAGCACCGAACTGGACAAGACCGTGATCGAGAGGCTGGGTGAACCGCTCACCCACCTGATCCGCAACGCGGTGGACCATGGCATCGAAAAGCCCGAGGAGCGGCTCGCCGCCGGCAAGAGCGCCGAAGGCACGCTGACCCTTTCGGCCGAGCACCGCTCGGGCCGCATCCTGATCCGCATTGGCGACGATGGGCGCGGCATCAACCGCGAACGCGTGCTGGCCAAGGCCATCGAAAAGGGCCTGGTTGCGCCCGATGCCCAGCTCTCGAAGGAAGAGATCGACCTGCTGATCTTTGCGCCGGGCTTTTCCACCGCGCAGACCGTGTCCAATATTTCCGGGCGCGGTGTGGGCATGGATGTGGTGCGCCAGAACGTGAAGGACCTGGGCGGGCGCATCACCATCGAATCCGAACAGGGCGTGGGCACCACGTTCACGCTCACCCTGCCGCTCACCCTCGCCATTTCCGACGGCATGGTGGTCAATGTCGGCGACCAGACGCTGGTCGTCCCGCTGGCCAACGTCGTCGAATCGCTGCGTCCGGCGGTGGAAGACGTCAAAGGCCTGGGCTCCAACCGCGCGATGATGAACGTGCGCGGCCGCTTCATCCCGGTGGTGCCGCTGCACGTGGCGGTGGGCGCCTATGGTGCGGTGGAAGCGCCGCAGGATGGTGTGCTGATCGTGGTGGAGACCGAAGGCGCCGGCCGCGCCGCGCTGCTGGTGGATTCGATCGTCGATCAGCGCCAGGTGGTGATCAAGAGCCTGGATACCCACTACCGCTCGGTAGAGGGCGTGGCCGGCGCCACCATCCTGGGCGATGGACGCGTGGCGTTGATCGTCGATGTCGACGGCCTGGTCGCGCGCAGCATGGCCGAACATGGCCAGATGGACCTGTCGCACCCCCACGGGTTGGCAGAAGCCGCATGAGCGTTCACGCCGCCTTCGACGTCAGCCTGCCCGGCGTCAGCCCGGGGGTTTATGACGCCGCCGATTTCCAGGCGGTGAGCGAGATCGCCCACCGCGAGGCGGGGATCGTGCTGCCCCCGGGCAAGGCCATGCTGGTCTATTCGCGCCTGGCGCCGCTGGTGCGCGATTCGGGCTGCCAGACATTCGGCGCCTATGTTTTGCGCATTCGCGAGGATGCCGCCGAACGCACCAAGGCGATCTGCGCGCTGACTACGAACCACACGTTCTTCTATCGCGAGGCGCATCATTTCGAGCATTTCGCCCAGGTCGTGCGGCCCCATCTGATCGAACAGCTCGATCGCGGCGGCAAAGTGCGCATCTGGTCGGCCGGCTGTTCCAGTGGCGAGGAGATTTGGTCGCTGGTGATGACCCTGCTTGGCCCGGATCGCAGCGAAGGGCTCAAGCTGGCGCGGCGCGATATCCGTATCCTGGCCAGCGACATCGCCACCCACGCGATCACGAAGGCCCAGGCTGCGCGCTATCGCCAGGAAGACCTCAAGCCCGTGCCCGAGGCGCTGCGCCGCGCCTGGACGGTGCCCGATGGCCAGGATGCCACGATCGCGCCCGAGGCGCAGGCGCTGCTGCGCTTCCGCCACCTCAACCTCTTGGGCGATTGGCCGATGGCCGGCGCCTTTGACGTGATCTTTTGCCGCAACGTGATGATCTATTTCGACAATCCAACCAAGGAACGGCTCGTGGCGCGCTTTGCCGAAAAGCTCGCGCGCGGCGGCCACCTCTATATCGGCCACAGCGAGCGGGTCACCGGCCCGGCTCTGGAAGAACTGGCGAACATGGGACCAACGATCTATTCGAGGAGGGCGGCATGACGATCCGCGTGGTGATTGTCGAGGATTCGCCCACGATGCGGGCCATCCTCATGAACCGGCTGTCGAAAGAGCCGGATATCGAAGTGGTGGCCGCCGCCGCCAATGCCGCCGAAGGGCGCCAGATGATCCGCGAGCTGGACCCCGACGTGGTCACGCTCGACGTGGAAATGCCGGGCATGAACGGCCTGGATTTCCTGGAAAAGATCATGCAGCTGCGCCCGACGCCGGTGATCATCGTGTCTGGCGCCACCCAGCAGGGCAACGATACCACGGCCCGCGCGCTCGCGCTGGGGGCGGTCGATTGCTACGCCAAGAGCGAGATGGGCCAAGGCATGACGCTGGAAGACAGCGGCCGCCTGGCGAACATGATCCGCAGCGCGTCCAAAGTGCGCTTTGCCCCACGCGGCGCGCCGGCCCCGGCCGTGCCGACCAGCCGCATCGCCAGCCAGGCGCGGCTATCGATCGCCGATCGCCCGCGCCTCATCGCCATCGGCTCGTCCACCGGCGGGGTAGAGGCGCTGCAGATCCTGCTGTCGGATTTCCCGGCCGATTGCCCGCCCACGCTGATCGTGCAGCACATCAACGAACGCTTTGCCCCGGCCGTGGCGCGCACGCTCGACCAGAACTGCCCGCCGCGCATCCAGTTGGCCGAGCCCGACATGCCGCTGCGCGAGGGCAACGTCTATCTGGCACCGGGCGATGATCGCCACCTGGGCATCGGCGGCACCACCAGCCTGCACGCCAAGCTGCGCCGGGGCGAGGCGGTGTCGGGCCACCTGCCTTCGGTCGACGTGCTGTTTTCCTCTGTCGCCGAAGTGGTCGGCGCCCAGGCCGTGGGCATCCTGTTGACGGGCATGGGGTCTGACGGGGCCAAGGGCCTGCTCGCCATGGCCCAGAAAGGCGCGCGCACCATTGCCCAGGACGAGGCGACCTGCACCGTCTTTGGCATGCCGCGCGCCGCCATCTCGCTGGGCGCGGCCAAGGTGGTGGCGCCGATCGGGCACATCGCCCGCCACGCCTTCAGCAAGGCGGCCTGAGCCATGTTTCACAAACCCATCCTACCCAACCCCAGCGGCCTGGAGCGGATCACCGTGATGCAGGGCCAGGCCCTGGCCAGCGCCGACAAGAGCCTGGAATATTCGACCGTGCTGGGCAGTTGCGTGGCCACTTGCCTGTTCGATCCCGAAGCCCGCGTGGGCGGCATGAACCACTTCCTGCTGGCAGAGCCGCCCGCCGGCTATGACACTGCAGTGGACGAACACTACGGCCTCTATCTGATGGAACTGCTGGTCAACGAGATGCTGGCCAAGGGCGCGCGCAAGTCAAAGCTCAAGGCGCACCTTTATGGCGGGGCCAACGTCAACCGCAACATGATGAAGATCGGCTCGGTCAATGCCGAGTTCGCGCGCAAGTTCCTCGCCAACGAAGGCATCGCGCTGCTGCGCGAAGACCTTGGCGGAACCCAGGCGCGGCGTGTCGATTTCCGCCCGGCATCGGGCCAGGTCCGCCTCCGTACGGTGGAAGACCGGCTTGCGCCACCTGTGCAACCCACTGCGCGTCCGGCCAAATCGCTGGGCGATGTCGAACTGTTCTGAATGGAAAAGCGAGTCCAGGCATGACCACTACCACCCGGATCCTGACCGTAGACGACAGCCCGTCGATGCGGGCCCTGCTCAACCACGCACTCACCTCGCAAGGCTTCGATGTCTCGCAGGCCGAGGACGGCATCGCCGCGCTCGACTGGCTGGCCCTCAACGAAGTCGATGTGGTGATCACCGATATCAACATGCCAAGGCTGGATGGCTTTGGCCTGATCGAGCGCCTGCGCGAGGGCAGCCGCCACCGCGATCGCCCGATCCTGGTGCTAACCACCGAAAGCTCGGAAGAAAAGAAAGCCCGCGCCCGCGCCGCCGGGGCGACCGGCTGGATCGTCAAGCCGTTCGACCCGGCCAAGCTGGTCGCGGCCGTGCGCCGCGTGTCGCACTAGGCCATGGCCATCGCAATCCTGAAGGGAGACAAGCAATGATCCGCGAACTGATCACCTTCGAAGTGGAAGGCCAGGTGTTTGGCCTGGATATCATGGCCATCCGCGAAATTCGCGCCTGGACGCCAACCACGCGGCTGCCGCGCGTGCCGCACTATGTGGCCGGCGTCGTCAACCTGCGCGGCACCGTGCTGCCGGTGGTGGACCTGGCCGCGCGGCTGGGCTGGCGCGCCACCGAGCCGACCCCGCGCCATGCCATCATCGTTACCCAGCTGGGCAGCCAGATCGGCGGCTGGATCGTCGATTCGGTCAGCGACATCGTGACTGTGCCCGATGAAGCGATGCAGCCCCCGCCGCCGGCCTCGGGCAGCGATACGGTGGTGCCGTTCCTCGATGGCCTGGCCGCGATCGAAGACAAGATGGTCATGGTGCTGAACCTGGCGGCGCTGGCCGACAGCGATTCGATGGCCGAAGCGGCCTGAGCCAAGACCACCTGACGCGACGCTGCGGAGAGCCTTTGCGATGCCTATCGACACGACCGACCTTTGGCCCGAGCCCGACCCCCGCGCGGCCGGCACCGCGGCCCGCGCCGAGGCCACGCAAACGGTCGAGAATGAAGGCTTCGTGCCTTTCGATGCCCCGCCCCCGCCCATGTCGGCTCCCGCTGCCGGCCCGGCCCACGCCGCACCTGACCCAGCCAGCCTGCGCGACGCGACGCATCAGCGCATCGCCGTGGTGCTGGAGGAACTGGCGCTGGAAGTGGAAGACCTCGGCGGGCGACTGTGCACCGACATGGACGTGGCCGCGCGGCACATGGACGTGCTGCAGGCGATCGACCTGATCGCACAGAAGCAGCGCTCGCTGGCCAGGCTGCTGGAGGCCGATTGCCCGATCACCGCGATCGAGCAGATCGGGCTGGACGTGCTGCGCGACCGCATGCGCATGTTTCATTAGCACGGCTGCGGAGCAAAAATTGCGCCCATGCATTACGGCGGTGCTGGACTTGGGCCATGGCCCTCGTCCATGGAGCATGGCATGTGGCAGCTTTATCAGTTTCCCCTTTGTCCGTTCAGCCGCAAGGTTCGGCTGCTCATGGCGGAAAAGGGCATCCCTTATGAATTGGTTCGCGAAAATCCCTGGGACTATCGCGAGGAATTCCAGAAGCTGAATCCCGCCGTGCGCACCCCGGTGCTGCGCGACGAAGGACGCGGCATCACCCTGGTCGATAGCCGGGCGATCTGCGAATATCTGGAAGAAACCAACGACAAGAACCCGATGATCAACGGCACGGCCACCAACCGCGCCGAGATCCGCCGGCTGGTGGCACTGTTCGACGAGAACTTCTTTGCCGACGTGACCATGCCCCTGCTCGAAGAGCGGATGAAGAAGCGGCTGGTCTATCGCCAGTCACCCGATTCGCGCATGCTGCGCGAGGCGCTGCGCCTGGCGCACGATCACCTCTATTACATCGATCACCTGATCGATAATCGCCCCTGGCTGGCCGGATCGACCATGAGCCTGGCTGACCTGGCCGCCGCGGCGCAACTATCGGTGGCCGATTACCTCGGCGGGATCGACTGGAACGGCCACGAACAGGCGCGCGACTGGTATGCCGTGTTCAAGAGCCGGCCCAGCTTTCGCCCGCTGCTGTCCGAACGGATGGACGTGATCCAGCCACCGGCCCACTATGCCGATGTGAACGCCTAGGGTCTGTAGAGGGCTTCGACAGGCTCAGCCCGAACGGGTCGGAAAGACCTCCACCCCCGTTCGCCCTGAGCCTGTCGAAGGGCCTGTCCTGAGCCTGCCGCCCCCGTGGCAATTACCCCAGGCTCTTGACGCCAAACCGCCCCGCCTTGCGATAGCGTAGCATCCAGCGATCGAGGAACAGGCCCAGCGGCCGCGCGCGCAGGCCAAGCTCGGCCAGCCCCGGCAGCCTGCCGCTTGCCACGCTACCGGCCTTGAGCAGGGCCAGCTGATCGCGCGACAGCGGGGTGCCCGGCAGGCTGGCAAACAGGCCGGCCATGGCATCGCCCACCGGCACCAGCACGGGCTTGCGCCCCTGCGCCTTGGCGATGCGCTGGTTGATATCCATCATCGTCAGCACTTCGGGGCCGGCCAGTTCGAACGTCTTGCCGGCCTGGGCGGGGAAATCGCTCAGGATCGTGGCGATGGCGCAGGCCGCATCATCGACGAACACCGGCTGCAGGCGGCCTTCGGGGCCGAACACCGGCACCACCGGGAACTGGCTGATCACCTTGCCGAACAGGTTGAGGAACGCGTCATCGGCCCCGAACATCACCGAGGGGCGCACCACCACTGCGCCGGGGAACGCCGCCGCCACGGCCGCTTCGCCTTCGGCCTTGGTGCGGGCATAGGCGACAGGCGAGCCGGCATCGGCGCCGATGGCCGAGACATGCACGAACGCCTGCGCGCCGGCATCCTTGGCCAGCGCCGCCACGCGGCCCGCGCCGCGGCCCTGCACGGCATCGAGATCACCCTTGAACGCGCCGACCAGGTTGACCACCGCATCGGCGCCCAGGAACGCGGCCGCCAGCGAGCGTTCGTTCTGCACGTTCACGCGCAGGAACTGCACCTGGCCCAGATTGCCCAGCGCCTTGATCGCATAGCCGCGTTCGACATGCCGGCTGCACACGCGCAGACGCGCGCCACGCTCCAGCAATTCCTGCGCAAGATGGCTGCCGAAAAAGCCGCTGCCACCCACCAGCACCACCAGCTTGTCTTCCAGATCGCGCACGTTGCCCATAGCCTTGCCTGTTCCACCTTGGTCGGTTTGCGAGAAGAAGCGGCGCGCCGGCCGCTCCACACCATGTTTCATCGCGCCTTGGCACAGCCAGGGCCAGCCGTTCAATGCCCCGGATCAACCACAGTGCCCGGCCAAGCGGAAAATTGCCGGCTGTGGAAAAAAAGATGCCATGAAAATGACAAAACCCGTGTTGACACCCCCCGGCCTCACCCGTATTGGCCCCTCCACCGACGGCGAGTGCCCAACAGCACGCACCGAAGAGAAAGTGCCCAGGTGGCGGAATTGGTAGACGCACCGTCTTCAGGTGGCGGCGCTCGAAAGGGCGTGGAGGTTCGAGTCCTCTCCTGGGCACCATTTCTCATTCCACGGACGTCCGTAGACGTCCGTGAAGTGGCTGAAATAAGCCAAATTTTGTGTTATGATCGTCCATCCAAATACGGGCGAATTCGGCACCAACCGGGAACAATGCGGGTATATTCGAGGGTATCGATATTCGTCCCTAGCTAGGACGATACCCTCATGGGAACCCTGTTTGTCACCACCATCGCCAGCGCCAAACCGCACGAGCGCGACTATAAGCTGTCGGACGGCGGTGGTCTCTATCTTCTGGTCCGCCCCACCGGCACGAAGCTTTGGCGTTTCAATTATCGCTATCTTGAAAAGCATCGCACGCTTGCGTTTGGTGCCTGGCCCGAGGTGAGCCTCGCAGATGCGCGCGTGCGCCGCGACGACGCACGGCGCTTGCTTGCTGCAGGCACCGATCCTTCGCACCAACAGAAAGTTGATGCTGCCCGCGCTCGCGTCGCCGAGAACGACACTTTCAAGCTCGTTGCCGAGGAGTGGGTAGCCAAGAACATGCGCGAGGGCATGGCCGAGATAACGCTGAGCAAACTGCGTTGGCTCCTCGACAAGGCTTATCCCAGCT
>NZ_BCYV01000044.1 GCF_001598375.1 Novosphingobium capsulatum NBRC 12533
TTGTCCCACGAAGCGGCGTTCCGCTTCCGGCAGCACGCGACCAGAACGCGTCATTCCTCGATTGAGCTCTGAACGGCAGCTTCCGCCAGAACCGGTCATTCGTTTAGCGCGAAGGCGTCCGGCTGCAATGCGCCCCAATTCCCATCATTCACGCGTAATCAATGTTCTCCCGAATGCCGACATTTCGCGCACCTTAAGAAAGGCTCAGGCTGTAGGCGCTGGCAGCAACGGCTGCGCGCATGGACCAGCCAGAACAGCGCCGGCGCGGCACACGGTTTACAATTTTGGGAGCAGTTGACAAATCTATCAATTTGCCCATGATGCACGCGCAAGAGCGGCAGAGGGGCACAGCATGTCGAAGAAATTCCCGTGGGACTATCATCCCGATCTCACAGAAGAGCGGCTCGTCACGGTGGCGCAGATGATCGTCGACGGCCGACAGACTGCGGTGGAATTGTTCGACGAAGCGGCGGGCGATAATGGCTGGACACTTGGTTGTCGGGCTTTCCAGTTCGGGCGGGCGCGTATCTTGCGCGCGGTCGATGAAGCGGCGCATCCGTGGCTGGACGTCATCGATCGGACGCTGCAGCTCATTTTCACGATCGGTGAAGTGCCGATCCGGATCTATCGGGGCGAAGCCGAAGAGCCGACGGACCGTACGCGGCGGCATAGTCTGACCGAACTCAAGCAGCTTGGCTTCTCCTTCGACGAACGGGATGAGGGGCGCGATCTGCTGTTCCGCTTTGCGGTCGAGACCGATGTTGACGGCAGTGTGTTGGCCGTGAAGTTTGTCGGCTTGCGCGGAGAGACGGCGGTGTTGAACTGGGATGTTCCGCTCGCGCTTGATACCGCAACTGGCGCAGTCGGTCGGCCAGCGACTGAGAGCGTCGAGCTCAAGGCACCGAGCGTCGGTGTGCGTACCCGCGAAACCAAGACGAGCGAGTAACGCCGGCACGGGCGGCGGAGACGATCAATGGGCTCACAGGCATTTAAGGGCGAGCGCCTGCGGCTCGCCCGCGTCGCGCTCGGGCTGACGCTCGACCAACTAGGTACGCGCGTGGGCGCGACCCGCCAATATCTGAATCAGCTTGAGCGGGACATGAAACCGCCGACGGACGAGATGTGCGCGGCGCTCGCTGCGGCGCTCGGGGTCGCTGAGCGCTTCTTGAGTCTGCCTGCCGAAGCGGGCATCCGATCGGAACAGTGCCACTTTCGCAAGCAGCGGACCACGCCCGTTTCGGTAGTGAGCCAAGTGCTTGCGCGCGGCACCCTACTGGACGGCTTCGTGAGCAGGCTCGATCGCGAGCTCGATCTTCCACCGGTGACCTTCCCCGACATCCCAGTAGAGACGATGCACGATGTCGAGGACGCCGCCGAGGCGGCACGTGAGCATTGGGCGCTAGGAACCGGCCCCATCAAGAACATGATGCGGGTGGTTGAGAACGCAGGTGCCGTGGTCAGTTTCTTCGGCGGAGTATCGGAGCGAGTCGACGCGCTCTCGATCGACTGTGCGCGGCCGATGATCATCCGCAGCGAAGCGAAGCCCGCGGCATGTCGCCTGCGTTTCGACCTAGGCCACGAGGCCGGGCACCTCATAATGCACCGCGGGCTTCAGACGGGGGACAAGTTAACAGAGGACCAAGCCAACCGCTTCGCGAGCGCGTTCCTTTTACCGAGATCATCTTTCGTCCACGAGTTTCCGCGAGGGCGCTTTCTCGACTGGACCGCGATCTACGAGCTCAAGTTGCGCTGGAAGGTTTCAGCGGCGGTGATCGTGCGGCGTGCCTATGACCTACGGATGATCTCCGCCGATCAGTATCGCACGGGCTATATTCATCTCAGCAAGACGGGTCAGAAGAAAGCCGAACGCTATGACGATGTGATTGAGCCGGAGGAGCCCGAACTGCTTCCCAAGGCGGTGGAGGCGCTGGAGGCGGCCTATCCCGGTGCCACTGAACGCCTAATCAGGGAGACCGGCCTCGATGTTGAAATGTTCCTTCATGTGTCCGGGCTTTTGCTGCCGCGGTCATCGACCGACGATGCGAACGTGGTGCCGTTCAGCTATTATGTCTAAAACTGCGGCTGGCGATCTTCGGTACCACGTCCAAAGTCGCTGGTGACGCCCCCCAAATTCGGCCGTTAGCTGCATTCAAGCATTGCGCTAATCGCTGCCATTCGTTTCGGCGTCGCGCCTGCGTCCCCGGATGTGCGAGGAGAAGGGTATGACGTTGCAACGGCCGCCTGCGTGTGGGCCGCAGTTCGACACGATGATGGCTCAGATCGACTTCAAGCTTACTAATGAGGACGTCGATATTCCGACGCGCCCGATGCTGGCGGTGCGCGAAGTCTCGATGACGTATAATCTCAGCATGCCGCTCGGCGGCGACACTGCGCGTCTGCCGCCGGAATTACGCGAGAATGCAGCGCTGACCGAAGCGATCAATCAATGGTACAAGGACAATTACGGGGATCGGCTGAAAGAGGATCCATGTCCGGGTCGGATGGTGATCCTGCTCGATGGCGATCTCTACGTCCTACGCGTTCCCCGCATCTTCGGCAGCGTGAATTTCGTTCTGACGCGCCAGTGGTTGCCTAATCCGGGCATCGGACGCGGCCCCGCAACCTGTAATATAACCCAGCTTGTTGACGGGATGACTGCGGCCAAAGCCGGGCGCCTGTCCAATGTTGCCCTCGACACGATTGGAGCCGCGTTCGAAGTCGCCGTGCCCGCCGCGTACACGCTCGAGAGCTCCGATCATGGTTTGATGTTCATTGCTCGGGGCGATGTCGAGACTGCGGTCAACGGTCTGATGGCGCGCGGTGGTCGCTATGGGGAGTCAAAATGGGCGTCACTTCAGGCCGCCGAAAAGGTGCTCAAGGCCGCGATCGATCGCGCGGGCGCAAAGTTCGGTTTCACCCATGGGCTTGCTAGCCTGTGCAATACGCTCGCCGATACTGGCTTGGACTTTAACGCCGACGCTCAGGTGGCCGCGATCCAGTGCAAGCCGGGTATTCGCTATGGCGAGGAACCTTGTACACGGGACGAGGCGCTGGCAGCTCATCGCGCCTCGCTCGAGCTGGTAAATATCCTGAGTGAAGCCGGCGCGAAGTTCGAGTTGGGTATTGACGGGCTACAACGATCGGGCTGAACGGGGCCTGTGACGTACAGTATCTAGGGCGTCTCGCCTTCGCACCAATCCGATCCTCGCGCGCACTTGAAATAGGTCTGGCGAAAAGGACACAGCCATAATACGCTCCATACAGGAGTGTGGATATGGCTGAGGATGTTGAAGCCGAAATTGGGCAGATTACTTTCTATCTGGCTAAGGCCGATACGGGCTTTGATACGATTCTTGTTGACGATGCGGATCTGGATACGAAGCTCGCCATCCGCAAAGCCGACTTTGAGGTCGATGAAGCTGAATGTCGTTTCATCTACTTCGAAACGCATTCCGCCAGAGGGAATCCACCCTGGCTGGATTTCGTCAACGAGAAAGCGAATGTCGCAGATCCCTTTACCTTCGCCGATGCTAGCAGAAGCCCCAACGGCATTTTGCTTATCAAGACCGAGGATCGGCTTTTTTCCGCGGTGTTCGGAAGAAGTGCGGCGAGTTGCCTAAACAAAAAAATGCTCGAGCCGGATTTTGGTATCAAGACGGCGATGAACATGTGTGGGAACGAAGAAATTCGTCAGACCCGCACCCAGAGCAATGCTATAACGCCAACCCATATCGATCGGCAGGCGAGTAGGCCTTCCGACTCCTTGGTATTCGGCCTGAGCGAGGCGGAAGATCTGAGATACATTTCCGCTCATATCAAGGGGAAAAAGAACACGACTCTACAAGGGCGTGACAACCTGACGGTCAAGGTTGTCGGCGAAGAGAAATTAACTTGGGAGCGTCTGATCGTCCAGTGTCAGACATTTCTGGAGCGTTTCGAAGCTCGCGACTATATTGATCTGTTCCCAAATTATCGAAATTTCCAACCAGCGACTGAAGCAGAAACTGAAGAGCTCAACGCACTGCTGCTGGAGTCCTTGAAAGGGAAAGACTATTCAAAAGTCGATCTTTGCATACCGGAGTTCCTATCGGCCGAAGAATATAGCTTCACCTTCACGAATAATCCGAAGAAGGAAAACATAGTCTACTCCTTCCTCACGCCAGCGCTGCTCGAGGAGGTTTTCAAGAATCCTGACAAAATCACCGTTGATCGGCTCGAAAGCAGGAAGATTTTTGCGTTCTCACCGGCCGAGGATCGCGTCCTTACTCATATGCGATGGCCGATATATGATTGTCTTGTTTACGAGCACGCAATTGGTGATGACTATTTCGTTCTGAGCAGCGGACGCTGGACCAAGGTCGATCCGGAATTCCATCAGTCGATTGTCGATTTCATGTCGAATCGGGTTCGTGAGGAGGACGCGGAGCCATGGTGCTGCAATATTGACATCAGCGACGATCAGGCCAAGCAGAATACCGAGGCCAAGTTCAACAACAAGATTATCGAGCTTCGGCCAGACGCCATACTTTTCGACCGAGCCCAGCTCAAAATTGGCACCGGCAGGAAGAACAAGGAGTTCTGCGACGTCCTGGAACTTTGCGCAGACGGTCGAATGCGGATTATAAATGTCAAGAAATACAAGGACGCGGCGTCAATCAGCTACCTGTTCTCGCAGGCCAAATTTTACTGCGAAGCTTTCTTGCACGATGACACCTTCCTCTCGGAAATCCGCGATCATATAAAAAACAGTCCTTCCCCGTCGAAGGGCGATTATCTCGCCTACATAAAGCCTTCAATCGAGGACAATCACGGGAAGGAATATACGCTTTGCCTGTGGCTCCTCTTCAACAAAGCTCACCCAAAACCGGACAAGAACGATATTCCCCTGATCTCGCAGTACGAACTTAAGCTGATGCACGATCATCTGCGGAGAATCTGTAAGTTTCAGGACATCGTCATCCGATTCATACCGGTGAAGATCACACGATACACGCAGGCGAAAAAGAACAAGCAGGCGGCATAGCTACGGGGGCCGAATGCCATGACATCTCCCAACTTTGAGCACCTCAAAGCCCACATACTTCCGCTGTCCGTCGCATCGGACTTCGAGGCGGCGCGTCAAGAGTGGGATCTGGTCGCTGTCGAAATAAGCGACGAATGGGATCATTGCCCCTGCGGCCAGGACATCAAGGAGCATTGCTACATCCGCAACCGGCACAATGGAAACAGCACCTATGTCGGCAATGTGTGCATCAACCGCTTCATCCAGATCAGCACCGGAAACCTGTTCGATGGGCTAAAGCGCATCGCGCAGGATGACACAGCGAATGCCAACCACGATTTGATCGAGCACGCTTGGCGGATGGGCTATCTATACAGCGAGATGGAATATCGCTTCCTTCTGCAGACCGCTCGAAAGCGCAATCTTTCGCAGGCCCAGCTGGACTGGAAGCGGAAGATCAATCGTCGCATCCTCGCCCAGACGATCGTGCAGCGCCGAACGAAGCGTTAAGCAGCTGAGCCATTCTCGGCATCGAGTGATGAACGTCCGCTTCGTCATCTCCAAGACTCAAACCCGCCTGACCACTTCCGGCCCAGTATCTGTCGACCCACGATGCGCATCGCGCGGGCGTTAAATGTCGGCTTCTGACAAGAGCAGCTGTTCGGAATCGCGCTTGGGAACGGCAGGAAAGTCCCAGATTCCGGCATTTCGCTTGCCAGAAGGTGGAGGCAGCATGTTTGCCTGTGCGTGCTATCGGACCTCGTCGACCCGATAGAACATGGGATTACGCATCCATTCACGGATGGCGGATTCTCGCCAGCCGGTGCAGCGCGTGGCGATGCGGACCTGCTTAGGAAAAGTACCCGCCTGGATCTTGCGGTAGAGGGTGGCACGGGTCAGGCCGGTGCGATCGAGCACGGCGTTGAGGCGCAGAATACGGTCCGGTGGCTGTTCGGTCATGGCGGGGTCTTTCTGTGCTGTGGTTGGCTTTCTTGCTCCTTCGCTGTGAGATTTGCTGGTCTGCGGTCGGCGTCAAGA
>NZ_BCYV01000045.1 GCF_001598375.1 Novosphingobium capsulatum NBRC 12533
TCATGGTCGAGGCCTCCATCGGCCGCACCGCCAATGCCATCGGTGCCATGAAGCTCGAAGCCGAGATTCGCGCCAATCCCGAATTGCGCGCCGATCGCTTCGTCGAGTCCTGGCAGCAGCTTCAGGACCAGCGCGGCCGTCTCAGCGGCAGCAGCAACCGCGAGGCGCGCCAGCAGGTGGAAGGCCAGATGCGCGCCATGGCCAAGGGCCTGGAGAAGGACCACGAACTGGGCAGTGCCCTTAGCAAACGGGGCAGCCAGCTGATCGGCAAACAATGGTCGCGGGAATGGTCGCCGGGCGTCAGTGGCCATGACATCACCGAAGCCGCGAGGACCAGGTCGATCGCCCAGCAACTCACTCACTCGCTCGAGCGTGGGCGTGATCGGGGGATAGGGCTATGACTGACGCCACCGCCAACCGCGCAAGCACGCAGTCCGACCTCGACCGTCCGGAAGTGGCGTTCGAGGCCATGACCCACAAGCTCGCCGTCCTCATCGCCGCTGTCGAAGGCTTTGCCGCCCGGCAGCAGGAACTGCACAGTCGGGACTACACCCAGGACCTGGCTCGTATCCATGCCTGCCAGGACGACACAGCCGCCGCGCTCGAGACGCTGGCCAGCAGTCCGGCGCTGCAGCTGACGCCCGAGACCATTGCCGGCCAGATCTATCATGCCACGGCCAAGGCCAGTGAGGTTGAACGACAGCACTTCGGCGCGGCGCGGATCGACCTGGATCGCACCGTCCTCACGATCAACGACATCGTGCAATCCATCCTGAGGGGGCTCCAGCAACTGCGCTGGCTGGGTGTCGCAGCGGCCATCGGCGTGATGACGGGCTTCCTGCTGGGCTGGGTTGTTCCGGACGTCGTTGACCGGGCGGTGCCAGAAGGCTGGCATTGGCCGGAAGAGCGTGCGGCCAGCCTGCTCCAGCGCGATGGCTGGGCGGCTGGGGAGCGGATGCTGCAGGTGTCCGATCCGCAGCGGTGGCACGCCTTGCGAGAAGCTTCCATCATCTACCAGAGCAACGTTAAGCCGTTGCAGGACTGCCAGCGGCGTGCGGCGAAGGTTGGAAAGGGCGTGAGTTGCTCGATCTCGGTGGGCGGGCCGCAAAAGTAGGCGCGCCTCTGGTTTCCCCACTGAATAATCACGCATGCCGGATTGCTCATTTGCACCTAAGGTTGGCATCGCACCGCTACGCTTGCTACTCGCGAGCAAGATTAACACCACCGCATTGAGCAAGGGGCACATGGCGAAAAAACTCGCAAAGACAACGAAAGGGCAAGCCAAGGGTGGCGACCTCGGTTTCGAGGCGGAGCTGTTCAAGGCGGCTGACAAGTTGCGCGGGACAATGGAGCCTTCCGACTACAAGCATGTTGTTCTTGGCCTGATCTTTCTCAAGCACATTTCGGATGGTTTTGAGGCCAAGCGCGCCCAGTTGCTTGAGGAATACCCCGAAGGCGTCGAGGATGAGGACGAATACCGCGCCGACAACGTCTTCTGGGTGCCCAAAGAGGCGCGCTGGTCGCATCTTCAGGCCAGCGCCAAGCAGCCCGGCATCGGCAAGATTATCGATGATGCCATGCTGGAGATCGAGAAGGTCAACCCAACGCTGAAAGGCGTTCTGCCCAAGGACTATGCCCGCCCGTCGCTCAACGCGATCATGCTGGGCGAGCTGATCGACCTCATTTCCGGCATCGGCTTCAAGGAGACTGATGGCCAGAGCCGCGACGTGCTGGGCCGGGTCTATGAATATTTCCTCGGCCAATTTGCCGGATCGGAAGGCAAGCGCGGCGGCGAATTCTACACGCCCCGCTCGGTCGTGCGCACCATGGTCGAAATGCTCGAACCCTATCGCGGGCGCATTTATGACCCATGCTGCGGTTCGGGTGGCATGTTCGTCCAGTCGGAAAAGTTCATCGAAAGCCACGGCGGCCGCATCGGCGACATTGCCGTCTATGGGCAGGAATCGAACCACACCACCTGGCGCCTGTGCATGATGAACCTGGCGGTGCGCGGCATCGATGCCGACATCAAGTGGAACAATGACGGCAGCTTTCACCGCGACGAATTGCCCGATCTTCGCGCCGATTACGTGCTGGCCAATCCGCCGTTCAACATTTCGGACTGGGGCGGCGAACGGCTGCGGGAGGATGGCCGCTGGAAATTCGGCACGCCGCCTGCGGGCAATGCCAACTTCGCCTGGCTCCAGCACATCCTGCATCACCTCTCGCCCACCGGCACGGCGGGTGTGGTGCTGGCCAACGGTTCGATGTCGTCCACCCAGAATGGCGAGGGCGAGATCCGCCGCGCCATGGTCGATGGCAATGTTATCGACTGCATGATCGCCATGCCCGGCCAGTTGTTTTATTCAACGCAAATCCCCGTCTGCATCTGGTTCCTCGCCAAGCACAAGTCCAACGGCGTTGGCCGCTATCAAAAGCTGCGCGACCGGCGCGGCGAGATCCTGTTCATCGATGCGCGCAAGCTGGGCCATATGGTCGATCGCACCCGCCGCGAATTGAGCGACGATGACATCCAGCAGATCGCCGACACCTACCACGCGTGGCGCTATGGTGACGGCTACGAGAATGTCCCCGGCTTTGCCTATTCCGCCAAGACGGAAGAAATCGCCGGACACGGCTATGTCCTCACCCCCGGCCGCTATGTCGGGGCGGAGGAGGTGGAGGAGGACGACACACCTTTCCCCGAACGCTTTGCCGCGCTGCGAACCACGCTGGAGGCGCAGTTCAAGGAAAGCGACCGGCTGACCGCGCTGATCCGTGAGAAGCTGGCCCAAGTGGAGATGCCGCATGGCGCTTAATGTCGAACACCTGCTTCGCACCGCCGCCACGCTGGAACAGGCGCTCCATGCGCTGAACAAGCCGCTCGATCCCGAAAGCGTGGAATACGACCTGTTCCGCAACGCCGCGATCAAGAGCTTTGAACTCTCGCTGGAAACGGCGGGCAAGCTGCTGCGTAAAGCGCTCAAAGCCTATTCCGGCGATCCGCGCGGGGTGGACCGCTTGGTCTTCAACGATGTGCTGCGGCAGGCGGGCAAGCATGGCCTGTTCGATCTGGCGGCGGTGGAGCGCTGGCTGGCCTATCGCGCCAACCGCAACAGCACCGCGCATGATTACGGCGCGCAATTTGCCAATGAAACGCTGAAACTGCTGCCCGACTATCTGGCCGATGTGCGCAGCCTTGCGGTGGAATTGCAAAAGGTGTTCGATGCCGCAAGTTGATCTGGCGCGGCTTGATCTGCCGCCGCGCGTGCTGGCCTGTTTGCAGGATCTGCTCAAGGCCCATGTGCCCGATGCCGAAGTCTGGGCCTATGGCAGCCGGGTAAGCGGCGGCGCGCATGAGGGCAGCGATCTGGACATCGTGCTGCGCCCCTCTGCCCTTGGCGAGCAGCCCGCAGGCTGGCTCGATCTGAAGGACGCTTTGCAGCAGAGCGCCATCCCCATCATCGTGGACACGCATCTGTGGCAGCACCTGCCCGCCAGCTTTCAGGACGAAATCGAGCAGGCCTATGTGGTCTTGCAGCGGGGGCGGGTGTGATGGCGTGGCCAACAATGACACTCGCGCAAGCCGGTGTCGCGCTGATCGATTGTGTGCACGCGACACCAGCGGCCATGACTGCTGGCCTGCCTTACATCGCTATTCCGCAGATGAAAGATGGTCGCCTCGACTTTGATGGAGCTCGCAAGATCTCGCGTGCAGACTTCATCGAGTGGACACGAAAGGCCCGCCCTCAACGGCATGATATCGTATTGTCGCGGCGTACCAATCCCGGCGTAATCGCGCCAGTGCTGGACGATACAGAGTTCGCCTTGGGGCAAAATTTGGTTCTGCTTCGGGCCGATGGCCAAACGGTTGCACCGTCATTCCTGCGATGGCTTGCGTCCAGCCCCTATTGGTGGGACCAAATCGCCAAATTTAACAATGTGGGCGCAATTTTTGACAGCTTGCGCTGCGCCGATGTTCCGAATTTCGAGCTACCGATCCCTCCGATCTCGGAGCAACTTCGGATCGCTGATTTGCTGGCGGCTCTCGATGACAAGATAGAGTTGAACCGGCGGATGAATGCGACGCTGGAGCGCCAAGCGCGCGCGCTGTTCCGCGACTGGTTCGTCGATTTCGGCCCCACCCGCGCAAAACAATCTGGCGCCCCCGCCTACCTCGCCCCCAACCTCTGGAACCTCTTCCCCGCCACCCTCGACTCCGAAGGCAAACCGGAGGGGTGGAGAAGTTTCTCAGTTGGCGAACTGGCGACCCAGAATACGGCATCCATCAACCCGTTTTCCTCTCCTGATCAATTGTTTGAGCACTATAGTTTGCCCGCCTATGATAGTGGACAATCACCGGCCATTGACCTTGGCGAAACGATCAAGAGCAACAAGACGATTGTTCCCGAATGCGCTGTGCTGCTGTCCAAACTGAATCCCGAAATCTCGCGAGTTTGGCTGCCCGATCCCAAGGGGCAATTGCAACAGGTCGCCTCTACCGAATTCCTCGCATTCGTAGCCGAACCTTGGGTTGGTCGAAATTTTCTCCACTACCTGTTCGCTGAACCGACATTCCGTCAAACATTGGAAGGGATGGTCACTGGCACCTCTAAAAGCCATCAGCGGATTTCGCCTCCCGCGCTGAGGGCTATGCAAGCAGTGATCGCAGACCCAGCGATTATTGGCGCATATAATACGACCATCGCGCCAATGGTCGAGCAGCTAACCGCCAATCGCCTTCAATCCCGCACCCTAGCCCAAACCCGCGACCTGCTGCTGCCCAAGCTGATGTCGGGCGAAATTCGCGTGGCGGCGGCAGAGCGGGAAATGAGCGCGGTTTTGTAAGCGCGCTCAAATTGCGCACATTATTTTGGAGCAAAAATTTTCCGCTGCGCTTTTCCGAGTATCGCAAATTCATTGACCGGAAATTTTTGCTGCATATATACCGCGTCATATCTCCCTTGGCGCTTCGGGGCCAAGGTGCGCGGCGGCCCTAGTGGCCGCCGCTGCTTTATCAGCCACTGAAAATCGTAATTCACGGCGCATTCCCGCAAAATTGCTTCCCTATTTCAGCGGCTTTGCCTTATGCAATCGTGCTATGAGAACGCGTGTCTATATCGATGGATTCAACCTCTATTACGGCTGCCTGAAAGGCCAGCCGTACAAATGGCTCAACCCTCACGCGCTTTGCACCAATCTTTTGCCGCGCAACCAGATCGATCTTGTTCGCTACTTCACCGCCAAGGTCAGTGCGCGCCCCAACGATCCCGATCAGCCCAACCGCCAGCAAACCTATTTTCGCGCGCTAGCCACCGTGCCGCTGATCCAGATCCATCTCGGCCATTTCCTGACGCACGAGGTGACCATGCCCGATGCCGCCACATGGCATCAGGGCGGCTACCTTGCCCGCCACGTGATCAAGACCGAGGAAAAGGGATCGGACGTCAATCTGGCGACATGGCTGCTGATGGACGCCTTCGACAATCTGTTCGATTGCGCCGTGATCATCAGCAATGACAGCGACCTGAAAGAACCGATCAATCAGGTGCGCAACCGCTTTGGCAAAGCCATCGGCATCCTGAACCCGCAAAGGAATGTCAGCCAAGG
>NZ_BCYV01000046.1 GCF_001598375.1 Novosphingobium capsulatum NBRC 12533
CCTGCCCGAAGACATGATTGCCCCGGTGGCGCCGATCGCGCCCGAGCTGGCGATTGCCGGCGCCGATCGCGTGATCCAGAACAGCGGAGTGACCTTCCGCATCGGTGGCGGGGAAGCGTTCTATTCCCCCACGCATGACGTGGTGCAGGTGCCGCCCCAGGCTGCCTTCCTCGAGCCGATCAACTGGTTCCGCACGGCCCTGCACGAACTCGGCCACGCGACAGGCCACAAGAGCCGGCTGGATCGTGATCAGACCGGCAAGTTTGGCTCTGCGTCCTACGCAAAAGAGGAACTTGTCGCGGAAATGGCCAGTGCCTTTGCCTGTGCGGCGCTGGGCATTGTGCCGACGGTGCGGCATGCCGACTATATCGGAGCGTGGCTCGAAGTGCTGTGCGCCGACGAGAAGGCGATCTTCCGGGCTGCCAGTGCGGCCAGCAAGGCGGCCGACTTCCTCCTGGCCTGCGGGGAGGACCGGCCATGAACCGGCCTCTCCCACCCGAATGGGGCACGCCCGTCTTGCCACCGATCTCGCCGCGCGCGTTCTGGCGCCGGGGCCAGCGTGGCCTGCGTCGCATGACCAAGCGGCAGCGGGCGATCTTCCGGGCGGTGCGCTTCGAAGGCGCCAGCTATGCCGAGCTGGCCCAGCGCCATGGCATCGGTGTCGAGGCCGTGCAGGCCGAACTGGCCAAGGCCCTCTCCACGCTGACCCGCGCGGTCTATGGGCACTGGTGGCAGCGCTGGTGGCCGTGGTGAAAAATTCAGGCCGCCCGATGACTTGCCATCGGGCGGCCATCGCGACAGGGTAGCCATGTCATGCGCAGCGATCTCGACCATCTTCCCGCCAACAAGCAGCGCGAGCTTGAGCGCGTGGTGCAGATCGTCTTCGAGGAATTCGAGGACGCCCTGGCCCTGGCTTCGCACGAGTGGAAGAAGAAGGGCCGCATTCTCAAGGTCCTGCTCTATGGCAGCTATGCGCGCGGCGGCTGGGTCGACGAGCCGCACACCGCCAAGGGCTACCAGTCGGACTATGACCTCCTCATCATCGTCAACGACAAGCGCCTGACCGACCGGGTGAAGTACTGGGCCAAGGTCGATGACCGGCTGATGCGCGAGTACGGCATTGCCGGCACGATCAAGACGCCGGTCAATTTCATCGTCCACACCCTGCAGGAGGTGAACGACGGGCTGGCCCATGGGCGCTATTTTTTCATGGATGTGGCCCGCGATGGCATCGCGCTCTACCAGAGCGACGACACCGAATTGCACCAGCCCAAGCCCAAGACGCCGCATGCGGCGCTGGCCATGGCGAAGGAATATTTTGAGGAGTGGTACGCAGCTGCGATGCGGCGTCATGACTTCGTAAAATTCGGACTGGAACGCGGGCATCTGAAAGAAACGGCGTTTGAGCTGCATCAGACGACCGAGAGCCTTTATCACTGCGTGCTGTTGGTCGTGACGTTTTACACCCCACACGTCCACAATCTGGCGTTCCTGCGCACCCAGGCGGAACGGCTGGACGTCCGGCTGGTCCATGTCTGGCCCAGCGACAACCGCAAGCAGCGGGCGATGTTCGAGAAACTGAAGGAAGCCTACGTCAAGGCGCGGTACAGCAAGCACTACCGGATCACCGAAGAAGAACTGGCCTGGCTGGGCGAGCAGGTCGAGGAACTCGGCCGCGTCGTTCATGCCATCTGTTCCGAACGCATCGCCCAGTTGGAGGCGACGGCGCGGCAGGCGGGCTAGCGGCCGGCATTTGAAATCGGCGGTCTTGTTCCGGGCGCATCTAAACAAGCGGGGTGAACGATGGAGCAGGCCCTTGTCGCGTCACTCGAAGCGGTGGCGGAGGTCATGGAGAACGCCCAGGATCCCTGGTGGATTATCGCGAGTGCGGCGGTCGCGTTGCATGGCGCCGATCCCGGGCCTGTCGGGGACGTCGATGTCCTTCTCAGTCTTCGCGATGCACGGCGCATAATACCCACGTTGGGACTTGCCCTGCATCAGGGCTCTCATCATGCCGAATTCCGCTCGACCATTTTTGCAACGTGGCGCGAGCCGCCACTGCCGGTCGAATTTATGGCCGGCTTCCATCACTGCCAGGGTGGTCGCTGGCGCGCCATCGTTCCGGCAACGCGCCAGCGGATCGCGTTGGACGGCAAGACCTGGTTCGTTCCCGATCGCGCCGAGCTGGGGAATCTCTTGCAGTCGTTCGGCCGCCCCAAGGACCTCGCACGGGCAGCTCGCCTTGCCGCGCTTTCTGCCTGAGGCATGCCATTTGCAGTTGCACCGGCAGTCACAAGACGTGTCGCGTAACCTGTGACTGCCGGTACAGCACAAAGCTTTAGCAGATCGCGCGCGTCTGTGAATTGGTTTCCTCCGAAATGGCGATACCTGGAAGAGACTTGCCGAGCTGTCTATGGGAGCAATCCGTTTGCCGCCCAATAGAATGACGATGTCTCCTTACGCCCGCCTTGTCTGTTAATCAGAATTGGTCCGACGCTATTTTATAAGCCAGCCAAAGGTTACGGTACGGGGTGGTGATTTGAGCAAGCAGGGTCCTGCCTGATCTCCGGCTGACATGCAGCAAGCCGTCCGGGCGTCTGTACTGCTATCTGCCGCCACCGTGCCGTGCGTTATAGGATGTGCCGACGCGTAGTGGCTACTTGCTTGGCGCTGCTGTTCAGTCGTCCGCGGTCTGACTTACTCCAATCGCATCGACCAGCATCGCAGCCAGCGCCTCTTCCGCACGCGCGCGAGCCGATGCATCCTTGGCGGCTAGATCGTTGCGAAGCCACTGCGGCGCCCGTTCGATCACGCCGAGAATGCGGGTTTTGGTCTTGTCGTCCATGCATGTCCCTATGGCGATGCAGCTGACGTCGGGCAATGCGCTGGCGATGGATGGTGGAAGCGGTGTCGCCGGTTGCTCAGTCTTTGTGTATCGGCAAACGCCCGCTGGCCGCGTCGTTGCCACAGCGTGAGTTGAGTGCCGGTGTCGTCGGTGCGCAGTTTTGCCGCTGCCTCGACCAGCAGACCAAAGATAGCGGCGCGGTCATCATCGGTAAGTTCGATGATGCCAGCTTTGGCAATGAGCCCGCCCAGTTCGATCAGCTGCCGCGTGCGCTCGCGCCGCTTCACCTGCCAGGCCCTTGTATCATGGCGCGCCTGTTGCAGAGCCAGGCGATGGCGGGCGCTGGTCGTGCGGCGCTGCTGATCGCGCGTTGTCGCCAGTGCTTGGGCCAGGCGTGTGTTCGGGCCGCTCGCCAGAAAAGAACGCGGCGCCGCGTTTGCGCCATCCCTCCCGTTGCTGCGAATCGGTGATGGCAGCGATCGACAGCAGCGCGCCGGCCAGCTCTTCGATGGGCATTGCGTCTGCGCCAGTGGCTTCGACCAGTTCGCCGAGCTGGCTCTGCTTGCGAGCCTTGAGTTGCCTGGCCTTGGCGGTGAGGACCTTGAGGTCCTCGTCATAGTTGCGGGGCTTGCGCATGTCTGGTGTCCTGTGACGGCGATCTGTTGCGCCGCGAGGCCCTCCAGTTATCGGCCTTGACGATCAATTCCAATTCCCTGAAACCTCATGGGATTCCGCCGTCCCGAGAATGATGAAATCTTTTGAGGGCGCGCTTATACGTCGTGCCGACGTGCGCTTTTAGGCGTAACTAGACGATCGCCATGGCGATCTACCACTTCTCGGCCAAAGTTGTTTCGCGCGGTGGCGGCTCGAGCGCCGTGGCCGCCGCGGCCTATCGCTCGGCCGATCGGCTCTATGATGCGCGGCTCGATCGGCACCACGATTTCTCCAACAAGACCGGCGTCGTGCACAGCGAAGTCATGCTGCCCGAAGGCGCGCCAGAAGAATGGCGCGACCGGGGGAAGCTGTGGAACGATGTCGAAGCCGTGGAAGTGCGCAAGGACGCGCAACTGGCGCGCGAGATCGAGTTCGCCATTCCCCGCGAGATGAGCCAGGCCGACGGCATCCAACTGGCGCGGGACTTTGTGCAGAAGGAGTTTGTCGATCGCGGCATGGTGGCCGATCTCAATGTGCACTGGGATGTGGGGCCTGACGGCCTCGCCAAGCCCCATGCCCATGTGATGCTGTCGATGCGCGAAGTTGGCGAGAACGGCTTCGGCCCCAAGGTGCGCGAGTGGAACAAGACCGAGCTCTTGAACCACTGGCGCGAAGCCTGGGCCGAGCACGTCAATGGCCGGCTGGCGCAGCTCGATATCGACGCGCGGATTGATCACCGGAGTTTGGAGGCCCAGGGCATTGATCTCGAGCCGCAGAACAAGATCGGCCCAGCCGCTGCGCGCATGGCGCAGGAAGGTCTGGTGCGCGAGCGGCTGGAAGAGCATTTTGCCATCGCCCGGAGCAATGGCGAGAAGATCCTCGAAAACCCCGGCATCGCGCTCGATGCCATCACCCACCAGCAGGCCACGTTCACTTCGCGCGACCTCGCCACCTTCGTGCACCGGCACAGCGAAGGGAAGGACCAGTTCGACGCCGTGCTGTCGGCGGTGCGAGGTTCGCCCGATCTGGTGCGCTTGGGGCCAGACGGACGCGGCGAAGAGCGCTTTACCTCGCGCGCCATGCTCGAGACCGAACAGCGGCTCGAGGTGGCTACGGCCAGGCTCGACGCGGAGCGCCATCATGGCGTGCCGGCGCGCCATCTGGCAGCCGCGCTGGATCGCGCCGAAGCGCGTGGCCTGGTGCTGTCGGTCGAGCAGCGCCATGCGCTCGAGCATGTTACCGGCGATAGCGGTATTGCCAGCGTGATCGGCTATGCCGGCACCGGCAAGAGCGCAATGCTCGGTGTGGCCCGCGAAGCCTGGGAAAAAGCTGGCTACGAGGTGCGGGGCATTGCCCTCTCCGGTATTGCCGCCGAGAACCTGGAAAACGGTTCGGGCATTGCCTCGCGCACCATTGCCAGTCTCGAGCACCAGTGGGCACAGGGACGCGAGACCCTGAAGCCCAATTCCATCCTGGTGATCGACGAAGCCGGGATGATTGGCACGCGCCAGATGGAACGCGTGGTCAGCGAAGCCGAGCGCCAGGGTGCCAAGGTCGTGCTGGTCGGCGATCCGCAGCAACTCCAGGCCATCGAAGCTGGCGCGGCCTTCCGCAGCATGGCCGAGCGGCATGGTGCGGTCGAGATTACCGAAGTGCGGCGGCAGGCGGAGGAGTGGCAGCGCGATGCTACCCGACACTTGGCGACCGGCAGGACCGGCGAGGCCATCGAAGCCTATCATGCCGCTGGTCTGGTGGTCGAATCACGCACCCGCGAATCGGCGCGTGATGCGCTGATCGAGCGCTGGGATGCCGATCGGCAGGCCCATCCCGAGGCCAGCCGGCTTATTCTCACCCATACCAATGCAGAATGCGATGAACTGAATGCGCAGGCCCGGGATCGTCTGCGCGATCATGGCACGCTCGGCACCGATGTCGCGGTCGAGACCACCCGT
>NZ_BCYV01000047.1 GCF_001598375.1 Novosphingobium capsulatum NBRC 12533
CATCACGCTGGTCGGTCTGCCCGACGTGGCGGCGCGCACCACGCATTTTGCGGTCAAGGTGCCCTATGTCATGGGCCTGATCGGCACGCGCAGCCTGACCGGCAAGATCGACGGGATCGAGGAACTGGTGCTGCGTGCCGACGGGCGCATCCACAGCGGGCTGATCGCCTATGACGCGGTGGAGCGGCTCAAGGTCAACCGCACCGACCTTGCCGCCCGCGCCGCGTTCGAGGCGCACAAGCAGGATATCGGCTTTGCCATGCTGCTCAAGCGCTATGTCGCCGATCCACGCCGCGCCGATGACAAGCTGATCCTCAAGGCCGCCTGGGACACGGTGCCCAACGTGCCGGTGATGTTCTTCCTGTTTCGCGGCATGGCGGCATTGGGATTTGGCTTTATCGCCTTCTTCGGCATGGCCTTCTATTGCGCCTCGGCCTGCCAGTTCTCAAAGCGCTGGTTCCTAAAACTGGCGGTGGTGATGATCCCGCTGCCGTGGATCGCGATAGAATCGGGCTGGGTGCTGGCCGAAATCGGGCGTCAGCCCTGGGCGGTGGACGGCGTGCTGCCCACCTTCCTTGGTGCCTCCTCGCTGACCGTGCCGCAGGTGTGGGCGACGATTTTCGGCTTCACCGCGCTGTATGGCACGCTGGCCGTGATCGAGATCCGCCTGATGATCGCCGCGATCCGCAAGGGGCCGATCGAGCACCACGAGCTTACCGCGCAGGCGCAGGGCTTTGCCCCGCTACCCGCCGAATAAGGGGACAGGATATGCATATCCCTCTCGATTATGAAACGCTGCGGGTAATCTGGTGGGCGCTTCTGGGCGTGCTGCTGATCGGCTTTGCGCTGACCGATGGCTATGACCTTGGCGTTGGGGCTTTGCTGCCCTTCGTCGCGCGTACCGATCAAGAACGCCGGCTGGTCATCAACGCCATCGCCCCGCACTGGGAGGGCCATCAGGTGTGGTTCATCCTTGGTGGCGGCGCGATTTTTGCGGCATGGCCGTTCGTCTATGCGGTGAGCTTTTCCGGCTTCTACCTTGCGATGTTTCTCGTTCTGGCGGCGCTGATCCTGCGGCCGGTGGCGTTCAAGTATCGTTCGAAGCATGCCGATGCCGCATGGCGCAACCGCTGGGATTGGGCCCTGTTCGTGGGCGGTTTCGTGCCGGCGTTGGTATTCGGTGTGGCGGTGGGAAATGTGCTGGTTGGCGCGCCCTTCCGCTTCGATAGCGATCTGCGCATGACCTATGAGGGCACGCTGCTTGGTCTGTTCACGCCCTTTACGCTGCTCACCGGCCTGCTCTCGGTGGCGATGCTGGCGCTGCATGGTGCGGGCTGGCTGGCGGTGAAGATCGAGGAGGGGGTTGTGCTGACCCGCACCCGCGCCATCGCCCGTATCGCGGCGCTGGCCAGCATCGCACTGTTCCTGATCGGCGGGGTGATGGTGGCCAAAGGCGGCATGGGGCTGGCGCTGACGGGGGCTGTTAATACCCAAGGCCCGTCAAACCCGCTGATGTCGGCCAGCGTCGCTGCGCCCGGTGGATGGTTGGCCAATTACAGCGGGCATCCGTGGATGGTGCTGGCGCCGGTCTTGGGGCTGCTCGGGCCATTGGTTGCACTGGTGGGTGTCGTCAAACGATCCGGTGCGCTGAACCTCATCGGCACCGCGCTGGCCACTACCGGCATCATCGCCACGGTGGGCCTGTCGATGTTTCCCTTCATCCTGCCGTCCTCGATTGACCCGCGCTCCAGCCTGACCGTTTGGAATGCCTCGTCCAGCCATATGACTTTGTTCATCATGCTGATTGTGACGGTGATCTTCCTGCCGATGGTGCTGGGCTATACGGCCTGGGTGATGAAGATGCTGGGCGGGCGGATCACTCTGCGTGATGTCCAGACCAACCCCGACTTTTACTGAAAGGAACTTCCATGTGGTATTTTACATGGGTGCTGGGTTTGGGCCTTGCGGTGGGCTTTGGCATCATCAACGGGCTGTGGCACGAATTCAATTCGCCGATAGACGATGATCCTGCGGTCTGAACCTTCACGGTTAAGCATGTCAGGACACAGCGGCGCCGACCCTTCCCGTCGGCGCCGCTTTGGTTTGGAATTGGAAGGAGGTGCGGGATGAGCGCAATTTCCAGGATCTGTTCCTTGGCCTTGGTCGCAGCAGGATTGGCCTTTCCAGCCCTCACTTTCGCCAAGGGGCGGCATGCTGTCGCGGAACAGCCCTATTATGTCTTTCAAAAGGTGGTCTACCAGAACGATGGTGGTTGGCCGGATGACAAAGCCTATTTCAACCGCCTGTTGCGCCATATCGGCGCGCATATTGCCGCCACGGACGGCAAAGTTGAAATCCGTGTTGTCAACTTTGCAGCCGGGGTAAAGCTTTTCGTGATGGCCAAGGAGGATGCCGAGCTTGCCAAAGCCGTCGATGAGCTGCGGGCCAAGGGCGTGCGCTTCCTGGTCTGCAACAATACGATGCAGGGGATGAAGCTGACCCCTGCGGACCTTTATGGTGTGAAGCCTGATGATGTCGTTCCCAGCGGGGTTGCTGAAATCGCGCGTTTGCAGGGCAAGGGCTATGTCTATCTCCATCCATGAGCGGTCATGAATCCTTGAGCTGTGATGACCCTTGCAGATCACATCCTGTATGCGGGTGCTTGGGCGGGTTTTGCCCTATGCCACAGCCTGACGGCGGGGGCTGGGCCTTCGCATGGTATGGGTCGTCTGTTCGGGCGGGGGCATAGACTTGCCTACAATGCGCTGGCTTTCGTGCAGATCGTGGTGGTCTTGGGGCTGGGCCGATGGTTGGCACAGGGCAATCAACCCTTTGCCCAGCCATTGTGGCTGACCAGTTTACGCTGGGGAATGGTTGTCTGCGGGTTGGTGCTGGGTCTGTTTGCTTTGCGGGCCTATCGTCTGGGGCCATTTGTCGGTTGGGCACAACTGCGCGGCGAGGAGGATGCCGCGCAGGATCTGGCGGTCGCTGGCCTGCATCGCCATATGCGTCATCCGCTCTATACCGCCGCCTTGCTGCTGCTGTGGGGCAGAGTGGATCACGAACTTGCCTTGGCCACGGCGATTTGGGCCAGTCTCTATCTGGCTGTGGGCAGCCATTTTGAAGAGCGCCGCCTGTTGGCGCGCTATGGCGAAGCTTACAGCCGCTACCGCGCGATCACGCCGCGCTTTTTCCCGAGCCTGTTTTAGGCCGGTTTACGCGCCACGAGATCGATGAGCGCCGACATGCCGCTGTGTCCCGGACCTTCCTCGATGACGCTGTCATGGACGGCCAGATGCTTGATGTCCCATCCGGTGAAGGCTTCGCGCAGCATGTCCTCGTTGTAGAGATTGTCAGGCAAGCTTGGTCCGCCCGTGTCATAGGCGATCTGTTCGGGCCGATAGCCTTGCAGCAGGATCAGGCCGCCGGGACGGGTTGCCCGCTGCATTCCGGCAAAGATCCGGGCGCGCAGGGCCGGGTCAGCGAACTGGATGAAGATCGCTACCACT
>NZ_BCYV01000048.1 GCF_001598375.1 Novosphingobium capsulatum NBRC 12533
TAACCGTCCGATTGTTACCGCGGTGGTTGGGCCTTGAAGCGAGTGGCGAGTTCGGGATCGTCAACGAAGTTATCGAGGAAGCAGTGCCAGGCCTGGGTGGTGCGGCGCGCTTCTCGAAGCATATCTGACAATTCGTCGACGCCATGGTCGGTGAGCGCCGCAATGGTCTCATCCGGGCCAGTGTAAACGGTGATGATCGCTCCGTATGTCAGATTGTCGCCGCTCCAGATGATGGCTTGCAACAGCTCCACGTCCTCGCCGAGCATTTCGGCAACATAGGCCAGTGTGTGCACATGGGTGATCGTGGCCATCAGGCTGCCTCTGCCAACGGCACCAAGGGCACCCAGTTCCAAGGCAGCAATTCCTCGATCCGGTTGATCTTATGATCATGGATACGGCCGAGCACGTCGGCGAGATAAGCCTGCGGATCGAGTCCGCTCATCTTGGCACTTTCAATAAGCGTCATGGCTCGCGCCAGGGTTTCAGCGCCTGCTTCGGAGCCCGCGAAGAGCCAGTTGCGTCTTCCGAGACCGATAGGTCTCACGGCTCGCTCAGCGGCATTGTTATCAATGGCGACACGCCCGTCTTCGATGAACAGTGAGAAGGCGTGCCAGCGACCCAAGCCATAACGAATGGCGCTGGCCAGGTCGCCCTTGACGGGGATGCGGGTGAGTTGCTGCTCGGCCCAGACGCGCAACGCCTCGAGTTTGGGTTTGCTATGCTCCTGGCGGATGGCACGCCGAACATCGGCAGGTTTCCCGGCGATTTCGCGTTCGATGTCGTACAACTGGCCGATGCGATCGAGGGCTTCTCGCGCTATCGGTGATTTGTTCGCTTTCCAGATGTCGTGGAAGTCACGCCGCCAATGGGCGAAGCAAGCAGCTTCCCGGAAGCGCGGTTCGCCGTCCGCGCCGGGCTCATACAGCTTCGCATATCCCTTGTAGGCGTCGGCCTGGAGAATGCCGCTCGCATTGCAAAGGTGGTTTTGCACGTGCTCCGCCTTCCAGTTGGGGGCAAAGCGATAGACCACACCCGGCGGTGCCGGACCGTTCCACGGGCGCTGATCGCAGACATAACCCCAGATCCTGCCTTGCTTCACGCCCTTACCGAGCCCCTGGGCCCGCTTTGTGTGATCCAGCACTTGGATCGGTGTATCATCGGCGTGGATGACGGTGCTGGCCAGGACCGATGCCTCAATACGCTCGATCAGGGGCTGCAGGGTTCGCATCGCCTTGCCGCACCAATCAGCCAGCGTGCTGCGGGGAATGTCAGCGCCCATGCGGGTAAGGATTTCGTTCTGCCGGTACAGCGGCAAGTGATCGTCGAACTTTGAGACGAGCACGTAGGCAAGCAGGCTGCTTCCGGCCATGCTGCCGGGGATCGGGCGGCTCGGAGCCGGCACCTGCACCATTTTCTCACAGCAGCGGCAGGACTTCTTCGGCCGCGCCACCTCGATCACCTTCAGCTTGGCTGTGATCATCTCGAGGATTTCGCTCACGTTCTCGCCGACGAGGCGTAATTCGCCCCCGCAATCGGGACAAGCGCTGCCCGGGTCGAGTTCTTTTCGCTCGCGCGGCGTGTCAGACGCAACGCGCGGACGCCGGGCCATGGACCGTGCACTGTCTACATGCGCAGTGGTCTCATCCTCTTCGGCATCACTCGGCAAAGCGGCGGTTTGCGCCGCGGCGACCAGAATATCTTCCAGCGCCAGTTCCAGCTGCTCGATCTCGCGTTCGATCTTTTCCGAGGACTTGCCGAAGGCCTGCTTCTTCAGCTTGGCAATACGCAGACGCAGAGCCTGAACCACCAGATCATGCGCCCGGACCGTTGCCGCCAACTTCGCGTTTTCCGCCTGCAAGTCGGCGATTATCGCCTTCAGCAAAGCTGGGTCTTCGGGAAGGTTTTGCGCCGGGCTCAGCATGATCCTGCTTACCAGCCAGCGGCAGGAATATCCATGAAAACAGCCAGATTCAGGAAGAAAAATCAGCCCACATGGGTAGGCGGTGCGCCCCAACTCGGGCGCCTCCAATCAATGCCCTCCCAGAGCATCGCGAGCTGCGCCGAGGTCAGCCGCGCAGTCCCGTCCGCAGCAGAGGGCCAAGGAAAACGGCCACGCTGCAGGACCTTGTAGTACAGGCAAAATCCCTGCCCATCCCAGTACAGGAGCTTCACCCTGTCGCCGCGACGTCCTCGAAAAGCGAACACCGCGCCGCTTGTCGGTTTCTGTCGCAGCACCGTCTGGGCCAGCTGACCAAGGCCAGAGATGCCTTTGCGCATATCAGTGACGCCGCAGGCCAGATAAACCCGCACGCCAGTTCCCGGCCCGATCACGCCGCCTCCACACAGCGGATGAGCCGGGTCAGGGCGATGGCCTCGATGTCGCTTCCAAATCGCAAAGTCCGGCCTTGCGTCAGGCGCAGCTCAACCATGCACGTCCCGCCTGGGCTAGCGCTGTGGGCAACTTCAGGGCTCCGAGCGGCAGGCATCTCCACAGGCAGAAAGACTGGCTCCGGTGGGGCTTGCAAAAACCCGCGCTTCTTCAAATCATGTCGCCACGTGTAAATCTGTTGTCGGGTTACATCGTGGCGCCGGGCTACCTCTGCCAGCGTCGCGCCATTCACGCCGACGGATCCGATGATCTCCAGCCTCTGCTGGTCCGTCCACCGGCGCCGTCGTTCCTGACCCAGTATCTCCGCCCTCATCGCAATCCCCGATCAAGAGACGTCGTTAGCGACGTCGCTATGACCGTCTCCTAAGAGATTATCGCGCCATCCGGCAGGCGGTACCAATCGGACGGTTA
>NZ_BCYV01000049.1 GCF_001598375.1 Novosphingobium capsulatum NBRC 12533
AGAATCGCATGAGGTTTCAGGGAATTGGCATTGATCGTCAAGGCCGATAACTGGAAGGCCTCACGGCGCAACAGACCGCCGTCACAGGACACCAGACATGCGCAAGCCCCGCAACTATGACGAGGACCTCAAGGCGCTCACCGCCAAGGCCAGGCAACTCAAGGCCCGCAAACAGAGCCAGTTGGGCGAACTGGTCGAAGCCACGAGCGCCGATAAACTCACCATCGAGGAACTGGCCGGCGCGCTGCTGTCGATCGCCGCCATCACCGATCCGGCGCGACGGGAGGCATGGCGCAAACGCGGCGCCGCGTTCTTTTCTGGCGAGCGGGCCGAGCAGGCGTCTGGCCCACGCACTGGCGACAACGCGCGATCAGCAGCGCCGCACGACCAGCACGCGGCATCGCCTGGCCCTGCAACAGGCGCGGCATGACACGCGGGCTTGGCAGGTGAAGCGGCGCGAGCGGACGCGGCAGTTGATCGAACTGGGCGGCCTTGTCGCCAAGGCTGGCCTCGTTGAACTGACCGATGATGATCGCGCCGTGATCCTCGGGCTGCTGGTCGAGGCGGCGGCAAAACTGCGCACCGACGAGACCGGCACCCAGCTCATCCTATGGCGGCGACGCGGCCAGCGGGCTTTTGCCGATACAGAGGACAAAGACTGAGCAACCGGCGACACCGCTTCCACCATCCATCGCCAGCAAGTTGCCCGACGTCAGCTGCATCGCCATAGGGACATGCATGGACGACAACACCAAAACCCGCATTCTCGGCGTCATCGAACGCGCACCGCAGTGGCTTCGCAACGATCTGGCTGCCAAGGATCCGGTCGCACGCGCCCGCGCAGAAGAGGCGCTTGCTGCGATGCTGGTCGATGCGATCGACGAGGGAAACAAGGCAGGCGGTTGAGCAGCGGCGTCAAGCAAGCAACCCCGGCGCGTCGGCACATCCTATAAGGCAGCGACACGGTGGCGGCAGATAGCAGTGCTGACGACCACACGGCTTGCTGAATGTCAGCCGGACATCAGGCAGCACGTCACCCGCTCAAATCACCATCCCGTATCGTAACCCTGGGCTGGCTTATAACGGGACGTCGAACCAATTCTGATGAACAGACAAGACGGGCATATGGAGACGTTGTCGTTCGATTGGGCGCTAAACGGATTGCTCTGATAGGCAGCTCGGCGAACCTCTTCCCGGTATCACCATTTCGGAGGAAACTAATTCACAGGCGCGCGCGATCTGCTATAGCTTTGTGCTGTACCGGCAGTCACAGGTTACGCGACACGTCTTGTGACTGCCGGGCAACTGCAAATGGCATGGATCACGCAGAAAGCGCAGCGAGACGAGCTGCCCGTGCGAGGTCCTTGGGGCGGCCGAACGACTGCAAGATACTCCCCAGCTCGGCGCGATCGGGAACGAACAAAGTCTTGCCGTCCAATGCGATCCGCTGGCGCGTTGTCGGAACGATGGCGCGCCAGCGACCATCCTGACAGTGTTGGAACCCTGCCATGAATTCAACCGGCAGTGGCGGCTCGCCCCACGTTGCAAAAATGGTCGAGCGGAACTCGGCATGATGAGAGCCCTGCTGCAGGGCAAGGCCCAACGTGGGTATTATCCGCCGTGCATCGCGAAGACTGAGAAGGACATCGACATCCCCTACAGGCCCGGGATTGGCGCCATGCAACGCGACCGCCGCACTTGCGATAATCCACCAGGGATCCTGGGCGTTCTCCATGACCTCCGCCACCACTTTGAGTGATGCGACAAGGGCCTGCTCCATCGTCCACCCCGCTCGCTCCATGCGCCCGAAACAGGTCCGTCCGATTTCAAAAACCGTTCCGCTAGCCCGCTTGCCGCGCCGTCGCCTCCAGCTGGGCGATGCGTTCCGAACAGAGGGCGTGAACCACGCGGCCGAGTTCCTCGACCTGCTCGCCCAGCCAAGCCAGTTCCTCTTCGGTGATCCGGTAGTGCTTGGAATAGCGCGCCTTGACGTAGGCTTCCTTGAGCTTCTCGAACATCGCCCGCTGCTTGCGATTCTCCCTAGGCCAGACATGGACGAGACGAACATCGAGTCGTTCAGCCTGTGTGCGTAGAAACGCGATGTTGTGATTATGTGGCGTGTAAAATTCTACCACGAGTAGCACGCAATGTAGCAAGCGTTCGCATGCTTGATGCAATTCGAATGCCGCTTTCTTGAAGCGCTTGCGCTCTAAATTTGAACGAAAGTCATCGTAGAATTCGATCGAGCTAGGAAACCACTCCTCAAAATACTCCTTTGCCATCGCCAGTGCGGCATGCGGCGTCTTCGGCTTGGGCTGGTGCAGTTCGGTGTCGTCGCTCTGGTAGAGCCCGATACCATCGCGGGCCACGTCCATGAAGAAGTAGCGGCCATGGGCCAGCCCATCGTTCACCTCCTGCAGGGTGTGGACGATGAAATTGACCGGCGTCTTGATCGTGCCGGCAATGCCATACTCGCGCATCAGCCGGTCATCCACCTTGGCCCAGTATTTGACCCGGTCGGTCAGGCGCTTGTCGTTGACGATGATCAGCAGGTCATAGTCCGACTGATAGCCCTTGGCGGTGTGCGGCTCGTCCACCCAGCCGCCGCGCGCATAGCTGCCGTAGAGAATGACCTTGAGAATGCGGCCCTTCTTCTTCCACTCGTGCGAAGCCAGGGCCAGCGCGTCCTCGAATTCCTCGAAGACGATCTGCACCACGCGCTCAAGCTCGCGCTGCTTGCTGGCGGGAAGATGGTCGAGATCGCTGCGCATGACATGGCTACCCTGTCGCGAC
>NZ_BCYV01000050.1 GCF_001598375.1 Novosphingobium capsulatum NBRC 12533
CTGTATTGACGTCTTTACCCAATGCATCAATTGCGTAAGCCGTCTTTGAGAAATCGCTGATAGTCAGCCACTGCCCATCTTCTGGTTTATAATGCGGGTCAAAATGGACTTTATCGCCGAGATTGGGCGGAGCAATGATGTCTTCATCAGTGGACATCACCTTACACACCTCGACGCTCTTCCGCTTCAAGCGCGCGACAACCTGGCTCATTTCGTCACTCCGATCTCGATAAAGGTGAAATCATTTACCCTTCGGAGTCCTTCAAACTTGAGGTCACCGACGCCCTTCAGTATCTTCTTGGTGATTATGTAGCTTTTGACATCCTTGTTCGAGATCGCTGCGTAGATTTTGTAGCCTCTCAACACATAAATCGGATCAAAGTAGGCGCCGCCGGAACGATAGACAAAAACAAGAACAAGGCCAAAAATGAGAAAAAATGAAAGGTAATTTGTCGTGCTCAATGCAACGAAAAAATAGGCCAAGTATATTGGAAGAAATGTGTCATTGACCAACTCGATGGACTTAAAGCTTGCCTCATCCACACGCTCTTCCGACAGCCAGCGTGTCGCGAAAAATCCACTGCTGCTGATGAACAGGCACGCCAAGAAATACAAAATATATGACATGGACGTTAGAAGTGCGTCAGGCGGGCTCCATTCCATGACAGGCATATGCGGAAGATTTTTCAGAGCCCAGGCGTTTACATCACCCAGAATGGAAACCCCCTTGTTCACGAGGAAAATCGCGACGGTTAAAGAGATTGAGCTGAATATCAGAAGGAGGCGATAGAGGTGCGTCATCCACCCACCTTTGCGCGCTTCCAAGGCAGATGCCTAACAGATGCGAGCACAAATCTGCCAACCCGCAACAACCTGCTTCTGACCTCGCTCGGCTTGATCACTTGAAATTCCCCTGCTCTCGCGCGACATGCCAATAGCTTGGAACGTCGCTTGTCCAAGCCTCGCATGCAAATGTTTTCCGAGATCTGTCCCTTATTGTTACAGATGAGGAATCGCAGCTTCTTTCTTTCCAATCCTGGCAACCAATAGCGAACCGAACGACCGCCGCTCTGCTCACATTGGGCACTCGACGCGCAAACAGACCGTGGCGTTGGTTTTCCACATGCCGGCAATAGATCAACATCGGGAGGAACAGAGGGGAGGCCGTGGATGCACGTATCAGCAAATGTGCTTCACCAATCCGAAGCTGGTCGGCGCTGAAGTCTCTCTTGCCCCAGGGAAGCCCGGTCACCGCCGGTTGAACGCCCTCCCTCCTCCTGGTTTTGTCGCGCCAGACAGCTAGCTCATGTTGACAATAGACCTGATCCAGATACGGGCGGCAGCGATGTTGAGGAAGCCAAGGGAAGAGGCGGTGGAAGATCGACGATATTAGGCAATGGGTTACCTAACGCTGACAAAGCAGACGTGGCAGATTGAAGCTGGGTGACCGATGGCCCGATCAGGCACAGCCGGAGCTAGCCCACCACACTGTAGCGCGTATATCTGTCGGCAGCATCCAATGCCTCAGTCGCTCACCAGCCAGCTTCGAGCAGGATGAATGAACGGCAGCTTGACCCTTTCAGCAATCCGAAGATGGCCTTCCGGACTGTCCGCCATCCCGGACGAAACTGGCCCCGCGCCTACTTTTGCGGCCCGCCCACCGAGATTGAGCAGCTCACGCCCTTTCCGACCTTCGCCGCACGCCGCTGGCAATCCTCTAGCGCCTTCGCATTGCTCGCCCAAACGCTGGCGGCGTCCCGCAACGCCCGCCATCGCTTTGTATCGGACACCTGCAGCATCCGCTCCCCAGCCGCCCACCCATCGCGCTGGAGAACACTGGCCGCACGCTCCTCCGGCCAATGCCAGCCTTCTGGCACCGCCCGGTCAACGACGTCCGGAACAATCCAACCCAGCAGGAAGCCCGTCATCACGCCAATGGCCGCTGCGGCAGCCAGCCAGCGCACTTGCTGAAACATCCTCAGGATGGATTGCACGATGTCGTTGATCGTGAGGACGGTGCGATCCAGATCAATCCGCGCGGCGCCGAAGTGCTGTCGTTCAACCTCACTGGCCCTGGCCGTTGCGTGATAGATCTGCCCGGCAATTGTCTCGGGCGTCAGCTGCAGCGCGGGACTGCTGGCCAGCGTCTCGAGCGCGGCTGCCGCGTCGTCCTGGCAGGCATGGATACGAGCCAGGTCCTCGGTGTAGTCCCGGCTGTGCAGCTCCTGCTGCCGAGCCGCAAAGCCTTCGACAGCGGCAACGAGGGCGGCGAGCTTGTGGGTCATCGCCTCGAACGCGACTTCCGGACGGTCGAGGTCGGCCTGGGAATTTGCGCGGTTGGCGGAATTGGTAGTCACAGCCCCATCCCCCGATCACGGCCACGCTCAAGCGAGTGAGTCAGTTGCTGGGCGATCGACCTGGTCCTCGCCGCTTCGCTGATGTCATGACCGCTGACGCCCGGCGACCATTCCCGCGACCACTGTTTGCCGATCAGCTGGTTACCACGCTTGCTGAGTGCATTGCCCAGTTCGTGGTCCTTCTCCAAGCCCTTGGCCATGGCGCGCATCTGGCCTTCCACCTGCTGGCGCGCCTCGCGGTTGCTGCTGCCGGTGAGACGGCCGCGCTGGTCCTGCAGCTGCTGCCAGGACTCGACGAAGCGGTCGGCGCGCAATTCGGGATCGGCGCGGATCTTGGCTTCGAGCTTCATGGCACCGATGGCATTGGCGGTGCGGCCAATGGAGGCCTCGACCATAA
>NZ_BCYV01000051.1 GCF_001598375.1 Novosphingobium capsulatum NBRC 12533
GTACGAACCCGCTGGCGCGGGAGTGGCGCTTGTTTTGAGGCCTGGCCAGTGATCGGCGGTCAGTATCTAAGTTGAGGTCTGGACCCAGTAGGCAGACCATTTTGGCTCCTTTCAATCAAGGAGTCGTTCCATGACCAACGTCCTGTCTGATGCCCCTGCCACTTCGCTGCGTCAGCGCATGATCGAAGACATGAACATGCGCCGGTTCACGCGGAAGACCCAGTTCGATTACGTGCGGCATGTCGCGAGGTTCGCCACATATCTTGGGCGTCCCCCCGATACTGCGACAGCAGAAGAGCTGCGGCAATTCCAGGTCGAACAGCGCGAGGCGGGCATAGGGATCCCGACCATGAACAGCATCGTTTCTGCGCTGCGTTTCTTTTTCACTCACACCATTGATCGCCCGGATCTGTCCCGCAAGCTCTACACGGTCAAGAATCCGCGCTCCTTGCCCATTGTCCTCAGCCGCGAAGAGGTCGTGCTTCTCCTCGGCGCGACCAATTGCCTGAAGCACAAGGCTGCACTGTCCGTTGCTTATGGCGCTGGCTTGCGCGCCGCCGAAGTGACGATGCTGAAGGTCCGCGATGTCGACAGCAAGCGTATGCTCCTTCGAGTGGAGCGCGGTAAGGGCGGGCGCTATCGCAATGCGCTCCTGCCCGCTGACCTTCTTGCTCTTTTGCGCGAGTGGTGGACGGTTGGCCGCAAGCAGGGCGTCATGCACGCCGATGGCTGGCTGTTCCCGGGCATGCACTATCTCAAGCCGCTTAGCACCAGGCAGCTCCATCGGATCGTTGTCGATGCTGCCGAAGCTGCGGGTATCAAAAAGCGTGTCGGCCCGCACACTCTGCGACACAGCTTCGCCACGCATCTGTTGGAAGACGGCGTCGATATTCGAATCATCCAGGCGCTGCTCGGGCATGCGAACCTCGAGACCACCGCTTTCTACACCACGGTCGCAACTCGAACTGTGCGCGCGGTCATCAGTCCGCTGGACAAGTTGACGACGCTGCTCGAGCCGCAGTTGGCTCCTCCCGGCTGAGCCGGTGCGCGCCTCGCTCGAGGTCGCCGATATCTTCCGTAGCGCCGGGCCCGCGTATCGCTCAGCCCACGCCGGGCATCTGAGCCTCGGCCAGCTCAAGGTCATGACGGCGATTGAGAATTGCCGCACCGCCGCGCTGGGCGGTCACGTCGAGGCCTGCGATGACTGCGGGCACTGGCGGATCGCCTACAACTCCTGCCGCAACCGGCATTGCCCCAAATGCCAGGGCGCTGCCGCGCGCACCTGGCTCGCCGCGCGCGAGGCCGATCTTTTGCCGGTGGGCTACTTCCACGTCGTGTTCACCGTGCCCGCCGAGATCGCGGATATCGCGTGGCAGAACAAGGCAGTAGTCTATGACTTGCTGTTCCGCGCGGCTGCGGACACCATGCTGGTCATCGCCGCTGATCCCAAACACCTCGGCGCGCGGATCGGGATCACCGCCGTGCTGCATACGTGGGGATCCGCACTCACCCACCATCCGCATGTGCACATGATCGTCCCGGGCGGTGGCATTGCGCTCGACGGCACGCGATGGATGTCATCGCGCCCCACGTTCCTGCTGCCGGTGCGCGTGCTGGGCGCCTTGTTCCGCCGCCTGTTCCTCACGCGTCTCTTGGCGCTGTTCGATGCCGGCAAGCTGTCCTTCTTCAGCACCTTGGCGGGCCTCACCACACGCAAGGCCTTCCTGCGGCATCTATCGCCAATCGGGAAGAAGCGCTGGGTGGTCTATGCCAAGCGGCCCTTTGCCGGACCACAGGCCGTGCTGGCCTATCTCTCGCGCTACACGCACCGCGTTGCCATCTCGAACCGGCGCCTCATTGCCTTCGACGAGACTGGCGTGACGTTCCGGTACAAGGATTATCGCCGCGACGGGGAGCAGCGCCAGCAGGTCACGACGCTGGCCACCGACGAGTTCATCCGCCGCTTTCTGATCCACTTCCTGCCGCGCGGCTTCCACCGCATCCGGCATTACGGCCTGCTTGCCAGTTCAACGCACAAAGAAGCCATGGCGCTGGCCCGCAGCTTGCTTGGCGTCGCCGCGCCGATTGAGGAGACCGACACCGAACCCGACGAACCGCCCGATCGTCGCCCGCCATGCCCATGTTGCGGCGGGCACATGACCATTATCGAAGACTTCGCTCGCTGGTGCCAGCCCCGCGCTCCCCCGCAATCGGCGCCGCCGACCCGGAAGACCACGCCATGATCCGGCATGGCTTACCCTCCATGATGGCCGTGAACGTTGCACCCCGGCCCATGGGGATAGGTGTGTCGACGCCGCCAGCACAGTCAAAACTGGGCTCATTCCCAGCAGGATCAGCGGCGCGACGAGCACAATGGCCAACTGACTTCCATGCTGTTCCGCCCGTCACGGGCTGGCCGGTAGGCTTGCTTCAGTCACCCCAATCCACACCAAAGCCCTTTTACCCATAGACCTGTGCGAGCCTCACCGCGGGTCGTACTTGCAAGACTTTCGTACGCCTGCCGGCGCCCGAAACCCTTCGAC
>NZ_BCYV01000052.1 GCF_001598375.1 Novosphingobium capsulatum NBRC 12533
GTCAATCGGCGTTCAATCGGGACCCCCTATCGGCGCGCAAAAGGGACCCCCTTGGCGTTGCGTGGATCGGTTGATGCTGGGCGCGGGTTTCGCGCTGCTGACGGCGTAGGGAGGGCGTAGCCCGACCGGAGGCGGCAGCAGCGCGAAGGCGTTTCTGGGGTGCCTCAGCTGCGGTGCTTGAAGCGCCAGCTGTCGTTGCCGGTCTCAACGATGTCGCAATGGTGGGTAATGCGATCGAGCAGCGCGGTGGTCATCTTGGGGTCACCGAAGACAGTGGGCCACTCGCCGAACGCCAGGTTCGTGGTGATGATGACGGAGGTCTTCTCGTAGAGCTTGCTGATCAGGTGGAACAGCAGCTGCCCGCCGGAGCGGGCGAACGGCAGGTAGCCCAGTTCGTCGAGGACCACGACGTCGAGCCTGCTGAGCTGTGCGGCCATGGCGCCGGCCTTGCCGATGCGAGCCTCCTCCTCGAGCCGGGTGACGAGGTCGACCGTGTTGAAGTAGCGCCCGCGGGCGCCGGCGCAGACCACGCTGGCGGTGATCGCAGTGGCCAGATGGGTCTTGCCGGTCCCCGTGCCGCCAATGAGCACGATGTTGCGCCGTGCGGGCACGAAGGACCCGGCATGCAGCGAGCGCACCAGGCCTTCATTGATCGGGGTGCCCTCGAACACGAAGGCATCGAGGTCCTTCACCACCGGCAGCTTGGCTGCGGTCATGCGGTAGCGGATCGAGGCGGCATGGCGATGCGCGGCTTCCGCCCTCAGCAGGTCGGTTAGGATCTCGTGGGTCGTGCGCTTGCGTTGCAGTCCGGTGGTGACGGCTTCATCGAACGCGCCGGCCATGCCCCTGAGGCCGAGCCCGCGCATCGCCTCGATCATCTCATGCCGCTGCATCGAGGCCTCGCACGGTATCGTAACGGGCGCAGTCCGCGATCGGCGGATGGCTGAGCTTGAGATCGACAACCACATCGAGGGGCCGGTCGGTTGCCGGCTCGCGGTATCGGGCGAGGATGTTGAGGATGACCTCGTCGCTGGCAGCTCCAGCATCGAGCGCCTCGCGGACCGCGGCCTCGACCACGTCCAGACCATCGGTCAGCACGGCCGCCAGCACGCGCACGAAGCGCCGGTCGGCCTCGTCACCGCTCCCCAGCTTGCGGCGCAACCGCGTCAGTGCCGGTGGCAGGTCCCAGCCCTGGAAGGGGGCGCCGTTGCGCCAGGCGCCGGGCTTGTTGGCCAGGACAGGGAGATAGTGCCAGGGATCATAGATCGTCCGGTCACGGCCAAAGTGCCGGGCATGCTCGGCAACGACCTCGTCGCCGAAGCGCACGACGATCCGGTCGGCATAGGCACGGACCTGGACCGCCCGCCGCGCTGCCTTGGCCATGACCGAGTAACGGTTGCGGTCGAAGCTGATCAGGCAGGTGCCGGTCACGGCATGGGCGGTCTCGTGGAAGCCGTCGAACGGCGCCAGCATCGGCTGCAGGGCTGGTCGTTCGAGGTCCAGCGCCTCGGTAACGGTCAGCTCCTTCTGCTCGGGATGCGCGTGCGTTGCGGCCCAACGCAGGCACTCGGCCTCCAGCCAACCGTTGAGCTCCTCGATGCTGGCAAAGCGCAGACGGGGCTGGAAGAAGCGGCCCCGGATGGTCTGCACCTGGTGTTCAACCTGCCCCTTCTCCCACCCCGCCGCTGGCGAGCAGGCCGTGGGCTCGACCATGTAATGATCCGCCATGACCAGGAAGCGGCGGTTGAACACGCGCTCCTTGCCCACGAAGACCGCAGCCACAGCCGTCTTCATATTATCATAGATCCCCCGCAGCGGAACGCCGCCGAAGAAGGCGAAGCCGCGGGCATGGGCATCGAACACCATCTCCTGGGTCTCGCGGGGATAGGCCCGGACATAGACCGCCCGCGACGCGCACAGCCGCATGTGCGCCACCTTCACCCGCATCGGCTTGCCGGCGATCTCCACGTCCTCGTGGCTCCAGTCGAACTGGTAGGCCTCGCCGGGCTGGAACAGCAGCGGAATGAACGCCGGGGCGCCGTCACCCGCATCCTTGCGCCGCGCTTCGGCCCAACGCCGGGCGTAGCGCCGGACCGCATCGTAGGAGCCCTCGAACCCCTCGCGCTGGAGCAGATCGTGGATCCGCGTCATGCGAAGACGGTCACGCCGGTGCCGCGCCTCGTTCTCCGCCAGCAACGTATCGAGCCGCTCCTGGAAGGGCCCAAGCCGGGGCAGCGGTTGGACCGTCCGATGGTAATCGAACGCCCCTTCAGGCGCCCGGATCGCCTTGCGCACCACCTTGCGAGACAACCGCAGATCCCGCGCGATCGCCTTGATCGCCTTACCGTTCGCGTGCGCGCGCCGAATCCGAACGACTGTCTCCACCACCAACATCCCGATCTCGCCACCTGGAAAACCAGGCGGCCCGCTACACCATCGGAATGAGGGGTCCCTTTTAGACGCCGATCACCCCGCTAACGGGGTCCCTTTTGCACGCCGGTCCAC
>NZ_BCYV01000053.1 GCF_001598375.1 Novosphingobium capsulatum NBRC 12533
AAGAGCCCCGCAGCAGGCGGCGGGGTGCATCCGAAGGAGCGCAACAGCGTGGAGCACCCGGACCCGCGCAGCGGGCCGGGTTGCACCCCGTCGCGGCGGGGCTACAGGGCCGTGACGCCCCCCGTCACTCTGGAGCCGAGGCAAACGCCGCCGCGCAACCAAAGCGTGGCGACAACCGGAGGGGAGCTGAAGGCGGACCGACAGGCCCGGTCAGCAGGGCCGGGCCAAGTGTCAGCGATCGCACCGGCACTGCCGACGAGACGGCAGTGCCGGCTCGGCTGGAGCGCAGCGGAAGGAGAGCGCGATCAGGTCGAGACGGCCTGAGACACAATCTGCTCGAGCCTCAAATTTCTTTTCTCGCCCTGGCGTACAATCGGCGGTGCTGGCGTGATCAGGCGTAGTTTCAGTGCTTTGGCGCCGTTTTCGGCACTCTTGACGCCGACCGCAAGCCAGCAAATCTCACAGCGAAGGAGCAAGAGAACCAACCACAGTACAGGAAGACCACGCCATGACCGAACAGCCCCCGGACCGCATCCTGCGCCTCAATGCCGTCCTCGATCGCACCGGCCTGACCCGCGCCACCCTCTATCGCAAGATCCAGGCGGGCACGTTTCCCAAGCAGGTCCGCATCGCCACACGCTGCACTGGCTGGCGCGAATCCGCCATCCGTGAATGGATGCGTAATCCCATGTTCTATCGCGTGGATGACACCCGCTAAGGCACGCAGGTGAGCATACTACCGTACGCGTTGTGCCAACGCTCAGCCTAGCGGAATGCCGGAATCTGGGACGAAGCCGTCGTTCCAATGCGGAAGGTCGAACGCCACCTCTTGTGAGGAACCGACATTCAGGGTCTACCTGGCTGATATACCAGAACGAAAGAAGGTGGGCTGTCTGCTGAAGCCAACGCCGGTTGGAGCGGCGCTTTGCCGATCGTTCACTCCAGATCCAGCCGTGCCAGTTCCGCCGCAACCTTGTCGACCGCCACCCCTGCCGCCGTGCCGTCGGAACCAAACGCTGCGTCGACGTCATCCTCGAAGCGCCTGTCCGAAGCGTTTTTCCCCCAATCAATATAACGGACGGCGAACCGCAGGAGATCACAGAGGACGATCGTGAACTTGCCCTTGTCGGTCTTAGGCACATAAACGAAGCCGTCTTTGTGGATATGATCTTCGTAGTTGTCGAAGTGCGGATGCACGAGCCTGAATGCGTCGGTGTGGTTGGGGTACGTCTTGCGGCCGGGATTCTTGAGGACCTCCTTGTTGGTCTTCGCAAGGTTGCATTCGGGACAGGAAGCCGCAAGGTTTTCCGGCGTGAACAGAAACCATGGGTACTTTGCCCGATCGACGATGTGGTCGAGGTCCCAGCTACGGTGAAACGTCGTGGCTAGGTGCCGGGCGCAATAGCAGCAGCGCTCGCCCTGCGCAGCGATGTAGAAGGTTTTTACCCTTCCCCGGAGCCCGGCCAAGGCCTCGTCGCTCCAGTACGAGCTCAGCTTGTCTGCCCGCGGCTTGGCGTTAAACGCGTTCACCAAGGCCACGTCCGACTCTGACCACATTATCGGAGCGGCAATCACCGCCGTCCGCTCCGCTGCGCAACTCCCTGGAGCTCGCCGATGAGGCGGGCAACAGGGCTATTTTGGTCGAGCCTGGGGAGGCTCTCGCTCAAAACATCCAGGATTTCCTTAAACGCAGGCGTATCCGACTTGCCGTCAGCGGCCAGACGAAGCGCCTTGATGATCTCTTCTTTCAGGTAGAGGTTGTTGCGCCCTGGTTCATCGAAATGCGTCGCTAAAAGGAAGTCGATGGACTTGCCCGCCACTTGGCGGCCATCCTCGCTTCGACGCCTGTCCGGATCAAGAGATACTACGTTCGAAGCTCCGGGATCAATGTCAGCCAG
>NZ_BCYV01000054.1 GCF_001598375.1 Novosphingobium capsulatum NBRC 12533
GCGGTTGGTCTCGACCGCGACATCGGTGCCAAGCGTGCCATGATCGCGCAGGCGATCCCGGGCCTGCGCATTCAGTTCATCGCATTCTGCATTGGTATGGGTGAGAATGAGCCGGCTGGCCTCGGGATGGGCCTGCCGATCGGCATCCCAGCGCTCGATCAAGGCATCGCGAGCCGATTCGCGCGTGCGTGATTCGACCACCAGACCGGCCGCGTGATAGGCTTCGATGGCTTCGCCGGTCCTGCCCGTTGCCAGCTGCCGCGTGGCATCGCGCTGCCACTCTTCCGCCTGCCGGCGTACTTCGGTGATTTCCACCGCGCCATGCCGCTCGGCCATGCTGCGGAAGGCAGCCCCCGCTTCGATCGCCTGGAGCTGCTGCGGATCGCCAACCAGCACGACCTTTGCGCCTTGGCGCTCGGCTTCACTGACCACGCGTTCCATCTGGCGCGTGCCGATCATCCCGGCTTCGTCGATCACCAGGATGGAATTGGGCATCAGGGTCTCGCGTCCCTGCGCCCACTGGTGCTCGAGACTGGCAATCGTGCGTGAGGCAATACCCGAGCCGTTTTCCAGGTTCTCAGCGGCAATACCGGAGAGGGCAATGCCACGCACATCGTAGCCGGCTTTCTCCCAAGCCTCGCGCGCAACGCCCAGCATCGCGCTTTTGCCGGTCCCGGCATAGCCGATCACGTTGGCAATACCCAGACCGCCGGTGACATGCGCGAGCGCATGGCGCTGCTCGACCGACAGCACCAGACCACGCGCTTCGGCGCGGTCCAGCGCGGCTGCCAGATGGCGCGCCGGCACGCCATGATGGCGCTCCGCGTCGAGCCTGGCCGTGGCCTTCTCCAGCCGCTGTTCGGTCTCGAGCATGGCGCGCGAGGTAAAGCGCTCTTCGCCGCGTCCGTCTGGCCCCAAGCGCACCAGATCGGGCGAACCGCGCACCGCCGCCAGCACGGCATCGAACTGGTCTTTGCCCTCGCTGTGGCGGTGCACGAACGTGGCAAGATCGCGCGAAGTGAAGGTCGCCTGCTGGTGGGTGATGGCATCGAGCGCGATGCCGGGGTTTTCGAGGATCTTTTCGCCATTGCTCCGGGCGATGGCAAAATGCTCTTCCAACCGCTCGCGAACCAGGCCTTCCTGTACCATCCGCGCAGCGGCCGGGCCGATCTTGTTCTGAGGCTCCAGGTCGATGCCCTGGGCCTCCAAGCTGCGGTGATCGATCCGTGCGTCGATATCGAGCTGCGCCAGCCGTTCGTTGACATGCTCGGCCCAGGCTTCGCGCCAGTGGGTCAAGAGCTCGGTCTTGTTCCACTCGCGCACTTTGGCGCCGAAGCCATTCTCGCTAACTTCGCGCATGCCCAGCATCACATGGGCATGGGGCTTCGCGAGGCCGTCCGGTCCCACATCCCAGTGCACATTGAGGTCGGCGACCATGCCCCGGTCGACGAACTCCCTTTGCACAAAATCCCGCGCCAATTGGATGCCATCGGCCTGGCTCATCTCGCGGGGAATGGCGAACTCGATCTCGCGGGCGAGCTGCGCGTCCTTGCGCACTTCCACGGCTTCGACCTCATTCCACAGCTTCGCCCGATCCCGCCACTCCTCTGGCGCGCCCTCGGGCAGCATGACTTCGCTATGCACGACGCCGGTCTTGTTGGAGAAATCGTGGTGCCGATCGAGCCGCTCGTCATAGAGCCGATCGGCGG
>NZ_BCYV01000055.1 GCF_001598375.1 Novosphingobium capsulatum NBRC 12533
TAGCACATTGGGAAGCGGCTCCTTTGAGGGCCGCGATGCCTTGATGAAGACAAGAGCGCGTAGCGCCCGCCGGCTTCATCAAGGCGGCCATGACCGGCCAGCAGGTCTCTAAAGTGAAGTTGTCGACTCAACACTTTGGAGACGGACCGACCATGACCAAGCGCAGTTCTACCCCCGCCGACGCCGTGCTGGTAGCCATCGATATGTCGAAGCACCGGCAGGAGGTATTGATTGAACGCCCCGAAGGCGGCCGCCGCCGGCGCATGACGATCATGGCCACCAAGGCTGACTACGATCGCCTCGCCGACGAGCTCAGCAGCATAGGGCGCCCGATCGTCGTCGGCTTCGAGGCGACCGGCAACTACCATCGCACGTTGGCGCATCGGCTGCTCTCGGCAGGTTTCGAGCTGCGACTGATTTCGTCGGTTGCCTTGGCTCGTACCCGCGAGGCGTTGCACAATGGTTGGGACAAGAACGATTCCAAGGATGCGCAGGTGATCCTGCATATGCTGCGGATCGGTGCCACCCAGCGTTACGTCGATCCGCTGGCCGCCGGGATCAACGACCTGCAGGAGATGTCGAAGACCCATGAAGCCATTTCCAAAGCCAAGACCCAGACCTGGCATCGGATCCTGACACACTATCTGCCGCTGTATTTTCCTGAGATCGAGCGCTTCGCCGGCAACAGCCGGTCTGACTGGTTTCTGGCCCTGCTCGAACGCTTTCCAACTCCGGCCAGCATGACAGCGCTCGGCCAAGAAGACTTCACGCGCGAGGCTTGGTCTCTCGTCGGTCGCAAGGTCTCCAAGGCCCGCTTAATCAACGATATTTATGAGACCGCCTGCGCCTCGGTGGCACTGCCGGTCGAAGAGGATTCCGTAGCGATCGCCATGTTCCGCATGGTCATCGCACAAGCACGCAGCCTCATCCGGCAGCGCGATGAGATTGAGCGCACCGCTCACGCCTTGCTCAGCGAGAACCGCGATTATCAGCTCCTGCGCATGATCCCCGGAATCGGACCGATCAACGCGCTGACCATCCTTGCCGAGGCTGGCGACCTTCGCCGGTTTGCCCACCACCGCCAGTTCCTCAAGTTCTGTGGGCTTGACCTCGCGACCTGCCAGTCGGGCACTTTCCGTGGGCGAACCAAGCTCTCCAAGTACGGCAACGCCCGGCTACGCCGCACCTTCTGGATGGCAACTCAAGTCGCCATCCGTCAGCGTGACAACAGCTTCCGCGACAAGCTTGGTCGCTATGTTGCCGGCCATGGAAACGACCCTGATCGCCGCCGCAAGGCCATGACCGCACTCACCGCCAAGATGGCGCGCGTCGCGCACGCTGTCATCAAGACGGGAACCGAGTACCGCCCGTTCGTCGAACGGGCGGACACCAGATGGAAGGACCCCTCTCTGTCGTGCCGTGAGGGCGCTACGGCGACCCTGTAGATAATGTTCGGGCCTTCCATCTGGCATCCGCATCTCATTTTAAGGACGGTGAGGACCACGACCGGCACGGCCGTTGGATCCTGTGTTTGCTATGGCCGAGAGCGCATTCCTTGACGATGGAAGCCATCTGGATCAGAACGCAACCAGCGCCGATCACCATCGGCGCAACGAGACCTGCTGGCCGTTTTTCGCCGCTGCTTCCCGACCTAGGACGTTGTCG
>NZ_BCYV01000056.1 GCF_001598375.1 Novosphingobium capsulatum NBRC 12533
GCGTTCGCGGACTTCAGGTGAAAACTTGTTCCGGGTCTTGCTCATCACGAAAGCTCCTTCTCACAAATCGGAGCCTCCGGGAAACCCGGGGCGCTTCAACCTTTCCGAAGCCTTGGCGGATTGGCACCCGCCGAGAGCGCATGGGCAACGAGGCTCAGATATCAGCGGCCTGAAAAAGGTGGGCTGGTCACAGCCAATCGGTCTTGCATCGCCGTTACCGCTACGTAGAAATTGAACCGCTGAGCAGGGCCGTGCGCCGATCTCTCACCTTTGCAGCGGCTGCGATTGGCGATCGGTTGGGAGACGGTTCGGCGTTTCTCTTCAACTGCTCCGGTAGCAGGCGTGACGGTCATGATCGTCGCGGGCATTGGCATTGTCGTCGATGCTGTCGCAGCTTGGTTGTTCGCGTCAGGCCGAAAAGGCGAGCTCAACATCCGGGAGCATTTTTGCATATGGGGGCAGACGCCCGCCCGATCCGTTCGGCCCTAACCTTAAGCGCGCCGGACTGATTGATCGAGCCGGCGAAGACAGGCGCGCCCTCGACCTTCTCGTCCCTTTGGTCGACTTGATGTCGCGCGGGCTTCGCGCGGAAATGGGCTTGGAATGGCCATTGTAGGCGCTATCGCAAAGATCCACCATGCGAAGTCTGACTTGATCGTTCTCGATCCGGGGGTGAAGCGTGCATCAGATTCTCACTCCACTGACTGCAGTCGACGCCATACTGACGTTTAGCAGCCCGCAAGAGGCTGCAATTCTAGATCCGCTCACATCGTCCACGCGGATAGGAGAAGCGATACGGCGAACCCCGCCGATCGCCAGCAGTGCATGGTCCCGGACGCCGTGCGAGATACCATTCCGCATGCTGCGCACGTGCGCGACCGGAACCTCGGCTGCTACCTTCCCTTTACGGGTTTTTTCGGAGAGGTCATTGTAACGGATCCTTGCGCTTGGTTGGTCGCCGCATCAGACGGATGGTCGTGTTCCATAATTCCAGCAAAATGATTCATCTGGTCCTCAGAAATATTCTGCGGTTCGTCTGGCGCGCCGCACGCCGTCGTCAACAGAACTGGCAACACAGCCGCCCAAGCTTGAATCTTCAACCTTCTCATCACAAGCTCCATAAGTAAGCACTCTCGGGTCAGGGGCCGCGCGGTCGTGCGTGCCCTGCTGTTGTCGCAGGATAATATGCTTAAGCATTCCTATAATCAAAGCGCACTCAACATGACCATTTATACTAATTGTGACGTGACCCCCAGCTTTCCACCAGCTGGGATTAGAGCCGGGCCGTTTTGTTGCGCATGAGCGCGGGGTAAGCAATGGCCTGTGCAGCGGAGCCCGTAGGGCGTAGCGGAGCAGGCCATTGCTTATGCAGTTCGGCTGCGAATGCCGCCGGGGTCTCATAGCCAAGGGCTGAGTGCGGTCGCTCGTGGTTGTAGTCTTCGACCCATGCCGCGATCTGAAGGCGGGCATGGTCCATGCTGAGGAACAGCGTCTCGTTTAGCAGTTCATCGCGCATGCGGCCGTTGAAGCTCTCGACGTAGCCGTTCTGCATTGGCTTGCCCGGCGCGATATAGTGCCACTCCACGCCGGCCTCACCGCACCAGGCGAGCACGGCATTCGACGTGAGTTCCGTGCCA
>NZ_BCYV01000057.1 GCF_001598375.1 Novosphingobium capsulatum NBRC 12533
GGGCCTTGAGCTGGAAGCTTTCGTGGCGCGCCAGGCCGATCGGCTCTTTGCCATCTCGGCGCCGCTTGCCGATCATGTCATCGGGCAATGGGGCCTCGATCCTGCGCGCCTGGCCTTGCTGCCCAACGGCATTGATGCACCCGCCTTTGCCGGGATTGCCGCCGCGCGCCACGCCACCACCACGATCGGCTATGCCGGCGCGCTCGTCGCCTATGAAGGGCTGGACCTGTTGCTCGATGCCCTGGCCATGCTACATGCGCAGGGCCTGGCCATCGACTTGGTGATCATGGGCGATGGCCCCTTGCGCGACAGCCTGGAAGCGCAGGCCGCGCGCCTGGGCCTGGCGCAGGCCGTCACTTTCACCGGGCGCCTCGAACCCGATGCCGCGCGGGCACGCATGGCCGCCTGCCACATCGCCTGCCTGCCGCGCCGCCGCAGCGCGGTGACCGAACTGGTGCCGCCGATCAAGCTGGTCGACGCCATGGCCCTGGGCCTGCCCGCCGTGGTGCCCGATCTGCCGGTGTTCCGTGCCGAGGCGCAGGAGGGCGAAACCGCGCTGTTCTTCACCCCTGGCGATGCCGCAGACCTGGCGCGCGCCATTGCCGCCCTGGCCCGCGCCCCCGCCATGGCCCACCGCATAGGCCAGGCCGCCCGCGACCATGCCACCGCCCATCGCGACTGGGCCAGCATCGCACAAGTCATTGCCCAGACGCTGCGCGAGCCGGAACCTGCGCCCGCCCCCCTGCCCGAGCCTGCCCTGCCGGCCACAACTGACGGCGATGCTGCGCGCCATGCTGCCGAACAAGCGCTGGCCCAGGCTGCAACATGGACACGCGAGGCGCGCGCCCTGGCCGCAACAAACCTGCCAGCCGCGATCGCCCTAGCGGAACAGGCGCAGGCCATCGATCCACAACCTTGGCGCGCCAAGTGGCTGGGCCTGCGTCTGCACGAAGCGGGCGAAACGGCGCGGGCGATAGACCTGTTGCAGTCGCTGCCCACAGACCTGCCGCTGAGCCGATCGGAAGCGCGGCGCATTCAGCAGATCCTGCATCCCCCCGCGCCGGAACCGGCCCCCGACCCGGCGGAACTGGCCGCCGCGCAGGCCGCGCGGGAACGGGCCCATGCCCAGGCACTGGCCCGCACCCTGACCGAACAGGCGATGCAGCTTCAGGCCCGCGATCCGCTGGCGGCGGCCCGGCTGGGCGAGCAGGCTTATGCGATCGATCCGCAGCCCTGGCGTGCCAAGTGGCTCGGCCTGCGCCTGCACGAGGCCGGTGAAACGGCGCGGGCGATAGACATGTTGCAGACCCTGCCCGCAGACCTGCCGCTGAGCCGATCGGAAGCGCGGCGCATTCAGCAGATCCTGCATCCCCCCGCGCCGGAACCGGCCCCCGACCCGGCGGAACTGGCCGCCGCGCAGGCCGCGCGGGAACGGGCCCATGCCCAGGCACTGGCCCGCACCCTGACCGAACAGGCGCGCCAGGTTCAGGACAGCGATCCGCTGGCAGCGGCCCGGCTGGGCGAGCAGGCCTATGCCGCCGATCCACAACCGTGGCGGGCGAAGTGGCTGGCATTCCGGCTTTATGACGCCGGCGAACTGACCCGGCCCGCCACA
>NZ_BCYV01000058.1 GCF_001598375.1 Novosphingobium capsulatum NBRC 12533
GGGTTCCGGCCATGCGCAAGCATGGTCTGGTATTGGCGTATTGTACGCCTCTTTGACATTGTGAATGGGTTTTTTAGATCGATGCCGTGGCGCATGGATCGACGATCAAGGTCGTCGTTCGATTGCGTTCACACATTATGGGCAACGGTCGTGTGGCGAAAGCCATATGATGCGTTGTTCGATCTGGCTGAGATATCGTCCGCACCTGGTACATCGCAAGCGTTATGCAGGCTTGTTGGTGATGGTGTGGATTCTCAAGCGTGAGGTAAGAGCATCTGGTGGATGCCTTGGCATGTACAGGCGAAGAAGGACGTGGCACGCTGCGATAAGCGTCGGGGAGCTGTGAGCGAGCTTTGATCCGGCGATTTCCGAATGGGGAAACCCACCTTCACCATTTCTTCTGTCACCCTGGCAACAGGGTGGTTGGAGAGGTGGATAAGGTATCACCTTAGTGAATATATAGCTTTGGTGAAGCGAACCCGGGGAACTGAAACATCTCAGTACCTGGAGGAAAAGACATCAACCGAGATTCCGTTAGTAGTGGCGAGCGAACGCGGACCAGGCCAGTGCCTCATCTTCAACTAGCAGAACTGTCTGGAAAGGCAGGCCATAGCGGGTGATAGCCCCGTATGCGAAAGTGATGGATGAGGCCTCGAGTAGGGCGGGACACGTGAAATCCTGTCTGAACATGGGGGGACCACCCTCCAAGCCTAAATACTCGTACATGACCGATAGCGAACTAGTACCGTGAGGGAAAGGTGAAAAGCACCCCGATGAGGGGAGTGAAACAGTACCTGAAACCGGATGCTTACAAGCAGTAGGAGCCCCATAGGGGGTGACTGCGTACCTCTTGCATAATGGGTCAGTGACTTAGTTTATCGAGCAAGCTTAAGCCGTTAGGTGTAGGCGTAGCGAAAGCGAGTCTGAATAGGGCGCTGGAGTTCGATGAATTAGACCCGAAACCCGGTGATCTAGGCATGACCAGGCTGAAGGTGCGGTAACACGCACTGGAGGGCCGAACCGTTCAATGTTGAAAAATTGTCGGATGAGTTGTGTTTAGGGGTGAAAGGCCAATCAAACCGGGAAATAGCTGGTTCTCCGCGAAATCTATTGAGGTAGAGCGTCGGACGTATACCGTTGGGGGTAGAGCACTGGATGGATGCGGGGGTCGCGAGATCTACCAACTCTAACCAAACTCCGAATACCAACGAGATTTATCCGGCAGACAGACGGCGGGTGCTAAGGTCCGTCGTCAAAAGGGAAACAGCCCTAACCTACAGCTAAGGTCCCCAAGTCACGTCTAAGTGGGAAAGCATGTGGGAATCCCAAAACAACCAGGATGTTGGCTTAGAAGCAGCCATCATTTAAAGAAAGCGTAACAGCTCACTGGTCTAA
>NZ_BCYV01000059.1 GCF_001598375.1 Novosphingobium capsulatum NBRC 12533
TCTCGGCCAAGGCATTGATGCTCCTATGTTGGTCAAGAGCCTTTCGCGGCTGCTGGGAGCGGCTTTTCAGTACAGAGGTGCTGGTAGATTTCGCGAGCGATGTACCGCTTGAGGCACCGCCGGATTTCGCGAGGCGACTTGCCTTCGGCGGTTCGGCGCTGGATATATTCGCGGGTCGGCGGATGGTGGCGCATGCGAACCAAGGCGACGCGGTACAGAGCCGCATTCGCCCGCCGGTTGCCACCGCGGTTGAGCCGGTGACGGTTGGTCTTGCCACTTGATGCCGGCACGGGGCACACGCCGCATAGCTTGGCGAACGCGGCCTCGGATCGGATCCGCTGAGGATTGTCTCCCAAGACAATGAGCATGTCGGCGATGGTACCGGTCGACACGCCAGGCGCATCCATCAGTGCCGGTGCGTGGGCACGCACCAACTGCTCGAGGGCGGCTTCGTGCTCCTTGATCTCGGCATCCAGCATCAGCCATCGGTTCGCTAATGCGCGTAGCGCCATCTTCGCCGATGCAGTGGTGGACACCAGTGCCCCCGGGCGCAGCGCTGCGATCGCTCGGATAAGCGTCATCTTGCCGGTGATGCCGATGAACCGCTCGCGCAACGCCTGTGGCGCGTTCACCAGCATTGTCTTGAGCGTGACCATAGCTTGTGTTCGCGCTTTGAGCGCAGTGTCGCGGGCTATCTTGAGGTGACGGATCATTTCAACGGTGCCATCACCAACTTTGGGCTCACCGTCGGCGTCACCCGCAAGCACGGCCCTTGCAGCGGACTCGGCATCCACGGTATCGGTCTTGCCATATCGACGCCGGAGCTGCCGGTTGATCCGGCCGACCTCAATGACGCGCAAACCCTTCGCAGCCAGCGCACGTGCGAGGCCGGCACCGTATGAGCCAGTTCCTTCGATGCCGAATGCGTGCACGGTTCCGTGCTCGGTTGCCCAAGCTGCCACCTGGCGATAGCCCTTGCTGGTTACCGGGAACGATGCTGTGGCAAGCCGCGCGCCCAGTCCGTTGATCGCGACCGCGACGTGAACGTCTTTATGGGTGTCGATGCCGATGACGACAGCGTCTGGTGTAATATCATGCATATTGGTCCTCCAGGCGGGTGGAACCCGAAGGCCCTTCGCGAGCGGACAGGACTGTGACGGGACGGCACTCCCTCAGGCTCCTATCAAGTCACGTTTCGCGACGCCTCGGGTGCAGCCTGGAGGGCCGACAGATCAACGCCATGACACGTGGTCAGTCGTAAGCATGGGTCAGACCTTCCAGACTGCATGCATCTTCTCACAGTCATAGCTGTC
>NZ_BCYV01000060.1 GCF_001598375.1 Novosphingobium capsulatum NBRC 12533
AGTATCCGTCTTGGTCAAGGGCGAACAGGTTGCCAATCGCGTCCTTCACGCAACAACGTGTTTGCCAGAACGATGATGCGCCGCATGACGGCGGTGATAGCCACCTTCTTTGCTTTCCCTGCATTTACGAACTGCTGATATTTGTCACGGAAATCATGATTGAAGCGAATGGCAACCAACGCAGGCATGTAAATTGCCCGTCGAAGTAATGCCCTACCACCAATAATCCGCTCTTTGCCTTGCCACTTGCCTGACTGTTGCGTCATAGGCGCAAGCCCAGCCAGAGCGGCGATCTTTTTGCTGTCGAGATGTCCAAGCTCTGGCATGTCGATCACCAACGTGGTCGCGGTCAATCTGCCGATCCCGGGAATGGTCATGAGGCGTCTGATGCGCTCATCAAGGGTGCCACGCTGCTGAGCGATCTGCGCAATCACTTGATCCAGGGCTTTGATGTCCGTGTCGATGTCATCGATCCGGCGGCAAAGTTGGTCCTTCACAAGCGGGTTGCTCGCTGTGGCGAGACGCGTCTTTGCGGTGATCTGATCTTTGACCATGGCCCGCCTAGCTGTCAGCAACTCTCTGAGATCATGAACATCTTCGCCTTCAATGCCTTGTGGGGCCAGATCAAGGACCACGCCCATTCGTGCCAACATCCTGGCATCAACGCTGTCGGTCTTGGCCAGACGGCCGATAGCCTGAGCAAAGCGCCGCGCTTGCTTCGGATTGACCTTGATGAAAGGCTGCCCCGCCAAGCTGAGGTATCGTTCAAGCCCACGATGATATGCGCCGGTCGCCTCGAAAACGACCAACACCCCCTTATTCTTACCCAGCCATGTGCATAGCTGGGCGAAACCCTCAACCGTGTTGGGCAGGCTGAGTGCTGCGTCTTGGGAATGCCAAAACGCATCCAGGCGGTCTTTCGACACGTCGATCCCGATGGTATCCTTGGCCATCTCTTCTTTCTACCTTTGCTTGTCGTTCGGGCCCGGAGCCCACGTATCCGTTCAGGTCGTAAGAAAAGACGGAGGCTCGCCAAACTCGACCGCGGTCCTGCAAGACCAAGCTCCGCACGGCGCCGCCTCCGCCACAACCCGGCACCGCAGCTGCGGTGCCGGGTTGTGGCTCCCTTTTGCCTCAGGAGCCGGGAATTCTCATAAGACAAGCTCC
>NZ_BCYV01000061.1 GCF_001598375.1 Novosphingobium capsulatum NBRC 12533
GGCTCGGATTACGCTGGAAGGCGGTGTCGAGATCGCGCGCGCTGCCGCCGGGCAGGGCATCGAGCGCCTGGGCGGCGCGGGCCTGCGCGGTTTTCTGGTATTCGAGCGCGGGGAGCTGCTGTCTGGTCATGCGGTCGATCTCCGCCGTGGCGCGGGCATAGCGCTCGACCGCCTGGTCGAGGCTGGGCCTGGTCTGGATGTGCGGCGCTGCGGCCAAGGCCGGCTTGGTGTGTTCGTGGGTTGCCTGCTGGCCCTGGGCCAGCGGCCTGGCAAAGCTGGGCACGCTGAGCCGCAGCCCGGCAAAGCGCCCCTGCTTGCGTTCGGGTTCTGCCTGGGCTGGTGGCTGCAGGGCCGGCTCCGCTTTGCGTTCTCGCTGTTCCTGCTCCTTGCCGGCATAATCCCGCACCAAGTCCTTGGACCGGTCGCGCGACATCCGCGCGGCCAGCCGATCGCGGTCGGCAAAGTCGGTCCTGGCGTAATGCAGCTCGACATGATCACGATGCCGCGAGAGCGCGACATAGGCGCCATGGCGATCGAGCCCCGGCGTGGCCAGAACATGGACCCGGTCAAGCGTGGCCCCTTGCGCCTTGTGTACGGTGGCAGCGTAACCATGGGTGAGGTCGGCATAGTCCTTGTGGTCGAACGCCACGGCGCGGCCATCGTCGAGCCGCACCGCCATGCCGGTGCGATCAACCCGCTCGATGGTGCCCAACATGCCATTCTTCACACCCAGTTCGCGTTCGTTGCGCAGGAACATGATGCGGTCCTGCTCGGCAAACAAGCGCGTGCC
>NZ_BCYV01000062.1 GCF_001598375.1 Novosphingobium capsulatum NBRC 12533
TGGTTGCGGGGGCAGGATTTGAACCTGCGACCTTCAGGTTATGAGCCTGACGAGCTACCGGGCTGCTCCACCCCGCGATGCGCTGCGGCCCCGTCGTGTATGACGACGGGGCCGCAGGAGAGACTTTGTGAATGGGTTTTATTCGTGTGCGCCAGCTTCAATGCCTGGCGACGACCTACTCTTCCAACGCTTGAGCGTTAGTACCATTGGCGCGGACTGGTTTCACGGCCGAGTTCGAGAAGGGATCGGGTGGGACACAGACGCTATGGTCACCAGGCAATGGAGCGGGCGCACATGAGGGGTTTAGATCGATGGGTATGGGATCTGGCTTGAGGATCGTCCGACTGTCACCGTTGGCCGCTGCATGTTGTGCAGGGTTGGTGGTGAGGGTGTGGATTCTACAAGCATGATAAGAGTGATTAGGACCGGTTAGCTTCATGCGTTACCGCACTTCCACACCCGGCCTATCAACGTGGTGGTCTACCACGACTCGATGATACCTTATCTTGAGGGAGGCTTCCCGCTTAGATGCTTTCAGCGGTTATCCCGTCCATGCATAGCTACCCTGCTGCGCTCCTGGCGGAACGACAGGTACACCAGAGGCATGTTCACCCCGGTCCTCTCGTACTAGGGGCAACTCCTCTCAAGTATCGACGCCCACGGCAGATAGGGACCAAACTGTCTCGCGACGTTCTGAACCCAGCTCACGTACCACTTTAATTGGCGAACAGCCAAA
>NZ_BCYV01000063.1 GCF_001598375.1 Novosphingobium capsulatum NBRC 12533
GTGCCCATAGACCGCACGTGTCAGCGTGGAGAGGGCCTTGGCCAGCTCGGCCTGCACTGCCTCGACACTGATGCCATGGCGCTGGGCCAGCTCGGCATAGCTGGCGCCCTCGAAGCGAACCGCCGCGAAGATCGCCCGCTGGCGCTTGGTCATCCGGCGCAGGCCACGCTGGCCCCGCCGCCAGAACGCGCGCGGCGAGATCGGCGGCAGGACGGGCGTGCCCCATTCGGGCGGGAGAGGCCGGTTCATGGCCGTTCCTCCCCACAGGCCAGCAGGAAATCGGCCGCCTTGCTCGCCGCACTGGCCGCGCGGAAGATTGCCTTCTCGTCGGCGCGCAGCACTTCCAGCCATGCGCCGATATAATCGGCATGCCGCACGGTCGGGACAATGCCCAGCGCCGCACAGGCAAAGGCACTGGCCATTTCTGCGACAAGTTCCTCTTTCGCATAGGACGCAGAGCCGAACTCGCCGGTCTGGTCACGATCCAGCCGGGACTTGTGGCCCGTGGCATGGCCAAGCTCGTGCAGGGCTGTGCGGAACCAGTTGATCGGCTCCAGAAAGGCAATCTGGGGCGGCACCTGCACCACGTCATGGGTGGGCGAATAGAACGCTTCTCCGCCGCCGATGCGGAAGGTCACCCCGCTGTTCTGGATCACGCGCTCGGCGCCGGCAATCGCCAGCTCCGACGCAATCGGTGCCACCGGAGCAATCATGTCCTCGGGCAAA
>NZ_BCYV01000064.1 GCF_001598375.1 Novosphingobium capsulatum NBRC 12533
GTCGTTCATCGACGCCCATCGTGAGGATCTGGGTATCGAGCCGATCTGCCATGAGTTGGCGATCGCCCCGTCCTCCTACCATGAACATGCACGTCGCCTGGTCGATCCCGGCAGGCGCCCCGCGCGTGCCCGTCGTGATGACGAGATCAAGGCGCAGATCAAGCGCGTCCACGAGGCCAGTTCCGGGCTCTATGGAGCACGCAAAGTTTGGCACCAGTTGCTGCGCGATGGCGTGGCTGTCGCCCGGTGCACCGTGGAGCGCCTGATGGCGGCCATGGGGCTGGCGGGCGTTCGGCGTGGCAAGACGACGATCACCACGGTCAGCAATCCGAAAGCCCCGTGCCCATTGGATAAAGTCAATCGCGAGTTCCGCGTTGAACGTCCCAACGCATTGTGGGTGGTCGATTTTACATACGTCCACACCTGGGCCGGCTTCGTTTATGTAGCTTTCGTGATCGACGCCTATGCCCGCCGGATCGTGGGCTGGAAGGTCAGCACGTCGGCTACCGCCGGCTTCGTGCTGGACGCCTTGGAGCAGGCGATACACGCCCGCAGGCCAGGGCCGGAAGATGGCCTGATCCACCATAGCGACAGGGGCGTTCAATATCTCGCCATGAACTACACCCAGCGTCTGGCCGAAGCCAACCTCGTACCATCGGTCGGCAGCGTCGGC
>NZ_BCYV01000065.1 GCF_001598375.1 Novosphingobium capsulatum NBRC 12533
ACCGACGCTGCCAACCGATGGCACGAGGTTGGCTTCGGCCAGGCGCTGGGTGTAGTTCATGGCAAGGTATTGAACGCCCCTGTCGCTATGGTGGATCAGGCCATCTTCCGGCCCCGGCCTGCGGCCATGGATCGCCTGCTCCAAGGCATCCAGAACAAAGCCGGCGGTGGCCGACGTGCTGACCTTCCAGCCCACGATCCGGCGGGCATAGGCGTCGATCACGAAGGCCACATAGACGAAACCGGCCCAAGTGTGCACGTAGGTAAAATCGACCACCCACAATGCGTTGGGCCGTTCAACGCGGAACTCACGGTTGACCTTGTCCAGCGGGCACGGGGCTTTCGGATTGCTGACCGTGGTGGTCGTCGTCTTGCCGCGCCGAACGCCCGCCAGCCCCATGGCGGCCATCAGGCGCTCCACGGTGCACCGGGCAACAGCCACGCCATCGCGCAGCAACTGGCGCCAGACCTTGCGCGCGCCGTAGAGCCCGGAACTGGCCTCGTGGACGCGCTTGATCTGCGCCTTGATCTCGTCATCACGGCGGGCACGCGCGGGGCGCCTGCCGGGATCGGCCAGGCGCCGGGCATGTTCATGGTAGGAGGACGGGGCGATTACCAGTTCACGGCAGATCGGCTCGATACCCAGATCCTCGCGATGGGCGTCGATGAACGCC
>NZ_BCYV01000066.1 GCF_001598375.1 Novosphingobium capsulatum NBRC 12533
CCAAGGGTTCCTGCGGCGAAGATGTAACGGGGCTCAAGACGTGCACCGAAGCTTAGGGTTCAGATCTTTGATCTGAGCGGTAGCGGAGCGTTCCGTAGGCCTGCGAAGCGGAAGGGTAACCGACCGTGGAGGTATCGGAAGTGCGAATGCTGACATGAGTAGCGATAAAGAGGGTGAGATGCCCTCTCGCCGAAAGACCAAGGGTTCCTGCTTAAAGCTAATCTGAGCAGGGTGAGCCGGCCCCTAAGACGAGCCCGAAGGGGGTAGTCGATGGGAACCACGTTAATATTCGTGGGCCTGGAGATGAGTGACGGATCTCTTAAATTGTCAGCTCTTATTGGATTGAGCTGGCTGTGACGAGGTTCCAGGAAATAGCCTCTCCATATAGACCGTACCCGAAACCGACACAGGTGGTCAGGTAGAGTATACCAAGGCGCTTGAGAGAAGTATCCTGAAGGAACTCGGCAAATTGCCTCCGTACCTTCGGAAGAAGGAGGCCCCACATATGCGCAAGCACTTGTGGGGGGCACAGGCCAGGGGGTAGCGACTGTTTAGCAAAAACACAGGACTCTGCTAAGTCGGCTTCAAGACGACGTATAGGGTCTGACGCCTGCCCGGTGCCGGAAGGTTAAGAGGAGGAGTGCAAGCTCCGAATTGAAGCCCCGG
>NZ_BCYV01000068.1 GCF_001598375.1 Novosphingobium capsulatum NBRC 12533
TTGCTGGCCGGCCTGCCGGCCGATACCGCGCTGAGCGGATCGGAAAGCAGCCGCGCGCAGCAGATCCAGGCCCTGGCTGCCATGGCGCAAGCGCTGCCAGACCTGCCGCCCGTGGCTGCCCCGGCCTATGACCCGCGCCCGCAAAGCCTGCTCTATTGCGCTGCCAGCGCCCTGCCCTGGCACACCAGCGGCTATACTACCCGCACCCAGGCCCTGTTGCGTGCCCTGCTGGCGCAAGGCGTCGATCTGGTGGCCCTGACCCGCGCCGGCTATCCCTGGGACCGCGCCGACAGCAGCGGCACGCCAGAAGCCATGGCCAGCAGCCACGAGGGCCTCGATTGGCAGCACTTGCGCCAGCCCAGCCAGTCCCTGCCGCTCGACATCTATATCGAGCGGGCCAGCATCGGCATTGCCCGCCTGGCCAAGGCCCGGCGGGTTGCCGCGATCCACGCCGCGTCCAACCACGTCAACGCCCTGCCCGCGCTGATCGCGGCGCGGCGCCTGGGTATTCCCTTCCACTATGAACTGCGCGGCCTGTGGGAAATGAGCCGCGCGGCCAATGTGCCCGGCTTTGCCGGCACCGAGCGCCACGCCCT
>NZ_BCYV01000069.1 GCF_001598375.1 Novosphingobium capsulatum NBRC 12533
TGATCATCCTCTCAGACCAGCTAAGGATCGTCGGCTTGGTAGGCCTTTACCCCACCAACTACCTAATCCTACGCGGGCTCATCCTTTGCCGATAAATCTTTGGACCGAAGTCATCATCCGGTATTAGCAGTCATTTCTAACTGTTATTCCGAAGCAAAGGGCAGATTCCCACGCGTTACGCACCCGTGCGCCACTAACCCCGAAGGGTTCGTTCGACTTGCATGTGTTAGGCATGCCGCCAGCGTTCGTTCTGAGCCAGGATCAAACTCTCAAGTTGTGTCACAACCATCATCGCAGAAGCACCAATGGCACCTACCCGCGACAACAGCAGAACTCCGGGAGCCGATGCCTGCATTTGTCAAACGTAATGGATACGAAGGACATATAGACAGATACCGGCTTGCTTTAAACTGGACGTCGGAGCCCAAAGACCCCCGACACCAGGCGCCGTCGCCCACATGTCCCTTCATCTAATCAACAATGTCAAAGACCAAACCCAGACAACAAAACCCGGACAACAATCAATCCCCGGTTCTCACCGGAAATCTAAGCCGTCCGTAGCTATCTGGCGACCAA
>NZ_BCYV01000070.1 GCF_001598375.1 Novosphingobium capsulatum NBRC 12533
CGCGCGGCCGCCCGAGACGATGATCTTGGCGCTGGTCAGTTCGGGCCGCTCGCTCTTGGCGATTTCCGCGCCAACGAAGCTGGAGAGGCCAGCGTCACCCGCGCCGCTCACCGCGTCCACGCTGGCGCTGCCGCCGCTCGCCTCTGCCTTGGCAAAGGCGGTGGCGCGCACCGTCACCACCAGCTTGGCATCGCTGGATTCGACCGTGGCGATGGCATTGCCGGCATAGATCGGCCGGGTGAAAGTCTTGGGCCCTTCGACCGAAAGAATGTCCGACACCTGCGCCACGTCGAGCAGCGCCGCGACGCGCGGCGCGACGTTCTTGCCGGTGGTGGTGGCCGGCGCCACGAAGGCGTCATGGTCGGCCATCAGCCCGGCGACGAGCGGCGCGACGTTTTCCGCCAGCGCATGGGCATAGGCGGCGTCATCGGCCTTGAGCACGGCGGCCACGCCGGCGATCTGCGCAGCGGCCTGGGCCACGCCATCGATGCCTTCGCCCGCGACCAACGCAACCACGTCGCCCAGCTGGCCCGCTGCCGTCACCGCGCTCAGCGTCGCGTCCTTGATGG